>DVEG01000010.1 GCA_015295835.1 Oscillatoriaceae cyanobacterium M7585_C2015_266
GGCAGAAGACCCTGAGTTTGAAACCTTCTACACCAAGAATATTCTCTTGAACGAAGGGATTCGCGCTTGGATGGCGCCAGCGGACCAACCCCACGAACATTTCAATTTCCCCGAGGAAGTTCTGCCTCGCGGTAATGCTCTGTAGTATTTTGTTTCTTGTCCTTTGTCTTTGAAAAGACAAGGGACAAACAGCAAATATTTTTGAAAATCACCAATTCTAGATAGCCAAAGAGGTTCTATCCCGTGCAAACGACCTATAACACTGCAATGGCTGTGGGCGGTCGCGACCAGGATTCTACCGGGTTTGCCTGGTGGGCTGGTAACGCTCGCTTGATCAACCTCTCCGGTAAACTGCTAGGCGCTCACGTCGCCCATGCTGGGCTGATCGTTATGTGGACTGGAGCGATGACCTTGTTTGAGGTCGCTCACTTCGTCCCCGAAAAGCCTATGTATGAGCAAGGCTTAATCTTGTTGCCTCACCTCGCTACCTTGGGCTGGGGTGTCGGTCCTGGCGGTGAAGTCGTGGACACCTTCCCCTATTTCGTGGTGGGGGTTCTGCACCTGATTTCATCAGCAGTACTCGGTTTGGGCGGTATTTATCACGCCGTTCGTGGTCCAGAAACTCTCGAAGAATATTCCAGCTTCTTCGGGTATGACTGGAAAGACAAAAACCAAATGACTAACATCCTCGGCTACCACCTGATTATCTTGGGATTGGGTGCCTTGCTGTTGGTCTTCAAAGCCATGTTCTTTGGCGGTGTCTACGATACCTGGGCTCCCGGTGGCGGTGATGTGCGGGTGATTACAAACCCCACTCTTAACCCCGCTGTTATTTTCGGCTACCTGCTGAAGTCTCCCTTCGGCGGCGATGGCTGGATCGTCAGCGTTAATAATATGGAAGATGTGATCGGCGGGCACATCTGGGTCGGTATCATCTGCATCGCCGGCGGGATCTGGCACATCCTCACTAAGCCTTTCGGTTGGGCTCGTCGCGCTTTTATCTGGTCTGGGGAAGCTTACCTTTCCTACAGCTTGGGCGCTCTTTCGATGATGGGCTTTATTGCCTCTTGCTTCGTCTGGTTTAACAATACTGTCTACCCCAGCGAATTCTACGGTCCAACCGGTTCGGAAGCTTCTCAAGCTCAAGCTCTGACTTTCTTGATCCGCGACCAACGCCTGGGTGCTAATGTTGCTTCTGCTCAAGGTCCTACTGGTCTTGGTAAATACCTGATGCGCTCTCCAACTGGCGAAATTATCTTCGGCGGTGAAACGATGCGCTTCTGGGATTTTCGCGGTCCTTGGTTGGAGCCTCTGCGTGGTCCTAATGGTCTTGACTTGAATAAGATCAAGAATGATATTCAGCCCTGGCAAGCTCGCCGCGCGGCTGAGTACATGACTCACGCTCCTCTGGGTTCTCTAAACTCGGTGGGTGGTGTTATCACTGATGTGAATTCTTTCAACTACGTTTCGCCTCGTGCTTGGTTGGCGACTTCTCACTTTGTGCTGGCTTTCTTCTTCTTGGTAGGTCACCTCTGGCATGCGGGTCGCGCTCGCGCTGCCGCTGCTGGTTTTGAAAAGGGTATCGATCGCGAAAATGAGCCAGTACTGTCTATGAAACCGCTTGACTAATAAAGCGCTCTTCTGCATTGCAAATACTGCTCCTGCTTTTAGCAGGGGCTTTTTTTTCCTATGTTGCTGTTTCTGGCTGCTTTTTTGCGAGCGCAAAAATTGATCTATCTGTTATACTATAGGAAATATATTTTTTCCAGTGCAAATACCTTTCAGGGCTTAAAACAAAAAAAACAACAAACTATGCCTGATTCTAATTTCTCCGATGAATTAATGTGGACTCCTGAAGCCAAAATGAAATTTAAAAATATCCCGTATTTTGTCAGGGCTAAAGCTCGCCAGCGTATCGAGCATCTGGCTCGCGCAGCCGATTCGGAAGTCGTGACGGCTGAGATTGTAGAAAGAGCAAGATGGGAGTTTGGGCAATAATTTCTCGGATATTTTATTATTCCGCTGAACTATTACGGTAAATCGGTAGCAGTACATTGAAGGTAGAACCCTCGCCAAGTTTGCTGTGAACAGATATCGAACCGCCACAACGTAATAGCAACTGCTGCACAATCGATAAACCCAAACCTGCACCGCCGGGATCTTCTTCGAGACTGTGGCGCACCCGGTAAAAGCGATCGAAGATTTTAGGAATTTCACTAGCAGGTATACCAATGCCAGTGTCACGAAATTCTAATTGCACGTAATCGCCTTGTTGTTTGCCCCGCACCCAAACTTGCCCGCCGCTTTTAGTGAATTTGATGCTGTTGTGCAGCAGGTTGATAACTATTTGCTTGAGCCAAGGGCGGAGACAGGCAACCGGAGGCAAGTTGTCTGGCAGTGTGTAAGCAAGTATGATCCCTTTTTCCTGGGCGAGGGGTTGATAGGTGCTGACGACTCCGGGCACAATATCGGCAAGGTGCAGCGACTGTAGGGGAGCACTCTCGCCAACGCTATCTAAGCGCACTAAATCAAGCATGCCGTTAATTAGAGAGGTTTGTCGCTCGCATTCTGTATTCAGCAAATGCAAGTAGCGCTCCCGTTGTGCTGCTTTCAAATTCTGAGAACCCAAAAGGCTTAAAGCCGTCTTCATATTTGTCAATGGCATTCTGAGCGCCTGCCCTAAATTGCATATAAATTCGTCTTTCAGATGCAGCGCTTCTACGAGTTTTTCATTTTGTACCTGCAACTTTTCTGCCTCGGCAGCTTTTTTACGATAATGTAAAGCAGTTCGCCATACTTCCTCTTGCTGTTGAATTTGTTTTGCCCACAGCAAGCCTGCCCAGTGCATAGTATCCTTTGCCGAGGAAGCATCGGAAGTTAGGTAGCGGGTAAATAGATAATCCCAATTTGCTAACAATTCCTCAGTCGCTACTGGCAATAACTCTAAGGTTTCTAAATCGCTTCCTTTAACTATTTCGTTTGATTTGTTGCCGCTTGCAAGACTAAAAGCTAGCGCCTTTTTTAACCCCTCTAATACCCAAGCGATTGTTGGCTTATCAACTAAACACAGGGCTAAAAGCGGATGTAGGCGCTCCCCTCCTACCTCCATTTCTACAGGTATCCGTACTGAGCGAGGGCGGTGAGCTATTATTGCACAGCAAAGGTTTTGTGAGAGCACCAGTAAAAAATATTCTTGTCTTAAAAATTCCTTAGCCCCCAACCCAAAACCAAATATCGGTGAAACTCTTTCCTGCTGATTGCTTTCTCTTTCCCGAAAATTCCTAAGGGATTCTCTTTCATAGTAGGCAGACTGGTTATGCTTTCCCTGGTTTTTGCGCTCTCTTGACAGTTGCAAAGCAGAAGAAATAGGCTTTTCAAGTGGCAGCGATTCCTTTTCCAGCTCTGAGACTTCCTGATTGCTCTCACTCTCTGCGTCAGCACTAGCTGGTAGACAGACGTAGATTCCCTCATTTTTGCCAAGCTGGCGGTAGCGCTGAATACAGTCTTGCCATGCCATCGAGTGTGGTAATTTCAACAACAAGGTGGCTGGCAAATTTTGCTCTGTTAGCAGCTCGAGGGCAGACTTTACCATTGATTTAAATGTGGGCAAACTCACCTGTAGCGGCACGGGTGGCTGCAAGGAGCTAATAGCCAGCTCGTAAAGGGATACTTCTTCAGCCGAGGGGGGGTTCATGGGAAGCCAAATTGGAAAAAATGCTGCAATATTATTGGAAATCTAGCACAGCTTATATGCTCCTATTTTTAGGGCGGTACCGTCGCTGGTACTGCCCTAAGAGTTTTACCAGACTGTCTCGTTAAGCAACTGCTGAGTAACGGGCTTTTAAAGCTTCCCTGGCTTGTTCGCGATCGTCAAAGTGAATTTTTTCAGTGCCTAGAATTTGGTAGTTTTCGTGCCCTTTGCCGGCAATCAGTACGCCGTCTCCGGGTTGTGCTTGCAAGATAGCGGTGCGAATCGCTAAGGCGCGCTCGGCAATTACTACTGGCTGCACTGTTTTTGGAATGCCTGCCAAAATATCTTGCAAAATTCTTTCAGGAGCTTCTGTGCGGGGATTGTCGGAAGTAACGACGACTTTGTCTGCTAAATCGGCGGCAATTTTGCCCATTTGAGGGCGCTTGCTGCGATCGCGATCGCCCCCGCACCCAAACACGCAAATCATCTTACCACGAATAAAAGGTCGCGATGCCCTCAGCAAATTCTCTAAACTGTCTGGCGTGTGGGCATAATCCACAATCACCGTTATATCCTGATTTGGCTGTATTTGCACCCGCTCCATCCGCCCAGGCACTCCCGGAAATGCCGGTAAAATCTCCACAATTTTCGCCAAATCCACCCCCAAATGCAGCCCAGCCCCTACCGCTGCTAGCATGTTCGATAAATTAAATTTGCCAACTAAGGGCAGCTCAAACGCCATTTCCCCTGTTGGCGTGTGCAAGACTCCCTTGACGCCAGTCGGCTGATAAATTATTTCACTTGCCCACAAGTCGGCATTTGTTTCGCTTGTGCTGTATGTCCATACTTTTTCCGGCGGCAACTGAGAAATCAACCGCTTACCATAGGGATCATCTAAATTAATCACAGCCCGCCCCTTAAGATACTCTGGTGTAAAGAGCAAAGCCTTTGCTGCGAAGTAATCCTCCATGTCGCGGTGATAATCAAGGTGATCCTGTGTTAGATTAGTAAACACCGCTACTTCAAAGGGACAGCCGATTACCCTTCCCTGGGCTAGCGAGTGGGAGCTGACTTCCATTACGCAGATTTGGCAGTCGGCGGCTACTGCTCCGGCAAGTTGTTGTTGTAACTCTAAGGCAAAGGGAGTGGTGTGAATTGCAGTCTGCACGAACCCTGGCCAACGGGCATATAAAGTGCCGAATAGGGCTGTCCGCTGCTCGACTTTGTTGAGTATAAATTCAATTAAATGAGTGGTGGTGGTTTTGCCGTTGGTGCCGGTTACTCCTACCATCTTCATTTTTTCTGCCGGTTTGCCGTAAAAGCTGGCAGCAGCAAGGGCACAAGCTTCCTTTATGTTGGCAACGGGAATAACTATGGCACCCGGCTTGATTGGTTGTTTGTCGGCAGCTTGGGGGGAAACAAGAGCAGCAACTGCCCCGGCAGCGAGTGCGGAAGGCCAAAAATCGCCCCCATCTACCCTGGTGCCTGGAATGCCGATGAACAGATCCCCGGGCTTGCAGGCATGAGAATTGGTTGACAGCCCGGTTATTTCGATCTCAAGATCTGATTCAGCTGGCGAGCGCAATATGTCGGGAATAGCTGCCAGTATCTCGCGCAATTTCATATTCAATAACCCTCACACTCGCATTATATGTCGCCTACTCTTTACCACAGATCGGGAAAAATTTTTGTAACATTTGCTTCACGTTCTCTACGGAAGCCCGCGGCGAGGGGCGGGGTAGAAGCTCTTCTCTGATTTCACCGTCTGGGCAGACTATTTCTTTTGTTATTACCGGGATTTCGTACTGATAGGCAGTAAACCAGTCTTCCCTTGTGGTGATGTCGCGCACCTCTATCTCTAATTTGAAGTCGCTTATTTGTTTTAATTTTTCTAACAGCCTTTCACACAAATGGCAACCAGGCTTGCTGTATAAAATTAACCGCATTTTATTTCTCTTTTCCCCGTTTCTTAGCTTAATGCTTAAGAAATTTTGAGCTGATTTTCCTGCTTACGACGATTTTGAGCATCTAGAAATTTCAACTGATGGTAGAGCATGGCAATTTGCGGCAATTGGATGCCCGCTTGTTGGGCTAGACGCAGAGTATTGCCGAAGATTGCCTCGACTTCCAGAGGGCGCCCTTCATCGAAATCAATCTTCATACTGGTTCGGTAAGGTTTCATTTTTACTGTGTCGTCTAGCATCTTTTGAATGAAACTATCTGGAATGTAGCGCTCGCAAGCTGCCGCCCCCGCTACCACCTCCCGCATTAACTTTTCTACTAAAAGGCGGGTGTGGGCATCTGCCATCAGTTCGTCGGTTCTGGCGTTTAAAACAACGGAAAGTCCATTATAGGGAATATTCCACACAAGTTTTTTCCACCTTGCCAGCATCAAATCTTCCGCAAGTTGTATGGGAGTACCTCCCTTTTCAAAATCAGCGCCTATCTGGTGCATCCGCTCAGTGATACCGCAGGGGCGGTAATTGGGTGCATATTCTCCTAGGCTAATAGCTCCGTAATCCAAATGACGGATATGACCAAAGCCAATTTTATTGGCACAGACGAAGCATAACCCTCCCATAACCCTATCTGCTCCGACTATTTGGGCCACTTCTTCTTCGATGCCTATGCCGTTTTGCAGCACGAGCACAATGCCGTTGTCTTTAAGTAGCTGCTTTAACTGCGGCAGTAGAGCAGGATTTTGGGTACTTTTGATGGCAAGTACCGCAACATCGCATTTGGGCATTTCGCTGATATTTTTGTAGGCATTTACCTGTGGTAGAATGATGTCGCCTTCTATAGATTCGACGATTAAGCCGTGCTGGCTTACGTATTCGTAATCGCTCCGCAGTAGGAAATGGACATCTATACCGGCTTTTTGTAGACGGGCACCATATAATCCGCCTATCGCGCCGGTGCCTATGATTGCATAGTTGCGCTCGTGCATGGTTTCAGAAATATTTTTGTTTCTGAATTGTCTCACTAAATAGGGAAAATGGGTTCAGGGGTAAGTGGGGAAGGATAAACCAAAAATATACAAAAAATTATTTTATTTTCTAATGAAGCCCCCATAAATAGTAATACTAAAAAAGTTGATAAACAAAAAATATATAAATTAATATTCTTCAACAAATTTTAATGTATTTTTTGCTACCGTTTTAGGGATGAAAATTTTAATAAAAAATTTATAATTGAGGGAAAATAAGAAGAAGATGAGCATCCAAGTAGGGAAAGCGATCGCTCCATTAAAACGACTATTGATAGGGAAGAAAATATGTGATAATAACTCATTGATACAAATAAAAAACTTAAAAATATACTATGCCCCTGACTGCAGCTCAACCAGCTATTCTCGTTCTCATAGACGGAACTGTTTATCGCGGATGGTCATTTGGAGCAACCGGCACCACCGTTGGCGAGGTGGTGTTCAATACCGGCATGACTGGCTATCAAGAAGTTTTGACCGATCCCAGCTACTGTGGTCAAATCGTCACATTTACCTATCCGGAGTTAGGTAATACGGGAGTCAATCCCGAAGATGAAGAATCAGCCCGCCCACAAGTAAAAGGAGTGATCGCCCGCAACATCTGCAAGCGCCCCAGCAACTGGCGTGCTACCCAATCTCTAGAAGACTACCTCAAACAGCATAAAATAGTTGGAATCTACGGCGTAGATACCCGTGCCCTGACGCGCAGGATTCGCTGCGTAGGTGCGATGAACGGTGGCATCTCTACCGAAATTCTCGAGCCCTTGGAGTTGCTAGCGTTAGTGCAGCAAGCTCCCAGCATGGTGGGACTTAATCTAGTACCAGAAGTATCTACAAAAGAAATCTATGAGTGGAGCGATACCACAAACAATGTTTGGGAATTCAGCGACACTGCCAGGCGAGGGAGGGAAGAAAAGTTAACCGTCGTCGCCATTGATTTTGGCATTAAGCGCAACATCCTACGACGATTAGCCAGTTACGGTTGTCGCATCATAGTAGTTCCCGCTGATACTCCTGTAGAAGAAATTCTTAAATACAATCCAGATGGGATATTTCTTTCCAACGGACCAGGGGACCCCAGCGCAGTTCGAGAAGGCATAGAGACGGCAAAAGCGCTTTTGAAAACCGAAAAACCGCTATTCGGGATCTGTTTGGGGCACCAAATTTTAGGGCTTGCCCTTGGTGCGGAAACCTTTAAACTTAAATTTGGTCATCGGGGATTAAATCAGCCTGCTGGGTTGCGGCAGCGGGTAGAAATTACCAGCCAAAATCATGGATTTGCGATCGCCGCTGACAGCCTGTCGCCGGAAGTGGAAATTACTCACCTTAACCTCAATGATCGCACGGTAGCTGGCATACGTCACCGTTGGCTGCCAATATTTTCGGTACAGTATCACCCGGAGGCTAGTCCAGGTCCCCACGATGCCGACTATATATTTGAAGAATTTGTCCGCGCCATGCGAGAAGCGCGCCAAAAAAATGCTGCCAAAGCAACAGCGAGCGGGAAATAAAAAAGTGGGGAGTGAGAATAAACTACATTAGTAAGAGACTCTTCAAACTACAGATAATTCCCCGGACAGTAGACAATAAGTCAGAAAGAGATTATACTTAAGCGTCGATTTGAGGAAAATCCAGTTAGGAGGGAGCTATTGCTGAGCCACTAACCCTGACCGTAAGCCTCAGAGGCACGCGCGAAATCAGGGAAAATTACCAGTTATTCCGTCTCACCGGCTTGTTGGACGCCTTTTCGGAAGCTACCTTTCGGAGGGTACTCAGCAAGTGTATTGAAGAGGGGCCAAAGCATATCGTTATGGATCTCTCGCAGATAGATTTTGTTGACAGCTCTGGCTTGGGCGCTCTGGTGCAGCTAGTGAAAAAAGCCCAAGGCGAGGGCGGCTCGTTGCAAATTGTAACTAATCCACGGGTGACTCAAACTGTCAAGCTCGTTCGGTTAGAAAAATTTCTGTCCCTAAAGTCAACAGTCGAGGAGGCTGTGGAAAATATCAAGCCGTCTTGAAAAGTGTGTAAGGTAACGAGCTATTCAGCGTCTGTTGCTGGATAGCTCATTTGCATTTGAATTGAAACAAGGGAATTCAGGCGCCGCACGGATGTGCCGCTCTTCTTGGGCAAGCATTATAAATAAAAAGAAGATATAGAAATGCCATATAGTCAAAATCGCCAAAATAATATAAAATAAAACTAGGGAGTAGAATGTCCAATTTTAGACCGCTCGACAGGTTTTAAATCTGAAAAACAGCTCTCGGTGTCGAGCTGCTGGATAACAAGATTTAGATGGTAAGAAATAAAGCAAAATGGCAGGCTTTGTGAAAAGCAGATGTCAAAAGTATGGTGGAATTAGGCTAGCTCGTACCGCTTGCAAAGTAGAAGCATGAGATCAAGTGGTGATCAAAATACAGCCCAACCTGTAGCGTTTGTCTGTTTGAAAGTACTACCTACCGGTAGTATGTCGCCGAAACAACTTCAACAGATATCCCCAGCAGCTTTAGCTTATTTGGGTGATGCGGTTTACGAGCTGTACATCCGTAGTTGCTATCTAATGCCCCCTAGGCGTATACAGACATATCATAGGCAGGTGGTGGAAAAGGTAAGAGCGGAAAGTCAAGCAGAACAGTTGCGAGCGCTTGAACCCCACCTCACCAGCACAGAATTAGAAATACTCAGGCGAGGGCGCAACGCCGTTCGAGGGCGGCAAAGGCGCGTTGCTCCAGAAATCTACCAACAGGCTTCTAGTCTAGAAACCTTAGTTGGATATTTATACCTCAGCAATCCACAGCGCTTGACTGAACTGTTGGCTTACTTAGATATCAATCCTTAGTTTGCGCCCCGACAATAAACAGCCCGTCTTCTTGGTAAGAACTGACAGAAAAGTCAGGAAATAATAACAATGATAAAAAAGTCAGAAAATCCTAAAAAAAAGATCGGGAAAGATCAAAAACCCCTGTCGGAAAAACTGAATCGGGCAAAACCAACAAAACCAAAGCTGGGCAAGGCGAGCGCCATACCTAAATCAGCAGCGGCAGCAACATCAGAACAAGACTCCGACTTGATCTACGGCCGCCACTCCGTAATCGCCGCACTGGAAAACCGAAGGCAGATCAACCGCATCTGGATTACTCAGAACTTGCGCCACGATCCCCGTTTTTACCGCTTGCTGCTGCAAGCCAAGGAAAATGGCACGGTGATCGATGAAGTGGATTACCAGCGCCTCGATCAAATCACCCACAGAGGTAATCACCAAGGAGTTGCCGCCCAAGTCTCGCCCTACGAATATTGGGAATTGAGTAAGCTGATCGAACAGGCTCTCGCCTCTGACAAAAAAGCGGTGATTCTCGCCGCTGACAGCATTACCGATCCCCAAAATCTTGGTGCCATTATTCGCAGCGGTGAAGCAATGGGCGCGCAAGGGCTGGTCTTGCCACAGCGCCGCGCCGTCGGGATCACATCTACTGTCAAGAAAGTAGCGGCAGGCGCTTTAGAAAATTTTCGAGTAGCGCGGGTGGTAAATCTCGCTTCGGCTTTGGAAGAATTTAAAACAGCCGGGTTTTGGCTCTATGGAACTATAACGAATGGTGGCAAGCCATTGCATACAGTCAAGTTCACCGAACCAACTGTTGTGGTGGTTGGCTCAGAAGGTGAAGGTTTGAGTCTTTTGATACAGCGGCTATGCGATGAATTAGTTTCTATACCTTTACATGGTAATACTTCCAGTCTGAATGTTTCGGTGGCCACTGGTATGGCTCTCTATGAGATCTTTCGCCAGCGCTGGTGTAATACACGGGAGCTGGTTTTTTTTGAAAAAAGTAAAAGTTGAAAAAACAGACGGAGTATAACAAAATGTAAAACAAAGCACTAAAGCTACTCACAAAACTTCAATTAGCATCTGAAAATAGGTAGAGAATATGAAAGAATTCTTAATCAGCTTACTGGATTTTTTCGGATTGGCATTCTGGATTGAAATCATCACCGAAGTTCCCCGCTGTACTTACTACTTTGGTCCTTTTCTAAGCAGGCGGGAAGCAGAAGCGTTGAAAGCGGGTTACATTGAAGATATTCAGCAAGAAGGTGCTACGGGCATCACCGTAAGCATCAAGCGCTGCAAACCCGCAAAGTTAACTATAGACGAGGAGGATTTGGCAGCATCAGCGGGCAAAGTTGTGCCAATTTTCAGTGTTCAGTCTTAGGAGGAAAAAGAGCTCCAGGGGGGAAAACCCTCCTGGGAACTAAGGGGCGATCGCTGTTACTTGCGGATGGGCGTCAATCCAGCGATCAATATCCGCAAGCACCCGCTGCGGAATTTCCCAAGGAAACAGGTGCGCCGTATTCGGATAACAGTGCGCTTGGCAATTTTTCAAAAGTCGCGCGGTTTCCAAACTCGACTCGCAGGTAATGTGTCTGTCAGCCGCTGCCGCCAGTACCAAACTGGGACATTCTATTTTCGGCAAGTCGGCAAGTCGGTTATATCCCTGCCGTAAGGCGGCTTTCACGGCTCGGCGCGCCGCTAAGGAGGTTTTTAAATAGGCTGACATGCCCTCAAAGGCTAAAAATCGGTAGGCTACTGGGGTGTGCTGCTGTAGCAAATAACGGTAGAGCGAGCGCTTGCCAAATGTCTCAATATTCCACTGCCAACCGGGCGCGAGCCGGTTGATGAGCGAGGCAACGCCGGTGTAAAGTAGCTCCAGCCAACTGACAGGAGGATGACTACTTCTCGGTTTAGCGGCTGTGGCAATTAAAATTAAACCGCTGACACGAGTTGGCAATTTCAGAGCTAATTCTAGAGCCAAAATTCCCCCCAATGACCATCCCAGTACTAAGCAGCGATCAATTTCGTACCGATCTAAAAGCGCTTCTAAGTCTAATAGGTGAGCTGTGATTTGAAATTCACCTGCGGCTCGACTTCTGCCGTATCCCCGCAAATCGGGAGCTAAAGTTTGAAAGCGCTTGCACAAGTGCTGTGTAAAAACGGACATACAAGCACCTGAGCCCGGATGCCCGTGCAAGCAAAGAATAGGAAACCCCTTCCCCTGCCGAGTTACGCTCAATTGTACTATTTTTTGCTGCTGGTGGTTTTCCTTGTAGTCGGGCTGCAATATCGAGGAAATTTTCTGCATTTTCTAGGGGAAAGTGTTTTTAAAAATTCTCTCAAGGGCGAGCGCCCCCTTGATTCGTCTGTTTATATTATTTAAAAACTTGCTCGATTGTGTGAAAATCGCGCTTCACTTCCTCCCATAAGGTTCGATTATGAGGATCAGTGCGAAGAGCTTTTTTCAAGTATACTCTAGCTTTTTCCAGTTGTTTTTCAGCGATTAGCTGGCGCGCCCAGCGCTGATAAGCGATCGCTTGCCACTGGCGTATTTCGGGATCGTAGGGAATCCGCTGTGCCAACCCTTCGACTAGAGCGATCGCTCTTGGAAAGCGCTGTGATTTTAGCAATTCTAGCAAATTTAAATACGATTGCTGTTTTAACTTTCGTTCCACCTCAGACAATTGGGGATTTTCTTGAAACTTTGGCTCTTTTCTCGTCGTCACCTTGGGTTTTGAAGGTTGCCCTTGTGCTGCTGCTGAATTCTGACTTGCTACTTGCTCTGACTGCGCACTCGCTGCCAACAAGAACTTATAAGCCTCGTGTATTTGGATAAACTTTTCGTGTGCTTGTCTATCTTGCCGATTGATATCTGGATGATACTGTCGTGCCAAACGTCGATAAGACGCCTTGATTTCGTCCACACTTGCGCCAGCTTTCAATCCCAACAATCTATAGTAGTCTGCTTTATTCATGGCATTAATAAATAATGGCAGAACCTTTTGATTTAGATTCTGCCATTATTAAAATTTTTCAGTACAGATATTTTCCCTTGAAAAGCTGCGTTTTAATTGCAACTCTTCGAAGAAAGATTTAGAATTTGAAAGTCGCAGGTAAGTTAATTTTCTTTTTTTCCTATCGCCTTTAATTTCTGCTTCAAACCCGCTCCTCAATCACGCGATCGATTAAACCGTATTCTTTCGCCTCATAAGCTGACATAAAGAAATCCCGATCCATATCTTTCTCGATCTTAGAAAGCGGCTGCCCGGTGCGTTCGGCATAAATTTGGTTAAGCTGATTACGGATACGCAGGATTTCTCTAGCTTCGATTTCGATGTCGGTGGCTTGCCCGCGCGTGCCTCCAGAAGGCTGGTGGATCATGATCCGCGAGTGGGGCAAAGCGAGGCGTTTACCTTTGGTGCCTGCCATCAGCAGGAAGGAACCCATCGAAGCCGCTAAGCCGACGCAAATTGTCACGACATCGGATTTGATGTGCTGCATGGTATCAAAAATCGCCATGCCGGAGGTGACGTAACCGCCGGGGGAGTTGATATAAAGGACAATATCTTTGCCGGCATCCTCGGAATCGAGGTAAAGCATGACGGCGATTACCTGGTTTGCCAATTCGTCGTCAATTTCTTTGCCGATGAAAATAATTCGCTCCCGGTAGAGGCGATTGTAGATGTCAATCCACTGGGTGTAGGGTTCGCCGGGCAAGCGGTAGGGAACTTTAGGGATGCCAATGGGCATAGTGGGAGACTCCGTGAAATTGTTAGTACAAAGGCGCTCGCTTATTAGCAATATCTGAGATATTAGACAATCCCTGCGGCAACAGGAGGATTAACAGTTTCCTTCCCTTCCAAAACGCGATCAATTAGCCCGTACTCTTTAGCTTCATAGGGTGTCATGTAAAACAGCCGATCCATGTCTTTTTCAATTTTTTCAGGGGGCTGACCCGTATTACGCGAGAGAATATCAATCATCGTGGCTTTGTTAGCCAGAACTTCTCTAGCGCGAATTTGAATATCCGTTGCTTGGCCACGAGTGTAGCTTTTAGGTTGGTGGAGTACAATGCTAGCATGGGGAAGACTAGCGCGACAGCCTTTTGTACCAGCGGAGAGGAGCATTGCTGCCATACCCATCGCCGAACCGATGCAAATTGTATGTACCGGCGGCTTGATATAGTTCATAGTGTCGCAGATGGCAAAGGCTTCAGTTTCAAAGCCAATAGGTTCGCCGCTGTAGCTGGAAGTGCCGGTAGAGTTGATATAGATTTTGATGGGTTTTTCTGGGTCTTCGTACTGCAAGTATAGTAGTTCGGCGATAATCAGTTCGGTTACCGCAGGCACCAAGGGCATACCCAGATAAACTATGCGCTCCTTGAGCAGCAGGGAGGGCAAATCTGGAGGAGGGGTGCGGTAGTAGGCATCCCCGTAGTAGTAAGGCGATTGTACAGCCTGGATGGGTGAATACATAGCCGATGGTTGCCTGAAAATGTGACGCTATCGTTAACATATTAGCGCGACCCTGCTGTGGCAGGGAGGGGACTGGAAAGAATAAATCCTGTCTAGAGCTAGATTCGGGGAATACCCACGGGAGGTTTTTAAGATGAAAGTTGGTTTGCAACCTGCTTTGAATGATGCAAATATTGATGCGACTCAGACGACGAGCCAGCGTCAATTGTCGATTTCTATTTCTGCGCTCGCAGAGCCTGTTGATCAGCCTGTGCCGCTGAATTTGTGTTTAATTCTAGATCATAGCGGTTCGATGGGTGGAAAGCCTTTGGAAACGGTGAAGCTAGCGGCGCATCGTTTGATAGAGCGGCTTTCTCCAGGCGCTCGCCTTTGTGTTGTAGCTTTTAACCACAAAGCTAAGGTGATTGTCCCCAATCAAGTTATCGACGATCCGGAGCAGATGAAGAGGCAAATTGACAGACTGAAGGCGGAAGGAGGCACTGCGCTCGATGAGGGGCTAAAACTGGGAATTGACGAATTGGCGAAAGGCAAAAAAGACTCTGTTTCTCAGGCTTTTCTGCTCACTGACGGCGAAAATGAACACGGGGATAATAATAGGTGTCTGAAATTGGCAGAGCTGGCAACAGAGTATAATTTGACCATCAATTGTTTGGGGTTTGGTGAACACTGGAATCAAGACGTACTGGAAAAAATCGCTGATCTCGGGGGCGGTACTCTAGCCTATATTGAGTATCCCGAACAAGCGGTGGATGCTTTTTCGCAATTGTTTAATCGCATTTCGGCGGTGGGGCTGACAAATGCCTATCTGTTGCTTTCCTTGATGCCGAAGGTGCGTTTGGCGGAACTTAAGCCAATCGCTCAGGTGATGCCGGATACGATCGAATTGCCTGTGCAGAAGGAAGGCGAGCGCTTTGTTGTGCGTCTGGGGGATTTGATGAAGGATGTGCCCCGGGTGATTTTGGCGAATATTTATCTGAGTCAAATGTCTCCTGGAAAACAGACGCTCGCCCAACTGCAAGTTCGCTACGATGATCCTGTTGCTAGCAAACAAGGCTTGCTTTCCGAGATTTTTCCCGTAGAAGCTAATTTTTTGAGCAATTACTACCCAGCACCCAACCCGGAGGTGCAGCAGCATGTCTTAGCTTTGGCAAAATATCGACAAACGCAGTTAGCGGAGGCAAAATTGCAATCGGGCGATCGCTTAGGGGCGGCTACCATGTTGCAAGTTGCTGCTAAAACCGCTCTGCAAATGGGCGACAAAGGAGCTGCTACGGTGTTGCAAACCAGTGCTACCCGTCTGCAAGCGGGAGAAGAACTTTCTCAAGCTGAGCGCAAGAAAACCCGCATTGTCTCTAAAACCATTTTGCAGCCTTAATTTCTCTTCCTATAGGGCGTTACATAACGCCCTACTTCTGTGACATTCAATTATCACATTCTACTAGGAGTATCGAAAGTGAACTATTCTTATTTTTCCAAAGCTTTTCTAGACGGACAAAAATTAAAAACTGAATTGGGAGATGTTACTTTTACTGTTCACAATGCGGGTGAATTAGTCTTAACTTCCGGTAATTTAGTAGCTTGCGATCCCCTGAGTTTGTCAGAAATAGAACCTTTTGCTGTCAATCTCAAGCCTGGCTGCTATCCAGTTATTTTGAGTGTTGCCCATCTCCACAAAAGTAAAGATCGCCGTGTGGCTTGCGCTATGCTTCGTATCAGCGAACGCCCCGCAGTTAACTGGGAGTTAGCTACTTTACCCGATGAAGATTTAAGTACCCTAGAAGATGACGAAATTTGGGGCTACGGCGTCGACTCTGGCACTGGCTCTTTTATGGATGAAGATACGGCTCTCTTGCTTCTCGACTTGGAAGAAGAAGACAAATTTGAGGAAGTTTTTGCTGAAAAACTTATTGCAGAAATGTCTAAAAATTCTGCCCACATCTGTGAATTTGCCAATATTCTATTAGATAACAATACTAAAGCCAATGTAATCGCCTTTAATTCCGGTTGGGGCGACGGAATATATCCTACATATTTTGGCTATGATGAAGATAAAAATATAGTTGCAGCACTTACAGATTTCGATTTATTTGATTTTGAAGAATCTACTTGGATAGATTAAAAAAATTGATTCTCGTATTTGGCGGGCGAGCGCACCTTTTTTAAACTTTTTTTCAAGAATTGCTATTTTGGGGCTATTATATAGCATATTCTCAGAGCAGGTTGCCATCCCCGCAGGCGAAACAATACAGAAAAAAATCCACTGCCCCGATTAATAATATCACAACCGATAGAAAATCGGGGCAGGGCGAAGATTGCGTGAGTCATTGCCTTGGAATCATCCCGCAACAACAGAAGCCTGAGGGCGGGCAAAAATCATCCTCCCTGCAGAAGTTTGCAGAGAAGAAGTAACCACCACGCGCATTTCACCACCGATATGGCTGCCACCTTCTTCCACCACTACCATTGTGCCGTCTTCCAAATAGCCAACACCCTGCTCTGGTTCCTTTCCTTCCTTAATAATTTTCAGATCTATACTATCTCCTGGTAAATAATTCGGACGCACCGCTTGCGCCAAGTCATTAATATTTAACACCGGCACTTTCTGTACGCTGGCTACTTTACTCAAGTTATAGTCATTAGTAATTAAAGTGCCGTTGATTTCTTGGACAAAACGCACCAATTTAGCATCCACTGTGTGAATATCTTCATAATCAGCAGGGTGAATTGCAATTCGCTCAGGGTAAGCTGACATCAGTCGATTAAGAATCTCCAAACCCCGCCGCCCCCGCACTCGCTTTTGATCATTAGAAGCATCAGCAACGAGCTGCAATTCCTGCAAGACGAACTGCGGCACCAAAATTTGCCCCTCGACAAACCCGGTGTCAAGCAATTGTTCTATACGCCCGTCGATAATACAACTGGTATCTAAAACTTTAGTTGTAACCGGCTTGAGGGTGCCCTCTGCTACCAACATCGGTTCTAGGCTGTTGGGATTAATCAGCCGCAACAAAGCCCTCCCGTGGGTATCGGCTAAACTTACCCCATTGTATGCAAATACGATACTGCCCAAAACAGCAATTAATGGTTTAATAAAACCAAATTCTGCCGGAATGGGCAATAAGAACAGGGGGGCAAGCATCAAGTTGGCCACCAATAGACCGAGGATCAAACCTACGCAACGAGTGAGCAGAACTTCAACGGGCATTTGCCGAATCTGGGCTTCCACGCGCCGATAGGTGGTTTGTGCCAATAAGCCGAGCGCTAAACCGATTATAGCTCCAAACCCAGCGGTTACCGAGCGTAGCCCTTCCAGGTTGTTTACCTGCTGCATGATAGAATTCGGCAGCATGTCAATGCCGTAAAAACCAATTCCTGCTGCTGCTAAGATAAATGAAATTACAATGATTACATCAAGCATTGTTTTTAGCGTTAGATTTCGCGAACAAAATTAAGGTGCGATTAACAGGTGCTAATCGCTCGTCTTGCTTTAGTTTTATTATACCTTCTGGGACTTGGACACTTTATTTCCCGGATACCCCTTAAAAATCAGTAGAGATTGCCGCAGTGCATGTTAAGTTTCTCTTACTTTTCTGCCCTTGGATAACTACAAACCTGTTTCAACTACACCGTCTCTTACAACATTTAGCGGTATTCCCACATCCGCTTACGTTCATATTCCTTTTTGCCGTCGCAGGTGTTTTTACTGTGATTTTCCAGTTTACGTGGTGGGCGAGCGCTCTTGGGGCGACAACTCTGGTACTATTCAACACTATGTTGAAATTTTACTTAAAGAAATCAGCATAACTCCCGTCTTTTGTCAACCCTTAGAAACAGTTTTTTTTGGCGGCGGCACGCCGTCGCTACTATCGCCAAGCCAGCTAGGGCGCATCTTAGATGCTCTCGCCCAGCGATTCGGCATTGCCGAAAACGCTGAAATCTCAATGGAGCTCGATCCCGGAACTTTCTCATCACAGCAATTGGCAGGCTACTGCTCACTCGGTGTCAACCGTGTCAGTATGGGCGTGCAAGCCTTTCAGGATCAACTGCTGCGCCTCAGCGGGCGAGCGCATTCCCTCGCCGATATCTACATTGCTGTTGACATCCTCCGCCAAGTTGGAGTTTCCAACTTCAGCATCGATTTGATTTCAGGATTACCTTACCAAACTTTAGAGCAATGGCAGGCTTCTCTGCAAGCAGCTGTAGCCATCGAGCCAACACATATTTCTACCTACGATTTAATTATAGAGCCGAAAACCCCTTTTAGTCGATACTATCAACCAGGAGTTGCACCCCTACCTTCCGACGAGACAACCGCCGAAATGTATCGCATCGCACAGCAAACTCTCACCAGCGCTGGCTACAAACATTATGAGATTTCCAATTACGCTAAGCCTGGATATCAGTGCCGTCACAATCTAGTTTACTGGCAAAACCGCCCTTATTATGGATTTGGTATGGGAGCCACTTCCTATCTTGGGGGGCATAGATTCACCCGCCCCCGTACAACTCGCGACTATTATCAGTGGGTTCTCCAGGCTTGCGCCTCTGGTTTTCCTCTACCAAATAGTGGCATACAAAAGCATGATTCCCCAACCTCTTCTGAAGACATTTTCCTAGAAACCTTAATGCTAGGGTTGCGTTTACAAGAAGGGCTGAATTTGACTGTATTAGCAAAACAATTTGGCTATGAGCGCCTAGAGCAGATTTGGAAATGCCTGCAACCCTATTACCGCCAGGGATGGGTAGAAATCACCACAGAAGATGGCACATTACTGGCGATTTCTCCGGGGCAAGCATTGCCAATATCCGGGAAACTGCGTTTGAGCGATCCCGAAGGATTTTTATTTTCCAATACAATTCTAGCAGCCATTTTTAGCCTTTTTGGCTATTAATATTATTAAATTTTTATAAAAAATTTTTTCTTTTGTTTTTATCTGTTAAAATATAGAAGAAAAATTCTTTTATAAACCACCATTTTATGTACGTCTCTACCTTATTCCAGCATTTTCTAGAACACTTGCCCGTTGCTGCCGCAATGGTAGATATACAAATGCGCTATCTGGCAGTTTCGAAACAGTGGTTAAAAATTTTTGCTTTAGAAAAAGATAATATAATTGGAAGCGAATGCGATTTAGTAAGGTTGGCACAGGAAAGAGAAATCGCTAACGCTCCAGAAGGAGAATGGCTCAGTCAACCGTGGCATAACGAAATGGGCGAAATCGCAGGTATTATTTTTTCTTTTATACCCCGGGAATTTACCTTTGAACAAAGAAAATTTGGGATTTGTCAGTGCGACTTAGAGGGGAAATACATAATTGCCAATCGTAAATATTGCGAAATTATCGGATACTCCGAAGAAGAATTAAAAGGGCGTTATTTTGGAGAAATTATCGACTCAAAAGAAGCAGAAGCAGAAAAGAAATCTTTGCTCTCACTGGTAACAGGAGAAATAAAAATATATTCAAAAGAAAAACAGTACATCAATAATCATAAAAACAAATGGGTAAAATTAACCTTTTATAAGGTAAGCGAATTGTCAGGAGAACCTAAGTACTTGCTGGGCTTAATAGAAGAAATTACACACCGAAAACAAGCAGATACTAAAGGTTTTATAAGCTTATTTAAAAATAATGTTTTGGAGAAAAACGAGATAAAAAGCGCTGAAATAGATTTGCTGAAGAGAAAAGAAAGTTTAGAAAAAGAAGTACAAGAAAAAATAACTCAAATAAGAGAAACTATCAAGCAATTAGAGGAAGAAACTGCCTGTCGGAAACAAGTAGAAGTACAACTGCGACGAAGCCAGCGACGCTATCAAACTTTGATACAAGTGTTGCCAGTTGGGTTCTTTCACACTGATACTTTAGGAAATTGTTTGTATGCCAATGCTTGCTGGTTAGAGATGACGGAGCTTACCCAAGAAGAAAACCTGGGAGACGGATGGATAAAAGCAATCCATCCAGAGGATCGAGAGATAGTTGTGAATGAATGGCAGCAAGCACTGCGAGAAAACAGATCCTTAAAAAATGAGTTTAGAATTCTCAGCCCAAATGGAAAAATAACTTGGGTGCTGGCGCAAACTGCTGTCGAGAGAGATGAAGTGGGAGAGGTAATTGGTTATGTGGCAGCAGTGATGGATATTAGCGTTCGCAAGCAGATAGAAGAAACCCTTTTACTTATCAGTAAAGCGGTTGAAAGTTCTAGCGACGCTATCGGCATTGCTGACGGCAATGACAATCCTATCTATATAAATAAATCTTTGTGTCAACTATTTGAATGCGAAAATCTAGAAGCTTTTAAAGCAGCAGGAGGAATTCCAGCAATATTTGCTGATGAAAACGTGCTAAAAGATATTTTTGAGACTATTAAAAGAGGCGATTCTTGGAGTGGAGAGGTAGAGCAAAAAACTCGGAGCGGGAGAAAAATCCAAACGTTTTTACGAGCGGATGCGGTTAAAGATCGCTGTGGCAAAATTATTGGTTTGATAGGGATTATGACTGATATCACGGAGCGTAAAGCTTTAGAAAAAGAACTGGCAAAGCAGCAATCCCTTCTCAATAGTTTGATTGCCAATGCACCAATGGGAATTGCAATTTTAGACAACCAGTTACGATACTTGCAAATTAATGAAACGCTGGCACAAATAAATGTACTTTCACCATCAGAACATATTGGTAAGACGGTAAGGGAAGTGTTGCCTGAGATTGCTCCTAATTTGGAAGCGACTTGTCAAGATATATTAAGAACAGGCGAACCATTAATTAATATTGAAATCAGCGGAGAAAATTCGAGATTGCCGGGAATTGAACGAACTTTGTTAACCTCTTATATTCCATTGAAATCACCAGAAGGGAATACTATTGCGCTTGGTATTATTGCGCAGGATATTACTGAACGCAAGCAAGCAGAAATAAAATTGCAACAGCAAGCCCAACTGCTCGATCAAGTTTATGACGTGGTAGTGACTACCGATGTCAACGGAACAATTACTAAGTGGAATAAAGGTGCTGAACGGATATATGGTTATGCGGAATCAGAGATAATAGGTAAAAATGTTACATTTATTCATACTCCAGAAGAGCGTGATCGCATTGTTCATGAAATTATCCCCACAATCTTACAACAAGGGAGTTACAAAGCTGAGCTCAAAGCAGCTCGAAAATCTGGAGAAAGTTTTGACATGCTTTTCTCTATCACACTACAAAAAAATAATCAGGGGGAAGTAATCGGCACAATTGGATATGGCATCGACATTACTGAGCGCAAACGTCTGGAAAGAGAACGACTTGCAACTGCTCAAAAGCTCTCAATTCTAGTACAACAAACTCCACTGGCATTAATTGAATGGAGTACAGATTTAAAGATTATAAACTGGAATCCGGCAGCAGAAAGAATTTTCGGCTACAGTAGCGCTGAAGCGCTGGGTTGTAATTTCTTTGAATTGATTTGGAATAAAAGTGCCCAGGTAAATATCAACCAACTGGTAGAAGATTTGAAGCAAGCACGGGGTGGCTTTTATCTAGTAAACGAAAATTTAACGAAAGATGGAAGAAAAATTGTTTGTGAGTGGTACAATAACACTCTTGTAGACGAGTGTGGGCGATTGATTGGATTTGCTTCACTTGCACAGGATATAAGCGCTCGCGTACAAGCCGAAGAAGCTTTACGAAAAAGCGAAGAAAAATATCGCAATCTAGCTCAGCAAGAAGAACTGCTAAACAGATTGACGAGTTTGATTCGCCAATCTCTCAATCTCGATAATATTTTAGAAACAACTGTTCAGGAAATCCGCAATCTATTGCAGCTTAATCGCTGTCAGTTTGCTTGGTATCGCCCCAGCAGTAATCTCCCTATTTTAGAAATAGTTAAAGAAGCAAGAGATATATTATTGCCAAGTTTAATCGGTTCTTATCCAGCTAGTTTAACTATTCCTCTTTTCCAAAAACTTTATAACCGAGAAATGCTGCGGGTAGATGACGTAGCATTACTCGAAGACAAAGAGGCGCGAGAAATTATGCAGCAGTTAGGCTATACTGCTATATTGTCGCTGCCAATTCAGACGCCCTCTGGTGATATTGGGATAGTTGTTTGCATTTGCACTCAAGAAAGCCGCCGGTGGCACGAAAACGAAGTCGAACTTCTCAAAGCTGTTTGTGATCAAGTAGCGATCGCTATTTACCAAGCCGAACTTTACGAACAAGCCCGCACAGCTGCAGAGTTAGCACAAGCGCAAAGTTTAGAACTAGAACGTGCTTTACACGAGTTACAACAAACACAATCTCAACTAATTCAAAGTGAAAAACTATCTTCTCTAGGTCACCTCGTAGCAGGAGTTGCGCACGAAATCAATAATCCCGTCAGTTTTATCTATGGCAATATCCCTTACGCCCAAGAGTACACTGAAAAACTTTTAAAAATAGTTCAACTTTATTCACAATATTGTAACAATTTACCCGCTCATATTCAAGATGAAATAGACAATCTTGAAATAGATTTTATCATAGAAGACATGCCGAAAGTGCTGTCTTCCATGAAAATAGGAGCAGAGCGAATCCAAGAAATAGTGCGTTCTCTGAGAATATTTTCTCGCCTCGACGAAGCACAGGTGAAGGAAGTTGATATTCATGAAGGTATTGACAGCACACTGATGATTTTGAATAGCCGATTGAAAGCCCAACATAATCGAGCTGCTATTGAAATAATTAAAGAATATGGGCAACTGCCTTTAGTTGAGTGCTATCCAGGGCAAATGAATCAGGTATTTATGAATATTCTGTCTAATGCGATCGATGCTCTGGAAGATAAAAATAGCAAATCGTCAAAGCCTTGGATTCGGATTAAAACGTGTGTAGAAAACAACGAAAAGATAGTAATTTATATTGCTGACAATGGATGTGGAATGAGTGAAACAGTGCGACAAAAACTATTCGATCCATTTTTTACGACAAAACCAGTAGGTAAAGGGACGGGGCTAGGGCTAGCGATCGCCTATCAAATAGTAGTAGAAAAACATAAAGGAAACTTACGCTGTATTTCTGTGCTTGGTGAGGGAAGCGAATTTATAATTGAAATTCCGATTCAACAAAACAAACCTAGCACACCACCGCTGAAGTAAAAATATGATTCCAATTGCCGATAACATAAAAGAGCACTGCCAGCCGATAGTAACGGGTTTACTTATTGGATTTACCGTAGCCTTATTTCTGTGGCAGCTAAAATTAGAGGCGGTTGGGAAACTGGGGGATTTTCTACAAGCTTGGGGCGTAGTGCCAGCAAGGTTGAGCGATATGACAAGCGCCGCGATAAAAGAGAGAAATCCAGCAGCTTTTTTCGCCCTTATTGGTATGGGGGTACCTTCCCTGATTTCAGGAATATTTCTGCACAGCAGCTTTAGTCAGCTTTTAGGCAATTTGTTGTTTCTGTGGGTGTTTGGGCGGCGAGTTGAGCAGGAGCTTGGGCACTGGCGGTTTCTGTTTTTTTATTTAATTTGCGGTATTTTCGCTACTACGGTGCAAATTTTAACCGTTCCCAACTTGAAGGAGCCGCTGATAGGAGCGAATGGGGCGGTTGCGGGAATTTTAGGAGCATATGTCTTCAGATTTCCCACTGCTAAGGTAGAAACGATATTGCCTCTGGTAGTGGTTTTTATTCCAATTGAGTTACCAGCATCTTTCTATTTGCTGTGGTGGTTTATCCAACAGGGATTTTATGGTATTGGGCAGCTTGCTGTTTCCGGTGGGGGATTCAGCAGTGGGCTCGCTTATTGGGCGCATGGTGTGGGATTGGCGCTTGGTGCCGGTTTGATGTATTGGAAGAGCAAGTCTGATTATTGAGGAATGGGAATACTAAGGATAAAAGGAATAGCGGCAGCACAGGGAAAGCTATATGAGAAAAATATCAATCGCGTTTATTTCTCTGATTGGGATAGTATTAACCCAGAATACTGCGCTCGCTCAAGAATATGAAGGATGTTTCCTAATTAATCGCAGGGGCAATTTAATCAAACTGCGAGAATTGTGCCCTGATAATTCCCAGGAAATCGTGCCCACAAACACCTTGGGCGTATTTCAAGTTCCGATCAAACGCCGCGAAGGGGGCATTCCGGTAGTAGACGTAACTTTTAACGGCAATAAAACCTATGAGATGATGGTAGACAGCGGGGCGTCTATTACCAAAGTTACTGAAAAAATGGCTAGAGAAATAGGATTAAAACCGGATGGCACCATCAAATCCAAAATAGCAAGTGGGGATATTGTTGAATCTCCCACCGCTCGTGTCACCTCGATCGCAGTCGGAGGTGCCGTCAGCAGGGATGTGATGGTTTCAATTGGTTCCGTGGCGCTGTTGGGGCAAAACTTCCTCAGCAATTATGAAGTCACTATTAAAAAAGATATGATCGAGTTCCGCCCCCATTCTTCAAAAGCAAATAGTCAAAATTAGGGAGTAAGGAGGGCACGCGGGCACCCTCCTGTCACTGTTTAATCCCGGAGGAAGGCAACTAGTTGTTCGAGTTTCGCCCAAGCTTCGCCGCTGCTTAGAATATCCTTAGCAAGAGAAATAGCTTTTTGGTAGTCTTCTAGGGCACTCACTCCGCCAACTTGAAGTGCTAGGGCGGCATTCAGAGCCACTACATCCCGTTGCGCCGCTGTTCCTTGCCCTTTGAGAACATTGCGGAGAATTTCAGCATTTTCTAAAACATTGCCTCCTTGTAGTTGGCTTGTCGGTGCGGGAGTTAAGTTAAACTCATGGGGATGCAAAGTTTCTAAGCGTACTTTTCCCGCCGAGAGAATAGCCAAGTCGGTGGCGTCTGCCAATCCCGCTTCATCTAAACCTTCACGCCCGTGCAGTACAATGGCTAATTGTGTTCCCAGCTGCCCAAGAGCTTGGGCGATAGTTGTGATTAAATTAGGTTCACAGATGCCAATCACTTGCCCCGTGGGACGCAGGGGATTGACTAAAGGTCCAAGCAGGTTAAATACTGTCCGGACACCGAGCGTTCGCCGTAGCCCCGCTACGGCTTTGAGGGCGGGGTGCCAACCAGGAGCAAATAAAAAAGTAATGCCGACTTCGGAAAGGGCTGCCACTACTTTCTCGGGTGGAGCGTTTAAATTAATGCCTAGTGCTTCTAAGACATCGGCACTGCCCACTCGGCTAGAGGCTGAACGGTTGCCGTGTTTGGCCACTGGCACTCCTGCTGCCGCCGCTACAAAGGCAACGGCGGTGGAGATGTTGAAGGTTGAGGCTCCATCTCCACCGGTGCCGCAGGTGTCGATAAATTTAGCCGGGATTTGGGAATTAAAAGTGGTGCAGGATTGGGATTGCAAGACAACAGCCATGCCGGCGAGTTCGTCAGCTTCTACTCCTTTAGCTTGCAAGGCGGCTAAAATCGCCCCTGATAAGGCGGGCGGGATTTCTTCTTTCAACCATCCTTGCATTAGTTGGGCGGCTTGTTGACGAGAAAGGGATTGTCGCTCAAGGAGCTGTTGCAGTAACTTTGACCAGTTGCTGGCGTCAGTAGGCGTATCTTTTGCTGAAGAGTGGGTCATAGATGAGGTTGGTTGTTTGGCAATTAGAATGGGCGAGCGCTGTTTTGTTAGAATTGAGGTTCTATACAGTTGCAAGACTTTTGAAAAGTGTCTGCTGGTTTACTATGTTTATTTTTTTATTTTATCGTTTTCTGCCCTGATTATATAGATTTTTTTACTTGATTTTAATGGAGGCGTTGTGTTTAGACAACCTAAAAAATATAAAGGCACTAATAGGCTAAACTCATGGTTTAGAAAAGCCAAAATTCGCTCTAAAATTAGTTTTGGTTATGCATTAGCGATCGGAATTGCAATTCTTGGAACCGCAACTGGACGCTTTCTGGAATATGGCTACAAAAAGCAAGCCCTGATTCAACTGGAAAGAGCTCACAAAGCTACGATGCTAGTTAATCAGTTACAAACTACTATGCTGCAAGCAAAGGCACGAGAACAGGAGCTGATTTCTTTAGATTTTAGCAAAAATATTTTTAATCAAGAATCTTTAAAAATGTCAGAAGTTTTACTGGAGACAAATTTAATATTAGAAGAAATAAATAAAAATTTCTTTTTAGAATATAGCAACCTAGAAAATTCATATCATCAATTAAATTCTCATAATTTAAAAAAGAATTTGCGAAATATTAACTTAATATTTGAGGAATATTCACGCAGAATAGAAGCTATAATAAGCAAATTGAAGAAAGCAGATTTGCAACCTGATGATTGGCAAAGAGTGCAACAAGAACTGAGAAAATTCAAAGACAGTGAAGTATCAAAAAAGTATACTGAACTGTCGGAAATGTTGTCAGTGCTAGTAGAGTCTTTTCAGGCAGAAACAAAGGAAGAGTTTAAAGACTATCGGCAAGCAGAAAACCTGGGAACCATAGTGCAGGCAGTGAGCTTGCTGGTTTCGGTAATAACAGCTGCAGCTCTGGCAATTTATACCAGTAAAGCGATCGCATATCCCCTAGAAGCCACTACTAAAATAGCCGAGCAAGTCACCAAGGAAGCCAACTTTGAATTACAAGCACCCGTCACCACCGAGGATGAAGTAGGAGTATTAACAAATACTCTTAACCATTTAATTCAGCGAGTAGCAGCTTACACGCGAGAAATAAAACAAGCCCAAGCGCAATTGATTCAAACCGAAAAAATGTCTAGTCTGGGGCGAATGGTGGCTGGAATTGCCCATGAAATCAATAATCCGGTTAGTTTTATCTACGGAAATCTCGCCCATGCAGAAGCTTACATGCAAAATGTGATTTCAATTCTACGTCTTTACCAGCAGCACTATCCCAATGCAGATGCCAAAATTCAAGAAGCCATAAAAGCCCTAGATTTAGATTTTGTCTGTGAAGACTTGCCCAAAACATTTGCTTCCATGAAAAATGGTGCCGAGCGGATTCGTCAGATAGTATTGTTGCTGCGAAATTTTTCTCGTTTGCATGAATCTGAGGTGAAAACTATAAATTTGCACTCAGGTATTGACAGT
The DNA here is from genome assembly GCA_015295835.1 of Oscillatoriaceae cyanobacterium M7585_C2015_266. Taxonomy (GTDB): domain Bacteria; phylum Cyanobacteriota; class Cyanobacteriia; order Cyanobacteriales; family Oscillatoriaceae; genus DVEG01. The sequence goes on from DVEG01000010.1 coordinate 26,988, forward strand.
GCCCTTGGCATTTTTAATAGTCGGCTACAACAAGATAAAATTTCAGTTATAAAACAGTATGGACAGTTGCCGCTGGTAGAATGTCAACCAGCGCAAATAAATCAAGTATTTGCCAATATAATTGAAAATGCGATCGACGCTTTAGAGGAACGAGCGGGAGAAAATGAAAAGCAAATTGTGATTCAGACTGAATATATGTCAAACGATTTCGTAAGGGTAAAGATTCGGGATAATGGAAAGGGCATTGCTCCAGAAATAAAAGATAAAATATTTGACCCATTTTTTACAACTAAATCAGTCGGAAAAGGCACAGGTATTGGCTTATATATAGCCTATCAAATTGTCAAAACATCGGCTGGCAATATCGAAGTATCTTCTCAGTTGGGCGAAGGCACGGAGGTGACTATTACTTTACCAATCAAGCAAAAACTTGCCCCGTAGAGTTTAATTCCCCTCTAATATCTGTCTGGGTGTTTTTCGGCATTACAGTTTTCATAAGTGGCAAGCGGATGTAAAAAGTTGTTCCTTCTCCAGATTGGGAATGAAAAGAAATTTCTCCCCCGTGGGCATCGATAATAGATTTAGCGATCGCCGTACCCAATCCTGTACCTCCCCGCTTGCCATAAGTTACAAATGGCTCAAATAAGCGCTCCCAAATTGCCTCGGGAATTCCAGGACCATTATCGCTAATCTTAATTTCCGCCCATTCTTCAAAAGCCCTAACCACAAGTTCGATTCTCCCGCCGCGATTCTCAAAAGCCTCTACCGCATTATTAATTAAATTTTGCAACACACGCAACAGTTTATTTTCATCAGCCATAATTTCTACATTTTCTACCTGAGTTGAAAACTTAACAGAGGCAGAATCGAAATAAATGCGGTTCAGTTTTTCAAATTTTTGTATAAGTCGCTCTAGATTGATAGGTTCTTTTTTCAAGATAGAAGTTCCCCGCGCAAATTCTAACACTTCATCTGCCATTGCCAGCATTCGTTGGCTTTGCATTTGGATGAGGTCACACCATTCTGCTGTTTCTTCATCCGGATGCAAGTCTCGCAACATAGAACTAGCTAGCTGAATTCCGGTAAAAGGACCTTTGAAATCGTGCATAATAGTGTTCACCATTTCCCCAACTAATGCCATTTTTTCTTTGTGTACTATCTGATTAACATACTGTTCCGTTGTCACCCGCAGGTGTTGTATAATGTAACCGAAGAGATTGAGAACTACGCTGCCTTTTACGTTTTGTAAAATTTCCATCAATTTGTCACGGGGTATTTTGGCTAATATAGCTTCTTTGAATGCTACTGCTCTGGCACTGCGCGGCTGACCGTCTAAAACCCCGAACTCTCCAAAAAAGTCATTTTCCCAAGCTACGGCAACAGTTTGATAGCGTTCTGGCCCAATGCGTTTGCTAAATGTAACTTGACCTCTTAAAACTAGGTAGAGAAAGTCTGGTATTTCTCCTTCTTCAAAAATAACTGCTCCATCGGGAAAGTTTTCCAGAGCAGCTAGCTTACAAAGTTGAGCAGCTTGCTCTGGTTCAAAATAGCTGATAAACCGGTGCGATTTCAGATCCATAATAAAATAGCGCTATTATTTAGTTAGGAAGTTAGTTTATTTTAACTTTTCTGCTCATATTGAGATTGTAAATTTTTTGTAAAATCGGCATCATTCTATTTTAGATTTTAAATCTTTTTTCTGGGAAAGCTTTTTATATTTAACATTCTCAACAGCTTTTATTAATGCAAGTTCATAATAAAAATTTTTAAAAACAAAAGAAACCCGTTTTCTGGCGGGAAAACAGGTTTCTTCAGATAAAATTCAAAGTTTTTCCAGCAGCTAGGGGAGGGTCGAGGCTTCCACATCAATTGTGCGAGCTGTAGTATTGGAGGCATCTGGAGGCTGAGGCTCCCCCGATACTACACTCTTGTTCTGACGCTTTTTCAAGTAATCGATTAAAATTTGGGACACTTCGGAAATCAGCAAGGTGACGAGGGCAACATCATCGATTTGTCCCACAATCGGCAAGAAGTCTGGGGCGATATCAAACGGACTTAACAGATAAAGTGCTGTACCTAGAATAATCCACCAACGATATTTGGGATTACGAATTGTGTTGCGATACCAGTTGTAAACTGATTCTATAGAAAAGCTCATTGGGCAACTCTCCAACTATATTTCCATGTTTACTTTCTCTTCTGTCTAATGTCTGGTGTAGATATCCCCCCGTATTTGTCTGGAAAGTTCTACAGTGGTGGGAAAGTGTCAATTACTTATCCTTATCCGCGACAAGAAAGGCGGCACATTCAACATGGGAGGTTTGGGGAAAGAAATCGACGGGTTGTACGTGGAGTAGCTTGTAGCCGCCTTGACAGAGAATTTTCAAGTCGCGAGCAAGGGTGGCGGGTTTGCAACTAATGTAGACAATGCGCTGTGGTTTAGTTTGTAGTAAGGTTTCGAGAACGGTGAGTTCGCACCCCTTACGTGGTGGATCAAGCAGTACAATGTCTGCTGTAGCGCCTGTCGTCGGCAGCAATTTTTCTACTTTTCCGGCATAAAACTTGACGTTTGTCAAGTTATTTGCTTGAGCATTTTGCTTTGCTAGTTCTACTGCTGCTGCTTGCACTTCTAAGCCGATCGCAAGTCTTACTTGGCGCGCCAGAGGTAAGGTAAAGGTTCCGATACCACAGTAGGCATCTATTAATAATTCATTACCTTGCAAGTTCAGTTGAGAAGCGATCGCTTGCAGCAGCGCCTCAGCAGCTTCTGTATTCACCTGAAAAAACGTATCTGCCCCAAGCTGAAACATTAAACCTGCAAATTCTTCCCTCACATAAGGGCGCCCTGCAAGACAGCGGGTTTCTGAACCAAAAATCACATTACTGCGGGCGGGATTAATATTAATGCAAACCCCCACTAGCTGGGGATAGCGCTGTAGCCACTCCTGCGCCTGTTTTTCACACCCAGGCAGGTTACCACTTTTTACAACCAAGGTGAGAAGGATTTCCCCCGTGCGACGGGCGATCCTTAGTGATAAGTGACGTACTTCTCCCCGATGATACTTTTCGTCGTAGACTCGCCATCCCTGCTGCTGAATGTCTAGCTTGATTTCTGCAAGCAGGGGGTTCAAGCGTTTGTCTTGAACTGGACACTTGTTGAGGTTTACCAGTTGGTGGCTGCCTTTTCGATAATAGCCTGCTTTTATCCTACCGCTGGCGGACATTCCTAGGGGATAGGTAACTTTGTTACGATAATTAAAAGGTTCCCCAGCAGAGATGACTTTGGCGACGCACGGAGATGTTATGCCGCCAATGCGTTCTAAGGCTTGAATGACTTGGTTACGTTTGGCTTCTAGTTGGTAGCTATATTCTATATGCTGCCACTGACAACCACCGCATTTATCTGCAACTATGCAGTGGGGGCGAATACGGTGGGGAGAGGGTTCTAACAACTGGTGTAGTTTGCCAATTGCGTATTGGGGCTTGACGTGTAAAAGTCGGATGAGGGCTTGATCCCCCGGAACTGTATCGGGGACAAATACTACCCGCTGTTGGAAACGTCCCACTCCTTCTCCCGTATCGCTTAAATCGGCGATCGCGATTTCTACAAGTTGACCCTGCTGCCATCCCTCTACTATAGCCTGTTGTGCTTTTTCCATTGTTTTGTATCTTGTGTCAATCTAATGGCCAATTTCCCATCCTCCGCGCTCAACTTTCTTTGTGTTCCTCATAATCGTTAAACTACTTAATGAAATAGACCTCTTTATTAAATATGAGCGTAGTAAGCCAAGTCATTCTCAAAGCAGACGACGAACTCCGTTATCCTAGCAGCGGTGAACTTAAGAGTTTGATTGACTTTTTTAAAACCGGTGCACAGCGGATACGCATTGCTAGTACTCTCTCCGAAAATGAGAAAAAGATTGTCGAGCAAGCTAGCAAGCGTCTGTGGCAAAAGCGCCCCGACTTTATTGCCCCTGGTGGCAATGCAGCAGGTCAACGCGAACGTGCCCAATGCCTGCGAGATTTCGGTTGGTATTTGCGCCTAGTCACTTACGGGATTCTGGCTGGCGACAAGGAGCCGATTGAAAAAATTGGCATTATTGGGGCACGAGAAATGTATAACTCGCTTGGCGTCCCCCTGCCGGGAATGGTTGAAGCTATCCTTTGTCTAAAGGAAGCTGCTCTTGCATTGCTCAGCGAATCAGAGGCAGCTGAAGCTGCTCCCTACTTTGACTACATCGCTCAAGCTATGAGCTAAGTCCATTTTGCCTGCAGTAGGAGAACAGGATAGCACTAAGGCAGGAAATTTCCCATTTCCCAATTATATCCTGTTGGCTGGCTTTCCTGTTCCCCTACTACCCAAATTTAGAGATAGCAGGTAAATTTGGAATTTGCGATCGCGATTTATCTTTAGCTAGCTCCTATTCCCTAAATAGCTGTCGAATCACTTCCGGGGTGAAGGGATTATCCCCTGCACGCAAAATATTAATCCAATTTTGCCTTTGGTATTTGCGCTCTTCATCATCTGTGGCGTCTACAAACGCCTGAAAGTCTTCGATTGCACCATTGATATCTCCTACAAGTGCCCTGGCTAAACCCCGGCTGTCTCTAAACTCTTCACTTTCGGGATCTCCAGCCACTGCTCTATTACAAGCATCCATTACTTCTAAAGCGTGCCCCCACAAGCTGCCAAACCAACACAGGGTATTCCACGCACTCGCAGAAACTTCCATAAGTGAATTCTCGCTTATAACTCTGGCTTCGTTGTAGACAGCAAGCGCCCGCTTCACTTCTCCATTCCTTACCAGCTTTTCAGCTTCTTCCAACAACGCCTCTACCTCCTGCCGCCACGCTATATTTCGCCCAGGCTTTATCGCTTCTATTTGTGCCTCTGCCTGCTCGAATTTAATCCTGTTGAGATTTTTTCCTAGAGCGGCTGCTTCTGAAAAAGATTGAATCGCAGCTAAAGCTAATATAATAGTTGCCAGCATTGGCGCTTTTACCAGTCTCAAATGGCTTCTGTATGTTGTCGGCTTTTTTTTTAGTTGATTTTCAATCATTTTCTTGGCATGCGTTTCCTGTATTTCCTCCTCCTATCTTATTAAAATATACTAAATAAAAAATAGTTGGGGTTTGATGTTTGGGGATTGGGTAATTTGGAAAATCCCATTTTTTTATCTTTTTCAAAACTACTTGTGGCGACGGCAGCTGCCGTCTCATCCTTATTTATTAATTGAATACTATTTTATTTTGAGGTTTAATTGTATTAGTTATTAAAATTACTAATTTTTAAGCGCGGGGAGATGATAAATTTACTCTCCAAGCTGGCATGGTGTGAATTTCACAAAGAAGTTAAGTCAATAACGATCTGAGGTGGGCGTTTATTATTGGTTAGCTATTATACCCTAAAGAGATTGTCTTTCAAACTGGCGGCAATTTGTAGAAAATAAAACGTGATCGCTGTATATAAAAAATAAGGCGATCGCTTTTCGTTTTTAGAGGTAATTTATGATTAACTACATACAAAACTTCCAATTGATACCTGGATAGCAGTAACTTGGGAAGAATATCTACGAGCTATTGAAACAACCACCTATGAAAAAGCAAAGCATTATTGTGGCTGCTAGCTTGTATGCTAGTATCAAAGGTATTGCTATGAATGGATATGATAACTGCACTTATCGCCAAACAGGCTGCCTATAAGCTCAACTAGATATTTCTTATTACATTGGAGAAAATGCTGATGTAATTTACTTGGGGTACTAATATTATAGATTTAGATATCTATCCACCGCCTACTTTGGTGATAGAAGTAGCTAAGACGTCGCTATCTGATGATAAAGGTAAGAAACGCTTGCTATATGAAGATATTAATGTAACTGAATACTGGATTGTGGATGTCGAAAATGTCGAAATTCTGGCTTTGGCAAGCGCAGATAGAGGCAGCAGGCGAATTACTCAATCTCAGATTTTACCAGGCTTAGAGTTTTTTCTGCTAGAGGAAGCTCTCCGACGTAATCGGAGAATGAATCAAAGCCTGATTATTGCTTGGTTGTTATCCCAATTTCAGCAATAGTATACCTAAAATTTAGCAGCAGATAGTAGATAATAAAAAAAGGGGGTAAAAATCATTTAGTCTTAAAACCCGTGATTTTTACAACAAAAAATTTATCCTAGTGAAGTAAGGAGACCATTTTTCGGCCACTGGCTGGACCGCCAAAATTTATAGACATATATCAATAGTTACGATTATTTTGCTATATGCTTTAGAGCAGCATAAGAACAAATACTGAAGCGAAAAATAAGTATTTACTCATAATATAAGTTCAAATTAACCTAACTATCGCTTATTTTTTTCGATCGCAAATAGAATTTTTGAGCATCTATAGGTAATCTATAAACATCAATCTAAAGAAAATATTAATGGCCTTGCCGACCTCCGGCTTTGGAAATTCGAGCGAGTCTAATCTTTAAGAGGTAATGCGGATGGCACAGTTTCTCCTTCAATCCGTTTGGCTAGTCCCGTGCTACGCCTTAATTGGCGGGCTGTTAGCGGCAGCGTGGTCTCCTGGTCTCATCCGCCGCACGGGACCGCGTCCAGCAGGGTATGTAAACATCTTAATGACATTGGTGGCATTCGTTCATAGCCTAATAGCCCTGAGCGCCCTCCGGAATCAACCGCCGCAAGCGCTATCATTTACCTGGCTGAATGTCGCCGGCTTGCATCTGTCAATAGATTTGGAAATCTCGGCAGTTAGTGTCGGGGCCATGGTTTTGGTGACGGGTTTAAATTTGCTAGCCCAGATTTATGCCGTCGGCTATATGGAGATGGACTGGGGATGGGCGCGCTTCTATTCTCTACTAGGAATGTTTGAAGCAGGAATGTGCGCTCTAGCCCTGTGCAATTCTCTATTCTTTAGTTATGTAATTTTGGAAATTCTTACCTTAGGAACTTACCTGCTCGTCGGATTATGGTTCAATCAACCACTGGTTGTGACGGGGGCTCGCGATGCCTTCCTGACAAAGCGGGTAGGAGATTTAGTCTTACTTATGGGTGTGGTTGCTATCTTGCCGCTCACAGGCACCTGGAATTATACCGAACTGGCAAAGTGGGCTGAAACGGCAACCCTGGACCCGAAAGTGGCTACTTTACTAAGTCTGGCTTTAATCGCTGGCCCTTTGGGAAAGTGCGCCCAGTTTCCTCTACACCTTTGGCTGGATGAAGCAATGGAAGGTGCTATTCCTAGCACGATTTTGCGAAACTCGGTGGTGGTGGGAACGGGTGCGTGGGTTTTGATTAAATTACAACCAGTTTTAGCTCTTTCACCAATTGCATCAGCGGTAATTATTTTTATCGGTGCAACGACGGCTCTGGGCACTTCTGCGATCGCGATCGCCCAAATTGATATTAAGCGCAGTCTCTCCTACTCCGTCAGCGCTTACATGGGCTTAGTGTTTATCGCCGTAGGAACTCATCAAGAAAAAACCGCACTGGTTCTATTATTAACCTACGCCGTAGCCATGGCCCTCTTGGTAGCCAGCACAGGTACGATCGTTTGGATGAATGTTACCCAAGACCTCACTCAAATTGGTGGGCTGTGGTCCCGTCGTCCCATTACCGGTATCTCCTATATTATCGGTGCGGCTGGTTTAGTGGCAGTTCCTCCCTTGGGCGGCTTCTGGGCGCTGCTGCAAATGGCAAATAATCTTTGGAATTCCCAACCTTGGCTGGTGGGAGTTCTGCTCGTCGTCAACGGTTTGACGACTTTTAGTGTTACTCGTGAATTCGGTTTGATTTTTGCCGGCAAACGCAAACAAATGACAATGCGCTCGCCTGAAGTACTCTGGGCGATGGTTTTGCCTATGACAATTTTGGCTGGCTTGACTCTGCACGTTCCCTTGTTACTACAAGCGTGGCACCTGCTCCCCAATTGGGCTAGTATCAACAAAACTGTTGCTGGCTTGTTAATTTTGTCCACCGCTATCGGCTGCGGTACTGGCTGCATGATCTATGTCAATGACAATTGGCCCAAACCCGTGCAACTCGGTTCAAAACAATTGCAAGACTTTTTTGCCTACGACTTTTACACTGCTAAACTTTACCGCATTACTATCGTCTTTGTGATTGGCTTGCTATCCCAAATCGTTTATTGGTTCGATCGCTATATCGTAGACGGCTTCGTAAATTTTGTGGGCCTCTTCACTATATTCAGCGGCCAGAGCCTTAAATACAATGTCTCCGGTCAGGTGCAATTTTATGCATTGACTATCTTAATCGGGGTCGCTTTCTTAGGTATGATTGTAAGTTTACCCTTACTGTTTAATTCTCCCACATTCTGACATTAATCTGACCCTAGTTTGAATTTAAAAACTAGATTGTAGAGCTAAAATGACTCTACAATCTAATAAAAAATTTACTAAAATAAATTTTTATATGCTTATAGCATCTTTACGCTGGGGAGGTGATGAATTTTTAATATAATATAAAAAACGCGATAAGAAAATAACAGAAATTCTGAAAAAGTAAAATTTACAACAGATAAACTATTGAGAATCTATGCTGAGTACCTTAATTTGGATGCCCGTAGTCGGGGCGGCTGTAGTCGGATTTTTCCCCGGCAAACAAACGGCAAATAGACTGCGCTTAATTGCTCTAATATTTGCTTTAGCTAGCGTTGTTTGGACAATCTGGCTTGGCAGTCAATTTGACTTAAACGCCTCTGGATTGCAATTTCAAGAATATTTATCCTGGATTCCTAAATTAGGATTGAGCTACAATCTCGGCGTTGATGGCTTGTCTTTGCCACTGCTAGCTTTAAGCGGACTATTGACATTAGTAGCAATTTATGGTAACGGCGAAGCAGTGCAGCGTCCTCGCCTTTACTATTCAATGATTTTGCTTGTCAATGCCGGGATAGCAGGGGCTTTTCTCGCTCAGAATTTGTTATTGTTCGTACTGTTTTATGAGCTGGAATTAATCCCCCTGTACTTGTTAATTGCTATTTGGGGAAGCGAGAAACGTGGCTATGCAGCGACAAAGTTTCTCATCTACACAGCAGTATCGGGAATTCTGATTTTGGCAGGATTTCTGGGGGTGGCTTGGCTTAGCGGCTCCTCCAGTTTCGACTATAGTGCGATCGCAACCAAACCCCTCTCCTTAATAACCCAACTTGTATTACTAACACTCCTGCTCGTAGGTTTTGGTATTAAAATCCCGCTGGTTCCCTTACATACTTGGCTACCAGATGCCTACGTGGAAGCTTCCCCGCCAATTGCAATTCTTTTGGGCGGAGTTCTGGCAAAATTAGGAACCTATGGATTAGTACGGTTTGGCTTACAATTATTCCCCGAAACTTGGGCAATTGTTGCTCCTGGATTATCAATTATTGGGGTAATAAGCGTTCTTTACGGAGCCTTCAGCGCGATCGCTCAAAAAGACATTAAGCGCATGGTTGCCTACAGCTCCATAGGTCACATGGGCTATATTTTAGTAGCCGCAGCCGCCGGTACTCCCCTTAGCACCTTGGGCGCTGTTGCCCAAATGGTAAGCCACGGTTTGATTTTAGCTATCCTATTTCACCTAGTAGGAATTGTCGAAGCCAAAGTCGGCACCCGCGAATTAGATGTCCTCAATGGTTTGATGAATCCCATCCGAGGTTTGCCTCTCACCAGCGCCCTGTTAATATTATCAGGCATGGCAAGTGCAGGCATTCCAGGTTTGGTAGGCTTTGTTGCTGAATTTATCGTGTTTCAAGGCAGTTTCGCTATTTTTCCAGTGCCAACTCTATTGTGCATTATCGCCTCTGGATTGACGGCAGTTTATTTCGTGATTCTGATTAACCGCACTTGTTTTGGCAAGCTCGATAATCAATTAGCATACTATCCAAAAGTTACTTGGTCCGAACGCCTCCCAGCCCTAGTGTTGGCTAGTGTAATTTTCTTTTTGGGAGTACAGCCAATTTGGCTGACGCGTTGGATTGAAACAACTACCACTGCGATCGCCGCTACTATTTCCACAAATAACTCTCAATTAGCTGTTAATTACCAACAGCAAAAGTAAATTACTTGTGTAAAAAAATAATTCAGGGAAACCAAAATGGTACAAGCTCCTGCCAAACCAGCCCCGACTAAATTACCCCCTTCCCAGCACGAATTTGCAGAAGTGATTCACCGTCTGGAAGCCGGCGGCTCCATGCTGCCAGATACTCCAGAAAATCTTATGCAGATTATCGGCATTTATAAAGCTTATGCCGTGCCGATGGATTTCTACTGGCGCGACTTGCTTTATATTGCCGAACGGGTATTTTTAAATCCCCTGCCTTTCTTTAAATACTTCTTGCCCAAAGAGTATTTAGAATTGCACAACCACTACGCCGGCGACGATGCCGATTTACGGATTTGGCGCGGAGAAGCAACGGCACATCCAGAACTGCTGGCATTTATAGAAAAGGGCGAAACCTTCAAAATGCCAAAGTTATTCCACCACTGGTTACACGATCGCATAAACATGGAGTTCGCCGAATCTTGTATGCAAGCAATGCTCTGGCATCAAGGTATGGGCGGACGATTTAACGATTATTTAGAAACAGAGGAATACAAAGCTAATTGCGATCGCGCAATTAAAGCCTACTTCAAAGGCAACCCCCTGATGTTGGGGCTATATAAACTATTCCCTGAAATGTTCTATGAACAGTGTCGGCAGCTCTCCTACTACGCTAATCTAGGGCTATTCTGGGAAGTCATGGCTCCGGTATTCTTTGAAATGTCTGACATCTACGACGAAGGTGGATTTAAAGGCGTACCGGATGCGATGAACTTTCTAGTAAATGGTATATTCGCGATCGCAGGTCGTCCCATCTACCACCACGTTTATATCCGTGGCGAATGTTACGAAATCATCCCTAAATCTAAAGGTTTTATGTGGCTTTATGAAGCCGCTTTACCCTATGTAGAAGCCGTTTTCTACCGCACCGCTCCCTTTAGAGGAACTAAATCTTACAACGCGCAAGCAAGGCAAATTCCTGACGATCAAAAAGACTTCCACTATGGCATTCTCTATGCCGATGTCTTCCCAGTAGGAACCGCTGGCATCCCCCCAACACTGCTGATGCAAGATATGCTACATTTTCTCCCCCCCTACCTAGTGGAATATTACAAAAAACACTGCCGAGGCGAAGACGACATGCTGATTCAGTTAGGAATTTCTTTCCAGCGCTCAATGTATAATGTCACCTCTGCAGTCATTCAAGCCTTGCGCACTGCCCTGTTATATCCTTTAGACGATCCAAATCCGAAACATCTGCAAGCTAATCGAGCATTCTTTGAAGCGCAAATGGATCGCTTCAAGCGCCCTGAAGCACGACTACGAGATATTCAACGGCAAGATTATCGATAAAAACTCCACCAACTCCCCTTAACTAGCAAATCCCCTTTTGGGGGTTTTTTTTCAAGATTAGTTTGGCAAATAAAATTCACGATTTAAAATTTAGCCATCTCCTATGAACCAGATTACAACTGACTCCGTACACTGGATAACTCCCGATTTAGAACTTTTGCCAGATGACGGCATATCTTCTGGGCTAGGGCAAGCTGCAATTGCACCAGGGACTATTTTTACCGATTTTTTCTTGTAACAATTAATTAAGCTATCAAAAGCAAATAGGGCTTGCACTCTATACCCTATTTGCAGAAGCGTTCATTTAACCCATTAGAATAACCCTATCTATAACATGAATCACACCGTTATCCGCTTCGATATCTGCTGCTATAACTGTGGCATTTTTTACCTCAAAACCTTCTGAGCAATCAATCCTAATCGGAGCGCCTTCTAATGAGGTGACAGAATCGACTTTTTCTAAATCGGCTTTCATTAATTTACCCGCAACAACATGATATTTTAGAATTCTGGCAAGTTGGGGAGGGTTCTGTAGAAGAGTTTTTATCGTTCCCGGTGGCAGTTTGGCAAATGCTTCGTCATTCGGTGCGAAAACTGTAAAAGGTCCAGGACTTTTTAGCGCTTCTACTAAACCTGCTGTTTTCACTGCCGTCACTAAAGTGTTGAAAGAACCAGCGCTAACGGCAATATCAACGATGTCAGCCATTTTTTACCTCTTTGCAAACCTGATATTTAAAAAATTCTAAACTAATTCTGATTTTTCTTATCATTAGGCGATAGTTAAAGAATCTGGCAAAAAAAATCCTTCCAGGGGGAGCTGGAAGGATTGGGTGCCTGAACTACTAGAAAATAGGGAATCTTCTTCCTCTCTGCTCAATACTATATCGGGGGTGTTTGACGAAGGGATGACAAGGGGATGGAATTTTTGTGACATTTTTAGCATATCCTCCCCCTGCCTTAAGCCAAACCATCCATATCATAATTGGCAAGCTTTTGTCAAGTATTCTGGACTTTTTATTTTCATATTAGCGAGCGCATCATTTATCTTGCTCACTGAGTTTTGAAGAGTTTATTACCCAAGATGCCGATAATGCACTCTATAATTTAAACTGGTTGATTCCAAAAAACTTTTTGATTAAACCACCATACAGTGAAACCACAGTGCAGCGTCTTAATTGTAGACTTTCGCGGCTTGGAGGGCTTGCAAGTTTATATTAAGAAAGTTATATTAAGGAAGGTAAAGTTAACAGGGGTTTGTTTCAGGCAGAGGCTGGCGCGTGCAGAGATAAGCGAGCGGGCCAAACAGTGGAATTAGTGTGACTATCCAGAAAACAGCTGCATTTTTAATGCCCCTTCTAGCCATATCATCTCCGAGCAGTGCGGGAAATATGACACTCAACATGCAAAAATCAAGACTCATAACGTGAATAAATCTATTGCTCAGCCACTGCTGGATAAAATCGTTCCAATCTCCAAATACCAAACCATAGGCTACTAACGCTGCAGTGATCAAAGTCAGGATAATGCCAGTGAAGCGAGAATCTAACTGTTTGAGAAAGATATTTTTCGTGCCAGAAAATTTTGGATTGGGTTCCCGCAGCGCCAAATAGGGCAACAGGGCAAAGGCTCCGACAGCAAAGGAAGCGACAGCGAATGGCCAAGCAGGGATTTTTTGTCCCCTGCCATCTATATATAACAAGCAACTGTAAATCATTGGCCAAATGCCCATGATACTGAACAAGGCTGCGAGCGCCGGATTAATGCCCTGCCAGTTGCCTATAGATAGATTTTTAATCAAAGTCCAGGTTTCCGGTTGAACAGGCGGCGCCAGCAGAAAGGCATAGGCAAGAAACCCAAGCCACAGTAAACCAAATCCAATTTTTCTCAACATTCTCCCCATTTTAGATTGTAAATTTTTCCCCTCCCCCAGACTAGCTCAGCGCCTCTGACAGATACTCAGCGGTGGCTTCCACCATCGGGATCGCGTTTTCGTAATGCATCCGAGTAGGTCCCAAAACCCCGACGCTGCCCACTGGCACTCCACCCCGTCGGTAGTTAGCAGAAATCAGAGCGCAGCAGCGCATAGGCTCTAGGGGATTTTCCGAGCCGATGCGCACGTTTACTCGTTTACCAGAATTCTCGTTTTCCGGTGATTCAAAAATCAAAGGCCACAGTTGCTCTTGTTCTTCTTCTAGAAGCTGCATGAGCATTTGAACTTGGTTTAATTCCGAAAATTCCGGCTGGCGCAAGACTTCGGCAACGCCGCCGATGAGAATGCGCGTAAACTTTGGCGTTTGGTAGCGGCAAGTCAAATCCGCAAGCATTGAGCGCAGGAAGTCGGCATAGCGCTGAAATTCGCGATCTAACTCACTCAAGTCTAATTGAGATAGAAGAGCGATCGCTCTTCCACGCAACTGGCTGTTGAGAAAATTCGACAGAATTTGCAATTCCCGCTCCACCACTTCCTGCTCGGAATGTTCTAAATCTGGCGCTGCCGATAATTCCATCAAAACTGACTGGGTTTCATAGGTATCCGTTACCACAACCAGCATCACTCGTTTTGTATCGGCTAGTACGAGCTGCAGGTGACGCACGTGGCTGGTATTTGTTTGCGGCAAAGTAATTAGCGTCATGTACCCGCTGAGAGCGGAAAGTATTTGCGCCGCACCTCGCAACAGTGCCTCAAGACTCCACTTCTCCCAGTTTAGTCGCTCGTTGAGCACCTGTTCTACTTGTCGCGCCAGACTTTCCGACGGCGCGATTAGTTGATCTACGTAAATACGGTAGCCAGAATCTGACGGCACCCGCCCGGCAGAGGTATGGGGTTGATAGAGCAACCCTGCTTTTTCTAAATAGCTCATCGCATTGCGAATAGTAGCGGGGCTGACACTGAGGTTGTATTCCTCAACTAGAACTTTGGACCCCACTGGTTCTGCAGTTGCTATATAGTGCCGCACCGTTGCCCAGAGTATATGTTGTTGTCGGGCTGTTAAATTTAGTTGCATTTTGCCAAAGATCCAAAGCTGATTTTAACTAGGTTTAATAATTTTTCATAATATAAACAACAACTCCGCGACTCTTCTACCTGCCCTGTAGCAGATATTCGCGGACGCCTCCTGTATTAGCTCCAGGTATTCCGCACTAGCGTCAGAGTTGTATTTAAAATATCAGGTATCTTTTTTTTGCTTTGCTGTAGTTAATACAACAAGCGCACAAATATTCCAGACTGGAGCTAAATTTTCATTTATGATTTCTGATTTTTTGAACGCTCCTCTTTCCAGAATGGTTTTTGGCACGCTACACTAAGGAATAAGGGAATGATTTTTTTCACCTTATTCTTTGCTCTCAGCTATATTTTTTTATTTTATTTTACCACATTTATCAAATTTATGGCAACCCAAAGGCTATTGCAGTCCGAAAAATCGTCTCAGTATCTAGGCACTTTTGGATCTACAGCGAGCGCATAGGCATCGATTCCCCCGACGACATTTTTAACATTAGTAAACCCTTGCTGGCTCAACCACTTACACATATAGGCAGAACGGATACCGTGGTGACATAAGACTATTGTCTCGGTGTGCGGAGCGAAATGGGTACAAATCTCCCCCGCCGCTCGCTCAGGGGTAGGTTTTCAAAACCTTGCAGGCGTGCAATCTCTTACTCTTCTGGCTCCCGGACGTCCAGCAGTTGCACCGGCTCCGAAAAGCCCTCTGCCAATCTAATGGCCAGTTCTTCTACGGTTATTTGACATGACATTGGAGCTAATTTAATTTTAAGGGTATTTACAAACTTGTGTTTTTTATCTTACAATTTGTTTATAACAACAAAAATAAGCAAAGTAAAGTCCACCTAAAATAGTTGAGCGCGTGTAAGATTTGTTACTACAACGCGCTCAAAAGGGGCGAGAATTGGGGCTCAACGTCAAACCCTAAAATCGCAATAATCAAGCTTTATTAAATTGATTAAATTGATTTTTTAAATGCTAGCTCCTCAACCGAGGGCAGCAATGGTGGACAGACTAGGAGAAAACAGTAGCCGGGAAGTCGGAAAGGTGGCGAAGTCGTGGGTTCAAGTTTTCTTCGCTTTTGGCGAAAGTCCGCTCTTCTATTTTCTTAGTATTGGCATAAGTAGTATACTCGCCAACCAGTGCTGACTTGCGAGTAGTAGGAGGATTACTGTCAATTAACCTCTCTAATTGTTTAACCCGCTGGTTACGCCTAGAAATCATCGCTTCCAGATCCGGCATTTCTTGCCAGCAGTAAGGGCAAAACCAGTAGACACCACTGTGACGAGCGTGGCGGAGCAATTGAGTAGAGCAACAAGGACAAGTGTTCATAGCCTTCATTTAAACCTGTTTACAAATTAAAACTACCGATTTACTAAGTTAACTTAGTCTTTTTATATCGTTGCGAGGACCCATGCTCCACTAAGCAAAAGCCCTCGGACTTCTTTATCCTAAACGGCGCTCATTAGCAAAGTAGAATTTATCTAAGTGCAACAGAAAAGCTACAATCAACAACTGCACTATCCAAGGGGCTAATGCAAAACCCCAAAAGAAACACACGACAGCCGTTAAAGCAGCGAGGGTGAAGAATAAATCGTCAGATGTACGCGAATAGATGTAGATAGCCCCGAAAGAGATTCCCAGTAGGATCAGGTAGGATAAGGACAACATAATAATCTCTAAGCTTACTTGCCAAAGATCTGTACTAGGCTGCGTATGTAATGAGCTTATAACTTAAATGTGAAGAAGTCGTGAAGGCTGAAAAGTTTTTTACTATATTTTTAGAGCGACTAAAACGATAACCACTGGGCAAGTGAGGAGCTTGCGGAGCTTGACTTTTTTAGGTTGCTCGCCAGTTTCCATCCTTGCCAATTCAGAGCAAAACAATACTTTCAACTGCCTAAAGAAAGTAATCGCCAATTTTGCACTTAGGTGGTAGCCTTCCTGCCGGGGTTCTGTGGAGTTTGGATGGTTTTTGCTTGGGATCGCTGCCAACAAAGACTGCTGAAATCAAGCCCAGTCAGGTTTCTGGCTATTTCTCACCTCCACTAACACGGCTATTAACTATTCTATTGTATCACTTTTTTAGACAAATTTATTGTGAAGCTGCATTGTCTGAAAATATAAAAAAATATTTAATTTGGTATAGTAGACTGCAAATTTAAAATCTAGAATCTAAGCGTTTCTTAAAGGCATATGGGTGAATTTATCCCCTCTGAAGAGTAGGGGGGGAGATATTTTGCGATAAAAAAACATGAAATAAAGAGTGGCATAAAATAGGCTTTTTGAGATAAAAAGGGATTTTGGCAAGTATTGGCAAGGGGATAGTACTGGTATTTTAATGTAAAATGATTAGCGCTCGCCTAGGGTTTAGCGGCTGAGCAAGCTCTAGAGCCGTTTCCCTGAGCGCCTTCTCTGATGGCTTTATAAAAAACTCATTTAAGATCAAAAGTGAAGAAATATTGCAAGCTTGGGATATGAAACGTATTGTCTTGATTGCAGGGTTTGAATCATTTAACACTGACTTATACCGCCTGGCGGCAGAGTTAGTGGCTAATAGGTGTCCCCAGTTAGAAGTAAAAGTATTTAGCGAGCGCTCCCTGACTACCGAACCTAAAACTGTAGAAACAGCCCTATCAGGCGCTGACGTATTTTTCTGTAGTTTAATATTCGACTACGAGCAGGTAATTTGGCTACGCGATCGCATTCAAACCATCCCCATCCGCCTAATTTTCGAGTCAGCTCTAGAACTAATGAGCCTCACCCAATTAGGAGCATTCAAAATCGGCGACAAGCCCAAAGGAATGCCCAAACCGATTAAATTCATCCTCGATAAATTTAGCGGTGGCAAAGAAGAAGACAAACTCGCCGGCTACATCAGCTTTCTAAAAGTCGGGCCAAAATTATTAAAATTTGTGCCCGTGCAAAAAGTACAAGACTTGCGAAATTGGCTAATAATCTACAGCTACTGGAATGCTGGCGGAGCCGAAAACATCGCCTCAATGTGCTGGGCGATTGCCGAAAAATATTTAGGACTAAAAGTTGGAGAAATCGCCCCTCCTCTTGAAACCCCTAACATGGGTTTATTACATCCCGATTATTCGGGAGCCGGGATTAGAGGATTAGAGGATAAAGAAAAAAAATCCCCCCATTTTCAAATCTCGGCTTCCCCTTATTTTGAATCACCACGTCAATATTTAGAATGGTATCATCAAACCAAACCTGAAAGCAAAAATTGGCCTGTTGTCGGAATTTTACTATATCGCAAGCATGTTATTACAAAACAGCCGTACATTCCTAAACTAATTCGCTATTTTGAAGAAGCTAATTTACTTCCTGTACCCATTTTCATTAATGGAGTAGAAGCACACGTTGCCGTCAGAGATTGGCTGACAACTTCCTACGAACAATCACAAAGACAGCAGGGAAATATTGAAAATCCTTCTCTTTCCAAAGAAGCAATAGAAATAGACGCAATTGTTTCTACAATTGGCTTTCCATTAGTTGGCGGTCCTGCAGGTTCGATGGAAGCGGGAAGACAAATAGAAGTTAGCAAAAAAATTCTTTCCTCTAAGAATATACCATATATCGTAGCCGCACCACTACTAATTCAAGATATCCACTCGTGGACACGCAAAGGAATAGGGGGATTACAAAGCGTCGTATTATATGCTTTGCCAGAATTAGACGGAGCAATCGACACTATACCCCTTGGCGGTTTAGTAGGAGAAAATATCTATCTAGTTCCCGAAAGAGTAAAACGCCTCACCGGGCGGATTAAAAATTGGATTGCACTAAGGAAAACACCACCAGCAGAGCGACGAATTGCTATTATCTTATACGGATTTCCTCCTGGATACGGTGCAGTTGGTACAGCAGCATTACTAAACGTACCGCGTAGCCTCATCAACTTCCTAAACGCCCTCAAACAACAAGGCTACACAGTAGGAGACTTACCCGAAGATGGAGAAGAATTAATCCGCCGCGTCAAAGAAGCAGACGAAATCCCCCACCTCCTTGAATCCCCCAATCCCAGCTCAAACACCGTCTCCCTCCATGCTAAAACCCTGGAAAAATGGCTGGGTTACCTACTAACAAAACGTATCGAAAAACAATGGAAATCCCTCACCGATAGCGGCATCAAAACCTATGGGGAAGAATACCATATCGGCGGCGTGCAGCTTGGCAATATTTGGATAGGCGTGCAACCCCCATTAGGAATTGCTGGGGATCCGATGCGGTTAATGTTCGAGCGGGATATGACACCGCACCCACAATATGCAGCTTTTTACAAGTGGCTGCAAAATGAGTTTAAAGCTCATGCAGTCGTTCACTTTGGAATGCACGGTACCGTAGAGTGGTTGCCGGGAACGCCTTTGGGAAATACCGGTTATTCTTGGCCAGATATTCTTTTAGGAGATTTGCCAAATTTGTATATTTATGCCGCTAATAATCCCTCGGAATCTATTTTAGCAAAGCGGCGTGGTTATGGTGTACTAATTTCTCATAATGTTCCTCCTTATGGGCGGGCTGGATTGTACAAAGAATTGATAGCATTGCGGGATTTAATTGCAGAGTATAGGGAAAATCCCCAGAAAAATTATATGCTGAAAGAGGCAATTGGCAAAAAAATTGTAGATACAGGTTTAGATGCCGATTGTCCATTTGAGGAGGCGAAAAAGTTAGGAATTGAATTCACGCCGGAAAATGTTCGCTTGTTCAGCAATGAGGCGTTTAACCGCTATTTGGTGAAGTTATATGAATATCTGCAAGTCGTAGAGCAACGCTTGTTTTCATCAGGGCTACATACGTTGGGAGAAGTGCCTAAGCCGGAGGAGATAAAATCATATTTACAAGCTTATTTTGGAGAGGAGTTGCCAGAAAAAATAGTAGAAGCGATCGCATCTGGTGTTACTCCTGAATTCGCCGAAGGAAACGGTAAAGTTGAGCAAGCGGTGGAAATTCGTAACCTTTTACTACAAACTCCTAATGAAATTCATAACTTGTTGCGCGGGTTGAATGGTGAATATATTCCACCTGCACCGGGAGGAGATTTATTGCGTGATGGTGCTGGCGTATTACCAACAGGGCGGAATATTCACGCATTAGATCCTTATCGGATGCCATCGCCTGCTGCCTATGAGCGAGGGCGGGAAATTGCTCGCAAAATTATCGCTCAACACCTAAATGAAAATGGCACCTATCCGGAAACTGTAGCGGTGATGTTATGGGGTTTAGATGTAATCAAAACTAAAGGCGAGTCGCTGGGAATTGTACTAGAATTAGTAGGGGCAGAACCGGTAAAAGAGGGAACCGGCAGAATTGTACGCTATGAATTAAAGCCATTAGCAGAAGTTGGGCATCCGCGGATTGACGTGCTGGCGAATTTGTCAGGGATTTTCCGCGACAGTTTTGTGAATATTATTGAATTGCTAGATGATTTATTTCAGCGAGCGGCAGATGCAGAGGAGCCGGAAGAGCAGAATTTTATCCGCAAACATGCTTTGCAGTTGCGAGCGCAGGGAGTTGAGAATGCTTCAGCACGGTTATTTTCTAATCCGGCGGGGGATTTTGGCTCGTTAGTAAATGAGCGTGTGGTTGAGGGAAATTGGGAATCAGGAGACGAGTTGGCGGATACTTGGCGCCAGCGCAATGTTTTTAGTTATGGGCGTACAGATAAAGGGGAAGCTCGCCCGGAAGTGCTACAACAATTATTGAAAACAAGCGAGCGCATTATTCAAGAAATCGACTCCGTTGAATACGGCATTAGCGACATTCAAGAATATTATGCCAACACTGGCGCCTTAAAGCGAGCCGTTGAAAAACAACGTGGCAAAAAAATAACCGCCAGCTTTGTTGAAAGCTTCTCCAAAGATACCACCCCCCGCAACTTAGAAGATTTATTGCGGTTAGAATACCGCACCAAACTACTCAATCCCAAATGGGCAGAAGCAATGGCGAATCAAGGTTCCGGCGGTGCTTATGAAATCTCCCAACGTATGACAGCACTAATCGGCTGGAGCGGAACCGCTGATTTTACAGATGCCTGGGTTTATAACCAAGCAGCGGATACCTATGCTTTGGATACAGAAATGGCGAATAAATTGCGCCAGGCAAATCCAGAAGCCTTCCGCAATATTATAAGTCGAATGTTAGAAGCGCACGGGCGTGGTTTCTGGCAGCCTGATGCTGAAAAATTGGAGAAATTGCGCCAATTATACGAACTTACTGATGAGGAAATTGAAGGCGTGACAGTTTAGAATATAATGAAGAGGGGCACAGCAATCGTGCCCCGGTGTTTGAGAAAAACCAGATAGGCTTTTCTCTGATTTTGGCGAAAACTCCGCTCCTGAGTACATAACTGGCAGCATTGTTTGGTTCGATTTGAATGGCTTTATCTAAAACTTTGCATCCCTTTATTGGCATCAGCGATCGCTCCTTGATAATCTCCTTGTTAGGATTTATTTCTAAAGCTTGATTCAAGTCTTCTATTTGCAGCGCGCCAGCGCTTGCATTATCAAAGCCCTATCAAATTTAGGAATTGCGTTACATACTACATGATTCACTAGAGGAATAGCGATGTTGCCCATGCCACCAAATTAAAATTCCCTCCCTACTCCTACAATTTTCTCGAAATAGGCACTAGGAATCGCCCAGCTCAAAGTTTCCATCTTTAGGAAAAGCTCTTCTGAGGGCAAGGTGCCATCAGCAAATAGAAAGGCATCAATGCCATCTAAAGGATATTTTGACTTGCCATTAATGCCTACCAATTCGCCTTTTTGGTTCAAAACTGGTCCACCACTCATCCCTTGTTCAATATCGTTGGTATAGCCCAGTTTGTATCCCCGAGCTAACGAGCGCTCAGGCAGCATTCCTACTTTTCCTGTCGTCACTCGTAAGGCTTTCAATCCCCATTCCCTAGTATCCTGAAAGCCAATAATATTATTCCCATTTTTAATATAGTGCCAGCGTGGGAAACCTGCTGCACAAACTGGCTCGCCCACCGACAAGGCTTTGGAGTTTCCCATTACTGCCACTCTGTAGGTGTTAGGGCTTTTGAATTGCACTAAAGCTATATCCAGATTTCCCAAACCTACAATGTTTTTCCTCCATCCTAAGTGTTTTTTCCCATCAGCAGTCAATACTGTATAGCTATTTTTTTCACTGCTTTCTACAACGTGCTCATTGGTTACGACGGTATAAATATCTCCATTGCGATCGATAATAACCCCCGATCCTGTTCCCTCTTCTGTTAAAATCCTGACGGTAATTTTTCTTGCTATCTGTGCAACCCAGAATGGGTTGGATGTCTGACAGGCAGTTAACTGGGCTGTGCTTTCAGCTGTGCAATCCCTTTTTTCTATAGTTGATGTTTCCAGTGCCCGCGCCGCAAACAATCCGCCTGCAAGACAGCAACAAAGCAATATTACACCCTTTTGCCGAGTCAAAAATGACCAATAATTCATATTATTTGCGCACCTATTTGAGAGTGTGCTTTTTCTTTCAATTTTTAATTGTAACTCTTTACTTTATTTGCAATTTTATTATTAACTATTTGTTAACTCTTTAGAATTTAAAATATTAAATTTTTAACATAAATATAAAAATAAAAATAAAATTTTAAATGATACAATATGAGCTATATTATATAAAGGTTATAACGGTAAAAAACCTAAAAGCTTTACAAATCGTTAAAAAATTTGAAAAATCTGTTATTAAATGGATTACACAACAGCGCGCGACTTTCTCATCGATCAAGGAACTGCTTTAATCACGCAGCGCAATCCCGATGCTCTGCTTGTACTATTGGCCCAAGGCAAACCACCGATACCAGGACAAATGACCTCTATTTTACTGGCGCTGAAAGTAGTGTTTGAAGCCCTCAAAGAAGCCCCTTCTCTTGATCGCCAACTGGTAAGCGCCCTGCACATTCTGACAACAGAGAGTCAGCGGCTGTATGATGGAGGTTGGCGCTCAGGGGTAGATTGGCCACCCCTATTAAAAGAAGACTTACAGCGGATTGAGCTAGCAGTGAGAAGCATTTTTTCTGGCGTCTGGCAAGGGTGAGAAAGTGCAGTACAACAGTATAACCACTCAAAATTCAAAAATAATTACAGGCAAAACTAAATTGCTTGGGGTGATTGGTTATCCGGTGGAACATTCTCTTTCTCCGGTGATGCACAATGCAGCGATCGCCTTTTTAGGTGTAGATTACATTTACCTACCCCTGCCAGTCAGCCCTGCAGACTTGCCTACAGTGCTCGCCGGATTATATGCAATTGGCTTTTTAGGATTTAATGTCACCATTCCTCACAAACAGGCAATCATCCCCCTGTTAGCGGAAGTTTCACCCGTCGCCCAGGCAGTAGGTGCCGTAAATACAGTTTACCGAACGCCCAATGGCTGGGCTGGTATGAATACTGATATTCAAGGTTTTCTGGCACCGCTTTTAAAACTAGAGAGGGATTGGGGGCAAACCACAGCTGTGATTTTAGGTATTGGTGGAGCATCCAGGGCAGTAGTTGCTGGCTGTGCTCAGTTGGGCATCCGTCAGATTTGCGTTGTTGGACGTGCTCGCTATAAATTAGCAGCTTTTCAGCAAAGTTGGTTGCATTCGTCAATATCTGTAAACCTTTCCACCCACACTTTAGAAGAATTGCCGCATCTATTATGCCAAGCACAGTTGCTGGTGAATGCGACGCCAGTGGGAATGTATCCCAAAGTTGACGAAACTCCGGTAACTGCTGCTGAGATGGCACACTTGCCTGAAGGTGCGATCGTCTATGATTTGATTTACACCCCCAATCCGACTCTATTTTTGCAAATTGCTGCCGAATGTGGGGCTTACGCTATTGACGGATTGGAAATGCTTGTGCAGCAAGGTGCTGCTGCTTTAGAAATCTGGCTCCAGCAGCCGGTGCCTGCCGATGTCATGCGTCAGTCTTTGCGCCACTACTTGGGCTTAACCCCCTGAGTTTCACTTTTAGCCTATAAATTTTGTAGATAAAGGTGCTATAATCACTTGTTTGCAGAGAAGATTGGGAGCTTCTTACTAACAATATTCAGAAAATTGAGAAAAGTTGAGAAAATAGTGAAAATGCCTGATTTAAAATCTCAAAAAAGGCGAGCGCCTGTCTTGGCTATAATTTTAATTTCCTGCCTGCTGATTACAATCACTAGCTTATTTGCACCAGCAGCGCACGCCCTCACCCAAATTAAACTCTCAAACCTTTCTTACAAAGACTGCCCCCCTGAACTTGGCAAAGGAGCCGTTACCAGCGGTGGCTCTAGCCTTCCCGCTAATTGCTTTATCGTCACTGGCAAAGCCGAAAATACTTCCGGCAAACCCGTTTATGATGCAGACGTTTTTGGGCGCATCTTTGATGCCAATAATAATAACGTTTTACCCAATCGTACTCGGCTTGGCAGTATTGACGAAATTCCCCCTGGAATTAGCGATTTTGAATTGAGAATTACCGTACCGGCTAATCTAGAGCTGCCGCTCAAACTCGAACAATTTAAAGCTGCTGGGTTTGCTGGCAAGGTTCGCCGATAGCACTGCCTGCTAGTGGGCCATGTGGCCCACCTTACTATTTTCGGTTGGGAGGGCTTTATATT
This sequence comes from Oscillatoriaceae cyanobacterium M7585_C2015_266, assembly GCA_015295835.1. Taxonomy (GTDB): domain Bacteria; phylum Cyanobacteriota; class Cyanobacteriia; order Cyanobacteriales; family Oscillatoriaceae; genus DVEG01. The sequence continues at coordinate 51,005 of DVEG01000010.1, forward strand.
AGTAATGACTGTAGCAAAGCCGGGAGAAGCTGCTGAATTACTTGCAAAAGCAGAATTGCCAGAATCGGGGAAAAATCTATTCCACTGACGGGAGGAATAAAAGAGCGGAAAATATTAAGATAGGGATCAGTTAGCTGGCTGAGGATGGAAAATGGAGGAGCGTACCAGTTGAGATTGGGAAACCAGCTCAACAGAATCCGAATCAATAGCAGTATTAAATATATATTTAGGAAGGTGATTAGAGTATTCACCAGTAGCAGAACTACAGGAGTCATAGGGGTTGAGGCTTCCTTTGCGATTTTATCGGCTGTTTGTACTTTATTTAGTTTAGTTGATTGTCTGTGCTAGGTGGCTTTATTCTTCAGCGCTTGCTCTTTGGCTATAAGCCTCTGGTACTGTTCCGTTTACATTTCTTAATTGTTGGCGTACTTCGTCTATCGCTTCATTGAGTTGAGCGATTTTATCTTCCAAACTGCGCCGTGCTTCTTCTATCCGTTCTTCTTTTAGCTGCATGGTGGTTTTTCCCTTCACCGCTTTTGCCTCTGTTCGTTCGCCAGCTGCCAATTTTTCTTCAGTAGCGTTTTCCTCCAGGCGTCTAGAAAAAAGCACGCCTAATATTCCACCTAGTACGCCCCCTATTAATGTTCCTACTAGAAAGCCACTTGCAAAACCATCTTTGCTACTCATTGTTTTTCTCTTTGAATTTTGCTATCATTCCCGGTTTATCTCTAGTCTAGTATGATATTTTTACGTGCCAAAGGCGCGATCGCCTGCATCTCCCAATCCGGGCACGATAAACCCGTGCTCATTCACCTGTTCATCAATCGTCGCCGTATATATATTCAAATCAGAGTAAGTCATACCCAGCTTTTGCAGCGCTGGCTTTGCCGCCACTACCGAGATAATTCTAATCAAAGCCGTATTCACTCCGCGCTGAATTAGTTCTTTCATTGCCCACATTATCGTATTGCCAGTTGCCAGCATCGGCTCTGATATCAGTACCCGCGTCTCAGGGGCAAACTGCGGCGGTAATTTATTCAAATAACAGCTCACTTCCAGAGTTTTTTCATCGCGAGCCATGCCGAGATGGTAAGTTGCTGCTAGAGGCAACACTGCCTGTATGCCTTCCATTAGCGCCAATCCCGCTCGCAAAATTGGTACTACTACTACCGGCACTCTTGGATTTACCATGATTGCCGAGCAGGTAGCCAATGGTGTTTCCACTATTGTTTCTTCAGTTGCCAACCAATCTCGCGCTGCCTCGTAGGTGAGCCAGCGTCCTAATTCTGTCATCGCCGTGCGAAACAGCGGCGACGGTGTTCTGGCATCGCGGGCTACAGCCAGCCAATGCTTAATTAGGGGATGGGGTGGAACATATATACGCATTTGCATTGTCATAAGTTTGGGTTTCAATCCCAGAAAGGGAGTACTTTTTTATCCCCGTAATATTCAATCATCTCATATTCCAGCCATTTTTAGTACTTTTTTTTCTCCTTTAGGAGAAATTATCTCCGCCCCCACCCCACGACTTGTTTTTCTAAGCTATTGACAATTTTTTTCAACTGCTTATATAGTAACTACAGTGTTCTCCTCTCTAAAGATCGGCAGGCGGGATCAGTAAGTAGTAACATACAGATCCCGCGCTTTTTTTTGTAGGCCAAGCACAGTGGTCGAGGAAAGAGTAGGATAAAGCAAAGAAATGTAAGAAATGAAGAGCGATCGCTTATCCATGTCTACTGCTTCCCTTTCCTCCCCAGCATTAGTAGATGTCATCGTCATCGGTTCCGGTATCGGTGGCTTAGTTACCGCTTCCCTACTGGCTAGCAAAGGAGCTAGAGTCCTAGTTCTAGAACGCTACGTCATCCCCGGCGGCAGTGCCGGTTACTTTCAGCGACAAGGCTACCGCTTCGACGTCGGAGCCTCGATGATTTTTGGCTTCGGACAACAGGGTACTACCAATCTCCTCACTAGAGCATTGCAAGCTGTCAATGTCAGTCTAGAAACTATTCCCGATCCCGTACAGATCCACTATCACTTACCCGGAAATCTCGACTTAAAAGTTCATCGCGATTATGAGAAATTTTTGCAAGAACTAACTAACTACTTCCCTAACGAGGGTGAGGGGATTCGGCGATTTTACGACGAATGTTGGAAAGTCTTTAACTATCTCAACTCCATAGAATTGCTCTCCCTGGAAGAACCCCGGTACTTGATGCGAGTCTTTTTCCAGCATCCAAAAGCCTGTCTGGGGTTGTTGAAGTACCTGCCTCAAAACGCCGGGGACTTCGCTCGCCGTTTCATTAGTGACCCAATTTTACTTAAGTTTATTGACATTGAGTGTTATTCTTGGTCGGTAGTGCCGGCAGATTTGACGCCAATGATTAATGCCGGTATGGTTTTCTCTGATCGTCACTACGGCGGTATTAACTACCCTAAGGGGGGTGTTGGTCAAATTGCCTTAAAATTAGTAGAAGGGCTGGAAAAAGTAGGCGGTACTATTCGCTACAAGGCAAACGTTAAACGAATTATTATAGAAAATGGCCAAGCTGTGGGTGTAGAACTTTCTACTGGCGAAGTTTATCGCGCTAAACGGATTGTTTCTAATGCTACGCGCTGGGATACTTTTGAGAAGTTGCTGCCGCCTGAACAAATGCCAGCGTCAGAGAAAAAATGGCAGCAGCGCTATGATAAATCACCTAGTTTTCTTAGCTTGCATCTGGGGGTTGAGGCTTCTGTAATTAAACCAGATACGGTTTGTCACCACATTCTCCTAGAATCCTGGGAACAAATGCAAGAGCCTTATGGCACTATTTTTGTCTCAATTCCAACGCTGCTTGATCCAGATTTGGCTCCTGAAGGCTATCACATTATTCACACTTTTACTCCTAGTTGGATACAACAGTGGCGCGGGCTGTCTGTAAAGGAGTATGAACAGAAAAAAGAAGAGGCGGCTGGGCGAATTATCTCTCGCCTGGAAAAGATTTTTCCCGGCTTAGATGCGGGATTGGATTATATGGAGGTGGGCACGCCGCGAACGCACCGCCGTTTTCTCGGGCGAGTGGATGGCACTTATGGTCCTATCCCCCGCTACAAGTTGCCCGGCTTATTGACAATGCCTCTCAACCGTACTAAAATCCCTAATCTTTACTGTGTGGGAGATAGTACTTTTCCTGGGCAGGGTTTAAATGCTGTCGCTTTTTCCGGCTTTGCCTGCGCTCACCGTATCGCTGTGGATTTGGGCTTATAAACTGCTGCAGCCCTCGCAATGGCGTTTGGTGACTTCGTGGCGGTAACGAAACATTTCTTCTAGTTGTGATCTCACCCACCACCCCAGGAGAATTTCACTTAGCCAGCCTCCAGGCAGGGAAAAAGCGATCGCGTCTGTTAAGCGAGTTTTGCCGTTTTCTTCTGTAAATTCGTGGCGGTGTATCCACCTGGCCATTGGCCCTTCTCTCTGTTCGTCTATAAATAGGCGATTTTTTTGGCAGGCAGTGTGCACTGCTACCCACTTTATAGGAATTAGCCCTAGCCAAATGCGAAATTCGCTTATTGCCCCTACTTCTAACCCCCCTTGGCGGCAAATTATTTCTATTTTCTGCCAAGGTGGGGTGAGTAGTTTTAGTATATCTGCTCTTTCGTGGAAATTCCAAACTATTTCTACGGGGGCGTTTATTATTGAGCTGTGTTTGAAGTGTAGCATAAAACTGGTTTTGGGATTAGAGCCGGAATTAGGGGATTAGGGGATTAGGGGTTGGTTGGTTATTTTTTTGAAAATAAGTTGTGGCTGTAGTAAGGTGTTTCTGTAAGGTGGTTATTGGTAATGGCCCAATTATATGATTCCAGGGTAAAATTTGCTCTTGTGACCAGTTTTCATGAATGTAAAAATCTAATTCTGGTAATTTTCCTTTTAGTTGTTTAAATGCGCGACGGTAACTTCCTAATGAGTCGCCATAGTGCCGCACTAATTCTAGAAGTTGTGATAGGCGGCGATCGCCTCTTGATATTAATGCTTGTATTACTGACCAGTTGTAGCTTTCTGGGCGAAATTCTATACCTTCTCTACGTAGTTTTTTTTCTAAATGTTTTATTCTTTTTTCTGCTTGTGAATTAACTCCAAACCATTGAAAAGGTGTGTGCGCTTTCGGTACAAATGTGCTGCAACCTAGTGTTATTCTTAAGCCCGGTGCCGCTTTTTTTAGCGCTTGCATCATCCCTATCGTTTCTTCTAAATCTTCTATTTCTTCTCCTGGTATTCCTACCATACCATATAGTTTTAATCCTGTTAATCCGCCTGCTTTGGCGTTCACTGCCGCTTGCTCTATCTCTTGATTTTCTAATTTTTTGTTTATGATTTTGCGGATGCGTTCGGAGCCACTCTCTACTGCTATTGTAAGCGATCGCGTTCCTCTTTTTGCTATTGTTCTGGCTAGTTTTTCTGTTACTGTATTTGCTCTTACTGATGCTATACTTAAACGTATATCGTCAAATTTTTGCTGACTTAAATAATCTATTAGTGTGTTAAATTCTGGGTGCTGAGTAACTGAAGCTCCCAGTAAACCAATGCGATTCGTAATTTCTAATCCCCGCTCTATTGCCGGAATTAGTGATGTTTCTAAGTAAGCAGCTCTAAATGGTAAAGTTAAGTAACTCGCTAAGCAAAAGCGGCACATTTCTGGGCAGCTTCGCACTACTTCTACCATATAAATGTTTTCCCAAGCCGCTTTTTCTGTTACTACTGATGAGGCTGATAAAATATTTCCGCGATATGTTTGTTTTTCTATTTGTGCGGGAACCTCTGCAGTTATCGGCTGAATTGATTTGATTATACCATCTGGGCTTTCATATATTACTTCATATAGGCTTGGTACGTATACTCCCGGTACTTTCGCAAGATGTAAAAGTTTAGTTTTGCGTTCAGCATTGCGTATTTGTTTATAAGCGTTGATGAAATTTTCTAGTAAATTTTCTCCATCTCCAAGTAAAATTATATCAAAGAATTCAGCAAATGGTTCTGGATTGGCAGTTAAAACTGCTCCTCCACCAAATACAAGGGGATGATTATTATTGCGCTCCTTTGCCCAAATGGGAATTTCTAGAAATTCTAGTAATTTAAAAATGTTGATATAATCTAATTCCCATGATATTGAAAACCCTAATAATTCTGGTGCAGCAGGTAAAGGCTCATGAATATCGGTAAAGAGTCGGCTCACTTGTATATCAGTGCGCGAGGCTAATGTCGCCCATATTACCTGATAGCCAAGGCTGGTTATGCCGATGCTGTATTCGTTGGGAAATGCAAATATAGTCGGAATGGCGTCTGCTTCCGGTTTGGCTGGTGTAAATAGTAGTTTTTCGTAGGTAAATACACTCACAATTTTTTTATTCTAACAACTTTTTTATTTTAACATCAAAAGTAATTTGTCTCGTATTTTATTTTTAGATATAAAATTATCAGATTGAAGGTTAAGGTAAGCACGTTAGCAAAAATGACTGGCCATGATTTAATTAAAATACCATAAATTAACCACATAAACACTCCGCTACAAAAAAATATCAACATTCCAAAGGAAACATCTTTTGCTGATTTGGATTGCCAAGTTTTAATTAGTTGTGGCAAAAAGGCAATAGTTGTACAGGTGGCAGCAGCAAATCCAACAGCGGTGATGAAATCCATTTTTTTATTAAAGTGAAAGGAAGTGAGTAGCGAGCGCATCTCTTATTAAATTAATTTTTACCTTTCCTTCTCAACATTGATACTTTAGCATACTTACTATGGTTTCGCTTACCTAATTTTAGCTTTATAAAACTTATGTACTCACTAACATGTGAGATACATTAAGAAAGCGCTCGACACTAGGTATAGCGGTGCAGCAATCTAGGAAAGAAACTTTACCAGAGAAACCACTGATTGCTATCATCCCCAACTAGAGCCTCTAAACGGACTCTTCTGAAACCGGCAGTATTCACTCAGCCCAAACCTATGAGCCTTGTTGTCAAAACCATTGAACCGACTGGTCTTTTAGATGGTACGAAGGCCACTGTTCTCCGCAAACAGATCGACGAAATTCTCGCTAACGAAGTAGACATTGTATTAATCGACCTCAAAGATGTCACCTTTGTTGATAGTTCTGGTTTGGGTGCGTTGGTGTCAGCACTCAAGTCCGTACGAGCGGCGGGCAAAAAATTATTTCTCTGTTCGATCAATGCGCAAGTGCGAATGTTGTTTGAACTAACGAGTATGGATCGTGTTTTTCAAATATATGCAAATCGGGATGAATTTAATAAAGCAGTACTTTCAGTTAATTGAATTATTTTAGTTTATTTAAAGTCGATCTGGAGGAGGGATAAATCGTCATCAAAAGTATCTTTAACACCTACCGTCCGCAAGTAAGCTAACAAATTTTCTAGATTGGCTTTTTGATTGCGGCGGTAGTGGCAGACAGTTTCAATGAAATCATCTATAGTCCAAATATTGCCGTCAGGCTGATTAATTTCGTAGACGCCATCGCTGAAGATATACAAAGTGCTAGAGGCATCGATTTTGCAGGAAGCGCTGACATATTCGGCTTCTGCAAACATGCCGATAGGCAATCCCGGTGTTTTAAGTTTTTGAGCTTGAATATTATTAGGGGCTTTACCGGAAATCAGCACTGCAGGCGGGTGTCCGGCACTGGCATAAACAAGTTGACGTTGAATTATGTTATAAACACCATACCAGATAGTAAAATATTTGTCAACATACTGTTGCCGCTGGTTATTGTTGATTTGGAAATACTGATTGAGGGCGTTGAGGACTTGATTAGGCTGAGAAAAATCAGTGTTGGGAAGAGAGCGCGATCGCAAAACATTAAGCACCGAAACCGATAAAAGTGCAGGTCCCACCCCATGTCCCGCCACATCCAACAGATAAAGAGCTAGATGCTCAGAATCAAGCCAATTATAATCATAGCAATCGCCCCCCAGTTGTTTAGAGGGAATGAATCTAGCGTCGATTGTTACCTTTTCGCTCTTCAAGGGAGGTGGCAGTAGGGAACTGACATAATCCGCCGCATCTGCTAAATCTGCCTCCAAAATTTGCTTAGACAAACGTAAATCTTGATTAAGCTGGTAGATTCTAAGCCCTGCCCGTACCCTGGCATTAAGTTCATTTATCTCAATAGGCTTAGGGAGAAACTCATCAGCCCCCGTATCCAGCCCGATAATACGATCCTCAATTTCTCCCCGTGCTGTCAGCAAGATAAAAAAAGTTGTGGACAGTTCCGGATTTTTCTTCACCCAGCGACAAACCTCTAATCCATCCATCTGGGGCATCATCCAGTCACAGATAATTAGCGCCGGACGCAACTGCTGTGCTTGCTCAATCCCTTCTTGACCATTTTTGGCCACTGTCACGTTGTAACCTTGCTTTTGAAGGGCTTTCGTTAGCACTAGCCGAATTGTAGGATCATCGTCGATAACTAGAATCTCGGTCATTGGTTTGTATATATTTGACCAGTGGCTTAAAATGCAGTAAAGTCAGCTTTTTTTGATATAGTTAATATTAAGCAGATCGCAAGCGAGCAAGTAGCCCTACTATTGTCCCAGAAGCTCTCTCACCTCAATCGCTCCTGCAGTAGATGGTGTGCAACTGTAGAGCCAGACGTCGGCGGTAGGTGCGAGTTTCAAAAGGCAGCAGAGCCTATAGCAAAAACAGCGCGCTCGCCAAGAGAAGAGCAGCCAGAGACTAGGCTAGGCGTGAACAGAGAATGAGCGGAAAATAAATCACCCTCTCTTGAACTTTTCCTCTCTTTCTTTTAAATTAGTATATTATTTTATTCTTTGAACTTTTGTCAGTTTGATAAAAAACAATCATTTTCAAATGGCCATCTAAATGAAATATCGCCTGCAGGTAATTCAGAACCCCTTCAGTAAAAGTGCGAAGCACATTACGACTTTCCCAAGCCTGCCGCTATAATATTTTGATTTTATTATTTACGAGCCTAACTAATAAAAAAAACAGAAGACTATGGATTCAAATAATAATAGCCAATTGCAGGTACTACAAAAAGCGAAAATTAACGTCAAAAATGAATTGGGTTCTCTCGCCCAGGTTTTATCATGGTTTAACCAATTGAATCATTCTGTAGTTCCTAAATACATTTGGATGCAGTGTCAATTAGCGCTAGCTGAAGGTTTTACCAATGCAGTTCGACATGCACACAAAAACCAACCCCCAGAAGTTTCAATAGATATTGAAGTAGCTATTTTCCCGCAACATTTAGAAATTCGCATCTGGGATAAGGGGGAGCCTTTTGATTTAGAAGGATTTATGAAAACAATGCCACCAGTGGAAGAAAACGCCGAGGGAGGGCGGGGCGTGAAAATAATGCAGCGCATAGCCGATCTAATCTCGTATAAACAAACTGCCGATAAACGTAATTGTTTATTGATAGTAAAAAATTATCCATCAGGGATTGAGGAAAACGAAACCAGTAATTAATTTAAAAAAAATATATGCTCTGGCTGCGCCAATGGAGTATAAATATACTACTCGCCAAAGTACCAGAGTAATAATATTAAAATAGAAGCCGAAATAAGCCAGTTAAATTTGTCTAGAAAATGCAGCATATTAAAAGGTAGCAAGACGATAGATTCAGTTAACATCCAAGCAGAAAATACAAGAAAAATAAAGATTAAGACAAACATTTTAAATTCAGAATATTGCCTAGTATGAAAACTGGATGAAAAGCTTGTGGCAAAAATAAAATTGTCACGATGCCTTGTTTTGACAAGGAAAATCTCTGACTAAAAATAAGATAGCCAGATTATAGCGCCTGCCTTGTGAAGGCAGAAAATGTTGCTTTCTGAATTTTAGGAGGAGATGAGGAATGTTTAAAATAACATTAAGTGGCGTTTTGATGGGGGTGTTAGTAGCAGCGCTCGCCATTCCAGCAGAAGCAAAAAATTCTCTGTTTGGAAAAATAAGTCTAGCTCCAGGGTTTCAACCAGCATTAGGAGTAGTATCAGGCTACACCAGTGGAGCAACATCCCTACCAGCCATAGTAGCTAATAGCGATCGCCTCGGCAACAAGTGTTTAGGATTTGCCGACACAGCCCCCGATTATATAATGGTGCTACAGAAAGACTTTGCTAGGCTAAGAATACAAGTAGATAGTGGCGGAAAAGATACAACATAGGCCATAAGAGGGCCAAATGGAGTCATTCGCTGTGGTGACGATACAGGCAAAAATAAAGACGCTAGTATTGAAGATAGCGACTGGAAAGCGGGGGAATACAGCATCTGGGTAGGAAGTATAGAACCGGGACAGCGGTTAAATTATAAGCTTTACGTGCAGCCTTAAATAAAAATAACCAAACTAGCAAATAGAGATTGACAGTAAAGCGATATCATAGAGTATGGTCTGTTTTGCCAAAAATGGGAACCATCTCGTGCTGAATACTTTACTTGCCGACTTCCGCATCATCTTCGAGCGCGATCCTGCTGCACGCAACTGGTTAGAGGTATTGTTTTGCTATCCGGGATTACAGGCGCTACTGTTTTACCGAATAGCTCACTGGCTGCACGTCTTGGGAATTCCCTTTATTCCCCGCTTGATTTCCCACATTGCTCGCTTCCTTACCGGCATTGAGATTCATCCAGGGGCTCAAATCGGCAAAGGAGTTTTCATAGATCACGGCATGGGAGTTGTGATCGGAGAAACAGCGATTGTGGGAGATTATGCCCTAATTTATCAGGGTGTCACCCTAGGCGGCACCGGCAAGCAATCTGGCAAGCGCCACCCTACTCTCGGCGAAAATGTTGTCGTGGGTGCGGGGGCAAAAGTGCTGGGAAACATTCAAATCGGCAACAATGTTCGCATCGGAGCCGGTTCAGTGGTGCTGCGGGATGTTCCTTCTGATTGTACGGTAGTAGGAGTTCCGGGGCGGATTGTTTATCGCTCAGGAGTGCGCGTTAATCCACTGGAACACGGGCAACTACCGGATTCTGAGGCAGCAGTGATTCGCAGTTTAGTTGATCGCATAGAAGCCCTAGAAGAACAAATTGAAATATTAAAGCTGGAAAAGTCCCTTGCTACAGCAAGGGTGGGAGGAGAACTCTCGGCTGGAGACTCGACAGTTTTGTTGGATGCACTCGCCGAAAAAACCGCAGGAGCAAATCGCTATTTAAAGTGCCGGCTTCAGGATAAGGCAATTCAAGAATTTTTAGATGGCGCAGGTATTTGATGGAAAAACCCGGTTTCAAAAAACAACCGGGTTTTTAGGCTTATAGAAACCTGGTTTTTTCAAGAAACCGGGTTTCTGTTTTCAGGGATTGACTGTTTGCACAACCCAAGTGCGATGAGCGCCTTCAAGACGATAGATATATCGGTTTTGGGGCTCACCGCGCAATTCTAAAAAATCCACTTGCTGCGGTTCAAGCAACAACAGACAAAAATTTGACAGCGGTTCACTAGGAGAAGGCAGTGGCGGCGAAAAAGCTTCTGCTTCAGCTCTGGGAGCACCAGGATGTGGCCACGCAAATTGCTGACGAGCGGCATCGGAAAGTTGTTGCCAAGCCATTAGGCGAGCTTTGAGCAATGAGTTTTCCGGATGCTTTTCTCTTACTAAGATGAGATTACCACTGATACGAAATTGTTCGCGGGTTTTGGGAAAATACCAGCAAATTTCACCCCAAGGTTGGTGAGCAATTTGCTGGGCTTTTTCGCTACGGGCATCGGTGACAAATTGCAAGCGATCGCTCTCTTCCAGGAAGCCCCGAAACACTACCGTGCGGTTCGCAGGTTTACCATCATTACGAATAGTGGCAAGCTGAAGATAACGGGCATGGGGAAGAGAACGATTGCGATAGAGTGCGCGAGTAAGAAACCCTCGCCACGGGGTAAGAGACATAAACAATATTTTTTATCTTTATTTGTTCAATGAGTTTAAAAATATTATTTCCGTGATTCGCACAGCTTTTTCTTGACTTATGTACAACTTAAAAATTTTTTTAATTTTTTAATAAAAAAATACGTTTTAAGGAATTATAGCCTTTTTAGCTATTTTGGCCAAAAATTGGCCTTAAAGAAAAAAACTACCCATAGAGTAGTATAATGATTTATCGGCTTTTAAACGCTATATATGATGAGAGCAATATGGGCCAAGAACTGGACTTAAACCATGAATTTCCGGAGACAGCACCAACAGCCAATCCAGTCTTCTATAGAACATACAGCAGACGCACGAAGAAGGGGCGAGAGACATGGCAGCAAGTATGCGAGCGCACAATTCAAGGCTTATTGAAATTGGGAATTAAAGCCGAAGAAGCAGACTTGATAAACCGGATGCAGCGCCAATTTAAAGCTCTTTGCTCAGGTCGTTGGCTCTGGGTAGGAGGCACAGAGTGGATCGAAAAACAAGAAAACTTTTCAGGAGCGTACAACTGCACTAGCACAAATGTCGTTGACTGGCGAACATTTGGTCTAATGATGGATCTGGCGATGATGGGATGTGGCACGGGTGCCGTGCTAGAACCAAAATATATTCAGCAGTTACCACCCATCCGCAATGTTCTCCAGGTAGAGGTAAAAGGTAAAGTAGGAAGTGTGCCTTACGGCTTGCGACACGAGCAAACTGAAATTGCGATCGCAGGCAATCAAGTTATGATCACAGTAGGCGACAGTCGCCAGGGGTGGGTTAAATCTTATCAATCCCTGCTAGAATTCTCAACTGATGAGCGCTTCACTGGCGAAGTTAAAATCATTATCGATATTAGTCATGTGCGCCCGACGGGCGAACCATTGCGTGGGTTTGGCGGCGTTGCTAACCCAGTACGGTTGCCTTTGCTTTACGAACGCTGTGCCGCTATCCTCAACAAAGCTGTAGGGCGGCAACTCACTTCCGTTGAATGTTGTTTATTAATTGATGAAGCAGCCGCTTGCGTGGTAGCCGGGAACATTAGACGTAGTGCAGGCATGAGGCAATTCGACAGCAACGATCAGTTAGCTGCCACTGCCAAAGCCAATCTCTGGCAACAAGACGAACATGGAAACTGGCGCATTGATCCAGAAAGAGATGCGCTCAGGATGGCAAACCATACGAGAGTATTCCATTATAAACCTACGGAAGCGGAATGTATTGAAGCGGTAAGGCAACAATATTATTCCGGAGAAGGGGCAATTCAATATGCTCCAGAGGCGATCGCTCGTGCCAATGCCGATATTTTCCCTACCTCAGAATTAAAACAAAAATTTATCAAAATATACACTTCTTTAGGGTTAGAAGAAACTCGCAATTGGTTGAAAACAAATTATCCCAAAATACCCGATTATGAAGTAGAACATCGGTTACAAAGATATGGACTAAACCCGTGTGTTACCGCAGATACCTGGGTACATACGAGTGAGGGTCCTCGGCAAGTCAGTCAGTTGATTGCAGTACAACACAGCACATATATAAATGGAGAATTATTCAATACAACCCCGGCTGGTTTCTTTTACAGTGGAACGAAACCAGTGTTTAAACTGCAAACGCAAGAGGGGTATGAACTAAGGTTGACAGCTAATCATCGAGTTCTCAAGCTCACAACCCAAACCCAGAAGCAGCAATATGCCGAATGGGTTGAAGTAGCAGATATAAAACCTGGGGAGCGGGTTTTACTCCATAATCATCGCGGTTTGCAACCTTGGAAAGGTTCAGGCAACTTCGAGTCAGGTTGGTTACTGGGCAGCTTAATTGGCGATGGTAGTCTCGCTAAGACTCAATGGCATGACATCGCTCTCTTGCGCTTTTGGCAAGACTCACAGCTAGAAATGAGTGAGTACGCTATTGCCTCTATGGAAGCAAGCGTGGGATATGTTCGACGCACCAACGCTGCATGTTATAACCCCACGCTCAAACATCGAGTGGTGAATTCTCCGAGTATAGCCAGTTTAGCAGTCACCTATGGCATTACCCAAGAACAGAAGAATATCACCCCTCTGATTGAACAGGCAAGTTACGACTTTTACCGAGGTTTTCTGCGGGGTCTTTTTGATACCGATGGGAGTGTGCAAGACACACAAATGAAGGGGGTGAGTGTACGCCTAGCCCATAGTAATTTGGCTAATCTGAAAGCTGTGCAACGAATGTTGGCTAGACTCGGCATTGCTTCTACTATTTATGAAAACCATCGTCAGGCTGAGTATAGACTGTTACCAGATAGCGATCGCCAACCAACAGCCTACTGGTGTCAAGCAAACCACGAACTTGTTGTCGCCAATGATAATCTTGAGTATTTTCAACAATTGATTGGCTTCCAAGAACCCCAAAAGGCCTATAAACTAGCCCAAGCCTTAGCTAATTACAAACATTGCCTCAATGTTGAGCCATTTAGTGCCACTGTTAGAGCGCTCGTTCCGGATGGCATAGAGCCGGTTTACGACTGTACCGTACCTGGGCCTGCCTGTTTTGATGCCAATGGGTTTGTTGCTCACAACTGTGGTGAGATTATTGGTTCTATGTTTCACTGTAACTTAAGTGAAATACACTTGAACCAAATTGATCCTCATAACTTTAAAGAACAAGAAGAAGCCTTTACTGCCGGGGCTCTTTCTGTAGCGGCTTTACTTAATCACAAATTTATCGAGCCGCGCTATCAAATCAGTCGAGAAATTGACCCTATTGTGGGGGTTTCTTTTACTGGTTTATTTGATTTCTTTGTTAAAGCTTTTGGAATTGATTGGTTGCGTTGGTGGGCAGAAGGACGCCCAGAAAGCCGAAAAGGATTGGAGTTTAAGCGCTGGGAACAAGAATATTTAACTCGTTGGCGGGAAATTGTCCAGCAAGCAGTGTGGGATTATTGCGATCGCAACGGATTAAAACGCCCCAACCGCTGCACCACCGTACAACCTAGCGGCACAAAGTCTTTACTCACTAATGCTTCCCCTGGATGGCACCCGCCAAAAGCACAGCGATTTATTCGCAGAATTACCTTCCGAAAAAATGACCCAGTAGCCCTTGCTTGCATCGACTACGGCTACAACGTCACCCCTTCTCAATCAGATAAAGACGAAAACGGAAATCTGCTTAATGATCCTTTTGATCCGCGCTGCTCGGAGTGGTTGGTAGAAATTCCTGTTGCTGTACCCTGGGCTGAATTGCCAGGAGCAGATGAAATTGACACTAGCCAGTTTTCAGCTTTGGCACAGTTTGACTTTTATATGCAAGTGCAACAGTATTACACCACCCACAACACCAGTGCGACTATCGAGTTGCGTGAGCATGAAATAGAGGCATTGGGAAATCGCATTTACAAAGCGATTCAAAATGATGAGGGTTATATTTCGGCGGCACTGCTGGCGCGTTTTGATGCTCATCAAACTTTCCCGCGCTTACCATTTGAGCCGATAAGTAAGGAAGAATATCAACGACAATTGCAGCAAGTGAAATTACGGCGTAAAACCGATGATTTCTACGCAGCCCTTAGTCGTTACGATTTGGGTGAGATGGTAGAAGCAGGACCCGCAGGTTGTGATTCTGATAAGTGCCTTTTGCCGGAACAGAAACCGGAATAGCCAGCTTCCCTGCAATCTGCGCTACTATTCCTGACAGTGGCAGCTTTAGGAGACTTTTTTTTATGTTTGTGGAGGAACTAGCACCTATTTTTAAAGAACTCACCGCCTACCCTGTGGCCTTCTTTGGTGGCTTTTTTTCCGGCATCCTCCGACTCAATCTTGCCGATGACCCTGTGAAAAGCTGGCTTGATAAACAAGTCGGCGCGCCGAGCCACACTACTGAGATTTCTAAGAATAATAACGGTAATAGCAGTGGCCCTCAATCGATCGCGATCGACTGAGGCAACAAGAGAAATCGGGTTTCTTAAATCTTAAAGAAACTCGGTTTCTTACCGGCGCGCCTAATCTTTAAACACTAAATCTGTAAAAAAATTATAACATGACACTAAATATGGATTTTTTTCTTTGCTGCTGTTCTTGGAAATATAAATTTTAAAAGTTTGTAGACTAGAACACTTGCAAAATCAAATTGACAAGCTATGATATGCACAAAGTTCAGTTTTATCGCTGGTTGAGTTGAAGATACTGCATCCAATGAAAGCGGAGCGCAGATTTCTGAAGTTCGCCACTATTCGTTCGGACAGCTCAGACTGTGCAAAATTTGCACGGAAAAGGTGCCGTCTGTCGAGCTGAACTCTTGTTTTTCGTTCAGATTTCACAAACAATAATGACCATTTACGTTGGAAACCTATCTTACCGCGCCACCGAAGACGATTTAAGAGCAGTCTTTGCAGAATACGGCCCAGTTAAACGAGTTGTCTTACCGATAGATCGAGAAACCGGAAAGATGCGCGGCTTCGCTTTTGTGGAAATGGAAGATGCCCATGAAGAGATTGCAATTTCAGAACTAGACGGCGCAGAATGGATGGGTCGTCAGTTGAAAGTGAATAAGGCAAAGCCACGAGAAGAAACTCGTAACGGTGGAAGAAGGCGCCCATATTAGTTGGGAAGGAGCGATCGCTCTTATACTCTGACGGCAGCACGGTAAAATACTCCGCTGTACAAAAATCCTTCATCTTTCATAAAACTAATCTCTTTCTTTGGGATTAAGGCTAAAGTCCCAGTTTAATAATTAATTAACTAATTAATTTTCCCCTGTTTTCTCCCTAGAGGAGAAAAACAGGGGAATTGTTTTTCAAAAACAGGCCAAAATGTGGCCAGCTTCCACCTTTCTTTAGTTCGTATAAAATTCAGCAGCCTTCTTGAAAAACCCTCCCTAAGATATTAAATGAGGGACTACAGTCAGGGAGGAAATAATGGCAGGTAACTATAAGCCTTTAGCGGATGAACGCGCCCTGGATCGTGATTGTACGACATTATCCCGTCACGTCTTACAGCAACTGCAGAGTTTCTCGCCAGATGCTCAGGATCTCAGTGCCATAATGAATCGCATTGCCCTGGCAGCTAAACTAATTTCCCGCCGTCTCAGTCGGGCTGGATTACTTGAGGGCGTCTTGGGATTCACCGGCGAGGTGAACGTGCAGGGAGAATCCGTTAAAAAGATGGATGTCTACGCTAATGAAGTATTTATCTCCGTCTTCAAGCAAAGCGGGCTTGTCTGTCGCCTTGCTTCCGAAGAAATGGAGAAACCCTACTACATCCCTGAAAATTGCCCCATTGGCCGTTATACCCTCCTCTACGATCCGATTGATGGGTCTTCAAATCTAGATATCAACCTGAATCTGGGCTCTATATTCTCCATTCGCCAGCAAGAAGGAATTGACGAGGATGGTTCGGCTTTGGATTTGCTGCAAAATGGGCGCAAGCAAATCGCTGCCGGCTATATTCTCTACGGCCCCAGTACCATGCTAGTCTATTCAATAGGCAAGGGAGTGCATGCTTTTACCCTCGATCCCAGCTTGGGAGAGTTTATATTATCGCACGAAAATATCCGCGTTCCAAATCATGGCTCTATTTACAGCGTTAATGAGGGCAACTTCTGGCAGTGGGAAGAACCAATTCGGGATTATATCCGCTATGTTCACCGCCATGAAGGCTATACGGCACGCTATGGCGGGGCGCTAGTGGGAGACTTTCACCGCATTCTGTTTCAGGGTGGGGTGTTTTTATACCCCGGCACTGTAAAAAACCCAGAAGGTAAGTTGCGTCTTCTGTACGAAACAGCTCCCCTTGCCTTTTTAATAGAACAAGCCGGAGGGCGAGCAAGTACTGGTACGGAAGATATTTTAGATGTGGTGCCGAAAAAACTCCACACCCGCACTCCTCTGATTATTGGGAGTAAAGATGATGTGGAGCTGGTGGAGTCTTTCATTCAAAGGAAATTTCAGGAGCAAGCAGTCACTTCGATTAAGTGAGTAGAAAGTCTGGAGTGGCTAGTAGCTTACTGTCTACTTTAAATTCTAGAAACTAAGTGAGAATAACATGACAAACAATCCTTTGTTGCAAATTGAGAAAGAATATGGCCAAAGTATCTGGATGGATAATTTGAGCCGCAATATTATTGAGTCTGGTGAACTCAAAGAATTGCTTGTCAGTCGGGGAATTGTAGGAATAACCTCAAATCCAGCTATTTTTGAAAAAGCGATCGCAGGCAACAAAATTTACGATCCTGATATTGAAAAAGGCATTAAAGCGGGTAAATCGGTAATGGAGATTTACGAATCTCTAGTGTTTACCGATGTTCGCAATGCTTGTGATATTCTCCGTGATATATATGAGAAAACAAACGGGCTAGATGGATACGTCAGTATTGAAGTACCGCCAAATTTAGCTTACAATACTGAAGAGACGATTCGAGAAGCCCAGCGCTATTATGAAGCTATTGGTAGGGATAATGTGATGATTAAAATCCCCGGCACTCCAGAAGGATTGATAGCTGTAGAAAAAGTTATCGCAGCAGGAATTAATGTAAATGTTACTCTGCTGTTTTCAGTAAAAAGTTACGTAGAAGCAGCCTGGGCTTATATTCGCGGTTTGGAAGCTCGCGTTGCTGAAGGTAAGGATATCAGCCGCATCGCTTCGGTGGCGAGTTTCTTTATAAGCCGTATAGATACTAATATAGACGCGCGGCTAGATAAACTAATCGCGGCGACAGAAGAGCCTCAAAAGCAAGAAGAACTCAGGCAAATGAAGGGGAAATTTGCGATCGCTAATGCTAAAATTGCTTACCAAAAATACAAAGAAATTATTAAGAGCGAGCGCTGGCAAGCCCTCGCCGCCAAAGGCGCTAAACCACAGCGCTTATTGTGGGCATCCACAAGCACCAAAAACCCCGAATATAGCGACGTCATCTACGTTGACTCACTAATAGGACCCGATACAGTCAACACCATGCCCCCTGCCACAATTGAAGCATGTGCCGATCATTGCAACGTTGAAAACCGCATCGAAACCGATCTCGACGCCGCCTATAAACTAACAGAAACCCTACCCCAAATTGGCATCAACCTAGATGAAGTTATGGCAGAACTATTAGCAGACGGGATCGAGAAATTTATTCAGCCATTTAACTCACTGATGAAATCTCTCGAAGCCAAAGTTAATCAACTCGCAACTGTGTAAATTTTTTTATTTTTAGGAAAGTAGGGATCCGGTACTAGGGGATAAGGGAATTGAAGAGGTTTATCCTCTCATACCTTCCTTGTCCCCTCTGAAATGTTTATAAAATAAAAAGGAAATTTAAAAATTATTAAAAATTTTTCTTTCTAAGAAAAATAAATAAAACAACAAAGAGGAGATAAAATGGTAAAAATTTTAGAAAATCCCCTGCGCGTAGGATTGCAACAAGAAAGAATGCCGGAGCCTACTATATTAGTGATTTTCGGAGCCTCCGGAGACTTAACCCAACGCAAATTGGTGCCAGCGCTCTACCACTTAAAACAAGAAAGACGATTACCATCGGAATTCACAATAGTTGGTGTTGCCCGCCGAGAATGGAGTCACGACTATTTCCGTGAACAAATGCGCAAAGGCATTGAGCAATTCTCCGACGGCATTGGCTCAGAAGAAGTTTGGAAAGACTTTGCCGAAGGTTTATTTTACTGCTCTGGCGATATTGACAACCCAGAAAGTTATCGCAAGCTGAAAGAATTTCTTAACACTCTAGATTCACAAAGAAGAACCAGAGGCAATCGCATCTTCTATTTATCAGTTTCCCCTAACTTCTTTCCAGAAGCAATTCGCCAACTTGGAAACGCTGAAATGCTAAGCGATCCAATAAAAACACGCTTAGTAATAGAAAAACCATTCGGGCGCGATTTGGGTTCAGCAAAAGCTCTCAACCGAGTTGTTAACCAAATTTGTAAAGAAAATCAAATTTACCGCATCGATCACTACCTAGGCAAAGAAACAGTTCAAAACCTGTTAGTTTTTCGATTTGCTAATGCCATTTTTGAACCCCTGTGGAATCGTCAATTTGTTGATCACATCCAGCTCACTGTAGCAGAAACAGTAGGAGTAGAAGAGCGCGCAGGCTACTACGAAACCTCTGGAGCGCTGCGAGACATGGTACAAAACCACCTAATGCAGCTATTCTGCTTAACTGCAATGGAGCCGCCAGTTGACTTGGATGCCGATAGTATTCGCACCGAAAAATTAAAAGTACTACAGGCAACCCAACTGTCTACTCTACGCAATTTAGATACATGCGCGGTTCGAGGGCAATACACTAGCGGTTGGATGAAAGGCGAACCAGTTCCGGGTTACCGCAGTGAGCCTGGAGTCAATCCTAACTCGATTACGCCTACCTATGTGGCAATGAAATTGTCTGTCGATAACTGGCGTTGGAAAGGGGTACCATTCTATATGCGCACCGGCAAACGCCTGCCCAAAAAAATCAGCGAGATAGCTATTCAATTTCGCGAGGTGCCAGTTTTAATCTTTCAGTCGGCAGCGCAGCAAGCAAGCCCAAATGTACTTACTCTGCGGATTCAGCCCAATGAGGGAATTTCCCTGCGCTTTGAAGTGAAAACGCCGGGAATCGCACTGCGCACCCGCCCAGTGGATATGGATTTCAGCTATGGCTCGACTTTTGGTCAAACCACCGGAGATGCTTACGATCGCCTTTTCCTGGATTGCATGTTAGGCGATCAAACTTTATTTACACGTGGTGATGAAGTTGAAGAAGCTTGGCGGGTTGTCATGCCGGCGCTGACTGCCTGGGAAGCCCCCACAGATCCTGCATCTATTCCTCAATACGAAGCTGGCACTTGGGGACCCGCTGAAGCTGAACAAATGATAGAACGCGACGGGCGTCGCTGGCGCAGACTATAAAAAAATGTAATTCACCACACAACTAACAAACTAATAAATAAAGGAAGGATAACAAATGACAACGATCGCTCCTGTTGTTTCACTACAACCACCTAAAGATGTTTCAATCAACGAAATTGAAGCAGAATTGAGAAAAATCTGGCAAGATTTCAATGCCGTAAGCAACGATGGTTCAACTCCTACTGCAACCAGGGCAACAACATTTAGTTTACTCGTCTACGAACCGGAAGAAACCCAACAATTATTAGCTGCTTTAGGTTTTTATACTGGCCCTATTGACGGCATTGAAGGCCCGCGCATGGATGCAGCTCTTAGAGAAGCGCAAAAGGCTTATGGCTTGCCAGTAACCGGCAAAAGCAATCCTCAAACCCTCGCCAAGCTGCGAGAAGCCTTTCAGCAGCGTAAAACGACTGGGAAAGCAGAAACTAGTAGCAGCGGCTTCCAATATGCCTTAGATGTCAGAAGCTCTCTGGCAGATGAAATCGCTTCTCGCAATCCCTGCCGAATTATTACTCTCTGCCCTGTAACCGGGCAAGATGAAGGGGTGAGTGCTCAAGTTTCTGCCTATTGCCCAATCCAAAAACACAGTCAAAGTACTCTAGTTTGCTGCGAATATATTACTCTCAAAGGAACTGTCGAGGCTTTGGAGCGGGTGGCGGGGATGATCTCTGCTCTCTTAATCGGAGAATTGCCTAAGTTCCTATGGTGGAAAGCCACTCCTGATATCAATCAAACACTATTTAAGCGACTAGCAGAAGAATGCAATTTTGTTATTGTTGACTCTTGTACTTTTAACGCTCCTGAAGAAGACTTGCTGCGGGTACATAGCTTACTAGAAATGGGGCTTCCCCTCGCTGATTTGAATTGGCGGCGCTTGGCTCCTTGGCAAGAGCTGACGGCTGAAGCTTTTGATCCACCGGAACGTCGTGCCGCTATTAAAGAAATCGATCAGGTGACGATTGATTATGAAAAAGGTAATCCTAATCAGGCGCTGATGTTTTTGGGTTGGCTAGCTTCTCGTCTGCACTGGAAGCCTATTTCCTATCAGCGAGAAGGCGGCGAATACGATGTTAAGCGGATTAAATTCTTCGCTGAGGATCATCGTCTGGTGGAGGCGGAATTGGCGGCAATTCCTACGGCAGACTGGGGAGATATTCCCGGAGATTTAATTGCTTTGCGTCTGGGTTCTACGAATCCACATGCTGACTGTCGCACGGTTTTGTGCTCTGAAACGACGGGTTGTATGCGTATGGAAGCTCACGGCGGCGCTCAATCTTATCGGATTCAGCAAGTTGCGCCTCTTAGTGATCAAAAGGCTGAGGCTCTTTTAAGTGAACAGTTACAGCGCTGGGGGCGTGAGATTCTTTATGAAGAGAGTATGGCAGTGACGGCTGAGATTCTTAAGTTGGCAAATTGACGCACAATTCCTTTCTCTAATGATTAATGATTATTTAATAGGAAACCAGGTTTGTTTACGAAACCTGGTTTTTCTTTATCTGTTGTGCGAGCGCATTTTACATTTAAAATAATTAAAATAATTTAAGCTCGCGCGGCAAGCAAAAAAAGATGACTCATACCCTTCTTCAAAACCCAGAAATCTTAAAGAAACTCTTTCATCCCAAAGGATGGGATAAATTTGAACCTCTCGATCCTAACACACGGAATATTGCTGTAGAAGTAGATCCTAACATTTTTATCCGGGGGCTATTGTATCCAGCCGCCGCCCATTCACCAGCAATTTTATTTTTCCATAGTAATAACGAAACAGTCGCCGATTTGGATGCCTTTGCAGATTTTTTCATCCAAATGGGCATTACTTTGTTGCTAATCGATTACCGTGGTTATGGAATCAGCGACGGAATTCCCACCGCTATTAATCTTCTCAGCGATGCCCTAAAAGTATTTTTAGCTACTGAGCATATTTTTAAATCAAATAACCTAAATCCTGAGCGGCTTTATGTTTTGGGAAGATGTCTGGGAGCGGCTGCAGCACTTGAAGTTGCATTTCATGCTAAAGATAAAATAGCAGGGGTGATTTTAGAAAGTGGCTTTGCAGAAACTTTACCACTTTTAGAGCGTCTGGGCATAGATATATCTCAATTAGACGAAGAGCGTGACGGCTTTGGCAACGCTCTTAAAATCAGCCGCATTACAGTACCCACGCTCATCGTTCACGGTAAAGAAGACTTTTTAATTTCTCCAGAGCAAGCGGAAAAACTTTACCGTAACTCTGGGGCTTTGGAAAAACAAATTGTCTTGATTCCAAAAGTAAGTCATAATAACTTGATGATAGTGGGAGTTTCGCAAGGAAAGTCGCCATACTTTGAAGCCATCCGAAAATTTATCTTTAATAAATAAAATAAAATAGTAATTATAAACCGCCATTTTTGACAATATGATCTACAATTTTAGTAATCGAGTTACGAATTTGAATGTAAGTTCCAGGGCGGTTATCAATCACTGTAATTGCATAGATATCATCGGCATAATTGAATGCTAAGGTGGTGCCGAGAACTTTAGAGTTTTCGCCGGTTTTTTCTCCTAACCACTGCGCCTCAGTGCCTTGCAAAGCCGCATATCCCATAACGCGATCATATTGGCGGCTGAGAGCTTCTACTAATACTTCTGCTCCGGGGATTTCGTAATTGTAAATTTGCAGCATCATTTCTGTCAATTCGTCGCTATTAATACGATTGCGCCCGCTGCCTGGTTTCCACGGCATAATGCGCTCGCCCATTAATTTGAAATTAACCCTAGTTACTTTATAACCACTATTTTCCAAGTATTTATTGATATAATTATAACCCAAATAATCTATGAGCTGATTGGTGGCAATATTGCTACTGTGATCAATCATTTCACCTAAAAGAACTTTTAACGGGTAACGCTGGAGCGAACGAATAGCTGAGGCATCTTCGGTAAAATTACCGCTCTGCACATAGATTTCAGTATCTAAATCAATATTTTGTTCACTGATTTTCTGTAGTAGCGCTACGGCAATGGGAATTTTTATCAAGCTGGCTGGGCTTGCAGGTTCGCGCTTACCTCGCAAAGATACACAGTATCGGGAAATATGGCAAACGGTAATCATCGCTTCTTTGGATAAACCACTTTCGCGCGCGATCGCTTCTAAAAAATTATTCTCATTAACTGTATAATTAGACTTGGTTAATTTTCCCTCAAATTCTTTAATTTTTAAAGGAATTAACCCAGCTAAAGATGAATTTTTAGGGATTTCTAGCAAATTATGAATAGCTTGTGCTAACAGCAATTGTTTTTTTTTAACAGTCTCTACAGACTGTTTCGGATTTTTTTTCATCTCAGCAGCTTCTCTTGCCAGTCTCTGGGCTTGCTCCCAGTTGTCGCTCGCCCTCTCTTCCGTAAGAATGCGAACTTCAACTTCTCTTAACATCTGCAAAAGTTTTTTATCACTCGGCTTTGACGTATGCTTTACCGCTTGGGCATAGGATTTTTCTAGGTGGTTGAGTATGCGCTCGCGGATTTGGTAGAGCTCCTCTAGTGAGTGAATCTCCGATAATTTCGGTAGGGCAAGTGCTGCTATAGGTGGCTCTGCTGTTGAGCGAGCCGTAAACGGAGTGGGCAAGGGGCTCATCTGAATCAACCCAAAAGCAGCTACAATCGCTGATGCGTTAGTTAGGGCAAGCGCTATTTTACGAAGCCGACGCATCCTATTTCCTCACACAACGACAAATTCAATACAATCATTTGATCTTATACACGGAATTGCCGAGATATGTATATTACTTTCTCGCTAATCTGTCGTAGCCCTCTTCCCATCTAGCTTCTTGGTTAAAAGTCTGTTGTAGAATTAGGGGTAATTTATTTATATAGCGGTAGCGAATTTGACATAAATGCTACTGGCATAATTTTTGAAGTTTTTAGCTTCAGTATAATAATAAAAATATTAGATTAGATGGAAAATGATTCGATTAAAGTTGTGGCAGTGGACGATTTTAGCAGCTCCGATAGCAGCGATCGCTATCTTTTTGTTAGTCTCGGCAGGGCTGCAAATTAATGAGTGGGGGATTAATTGGATTTGGGGAGTTTTTACCCTTGTATTTGTAGGCTGGCGTTGGTTACTGGTAAGATGGACAAAACCTGAAATAGAACAAATAAAATCGGCATTGGCAGAAATAAACAAAAAATTAGAAACAGAAACAGGTGAGACAAAAGCACTGTCAGAGACAACAGATAAAACAAAACAAGCTGAAGCGGTACTAGAAGAAATTCTTAAGGCAGCAAAAAGCGATCGCCCGCTCTGGGAAGATTGGGAAACTTTTTGGCAGCGCTGTCAAGAACTCGTTATAGCGATCGCGCACATTTACCATCCTGAAGTAAAATATCCCCTGCTTTCAATCTATATTCCCCAAGCTTACTCTCTAATTCGCGGAACATTAGACGATTTAGATCGCTTTTTGCAAAAACTATCCCCAGCTCTAAATCAGGTAACAGTCGGGCAAGCATATCAAGCTTATGAAACTTACCGCAAGCTAGAGCCTTCTGCTCGCAAACTCTTACAAGTATGGCAGTGGGCGCAGTGGTTTTTAAATCCAGCTGCTGCAGCTGCAAATTTAGTCAGCAAACGTTACAGCAATCAGGCAAATAAAGAACTGGTGGCAAATTTGAGCGCGCTCTTGCGGGAAGTAGCTTTGAGAAATTTGTGTCGGCAAGCGCTCGCACTATACAGCGGTACCACATTACCTGCAGAAACTTTCACCATTGCCGAGCCAGAAAAGAAACTGAAGGCACAAACGCAAACTCTGCAAAATATTCTTGCACAAGCAGAAACCGTGGAGGAGGTTACCCAAAAACCGATTAATATCTTACTTGTAGGGCGAACTGGAGCAGGAAAAAGTAGTCTGATTAATACTTTATTTCAGGCAAATCTCGCGGAGGTTGATGTTTTGCCCAGCACTGAGCATATTCAAAATTACCAATGGGAAACTGCAACTGGAGATATTCTTACGCTTTGGGATACTCCCGGTTATGAACAAGTCACCCGCGCTGATATACGGGAGCAAGTTTTCAATTTTGCCAAAAATGCCGATCTATTGCTATTAGTGACTCCGGCTCTCGATCCGGCTTTACAAATGGATGTAGATTTTCTTAAAGATATTAAAAAAGAAGTTCCTGAGATACCAGTAATTGCAATTGTAACTCAAGTTGATCGTCTGCGACCCCTACGGGAGTGGCAGCCGCCCTATGATTGGGTTTGGGGTGAGCGCCCAAAGGAAAAGGCAATTCGGGAAGCTACGGAATATAGGGCTATGCAGCTAGGTGATTTTTGCGATCGCGTTTTGCCTGTTGTCACGGCTGATGAGAAAACTAATCGCAGCCCTTGGGGGATAGATGACTTATCTTTGATGTTGATAGAAGCGATCGCTCCTACAAAACAAATCCGTCTTGCCCGATTCATGCGTTCACTGGAAACCCGCGCTGTTGCTGCTGCCAAGATTATTGATCACTATAGTTTTCAGATGGCAACAACCCAGGGATTAACTGCCCTACTGAAAAGTCCTGTTTTGAAATTTATTTCTACTCTTTCTACAGGTTCTCCCACTCTGGCTTATCTGCTAGCTGAGCAAATCCCGGTGGAACAATTGCCACTTGTGATTGGCAAGTTGCAGATGGCTTATGATTTGTTTTTATTATTGCGGGAAGACTCCGATACAGGGCAGACACCAGAGTATAGCTCT
Organism: Oscillatoriaceae cyanobacterium M7585_C2015_266; assembly: GCA_015295835.1. Taxonomy (GTDB): domain Bacteria; phylum Cyanobacteriota; class Cyanobacteriia; order Cyanobacteriales; family Oscillatoriaceae; genus DVEG01. The sequence goes on from DVEG01000010.1 coordinate 76,488, forward strand.
TATTATTTTGATTTGCTTAATCTTTGGCCTCTATTGTTAGATAATTCTGCTTCCCCAGAGCGTAACGCCTGGGCTTTTGGTCATGTTTTAGTTGAGTTTTGGGCTGGCCAACTTGCTGTAGAACAATTGCGCGAGCGATTTGAGGGTTATATTAAACAGGATTGAGGATTGATGAAAAACAGCTAAATCTGGTAAATGCAACAACTGAAGATAATAGAAATCCGGTTTCTCAGAGAAACCGGGTTTTCTGTCGGAGTTTATCAAATTTTATACAAACTAGAGGACGCCGGCGTTGCCCAATCCTAAAATCACCCCTGTTCCCAGTAAGTGGCCAAAGCTCAAAGTAGCTAATAATTCTGGCCAGCCAAAGCCGGTAAATAAACTGGGCAATTCAATGGGTAATTTGGGTCCAATGCCGCGCTGTTGAATAGCAGGGCGTCCTATTGCGATCGCCACTAGGTTGCAGATAATCATTACTAATGCAATTGTGAGAGACCATGTTGGCGTTGTCGGAACTGCTGCCAGTAAAGTTTGGTAAATCAAGTTTATTCCTCCTTACCCTGATAATGCTTAAAACAATTTAGTTTTATGTTTTACAATTTTGGTGAGTAAATATTTTATTTTTGTTTTGAAAATTAACAATTTATTTAATTTGTGATACAAAACTAAACAATTAATTCAGAAGCAGGCAGATTTAATGAGGGTAAAAATTTGCGGGATTGTTAAACCTGAACAGGGGGTGGCGATCGCTAAAATGGGGGCAACAGCCCTAGGTTTTATCTGCGTGTCAACATCAAAGCGTTATGTCACACCGGCACAGATTCGCGCCGTTTCAGAATGTCTGCCGTTGTCAGTTGAGCGGATTGGCGTATTTGCGGGTAGTACAAGAGAAGAAATTTGTCAAGTAGTAGAGGAAACAAATTTGACGGGAGTGCAGTTACATGGGGAGGAATCGCCAGAATTTTGCCGTAGTTTGCGCCAAGTTTTGGCAGGAGTGGAAATTATAAAAGCTGTGAGAGTGCGCTCGCCTGCAACCCTAGAGCAAACCCGCGCCTATACAGACTGGGTAGATACCCTCCTGTTAGACGCCTACCATCCCCAAATGCTAGGCGGTACAGGCAAGACCCTAGAATGGTCTAGTTTACAGCAATTTCAACCCAGCCGCCCTTGGTTGTTAGCGGGAGGATTGACACCGGATAATATCTTAGAAGCGCTTCATTTACTTCGCCCTGACGGCATAGATCTTTCCAGCGGTGTAGAAAGGGCACCAGGGGATAAAGATTTAGCGAAAGTTGCTAAATTATTCGCGAATTTAAAAAAAATCTGAAATCTCAGTTTTTTTGATATCCTGTAGATTTCAGATTTTAGATTACAGAAATATTGAGTTTTTAAAAAGAGGGTTGGTGGCGAATCAGATTTAGAAACTCTTCGCGGGTTTTCTGATCTTCTTGAAAAATCCCCACCATTGCACTCGTTACTGTCCAAGAACCGGGTTTTTGCACGCCGCGCATTACCATACACATATGAGTAGCTTCCATAACCACAGCAACTCCCCTGGGTTCCAAAATCTTTTGAATCGCCTCAGCTACTTGGCGTGTCAGTCGTTCTTGTACTTGTAGGCGTCGTGAGTACATTTCCACAATTCGGGCTAACTTGCTCAATCCGACAACTTTCTGATTGGGAATGTAGGCGACGTGAGCTTTACCCATAAAAGGCAGCATGTGGTGTTCGCAGAGGCTAAAGAAATCAATATCCCGCACCAGTACCATTTCGTTGTGCCCCTCGTCAAAAATGGCACCGTTGACAAGTTTTTCTAGAGATTGGGAGTAGCCGCTAGTGAGGAAGCGCATCGCCTCTGCAACTCGTTTTGGGGTTTTTAGCAAACCTTCCCGCTGCGGATCTTCTCCAATGCCGAGCAGAATTTGGCGCACGGCTTCTTCCATCAGAAGCTCGTTATCTGTATCTGTATCTGCAGGAGGGTGCAGTTGAGGTTCATTGCCGTTTGTGGTATTGCGATCTGGGCGAGTTGTCAGGCGCTCGCTTAAGTCTGAAACTTCAGACTTGCCGCTGTTGGCTAGGGGAGTTTTTGAGCCATTGGAGCTGTTGGAAAATGCAATAGTCATGGCAAGTGTAAATTATGGTTTACAGTGGTTGACAAGAGTGAATCGTTAACTGTATAATCCTGAATCACTCCTATAGATGGCTGAATATGGCACTTGCAGAGATTGAAACAACAACTATAAAGTCCCCAGAGTGTGTACTAAAATTAGTTCTTCAATCACCGCTTGTTCGGGAAGCAGAACAGTCTGTAAAATTACTTGTGCCACTACTTCTGGGGTGAGCATAGCGCTGCGGTTAAAGTCAGCTTTAACTGTTTCGCTATCCCATATGGGGGTATTGACGGAACCAGGACAAATAGATGTCACGCGAATTCCGTAAGCGCGTTCTTCAGCCGCTAGAGTTTGAGAGAGGGCCATCAAGCCAAACTTACTGACACAGTAAGCGCCCCAACCGGGGAAAGTTTGTTTACCAGCGATGGAGGAGACATTGACAATTGTCCCACACTGGCGAGCGCGCATTTGGGGTAAAACTCCCTGAATACATTGAAAGACGCTAGTCAGGTTTAAATCAATGACGCGCTGCCAATCGGAGAGGGGCGTTTCCATCAAATTGCCGGTATATCCTATGCCAGCATTGTTTACTAAAATATCAATGGGGCCAAAATCAGCAGCGATCGCCGCCATTTCTTCTCGTACTGAGGATACCTTCGCTAAATCTAAGGCATAAACCCCAGCACACACTCCCTCTTTTTTAGCCGCCGCCGCAACAGTTTCTAATTTGTCTTGCGAACGACTGACGAGGGCGACGTGAATTCCTGCTTTCGCAAATTGCAAGGCAGTTGCCTTACCAATTCCACTGCTGGCCCCCGTTATTATGGCCCTGCGTTCTGTTATTGAGTTCATGCAATATTTCTCGACTCTGCTCCTGTCGGCGTTTTTATTGCTGGGCTGTTGGTCCGCTGAGTTAGAAGTTTTATGAAAACATCATAACAAATTGTAACGTAAGAAATTGTAACAGAGGAGAGAACTAAATACAATAAGGAGACATACCGATTTAGGAGGCTTCGACAAAAACGCCAATACGGCGAAACTTTTGATAGCGGAGTTCCCGGCGCTGTTGAGAAGTCAACTTATCGAGTTCGTACAAATTCTCAAGCAAAGCAGTTTTGAGAGTTTCAGCAGCTTTAAGCGGATCCGAGTGAGCACCGCCTACAGGTTCAATCAGAATCTGGTCGATAATGCCGAGATTTTTCAAATCCCAAGAAGTCATTTTTAAAGCTTCTGCAGCTTGAGGAGCTAAAGTAGCGTCTTTCCAGAGGATAGCAGCGCAGGCTTCGGGGCTGGCGACGGTGTAAACAGAGTGTTCAAACATTAGTAGGCGATCGCCCACGCCAATACCCAAAGCACCACCGGAGCCGCCTTCGCCAATGACAGTACAGATAATCGGAACGTCGAGACGAAACATTTCGCGCAGGTTATAGGCGATCGCTTCACCCTGCCCTTGATGTTCCGCCTCCACCGCTGGCCAAGCTCCAGGAGTATCGATAAAAGTGATAATTGCCATGCCAAAGCGGTTAGCATGTTCCATCAGCCGCATCGCTTTGCGGTAGCCACCAGGGGAAGCCATACCAAAATTTCTCGCCACGTTATCCTTAGTATCGCGCCCCTTTTGGTGGCCAAGGATAACAACAGGACGACCCTCGAGTCGGGCAACACCACCCACCAGAGCGGGATCGTCTGAGCCGCGGCGATCGCCGTGTAACTCCATCCACTCATCAGTAATTGCCTGAATATAATCTAGCGTACTTGGTCTCCGGGGATGGCGAGCCACCTGTAGGCGCTGCATAGGCGACAAACTGCTGAAAATCTCGTGGCGCAGTTGTAAAGCTCGCGCTTCCAACTGGTGGATTTCCTCGCTTACATCAACGCCGTTTTCTTCGGCAAGTTGGCGAATTTGCTCAATGCGGTTGTCTAGCTCCGCCAAAGGCTTTTCAAAGTCGAGAAGAAGAGGTTTGCGTTCCGGACTAGCCACCTTAATATACGAAGATCAACTGCACTTAAATCCTACCCTGTAGCGAGCGCGCCACCGCTATTTATATTAGCGAGCGCCTACATAGAGCAGGCACTTGAGAAATCAAAACGACAGCAGCGGTTGGAAACCGTGCTTAACCGACAACTGCCCGATCAAATCCATTTTTTCAACAGTAATTCGATTTCGGCCCCAAGAAAAATTTGTATACCACTTTTCAAATTCCAACAGCATCGATTCAGCAAAACAAGCAAATAGTTGGCGCGCCGGCACATCCATCAAATTAACAATTTTCATAATCCGCCAGTCAATATCCAGAGCGTGTTCAACAATGCCGCCCTTTACCACATAAACCCCCGGATGCTGAATCTTAGAGTTTAAGTTCTTCGGGTAGCCACCGTCGAGCAAAAGACATGGTTGCTTTAAAGTCGTGGGGTCAATTTCTACCCCCTTTGGCATACTTGCCACCCAAACTACTATATCAGCGCAGGGCAGAGCCTCTTCTAGCTGCATAATTTTGCCCCGTCCTAATTCTTCTTGTAAAGCTTGCAGCCGGGAGCGATCGCGGGCTATTAGTATCAATTCTGCTACATCTGTACGAGCATCCAGCCAGCGGCAAACGGCACTGCCTATGTCACCCGTTGCACCGCAAATCGCCACAGTAGCCTTCGATAATTCGATGCCCAGTTTTGGCGCCAGCGCTTCTAGCTGGCGGCAAATAATGTAAGCCGTGTGAGTATTGCCAGTTGTGAAGCGCTCGAACTCTAGCTTGATATTACGTACTTGACTTATCTGCTGTAAATTAAAATTTTCAAAAATAATCGAGGAAAAACCCCCCAAAGCAGTAATATTCAACCCCTGCTTTTGCGCCAAAGCCATAGCATTGATTACCTTTCGCGTCGCCGCCTTTATCCTGCGGGCTGCTAGCATCTCAGGAAGAAAGCACGATTCCACATAGCGGCCTTCAATTTTTTGGCCAGTGATGCTAGTCACAGAAATCTCGTCAACAATTTGAGGCGGAGCAGCGCACCAAAAATCTAAACCTTGCTCCGCGTAGTCTGGATAACCCAGTTCATTAGCTACAGACTGAGCGTGTTGTAAACTGTTGAGATGACCTATTAAACCAAACATGAAAAACTATCCGTATGCCGGTGATTGCGTTTATTTGGAGGCTTTCAGGAACAAAATACTAATTGTTAAGAAACATTTAACCATCATACAAAGGCGATCGCCAACCTTCCCTCAACCGCCGAAAGGTTTCATCAAGGGAGTTATACATTGAAGTGCCCAGAGCCGCGGAGCAGGGGCTTCCTACACCCCCCATGCCCCGCAAGAGCTAGGCAGCAGCCAGCCCGTATGCCGACAGGCGCATCAGTTCGCGGGTGTTGAAACCAATATTGCTTAAAGCTTCACCGTAAGCAATCATAAAATCCTCAATTAGGGCATCTTTTTCCATCCCTAGGGTACGGGCATCATCTTCTACTTGGTTGAGCATCCGCCAGACTAGAGGAAGGTTTTCCCGGTTGGCTTGTTCTATTTCGGCTTTGGCAGCCTCAAAGTTGGCTTTCAACCACTTTTCCCCAAAGTTGAGGTGCATATATTCGTCTTTTACTACGCCTTCGGTGATTTTGCGGGCAAACGGATCGGCAACAGGGATGTATATATTATAAGCAGCGATCGCAAAGCACTCAATAATCAGCGCCTGGATAACCAAGCACGTCACCACTCGCCCTTCAGCAGCCGCCAGTTGAAAATTCCGGTGCAAATCAGAAAAGAACTGACGGGCGAAATCCATATCTGGCGTTACCTGCAAGTTCCTGCCACAAGATTGGAAACCTTTTTGATGTCGGCTCTCCATTTTAGCCAAGTCGAGCAATTCATCTTTATGCTCTGGCAGCAGTTCAGCAAGTTTGATGTAATTCGCACTTGCCTGTTGTTCACCTTCAATCACAATTGCGTTGATGCGGCTATAGGCATCTTTATAGGTATCGCTGTGGAAGTCAATAACTGGGCTGAGCTCAAGCTGCGGCATGGGTTTTCTTTCTCCTCATCACAACGAGTAGATAGTCGGGCGACCCTTTTACGCTAGGGGTTGGCGTTAAATTTGAATATAACCTTAAGCTTATAGTTTACTTTACTTATTTTCAACGCCCGCTCCACTTATTTTGATCACTTCTGCAATGGCTTGCACCTCCAAAAGCTGCCCACTACCCAGTTTTGAGGATAAAAAGTATTGCACAATACAGTTTTCTCCCTTCCCCGACTTGCAGGGGCTTGAAATTTCTAATGCATACAATCTGAAAAACGAATTGTGAGTATTAATGCTTATAATGGCCATATTTTTGCTATTAATGGCCACACTTGCTACTCCTAGCATCCGATTATAAATTTTTTATATCACAATTTTTTTATTTATAATAAATTATAATTACCATTTGCTAATAAAAAAATTAAATAGGAAGGAGGTTTTTATCCTTCCTTTTGATTATAAAAATTGCCAACTAAAGACAATTTATTCCGGCAAATAAGCGCGGGGGATACGACTGAGCGCCCACCAAGTGCGCGGTCCTACAACACCATCCTGTACCAAATCAAAACTCTTTTGTAAAGCTCGCACAGCAGCATCAGTTATTTTCCCAAAAATTCCGTCAATTTTACCATGATAGAAACCACCTTCTTTAAGTACAGTCTGAACGGTAGTAACCCATTCACCAGTACTGCCCATTTTCAAAATAGGAGTTCTAACAGGAGCTCCCTTTTCTAGAGCTTCCCATGTAAGTGGTCCGACAATGCCGTCATCTTTGAGAAAAACTGCAAACTGAAATCTTTTGACGGCTGCTTCAACTAATTTATCAAATTCCCCATTAGGTTCGCCGCGATAAGTACCCCAATGAGTAAGAAGCTGCTGTAGCTGTACAACAGCTTCTCCTCGCGAACCTATTTGGAGTCGAGGTTTTTCGGCGGGAATTATTGTAAAAGGTTTGGCTTGAGTGTAGGAGAGCATTTTTAATTTTCTCTGATTTTTAACGAATTTGAGCGTTCTCCCCTGATAAGTTAATCCCAAGCAGCGATTGAGAACCCTGGGATAGATTTGCTTAAAAAAATAGACGTAGAAAATATTCCAGCAACTAAAAATGCTATCCGGAAGATGAGATTATAATGTCAACTCCATCAAAGCAAATTCGGCAAACCAGCGATTGACAAATTCTGGCCCTGCGTCAATTGCGGCTTCCCTGCTGGAATAAATTTCAGAATCAATGCAAATGCCGAAAGTCAAACTGTGAGCTTCGAGTGTCCAACCTTCAGGGTGAGGAATGGCAACTAAAAGCCAGTTCAGATAAGGTACGCTATTAGGTGCTATTATCCAAGTGCGTTCTGGGCTGAAAAAACAAGTCCTTAATAGTTCGGAATTTAGGGTGTGATCGTGGGTTAAATAGAGCTCGTGTATCATAAAAGAGTGCGCTCCATAATCAGCTTACGGGACGCACCCAGATTAGACGACTTGTTTGAGGTTGCTCCTGCAAATGTAAGTAATGGCGATTTTCCCAGCGGATGAAGTACAACTGAAATTGCTGTATCTGCTAGAGTTGAAAATAAGTGACGAGTAGGAGTGTACAAATCTGTTTAAGGGGCGAAAATAAATAATTTTAGAATGCCCCGATTGTTGAGATGTTCGGGATTGCAAGAGCAAGTCAAAAAATCAGAAGAATGTTTTTATAGAAGGACTGCAAATGATCATTTCAGTTGTTTTGTCAAGAGGTCAAGATAAATTAAAGATAAATTAAAGAGGAGTTTAGCGAGCGCACTAAGACAAAACCAAATCAGGAATTAGAATCGTTATCAGTGAGAAAGCGCAGACGAATGATGCGCTCGCTACCATTTCCCAAATCTAGTTCTATTACTTCCCCGGCAAGTCTATCTAAACAAGTAAGAAGCAATCGCAAATTTGGCGTGCTCGCGCCCGTATCCACATATAAACGATCAGACAAACTAGCGACTCGCTTCCAGGTAGCATAAAGCTTAGCAATTGTATTTTCCAACACCGCCGCCTGTTTAATAAGCTCGGCAGTGATATTGAGACAACCCACTCGCAGAGCCTCTTCGAGAGCCATTTCCACGTCTACCGAAGTTTTGTGAAGCGTTTGCACTTGAGCAGCGGCATCGAGATAGCGAGATAAGTTGCGGGCGTCGGCAGTAAGGTGTTTAACAGTATCAACTTCGGGATTCTCTGCGGCTTGCTGCTGTATGGCTTTTATGTGCGATTCCGGCAATTTTTCCATTTCTCGCGCCAGGGGAGCTAGATAGCGAGGGGGAATAGAACCTGAGACGGCTTTTTCTTTTAGCTCTTCCGGAAGTAGTTGTGAAGTCATGGCTATCCACTCGTCAGAGATTTGCCGCACTTCTCTTCTGGTAATGCGCTCGCCTTTTTTAGCTGCTTCTCCCACGAGTTGCTGTATTTCTGGGGAAGACTTGGCGGTTTCTATAAAAGCCCGCTTACTGAAATTGTTTATAGAATCCACACTCAAGCGCCCCTCTGCCAATAGGGTATCGGCACTGTTGGCAAGTTCAATTAGTGAGTAGGCTTGGCTTTTGCTGATTTCACGCTCTTTTAGCCAGTTGAGAAAGCCTGTGCCACGCCCTTCTCCGCCTCTTTTTTCGCGCTCGCGGATGGCTCGCAAGATCCTTCCCCGCCAGATGTCTGTCTGTAAGTCAAAGCGATCGCATATTTTCCAGGCATTGTCAACCTGTTGCTCGAATTCGTAATCTGAAATTTCATCATCAAAGGGATCAGGAAGCTGAAAATTCAACTCGCTAATGCCGGAGAGGGCAACGGCAAGCTCTTCAGGAGACTGGGGATACTCAACCATCAGGAAAACGCAGACAACGGCTATCCGATTATCCCATGTCGGCAGCGAGGATGGTATATACACTGGGATACCCTTTTCCCTTATGCCCTATTTCCTAACCTGTGATTACTGCTTTCACTATCAAATTTATGACTAGGATGCCAAACGTTGCTACCAGTAGCACAACTAGAAACAATCCAGCTAAAAGCAAGAAAATAAACCACCTATCCGCCTTTTTACTCTCCTGCGGTATATCTAAATGAGATTCCAGCAATTCTACATTTTTGACATTGGCTTTCCACATCACATCTATCACGTCTCCCAACAGGGGTATACTACCTATAAGTACGTCAATCAAGATATTTGTTACCATCCGCAACAAAGTTTCTTTAGGCAAACCTAGGCGCATGGCTGAGTAAATGATGTAGCCTGATATAAAGGCGGCTGCGATATCGCCACCTGCCGGTAATATCCCTAAAATTGGATCGATGCCAATGCGATAGGGGGTTCCAGGTATAGGAATGGCGTTATCTAGAATATGGCTGAGTTTCCGCAGACGTTGTACTGTGGCGATTTGCGATTCTTTGGCTGAATTTATATGTGAATGTTTGTGGGAGGTTTTGGGCATTGGAACTATCTAATACTGTGGGGTGAAATATGGGGCATTTTTTGTCCCATTTTACTATATCTGCCCATAAATATTAGTACTCAGCACTTATATATTCAAATACTATTTTAGGGCTTGATTCTTTCTCAGTAAGCATACTCAGGTGCAATCTGTGAGTAAATAAGGCATTAAGATAACTTTTATTAATGTAAAAATTTGTAATTTTTGTTCTGTAAGATTGTATTATAGAAAAAGTCTGTTAGGAAAAAGCATTCCATGCACAAGGAATATATCTGTTCTATTTGCGGCTATATTTACGACTCAGAGGTAGGTGATCCAGATTCTGGTATTGAACCGGGTACTCCATTTGAAAATCTCCCCGACGATTGGGTATGTCCAGTTTGCGGTGCTACTAAACAGGAGTTTGAATTGGTATAATTAAGAAATAAAATAAAATTGTGTATTAGGAAATTAAATGAAAAAGTTATTAATAACTGGTGCCAGTGGTTTTTTAGGATGGAATTTGTGTAAAATTGCTAAGCAGCAATGGCAGGTTTTTGGGGTTGTATTTAAAAATACTGTTGTTGGTATTGAAGGCATAACTCAAGTGGCTGCTGATTTGAGGAGTTATGATAGTATCAAGAATTTGTTTGCAGAAATTAAACCAGATGCTGTTATTCATGCTGCCGCTATATCTCAGCCTAATTACTGTCAAGATTATCCGCAGGAATCTTGGGAAATTAATGTAAAGGCATCGTTAAATATTGCAGGTATTTGTGCGGATAATTCGATAGAATGTGTATTTACTTCAACAGATTTAGTTTTTAACGGGTTAAATGCTCCATATAGTGAGAATGATGAGGTTTGTCCGATTAGTGTTTATGGGGAACAAAAAGTTATGGCTGAAAAGGGAATGCGCGCTCGCTATCCTTTAACAGCAATTTGTAGAATGCCATTAATGTTTGGTTATGGGGGAATGGCAAAAAGTTTTATTCAACCAATGCTACAATCTTTAAGGGAGGGGAAAGAACTAGCTTTATTCGTAGATGAATTTCGCACACCTGTAAGCGGAGAAACAGCAGCTCGCGGGCTTTTACTAGCATTAGAAAAAAAAGTAAGTGGGGTGCTACACTTAGGAGGGAAAGAAAGAGTATCGCGCTATGAATTTATGCGTTTGTTAGTAGAAGAATTAGGATTGAATCAAGCAAAGTTGAAAAGTTGCAGACAAAAAGATGTAAAAATGGCGGCTCCGAGACCCCCGGATGTTTCTCTAGATAGTTCAAAAGCTATGGCTTTGGGATATCAGCCGCTATCTTTACGGGAAGAATTCCAAAAGTTGCGTGGGATAGTTTGAAATGTAAAATAGGGATGTACAAAATGCAGAAAAAAAACTTGCGAGTAGTGGTAATAGGTGGGGGTGCGGCAGGTTTTTTTGGTGCGATCGCAACAGCTGAAACACATCCCCACGTTAGTGTTACTTTATTAGAAGCAGCTCGGCAACCTCTAAACAAAGTGCGTATTTCTGGCGGGGGGCGTTGTAATGTCACATACGCCTGTTTTGAACCGGCTATTTTAGTACAAAATTACCCAAGAGGGGGCAAAGCGCTGCGGGGTGCTTTCACACGCTTTCAACCGCGCGATACCGTAGCTTGGTTTGAAAGTAGAGGGATAAAATTAAAAACAGAGAAAGACGGGCGGATATTTCCAATTACGGATAATTCGGAAACAATTGTTAAAGGGTTGCTCCAGGCGGCTACGCAGGCAGGGGTAGAAATTCGCACAAATACACCTGTAGTGGCGGTGTATAGTTTGGGGTCACATTATCCTAGTTTTGAAATAAAATTGAAATCGGGGGAAACTTTGAAGTGCGAGCGCCTACTATTAGCAACTGGCAGTAGTCTGCTTGGTTATCGTTGGGCAAAAGAATTAGGACACAAAATAGAGCCACCTGTTCCTTCCTTATTCACATTCAATATTAACGACGCTCGCCTGAAAGATTTAGCAGGTATTTCAGTTAGCAATGTTCGGGTGCGATTGCCTTTGGCAAAATTAGAACAATCAGGAGCAGTGCTAATTACCCACTGGGGATTGAGTGGACCTGCTATTCTGAAACTTTCAGCTTGGGGGGCGAGATTTCTGCATGAGTGTCGCTATAAAACGCCGCTGTTAATTAATTGGCTACCGCAGTATAATCCAGAAAAATTGCGGGAATTGCTGCTGGGGGTGAAATCTCAATTGCCGAGACGAGCGATCGCATCTAATTGTCCCCTTTCCATTCCCCGCCGCCTGTGGGAACGCTTAGTTGCTGCTGTTGGCATTGAAAAAGAAAAACGCTGGGCGGAATTATCCAACAAAATGCTCAATCGACTAATTGAGGAATTAACACAAGGCAAATATGAAATTAACGGCAAAGGCGTTTTTAAAGAAGAATTCGTAACTTGTGGCGGCGTCAGCCTCAAAGAAGTAGATTTTAAAACAATGGAGAGCCGGATTTGTCCAGGACTTTATTTTGCTGGTGAAATCCTCGATATCGATGGCGTCACGGGTGGCTTTAATTTTCAGAGTGCGTGGACGACTGCCTGGTTAGCTGCTCAAGCAATAGGAATAAATGGAGGCAAAGCCTCCACAGCACTTAGGAATAATAAAAAAACCCTGGCTGAGCAACTGTAGAGATAATTTTCTACAGCCAGCCTTCTTGTTCTAATTCTTGGATAATCTGCAAGCCGCGCGTATCGCCTACTCTAAGTACTGAGGATTTAGCGTCTTCGCGAACACCCATATCTTCGTCTTCTGCAAAAGCTTCAATTAAGGCGTCGAGCGCATTAGCGTAAACAATATTAGAAGGCAGTTCTCGGCACAATTGCCCAAGCGCCCAGGCACAGTTACTGCGCACCGCTGGCATCGGATCACGCCGCAATCCTTCTATTAAGGGGGGCACTGCCGCGATAATGCAGTCGTAACCTACCTGTGCCATTTGCCCTAGGGAACTAGCTGCCCATAAGCGTACTGCAGATATGTCGGTTTTTAGGGCGTTGAGCAGGGGAGCAAGGGCGCGGCGATCGCGACTATTGCCCAGTGCCCAAACTACGCCTTTACGCACATAGCCATTCCAATCTTGATTTAGCTGCTCAATCAATGGCTCTACGGCGGTTGGGCTAGGATTTCTTCCCAAAGCATATGCCGCACTTACCCTTATCAGCGGGCAAGGATCTTTTAGTAGGTTTATTAGGGCAGGGATAGCGCGTTCATCCTGTAATTCGCAAAAAGCCCGCGCTGCCAGCATTCGCTTCTGGGGAGCTGGCGATGCCAACAGAGGCAGCATTTCCTCTGGATCTGGTTTAGGAGCCTCCTCTTCCATGTGATCCAAAGGGCTTTCTAGCTCAGTATCGATATTAAACCTATCCACAAATCGACTATTTTTGTTATAAAATGCAGGCTGTTTATTTTGGGGGTCTTCTTGAACCCCTTTAAAACTTTACAGTATTCAAAAGTATTTGAGCATCCATAGAGATTGAGTTTCATAGCCGAGTTGGCGGTATAGATTTAGCGCCGGTTGATTTTTCACAAACACTTGTAAGCCAATTTGGCAATCGCCCCTTTGTTTTGCCCATGCTTCTGCATGGCGCACCAATGCTTTACCAATCCCCCGCCGCCGATGTTCTGGGGCTACGTAGAGCATAAAGATATGGGTGTGGCGTACACCGCTCACCTGATCGATTGCATTTCCTAACCATAAACAGCCGACGGGTGCTTTCGCTACTTCGGAATCTTCTTCTACCCACCACACCGGTGTTTTACTGGAATAATATTGCTCAACCGTTTGGGCTAAGTGGGAAAAATCTTGTTCTGGGTAAAGTTCCTGATACATTTGCTGTAGGAACTTTACTAGCAAGGGGCGCTCGCACTTTGTTCCGGTGCGGAGATAATAACCCGGAATCACTACTATTTTATCCTGGTTCTCCATTGTATCGAAAGCTCTGGCTGTCGGGCAAAGCTTTCACCGGCATCAAAGCCTGTTTTTCCGGGCTTACTTCTTCTATCGGTGCAGGGGCTGCCATGTCGCTTGGTAAAAAGCTACGAGCGCCTACTGCCACTAGGGCGATTAAAAATACTATTATAATTAATAATGGGGCGATGTGATTACGAAGGATAGTCATGATTTAGGGATGGGAGTGAGAGCGACTGTTTTGATTTTATCTGAGAGATGCGTTAAGAATTTTACCTAAGCAAAAATAGGCGAGCGCATTTTACAAAACAGCCCCACTCAAATGGGGCTTTGATTTTTTATAGTACTAAATTACTCTGCCCCTAGCAGGCAAGCCAGCAATGCTTTTTGAACATGCATACGATTTTCTGCCTGCTCCCACACTCGCGATTGTGCTCCTTCGATTACTTCGTTAGTGATTTCTTCGCCTCGGTGTGCTGGCAAACAGTGCAGTACAATTGCTTGCGAGTCGGCATGGGATAATAACTTTTCATTCACTTGATACGGTTGAAACAAAGGTATTCGCGAGCGTGCTTCTTCTTCCTGCCCCATACTTGCCCAAACATCAGTATATACTACTTGCGCGTCTTTCACTGCCGCCACAGGATCATGCGTCAGCATCACTTCACTCTTGCCAAAAGCGAGTGCTTTTGCTTTTTCCACGACATCTGCAGCCGGTTCATAATTAGGTGGCGTTGCAATTCGCACGTTTGCTCCTACCATTGCGCACCCTAGGAGCAGGGAATTGGCTACATTATTGCCATCTCCCACATAACTTACGGTGATATCTTGAAATTTACCAAAACATTCTCGTATTGTCAGCAAATCTGCCATTGCTTGACAGGGGTGATAGCGATCGCTCAATGCATTAATTATTGGTATTTTTGCATAGTCTGCAAAAGTTTGTAAATCTTCTTGAGCAAAAGTCCGCACTGCCAATACATCTAAATACCGATCTAAAACCCGCGCCGTATCCACCAGTGGTTCGCCACGACTTACTTGAGTAACGTTAGGATTCAGATCGATTACCTGCCCTCCTAATTGATACATTGCCACTTCAAAACTCACCCTTGTTCGTGTGGATGCTTTGTAAAACAATAATCCTAATACTTTATTATTGCAGCGCAGTTTTACTTTCCCTGCTTTCATTTCTGCTGCCAAATCCAACAGACAGCCCAATTCCTCCACACTCAAATCGCCTAAGGTTAAAAAATCGCGTCCTTTTAATGTTTTTAATATTTCCATCATCACTATTTTGTGTTGTTAAAAACTAGGTTTTTTGAAAAAATGGGTTGTTTACAGTTTCGTTCAATTCATTCATATTTTTGAGCTGAGCGAGCGCTTTATCGATGATAGCGCAGCCTTCTTGAACTGTTTCTATTCGTGCCAAGCGATCACGCAATTCTCCTGCAAAAGGGAATCCTTTCGCATACCAAGTTAAGTGCTTACGAGCTTGGCGCACGCCGCTTATCCCTTTATATTCCCACAGCGCCTTCAAATGTTCCTTAGCACATTCCAACCTTTCTACTGCCGTTGGCGGAGGCAATTTTTCTCCTGTTTTCAGGAAATGATCAATTTCTCCCACCAAAAACGGATAGCCCAAGGTTCCCCGCGAACACATTACCCCATCTGCGCCGGTTTCTTCTAGACAGCGCACGGCAGCGTCAACGGAAAAAATATCTCCATTTGCGATTACAGGAATTGAGAGAATTTCCTTTACCCGTCGAATCCACTCCCATTTAGCAGGGCCGTTATATCCTTGCGCACGAGTACGCCCGTGGACAGTAATCATCTGTGCTCCTGCATCTTGCATACGTTTGGCAAAGTCAAGGATATTAATTTCTTGCTCCGTCCAACCGATGCGAGTTTTTACTGTCACCGGCACTGGTACTGCTTTTACCACTGCCCGTACGATTGCCTCAGCGGTTTCTGGTTCCCGCAGTAGAGCAGAACCGCCGCCATTTTTAGTAATCTTGTTTACGGGACAGCCCATATTAATATCAACGGTATCAGCTCCTTCTTCTACTGCCATCTGAGCAGCTTCTGCCAGGAAATCCGGGCGACAGTCAAATAATTGAATGCTAATCGGGTGTTCCTGCGGATCTACCTCCATAATTTTTGGTAATTGTTTGACGTAGTGCAGCCCGGTGGCATTCACCATCTCTGTGTACATCATCGAGTCTGGAGCATAGCGGCGCACCAGTCGGCGAAATACTAAATCTGTAACGCCGGAGAGAGGTGATTGTAGTACGCGGCTTTTGACTTCAAAATTGCCAATTTTCAGAGGAGTTGCTAACCTTTGTTTTAGTTCTGGAGAAAGAACGGGCATTGGGTAGCGTCGATATTTAGATTAGATTAGTAGATTTGTATATTATAAGGTTTTGTTTTTATATTTTGAGACAAACAGGCGCGCTGCCTTCAAGTGGGGAGTAATTGAAAACAGGGCCCGGGGAACAGAGCCGGCGACATGGCAGGTTTGTCGAACTAAGCAAAACTTAACAAAAGCCGAGTCAATACTGGAGTAACTCGGTAGTCAACCCTCTGGTAGACTGGAGAACTTGAGTAGGCTCATAAAACGACGCAATATCAGCAGTTGGGAGGACAGCTTTGTTAGAGAGTACTCTTGGTTTGGAAATAATAGAGGTGGTCGAACAAGCCGCGATCGCCGCAGGTCGCTGGATGGGTAAAGGTGACAAAAAAACCGCAGACCAAGTGGCCGTAGAAGCCATGCGGGAGCGGATGAATAAAATCAAAATGCGGGGCCGAATAGTGATCGGAGAAGGAGAGCGGGACGAAGCCCCCATGCTCTATATCGGCGAAGAAGTAGGTATTTGCACCCGCCCGGACGCCGAAAAATACTGCAAACCTGAAGAACTAATCGAAGTTGATATTGCGGTAGACCCCTGCGAAGGCACCAACTTGGTGGCCTATGGTCAAAACGGGTCAATGGCAGTATTAGCCATTTCCGAAAAAGGCGGGCTGTTTGCCGCCCCAGACTTTTATATGAAGAAACTGGCTGCCCCTCCAGCCGCTAAAAATCATGTAGATATTCGCAAAACCCCTACCGAAAACCTCAACATCCTCGCCGAATGCTTGGATCGCAAAGTAGAGGAACTGGTAGTGGTAGTTATGGACCGACCCCGTCACAAAGATTTAATAAATGAAATCCGTAAAGCTGGTGCGCGGGTGAGATTAATCAGCGACGGCGATGTGTCAGCAGCAATCTGCTGCGCGTTTTCCGGAACTAACATCCACGCTCTTATGGGTATTGGTGCAGCTCCTGAAGGAGTGATTTCGGCAGCAGCTATGCGCTGTCTGGGCGGGCACTTTCAAGGGCAACTGATCTACGATCCAGAAGTAGTGCAAACGGGTTTAATTGGGGAAAGTAAAGAAGACAACCGTAAGCGGCTCTTAGATATGGGCATTACCGATCCAGATAAAGTATATAACGCCGAAGAACTCGCCTCTGGCGAAACGGTGCTGTTTGCCGCTACCGGAATTACTCCAGGCATGCTGATGGAAGGCGTGCGATACTTCCATGGCGGAGCACGCACCCAAAGTCTGGTGATTTCCTCTCAATCGAAAACTGCTCGTTTTGTTGACACGATCCACTTGTTTGAGCGACCGAAAACGCTGCAGTTGAGATAGTTAATGGCAAATAGAGCAAAAGGGTATGGGAGATGGGCATCGAGGTAATGAGGCATGGGTAATTGCTAATCGGTAATTGGGGAAAAACTTGATAAATCTAAGGCCCTTTTGCCTTTTGGCCCGAAGCTCTGCTAGCCCGTTTTACAAATCCCTTTTGCTATGCCCCTTCCCCCTTAGCAAAAACGCATTAGTAAGAACGCAATAAGCTCATGAATATTGCCGTCGTAGGTTTAAGTCATAAAACAGCTTCGGTTGAAATTCGGGAAAAATTAAGCATTCCAGAGCCACAGCTGGAAAAAGCGATCGCAGCTGTGAAGGCATACCCCCATGTAGAAGAAGTCGCTATCCTCAGCACTTGTAATCGCTTGGAAATATATATCGTCACCAACGAAACCGAACAAGGTGTGCGGGAAGTGACGCAGTTTCTCTCGGAACACAGTAAAATCCCCCTGCAGCAGTTGCGATCGCACCTATTCATCCTGCTACACCAAGATGCAGTCATGCACTTGATGCGAGTAGCCGGTGGGCTAGACAGTCTGATTCTTGGAGAAGGGCAAATTTTAGCCCAAGTCAAAAACGCTCATAAACTTGGGCAGCAATACGGCGGCATCGGGCGCATTCTCAATCGACTTTTCAAGCAAGCAATTACCGCAGGCAAACGCGTTCGCACCGAAACCAGTATTGGCACCGGTGCAGTTTCTATCAGCTCGGCAGCAGTGGAGCTTGCCCAAATGAAAGTAGAGAATTTGTCTTCCTGTCGGGTGGCAATTCTCGGAGCCGGCAAAATGTCTCGCCTACTCGTGCAACACCTGGTTTCCAAAGGGGCAACCCAAATTGCTATTATCAATCGCTCTCTGCGACGGGCAGAAGAGTTAGCCTCGCAATTTAAACAAGTGCCTTTACAATTGCACTTGATGTCGGAAATGATGCGGGTGATTGCTGAATCAGATATTGTATTTACTAGTACTTCCTCAACTGAACCGCTACTCGATCGCGCTAAATTAGAAAGCACTCTCGCTCCCAATCAACCTTTAATGTTATTCGATATTTCTGTGCCTCGCAATGTAGCAGCAGATGTAAACGAGCTGGAAAATGTCAAAGCTTTTAATGTCGATGACTTGAAAGCTGTTGTGGCACAGAATCAAGAAAATCGCCGCCAAATGGCTGCAGAAGCTGAAGGCTTGTTGGAAGAAGAAACCGAAGCGTTTGAAGTGTGGTGGCGCTCCCTGGAAACCGTTCCCACTATCAATAGCTTGCGAGAAAAAATAGAAACTATTCGCGAACAAGAATTAGAAAAAGCTCTCTCCCGTCTCGGCTCTGAATTTGCCGAAAGACATCAAGAGGTTATAGAAGCACTGACGCGCGGAATTGTTAACAAAATTTTGCACGATCCAATGGTGCAACTGCGCGCCCAACAAGATATTGAAACCAGACGTCGGGCAATGGAAACCCTACGTCTGTTGTTTAATCTCGATACGGAAACTCGCTCAACTGAGCAATACGGTTGAGGATGATTGTAGTACAGAAGCCTTCGCGTATAGCAACTATACGTTAAGGCTTCTTACTTGAACTTAAAATTAAAAAATAATAATATAAAAGATGAACTGGTTAAAAAAACTCCCTTGGCGGCAACTCTTAATATTTCTAGGATTTTTGCTAGCCTTCGATCTTTTTGCCCGATTTTTTGTAGAAAGTCTCTGGTTTCAGGAAGTCGGGTATTTTGAGATATTTTGGCGGCAACTGACTACTCGCGGGGTGTTGTGGATTTGCACTCTCTTCCTCAGCAGTGGGTTTCTCCTGGGAAATTTAGCACTAGCCGAGCGTCTTAAATATCCTAAAGATGAAAAATATTTTTCTGACAAATCACTATCAAATCTTATCCCTCCACCTCCAGTCATCACTTTGCCTTGGTTACTACTTACCGTGTTGGGGCTGGGGGTGTTTCTAGGAGCTATCACAATATATTATAGCTTAGTAGCTGCTTCTTATTGGCATTCCGATATCGGCAATTTATTAAAAATTAATAATTCCCCGCCACGTTTGCAACCGCAAATTATCTGGTTACTGTGGCAGCAGTTGCCATCAATACACTGGCAAATAGGTGTGCCGCTAGTTTTTGCGTTTGCTCTAATAGTTATTCCCGCTCTATTATGGGCTATTGTCTTCTGGATGAGCTTAATTTTTGGCTTCATATTATCTAATAATTGGGAAAAGTTTTTATTATTTTTACATCCTACTACCTTCAACAGCACTGATCCTGTATTTGGGCATGATATCAGCTTTTATGTTTTCACGTTACCAATATTAGAGTTAACAGAATTTTGGCTGGTGGGAATATCTTTATTAGCATTTGCGGTGGTATCCCTGACATATTTGCTATCAGGAAATAGTATTTCAGAAGGAAGATTTTTAGGATTTTCTCAGCGGCAACAGCGCCACTTGTATATATTGGGTGGAGTAGTAATGTTAGCGATCGCATTTTTCTATTGGTTGCGTCGCTATGAATTACTATATTCCAGCCGTGGCGTCACTTACGGTGCTAGTTTTACCGACATTAACGTGCAATTACCAGTTAATACATTGTTAAGTTTAATTGCCATAGCGAGCGCTTTAATTTTTTTGTGGCAGGCAAAAAAATTAAAATCAAATTACAAAAAAATTATTACTTATCCATATCCATTGCTATTGATTTACACTTTTATAGGTTATACTATAATAGCAGCATTTACTAGCTTGCTATTGCCATTTATAGTGCAAAGGGCAATTGTACAACCTAATGAAATTGAACGGGAGAAACCTTACATAGAGCGGAGTATTGCTTTGACAAGAGAAGCATTTGATTTAAATGATATTGAAGTAAGAACTTTTAATCCACAAGGCAGACTTTCTGCAGCTGAAATTTTAGAAAATCACCAAACAATCCGCAATATTCGTTTGTGGGATACGCGCCCCCTTCTAGAAACAAATCGTCAATTGCAGCAAATTAGATTATACTATAAATTTGCTCATGCTGATATTGATCGTTATACTCTGAAGACTGAGAAAAAGGAGAATATTTTTGATTCTTATTTCTGGAAAAATTTAGTTGAAGAAGTTACAAATTCAGAAACGAATGCTCAACTGCAAATTCCAAAACTGCAAACAGAGACAGAAAAACAACAAGTAATTGTAGCAGCGCGAGAATTAGATTACAGCGCAGTGCCAGAGGCAGCAAAAACCTGGCTAAATCAACACTTAGTTTATACACATGGTTATGGCTTTACCATGAGCCCGGTAAATAAAGTAGCTCCAGGGGGGTTGCCGGAATATTTTGTTAAAGATATTGGAGTAGGTTTACAAACGCTGCGCACTTCCAGCCCTCGCATACGCGCAAGTATTCCAATCGGGCATCCTCGAATTTATTATGGCGAAATTACCGACACCTACGTAATGGCACCGACAAAAGTAAAGGAGCTAGACTATCCACAAGGAGAGGAAAATGTTTACAATACTTATGACGGCAGCGGCGGAATATTAATTGGTAATTGGTGGCGACGGTTGCTTTTTGCAGAGTATTTGAAAGATTGGCAAATGATATTTACTCCGGAGTTTAAACCGGAAACGAAATTACTTTTTCGTCGCAATATCAAAAAGCGGGTAGAAGCGATCGCTCCATTTTTGCGTTACGACAGTGATCCTTATTTAGTAATTGCAAAAGCTAACATTTGGAGAAATAATCATTCAAAAAATGAAGGCAAAGAAACTGAAAGTGAAGAAAATTATCTCTACTGGATAATTGATGCCTATACAACAAGCGATCGCTATCCTTATTCCGAGCCAGACAAATATAATTTCAATTATATCCGCAACTCCGTAAAAGTCGTCATCGACGCCTACAATGGCAATCTTGCTTTTTATATCGCTGACAAAACCGATCCGCTTGTAGCGAGTTGGAGTGCCATTTTTCCTAACATGTTTAAACCCCTGAGCGCCATGTCTCCTTCCCTGCGCAGTCACATACGTTATCCTTCAGATTTATTCAACATTCAATCAGAAAAATTACTCACTTACCACATGACTGATCCGCAGGTATTTTATAATAAAGATGATCAATGGCGAATTCCTAATGAAATTTACGGCAGCGAACAACAAAAAATACAACCGTATTATCTAATAATGAAGCTGCCAACCGCCACCTCAGAAGAATTTATTTTACTTCTCCCCTTTACACCAGCCAGCCGCAATAACCTAATAGCTTGGCTAGCTGCTCGTAGCGATGGCGACAACTACGGCAAACTTCTTCTTTATCAATTCCCCAAACAAAAACTAATTTATGGAACCGAACAAATAGAAGCGCGTATAAACCAAGATCCGGCTATTTCTCAACAAATCTCTCTATGGAATCGAGAAGGTTCGCGAGCCATACAAGGCAATTTATTAGTAATTCCCATTGCACAATCACTTCTCTATGTTGAACCCCTCTATTTAGAAGCGCAAAAAAATAGCCTACCAACTTTAGCGCGAGTTATAGTTGCTTATGAAAACCGTATCGCCATGGCAGAAACATTAGAAGCAGCCCTGACAGCAGTTTTAAAATCTCAGCAGCCCACAGCTCCTGCCATTGTCCGCCCAGTAGAATAGCTGTAAATTTAAAAATAGCAGGGCGCACTAGCGCGCCCAAACAAACATTAAATCAAAAAAATTAACTAGCCTCGCCGCCAACGACAACATTGCGAATTCGCAAACTTGGGCCACCGCAACCTACGGGCAAACCACTTTGACCACCTTTACCGCAACCTCCGGATTCATCCCAGTAGAAATCATCTCCGATTGCCTCAATATCTGCCAAAGTAGAAAAAACATTCCCCGACAGCGTCACATCTCGCACTGGTTCAGCTATCTGCCCATTACGAATCATCCAAGCTTCCCCGGCGCTAAAAGTAAACATTTCTCCATTCGTCATACCTCCTAGCCAGTTGCGAGCATAAACCCCTTCTTTTATCTCAGCAAATAAATCTTGCACTGGCGTAGTACCCCGCTCGATCCAAGTATTTGTCATCCGTACAATCGGCGCATAGTGGTAATTCAAACAGCGAGCATTGCCAGTCGGCGCTTCTTTTAGCTTTCCAGCAGTTTCTCGAGAGTGCAGACGCCCAACCAATACTCCATCCTTAATTAACTGTGTTATAGTTGCCGGGGTGCCTTCATCGTCGTAGAAATAGCTACCGCGATGCCCTTGGGGTGCGGCTCCGTCAAAAATCTGTAGTTCCTTTGGTCCAAAGCGCCGCCCCAGGGTCATTACTTCTAGTAAGTCGGGGTTTTCATATGCCATATCTGCTTCAGAAAGATGTCCGAAAGCTTCGTGGACAAATAATCCGCTGAGAATGGGGTCAATAACTACAGTGTAGGTATTACCTTTAACTGGGGGCAGAGATAAAGCATTTACAGCTCGCTGTGCAGCACTGCGTACTTGTTCATCGAGATTGGTTAAATCTTCGTAGGCTTTGCGCGAACCGGTGGTTTCCCGCCCAGTTTGTACTGTTTCGCCGTTGCGAGCTGTGGCGGCAAAGCGCATTTCCATGTCTACCCAGGATTGTTCAATTAAAGTGCCTTCAGATGTGGCCAAAATTACTCGTTGGGCGCTATCGCTGTAGCGTACTGAAGTAGTTGTAATCCTCGGATCGAGACTGCGAAGGATTTCAGAGTAGTGAGTGCAAAGTGCTTTTTTTTGGGCGAGGGGAACTTCTCTTGGATTAGTACCTGTAAGCGGTAGACAGCAATCTGCTTTTACTGTAGGCACTGGCGCTAGAATAGTTTCTTCTTCTCCGACTAATCTAGCAGCAGCGATCGCTTCTTCAATCCTTTCTGTCAGTGTCGAGAGTTGATTAAAGCTGGCAAAGCCCCACCCGCCTTTATAGCAAGCCCTGACTTGCCCGCCAATCGATATTCCTTCGCTGAGAGTTTCAATTTTGTCTTTGCGCAATAAGATATCTGTTGCTTCTGCTTCTTCTAAGCGAATGGCTAAATAATCGACGCGGGAGGCAAAGCGCGCTATTGCCTCGGAAAGCATATTTTTAGCGTCAGCAAGCAAATGCGACATATATTTCTGAATTTGCAAGTATAATCTCTTTCTCATCCTACACTCTTCCCTGAACCTCCCTCAAAACAGCTAAAACCGTTTGCAAAGGATTAAGACTGGGCGAATCCGTGATACCACAGTAAAAAAACGATCTCCGTAGCGCGCCAGCAACCCGCCGGCAACTAAACCACCGATGCCGCTGCCGACGACAATTACATCAAAATCTTGCCTTTATTTTATATTTTCCTAGTTTTTTTAGTTTCTTTTTTCCCGCTCCTCGAGTTTTTGCAAAATTTCCAGTGATTTGAGCTGAATGTCTTGAACAAACTTTCTTAGCGTCTGATATTTGAGGGGCAGATAGACATCAGAAATTTCCTCCTGCCATTGTTCATCTAAATATGCTTCCAAATCTCTGACGTTATTTTCGATCGCCTTTACTACTTCTCCTACACGCTCTTCTACCAGGCCTCTGACAGATGCTTCTATTTCTAGTTGCTTTTTCAGAGATTCACTGATTTTGATTTCACTTTCTTCGCTGCCTACTTTTACTTCTTCTTTCGGCTTTACCAAGACGAAATTAGCGCTTTCATTATCCCGCTCAGCTTCTTTAGAATCAGATAACACTAAGTTATTCTTGTTGCGAGAATTGATAGCCAATTGAAGTTCCGTGATTTCATCTTCGTCCACGTCTTCGGTAATATCCCGACCTTTTTGCAAGTATTGATAGTAGGGAAGCATCGACTCTACGATTATACTTGCTGTTTTTAGCTGTTTTTCTGGATCTTCTAAACAAGCCGCTGTTCCGTATAGTCGAAATTCTAGATCCTCTGGTGTTTCACAAGCATAAAATAGCGAGCGCACCAATTCGTCAAATTCCAGAGAATCCAATGTCGCCCAATCCTGAGTGCTATAGGCAAATTTGTAATTTAGCGCCGAAAATACCAGAATTTTAGCTAATCTTAGCGTCGATTCTCTAGAAATGGAATACTTCAAATCATATAGATCATAAGGATATTTTACTCCCTTTTTCAGCTGTCTTAGTTGCGTTCTTATTCTTTTCCTTTTCGCCACACTTTCTGGGTATAACTTACTGAGTTTTTGTATCAAAGTATTGGCTATTAAAAAATACTGAACTTTTTTATTCAGTTTTTTTACTACCTGTATTAGTAGAGATTTTAAATCTCCGTAAGTAGGAGCTATTTTATATACCTCTTGGATTAATACAGATAAATCTAAAGCTTCTAACTTTTTCTCGTCATTTTCCCATTTACCTTGCCAAGAACAAAGAAGTAGTTTTTTGATTTTTATTAAATTATCATTCCGTTCTAAATCCTTAACAATGTCATCTAGTACTGCAAGATTTTCCATTGTTTTTTTCTCCTGTAGAAGGCACTGCAAACAGTAGCCGATTTTTGATGAACTCACTTCACGCGGCTGCTTGAGTGCTAATTTTTCTTTCTGGCAGTTACCAGAAGCCAGAAAGCTTACCTTACATATTACTATATATTACTATGTTACAAGGAAGATTATCATAGAAAATGGGAGTCAGCAAGGGCCATCCTTGAAGCCGACACCCACTTGCCTTAGTTCCCTATCGTTGCTTATTCTTTAGCAAGGGCAGCCGAGGGAAGCGATGACGTCAAACAATCCTTAAGGCTGCGAACAACTCGATAAAGCTGTTCGCGAGACATCTCTGGAAAAATGGGAAGCGACAGCACCTCAGTAGCCAACTGTTCGCTCACAGGTAACTGACCAGGCTTATAGCCGAGGGATTCATAAACAGGCTGTAGGTGTAAAGGCATGGGATAATAAACCATCGAACTAACGCCTTGCTGTATCAACTGAGTGCGGATACTGTCGCGAAAGGCGGCTTTATCGGGATAGCGCGAGTATTCTGTACCTTCAGAGGCTTTTGCCAATAGGCGAATAGTGTATTGATTCCAGACGGCTTTAGCTGCTGGTAATTCTTTAGGTATTTCAATACCTGGAAAATTTTCAAGTAACTGGTGGTAGAGGGCTGCAATATTGCGACGCTGCTGATTCCAGATATCGAGATAGGGCAATTTGATTTGGAGAATGGCAGCTTGTAGGGCGTCTAGACGGCTGTTGATACCGTTTGTGACGGAAAAATAGCGCGCCGTTTGACCGTGGTCTTTGATGGCCCGAATTTGGGCAGCGATCGCCGGGTCATTAGTTGTTACAGCCCCGCCATCGCCGCAGGCACCTAGATTTTTAGTTGGAAAGAAACTAAAACAGCCTACGTGCCCGATGCTACCGACTTTTTTTCCCGCCCATTCCGCGCCGGTAGACTGGGCGCAGTCTTCAATTACTGCCAGATGGTGAGCGTTTGCGATCGCCATTAAGCGAGTCATATCCGTTGGCTGCCCAAACAAATGCACTGGCAGAATTGCTCGCGTACGACTGTTAATTGCCGCTTCTATTTGATTGATATCAAGATTATAAGTATCTGGATCAATATCGACGAAAACTGGTGTTGCGCCGACATTAGCAATCGCCTCCGCCGTTGCCACAAACGTAAAAGGCGTCGTAATCACCTCATCCCCTGGGCCAATCTTCAAAGCCCGCAGTGCCAGATACAGAGCATCCGTGCCGGAATTACATGCCACACATTCCGACACTCCTATATAGGAAGCAAACTGCTGCTCAAAACTTTCCACCCAAGGGCCACCAATATAACGGCCAGATGCCAGTACATCTAAAACAGCTTCAGTTATTTCTTCGCTGATACTTTGGTACTGTTGCGCCAGATCCAGAGGGGGTATGTTATTCACTCGTTTACACCACAAATTTATAGTCTTTGTGATTATCCCAGACGCAGCCCATCAATTACAGCTGAGATAGCTACAGAGTAGGGGAAAATAGGAAGAGTCACAGTAGGAACCTCAGAGCTGCGCTCCCAGGATGCAAACATCGACAATCTTATAAAAGCGGGAGGCGCAGTGGCACAACTAAAAAATATTAACCATTTTTAAAGATAATTCCATGACTGTTTTTCTCCTTATCCCGATTAGTTTTATCGCATGGTCAATAAGTGCCATAGCTGGTGGCGGCTCTCCCATCGTACTTGTACCCGTGGTTAATTTCCTGCTTGGGGCACCTGCGGTTGCGCCCACCATTACCACAGGTATGCTACTTGGAAATTCTCACCGTATCTGGATGTTTTGGAAACACCTCAATTGGCCCGTTACCCTGTGGTACTTACCTGGAGCTCTCCTGGGCGCGGTTTTGGGAGCTTATACTTTTACACAAATTCGCTTTGACTGGCTGGAACTCGTTATAGCTATATTTCTTATTATTACGGTTTTTAGTTTTGGTTTTGGCAAAAAAGAGCGCATTTTTCCTGTGCAGGCTTGGCAGTTTTTGCCGGTTGGGTTTTTGTATGCCTTTGTTTCTGGAATTATTGGTAGCAGTGGCCCGACGATGAATCCGTTTTACTTGAATTATGGCTTACTCAAAGAGGAAATGGTTGCGACAAAAGCTGCTCATGTTGTCGTCATCCATGTTGCCAAAATGGTCACCTATGCGCTCTTGGGAGCCCTGACGCCTGAATACCTAGGCTATGGTTTGGCTATCGGGTTGGCAGCTGTACCTGCTAATTGGATAGGGCAGCACTTTCTCAAAAAAATGAGTGACTTGCAATTTCGCCAAATTGTCATCGCTATGATGGGGATTAGCGGGCTGTTAATGCTGTGGGCTCAGCGCGATTTAATCGCTTTTTGGTGATGGACAACTTTTGCCATCCTACAGGCTCAACCTTTAGCAATCAAGCTCACACCTGTTCCTAAAAATTATCACTCTTTTTTGCAGAAAGCGCTCGCTTTTCCAGCTTGCCAAATGATACATTATTAAAGCTCATAGGTCTTTTTCTCTACACCCTCTCTTCTTGCCTTACTTTCGCCATTACCTCACGGCGACTTACTGCTCCCAAAGCCAGAACGTCGCCTTTTTAAAAAATTAGCTTCCAAAAAGTCTTTTCAAATACCTACTGGGGGGAATAAAATAAGTTATACACTCTTCCCAAACTAAAGATGATCGTCTTTATTTTCTTGAATTCTGCGTCAAGGTTTTTGTGAATTAATTTATCTAAATAATTAATTGATTTTTTCTCTAAACTCCCTAAAAATGCTACCAAAAATTAAGGAATTATTATGAGAGCTAAAAAATCATTAACTGTTTTTCAAATTTCCACTGCTCTCCAAATCAGCGAACAAAAAAAACTGATTATTCAAAAATATCAAGAAAAAATTTTTCGCTTTTTTATAGAGATTGTAAAAACATGGGAAACATCTAGAATCTTAGAAGAATTTAAAAAAACATTTATTTATCCTCAGAATAAAACAGAGACAGAAACGGCTATTTATGAAATTATTTTTGCTAATGATGAAGAGGAATTTATCAACACGATTAAGCGATGTTGTTATATTATAATCAATAACTGGTTGGCGGCAAGAAAGTATTCAGAAATAAAAGAATTAGTTGAATTATTTAATATGCCATTGATTTACGAAGAAACTTCGTCAATGACAATAAATCACTTAAGAAAATGGCTAATTAATTTTATCAAAAGTAAAGATTTCGACGAACTAAAGCTGTTTGCTAAGCGCTATGAAGAAAAAGAAGAAAAACATTGGAGCGATCGCTATACTTCTTACCTCTTAATGCATCAATATGTAAATGTAAAAAACCCCCCAGAACAAAGAGAAGCTGCCAGAATACAAGCCCAGCAGCTAAAGGAAAAATTTAAGTTCGATTTAGCTATGTATACTGCTCGCAGCAATATAATGATCAATACATATCAGAAGCCCAAGAATCCCACCATTCTTGGGGATGAAGTTTTGCAACTGATTAAAACCATTATTACAAAACGCGGGCAATTTAGCTATGTAAACATTGCAAATATTTTTCTCAAACAAACAGAAGGAATCAAATATAAAAATTTCAAACAGAGCCTGCAAAAATATCTCATTTATTCCGTCGAACGTAGAGAATGCGTTTTAGCGCTGAATGTCAAATTAAGCAAAAAATTGCAACCGCTTTATAAAGACCAAAATGAAAAAACGCTAACCGATGCACTTTTACTTAGAACTTGCAAGCGAGTAGTCGAATTCCTAACAACCGAAGATCGTCAAAAACCTTCCTCCCTATTTGTCTTACTCCTATCGCAAGGTCACGCCCTCACTTTAGTTATCATTCTACTCAAAATTACTCTAATCTGTAAACAAGTCCGCCCTCACCTAGAAGCCTGTATAGCCGAATTAATTAAATATTATCTTAAATATCCTGAAGAAGAATGCAAGTGGGTTGTTAATTTTCTCGAAATTTTCAGAATAACTTTCGTAATTTACGACGAAAACGTGCAATATAATTTACTGCAAATGAAAAAGATAAATTCAGATAAAAACGCAGTTGAAATTCAGGACTATCGAATTTTTTCCCAGATAAAATTTGTTGAAGAAGACAGCGAAGAAACACAAACTGATACTTCTGGGGGCGAAGAATCCCTTTCAGAAGAATACACCAACCCCTTTACCATAGAAGAAGATATGTCATTAATTGATGCGGATATTATTTCAACTTGAATATAAAACAACAGAGCTTTTTCGCACCAATCAAAGCGCCCATAACTTCTGCTAAAACGCTAGTCAGACGGTAGAAGGCAGCCGCACTCAAGAGGGCAGCAGCTCCAAAATCCCTTTCTAAAATTCCTGTCACTGTTGCTTCAAACACGCCAATTCCTCCTGGTGCTCCCGGCACAACCAAACCCAAGAGCCATGCAAAGCTAAACGCACTCAACAATAGAGGCAGTTTGTATAAAATTTTTATATGTAAAGTTTCTGGGGAAACAATTGCTGCCAAAGTCAATAAAAAACCCGCTCCACGCAGCCCCAAAAATCCTACTTCTCCCAGTAATAGCACCAAAGGATAGCGCTCGAGCCGTATCACTTCACTTGTCGCTCCTTTTGCTTGCGCGGCTAACTGTAGCGCTGGGTTTAAAATCCGAGGATGAATCAGCAACAGTGCTACCGACGCGCATAATAAACCCGGTATAGCTAAAAGCCCTGGAATTCCAGCCAAGGCAAGGGATAGTGCCGCTACCGCCATAAGCAGAGGTTCGAGTAATACACTGAGTGTAGCCACTCCAGGGGGAACACCCACTTCTGTCATAGCAAATATGCGAGCATAAAAGTGCCAGACATTCCCGGGCAGATATTTGGCAATATTGGTTTTTAGATAAACGCGTACAGCAAAACTGAGGGGAATATTTTGCTTGAACCAGCAGAGAATCCAGCTCCATACCCAAGCTGCCCAAATGTGGGCAAGTAGAGTGACGAAAAGAGCGAGCGCTAACATTCCCCACCCCACACCGTTAATGTGAATTACCGCAACTTCCCGCCAGTTATCCTTGACAGTTTTGCCCAAAAAAAATAGCGTCACGCCGATAATTACCCACCGCAGATAAAGCTTCAGACGCATAAGAGCAGGCTTGATTGCTTTCAGCATTAGTTTTATAATCTTAGATTGCCAATTTAGCTTAACAGCAAAACATCAACATTGGTAGCCAAATGTTAGACATATATTCTCTCTACGAAGATAGTTATTATCTGGCAAAAAACCCAGATGTGGAGCAAGCAGTAGCAGCCGGTAGCTTCACCAATGGATTTGAACACTTCTTATATTTTGGTCAATATGAAGGACGCAACCCTGGTCCTTTTTTTGATACTCAATTTTATCTGGAAATTTATCCAGAAATAGCAGATATTGTCAGTAACACAGGCATCAGCCCTATCCAACATTTCATCGAATACGGTCAATTTGAAGGACGAGATCCATTTTTTGATTTCTTTACCGATTTTTATCTGTAAAATAATCCAGATGTGGCGGCGAGCGTAGAAGCTAGTGCCGGCAGCCCCGCTCCCCTCACCGGTATCAGACATTTCGTAGAATTTGGCCAATATGAAAACCGTGACCCTGGTCCCTTTTTCGATACCGTCTATTATTTAGCTACTAACCCAGATGTTGCCGCCGCAGTCAGTTACGGAGGGTTAAGCCCTATAAAGCATTTTATTCAGTATGGGTTGAATGAGGGAAGGCTGCCTAAAGCGCCAGATTTGACTCTCAACTTGAGTTTGGCTACAGATATAGGCTCTATCGAAACTATTAAAACAATCAGCGGTTTTGTTGGCACTAGCAAACCATCTGAGACTTACCGTTTCACTCTGCCTACAACTAGCACTGTCAGCGTCAATCTCAATGGCTTGACGGGGGATGCCGATTTAATACTAGCGCAGGATATCGGTAGCGATGCTCAACTTGATATTCCCCAAGATTTGATAGCTTTCTCAGCCGAAATGGATTTGACGCCAGAAAGTATTAATAGCTACCCTCTGCCAGCAGGAACTTATTATGTGAGGGTGGAGCAATTCCAGGGGGAGGTTACGTATGATTTGACTATATCGGCGACTCCGGCTTTGGTTTCTCCTGCTGCTGGTTCGACAGCTCCTGGTTTTAATGGTTTTTTTGGGTACGGTTTAGTTGATGCCTCGGCGGCAGTTGCCAGGGCTATTGGTGTTGTCAATCTTCCTGATGCTCCTGTTTTAACTCAGGCAGAGGGAACAAATGCGGGGGATTTGAATGCGATCGCTGTTTCATCCGCTTGGAATTCTGGTTATACTGGCTCCGGCGTTATCGTTGCTGTCGTTGATGATGGTGTCACTATTGAACATCCTGATTTGAAATCTAATATTTGGTTAAATACCAGTGAAAGAGCTGGCAACGGTATCGACGACGATGGCAACGGTTTTATCGATGATGTGCAGGGTTGGGATTTTGCAGATAATGATAATAATCCAAGCCCTGTTTCTATAAAAAATTCTCATGGTACACATGTTGCCGGTACTATTGCCGCTTTGAAAAATGGCACGGGAACTACTGGTGTTGCTTACAATGCTCAGATAATGCCGGTGAAAGTATTTCCCGACGACGGGAAAAAGTTTACTGAGGCGGTATACTATGAGAGTCTAGCTAATGGCATTCGCTATGCTGCAGCTAATGGAGCGAGAGTAATTAATATCAGTTTGGGAATCGATTCTCTCGCTCCTAATAGCGAAATTGTCAATAGTGCTATTCGCGACGCTGTCACGGCTGGTGCTTGTGTTGTTATCGCTGCTGGCAATACATCTCAAAATACACCAGAGCCGCCGGCAGATTTGGCTATTAGCCCAGGGGTGATTGCTGTGGGCGCAATTGATCGCAATAAGAAATTTGGGGAATTTAGTAGTCGTAGTGGCTCGACTCGCCTAAATTATGTGGTGGCTCCAGGAGTGGATGTGCCCTCGACTATTCCGCCGAGAAGCTATGATAGTCAAACCGGCACGTCGATGGCTGCTCCCCATGTTGCGGGTGTTGCCGCTCTGATTTTGAGCGCTAATCCTTTGTTGACGGCAGCAGAAGTAGTGGATATTTTGACGGGAACCGCTAATCCTTCAGAGATTGTTATATAATTTCTGATGTTTCTGGATGTTTCTGGGGACGCGAGCGCAACCAATTTAGTTATTTTTTAATGCATTCTGAGTATACCAACTCTCTTGTGCTATACGATGTACCTCGCGCCAGCTTTTTTGGTGCTGTCTTGCAAGGTGGGCGACGTCTTCATATTCTGGTTGCACGTTAGCGATCGCTCCTTTTTCTCCAAACTTAGCTACTTTTACTCTCACTTCACCTAAGGGAGTTTTTACATACTGAATTTCTCGCTGCAAAATTGTTCTTTGTTGTATTGAACGCCGAATTCCTAGGGTAGTAGTTTCGCGGAAGATAATTTGTTCACATAAGTGCTGGTTTTCGGGATAGCAGATAACTGTGAGTAATATGCCGGTACGGGATTTTTTCATGCCGATAGTTTGTGTGAAGACATCGAGAGCGCCGGCGGCAAATAGAGCTTCAAGAGTATAAGCGAGCGCTTGTGGGTTTAAATCGTCTATTTGCGTTTCTAATACAGAAATAGTTTCTAGGGAGTTAGGGATGAATGATTCTTGCTCATCTGCTTCACCAATCCATAATCTGAGAATATTTGGAATTGGTAGCAAGCGACTGCCGGCTCCCAACCCCACACGCTGAATAGTCATTGCTGGTGGCTTGCCAAAACCAGTGGCCAGAGTAGTAGCGATCGCCACTCCTGTAGGAGTACACAACTCGCGCTCAATACCATTACTATAAACCGGTACTTGCCGCATTTCCCACAATTTCAGCACTGCTGGTGTTGGCACAGGCATTAGCCCATGTGCTGCTCTCACCGTGCCGCCGCCTGTGGGCATTGGGGAACAGTATAACTCATCGATTGAGAGCCAATCCAAACCCAAACAAGTGCCGACAATATCTACAATCGCATCCGTGGCACCGACTTCGTGAAAGTGGACTTGCTCCGGTGCAATCCCGTGTACTGCCCCTTCTGCTTTTGCCAGCTGACGGAATACGGCGAGGCTCCATTTTTCGGCTCTTGGAGGTAATCCGGCGGAGGTTATTAGTTTTTCTATCTCTGGCAGGTGGCGGGGGTGGGTAGAGGTTTCATGATTATTATGGTTGTGGTGGTGGTGAGAGTGGTGGTGTTCTGCAAATGTGGGGGCTTCGATGGGTTCTCCTGGTTCGTAGTTTTCCGCCCTAGTCGTATTTTTTAATAACTCTACATGCACTTTTGTTGCCTGCTGTAGGTTGCGGTGTACGAGTTCGGCGCGGAGCTGGTATTCTTCAGAAATACCCAGAAGTTTGAGTTTTTCAATTAGGTAATCTAGGGGGACGCCAGCGCTAGTGAGAGCACCTAGACACATATCGCCGGCAATGCCGGTGGGACATTCGAGATACGCTATTTTTTTCATTGCACATTCACTTGAGATTATGACAGCTCAGCAGGCCTTATAAAAACATCCGTTTAAAAGGTCATCAAAGGAGCTATTTATGGCCACCATCTACGAAATTCATCCAGATACGCCGCAAACGCGCAAAATTGAAGAGATCAGGGACGCACTCCGTAAAGGGGCTGTCATGCTGTATCCTACAGATACAGTTTACGCGATCGGGTGCGACATCAATGTCAAATCGGCAGTAGAGCGTGTCAGGCGAATAAAGCGGCTGTCTAATGACAAACCCTTAACTTTCCTGTGTTCTTCTCTGTCGAATGTGGCATCTTATGCATTCGTCACCGATACAGCTTATCGGATTATGAAACGCCTAGTTCCAGGGACTTACACATTTTTGCTGCCTGCAACCAAACTGGTACCCAAGCTGGTGCAAGATCCCAAACGCAAAACCACTGGCATTCGCGTGCCGGCTCAGGTGGTGTGTCAAGCGCTACTTAGGGCGTTGGGAAATCCGATTATCTCTACAAGTGCGCATTTGCCGAGCGACAGCGATTCCCCAAATGGCTCGCAGCCGGAAGGTGCTATAGAAAGGGCTGTGCTTTTTGATCGTCTGGACAAGTTAGTAGATGTGATTGTGGATACTGGCCAAGATCCAGGATATCAGGTTTCGACTATTTTGGATTTAACGACGGAAGAACCAATGGTAGTGCGACAGGGGCTGGGATGGGAAATGGCGGAATATTGGCTTTCGGAGGTTAGATAGGTTTTGGATGAGTTTTGGGTTTTGGAAGTAGGGCAGGCAAGTAAAGCCTGTTTTTTTTTTGACTTCCACCCCCTGAGCTGATTTCACACCCCAACTTAAAACTCCGGAGCAAGATAAATCCCAGTGTATAGGAAAGTTAGTGCCGCGAGCAGTCAAAGGCTACAGTAACGGGAGGAGAAGGGCTCGCCACACGCTACCACACACCGTTTCTTAAATTTCTAAACCCTCCGGACGCCATAACTTTTTTAACTGAAATAAGTTTGCCAGTGTGCCAGCTATCAAGCCGGTACAGAAATATACAGCCAATTTCGGAACTGTCTACATAAATGAGGGGTCTAACCCCTCAGGTATGCGCTATCGTTGTAAAAGGATCTGAATTGCCAAAATACCGATCCGTCAAAGATCGGAGCCTCCTATAAGGAGTGGCTTACAGATACCTCAATGAGGCTCCTACCAGTGGTCACTTAGTCCGGTGGCAGGCTTTCCGAAGTAGTGGCAACCTGAAAACCCTCCTGAGCAGAGCAGCCTCATACAGTCGAAGTGTAGAGAGTTGGGAGCGACAGCGGTGAAGTGGAGCGATACTAACCTCGCTGCCGCAGCTTTCAGAAAACAGCAATATGTCCCCGGCGTGTGTCACCAGAGGCCAAACTATGAATTCTCCACTAGCAAATTCTTTCCAGCAAGCACCCAGTAATTTCAGCATCACTCCGGTACCAAACAATAGCCCTAATTACGAGTCGTGGCAAGAAGATCTTTCCCACGGCGAAAGGCAAACAAAATCTTGGTCGGGAATGGATGTAGAACGTCTGGCAGATCAACTGGTTGCTGAACTGCAACAGAAAGTTCAATCTTCGCCGAAAAGCGCCCGTGCAGTAGCCCTGCGAATGGCGAAAGAGAGCCAGCGGATTTGTCAGAAAAGCGATCGCATTCAAACTTCTGGTCAAGTGCGTTCCTGGCAGCTAGCCTTAGCCCGTCACCGCTTACAAAAATGTCTCGAATACTATCAGCTAGGTTCCAAACAAGGGCGTATAGAGCTGCATAGTAACCTCAGCGCCATGGTGTACCGCCATGTTGCCCCCCTGCGCGCTCGTTTGGGCTTTCAGGCTCGCTTTAATCTGATTGAAGACTTCTTGCAAGGCTTCTATATGGAATCCCTAAGGGCTTTCCGGCGGGAAAACGAACTCCCAGATGATTACACCCCCCGCACCCAGTTGGAATTGGCAGAATACATGGCTTTCACTGAACACTATGCTAAGCGACGGATTAGTTTGCCAGCTCGCGGCAGTCAACAACTGATCGTCTTGCGAGCGCAAGGGTTCGCCTATGGGCAGCCTGCGGAAACTGTACTAGATATTGAACAAGCAGTGGAATTCCCCAAGGCAGAAGAGGCTGAAGTCCAAAACCGCTCGCAAGCAGCGCAACAAGTCAGAGAACAAATGATTGCTGATACGGTTGATCCTGCTGAGGCAGTGGTGCGCGATCGCGTCATCTCTGAACTGATCAAATATCTCGAATCCCAAGGTCAAAATGACTGTGTGGATTATCTAGTATTGAAGCTTCAAGATATGGCAGCTCAGGAAATCGACGAAATACTGGGCTTGACAGCTCGTCAGCGTGACTACCTGCAACAACGTTTCAAATATCACGTCGAAAAGTTTGCCCGCGCTCACAACTGGAAACTTGTACATCAATGGTTGGGTGCCGACTTGGATCAAAATTTGGGTATGCCGCCTCAACAGTGGCAAGCTTTCCTTAAGCAACTTACCCCCCAACAGCGACAGTTGCTTGAACTTAAGCGTGCCGGAGTTGATGATCGAGAAATCGCTCAAGCTCTGCAATGTACGCCTAAACAGGTGCAAAAGCGCTGGACTAACCTGTTAGATATGGCATGGGAAGTCCGCAATGGCACTGCGGAGAAATAGGGATGAGTGATGAGGGTTTTCTGTTTGGGGTAGAATGAGCTCATCTCTTCTTACCACTTATCATCAATTCCCACTCAACTCATGCCTTTCTACAATCTCTATCTCCTGCTTGGGCTTTAGGAGTTTTTAGTGCTCAATAAAAAAACGCTTGCCGCGCTCGCGTTTGGGAATTTGCAAGCTTAGGAAAGCAATAGTTTCGTTTACTTTGATTGCCAGATTAATTCAAAACAAAAACTATATTTTCAAATAAATTCAGGTGCTTCCTACCATGCGTAATTTTGAAAAAAAACACAAAATTATCAAAATCTCACTGGCCACTTGACCAAGCAAATACGCCCCCATGATTAAGTTGGCAACCTAGGGCTGGAATTAAGATTTCTTCCAGTTGCTCACGTTTAAGAAATATTAAGATATAGTAGAAAAGAAACCACTTATCCATGAGGCAGTCATGGCGGTCAAACTCGCTCGCGCTTCCGTTTCTAAAAAGCCAGCAGCACAAGACGTGTCGGGACTCCAAGCAGTTTTTAAAACAATCAATGCAAGTAGTTGTCCCAAATCGTACAACTTTCACATGCATACAACCTTTTCCGATGGCCAGTTGAAGCCGGAAGAAGTGGTCGAGCAAGCGATCGCCATTGGTCTAAAAGGGTTGGCCATTACCGACCACCACAGCATCGGCGGCTACCAAGCAGCTCAGCGCTGGCTAGAGTCCCGACAAGTATTCGACCGTCAGGACGAAACAACAGCAGTCAGAAATAGCCAGTCTTTACCCCTTCTCTGGACGGGCGTAGAAATTAACGCCGATCTCCTCGGATGCGAAGTACATATTCTCGGCTATGCTTTTGACCCCGAACACCCGGCTATGCAGCCCTACCTGCAACATAAAGCACCAGCAGGAGATTACTACAAAGCCTCTACAGTCATTACCTCTATTCAAGCAGCCGGAGGTTTGGCTGTTCTTGCACACCCCGCTCGCTATCGTATCGCCGCCGAGCAACTGATTCCAGCTGCCGCAGAATTGGGCATTGATGGGGTAGAAACCTACTATGCCTATGGCAACCCTAACCCCTGGTATCCCAGTCCTAAACAAACCGAGGAGATAGAAGCACTCAGCGCCGCCTGGGGTCTGTTAAATACCTGCGGCACTGATACCCACGGTTGCAGTTTACTACAGCGACTTTAAAAGGAATAGCAAATAGAAGCGCTCGCCCTCAGGCAAAGGAAAGAATTCTTTCTTTTGCCTTTTTAATTCCTTTAAATAATAGCTATATATTCCTAAAATCAGGTTTTTGATTTTTAATTTTTCAGTATAAGAAATACTATAAAAGCAGCGCTCGCCCTCCTCTAAAAGTAGCACAAAACAACTTCTGCAACCCGGCAACTAGCATCATATTTTTAAGTAAGATATTACAACATCTGCAATCCGGGAGAATATTTCAGATGGCCACTCGCTTTCAAGCAATTCTGACAGGCGCTCAACAGTCGCCACCCACCACGTCTGTTGCCACCGGCACCGCTAATTTTACCATCAGCGATGTAGGAGATGTTCTCAGCTACGAAATAACCATTGCTGGATTAGACTTCGCACCTGCACAGCTTTTACCCCCTCAAACAGTCGATACAGCAGATGACGTCACCAACGTTTCCTTTCATGTAGGAGCACGAGGTACAAATGGCCCCATTGTCTTTAGTATTATCAATCCCGCTCAAGATACAAATAATTTCAGAATTGTCAATAATCCCGATGGTTCAGTAAAACTTATCGGAAATTGGGACATCCTCGATCCTGCCAATCAGCCGATTAGTAATTTTGCTGCCAAACTAAGATCTACTGCTTCAGGCGCCGATACTGAGCTCTACTTAAATGTTTACACTAATCGTTTCCCAACAGGTGAAATTCGCGGTCAAATTACTGCTGAAATAATTATTAACATTATTCGAGGAACTGGTGGCAACGATACCCTTCTAGGAACCCTAGAAAACGATACCATATTCGGGGAAGGCGGCAATGATATTATCTTTGGCAGTGGTGGCAATGACTTACTCTATGGCAATGAAGGTGGCGACAGCATTGATGGGAGTGCAGGCAACGATATTCTCGTTGGCAATGATAATAATGATTATCTTTTTGACGTAGAGGGGGAAAATATATTTTATGGCAATACTGGGAAAGATCTTATAATTGCCGGAGGAGGTAACGATACTATATTTGGCGGCAAAGATAATGACTCGATCGCTGAAAGTGCTGGCGATGATATTGTCTCTGGAAACTTGGGAGACGATAGCATTTTTGGCGGCAATGGAAGAGATAGCCTCTTCGGCAATGTTGACAATGATTCGCTGTTTGGAGGAAGTGACAGAGATACTCTTTTCGGCGGCAAAGATTCAGATTACCTCGTCGGCGGTATTGGCAATGATTTTATAAATGGGGATTTAGGTAATGATAGTTTGATTGGCATTGATCCTACTGCTGAAAATCCCGGAGATCGAGAAATTGATATCTTGATTGGCGGTGGGGGCGTAGATGTTTTCATTCTAGGCGAAACCGGTAAAACCTATTACAATGACGGCAATGATACTACTTCTGGCACGCGCGATTATGCTTTAATTAAAGACTTTGTAATTGGACAAGATATTCTCCAATTGGGTGGTAGCGCTACGGATTACCTTCTTGAAAATTCCCCTAGGAATTTACCCCAAGGAACAGCTATTTATCTAAAGGCTACTGGAGGAGGGAATGACGCCCAAAATCAACCGCCAAATGAACTGATTGCGATCGTACAACTGACGGCTCAACTGTCTCTTGAACTTTCTTCTTTCCGGTTCGTATAATTGTGCCCTTTGAAAGCTTTTATAATTAATAACATATTTTTTATATTTTTGAAGGATTATGTTTTTTGAATTTGAATCAGATTTTGTCAATAATCTAAGGTGCATTCCTATGCTAGTTCGGTTTAAATTAGATACTTGCGGTGTGAAACTGAAACTTAATCAGTGGAATCACTTTAGTAAAAAAGAACGGCAATTATTAGTTGAGCTACCTTGCACAACGCCAGAGGAAATACAAGCTTATCGAAATAAGTTGCTACAATTAGTATTAGAACGTGAAGGAACACAGGCTACTGAGTTTCCTATTCAGGAGAATCCACCCTGGATGGATGAAAAAAATGTGCCGTATGCAGTGCAGGAAAAGGCACAGTCTTTGGGAGTAGCGATCGCACCCGAAAAGTGGGCAAACCTCACGCCTTTACAGCGTTTTGCCCTAATTAAACTCAGCAGTTCTAATCACGAAAATAGGAATTTTTTACCCGCTCTCAAAGAATTTCATTTGGCTTAATTTTCTCACAGCGAGATAAAGCGAGATAAAAGAAATGCGCTATACTCGGTGTCAGAAAGACATAAGCGATTCTCCCGTACTTAAACAGACATGGCTATCTTTGCAGTCTTTTGGACTTTCGTAGAACTCACTAGCAAAAGCCCAGTTTCCTAAATCGAGAACTTTCCGGTAGAATTTCCTTGCTTGTTGTTTAAGAATCTATAATACCGAAATCATTTAAAATAACGGCTTAAACTTATCTCCTCTTTCCCGAATTCCAAGATTTGGGGATTTACTTATGCACACGACTTCGCCTCTTGCCAACGGTACAATCCTAGATAGACGCTACAAGATTTTGCGCGAATTGGGGCGCGGTGGATTTGGGCGCACATACCTCGCTGAAGATATCCGTCGTTACAACGAGCGCTGTATACTCAAGGAATTTGCCCCTCTGGTTACAAGCAGTAGTGAATTGCAAAAAGCTAGAGAGCTATTCGAGCGAGAAGCGGCAACCCTCTACACCCTTAATCACCCTCAAATTCCCCGCTTTCGAGAATTGTTGCCCGTCAGCGTTGCAGGAGGCGAATCTCTATTTTTAGTACAAGATTATATAGAAGGTGAAAGCTATTGGCAGATTCTTAACTCCCGCCTCAAACAGGGCAGGGTGTTTAGCGAGTCAGAAGTGATACAATTATTGCTGCAAATACTGCCTGTTTTGCAGTATATCCATTCACAAAATGTTATCCATCGCGATATTTCCCCAGACAACATCATCCAGCGTAGTTATGATAAACTGCCGATTTTGATTGACTTCGGTTCGGTTAAGCAGGTTGCTGTCAATGCTATCTCACAAGTAACTGGAAAATCTTTCGGTACGGTAGTGGGTAAGGATGGTTATATACCTGAAGAACAAATACGTTTGGGGAAGGTTTATCCTGCTAGTGATTTGTATTCCCTAGCAGTGACGGTGCTAGTGTTGTTAACCGGAAAAGCTCCGAAAAATCTTTATGATGTTGCTAATGGGGTTTGGCGCTGGAAGCAAGAAGTTAAAGTAAGCCCGAAATTAGAGGCGGTGCTGGATAAAATGCTGGCATACCGAGTGCGCGAGCGCTATCAAGAAGCTCGTGAAGTACTACAAGTGCTTCAGCCTTCTGTCACTCAAAATTCTTATGCTTTTACCCAGATGGCAACACAAATTGTCGCTCCCGGCTGGCATAAAATTACTAACGCAGTTTCTCAAATAGCAACGCGCATTGCATCTGGCGGAAAATCGAAACCTCCGAAACCTCAAAGTTCACCTTCCCAACCTGACAATTTACTTTATTGGCGAGCACTCGCTCAAGGAATGAGTGTTGTAATAGTGCCTGCACTTGTTATTTTAGCTGTAATAAAATCGAATTTGTTTTCATTGCTGCCCAATATTTCTTTACCTTCGCCTCCTGAGATATCTCTGCCACTGCCTAATATTTCTTTGCCGTCTATCCCTTTCCCTTCTAATCCAGTTTCCTCTCATCCATCAAACTCGAACCAATCCGAAAAGGAAAGGCGGATAAAAATACGCCAACGTATTAAGGATCTGAAACTGGATGAAGGAAATTTTTACCAGCAAGTTGACGAGTTATTTTACGCGCAACACCCTGAATTAAATCGGCGCAGTTTGACTAACAACTCCGAAGATGCCGAATTACGAGAAAAATGGTATGATATTGCGGAGAGTTTGCTAGAACAGCAACAATAACAATATTGATATTGATATGCGCTTTCCCAAAATGCCAAGCTAATGCTTGACTTATTTTAATTTTTGTGCTACTGCCAGCGCCGCTTCTAATTCTGGCTGCGTCAGACTGGTAATGACAAAAACTTCCTGTACCGTTTTCCCCTGTCTAGCCAGTAATTTGAATCCTCCGCGAATCGGCACTGACACCCGCAATGTTAAACGAGGGGTATGCCCTCTTACCTGCCCGATGACGCCAGGAGTTATGGTTTGTATGCCTTG
Organism: Oscillatoriaceae cyanobacterium M7585_C2015_266; assembly: GCA_015295835.1. Lineage (GTDB taxonomy): Bacteria > Cyanobacteriota > Cyanobacteriia > Cyanobacteriales > Oscillatoriaceae > DVEG01. The sequence continues at coordinate 117,591 of DVEG01000010.1, forward strand.
ATGTTTGCTCAGGCGAGCTAATATCGGTATCAAACCAGGAATGTGAGTCGAATGATTCATTACTAATCGCCCAGTAGATGATTGATTGCTCATAGATGGTTGCCAAAATACGACTTTTCTATATTCTTATGGCTTTACCATCTATAAGCAATCTGCGACTGGGGAAAGTTTTATTTCTCATCTAGGCCTTTTCTAGAGGGGCCATCGTTAAGCCAGCGCGACTGAGTTGCTGGTGGTAAAGTTCAGCTTGCTCTTGGGGGCCAACCCAAACAGTAGCTTGGCCTTCGTAGTGGACTTGATTGGTTAGTTCCCAAGCGCGATCGCTTGTCATACAAGGTATGTACTTCATTAAGCACTGCGCTACGTGCTGGAACGTATTAAAGTCGTCGTTGAGTACGATTACTTTGTAATTGGGATAAGGTTTGCGGGTTACTTGACTAGATCGCTCTGGAGCTATAGTCGGAAAAGTGGCCATAGCACAAACAGCTCTGAAAACTTCTGTATTCATTATCTAAAAATTCTTTATTTAGTATATTACAATAGCCGAGAGTGAGAATTTAATAATTTATTTTTTATTTTTTATTTTTTAAAAAATTTATTTATATTCAGCGCTGGCGCGAGTACAGATTCAACTGCTCAAACAGTCAAAATCTTCCCGCTGCTGCAAATCATTCACCCATACCAGGCATGTAAAACGATCTAAAAACTACAAAACCCTCTTTGAAAGAGGGTCTTGTTTGGGGTATTGCATTATTCTAAAGTCGGAGCGGCGGGATTTGAACCCACGACCCCTACTACCCCAAAGTAGTGCGCTACCAAGCTGCGCTACGCCCCGTTGAGCTTTATTATACTAACACTGTTTTTTCAAAAAAGCAAGTAGATCTAAAAAATTTTTAGAACTTGAAAGAGGCCAATGGCCACGCTGCGGCCCATGGTGACGAGCAGAACAATCGCAAGAAGAGTGTGCGAGCTTCTCTATCGATATACTAGAAGCTATTATCACCAAACAATGACTTAAAAAATAGGGAAGATGAGCAACCAAGTCTCCGATATCGTGGTGAAAACGATCGACGGGAAAGAGAAAACACTCGGCGAATACGCAGGAAATGTTCTGCTGATCGTTAATGTCGCCTCTTACTGCGGCTATACCCCCCAATATGCCGGATTGGAAAAGTTGCACCAGCAGTACAAAGGAGCAGGGTTGCGAGTTTTGGGCTTCCCCTGTAATGATTTTGGGGGGCAAGAACCGGGAACTAATGAGGAAATTAAGCAATTCTGCTCCACAAAGTACGGCGTTACTTTCGAGTTGTTCGATAAAGTCCATGCTAAAGGACCGCAGCAACACCCTCTATACGCTCGACTCACCAGTGCAGTTAATCCTCCCGGAGATGTTTCTTGGAATTTTGAAAAATTTCTGGTTGGCAAAAATGGGGAGATAGTTGCTCGTTTCAAGAGCAGCGTTAAACCGGATTCGCCAGAATTGATAGAGGCGATCGAAAAGGAACTTGCTAAGTAATTAAGTAGATACAAATAATCGCCTATCCCAACCGGTTTTTTTATAAACCGGTTTTTTTTACAGCCGATAATCTAGAATTATGGAAATAGTATAAAATATATATAACGTACCCTCAAACCCTCATCAATTAGAGAATACTAAATAATAATTTTTGAAGCCTGTTTACACAATTAAAAAAATAGCTTTATAAAAAGCAATTCAGGAGAGGTTGGAATTGGTATGGCGGCAAGAAAAGTCAAGAAAAGAAAAATAGAGCGATCGCCTTCTGAAAGAAAAGATAATTCCAGTGATAAAATATAATAAAATATAACAGTAAGTCTGGAGAATCACGCCATGTCAATTGAGGCAACTACAGAAATTTTATCCCAGACAAAAGAAACAGGGGAATGGGAACCTCCCATGCCGCCAACAGATTTAATTTTTGACGATGGTGAACCCTTGGAAACAAATCGCCACCGCACGGCTATGAACGTCCTGATTGAATCATTGCAACACGCTTGGCGCGATCGCAATGACTTCTACACAGGCGGTAACATGTTCATATACTATAGCAGCAATCAAATTCGCAATCGAGACTTTAGAGGACCCGATTTTTTTGTCGTCATCGGCGTTGATGGCAGTAAAATTCGGCAAGGCTGGGTAGTTTGGGAAGAAGACGGTCGTTATCCCGATGTTATCATAGAGCTAATGTCTTCCTCAACAGCACAAATAGACACCGGCGCCAAAAAAGATCTATACGAGCGGATTTTCAGAACCCCCGACTATTTTGTCTTCAATCCTTTCAATCCCAATTCCTTACAGGGGTGGCACCTGGATGCCAACCAGCGCTATCAGCCCCTCGTGGCAAACGAAAAAGGTTGGCTTTGGTGTGAAACTTTAGGATTGTGGTTAGGAACTTGGGAAGGAATCATACAACGAGAATTAGCTGTATGGTTGCGTTTCTATTATCCAGACGGCAATCTCGTCTTGTTACCCTATGAAGCTGCCCAACAGCAAGCCGAAGCTGAGCGTCTGCGGGCTGAAGCTGCCCAACAGCAAGCCGAAGCCGAGCGTCTGCGGGCTGAAGCTGCCCAACAGCAAGCCGAAGCCGAGCGTCTGCGGGCTGAGCGCTTGGCAGCCCGATTGAGAGCATTAGGAGAAGATCCTGATGCTTTATGATATCTGAAAAATCAGCCTATAGAATCAATACAATTAACAACAGTAAGGATAGGGGCGTTTTCTTGCCTCTTTTTTATCTAAATTTTTTTGGGGTTGGTGTGGGATTGAACAATTACTTTAATCTTCCTGAACGCAAAATACTGATAATTAACCACAATCCTAGAAAGCTTGCTGCATAAAATAAAGCGCTGCTTACAAAGGTTTGTTGAGGTGTTTGTACTTGAGAAAAGGTAATGGCTGCTCCAATAATTAGGGAGCCTACTACAATACTAAATGAAATTCGATTGGCGGAATCGTCTAAACTGCGGCGCAGCCCGTCAAGTTCTTTTAGTGTTAAGTTCCATTGCAATGTTTCTGATGTAACTCTATCTAAGAGTAACTCGAATTGACGGGGAGACTGTAAAGATAGGCTTTTAATATCTAGGGCGGTTCTTAATGTGGTTTGGAGTATATCGTCGCCAAATAATTGTTTCCGAAATAAATCTGTCATTAGCGGTTTTATTTCGTCAAGCAAGTTGATTTCGGGATCGAATAAACGTGCCACTCCTTCTAGATTAGCGATCGCTTTTGCATACAAGCCCATATTGCTCGGCAAACGTATTTTATTGTCGCGGGCAATTTGTAACAGTTCGTAAACTACTTGCGAGAGATTGATTTGTGAAAGACTAAGATTATAATATTTTCGCAGCATTTTCGCCAAATCGCTTTCCAAATCAGCGATTTTTTCCGGCTCGGCTGCATCAGCTAGTTGTATGGTTAATTGCGCACAACGGGCGGCATCTAAATCTACGATCGCTAGCAACATTTCCGTTAGAATTTGCTGCGAGCGCGGATCGAGTCTGCCTATCATTCCAAAATCTAGTAATGCCAAACGCCCATCTTTCAAATAAAATATATTTCCTGGATGGGGATCTGCGTGAAAAAATCCGTCTATATAAATCTGCTGAAAAAAAGTGCGAAATAACAATCTTGTAATCGCTCTGCGTTTTTCAGAAATATCAACTTTGCTATTATTTTCTTGCAAGTCTGCTGACAGTAGCGGCACCCCCTCTAACCATTCTAGCACTAATAATTTTTCGCTTGTCAACTGCCAATTTATTTCTGGAATTACGATTTGTTTTGGCTCGAACCACTGACTTTTAGATAAGTTGCGCCGCAATTGATTTGTGTATCTAGCTTCTTGCGTAAAATCTAATTCTGCCGTCAGAGCGAGCGCAAACTCTTCAGCTAAAGCTACTAAATCATAATCTTTACCAAAGTCAGTTAGGGCTACTAATTCTGCCAAGCCTCTAATTAATTCTAAATCCCGCTCGATTAGAGTGTCAATACCTGGGCGCTGAACTTTTAAAGCTACTAAACGCCCGTCTTTTAATGTTGCTTTGTGAGTTTGCGCTATTGAACCGGCTGCGATCGCATTAGTATTAATATAACTAAATACTTCTTCTATCGGTTTTTTCAATTGCTCCCGGATAACATTTTCTACTTCTCTCCAAGGCACAGGCGGCACATTAGCTTGCAAATCCGTCAAGGCGTCAATATATTCTGCTGGCAGTAAGTCTGGGCGCGTACTCAATAACTGTCCTAATTTAACATAAACAGGTCCTAATTCTATTAAAATATTTCGGAGCACGGCTGGCGGTGGTAATTGCGGTTCTCCCGTCTTTCCACCAGTAAGAATTCCGCGCATGTAATCCCAGCCGTTGCGGAAAACAACTTCTAAAATTTCTCCCTGGCGAGCGCTAATTTTTGTTAAAGGAAACATATTTTATCCTAAGTCAGAAATAACCGAAGTGGCAGAGCGTGGTTAAAAATATCAGTAATTAGCTATTAGTCATTTGCTAACAGCTAATTACTAGAGTAGTTAAAAAATTACAAATTTAGAGCAAGTTCTCAAATTGAGGGTTTTCTTCCAGAGTTTTGAGTACCTGCTTAATATCTTGTGTGCGATCTTTTCTAACAATCAGAGTAACATTGCGATCGCGCACCACTACCACATTTTCTAAACCAATGGTAACAATAACATCATCAGGGTTGCTAGCATATAGAATCGTATTATAGGTATCTAGCCCAATATGAGTAGCTTGCTCAACATTGGGGGCGTCTTTTTTCAATAAGCGCTCAAGGGCATTCCAGTCACCCAAATCGTCCCAACCAAACTCTGCCGGCAAGACATAAGCTTTTTGGGTTTTTTCCATTAAAGCATAATCGATACTGGTTTTCGGCAGCTCTGAATAACAAGAAGGTCCTTTTTCTCTCAAAGGGCTGATAATTTCCTCGGCATGAATATTAAGTTCTACTAAGACAACACCAACACGGAAAATAAACATGCCGCTATTCCAACTAAAACGCCCAGTGGATAAAAACCACTGAGCCGTACCGAAATCAGGCTTTTCTGTAAAACGGCTTACCCGATAAGTCGGCAAACCCCTAAAAGTGCCCACCGGTTGCCCTTGCTCGATATAGCCGTAACCGGTAGCTGGATGAGTGGGCTTCACCCCCAGTGTCACGAGCGCCTCTGTTGCCCTCGCTAAAGTACAAGCAGCAGCGATCGTTTGTTTGAACATCTCCTCGTCACCAATCCAGTGATCCGCTGGGAAAAAACCGACAACAGCTTCCTCGCCATAACGTCGCTCAATTTCCAAAGACGCCCAAGCCACTGCTGCTGCCGTATCGCGCCCTTCTGGCTCTATGAGTAAATTTTCCAGATGCAGGCAAGGCAGTTGTTCTTTCACCCCATCTGCTAGCGGGCCAGAGGTAATGACCCATAAGTTCTCCCAACTGTCGCAGAGTTTGATTAGGCGCTCAGCAGTAACTTGTAGTAAGCTTTTACCGCTGCCGTCTAGGCTCAAGAATTGTTTCGGTCTGTTGCGGCGCGAAAGCGGCCAGAAGCGTTCGCCTTTACCGCCAGCAAGAATAACAGGGATGATCGGGGGATTCATAGTTAATGTAGTTTTGTGAAATGCTTAATCTTACTGCGCCTTATCGTACAAGGTTTTTTCCCGTTACGCGCCAACTATCGAGAATATAAAACGGTGAATTAATGTAGAGAGATAGCTGCGGCTATAATCAGTCGCGTTAAGCTTTTGTGATAGCCGCTGCGTGTGAGGTGAATGTGGGACAAGGAATAGAACCGATAATTCAGGGCGCAGATTCTCAAACATCTGATCTTTCCCCTCAAACAAAAAAAAAGTCTGAGAGTGCAGCTTTTCGAGTTCCTAGACTAAAACTCGGTTTAATCCTAGGACGGTGGATATTATTGAGTACTGGGCTGATTTTGACGGCGACGATTTCGGCGACTCTCGGGGCAACGGTGGCGCTGATCATGCCTTTGTCGCTGCCATTGTTCGGGATAAAGTCAGATGGTGCGAGCGCACAGTTGTGGCGTCGCAACTTTCAATATCGATTAACGCGCCCAGTGAACATTTTAGTTATGGGAATTGATCACCTCAGTAGTTATAATCAAAATCTTACGGATATTTTCAGTGGCAATAGCGATACAATACTGCTATTGCGTTTTGATCCTACGACAAATTCTCTGAATATGCTTTCAATTCCCCGCGATACTCAGGTGAATATTCCTGGAATTGGCATAGATAAAATTAATGATGCCAACGTCAGAGGCGGGGCTGCTCTGGCAGCGCGGGTTATCAGTCATACTCTTAATAATGTGTCGATTGATCGTTATGTTCGTGTCAGCACGAGTGCATTTCGGGAATTGGTAGACTTGCTGGGGGGTATTGAGGTATTTGTGCCTCAGCCAATGCAATATATAGATGAAACTCAAAAACTTAATATCGATTTAGCTCAGGGCTGGCAAATTCTTAATGGCGAACAGGCGGAACAATTTGCTCGCTTCCGCAATGATAGTAAAGGAGATATTGGTAGGGTACAGCGTCAGCAGATGTTACTTAAAGCGTTGCTGTCTAGGCTTTCTAGTATGGCGGTGTTGCCTCGTCTGCCGCAAATTGTCGGTGTGATGCAAAAGTATATTGATACGAATCTGAGTTTTGAAGAGATATTGGCGTTGGTGAATTTCGGGCTGCAAATAGATGCGAATAATTCAAAAATGGTGATGTTGCCTGGTCGTTTTAGTACTCCGGAAGAGTTTAAAGCTAGTTATTGGATTATAGATGAAGTAGCTCGCGATCGCATCATGCGCGAGTATTTTTCTGTGTCTCCAAAAAGAAAGAGTAAAGTGGAGAAAACAAGAGAAGGCGGCGTGCTCAGCGGCTCTCCTCTAACTCTTAAAATTGCCGTTCAAAATGCTTCCAGAACTCCGGGTTTAGCTCGCCGTATGGAGCGGTATCTGGAAAAGCAGGGTTTTCAAAATGTTTATGTCATTCAGGATTGGACCGATCTACTGCTTACTACTCAAATTGTCGTCCAAAAAGGTGATTCACAAGCTGCAGCCACTTTGCAACAAGTTTTGGGGTTGGGTGAAATAGAAGCTACTTCCACTGGCGATTTAGAATCTGATATTACAATTCGCGTTGGCGAGGACTGGGCCCAATTGCTAGCGGGTTTCAATCCCTAAAATTTATACAGTTTTAAAATACCAAATCTCTCACCCAATCCGCCTATGCCCTTTCACTACACCCGCACCGTTCGTTTTCAAGACACCGATGCCGCTGGCGTCGTCTACTTTGCCAATGTTCTGGCAATTTGTCACGAAGCTTATGAAGCTTCACTGTCGGCTTCTGGCATTCAGCTGCGATCTTTCTTTACTAACCCAGATGTGGCTGTTCCCATTGTAAGCGCTAGTGTCGATTTCTTTTGCCCTCTGTTTTGCGGCGATCGCCTTACAATCGAACTCTCCCCCGCCCCACTTACCGACAGCAAATTTGAAATTAATTATCAAATTTTTGTATCAGAAGATATAGACAAAATCGCCGCTAGGTGCACTACTCGTCATACCTGTATTACTCCAGCAAAGCGAATCAAACAGACTCTGCCCCCTGAACTTGTTCAATGGCTACAGCACTTCTCGGCAAAATAGGCCACTTTTACAGAAAAATTTAAGATTAGCGCAACAAATTTTAAAAAATAGTTTATATTTAATTAACAATTCTACTTCGGGAGCGTCTTGCTTTGGCCAAGAAGCTCTCTCGTCTACGGCTATTTTGAAAATACATACACAATGACACTAGAGAAAATAGCTTATCAGTATATCCGAAAACTCGGTTATTGGGATTGCACCGAACAGATTAACCCCCACAACTCAACTAATCCATTATCCTTAGCTTGGTCAAATCCTAGCACAACGGCTGATCCTGATACGATGTTTCAGATTACTTGGCTACTAAGTTCCAGCGCCCGACGGCAACACCTCAGCCCCACAGATGTGCGCATTTTAGAACGAACTGCTGCCGATCTTGTTTACGATGGCCAAATTTTACCAGCTACGAAATCTTACGTTAAATACCTCTGGCAGCAAGTCGTTCGTCAAGAGTGCCCCCATGAGCTATCCAGTGGCGAAGCCGCTTGAGTCTTCTGCCAGGATATGGCAATTTCTTGTAGCCATTCGCGATTGACTTTGCCCTGGGAATTGCGGGGTAAACTTTCCACCGCTACCCAGTATTTGGGTTGCTTAAATTTGCTTAATTTCTCTTCTAAGGCTGTTTTTAGAGTAGCAGTCGAAACTTCTGAATTACGGGGAATGTAAACCGCTGTAACTACTTCCCCCCAATTGCGATCGCTTATTCCCAGCACGCAAACATCTGCTACTAAGCCGGTGGCGAGTATGGCTGCTTCCACTTCTGCTGGAAACACATTTTCTCCACCGGTAATAATTTTATCGCTGCCTCTTCCTACTATATTTAAATAACCTTGCTCGTCAAAATAACCTAAGTCGTCGGTTTGGTAAATTTTACCTAAATTAATGCCTACATTTCCCTCTCCATAATAACCCAGCGCTAGAGAATCTGCTTCTACAGTAATTATACCTGTTTGATTTGCCATCAGTACTTCGCCACTTTCGGCACGAATTGTTATTTTGGCATGAGGTAAAACTTTACCACAGCTATTATTTCCTGCTAAAAAATCATCCGGTTTCAGGGTGGCAATCTGAGAAGCTGTTTCTGTCATGCCGTAAGTAGGAGCCAGTCGTATACGGTAATGTCTGGCAGTTTCTAAAAGTTCTGCCCATGCAGGGGCGCCCCCCAAAAATACTGTTTGAAATTGCGATAACCAGTGTGCTGTTTCTAAATTTTGCAGTAACCGCTGTAACTGGGTGGGAACTAGAGAAATAAAAAATTCACTGGGGTTAATCTCTGGTTTATCTCCAGATTCTAATACTTTAAAGGGAAATATGACAAGGCGCCCGCCTGTGATGAGCGCTCGCCAAAATTGCATTAAGCCGCTGACGTGATAAACTGGCAATACGCAAAATGAATTAATTTCACTTACCTGAAAATACTCTTGCAATCCTTTTACAGATGCTGTTAAAGTTTCCCAAGTGTGAACTGCAAAGCGAATTTTCCCCGATGAACCCCCTGTAGGTATCATAATTGATGGTCTTAATTCTGTCAAGGGTTTATTATAAAATTTTACCTCTACATTTGTTAAATTTGACAGATTTGATAAATCGCCTAAAATTAAATCCGGCTGTACTAAATCAAATACTTTCTGCCATTCCTGCTTTACCCAGTTAGGATTGCAGCAAAAGACGCTACAGCCAGCTGCTGTGGCTGCTACCAAACTCGCTAAAAATCGCAGCGGTTCTTTTTCTGCTAACAAAATTTTTGGTGGATTCTTGGGATTGAAAAGTGGATTTATTTTCTCATACAATTGCTCATACAATTGAGATGCGAGCGCGTTTAATTCCTGCCAGTTATCTTCTTCTAAAGCCCGGTTTTGAAGATAATTCAATAAATTTGGCATAATTCCTGTATCCAACTTTCATCTTCATCCTCAAACCACTGAGAAACTCCAAAACCAACAGCGCGATTATGGCGAGAAAGTTCAGCCGCTAAATTAAGAGCTGCTTGCCTACCAATTGCGGTTTCAAATGCTGAAGAAAAAACAGCATCAATCTGGCGCGACTGACAGAATTCACGCAAACGTCTAGGGGAGCCGACAATACTGGGTTTAATTACGAAAATTCCCCGCCAACCTCGTTGATAGCTCTCTTGCATTTGAGAAAGGGTGGCGACAGATTCATCTAGGGCAATGGGGGTGGAAAAGCGCTTGCTTAATTCTAAGGTTGCCTCTAAGGCTTCTACTGCTAGGGGTTGCTCTAAAAATTCAACTATACCCCCTATCTCGTCACACACTTGTAACCATTTTTGTGCTTGCATGTAATTCAATCCCCCGTTTGCATCTAAGCGCAGTTTGGCGGCGGCAGGCAGGCTTCTTACAAGCTGGTGGAAAATTTGCAATTCTTCTTTAATAGGAGCAATGCCTATTTTCCATTTAAAAGTACGATAGCCTTGATTCCAGAGGGGCTGCCATTCTTGTAAAGCTGCTTCTTTTGCTGGTAATAGGTAGCTAAGAGGGAGTTGCCGGGATTGGGGGATTTGGGGATTGGAAATAAGTGTTTCCCAAGCTGACTCGAAGCCAAATTGACAGGCAGGAAGTTCGTTTGGTATTGAGAAAATAATTTCTTCGTCTATTTGTGAGGGGAGTTGGCGACAAAAAGCTAAGGCTTGCTCGAAAGTTTCGGAGCCAAACCAACTGAGGGGGGCTATTTCGCCAAAAGCAATGTGATCGCAATTATCGCTGAGGCGGAGAATTATCCCTTGGCGGAATTGCCAATTCCCATGCTTGGTTTGTAGCGGGCGTTTAAATTTTCGACGGTACGGGTGAAATTCAAATCGAAAGTGTGTCATATGTATTTTTTTAATATAAATTATTATTATTATTAATTATATTTTAAATACTCCTTTTACCCTTTTATATATTTGCCGCCTTTCCCGTCATACTAGAGGCTGCTCGTTTCCTCGGCGCCAGTAAACTTCCAAGTCATATAACACCAGCCTCCTCTGTATACTAGAATAACCAATAAAAAAACATTTGTCAAGGAATTCGTAGTCAGAACTTTAGTCTTTTTTTGTCGAATCAGAAAAACTGAAGTTCTGACTACAAGGTTTTTTAAAAGATAAATCCTAATCCCAGTAGTAAACCGCTCCAAAAATGGAGAGAAACGGCGATAAATTTACAATTGCTGACTTTTGCAGGTTGGTCGTGATAGCTGCCAACGTGACGACATAATTGAATAGCAAAGGGTAAACTGAGGAAAATTAGTAATGTCCAAAAAGGGAAAATACCGACTGCAGAAAAAATGACGACGGGGGCGAAAATGCTGCCGCAAATCCAGGGAAGGAGTTGAGCGCCTCTGGCAGTGCCAAGACGAACGATGGGCGAGCGCTTGCCGGCTGCCAAATCATCTGCTACTTGGTGGAAGTGGGAGCAAAAGAGAATTAAACTGGTGCTAATTCCTATAATAAAAGAAGCGGCAAGACAGGTAAGAGAGCTACTCCGAGTTTGACTGTAGTAAGCAGCGGCAAGCGCTAAAGGGCCAAAAGTAAAAAAACAGATAATTTCTCCCAATCCATAATATCCCAGACGAAAAGGAGGTCCCTGATAACTATAGCCCAAAGCGCAGCAGAGTAAAACAATGCCAAAAACTGTGATGTCTTGCTGCCAAATGGCGATCGCAGCAATGCCGGCAATTCCCAAAACTAAAAACAAATTAGCAAGCCAGAAAATTAAAGATTTATTACCGGTTAAGTTGACGAGAGAATGGGCTTTATTGATATCGATGCCTGTTTCAGAGTCGAAAACATCATTACTGAGATTCAACCAGGCAATAATAAAGATAGAAGAAATCAAAAACGTCGAAAATATGCCACTGTTGAAAGTTTTAGTTTCGCTGAAAGCAACCGCGCTGCCCACCCAAATCGGAATAACAGCTACACTGTACATCGGGGGCTTGATGGCAGCTAGCCACAATTTCCTGTTTGAGTTTTTAAGTGTCTGAGTAGTCATTCGGCATCATTAATAAATGTTAGCGTGCCAAGTCAGAACTCGCGGAACTAAGTTACTGGGAAAGGGAGATAAGATATTATTCTACTGCCGCAAGCAGAAAAATTTTTGCTCCCCCTCCCCGAATTTGTCAGGGGACTATAATTGGCCCCTCGTCAGTTCTGGGAGCGATGGCAGTATTGAGCCATCTGCTTGATTCATTAAACAAAATCTCCACGCGCCGTATCTATTTTATGAGCATTGGTTCTCGCGCGCCTGAAAATCGCTACCCGTGCAGTGGTTAGATAGATAGGGAAGAGTTCTTTACTGTGCCACTTCCGTCAGTCGTTGCTCTGGATATCTTGTTTTCCATGCCAGCCGTTCCGTCTCACGCCCATCTCTTGCAAGACTGCCAGCAGCTCTATGAGTTGCTCGTCGGCTGTCAGCAGTTGTCTATTGAAAAACACAGCACGCAAATAGTCAGTCTCTCCCTGGAAATTCCCCCAATCGATCCTCTGGCTGCTCTGGAGGTAATCGGATGTCGCTCGCAGCTATATTTTTATTTTGAGAAAGGCGGAAAATCAGAGGCTCTTGCTGCAGTCGGTGCCGCCCTGTCTTTCACTACTTTTGGCACAGGGCGATTCGCCCAAGTTCGCGATTTTATTCGCTCCTGTCAAAATCGCACCTTCTCTCTTGGTGCCCTGCACTTGCCTTTTGCTGGTCCTCACTTTTTCTGTAGTTTTACCTTTTTTCCCGATGTCGAGGCTTCAGAAAAAGATTTTCCTGCTGCTACTGTATTTTTGCCTCGTTGGCAAGTGGCACGTCGCAAAAATAGCTGTGTTTTAGTTGCTAATTTGGCCCTCGCCCCCGATACTAATCTCGAAACTCTCTCCCGTCATACCTGGCTACTGCTACAAAAACTTAGTTTAGCTAATTATAGATTAACAGATGCAGCAGCTAACACCGAAAAAATTTATAAAAATTTTCTTTTAAATGACAGCGATAAATTCCAAACAGCCGTCCGCTCTGCTTTAGATTCAATTCAAGCAAATCACTATAAAAAAATAGTCTTGGCTAGTACTATTGACGCGCTTGCAGAAACTCGATTTCAGGTGATTCCCTCTTTACATAACTTACGCCGCCTACACCCAGACTGTTATATTTTCGGCACAGGCAATGGGAAAGGGAAAAACTTTATCGGTGCTAGTCCAGAACGTTTGGTACACATTCATAACCAAGTGTTAGTTACAGATGCTCTCGCTGGTAGCGCTCCCCGGGGTAAAACAGCAGCAGAAGATAAGGAAATAGGCGAACGTTTACTGAAAGATGAAAAAGAAAGACACGAACATCAGATCGTAATAGATTTCATTGTCGAGCGACTCTCCCACCTCGGTTTAGTTCCTCAACTCTCCCTACCAGCACGGCTGCTGAAACTTTCTAATATCCAACATTTGTGGACTCCGATCATTGCACAAGTGCCTACTGATGTTTCGATTTTAGAAATTGTCGCCGAACTTCACCCTACCCCAGCTGTTGCCGGCTTTCCTAGAGAAATTTCTTGTCAGGAAATTCGCCGCTATGAAACTTTTGATCGCGGACTTTATGCCGCTCCCCTCGGTTGGATTGATCGGTTTGGTAATGGTGAATTTATCGTCGGTATCCGCTCGGCTACTATAGAAGGCGAGCGCGCTCGACTTTATGCTGGTGCTGGTATTGTTGAGGGTTCTATTCCTGAAAAAGAATTGGCAGAAGTTAAACTGAAACTGCAAGCTCTTTTGAAGGCTTTAGTTTAAAATGAATCTGTTGTATTTTACTATCAATGATTGATTTTCGCAATACTAATACTGTCTGGGCTTCTATTTTAGTTGAGACTTTCTATCGTCTCGGTTTGAGGTCTGCTATTATTTCTCCAGGCTCGCGCTCGACGCCAATTGCGATCGCTTTTGCCAACCACCCCCACATTGAAGCTATTCCCGTACTCGATGAGCGCTCGGCAAGTTTTTTTGCTTTGGGAATTGCTAAACAAAAGGCAAAACCTGTTGTAGTTGTTTGTACTTCAGGAACCGCTGGCGCTAATTTCTATCCAGCAGTTATTGAAGCACGAGAAAGTCGTGTGCCACTGTTGCTACTCACTGGCGATCGCCCCCCAGAATTACGCGATTGTCATTCCGGACAAACTATTGATCAGGTGAAATTATACAGTCACTATCCTAATTGGCAAGTCGAATTAGCTGTTCCCTGTTTAGAAATCTCTATGCTGCGTTATTTGCGGCAAACTATTATTCAGGCATGGAAACGCTCTCTTTTCCCCGTTCCCGGTGCCGTACATATAAATATTCCTTTTCGCGATCCCCTTCCTCCCCTGCCACAACCAGAAACGTCAACTATAGCAGTCAATTTTCAAATAGATGATTTTTTTTCAGGAATTGATTCAGCAAGTTTTGAAATTACTGCAAATCAAGGACTAAATTCTTTATTCCCACTCAAGCCTGGTCAAAAAGGAATTATTATTGCTGGTGTTGCTCAACCAAAAGAACCTAAAAAATATTGCCAGGCGATCGCTTTTCTTTCTAAATCTCTTGGTTGGCCTGTTTTAGCTGATGGCTTGACTCCAGTCAGAAATTATGCTTCTCTTAACCCTTATTTAATTTCTACTTATGATCTTATCTTGCGGAATCCGCAACTAGCCCAGAAATTAGCCCCAGAAATAGTAATTCAAATTGGCGATTTGCCAACCAGTAAAGAACTGCGCAACTGGTTAGAAATAACTCAGCCGCGCTGCTGGGTAATTGATAAAAGTTACCATAATCTCGATCCACTGCACGGAAAAACTACTCATTTGCATTTCGCCATCGAATCTTTATCAGTAGAGGAGGCGAGCGCTCCTGTACAAACTGAATATCTTCAACTCTGGATTCAAACAGAAACTAAAGTCAGAAAAGCAATTGATCAAACTTTTGCTGCCATAGAATACCTTATCGAACCAAAAGCTGCTTGGTTACTTTCTCATGTTCTTCCACCGGAGACACCAATATTTATTGCTAATAGTATGCCCGTGCGAGATGTAGAATTTTTTTGGACTCCTAGTGATTCTCGCGTGCGACCTTTTTTTAATCGGGGAGCTAATGGTATTGACGGCACCTTATCTACCGCGCTTGGTATCGCCCACCGCAATCAAAGCAGCGTTATGTTAACAGGAGATTTAGCTTTATTGCACGATACCAATGGTTTTTTATTAAGAAATAAATTTGTCGGTCATCTGACAATTATTTTAATAAACAATAACGGCGGAGGAATTTTTGAAATGCTACCTGTTTCTAAATTTGAGCCGCCGTTTGAAGAATTTTTTGCTACTCCCCAGAATATTGATTTTGCACAATTGTGCAAGACTTACGGCGTAGAACATAAGTTGATTGATTCTTGGAAACATTTGGCAGAGCTATTAAATCCACTTCCCACCACAGGCATCCGCGTTTTGGAATTGCAAACTAATCGAAAAGTAGATGCTCGTTGGCGGCAAGAATATTTAGCAAAATTCGCCAGCGAAGAAAATGAGAATTGCCGGGATTGACTACAGGCTCACATGGGAAAGTTTCCACGATCATAAAAATTTGTAGTTTTTGCTACATAAACACTTGAAATATTCCATAAAGTATAGGAATGTGGTGAGGAGATAAAAAATGTCTAAAGTAACCAGGATTTTGTGGCTGAGCAGTTCAGCAATCCTAGGTGCATCTTTTTTAGAGCCAGCAGTGGCAACTGCAGTTGAAATTCCATCCGCACAATATATAACGCCAGTAGCAATCGAGACTAGTATCGATCCGCTTACAACTGAAAGTTACCAAAACGATGCTATAGAGCAAGTAACCTCCGTCGAGCAATTGTCTGACGTGCGCCCCACAGATTGGGCGTATCAAGCTCTGCAAAATCTTGTCGAGCGCTATCGCTGTATTGCCGGTTATCCCGACGGCACTTTCCGAGGCAATCGCGCCATGACGCGCTACGAGTTTGCCGCTGGGTTAAATGCCTGTTTGGAGTCAATCACTCAATTGATTGGCAATGTCAATGTCTCCGGCTTAGCGACGCGAGAAGATTTGGAAACTCTGCGACGGCTGATGGAGCAATTCTCAGTAGAATTAGCCACCTTACGCGGGCGAGTGGATTCCCTAGAAGCGCGCACGGCAGAATTAGAAGCGAATCAGTTTTCTACCACGACTAAATTGTCTGGTGAAGCGATTTTCACCGCCACAGACGTGATTGGAAAGGGAAGTGAAAATACACCCGTCTTGCAGCAAAGGATTCGTCTTTTCCTTAATACTAGCTTTACCGGAGAAGACTTGCTCGTCACACGTCTGCAAATGGGCAATAGTCAGCGTTTGTTGACAACGAGCAACAATAAAGGTTTAGACTTTGGCGCGCCCACCAGTGAAGGGTTTCAGACTTATCAAGTTTTTGGAAATACCGAAAATAATGTTGTCCTCGATTGGCTGTCGTATAGCTTCCCAATCGGGAGCAAACTGCGAGTAACTCTTGAGGCAACTGGTGGGGTGTTTGATGACTTTACCCCTACTCTCAATCCCTTTTTTGAAAGTTATGATGGGGGAAATGGCTCTCTCAGTACTTTTGCTCAGCGCAATCCAATTTATCGCTTAGGGGGAGGGCAAGGAATTGGATTGAGTTATAAACCAAGCTCTCGCTGGGAATTTACGGCGGGTTATTTGGCTTCTGAAGGTGCTATCCCTAATCAAAGCGATGGTTTTTTCAATGGCGATTATTCGGCTTTGGGGCAAATTACTTGGACTCCTAGCGAGCGCTTTGGTATGGCTGTCACCTACAATCGCGCTTATTTCGGCTCTAATCGTTTCGGATTTGATAACGGTGGCGGTAATCTCGCAACCGGCAATTTCGCTTTTGCGGGAACTGCGCTCGCTAATGCTGTAGGTGGCGGAGAATCAGTAACCAGCAATTCTGTAGGCTTGCAAATGACGTGGCGTGTCAGCCCTCGGTTTAACCTTAGTGGCTGGGTTGGTTACACCCGCGTCTATCTGCGTGATACTGATGCTAAAGGCGATATTTGGAATGGTGCACTCGCTCTGGCTTTCCCCGACTTAGGAAAAAAAGGTAACCTGGGCGGCTTATTAGTAGGCGTAGAACCTTATTTGACTAATTTGGAAGGGCAAAACGATCTGTTTGAAAAAGATTTGCCTTTGCACGTAGAAGCATTCTACAAATATCAGTTAACTGACAATATCTCGGTGACGCCTGGGTTGATTTGGCTGACTGCTCCCAACCAAGATGCCGATAATCAAGATATCTTGATTGGCACTATTAGAACAACTTTTAATTTCTGAGCCAGAGCGAGCGCTTCTTTCCAGCAAGCAGGGAGCAAAAGCTCCCTACCAGCGGTAATACCGATAAGGATCATCACCGAGCTCAAAATCGCTCTTGAAATCGGGGTGATAGAAACTCTCGGAATGCTTCCCCTTATCGGCATTAGCAATAGCCTCAAAAAACAACGAATCTGCTTTAAAACTTGCTCCCATATTAGCAAGAATCTGAGCGATAGCGCGGGTATGTCGCCAACGCGTCAACCGCAGATAAGTTTTCTCATCCGCATTTAATATATTAGGATCAATCTGAGAAAAAATCGCCACACCTTTACCCAAAACGACACGACTGAGTAACCCATTAGCTGCTTTTTCTCCGCCAGCTTCTAATATCCAGGCATCGTAGTAAGAGCGCGCTCGCAAGTCAGAAGCACTAATTCCGCGAGTTTCTGCCCACTTCGGAACATTTATGGAGCCGCCGAAATTTTTTACAAACCGCCCTCGCATTCCCAAAACCCCTGTTGTTGTATATTGGGGCATAAAAAACACCTTTCCACCCGCACTGATATAGTTTCGTAATGTTTCTTCTTTGATATTTGCCCCCGCTCCAATAATTACCAGCCCCGCGTCATTTTCTAAAGTATCTGAGCGTTGATAAATCAATCCCATTGCATCCAGTTGTGCAGCATTTGCATCACTCCCTATCAAAATTACTTTTTCTGTTTTTGGAGATAGGGGTGCTGTTAATGCATAGTCAATTATTTGCTTAGCTATTTTTGCTGCTGCCGGTTCGACAGTATAATAATCTTCTAAATCTAATGTATTTAAAATTAGCCGCCCTTTCCCGTAATCAAGTTCCATCAGTGGCGAATAGGCTAAATCGAATTCTGATTCTAAAATTGCTCGCCATCCGCTAAGGTGTGGTTTTTCTATCGCAGCACTGCTGAGAGCACCACGATTGCCCCAGTGCCACCCATACCAAGGAGAGCCGTGAGGGCTTAGTTTTACGCCGCCATTAAGAGTATTTGGATAAGCTACGACGAGGGTACTTTCTCCTCGCCAATCCCGTAAATCTATTTCGTCTAATCCTTTGAGGGCGGGGTGAGTTTCGTCAATAGGAAAAACGCGACGGCTGAGGTGGGGGGCGACACGGAAACCTAGGGTATTACGTATCCATTCAGGATTTTGGGCAAAAATAATTGCCCTGCCGCCGTTGCGGATGAAAGTTTCTAAGTTTCCGGGTAATTTTTGTTTGTTAGAGAGGGCTTCGCGAGCAATTGCTATTAAAGAAGGTGTTTGTGAGCCATCCCACGGCACCACTGAATAACCCAATTGTTTTAGCATTGCGGTTGTTTTGCCAGTGGTGTCAAATACAGCTATATTTTTTTCGCTTTTTTGCGAAATAGATTCTTGGGGTAATTTAAACACTCGGAAAGGAAAGCGATCGCGATGTTTTTTACTGCCAATTCTTGCCTCTAAAATAATCTCTCCATCTACCTTCTCCGAAGTAATATTTTTCGGTAAATTCACTTCTATCGGAAAAAACAGCGTTTCTGCCGTTTCGATACTTCCTACTTTTTTCCCGCTCCCTACATGCGAGCCGCTGACTAATACTTTCCATTCAAAATCAAACGGCTGTTTTTGTCTTGTATCGTTAATCAATACGACTTGCTTTTGTAATTTTTCTCCTGTATAATAATTATGGTCTTTTGCTGTAAATGCTGTCTTTGAACCTGCTAAATATGCTAGCGTTGGGCTATTATTTTCCATCAGAGCAATACCAGCAGGCTGAATAATATTTCCTTCTAGTTGGAAATTATACCATAGAGATTTTCGTACTTTTTGCACATAAGGACCTCGTCGTCCCTTCTGAAAAGGGCCAATATTTACCATTTCTTTACCTGCCTCGGAAGCTTGCCAACCGTAGGCATTTTGCCAGGGAATCATCCCGCCCGTTATGCCGAATGTTCGCCAACTGCGCCAAGTATTTGTAATAAACAATTGTTGCAATTTTTGGAAACCAGGTGAAAAATCTATTACACTCTGATTGTGCCAACTTTTATATTTTTGTTCTTTGATAAAAAACTCGCGTATTTTCTGACGGTATTCGGGAGTTTCTAACTGGTAAGCTTCTTTTCCTAGGTAAATAGCGTTATATTCAGTCACCAGTGGTTCGCTAGCGATCGCATTTCTAAACCCATTGCGACCCCGCATCATTGTAGCGCTAAAAGGCGTACCGAACTCTACCACCATATAAGGCATATCGCCGTAATGAACCCAGTGAGAAAGCCATTCCTCTCGTTCTTGCAGGGGGATAATATTCAGATAAGAATTCAGAGCATAAACATCGCCTACTGCAGCTCCTTGGTGAACCATCACCGGGCGTGTCGGGTCATATTTTTTGATAATAGAAACAACCGCCTCGCCGATAGGAAATAGTTGTTGCCAGCGTTTGTCATTATCAGCGCCGAGGGTTCCTTCTACCTTTTTCTTGCCGATTCTGAGTGGATTTTGGTCATCGCCGTGACCGAATAAATTAGGGCTATTTGCCCACATAAGAATCGAGGGGTGATTGCGGTAGCGGCGTAAATCTGCTACCATTTTTTCTTGCCAGCGATTGCGGATTAATTCATCTTTCCACTTGCCGGTTATATATAGGTGAGTCATACTCAGGGCAGGCGCCATGATGGGAAAGCCCTTGAGATCGGCGCGCTCAGCAAAAAGTTCTCGGAAATGCCATCGACCCCGCTCGTCGTGATTCCAGGGCCAAAGTTCGGCGATATTGAAGCCTGCCCAACAATAACTATCGAGGAGGCGATCGATAACTTCGGGTACGCCGACACCCCATCCCCGCCATTCATCATCATGGAGGAGGGGGCGAAAGCGAATTTCCTTACCGTTTAAGTAGAATTTGCGCCCTTCAATCCAGAATTCGCGGAAGCCAAATCGTTGATCATATTCATCGTCAATGCCACTTCCCTGCACCGAGAGTCGTAGCCAGTACAAGTTAGGCGTTCCCACATCCCACAATCTGGGATTTGGCCAATCCCAGGCCACTTGCACTACTTGATTTGGGCGGGCTGCAACATTGGCGGTAGCCGTGAATTGCCGCTCTACATTGCCTTTTTCGTCAAACATTTTGGCGACGATATTCACTTGCCCCGCTTGGGTAACATTGCTCAGTTCTATATCTAATTTGATTTGTTTTTGCCGTGTTGAAGTTTGCACGAACACATCGCTGACGTGGGCGCCGACAGGGCGAGCTAATAGGCGTACTTCGCCAATCAATCCCCTGGAGTTTAGTTGCGCTTCAGTGGTATAAATTTCAGTCGGCCCCATGAGTACGCTTGTTTCTTTCTCGTCGGCGGCGGCAACGACTAATAAGCTAATATTGGCAGTAGAACCGGGTTTAACTGCTTTAGTAATATCAACAGCGCCGTAAGGCCAATTTATCTGGCCGCAGTTG
Organism: Oscillatoriaceae cyanobacterium M7585_C2015_266; assembly: GCA_015295835.1. Taxonomy (GTDB): domain Bacteria; phylum Cyanobacteriota; class Cyanobacteriia; order Cyanobacteriales; family Oscillatoriaceae; genus DVEG01. Next base: position 138,019 of record DVEG01000010.1, read on the forward strand.
ATGCCGTTGACGTATACGAGCGCGTCGGTACTGATGCGGCTAATGTCTAATATAATTGCTCGCCCTGCCCAATTAGCTGGAATATCGATACTGCGCTGATACCAAGCTTTTGATAGAGTTTTGCCTTCGAAATTTTCCCACTCGCTGCTTGTTGAGCGTTTTATCAATCCAGGGAAAGAGTTATGATTTTCCCGCTGCCAGTCTCCGGGCACCCAAATAGAACCCCAGCCGTTTTTAGGTGGTTCTTGCTGTGAAGAACCCACCGCTGGGATAAATTGCCAAGTTCCGTTTAAGTAAATTTCGTCGCGTTTACTGTTGGGGATTTTGCCTATAGCCAAAACTGGCTCGCTACTTGTTTTTGTTTGTGGACAGTTAGTCTGGCTACTTTCTGGCCTAGTGCTGCTGAATAATCCGCTGATTGTCAAGGTGAGAAAAAATATTGTCAGCAGCTTTGCCACTCTAGAATACACGCCAAAAATCCCTATACTTTTCCAAAGTTGGCAAATATACTTTTACTTTGATTTTCGATTATAATCTATCTTCGGGGTGCGCTTTGACGATTGCGCCCCCAAACAAATTGCCAACTACAAACTAACTAGGAAACAAAGCTAACGCTTGAGTAAAATAGGGCGCACCACAAAATAGCCTCCACCAAAGGCACATAATATAATTAAAATAATCGCCACACTCAGCCAGACACCCCCCATATCTGCAGCCCGTGGTTTTGGCCCGCGACGGATGCGCGTTTCTTGCTCTTCGCTAAATAGTGGGGCTGAGAAGACGGAATGGGTTGTATCGTTGTCTGGCAATGAGAAAGGATTGTTGGCATCGAGTTTGGCGCCGGCATGGGAGGGATTGCTGGTTTGAGTGCTTTGGTTGGTTGTTGACTGGGGCGTGAGATTGGGGTTGAAAGGTTGTAGCGAGTTGAGCACCTGTTGCATCCGATAGGCTGATTGAATTATTTTTTCCAATTCCTGGCGCAATTGTTGATTTTCCCGAAGTAGGTGCTGGTTGTAGGCTTTGGTTTCTTCAAGTTGGGCTTTGGTGGCTTCTAAGTCTGCTGATACTTCACGATACAGGGAAAGGGGTACAGCTGGAGAGTAGCTGTGGTTTTCGGTTGGCATGGGGTTGCTAGATGTGGTTGCATTGCGCATATATGCTTGTGTGTTGTATTATGACTTATCTCAATTTTAGTGAAATTTATGGTATCTGAGTGCTTACCCCTTATTTATTAGAACAAGTAAAACTGTTGAAAGTCAAGTAATTTTTCATACAAATACAAATACACTGAAGATTGGCGACACTTCCGTCTAGAAAACTAATCTCATTCATTTGTTAAATATGAGTCAGTCCCCTGTCTCGCCAGAAATGTCACCTGAAGTAAGTACTATGAAGTACGGTGAACGCGCGATCGCTGAGGGAAAGTTGATTACTTTCCCTAATCCGCGTGTCAATCGGCGTTATAATATTTCTATTACTTTGCCAGAGTTTACTTGTAAGTGCCCTTTTTCTGGTTATCCTGATTTTGCAACGATTTACATTACCTACATCCCCAATCAATTGGTTGTGGAATTAAAGTCGCTGAAACTGTATATTAACAGTTATCGCGATCGCTATATTTCTCACGAAGAATCTGTCAATCAAATTTTGGATGATTTTGTCGCCGCTTGTGACCCTTTTGAAGTTAAGATTAAGGGAGATTTTGCTCCCCGTGGCAATGTTCACACTGTCATAGAGGTGAGTCACCAGAAATCCGTATAGTAAATTAATAGGGCCCGGTTTTTTGAAAAAACCGGGTTTTTAGATAGATTTTCAAATAGTTGTCAAGATAATTTTGACTGTAGCTTATCTAAAATTGCGATCGCCTCCCGCTCAAAAGCCACTTGTGCCCTATTAGTTTTACCACCCATATAAAGTTGCCCTTCTTTTTGTAGTGCCCAGATTTGCGAGTGAGAAAAATAACTCATGATTACACCCAACATCAACAAACCAAAGCCGAGGTAAACTATTGGAATCCCCGGATCGGATTTTATTTGTAATCCTGTACTACCTACGACTTCAACAATTTTCAATGTCACACCATTAACTTCTGTTGACATGCCGGTGCGTACAGTACTTGTCAGTTTTCCAAAAGTATCGTAAATTACTAAAGTCCCTTGCAAATCTTTTGCAATCAACGAAACGCCTTCACTTAAATCAGGTTTAGTAGGAATCCAGGTTCCCCACAGCCGCCCTTTTCCGCCTGTATTGAGTTCAGCCATAGGGAGTTGGAGAATAGGACTTTTATTAATTTGTACACGAATTGCTGCCAGGGACCAATCCGTCTGATAAAAAGTTATTCCCCGATAGCGTAGTGGCTCGTTGACATAAATCGTCTTGCGCTTTAGTTCTTTACCATTTTTATCTATTATAGACAAATCCGAGTAAAACTGATCGATATTTCCCTCCAGCGTGTAGTCAATCCAAAAGCGATTTACGCGCACTGCCCAATCCTTTGTAACCTGTAGTGACGCCCAAGGTCCAGCATCAACAATATTTTTTATTTCAAATGTATTGCCGCTGGCAACCATTTCTTGAGCCATAAAACCAGTCATGGCTCCCCATATTGCACCTGCAAGAATAATTAATATACTGGCGTGAACTACAATTGGACCAAGACGTCCGATTAAACCCTTGCGAGCATAAATAGTGTCGCCTTCTCGAAAGACTTTATAGTGTCGGTTCTGCAACAATTCTTGTAAATAATCTATATCGCTTGTAGGCAGTTGAGCGCTGAAAGCTAATTTTTCAAACTGGCGGGGTTGGTTGTAAAATTTCCATTGTCGAGCAGCTTTTAAAGCGGGAAACTGGCGGGTGAAGGTGCAGGCGGTTAAACTGGAACCGAATAAAATCAGGATTGACAAAAACCACCAAGTCCTGTAAACATGGTCTAATCCAAGGACAACGATGACTTTCCAAGTCAAGAAGCCAAATAGAGCGGGATGTTCTGGGTAATTAGCTTGATAAAAAGCAAGAGGTTGACCCTGCTCGATGACAGTGCCAGAGATGCTGAAAAGAGCGATCGCCAAAAGCAGTAAAATTGCAAGCCGCAAATCTGCTAGCAGTGGCAAAATTTCCTTACGGAAAAACCGCGTGGGAACTAACCACAAATTCCATAGATAAGATGAAAACGAATTTTGTGCCGTCATTTGTTAAAGGGAATAAGGAAAGGGTTAGACTGTAGGAATCAGCCGAAATAGTAGAGAAAATACGCCAAATCCAACCAACAGCGCGCCGCTGAAGGGGGTAATCCAACTCCCAAAGCGACGCAACTCCAGTAATTTTTTAATGCTAGCAGTAAAGGTGCCGGCGAGAATCAGGGGCGCGACATAACCTACGCTGTAGGAAAGTAGCAGGGCGCTGCCTAATATCGGATCTTGTGTAGTAGAAATCCAAGCCAGGAGGGTTGCCAGTACGGGGGTGCTACAGGGGGAAGCAACTAGCCCAAAGGTAAGTCCCAAAAGATAAGCGCGGAGTCCATTTGGCCATTCTTTTGAGATCCACTCTATGCCGCCGAAGGAGGGTAACTGTAGAGGCAAGGCTTCTAGCAGGTTCAACCCCATGATTATGGCAATAATGCTGACGATTATTGGTAAGCCGACGCCTACTTGCCCATAAATCGAGCCTGCGAGCGCGGCTAGTATCCCCAATCCAGCAAGGGTTGTCGCCAATCCTAGGGAAAACCAAGTAGACTGGGCGGCTGCTTGCAGACGGCTTTTAGCTTCATATCCGCCAATATAACCAATGGTTATGGGCAGCATAGATAACATGCACGGCGTTAAGCTGGTGAGTAAGCCGGCGATAAATAAAACGCCTATGCTTACCCAGGTGATGTGAGTTAGTTGGGTGGTGACGAGACTGTTGGCAAGTTGCTGGAGATGATATAGTTGAGTTGACAGTTTTTCAATCATTCTGGCTTGTGAAAGTTCCCGCTCTATTAGATTAAATTGTAACGCGATTTTCTTGACAATAAAATAGTGAATATTATTCGCTATTTTTTGATAAAAATGCTTTAATTTTTATCTCTATTTTATTTAAAATAAATTAATAATTAAATATTTTTTTTGTAAAAATTATAGATTTTTAAGAAATTACTTGCCTTGTAAAACCAGTTTTTTATAATAAACTTATAGTATCGGGATTAAAAAACTAGGGGATAGAGAGAAAAGGGGGAGAAGTTTTCTGTGAGAGGTGAGTTTTTTCAATAAAAACTATTTATACCACAGCGTTACTTGCGCCCCTAGTATGTACGCCCTTAACTATCGGGATCGACTCCCAACTGTCGCAGGCGGAACGCCAGTTTCGCCGCTCGCTGTTCGGCAGCATCGGCACGCTGGCGCTCTTGTTCAGCACGCTGACGCTCTTGTTCGGCGCGCTGACGTTCTAGTTCTTCTCGTTCTTCTGGCCATAACAAAAGTTGGCCAGCAGCATTCCACCAGCGCAACCAAGCACCGCTGCGGGTAAAACGGGTTCCCTGCCAAACCCCTAAAAATAGCTCTAATCCGGGTATCCAGTAACGGTTTTCTGGATTGGGAGTCTGGGAGCGATAAAGTCCTGATTCCAAGGCGTAGACTTCTAACTCGGCTGTCTCGGCTCGGAAGAGGGCGTAAATCGGTACCTGAATCACCCGCTCGTAAAAAAACCATTTACCTATGCGCTGTTGGGATTGCATCGAATATTCGTCATTGTCGCAAGCAGAAAGAAACTCGATCACAACTAAAGGGACTGGCCCTTCAGTGTGGGGAGTGTAACTGCGGCGGGGATAAGAATGAGGCCAAGCTGGTACGGGACGTACATACATCCAGTCTGGGGCTTTGCAAATGGTGCGGTTGTTGATGCCTGCACAAAGGGCCAAGTTGGTGGTGATGAGGGCGTCTTGTAAAAGTTCGGGGGCTGAACTGAGGGCTTCACTGAGGGCAGTGGCTAAGGGATGGTGATCTGTATCTTCCGCGGGAGCGTCTGGGAGGACAAAATCATCGGGCAAAAGGGGCCAGCTAATCTCTAAGTTAAAAACACGGTTCTGTGTGGTGGCTTGCATGGGCAATGGCTTGGCTGCAATTATCCTCTATTCCCAATTTTAAATGTTTGCAGAAGCGAGCGCAGCATAGGTGACTAAGATCACAGACACTAGGGGGTTTCCGTCAGTAAAAAAACAAAATTCGATCGCCTCCGGCTGAGAAAGCGATCGCTTACTTTAACCGCAAAGTGCCCGATATTTATATCGCCATCGGTTCTCAAACACACACACGGGGCTATATGAAATCAGGGTTCTCGGATGCGACTATCAATCTGGTAGAACTAAAAACTTTATTAGAAATTTCTGGGGAGCTGTTTTGCACTTGGGATGAAAACGGGTGCTTACAGCCCCTCAATTCTGCCTGGGAGCAAGTTCTTGGCTGGAGTTTGGTAGAATTAAGGGCGCGCCCCTGGAAGGAATTCGTGCATCCAGAAGATGTAGCCGCCACTCGCAAGATAGGATGTTGTAGGGAAAAAGCGATCGCCTTTGAGCAACGCGTCCGTCACAAAAATGGCACCTATAGAATTTTAGTTTGGCGTATTTGTCGCTCGCCGCAAAGAAATACCTGTGGGGTGGCAAGAGATGTCACAGAGCAACGACAACTGGAAATGCGCTATCGGATGACTTGCGAGTTATCCTCCGATTATGTATTTATGGCCAACATCACCCCAGATGGCCAAATTCTAGTAGAATGGGTGACCGAAGCTTTCGATCGCATTACTGGCTACACCCTCTCTGAATTAAATAGTCGCGGTGGCTGGAGTAAAATAATATACTATAAAGATCTCCCCAAACTCACTCACTGTTTTCAAAAGTTACTCAACAACGAATCAGTAACATCAAAATATCGCATTGTCACCAAACAAGGCGAACTCCGTTGGGTTTCTGATTCCGTACACCCAGTCTGGGATGAAACCCAACAGCGAGTTGTGGCGGTTTTCGGAGCAACGCGAGATATTACTGAGCAGCAACAGGCTTTGGAAGCTTTACACCGCAGTCAAGAACTCTACCGTACCCTCGCTCAAAATTTTCCTGACGGTGCAGTTGTATTATTTGATAAAAATTGCCGTTATTTAATCGCAGAAGGAAAAGGGCTGGCAGCTGTCGGTTTGAGCCGGGAAATGATGGAAGGCAAAACCAATCGAGAAATATTTCCCAAACAAATATGTAAAACTCTCGACCCGATTTATCAGGCAGCTCTGGCTGGAGAAACAACTGTCTCTGAAATATTTTATGCAAATCAATATTACTGTATTCAGGCTTTGCCAGTGAAAAATGACCGAGGCGAAATTTTTGCCGGTATGGTGGTGGCAACTAATATCACTAAACGCAAGCAGGCTGAAGCAGCTGTGCAGACGGCAAATGAACGGGAACGGTTAATGGCTAGTGTTTGCGATCGCATTCGTGATTCTCTCGATTTAAATAAAATTCTCAATACTACTGTTGCCCAAGTACGAAACTTCCTGCACGTTGATAGAGTGCTGATTTATCGCTTTCAAGAAAATTGGAACGGCACTGTGGCAGTGGAATCTGTCAGCAAGCATACTTTCTCCTTGCTGGGTACTAATCTGACAGTTTCTGATTTGGCTAAAAACTGTATTCCTTATTACCAACACGGTCGTATTTTCGCCGTCGAAGATATCTATACTGCTAATCTAGCTAAACATCACCTGGAGTTCTTAGAGCAATTACAGGTGAGGAGCTTGCTGGTAGTCCCTATCTTGAAAAAAAATATAGAAGGTGTATGGAATGATGAATCACTAGATAACCATTCCTCACACAAAAGAATAAGCGAGGTTCTGTTGGAAAAAACACCTCTACCACCAGCCCCCCAATCTCAATTATGGGGACTGTTGGTTGCCCATCATAGCAACACCCCTCGAAAATGGCAATCCCTAGAAATTGATTTATTAAAGGAATTAGCAAGTCAACTGGCGATCGCTATCCAACAAGCTGAACTTTATCAGCAACTGGCAATGGCTAATCGAGAACTACAGCGCCTTGCTGCCTGCGATTACCTCACTCAAGTCGCAAACCGTCGTCGCTTTGACGAATACCTAGAGCAGGAGTGGCATCGTCAGGCACGAGAACGAAAACCAATCTCTCTACTCTTATGCGATATTGACTTTTTTAAATTTTATAACGATACTTACGGACACTTAAAAGGCGACGAGTGCCTGCAACAAGTCGCAGCAGCAATTTCCCGCTCAGTTAAGCGCCCGGCTAATTTGGTTGCTCGTTACGGCGGGGAAGAATTTGCTGTTATCCTCCCTAATACCAATTCCCAAGAAGCTTTGTGTGTCGCACAAGCAATTCAGCTTGCTGTTAAAGCGCTGAAAATTCCTCATGCCGGCTCTTCTGTCAGCGATTTCGTCAGCCTCAGTATCGGTATCGCTACCCAGGAACCTACTCCCAATAGTAACGCTTCTCAGCTTATTGCCGCCGCAGATGAAGCCCTCTACCGAGCTAAGGCTAACGGTCGCGATCGCCTGTCTCTTTAGTCCCCCCTATTTTTGTTTTATTATTGCAATTTTATTTCCCCGGCTTCTTTGTCTTTATCCCCCAATAATATGCTGCTCGCTTTCTGTATCCGTACTATTAATTCTTGCAGAATAAAAATATACTCCTATACTCCCTTCCCAAGTTATAATTAGGCGCAACTAAATTGTTGAATAAAATCTACATCGATTGCCAGTATGAGCTGCACGCAACTATTGGATTAACTACAAACAGTGATAGGGAAACCTCCCTCACCTAATACTCGCTCATCCTTTATGTCAGGGGTAATAATGAAATGCTAACTATCTACGACATTCTGCAGGAGTTAAAAGAAACTGCCCAATCTAAACGGGATTTAGGCGAGCGCTTTGAAAAATTAATGCAAGCCTATCTCCGCCACGACCTCTATTATAAAGATTTATTTAGCGATGTTTGGCTATGGAAAGAATATCCCAATAAAAACAACACCCC
>DVEG01000028.1 GCA_015295835.1 Oscillatoriaceae cyanobacterium M7585_C2015_266
CCTACTCCATCCCGAACTAGGAGGTGAAACGCTGCAGCGGCGAAGATACTTGGTGGGTGACTGCCTGGGAAAATAGCTCGGTGCCAGGGTGATTTTTGAAAACAAAACCCCTTCCCTAGGATGAGGGGGTTTTGTCGTTTTATTGATTGTATTGGATGGGAATTGGGGAAAAAAGCGATCGCTTTTATTACTGGTATTTTTTATATTTAATTTATATATCTAAAAAATCTGTCGTGTTATAATTTATACAAATTAAACACTAGGTATTTTTGACAACGAATACAGCTTACTATTAAACAGCAGTCTGCAAGAAAAAAGCAAGCGCCCTCTAGCAAATCAAGTATTAGGCGAAAAATAATTCTACCAATTCTTAATTACTCATAGAGCAAGCGACTGTTTGACTGCCCAAAATTTTTGGAGTTAAAATGCGATTAAATACCATAATTTTGTCGGGTGCAGGTTTTTGACCAGATCCTTGACAAATCATCAATTTTATGCATTTTGGGCAATTCACAAGTCACCAAACTTGGATAATTGGCAGCGCGAGCGCTCTTGCATTTCTCTCAACCAGTACGGGGCAAGCGCAAATCGTACCAGATACGACGCTGCCGATTAATTCCGTCGTCACCCAACAAGGCAACACACATCTAATCGACGGAGGCACAAAAGTCGGCACCCATCTCTTTCACAGTTTTGCAGAATTTTCCCTGCCCACAGGAAAAGAAGCCCATTTTAACAACGACGCCGATATCCAGAATATTTTTTCACGAGTAACAGGCGGCAAAATTTCCAACATTGACGGATTAATTCGCGCTAACGGTAACGCCAATTTATTTCTACTCAATCCCAATGGGATCATTTTTGGCCCCAACGCCCAATTAAATATCGGCGGTTCTTTTATTGCCAGTAGCGCTAACAGCATTCAATTTGCAGATGGGAGTTTTTTCAGCGCTACAAATCCAACATCACTGCCTCTATTAACCATTAATACTCCTATAGGCTTGCAATTTAAAGAAGCACCAGGTGCAATCATCAACCGCTCGCAAGCTGTCAGCAATCAGCCTCTCCCCCCTATTCCCATTTCTCCACAAGTGGGCTTGCAAGTAGCTCCTGCTCAAACTTTGGCGTTAGTAGGCGGCAACGTACTCTTGCAAGGGGGCAATCTGACAGCATTACAAGGGCGAATCGAACTTGGCAGTGTCGCTGATTCCGGTTTCGTCGGCTTGACTTTTCCTGCCCCTGGCTCTATAGCGCTCTCCTATGAAGGTGTGCAAAATTTTGGCTCTATCCAGCTTTCCGGAGGGGCGGCTGTTACAACTAGCGGTTTAGGGGGCGGTAGTATTCGTTTGCGGGGAGGAAATATACTCGTTACAGAAGCTGCGCGGCTAGTGGCGGATACTTTCGGTAATATTAATGGCGGGGGTGTCGATATCGAAGCTGTAACTTTCTCTCTTCGCGAGCGCTCTTTTATCTCATCTTCTTCTTTTGGCGAAGGTGCAGCAGGTTCTCTAAATATTCGCGGCGATACTATAGAAATTCTCGGCACCACACCCTTAATTATAGCAGGACAATTTTTAGCTGGTACTTTTAATCCCTTCAATTTGCGCGACGGCTTATACAGTTTTAGCGCTATTACCGGGGCAGCAGGCGATATTACTATTAATACCCGTCGCTTAACCGTCGGAGATGGTGCTGTTATCACTGCTTTTACTGGCGGTGAGGGGAAGGGCGGCTCTTTCCTTGTTAATGCAACTGAATCGATGGATGTTTCTAACGGCTCTCTGATTGTAACGGGAAGCACCGGAGCAGGAGATAGCGGCAATATAACTATTACTAGCGATCGCTTAAGTTTGTCCGATGGAAGCGCTATTGCCACTACTCCTAACTTTAACAGTTCCGGACGCGGCGGTAATCTCTCCGTTTACGCTACTTCTGTTGAACTCAGGGGAACTCCTGCCAAAGCTGCAGTACCCAGTGGCTTATTTACCACCACTCTTGGTAGCGGCACAGCTGGCGATTTATCTATCCAAACTAAACAGCTCGTCGTTGCTGACGGCGCGCAAATATCCGCTGCTTCTGCCGGCAATGGTAAAGGAGGTAATCTGAATATATTTGCTGAAGATGTAGAATTAACAGGTTTGTCTCCTGATGGGCGTTTTCTCAGTGGCTTGTTCACTTCTTCCTCTTTGCTCACCGTACAGGGGCAACTGGGTAAAGCTCCAGCCGGCAACCTAACTATTAATACCCGACGTTTAAGCATTCGCTCTGGAGCTCAAATATCCGCTGCTACCGGTAGTGAAGGTGCTGCTGGAAATTTAACTATTAACGCTTCTGAATTATTAGAAGTGAGTGGCTTTACTACTTCTGCTAATCCGGTTGTAGAATCTGTCTCTTTTGGTAAGGTTGGCGACGGAATTTTACCTAGTTCTATCGATGCTAATACTAGAGGTGCCGGCAATGCAGGAGACTTGAAAATTAAAACCGGAAGGTTAATTGTGCGGGATGGAGCAGAAATAGGCGTTAGGGGTACGGATGTGGGAGCGGCAGGTAATTTGGAGATAAAGGCAAATTCAATTTTGCTAGATAGCGAAGGAGTAATTAGTGCTTCTACTGTTTCAGGTACGCGGGGAAATATTCGAATACAGGCTGCAAATATTTTATTGCAGCGCGGCAGTCGTATAACAACGAATACTGAAAATACTGAGGGCGGCAATATTATTATCAATACCCAAAATTTAGTAGCCCTGGAAAATAGCGATATCAGTGCTAACGCTAGCGATGGTTTCGGAGGGCGCGTGAGTATCAATGCGCGCGGTATTTTTGGTACGGAATTCCGCCAGCAAATTACTCCAAAAAGCGATATTACGGCCACTTCTAATCTTGGCCCTCAATTTAGCGGAACTGTTGAAATTAATACTCCTGATATTAATCCGGCTGGTGGTTTGGTACAATTGCCAGAAAATTTTACTGATTTGAGCGAGCGCATTATCGTCGGCTGTGCTGCTAATAAAGGTAATCGTTTTGTTGTTACCGGGCGCGGCGGCTTGCCAGAAAACCCCAGTCAAACTCTACTCGGTAGCGCTGTTTGGCAAGATTTACGCCCTCTTGAGGCATCAGCAAATATTCAGAAAAAAATAGATAATCAAGTGTCAGCCGAAAATTTGCTTTTTTCTTCTCCTCAAAATACTATTCCCCACTCTCCCCTAATTGAGGCACAAGGATGGAGAGTTAATGCTCAAAATCAGATAGAATTGGTGGCAAATGCCCCCACTACAACACCCCAAGCTCCCTGGCAACAATTAGTTGATTGCGGCAATGTAAAAACTATCTTGCCCTTGAAATAATTTTTACTCATCCTGCCAAAAATAGCTATAATAATTTTGTGCATTAGTGAGCGCGTGATGGCAAAAATTAATTTTTATTTCAAAAAAGCTATCCAGTCGAAAATATGGCTGGCAGTATTGAGTTTTTGGCTGGTTGCGACAGGATTTCCAGCAATTTTTTCGGAAATCGCTCCCCTGAGAGCACAACAATCTCTTTCCATGACTGAGGGAAGTTTCTCTCTCTTGGAAGAAGGTATAATGCTATACAAAGCGGGGCGTTTTTCTGAAGCGGCGGCTGTCTGGGAAAAGGCAGCGCGCGAGTTTGAGGCTAAAAGGGATAGCTTTAATCAAGCTCTGAGTCTAAATTATCTTGCAAATGCCTATCAAGAAATTGGGCAATGGCAGGCGGCAAAAAATGCGCTCGCTCTTAGTCTAACTATATTGCAAACCCAGCCAAATAATGCTCCAATTTTAGCGCGAGCGCTCACCACACAAGGAAATCTCCAGCTTGCAATTGGGCAACCTGAAGCTGCTCTTGAAACTTGGCAGGAAGCTGAAAAATTTTATACTTTGGCAAAAGATGAAATAGGAGCTCTCGGCGCTCGTGTCAATCAAGCTCAAGCGTTGCAAAATTTAGGGCTTTACCGACGAGCTAGAATAATTTTAGAGCAGGTACTGAAAACACTTCAGTCACAACCCGATTCTATACTAAAAGCAACAGCTTTGCGGAGTTTGGGAGTGACTTTACAAGTTATGGGAAACTTGAGCAAATCCAAAGAAATTTTAGAACAAAGTTTAGCTGTTGCCCAGCAACTAAAATATACTCCGGAAATCAGCCATAATTTGTTCAGTATAGCTAATGTATTCAGAGCATTAAAAGAATATGATAAAGCCATAGAATACTATCAAAAAGCAGTAGAAAATGCCATTAGATTAAGCGATAAATTAGAAGCTCAAATAAACAAGCTTAGTCTTTTAATAGAAAAAGAAAATTGGGGAGAAGCACGTTCATTAAGTTTAGAAATAAAATCACAATTAGCTAAAATATACCCAAATCGAAAAACAATTTACAAGCATGTAAATTTGGCAGAAAGTTTAATAAAGCTAGCACAGAAAGAAGGCAAAAAAGATTCAAACGCTAATTTACAAGCAGCACGATTGCTAAGCAGAGCGGTGCAACAAGCAAAAACTATTGCAGATTCTAGAGCTGAAGCTTACGCTTTGATAAAATTGGGATATTTATATCAACAAACGCAGCAATTAGAAGAAGCCAGAAATGTAACTCAGCAAGCACTGGTACTGGCTCAAGCAATTAGTGCTGAAGATATTACTGCTAGAGGGCAGGCGCAATTAGGAGAAATTTTCAAACAACAGGGAAAAATCGAACAAGCGCTCGCTGCATATAAAAACAGCGTAGATACATTTCAATCTTTGCGCAATGATTTAGTAGCAATCAATCCTGATGTACAGTTTTCTTTCAGAGAAGATGTCGAACCAGTCTATCGGGAACTTGTAGGATTGCTTTTACGGCATAGTGATAATGCTGAGTTGCCTCAAGAAAATATTAAACAAGCACGTCAAGTAATAGAAGCGTTACAACTAGCAGAATTAGATAATTTCTTTCGGGAAGCATGTTTAGATGCTAAGCCTCAACAAATAGATGAAATTGACTCGACTGCAGCAGTTATTTATCCGATTATTTTAAGAGAACGCCTAGAGGTGATTATTTTACTTCCGGGGCAACCTCTGAGTCATTATACTACGGATTTGCCTCAAAATGAGGTAGAAAAAATTATCAGTCAGTTTCTCGAATCTCTGAATCCATTTTTTCTGGAAAGCGAGCACCTGCGCCTTTCCCAACAAGTTTACAATTGGCTAATTAAACCAGCTGAAGAACGGCTAGCTGCCCACGGCATCAAAACTTTAGTATTCGTTCTCGACGGCTCTTTGCGAAACTTGCCCATGGCGGCTCTGCACGATGGCAAGCAATATTTAGTCGAAAAATACAGCATCGCTCTAACGCCAGGGCTGCAATTATTATCACCGCGATCGCTTTCCCAAAAGCGCTTAACTGCTTTAACTGCTGGACTTACCAAAGCTCGTCAAGGATTTTCTGCCTTGCCGGCAGTGCAATTTGAACTAACCGAGATTGCCTCGAAATTGCCCTCCAAAAAATTACTCGATCACGACTTTACCGAAGCTAACCTACAAAAGCAAATCGCTGAGACTTCTTTTCCAATAATCCACCTAGCAACTCATGGTCAGTTTAGTTCTGATCCTGAAAAAACTTTTATTCTCACATGGGATGAAAAAGTAAAAGTAGAAGAATTTGAAAACTTGCTGCGCTTGCGAGAACAAGATTCTCCCTATCCTATAGAACTGCTTGTTTTGAGTGCTTGCCAAACCGCAAGCGGCGACAAACGAGCGGCTTTGGGATTGGCAGGAATGGCTATTCGCTCTGGAGCCCGCAGCACTCTGGCCACTTTGTGGTCTGTTAATGATCAATCCACCGCTCTCTTGATGGCAGAATTCTACCGCAAATTAACTACATCGGATGTCGGAAAGGCAGAAGCCCTTCGACAAGCTCAGTTATCGCTCCTCAAAAAACACGGTTTTCAGCATCCATTTTACTGGGCTCCTTTCGTTCTCGTAGGCAATTGGTTGTAAAAAAATAAGCCATTTGTCAAATAAATTTTAATTTGACGAGAGAGAAATTGACAGTATCATTAAAAGAATGTTTCAATAGGAGAGTAAAATAGTATATAGATGGGTGCTTTCTGAGCAAATTTGGGGAAAATGCCACATACGGGGATAATAAATTATGACTAAAAAAGACTCACCTCTATCAATGAGCCTGTTCGCGCTCACCCTAACAGCAGGAATAACAATGTCTGTGGGGATGCCAACACAGATAAGAGCAGAATCAGAACAGGCTACCACCACTCAAAATTTATTCAGAAATAAGAACATCCGCGTAAAATTTGAGCCACCAGGACAAGGGAAACCAAAAGAAACAGCAGGCGGGGCATCCCGTAGTAATTTGTTGTGCGCCCAAGAGCAGCTCAATGTAGGAAAATGTGTAATACCGCTGACGCCAGTTAATCAAGAAGGGTTAACAGTAACAGAGCGCCCAACATTCTTAGTTTACGTTCCGCAAATATCCGCTAAGCAAATACTTTTCACTTTGGTGGATAAAAGCAAAACATATCAATACCAGAAAAAAATCCCTCTGCCCAGAAAAGAAGGCATCGTCAGCTTTAAACTTCCAGAAGAGGCACCAGCTCTAGAAATTGGCAAAAATTATCAGTGGTCATTTGTCCTAATTGAAGAAGAAGGACTAAAACCTGACAACCCCGGAGTAAAAGGAGAAATTCGTCGTGTTGAAATAGATAAAGCTCTGAGTGCTCAGCTAGAACAAATGTCACCCATCGAACGCGCCGCCTTGTATGGGGAAAAGGGCATTTGGTATGAAACAGTCGCTACCCTCGCTGAATTAGTGCGCTCGCAGCCAGGGAATTTAGAGTTGGCAGAAACGTGGAAACAACTACTCAATTCAGTAGGATTGGAAGCGATCGCGGCTAAACCTCAAGTACAATAATGATAAGGAGTAAAATATCCTTTGTAGAAGCAGCTCCCTGTGATTTCTTAAATATAAAATAAAAAGCTCGGTAGGGCGCGCTCACGTGCCCTATTATTTTCACGGTAGAGCAGACAATGCTGTCAATTCTGGAGGCCAAGGTTCATGTGGCCAAAGCTCAGAAAGCATATTTGCAAATGGCGGGGGATATTACTAACAACTCCGAGTATTGCAGGATTAATAATTGCGGCTGGCTCTATCGGAATCTTTCAACTTCTAGAATGGGCCACTCTCGACTGTTTTTTTCGCCTTCGTCCTTTAGAACCACCGGATCCGCGCATTCTCATAGTCACTATTGACGAACCAGATATCGCCCGCGTCGGCAAATGGCCAATACCAGATCAACTTTTAGCTCAACTAATTCAAAACTTAAAAGCCCAACAGCCGAGAGTAATTGGTTTGGATCTTTATCGCGATTTGCCGGTAGAACCTGGCCATCAAGCGTTATTAAATGTCTTTGAATCCACCCCTAACCTGATTGGTGTCGAAAAACTCGCTGGTCAAAAAGTCGCTCCACCCCCCAGCTTAAAAAAATTAGAACAAGTCGGGCTTGCAGATTTAATTTTAGACGCAGACGGGAAAGTCCGTCGCGGTTTAATCTCAACTAGAGACGACGACGGGCAAATAAAATTAGGACTGGCGGCAATGCTAGCCCTAATGTATCTATCAGATGAAGGCTTGCATCTCGAAAGCGTCAATGCCGAATTAAAACACTTCCGATTAGGAAAAGCCCTATTTATTCCATTTGCAAAAAATGATGGCGGCTATGTCAATGCAGATGCAGGCGGATATCAAATATTACTAAACTATCGAGGGCCACAAGATAATTTCTATACTGTTTCGCTGACAGATGTTTTAGATAATCGCATCCCGCCAGACTTAGCGCGCGATCGCATTGTCTTAATCGGTGCAACTGGACAAAGCCTCAACGACCTTTTTTTAACTCCCTATATCGGCGAAGATTTCAACCCCTGGGGAAATGTCGACAAAAGCCCTAAGCGCACTCCTGGCGTCGTCATCCACGCTAATTTAACTAGCCAAATCTTAAGTGCCGCCCTAGATGGACGTTCTTTTATTCGCGTTTGGAATGAAAAAATCGAATGGCTCTGGATTTTGCTGTGGTCTTTTTTCGGCGCTGAGGAAACTTGGCTTTTGCTGCAAAGTAACTTCTTGAAAAATAAAGTTTACCTGAGATTGATGATTCAAGCCGGCTGTATGTTGTTGAGTGTGGCAATTCTTTTTGGTGGTAGCTATTTGGCGTTTCTCTGGAGTTGGTGGATTCCAGTCATCTCTTCTCTAGCGGCTTTTATTTGTTCTTCAATCGCGATCGCTGCTTACTACAGCCGTCAATTGCAGCGTGCAACCGATCGCCGCCTAATTCAATTTCTAGAAGCTATGCCAGTAGGAGTTGCCGTTCTCGATACTAAAGGTCAAGTCTGCTATGCCAATCGAGTAGCTAAAAAATTATTCGGCAAAAGCATTATCCCTAATATCACTTCTGAGCGGCTATCCGAAAATTATCAACTTTACATTGCCGGCACTGATATATTATATCCTCCTGAAAAATCCCCTATTTTACGGGCTTTGAAGGGCGAAACTACTACTGCTGACGACATAGAAATTCATCAACAAGAAAATATTATTCCTATAGAAAGTACTGCTTCCCCTATCTACGACGAAAATGGTAATATTGCCTACGCGATCGCCGCTTTTCATGACATTAGCGAACGTAAAAAAGCCGAAGAAGAAAGATCAAGATTTATAGAAAAACTATTTAAAGTAAATTGCGATTTAGAAAAAGCCCTAGATTCTGAACTTAAAATTACTGACGCTTATGGGCGCTTCGTACCTCACGAATTTCTTCATTTTTTAGGCTATGAAAGCATTGTCGATGTTAAATTAGGTAACTGCGTTCAGTTGGAAATGTCAATTTTATTTTCCGACATCCGTGACTTTACCAGTCTTTCAGAAACGATGAGTCCTGAAGATAATTTTAAATTTATCAACGCTTATCTATCGCGAATGGAACCCGCTATAACCGAACATCAGGGTTTTATTGACAAATATATTGGCGATGCAATTATGGCCCTGTTTTGCGGCGAAGCCGATAACGCTGTAAAAGCGGGAATTACCATGCTTCAACGTCTTGCAGAATATAATACAACACGGGGAAGACCTGGACGTCCAATTCTTAACATTGGCATTGGTATTAATACAGGTTTGATGATGTTGGGAACAGTGGGCGGACAAAATCGTATGAATAGTACAGTGATTAGCGATGCTGTTAATTTAGCCTCGCGTCTGGAAGGGCTGACTAAAGATTATGGTGTTTCTTTATTGATTTCTCACAATACTTATCTAGCTTTAAATAATGTCAATGATTATGCCATTCGTTTAATTGATCGCGTCAAAGTAAAAGGAAAATCAGAAATGGTAACAGTCTATGAAGTTTTCGATGCCGACTTGCCTGAAATAAAAGATGCTAAACTGAAAACAAAAACAATTTTTGAACAAGCTATATTACTTTACTATCAGAAAGAATTTCAAAAAGCAGCACAAATATTTGAAGAATGTTTACGCATAGTTCCAGAAGATAAAGTAATTTATATTTATCTGGAACGCTGTCACAAGCACGAGCAAAAATAGAAAATTAACAATCCAGCAGACTGATGTATTCATGACTGCCTATCGCCTTGAATTTCATAGTATTCAAAAATAAATCAGTATTTTTACTGATGACAATCGCCTAATTTATATTATTAAATAATAAGCAAGAATATTTACTGAAATAATTTTGTAAAAATTAAAATTAGCAGAGCACAGTTAATCTAAAAAAGTATTAGGGATGCATCTGCTGGATAAATAGTAACTATTTAAATAAAAATGTTAAGGTTTTTATATTATATCAAAAAACAAAAAGGGGACTTCATATATACGTTTAGAAAGACAGCGAAAAATGGGAACGATTGCAGAGGTTATTTAATCAAATAAGAAAATCAGAAAGACAACCAGCCCCAACAGTGTGGGTATAATGTTTAATAATAATTAATAATAGACCCAAAAGGAGTCTACTATGAACAGAAAAAAAAGGCTGCAAAATTTAGCGACTGTCTCAACAGCGCTAGTTATCGCCCTAGCTTGTGCCCCATTTGCCAATGCTCGCGCTCTCTCTAGTAATCAAAATACACCCTTAAAACTCAGCGAAGTTTTCCAACCTCCCGACAGGGGGGCGCCACCGAGAACCGCTGATGGGGGTGCTCGTGGCTGTGGAGCATACAAACCAGGAGAAAAACCGCTTACTGCCTTAACGCCACCAAAACACCAAGCATTAACAGTAGCCGAACATCCTACTTTTTTCTGGTATATTCCGCAATCAGAAGCGAAAGCTCTAGAATTTACTATACGCGACGAAAATGACGAAACCATAATTTATAGAACTACTTTGCCAGTACCAACAAAAGCAGGTATCGTTAGCTTGACATTGCCATCTGAGAGCGCGCCTGCCCTAGAAGTGGGGAAAATGTATCATTGGTATTTAGCAATGATATGTAACCCAGAGGATCGTAGCGGTGATACAGTAGTAGACGGCTGGATTGAACGAATTAGTTTGAGTGAAAAGCTGGCAGAAGAAATCAAAAATGCTTCCCCTAATACGCTGCCGTCAATTTATGCCAAGGCAGGGATATGGCACGAAGCGATCGCAACATTAGCTAAGCTGCGTCGCAACAATCCAAACGATATAACCATTGCTAGTCGCTGGCAAGAATTCTTAAAATCTGTAGATTTAGACGAATTTACAACAGAACCTTTCGTCGAGACTGAAGAAATCACCAAAAGGGAGTAAAGGCGTGAAGCGGTTAGGGGAAAAAAGAGGTAGGGCGTCAGGTATACAAAATAAGGTATCAGCTTTTCTATTAGCGATACCTTTGGGCACTATTTCACTCTGGGTGATGCAACCGACTTTGGCTGTTGAGCCGGTAATACCAGCAGTAGATGATACGGGTACTACTGTAAAAAGAGAAGGTAATCGCTATTATATAGAAGGGGGATCGCGATCGCAAGATAGAGCAAATCTCTTCCACAGTTTAGAAAAATTCAACCTCAATCCTGGGCAGACAGCTTACTTTCTTTCTTCCCCTGAAATCCGCAATATCATAACCCGCATTATTGGCGGAGCTTCCTACATTAACGGCACTATCCAGGTATTAGGCGGCTACTCTAACTTATTCTTACTCAACCCAGCAGGAATAATATTTGGCAAACATGCTCGCCTGGATGTGCCGGGTTCTTTTTTTGCCACGACTGCTACTGGCATCGGCTTTGATAAAGACTGGTTTAATGCTGTCGGTGCCAATAATTATAAAGCTCTCATTGGTTTTCCCAACCGCTTTCACTTTGGAATACCACAACCGGGCAGTATTATCAATAGAGGTAACCTAGAAGTTAAAACAGGAAAAAATCTAACCCTTCTTGGCGGCAGCATTATCAATACAGGTTCCCTCTCAGCACCAGCAGGCACAGTCACAGTTGCAGCAGTGCCCGGAAAAAATATCATACACCTTAGCCAAGAAGGAATGGTGCTGAGTTTGCAATTACAGCCAACCCCAGATATAGCCACAACTGGCATTTCTCCTTTATCTTTACCGCAACTACTGACTATAGGAAATGCTGATTCTGGGCACGCTACAGGAGTTATTGTTAATCAGGATGGCACAATCACTTTGAAAGGATCCCAAATCAGTATCCCTGTATTATCAGGTACTACAATAATCAGCGGAGAAATATCTGCCGCCTCTAAAAATCAGCCAGGAGGGGCAGTAAATATTTTGGCAGAAAAAATAGCGCTGATTAATGCTAATATTAACGTCAGCGGCACAAATGCCGGAAAAATTGCAATCGGAGGCGATTTTTCGGGTTCAGATGCACTCCCCAGAAGCCGCCGCACTTTTGTGAGTTCTAATACGATGCTAACAGCAGACGGCACATCTGCTTACGGTGGCTCTATAGTAATTTGGGCGGATGAGGTTACTGGGTTTTGGGGGCGTGCTACTGCCCAGGGTGGTAGTAGCGGTGACGGGGGCGTAGTGGAAGTATCAGCAAAGGAAAAATTAATTTTTCAAGGCACTGTTGATGTTAGTGCTGTAAAGGGCAAATCGGGTACTTTACTACTGGATCCGAAAAATGTTATTATTTCAAATGCCGCAAATAGCCCAGGTGTAGTAGAATCTTTGCCTCTTATTTTAGCAGGTAATTTAAATGGGCAAGATACTTTTATTAATGCGGATACTCTGCAAAATCAGACAGGAAATATTGTTATAGAGGCGACTGATAATATTACGATCGCTTCTAATGTATCTCTAAATTTCGTGCCAGGGGGTTCGATTACTTTTAAAGCTGATGCCGGCACTCCTGATGGGGTAGGCACGTTTTCAATGGATACTTCCCAATCAATTATTGCTCCGGGCAGAAATCTGACAATTTCGGCGGCGAAAATAAATGTAGGAAAAATTGATACTTCGACGAGTGGCAATGGAGGAGCGATTGCTCTGAATGCAACTACAGGCAATATTAATGCCGGAGATTTGATTTCTAAATCCACAGGTTCGGGTGTGGGGGGTGCTATTAATTTAATCGCATCTGGAACTGGTAATCTTAATCTTAGTAACGCTACACTCGATTCTAGCTCGAATACGGGAAATGGGGGAACAATCACCCTGACTACAGAAAATGGCAATATTTTCCCGCGCGACTTAATTTCAAGCTCCGGCGGCACGGGGAATGGCGGTAATATTACTATAAATGCAGGCGGCACAGGTAAAATTAGTATCAATGCCGCTAATCTAAATGCTAGTTCGGTAGGGGGAAATGGGGGAGCGATCGCTCTAAATACCGAAAATGGCAATATTTTCGCCAACGGTCAAATTTTAGCAAATGGAGGAGCAAATGGCGGCTCTATTACTATCAGTGCCGGCGGAACAGGAACTGTTAGTATTAATACAGGAATTTTAAATACTAGTTCCCAAAACGGTAACGGTGGAGAGATTTCTATAAGCACTGCAGGCGGTAACTTATATGTAAACGGGGAATTATTGGCAACAAGCGAAACTAGCAAAGGAGGAACGATTTCCCTGAAAGTCGAGGGAACAAATAATCTAAATGTCAATCCGGGAAAATTAGATGCTAGTTCGCCTGTAGAAGGAGGAAGTATTTCTCTAAAAACAGCTGGCGGCGATATTTATACTTATGATTTAATTACCGCAAGAGAGGGGGCTACTGCAGGAGAGATTAATATTCAGGCGGGCACGGGGAAGATAACCCTTGCCAAAACCGCTACAACTATTAATCTAACTGCGCTCGCTGATACCATTAATTTTAATGGCGGAAGCGAATCCATCAGAGGCAAAGGAAAGCTCACATTGCAACCTGGCACAGTAACCAGAGATATCTGGATTGGAGGAAACCCCCCCGATGGAGTTCTGCACTTAAATTCTACAACCCTAAACGCCCTAAAAGATGGATGGAACTCTATAAATATCGGGCGCCCAGACGGCACTGGCACTGTCACCCTAAGCAATTCAATTTCTTTCAGCGATCCTGTTTTAATTGCCGGCGGCTCCACTCTTGTTGCTCCAAACCAAGATAACACCTGGAATATTACAGGAGCGAATAAAGGCACCCTCAGCGGCTATCCTAACGGTTTAAATTTTGAAAATATTGAGAATCTCATCGGCGGCTCTGCTAGAGATAATTTTATTTTTAGCGACGGTGCTACTCTAAGTGGTATTATTGACGGTAAGACTGGCTTTGATACTCTCGACTACAGTGCCTATACAACTCCGTTTACAGTAGATTTAGTTAACAATCAAGCTACTGGCGCTACTAGCGTTTTCAATATCGAAAATTCAATTCCTCTATCCGCACCCGCACCCGCACCCGCACCCGCACCCGCACCCACTCCTACACCCGCACCCACTCCTACAC
>DVEG01000008.1 GCA_015295835.1 Oscillatoriaceae cyanobacterium M7585_C2015_266
AATAATTAAGCTAATAAAGCATCTTTTGTGGCATTATGTCAATAAGTCGATAAAACTAGTTTTGGAGAGGGCTGGCGGCTGGAGTGGCAACGAACTTCTTGAAGCTGGTGGGAAGGATAATCATTTCATAGGTGCGAGCGCTTTCGAGATGCCGTTTTAGGCAGCCAATCTGAACTCAGTGGTGATTGGGCAGCAGGAGTTAGAAAACCAAACTATGCCAACTCGCTTGAATGCCGAAAACCCTCAGTTTATCAATTATAGACGAAAACAGGGAATTGGGGAGAAAAACTTAATTCCCTGTAAGCTGCAAAAACTGATTAGAAATCAATAACTTTATCAGCAGCTAAAATCAAATTAGGTATATCCTGATTTTCCTGTGCCAATTGAGCGCCATTCCGTAAATTCGCAGCGGTGATGCCGACGGCTTCAGCACAAACCGGACAAACCATTACCTTACCTCCAGCGGCGACAAAATCATCATACATTTGAACCAAGGTCATCGGACTATTACCCCAGCGCAAATCTAAGGGTTGATTTCTAGAAGCAATTCTCACCCCTTCCAAAGTTAAAACCAGCATCACCTGAGCGCCCCGTTTTTGCAGGTTTGTGCCTAATTTCAAAGCCATGAAAGCCGCGTGCAAATCGTCAGTGCTATGAGTCAGGTGAATAATGATATTTTGCCCGTCACCTCTAGTTTGGGATTGTGCAACTGAAGTCTGAGCTTGAGCCAAGACGGTGCGAGAAAAGTTGACGAATGGTGCTCCCACTACTCCTAAAATAAGTGCAGCGATCGCTAAGCCCAGATGCGTCTTTCTCATAAAACCTCCCTGAAAATACCATTGGAGACAAAATAACCAAAAAATCTTGATTATTTAAGTAACGGCTCACCGATTTGCTCCGATACAACCATTTTCTCAACCGGAGCTGGGCCACGAACCGCCCGAAACATTCCAAATCGGCACAAACCTGTCCCAAACGCCAACCGCATTAATAAAAATGTGGGCACTTCTCGCAAAGATTTAATTAATCCCGTCACGCCAAAGCGAATAATTCCCTGTGGACGGACTATCCCCTGCCAAATGGAATCTAGCCATGAAGGTAGGGTTTCTGCTGTCCAGTCTGCAGTTATGACTTCACCCTCTACCAACCCGGTGGCGGCTAGTGCTTCGGCAAAACCTTCAATACTGGCAAAGGCGGGATGCGCCCATTGATCCAAGAGTTGCCGCATTACTAGCTTCTCCCAGAAATTTAAAGGCTTTTGACGATCATCTCGTTGGTTCCAGTCTGCTACTACTAAAATGCCGCCCGGTTTCAATACTCGCAATAACTCTCTGGCAAACTTTGCTTTATCCGGCATATGGGGTCCGGCTTCAATCGACCAAACTACATCAAAGCTTTCGTCGGGAAAAGATAATGCTAAGGCATCATCTACTTGAAACCGCACATTTAGATTTGGCGGGGTGAGTTCCTGGGCGCGTTTGACTTGTTGGGGACTGATGGTAATGCCGGTGACTGCAAAGCCATAGTCTCGCGCTAGAATACGACTACTGCCACCGATGCCACAACCCACATCTAAAACTGTGGTGCCAGGAGGTAGGCGATGTAATCCCCCCCAACGTACCATTTCATGCACAAAGTCTTCTTTGGCTTTGAGAAAATCTTTGCGTTGTGGCGGTGAACCATAGTGCCCCAAGTGGATATGTTCCCCCCAGTAAAATTCGAGGATGCCGTCGTTAGTCCAATCATCATAGGATTTGGCAACAGACTCAGCGGATTGATATTTCCGAGGAAAAAGTAAGTAAAGTGTTAATCCTAAAATAAGTGCGAACAGCAGTAAACCAAGGGTGATGATAAAAAGATTGAACATGGGATGATTGGGTGATAATTTAACTCAGACTAAACAGCGATCGCAAAATCCCTAAAAAAGCCTTTCGGATTCGAGCAACAAATTTAATTTCCTCCACTTGTTGCTGTTGAACTTTTTTAATTTTTTCCTGCTTTACAAAGGGATGAACAGAAGTCGGTATTTTACCATTTCGTTCCAAATAATATTTTAGCATTTTTTCTGAAATAACTATTCCCGGCGAAGCGAATCTGGTAGTAAGTCTGCAGCGGTATATTCTTCCCAGTTTTTGCAGATTTGTTCATAGCACTTCGGAGGTGTAATTGGCAGATTTTTCAGGTAGAAAAATGTCACCTGTTTGAATGATTCCAAGAGAAAGATTAACTCCGTTGTAGGGTTGTAAGTATCCACAGCTTCCAAAATGTGAGCATTCATAAAATGATGACGCAAAATCACTGTATCAGGGGCAGCCAGCCATGCATTCAGGAAGGGGACTAGACGCGATCGCCCGACAAAATAAGTTTTAAAACTCTCCCCTGCTATCCCTACTGTTGGCGTATTAGTGCTACAAATAACTGCACCTTTTTCACCACTGAGATACCCTACCCAGGCATTATAACCCAGTACTAATAAATTTGTAGCAATAAAATCTTGCTGCCATTTCAAAAGCGAATTTTGCGCCTCATTATTTGCGCTTTTAGTTTGATTCATAAAGTTATTTCTCGTTTATATTAAATTCATGACGCAAAATTTTTGCAGCCTCTACCATATTTTTCAGGGAGGGAATCCCCTCTTCCCACCTCCGTGTTTTCAAGCCACAATCAGGATTGACCCAAATCTGTTTAACAGGCAAATTAGCTACCCCAGTTTTTAACTGCTGCACCATCTGTTCCGTGCTAGGAACTGCGGGGCTGTGCACATCGTAAACCCCGTTCCCTACTTGACGTTTATAACCAGCATTGGTAATTTCAAACAGGGTTTCGTTATTGCTGCGACTATTTTCAATCGACAAAACATCGGCATCCAAACGCTCAATATGCTTAATAATATCCCCAAATTCTGAGTAACACATATGAGTATGAATCTGGGTTTCAGGTTTGGCAATTCCGGCAACCAGACGGAAAGCATCCACTGCCCAGGATAAATATTCATCCCAACGCTCTGGCTTCAGAGGCAATCCTTCCCGCAAGGCGGGTTCATCAATTTGCACTATCTTCGCCCCAGCCGCTTCCAAGTCAGCAACTTCATCTCGCAAGGCTAAAGCAATCTGCATGGCTTGTTCGCTGCGGGGAATATCGGTGCGGGTAAATGACCAATTAATCATTGTCACAGGACCAGTTAGCATCCCTTTGACTATTTTGTTAGTAAGGGATTGAGCTACTTTGAATTCCCGAACCGTCATAGGTTGAGTGCGAGCAATATCTCCATAAATAATCGGCGGACGTACACAGCGACTACCGTAACTTTGCACCCAACCATGTTCGGTAAAGGCAAAGCCAGATAATTGTTGTGCAAAGAATTCCACCATGTCGGTGCGCTCAAATTCACCGTGAACTAATACATCTAATCCGGCTTCTTCTTGGAATTTAATGCATTTGGCAATTTCCGCATCGATCGCTGCTTCATATTCGGCTTGGCTAATTTCACCCTTTTTCAGTTTTACCCGCAGTTGTCGCACTTCCGCGGTTTGGGGAAAAGAACCGATAGTTGTAGTTGGGAATAGGGGTAAAACCGGCTGGCGTTCTTGACGTTGTTCATAAGGCAAAGAACGCTCAAAATCTTTGACGGTGAGGTTTTGCAGACGCTCTTTTACTGCCTGATTGACTGGGCTAAATTGCAGGAAGGTTTGCCATTGACTACGGATGAATTCCAGAGATTTATCTGCTTCTGGGTTTCCATTGAGATAATTTGCTAGTAATTTCAGTTCTTCCAGTTTCTGTTCGGCAAAACTCAATACCTGAAGCAAGGGTTCGGGGAGTTTGGTTTCCAACTGGGTATCATAGGGAACAAATTGCAGGGAAGCGGAGGGCTGAATCCGCAGGTTAGTGGTTACACGGGAAATGGCTTCTAAGGTTGATAATATCGAGTCGGGGCGAATTTTCCAGATGTTGCGGGCATCGATAATTCCTACACCCAATTCTTTATCGGCGGGGAAACCATGGTGTTGTAGTAACTCTAGGTTACGCCCACGGGTGAAGTCTAAACTAATGCCAGCAACGGGTAATTCCATTACCCAGGGATAGGTGTCTCCTAAGTCGTCAAAGTAGGTGACGAGGTGTATGGGTAAGCCGATTTGACTGAAAGATTGATAGGTGGATTGATAGAGTGGTTTGAAGTAGGCGGCATCTCCTAATACTAAAGCGGGTTCATGGATTTGAACTTCGGGGATACTCATTTTTTTAAGTTCTTGGAGCAGGAGGAGATAGCGATCGCTTAGTTTTTTACATGCTTCCTCCTGATTCATCTCGAAACGACTTAGCCGCAGCAAAGTCACTGGTCCTAAAATAATGGGAATAGCGCGCTCGCCCAATAAGGTTTGAGCGCGATGCACTGTTTCCAGGAAATCATTAAAATCTGCTGGCTGTAAGATTTCCGTAATTTCTGGCACTAGGTAGTGATAGTTGGTGTCAAACCATTTAGTCATTTCTAGAGCAGCAATACCATCTTTTCCCCGTGCCATCGCAAAGTAGCGTTCCAATCCGGTAAAGGATGCAAATCTTTCGGGAATGATTCCTAAACGGATGCTCCAATCTAAAACTTGATCGTAAAGGCTCATGTCGCCAATACCGATGCGATCGATACCAGCTTTTCGTTGAGCTTCCCAGTTTTTGAACTCAACTTCATGCTTGGTTTGAATTAGGGTTTCTGCGTCTGATTTCCCCCCCCAAAATGCTTCTAATGCCTTTTTTAGCTCGCGATTTTTACCAATGCGGGGATATCCCAAAGTAGCAGTTTCCAGATGGTTTTGAGTATTTTTTTGCCAATTCATAGTTACTACCTTCTCATGGTAAAAATAGTCATAGAAATATAGAAATCTACTTCACTTCCGCCAAGCGGAGTGAACAATTGAAAGCTGCAGAATATTTGCCTTCTTGATTTGAGCAATACTTAGTGATATTCAGACAAGACAAATTAAAGTCACTCATAGTGACTCTCTGCCAGTCAATGTCTGAACAGTGCTAATTCAAAATGGCAATCTCAAATCAGGGCGCTATTCATTCAACACCTGGAAAGTCGCCCTCTTATCGCTTATGAATTGTAAAAAGCTTTTAGAAACCATCATCTGTACCTCGCAGACGAAAAATAACTGGTAGACTAGCCTCCATAGGAGACTATTCGGCGGGCATTCTGACTTAGAGAGTTTTGTCTCTCCTCACAGCTGCGGGACAGCGCCGGATTTACACCGGACTTTCCCCCTTACGTCTGATGGCTGCTCCCCACCAGAACCGATAACTCTATATATAGTAGCACACTGAGCAGAGATTTAACAAAATCAGCAGTTCAAATCCATATTTGCTACTATATTTATTATAATTAAGTCAATGTAGTATTATAACACATTTTTGCTGTTTGTCAAGGGCATAAATTTTGAAAATTTTATAATTTTGTATCTTGTGTTACTTTTTTTTTGGGGATTGTCAGCTATGATTAACAATAGAAGTCAAAAAGCATAAACATTCCGCTGATGTATCAGCTACTACAGGTGGTTAATCCTTCTAGTAACTTTTATATCCAAGTAGAATGGGCCACCGGTTTCACTCACTTCAATGCCAAGATGTAGCCACAAGATTTAGTGGCGGTGAGCCCTTTGCATTAATGAAACACAATTAAATCACTTAAGCAAACGCCAAAAAGACAACTCAAAGCTGTGGGTTGTAGTTTTGATGCGGCTCTGAGTTGACTTAGCTCAGTCATTTGGAATTGCTGTATGTGGGATTTCAATATCCCTGTAAATTAGCTCGCCTGAAAGCGAGTAGCTCTACCTATTGTTCACTGTGCCCAGTTTTGATCAGAATTATGCAAACTATATTGCCTTCTTTAACTAGCAAACCTGCTTTCACTACTCAAGATTATATTAATCTGGAAACTACCTATGGTGCCAACAACTATCATCCTCTGGATGTGGTCCTTACCAAAGGACAAGGGGTCTGGGTTTGGGATATTGAAGGCAACCAATACTTGGATTGTTTGAGCGCCTATTCTGCCTTAAATCAAGGTCATTGTCACCCGCGTATTCTGCAAGCAATGGTAGAGCAAGCCTCTAAACTTACTCTCACTTCCCGTGCTTTTTACAATGATCAGTTGGGGCTGTTCTACCAAAAATTGTCTCAACTGTCAGGATTACCAAAGGTGTTGCCCATGAATTCGGGGGCTGAAGCTGTAGAAACGGCGATTAAAGCTATTCGTAAGTGGGCTTATACGGTTAAGGGGGTGCCAGCTAATCAGGCTGAAATTATTGTATGCAAGAATAACTTTGCAGGACGCACTATTAGCTTGATTAGTTTTTCTACTGAAAAACAGTATCGCTTTGGGTTTGCTCCTTTTACGCCGGGGTTTAAGGTGATTCCTTACGGGGATGCGG
The DNA here is from genome assembly GCA_015295835.1 of Oscillatoriaceae cyanobacterium M7585_C2015_266. GTDB lineage: Bacteria > Cyanobacteriota > Cyanobacteriia > Cyanobacteriales > Oscillatoriaceae > DVEG01. The sequence goes on from DVEG01000008.1 coordinate 6,426, forward strand.
CGGCTTTGGAGGCGGCGATTACTGCTAATACGGCGGCTTTCTTCCTAGAACCGATTCAAGGAGAGGGCGGGATTATTATTCCCCCAGATGGTTATTTGCGAGAAGTTGAGCGTATTTGTCGAGAGAATAATGTGCTGCTGGTGTTTGATGAGATTCAAACTGGATTGGGGCGTACGGGTAAGATGTTTGCTTTTGAATATGAGGGGGTGAAACCGGATGGGATTACTGTTGGTAAGGCTTTATCGGGTGGCTTTTATCCTATTTCTGCTTTTGTGAGTACTCATGAAGTGATGGATGTATTTAATCCTGGCGATCATGGGAGTACGTTTGGCGGTAATCCTTTGGCTGCTGCAGTGGGAAGGGCTGCATTAGATGTGATTGTAGATGAGCGGTTAACTGAAAGGGCGGCGGAATTGGGTGACTATTTTATTTCTGGTTTGCGCGAAATCAAGAGTCCATATGTTAAAGAGGTACGGGGGCGGGGGTTGTTGATTGGAGTTGAATTAAAACCGTCTGCGGGCGGAGCACGGCGATTCTGTAAGGCGCTGATGCAAGTAGGGATTCTGGCAAAAGAAACTCGTGAGCATATTATCCGTTTTGCTCCGCCACTGGTAATTACGCGATCGCAATTAGATTGGGCATTGGAGCGCATTGAGGGTGTGTTAATGGCTAGCTAGTTTTAATAGAAGCGCACCAGTCAACGGAATTATTCTCTAAGTAGGGGCGGGTTTCAAACCTGCCTCTTTTTTTATGTATTGCTTCTAGACCCCAAAAGATAGCGATCGCGATAAACTCAAACATAAGTCGGTTCTGATGGGGAATCAGCCACCAGACGCAAGGGGGAAAGTGCAGTGCAAATCTGCCGCTGTCCCGCAGCTGTGATGCCACCGAATTGCTGGCGGTGGCTAAGTCAGAATGCCCGCCGACTACAAAAAACCAATAATCCATCTGCGAGGTACAGATGTTAGGGTTGAAAAAACTTTTCTTCAAGCCGACTGTCTTATTTTTTGTCGGCGCGAGCGCTTGTCTTACTGTCGGAGCTGCCACTCCAGCCCAGGCAATGCACATTATGGAAGGCTACTTGCCCGTGGGCTGGGCTATTTTTTGGTGGCTAGTATTCTTCCCCTGTTTTGCCTTAGGCTTGCGTTCCCTCCACCGCCTCACTAAAGAAAATCCCGACTTAAAATTACTCCTTGCTCTTGCAGGAGCTTTTACTTTTGTTTTATCGGCTTTAAAAATGCCCTCCGTCACCGGCAGCAGTTCTCACCCCACTGGCACCGGATTGGGAGCTATTCTTTTTGGCCCTATGGCCATGTCTGTTCTCGGCACCCTAGTGCTGGTGTTTCAAGCCCTACTATTAGCCCACGGCGGCATTACTACTCTCGGTGCTAATGCTATGTCAATGGCCGTTATTGGGCCATTTTTTGCCTGGGGCACGTATCAATTGCTCATGCAGTACTCTAAAAAACAGAAATTAGCTATTTTTCTAGCAGCCGCTTTGGCAAACTTGATCACTTATGTAGTCACTTCCTTACAGTTAGCGCTGGCGTTTCCTGCAGAAAACGGCGGAATTTTAGTATCGTTTCTAAAATTTGCTGGAATTTTTGCAGTTACACAAATTCCCCTTGCTATTAGTGAAGGTTTTCTAACGGTGCTAGTGTGGAATTGGTTGTCTGTTTATGGGCGTACTGAATTAGAACAATTGAATCTAATTAAACCAGAAGTACGCATTGGGGCTGAAAACTAGAAATAAGCGTGAAAAATTTGAAATTATGCAAAAACAAAATAATGGGTGGAATAATTTGCTTTTGCTGTCGGGAGTTGTTTTTATGATTGTGGTGCCACTGATGATAGTGAGAAATTCTGAATTTGCCGGTGCAGATACACAAGCAAAGGAGGCAATACAAACAGTTAAGCCTGATTATCAGCCTTGGTTTAACCCTATTTTAGAACCCCCAGGAAGCGAAACTGAATCTCTATTATTTGCTTTACAGGCGGCTATTGGGGCAGGAGCAATGGGTTTTATCATTGGGCTATATAGTGCACGGGCAGAAAAAAATCAATGATGTTTTTCAATGCATATTTATATAGATACGCTGGCTTACACGAATCGGTTGCGTGATTTGCATCCGATACAAAAGTTAGCATTGGCGATCGCTGTTTTGTTTATTGCTTTTCTCAGCCACCCGCCAACACATATAGCGATTCTCTTTTGGATGGCTATCTGGAATGTTGCTTATGCTCGTATTCCAGCGGAAATTTACTTAAAAATGATCGTGGTGACGGGTGTTTTTTTACTGATTAGTCTGCCAGCACTGGTTGTGAATTTTACCTCAGCAGCCGTATATCCGCTACAAGCAGACTCCCTTGCTGGTGTTGCCCTTGGCTCTTGGTATTTCTATATTAGCCGCACCGGAATTTCTACGGCTTTGGAGATTACGTTGCGATCGCTTTCTGCTGTTTCTTGTTTGTTTTTTGCTCTTTTCACTGTACCATTCTCGGAAATCTTACAATTATTGCGGAAAATTGGTTGCCCTGTACTCTTGACAGAACTTTTACTTTTGATGTATCGGTTTATATTTGTCTTTCTGCAAACTGCTACTCAACTTTGGATTGCTAGTGAATCTCGCAACGGTAACCGTTTTTGGAAAGTTGCTTGGAGCAGTTTGGGTATGTTAGTTCCTCAATTATTTTTTAACACATTTAAACGCTACCGTCAACTATCTTTAACCTTTGCCTCGCGTGGTTTCACGGGGGAGTTTCGAGTTTGGCATAGTCGTCGCTATCAATTTTCACTTCGCTATGCCTTAGAAGCATTCCTCGGTTGTTTCGCCCTTTTAGGCTTAGAATTTCTTATTTTTTAGTATTCCTATGCTTTAATGACACAATGGTTGCTTGAATTTGATAAAGTATATTATACCTATCCGGCAAGTTCTATCCCAGCGCTGAATGAGTTAACACTACGCCTGCCCGCTGGGAAAAAAAGTGTGTTGCTGGGTTACAATGGTTGCGGCAAATCGACTTTGCTGTATTTGGCAGATGGATTGTATAAACCACAGCGGGGAATAATCCGCTGGCAAGGAAAGCCGATAAAATATGATCGGCGCTCGCTTGCTAAACTGCGCGAACAAGTAGGTTTGGTTTTTCAAGATCCCGAACAACAGTTAGTGGCAGCAACCGTTGAAGAGGATATTTCCTATGGTTTGTGCAATTTAGGATTGCCAGCAGCAGAAATTGAGCAACGCGTTGCCCAAGCACTGGCTGATTTTGACTTACAGGAAGTAGCGACTCGACCTATTCATCATTTAAGTCTTGGGCAAAAGAAGCGAGTCGCTCTCGCAGGGGTGACTGTACTACAGCCGCAGTTGTTATTGTTGGATGAACCTACTGCGTATTTAGATCCTCTACAGGTACGTCAACTAATCGCTAATTTGCAGACTATTCACGCTAACGGCACTACCCTGCTTATGGCAACCCATGACTTAGATTTGGCGTATCAGTGGGCAGATTGGATTTTTGTAATGCACCAGGGAAAAGTGATTTTGGAAGGCTCGGCGGCGACTGTGTTTTCGCAACGCACTATTTTGGAAGATTTGCAGTTCGGTTTGCCTTTGATTTGGGAAGTTTGGGCAGCTCTGCCCAGTGAATTGCGATCGCAATTCGGTGAATGCCCGCCGCCTAAAACAATTGACGAACTGCGTCGACTTCTTTTTCTGTTAAATAACCCCTAGCCTTCTAGTCATGCTGCATGCAGTAAGCAGATTGGGCTTTTTGCTGTATTTCCCCTTGCTTGCTTTCTTTCGCTCTTGACAGTTGTACTGAATATGCGATCGGTACTACCAATGGCCACAAAACACTCGCTGTCACTAAAGTAGCTAACGATAGTTGCTTTTCTTCTGGCGATAACTTATCAGCTTCTTCCTTGAAAACTTTTAACCAGTTTTTCAAAAAATAGGGTGCGATCGCTAAATAAATACCAAACATCCCAGCCAACACTATCTCTGCCATCAGCTTTACCTCCCTTCTTTACAAAAATTCAAATTTATATTTTTTCTTGTCCCCGTACATTTACGGAACATATAAAATTTTAAGCACATTGGCGAGCTAAAAGCATACTTTCCCTGTAAATCTTATTGAATCTTTACAAAACATTGTTTTTTGTCAATCGCAAAAATACTGATTTTTTCACTACTCATCAAGCAAATTTTAGATTTTAGATTTTCTTTAGAAACAAAAAACTGGGTGTGAGTCCACCATCCCAGAGCCAAAAAATGTTTAAATTTTTTTAAGATTCTGATAATAAATAACAATCAATCACTAGGAGAACGAGGGATGACAGCAGTTCAGCGAGACATAGATATTGCACCATATATAGATCATGCCCTGCTTGATCCCACCGCTACCCCCCAAGCCGTGGAGCAATGCTGTGAACAGGCGGATCGGTTTCAGTTTGCAACAGTTTGCGTATATCCGTGCTATGTTCGCCAAGCCGCCAATTTACTATTCAACAAAAGACCAAAAGTCTGCACGGTTATTGGCTTTCCCAGCGGGGCGACGACTGCAGCTGCTAAACTATACGAAGCCTTGGAAGCAGTAGAAAATGGAGCCAAAGAGCTAGATGTCGTAATAAACATAGGCTTGTTAAAAGCCAGACAAACCAACGAGGTGCACCGGGAAATCGCAGAAATCTGTGAGGAAACCAATCAGACTGTAAAAGCAATATTAGAAACGACTCTACTAACTGATGAAGAGAAACGTCTTGCTGCAGAGATTTGCATGGATGCGGGAGTAGCTTACCTGAAGACTAGCACCGGCTGGTTTGGGGGAGCAACAGTGGCTGACGTGCGCTTTCTGCGGGAAATCACCAAAGGGCAAGTGGGTATTAAGGCAAGTGGAGGAATCCGCACTCATGAGCAAGCAGTTGAGCTAATTTTGGCGGGTGCTCAGCGCTTGGGTACTTCTCGCGGTGTGGACTTGCTCCGCCAACGGGATAGGCTGGAAAGAAAAGATAAAGATGAAGTATGAAGTGAGAAGTGAGAAGTGAGAAAAGGCAATAGTAATTAGTAAAAAGCTGAAATTCCCATTGCCCAGTCCACACTCCACAGGCAAGGCTAAAAATCACTATTATGGGTCGAATTTATACAGCCACAGGAATTAATCTTAAAGGAATGGCGCTAGGGGAATCAGATCGCCTGCTGACGATTTTAACGCGAGAGTACGGCTTGATTCGAGCGATCGCTCCTGGGGCGCGGAAACCGCATTCACGCCTAGGAGGGCGCAGCGGATTATTTGTTGTCAACGAGCTACTACTGTATAAAGGACGAAGTCTAGACAAAATCACCCAAGCCGAAACCATAACCTCCTATCCCGGTTTAAGTCAAGATTTTGGCAAACTAGCAGCTAGTCAGTATTTGGCAGAAATAGCCCTCTGCCAAGCCTTGAGTGAACAACCACAAGAAGAACTGTTTTACTTGCTAAACGAACATTTAAGCCGTTTGGAGCGATTGCCTGCCGCTAGTGATAGCCAAATGCCTGCTCTTTTGTTTGCTCACTTAGCTCACGGCATTTTTCACCTCTTAGCTTTAGCAGGAATTGCTCCGCAAGTACACAGCTGTTGTCTGACGCAACAAATACTGGTTCCCGATTTCTTTCATCCCGACTGGCAAGCTGGGTTTAGTATTGCTGCCGGGGGCATTGTTAGTTTGTCAGAAGGGGAGAACCCTAATAACAAATCTCGCAAAAGTGAAATTGAATGGAGGAGCTCGCGCGTACCTGCCAACAGGGAAAAACCCCTCAAACTCGATATAAAACTGAATGCTTTAGAGTTATCGCTACTACAGCAGTTGGCTTTGCCTAATTTATCCTGGCAGGAGGGTGCAACCTCTTTGACAAAAGCTAAAGAAATAGCAAATGCCTGGTTATCCATTGAACGCATTTTAAGGCAATATACTCAGCATCACTTTGGATGTTCACTGCGTTCCGCTGCCCTGATCGATACTTATTTTAATTTCTCAGCCAATTCCCCCGTCAGCTATGATGCTACTGTCTGATTCTAAATTACAACCAACTATCCCCCCTTTACACGGGAATCGCTACCCCCATACTGGTACGGCTTCTTGTTCTTTTAACAAACAGGTGTGCCCTCATACCCAGTTAACTTGCAATTGGGAAAAACCGCCCTATCTTACAAACGTGGGGATAGTAAGCGAGGAGTTAGAAGAACAAGATAATAATAGTAGCAATACCAAACATTTATCCTCTAATGGTATATTTCCCACTCCCCATTCTCCCTTGCTGCCAGAACCAGAAGAGGAAGGATTCTTGTCGGTTCTGAAAAATCGTAACTTTTTATCCTTGTGGAGCGGGCAAGTTTTTTCTCAATTAGCAGACAAAGTATACCTGGTACTGACGATCGCTCTAATTGCTAGTCACTTTCGCACCGGCGGTAATACCATCAGCTCCTGGGTATCGGCAATCACTATTGCCTTCACTATTCCCGCAGTGCTACTCGGCTCCCTCGCCGGTGCATTCGTTGATCGCTGGTCGAAAAAGGCGGTACTGGTAGTAACTAACCTACTACGGGGCTTTTTAGTACTGATGCTACCAGCTCTGCTTTGGTTGTCTGAGGGTAAGCAGTTTCTTTCTCTGCCGCTGGGATTCTGCCTACTACTACTGGTAACTTTCCTAGTTTCAACGCTGACGCAGTTTTTCACCCCGGCTGAACAGTCGGCAATTCCTTTAGTGGTAGAAAGACATCAGCTGCTCTCAGCTAATTCGCTCTACACTACAACTATGATGGCTTCGGTGATTATTGGTTTTGCCGTCGGTGAGCCGTTGCTGGCTTTAGCCGATCGCGTTATTGGTAAGGCGGATCTCGGTAAGGAACTGGTTGTAGGCGGTAGCTATACTATTGCCGGGCTGATCCTACTGCTGCTGTCTACGCGGGAAAAAATTAACCCAACTGAACGGGAGTCTCCCCATATTTTTGAAGATATTCGCGATGGCTTAGTTTATCTTAAAGAAAATCGCCGTGTGCGGGCTGCTTTAATTCAATTGGTGATTCTCTTTTCTGTGTTTGCAGCCTTGGCAGTGTTGGCAGTGCGGTTAGCTGAACTTATTCCCGGTATGAAGGCTTCGCAGTTTGGTATTTTACTGGCTGCTGGCGGTGTGGGCATGGCTGTCGGTGCTGCTGTCGTCGGGTATGTGGGACGATACTTTTCTTATCGTCAATTGAGTTTGGCAGGCTCTATTGGTATGGCAGCTACCCTTATCGCTCTCTGTTTGTTTGGTAATCAATTATGGCCTGATTTGCTAGCGATCGCTTTTTTGGGAATTTTTGCTGCCGTCGTGGGTGTGCCTATGCAAACTGCAATTCAGGCGGAAACCCCGGATGAAATGCGCGGCAAGGTTTTCGGTTTACAAAATAATCTGATTAATATTGCTCTTAGTTTGCCTTTGGCTTTGGCTGGGGTGGCAGAAGCTTTTCTGGGGTTGAAGGTAGTTTTTTTGGGATTGGCAGTACTGGCGAGCGCTGGTGGGTTGTTAACCTGGTATATTTCTGGTACGGGAATCCGCAATTTCACTCATGCCAAGTGAGCTAATAATGAATTGTTAGTTCTTACAGAGCGTTACAGAGCGAATTCAAAAGTGAGATATTTTCTTTACTTACTTAAGAACGCTCGTATCAAAATTCTTAATACTGGGAGGGCTACAATGCATGTCGCTTGGCTTGGAAAAAAATCACCTTTTTGTGGTAATGTTACCTATTCTCGCGAAATAACTAATGCCCTCTTAGACAGAGGATATAAAGTTAGTTTTTTCCACTTCCAACCAGAAGTACCTGATATTGATAGTATTTTCCCCACTTTCCGAGCCGCTCAAGTCTGGGCACAAAATCGCTCGCTTTCTAGAAATCGCAGTCAGCAAGCGCTCGCTCACACCCAAAATAATTGGCCTGATTGTCCAGAAGTTTCTCTCCCCTGTCTTTACAAATCTACAATTTACACCATTCCTACCCTCAAAGCCTCCAAAGTATTAACCGATTCTCTACGCAAACTTAAACCCGACTTAGTACACGCTTCTCTCACCCTTTCCCCCCTAGATTTCTTATTGCCAGAAATTTGCGACGAACTAAATTTACCCTTAGTAGCTACTTTTCACCCAGCTTTTGAACGCAAACCCCGTACTCTTACTTCTAGTACCCAGCAACTCACCTATCAATTATATGCACCTTTTCTAGCCAACTACGATCGCACTATCGTATTTTCCCAAATACAACGAGATTTATTAGTGCGTCTTGGGGTTCCGGCTGCTAAAGTCGCAGTAATTCCCAATGGTGTAGATCCGCTAAAATACTCTCCCGGCGCTTCCAATTTTAAACAAGAGATAGGAGCTGAACGTGTTTTCATCTACCAAGGTCGAATTGCTCTAGAAAAAAACGTCGAGGCTCTTCTTAAAGCTTGGAAAGAAGCCGATATGGGAGCGAATTGTCAGTTAGTAATCGTCGGCAATGGTCCTCTTGCTGCCTCGCTTATGCAATCTTATAGTCGAGAATACGGCATTAATTGGTTAGGATTTATTGCTGATGAAAATCGTCGTATAGAAATTCTGCGAGGGTCAGATGTTTTTATTTTACCTTCTCTAGTAGAAGGTTTATCTTTATCACTACTAGAAGCTATGGGGTGTGGTCTAGCTTGTTTAGCTACTGATGCTGGTGCTGATGGAGAAGTATTGGAAGGAGGAGCTGGTATAGTTTTGAAAACTCAGGGCGTCAGAGCACAGTTACGGACTCTTTTACCTGTGTTTCGTGAACAACCAGAATTAAGTATTATTTTAGGAAAAAAAGCTCGTCAGCGAGTATTGGAACGCTACACCCTGAGTCACAATGTTACTAAGTTAGAAGAACTTTATAAGGAAGTACTGCAAGAACATAGTCTGCGAGCGACTAAGCTGGCTTAAATTTTAAACAATTTTTATAAATTTAACAATTTCTAAATATTAGATATTTGGTGATTAAAACGATTTTTTAATACATGATAAAGAATTAAGAAAGTCGGTTTCTTTAAAGAATCGGCTTTTTTATTTTTAATTATGAAAATGATTATCATAAACAGCAAAAAAGCAGGGGCAAAAGTTGCGATCGCTTGCTTCATTTCTTAACAACAATCTATGTATTTTCCCTGATGACACACCCTTAAAAGAAAACGACAATAAAAAAAGATAAGCCTGCATAAAAACCCTAACTTAAACGCCCCTAATCCAATTTAGGAAGGGGCTTTTTATTAAAAAATACAAAAAAACTAGGGAGGAAATTGCCGCTCCCTGACTTCCAGACTATACTCCTTTACTGCCGATAATATAATTTCTCGTAAATTAAGATAAGACTTAGCAAAAGGCGGCTGGCGCTCAGTCAATCCCAGCAAATCAGCAGTAACCAGCACTTGACCATCACAATATGCCCCTGCACCAATCCCAATCGTAGGAATAGTAAGCTGTTGCGAAATTTGTTTCGCCAATTCAGAAGGGATATGTTCCAAGACTACAGCGAACGCACCAGCTTGCTCGATTGCTAAAGCTTCTGCAAAAATACGCTCAGCCGATTCTTTAGTTTTTCCCTGTTGCCGATAACCCATTTGGTGAACCGATTGCGGCGTCAATCCAACATGCCCCATCACTGGAATTCCCGCTTGCACCAGTTGCGATATAACTTGTATAATCGTTGCATACCCTCCCTCCAACTTTACAGCTTGTGCTCCCGTCTCTTTCAATATCCTTCCAGCCGAGCGCATCGCTTGCTGCGGACTTTCCTGATAAGTCATAAACGGCATATCCACTACCAGCAGCGCCCTTTTTACTCCCCGCCGCACTGCTTTCGCATGGTGTATTATCTCATCCAAAGTTAGCGGTAACGTTGTCTCCATCCCCAACGCTACCATTGCCAAAGAATCTCCGACAAGAATTAAATCCACTCCAGCTTCATCAAGTAGTTTAGCTATAGCGTAATCCCAAGCCGTCAGCGCTACTATTAAACGCCCTTGCTGTTTCCATTGTATTAATTGCTGAGTTGTTACTGTCATGTTATTCCGACTTTAGGTTTTGGGTTTTAGGTTGGTTTGGGATTTGCCGAGGGATTTTTTTAAAATTTGTGCTTCAATACCACTTTTTATTCTTTTTGTCAACCATATCAAAATTGGCTCTATGTTTGGAAGACAAAAATTAGTGTTTCGTAAACTTGACAAAATTGATGACTTAGCCCGGTTTAGCGAGGTTTATATAACGTAATTAATAGGATTTCAGCTTTTGTCGAGGGTGTAGTTTCGGGATTTTTCGCAATTTTGTCATACAGCGCCCCTGATTATTAAATTCTACCATAAGCCTCAAATGACGTAAAGTCGTTGTTTCATGCACAAAGTCTTCTTGGGCTTTGAGAAAATCTTTGCGTTGTGACGGTGAACTGCCCTAAGTGGATATGCTCCCCAAATTTGCTAAAAGAATATTGGGTAGATATTCGTGATGGTAAAATACAGCCTAGAGAGCAACCTTCTGGCGAGCGCTTGTGCGCTTGCCAACCCTATGAGGAGATAGGATACTCCAGTTTGTGATTTAATAGGCAAGGCAACACAAAAAAACACTTATGAATAAGAATAGTATTTCGATTAGCGCTCGCCACATTGGTTTGAATCACCCTCCCCTTATCATTATCGCCTCCTTTAAAAACACCGACTTATCCCTCATTAGCTTGCCAGTACAGGCAAACCCATAATACTCTAGGCATAGCCACGCTTGCCTAGATGAAACCGTACGCATCCAGGGAGTCAGGATATAATGCTACTCAAAGGTACCAGCACCAACCCCGCAACCCCAGAAAACAGCACTTTTCTAACCATTCCTCATTTACGGGAACTTTTTGGGGTAAAAATTGCTCTATGCGCTCACACAATAGGCATTGGTGCAGCCGTTGCCAGTATCGCCCTAGGTACTACGGTGATTGAAAAGCATCCTGCGTCTGAGGCGTAGATTCCGCTTTCTCAATGGAACCCGAAGAAATGACACTCCTTATGGAAGAACCTTCACAGCGTTTCTGCTTCTGCCCCCATCACATTGGTGCGGATTTCAATGAGGTTGTATTCTGCAGCAGGCACTTGCTTGAGGGCAGCAGCATAGACAACAGTGTCAATCTTGTTGAGGGCACGGCGCAGCCGCTCGCG
>DVEG01000027.1 GCA_015295835.1 Oscillatoriaceae cyanobacterium M7585_C2015_266
AATAATTAAGCTAATAAAGCATCTTTTGTGGCATTATGTCAATAAGTCGATAAAACTAGTTTTGGAGAGGGCTGGCGGCTGGAGTGGCAACGAACTTCTTGAAGCTGGTGGGAAGGATAATCATTTCATAGGTGCGAGCGCGGCACGAAGCGATCGCTCTTCAGTGAAGGAGGTAAATCAATAACCAGTTGACCTCCGGACTCAGGTTGTGTTTGCCAGCACTCGCCTACTTTATGGCAAGCCTAATTATCTTCCAGTAGATGAAAAGCAGCCGATTCATCCGGTAGACGTGAATGGGATTAATAAACTAGCTAGAGAATGGTATCATATCCTCTATAATCCTCTATAGTAATATTTACGGAATCTGCTTGCGCTACCTATGGCCCAGGAATGCGAATTAAAGATACTAGGCAAACTTTTCTGGGTCTTTGGATTCGTCAAATTTTAGAGGGCCAGCCCATCAAAGTATTTGGCGATGGTCAGCAATTAACAGATAAAATTCAATTTTAACCCAATTTAACTATGGCAACTTTTCCACAACTAAAACAAATTAAGCATATTAGTCCTGAGCCTCATTACCCTAATAAGATGGTGATACATACCACTGACACCCATGGATTGTATTATTTATTCATAGTAATTGACGGAGCGATTTGGTTGCTTAGCAAAGATCGTAGTCTTTCAGAAGTAGATATTATTCTTCACCCAGTGTCTTTAAAAGCGGAAGTAAGGAGGCTACTGAAAAATGCTCGTAAATTTTTTGCGGCGAAATTTTCAAGGGTAAAAACTGAAACTACTTCCCAAAATAGAGATGAAGTATCATTAGAACGGCGCATTTATGAGTTTCGAGAAAGAGTGACTCTGGAAACATCCTTGGGCAGGATTTCAGTTTATATATCTCCTAAACCTTTTGTAGGCAATATTTTATGTTGGTTTCGCAGCTTTTGGCAAGCAATTCAATCTTGGAAACAGTGCCATATTAATGGATATCTAGTATTCCAAAATCTCCTTTCTCTTAGATATAGAGAGGTACTTATTGGTGATTTGATTGCTTCAACAGTGCTGCGTAGCAATCCCAAATGTGGTGGATCTTTATCAGCTTGCTCAAAAATATATTTATTTTCTGTTCTCCTGAATGGAATTTTTATTAGTGATTATATTTGGCATGAGATAAGCGAAGATCTGGCAAATCATTGTTAATAGTTTCTGAACACACTTATTTACATTCTATTTATAAACGGGTGTTGCATCATCGAGGGGCAAAGGTACTAGATTATCATTATTATGCCACTGACTTTAAATTAATTGAACCAAATGAACCTTTACAAAACCCTCAAATAGCTCAAAAGAAAGATATTCAATTATCAGCATTTGATAGAGCTAGAGCAATCACCTATCTTCATGAACGCATATATGCGCCCCATAAACATTTATGGTATATGACTCAAGGTTACAATCGTACTGATAATCAACTATTAAATACGGAAGATAAGAGAATTGAGATTCTACCCGATAAACTTTATGCTGTAGTCTTTTTGCATAGCTTTGATGAGGCTCAGTATTTTTATGGGGTGGATGATTTTGATGATATTTATCATTGGACTATATTTACAATTGACAATTTATTAGCAAATCCCAATATTGAAAAAGTTTTTGTCAAGCTACATCCTAATGTAGATTATGAATCGTATCCTGGAGATAAGATAGCCTATGAAAGACTAGTACATCGTTATGCTAATCAACTAAAATTGGATTGGTTGCGAAAAGATTGTAGTCCTCTTAGTTTGTCAACTTCTGGTTGTTTTGTAGGAATTACTCATCATGGTAGCATTGCTGAAGAATTGACATTTCTTGGCATTCCTGTGATTGCTTCCACTTTTGCCCCTTGGGGAAAAGCTTATGCATTTGTCCACACATGGGAAAATCTTGATAATTATAAATCCTTACTTCAAAGCCTTGCGTTAGAGACCTGGACAAAGCCTTCAGAAGCAATGCTTGAGGAACTTTATAAGTACGTTGTTGAATATCGCCTTAATGCATTTCCTGTCAATAAAAAATTTGCTTGGATGAAATTTGCAGAATTCTTAAATTGTGAAATTAACAGCTTAGAATTTTTGAGGCTCGAATATGAGTTGGCTTGTGATGATCCTAGGCTAATAAACTTCCTGAATTATCTCGTCTTGGAGAAGCAAAGAAAGTAGAGACAGTCCGACCTGGGATTATGCAAAAGAATTTATTTCAGGGTATTTTTCGGGTCTATTACTATACCAATTAGCCTAAGAAACATCATTAGAAATAGTCATTCTTAGATTTCCTTTAATCTACGGTTCTGGTGTCAAGGCAAATTTCTTGAAATTAATTGAATTAGTAAGAAAGGGCATTCCTTTACCCTTTGGACTGGTGAATAACCGCCGCAGTTTAGTCTATGTGGGAAACCTGGTAGATGCGATTATCACCTGTCTTTCCCATGCCAACGCCAAAAATCAAACTTTTCTCATCAGCGACGGAGAAGACCTTTCTACCCCTGACCTCATCCGCAAGATAGCTTACTATTTAAACTGTCCCTGCAATCTGCTGCCCGTCCATCCCACCTAGCTTACTGAAAGTCGCAGGTAATCTCGGAGATATGGCAGAAAAGCTCCTGGGGCGATCGCGAAGCGGTGCGGATGCACTATCGCTCCCCCTCAACACCCCCACCATCGCAAGCCTCCAAGGTTCTCTCGTGGTGCAGCAAAATCCGTAACACCCTAAACTGGCAGCCACCGTTTATCATAAATGAGGAGCTCCAGCAAACGCTTGCACCATAACTCCCCTAAAAGTGCGATCGCCTGTACGCCGCGAACCTTCGCCTACAAGAAGACAAAGCCTATCCCCATGATGCAGCCCAAAGGAATTTAGACTTTTTCCCCGCAGCTTAGAAGAAAGCTAAAGCTTCTTTCTCAAGACTTTTCACAATCTTGCTCTAGCTAAGGTTATAATTATTTAATTAAATTTTAAATTGTTCATATGCTATTATCATATGGGTTTTGATTTCCGAGAATTTCGTCAAGAACTAAGCCGCAAGCTGAACATAGAAAAAATCATTTCATAGGAGCGCCTGATGCGCGCTAATGTCAATACCCTGTTTTGTGGGCGCTTGGGTTTGTGCAGTGCCAAGTGAAACCTAGACAGTTTCCACCCTCCCTAGAAGGCACCCAAGAAATGAACCAAGTGTTACAAGTGTTAATAGTGTGCGATCGCTTTCGAGATGCCGTTTTAGACAGCCAAAACCATTACCTTACCTCCAACTGCGACAAAATCATCATACATTTGAACCAAGGTCATCAGACTATTACCCCAGCGCCAATCTAAGGGTTGATTTCTAGAAGCAATTCTCACCCCTTCCAAAGTTAAAACCAGCATCACCTGAGCGCCCCGTTTTTGCAGGTTTGTGCCTAATTTCACAAAGCCATGAAAGCCGCGTGCAAATCATCAGTGCTATGAGTCAGGTGAATAATGATATTTTGCCCCTCACCCTGTGCAACTGAAGTCTGATCTTGAGCCAAGACGGTGCGAGAAAAGTTGACGAATGGTTCTACCACCACTGCTAAAATAAGTGTAGCGCTCGCTCCAGATGCATCTTTCTCATAAAACCTCCCTGAAAATGCCATTAGAGACAAAAATAACCAAAAAATCTTGATTATTTAAGTAACGGTTCACCAATTTGCTCCGATACAACCATCTTCTCAACCGGAGCTGGGCCACGGCCCGAAACATCCCAAATCGGCAGTAAACCAAGGGTGATGATAAAAAGGTTGAACCAATGATAAGGCATCTGGAAACCATAGGAGACATGCGATCGCTTTGCTAAGCACGGTTCAGCCGCCTTGAGATGTCGCTAAAATCTACAGCCTTACAAGCAGAGCTAGATCATATTTTCTTCTTTTCCGCTGTCAGGCAATCAAACAGCAGTTCAACTTGTGTATCATTAACCTGTTGAGCCTTGAATTGATAAATTAGTCCTAGAATTTCAAGAGAATGAGCTAAATCTTTTTTAAGGCGTTTATCTTTATTTTTTTGCTAATGATTGACCACACTGGCAACGGAATTTTCAAAAGTTATAGCTTGAAAGTTTGCTTTAGTAAAAGTAAAAGCTGCATGATGCTAGATTTGCCCGAACTATTGGCACCGGCAAGGATGGTGAGCGGAGGTATTTCAATATTATACTCTTTGTATAGAGAATTGTAGCCATGCTTTTTTATTTTAGAAGAAGTAGGTTTGGGCATGAGATTCGGGTTAGATTTGTGCTAAAGAATGGAGATAATATCATAAAATTATTATTTGTTGTATTAAGAAAGATAAATGGCGATTGCAATTGATTTTGGGACGAGCAACACCGTCATAGCTCGTTGGAACCCAGCAACTCAACAAGCAGAAACCTTAAAACTACCTAATTTAAGCGTACAACAGGGGCAGAATCCGCCCTTAATTCCCAGTTTAGTTTATGTTAAAGACGCCGCCAAGGGCCAAGTAGTAATAGGCCAGCTTGTACGCGACAAAGGGCTTGACTTAAAAAACGATCCACGATTTTTCCACAGTTTCAAGCGGGGGATTGGCACAAACATTCAAGGATTTCTCCCTGAAATCGACGGTAGAATAGTCAGTTTCGAGCTAGTGGGGCAGTGGTTTCTAACTCAAATAATTGAAACAATTAAAAAAATACCCTTACCATTAGATTCTTTAACGCTAACCGTGCCGGTAGATAGTTTTGAAGTATACCGCCACTGGCTAGGGCAAGTATGTCAATCGCTACAAGTTGAAAAGGTAAGAATACTCGACGAACCGACTGCTGCAGCTTTGGGTTACGGGCTGGCTGAGCGAGAAATTTTGCTAGTGATTGACTTTGGAGGCGGCACCCTAGATTTATCCTTAGTAAGATTAGATACAAGTACAGGTTCGAATAAAAAGCCGCTGGGATTTATTCTCAAATGGGGGGAGAAAAATCTAGGAGAAAGTTCATCTCAGAAAGCAAAAGTAGCCCGTGTACTGGCAAAAGTTGGTCAAAATATAGGGGGTACAGATATAGACAACTGGCTAGTAGATTATTTTGCGGCAACTCAAGGGGTGGCGAAAACTCCCCTAACAGCGCGATTGGCAGAGCGGCTAAAAATTCAACTGTCTTTGCAGCAGCAGGCGAGCGAGGTTTACTTTAATGATGAAACATTGGAGAGTTATGAATTGCAAATGGAGCGCGCTCGCTTTGAAGAAATCCTAAAAGAACACAAGTTTTTTGACAATCTCGACGAAGCGATGAGGCAAGTATTACAGCAAGCACGACGCAATGGTATAGAAGTTTCTGACATTGATGCAGTTTTATTAGTAGGGGGCACGGTACAAATACCAGCAGTTCAAGGGTGGGTGAAACAGTATTTTGAGGCTAATAAAATTCGCTGTGAGAAACCGTTTGAAGCGATCGCGCAAGGTGCTCTACAGCTCAGTCAAGGTATCGAAATCAAAGATTTCCTCTATCATAGTTACGGTATTCGCTACTGGAATCGCCGCGAAAATTGCCACAGTTGGCATCCGATAATCAAAGCTGGGCAGCCCTACCCGATGAGGGAACCGGTGGAATTAGTATTAGGAGCATCGATAGAAAATCAGCCGAGTATTGAATTGATTATCGGTGAATTGGGGGCAGATTCTGGCGGCACCGAAGTTTATTTCGATGGCGAGCGTTTGGTAACGCGTAATTTGGCAGGAGGGCAAACTACAGTACAACCCCTCAATGATAAAGATGGCGCTCGCAGTATTGCGAAATTAACGCCACCTGGGTATCCGGGGAGCGATCGCATAAAAGTTTTATTTCAAGTAGATGAGCAGCGTTTCCTACGGATTACCGTTGAAGACTTGCTGAGCAATAAAACCCTAATAGAAAATCAACCAGTGGTTCAGCTCAGTTAGATTAAAAAATTCGCCACAATAAAAACCCGGTTTATTGAACAAACCGGGTTTCTTAGCTATCACTCCCTGATAACAGAAAAATACTTGCGGAAAACTCGCTAATTATTGTGTACCACTACTGGTGTTCCTACATCTGCCCAATTAAACAGCCATTCGGCATGATTAACAGCAACATTGGTGCAACCGTTACTGACTGGAGTGCCAAATTTGTTGTGCCAGTAAGCGCCGTGAATGGCATAGCCCCGATGGTAGTACATAGTAAAAGGCACGTCGGGAACATCGTAGCCAGGACCTTGCATCCGAGCAAAGCGGTGTTTAGATTGAATAGCATAGATACCAGTTGGGGTAGGAGTGGCTTTTTTGCCGCTAGAGATAACAACGGCATAAACAGCTTTATCTCCTTCCCAGGCAACAAGACGCTGATTTGCTAGATCAATTTCAATCCACCGCTGGTTAGATTCTTGCAACTGGAGCAGCTTTTTTGCAATTTGATCACGTTCGACTTCTGTGGGTGTTGTGGCTGCGAAAACGGGGAAATAGCAAGTACAGAAGATCAAAAGGGTTAACGATGCACCAGCCCAGAATGTGCCGGAGCGACGCAACCAAGAAGAATTTTTGTTACTTCTCACTGTTAACGCCTCCTGACTCTTGAAAGGTATATATTCTAGCAGTTTCATGTTAGGGAAATTAGCTAGAGTGTAGTTAGGCTGTGCATAAGGGTTTTAGCCCGTTGGGTGATTGCTTGCCAATTTTCATCAGCCACTAGCGCTTTGGGAAAGAGTTCTCCAGCCAAACCGACAGCGAGCGCGCCTGCAGATATAAATTCTTTTGCATTTTCTAGTGTCACTCCGCCTGTTGGAATTAAGGGAATATCTCCCAGAGGACCTTGCAAATTTTTTATATAACTGACACCACCTACTGCCGAGATAGGAAAAACTTTGACGGCGCTGGCTCCTGCGTGCCAGGCGGTGACGATTTCCGTGGGAGAGAGCGCCCCCGGTATGATAGGTACGTTTGCCGCCACTGCGGCGCGAATCATTGCCACATCGGTATGGGGAGTAAACAGGAATTGAGCTCCTGCGGTAATGGCTTGCTGCAAGTCGTCGGTGGTTAACAGGGTACCGGTGCCGACAATACAGGCGGGCAGGGTTGTTTGCAATTGGGCAATTAATTCTGGGGCGCCCTCGCTATTCCAAGTAATCTCGATTAACTGCATACCCCCTGCTGCTACTGAGCAAGCCATTTTGTAGCCTATTTCTATTTGTGAGGCGCGGATTACTGCGATTGCGCGATATTTTTGCAGTAGCGTTAACCAATTACTTTTTTTCACAGTTAACTGCTCGGAAATCTTTCTCTACAAAAAGGCACTCTGCTCTATTGCCAGTTGCATCGCCCGTCAATTAAGAAGGCTCAATATAAAGGGTAACGGCACTGTAGCGTTACTTGCTGGGAAACCGAGCCATTTTCATTGATGCATAGCCCTACCTGCTGGATGCTTCTGCCCCAGATGCTATTAACATTATTACAAATCCTGTCTCGTTTTTTAGAAAGGCGCTTTAAAACTGCTTGATTTGGGCAAAGAATTTGTAAAGTAGCAATGCCTTTTGTATAGTCTTCTTCGACGCGAAACAGGCAATCTCGCAAAATGGCGCGGATGCTGCTGTCAAATAGTTCGTGGAAACGTCGTAGTCTTCCGCTTAAGGTATCATCTTCTTCTGGAGGTGAGCCAAATGAGTAATCGTCGTCAAAATAGAAAGGATTAATCATAGTTTGAAGCTGTGTATGGTGACTGTAGGAATTCAAGATGCATTTTAGCAAAAGATTTGCTGCTATTTTACTATAAAATGTGGTATTTTTTTTCTAGCGCCCGCTCTGCTCTGCGGCGCTTCCAATTGAACTATCTCCCTGCATTTCTAATAATTCATCCCAAGAGCAGTTGAAAGTTTTCTTCAGCCGACAAACGGAATCTACATCTATTTTAGTCATCGACTGTTTAGCATAGCGTCGAATCGTGTTATAAGTAACACCGGATCGTCGGCTCAGTTCGTTCAGACTCCACCTGCGCGTTTCGCAAAGTTCTTTTACTTTTACTTTCAGTTGATACATGGCTTTTCGGTGCCCCCGCCAAGCGCGAAATTTTCTCAAATTATCTCTTGCTTATTATATGCTAGGGTGATAATCTTGAATTGCTACTTTCAAAAGCGATGAGGGATGAAAAGATAGTTTAAAAATTGCCCAGCCGGTAGGATTGAGAGGCAAAATAGATGCGCTCGCCTCAGGTTTTATACCTAATTCTTTTTGCAAAATTTTCGGCACTGCTGTTAAAGGTGTTTCTCCTGCTACCGCCCGCCTGGGAAATCCAAGACACGCCAGGGCGAAAACTGGGCAATGGCAATATCAACTTATCGCCCTAAGCCCGTACTCGTTTTGCAGGTGTTCTCCAATAAGCGGAGACCATTTTGTTTGCATTTCGAGAAATTTATCTAGCTTTTTCCAATTGCGATCGCTTATCTTCATATCAATTTACTATCCCAAATTCATCGATGGTATACTTCATATTTGGAAACGCTAGCACGGTAAATAGCCGTTTGAGTATTTGAACCATGACAACTACCTTTACAGTGCAAAAATATACCCGGTTGTTTGATGAAACCGGGCTTTTTTATTTTAACTTTTTCTTAATCTAAATTCATGTGTCCTCGGAAGCCGGTGATAATGCGACTGCCATCTTTGAGGATATGAATTTCTATTTGATCGCTTGCCCAGGTGATTTTATCTTGAAATTCGGGATTGAAAATGTGAAGTTTTTGATTTTTAGAGGAAACTGGGGAATCGGGGGAATTAATTGCTAAGGATTCGACATAGGGACCATCGATTAAAATATCGAGCTGAGATAGTAATTCCTGTGCTCCTGGAGGTGCTTTTTCTGATTGGAGTTCGGCGAGGGTAAATCCGCTAAAAGACATTACGTTTAATCCGGCAGTTTTTAGTTTGGCTGCTAGTTGTGCGAGTGCTGGAGCTTGCCAAAAGGGTTCGCCGCCGGAAAAGGTGACGCCGGTGTTATTGGGATTGCTTAAAATTTTCGCAGCTAGTTCGTCAATGCTGATGAGTTGGTTGATTTCAAATGACCAGGATGCTTTGTTGAAGCATCCGGAACAAGCGCGATCGCATCCTTGTACCCAGACGACAGCGCGACGACCAGGGCCATTTACTTCTGACTCATCGACATACCCCATAATATTTAAATATCCTGGGGGAATTTCTACAGGGGGTTTTAAGGTATAGTTTGTTTGAGTTGTCATTTTTTTCGATTTAATTATTATTGTGTTTTTTGTGACAGGGAAAATAAGAAAGGAGGTAAGAGCTTAGTTAGACGGTGCAGGGGCGCAGCTTACGGGGATGCCAGTGGCGTTTTCAATCTCGGTTTTGAATGCTTGCAAGACTTCTGCACTGACGCATTTGAGTATTTGGACGGCGTAGGAGCTTTCACCATGAGAGTGGTTTTCCCGCCCGTCTAATTGGCGTTTGAGAGGTTTTGGGCGTGTGGGGATATTGAGTTGAATTTCATCGGGTGCGAGGAATTTCATCCGTGCAATGTAGTCTGCTCGCGCCTTGTCATCCCACTTGCTAAGAATCATGGTTTGAATACTCAAGTGCCCTTCGTATTCAGCTCGAAATAGTTCTAAACCTTGCCAGATATCTGTTAATTCAATTCCTTGAAGGGGTCTGTTGACGCGCCGCAGCAAGTCGGGTGTGGTGGCATCTAGTTTAACGGATACTCGATCTGCGCTTGTTAGCGCTGCCCGCACTGTCGGTTCTGAGAGTAAGGTTCCATTTGTGAGTACCAGTGTGGGTTTGTGAGTGAGTTCTTTGACTCTGGTGAGAATTTCTGCCAAATTCAGTGCTAAAGTGGGTTCGCCACTGCCGCTGAGGGTGATGATGTCTACATCCCAAGGAGCGAAGCGCCACAAATCTTGTATTATGTGCCCGGTGGGGATAAAGACTTTGCGCTCGCTTGTTTGGTGTTCGATTTCTCCCAACTGACAGTAAACGCAGTTAAATGAACATGTTGACACTTGCCCGATTGGATCGATACCGAGCGAGCGCCCGTAACGCCAAGATTTTACCGGTCCGTAAACTGAAGAAAATGTTAATGTTGTCATAATCCCCTCAGCCTAGCGCTTATTTTATTTGTTACTGTATTGCCACCCCGATCGCCGGTTGCTGAAACCCGAAACTCAGGTACAGAACTAAACCGCCAACTAAAAGCAGCCATAAGCATATTTTCTTAATTTCCTCCCACATTTTGTTTTTCCTCCTGCTGCCACCTTATCTGCTTCGCGTTGTCTTTTATTCCAAGCTAGCTCAGCTATTCTACCTTGTCATTTCCCTCTTTTATCTTTGTTAATATTTTTTATCAAATTTATTTAGATTGACATCTTTTTTTTAAGTTTTGTTTCTAGTAAATTCCAAAAACTATAGTTGTTTTAACCCATTATATCAAGATTGGAAAAAACTGTAATTAAAATTTCAAGTAGATTAAAAAAACTTGAAGTCTTCTGCTAGTTGCAAAAGCTTTTTATACAATCAAAAATAGACTGGCATAGATGACAAGTTGGCAGTTATTTTTTCCTAGAAATCCGGCGCCAGTCTGCAACCGGAATACAAGCATCTTGGTAACCGCTTGTTTTTCTAAACCTCTAAACTTACTTATCAATTCCTGCGGAAGTTGCTTGCGTTCTTGGGTTCTTGCGCAATAGGAGGAATTTCCTATGAGTACCATTGTTCGTCGCAGGCAGGAAGTCGATATTTTCACCCAGTGGGATCGATTTGGCGACTGGATTACCAGCACCGACAATCGAATTTATATCGGCTGGTTTGGCGTTTTGGGGATTCCCTGCGCCTTAGCTGCTGCTATCTGTTTTGTGCTTGCTTTCATTGCTGCCCCGTCTGTCGATATGGAGGGGATCCGAGAACCGATAATTGGTTCAATAATGGGCGGCAATAATCTTATAACCGCTGCAGTCGTGCCTACCTCAGCTGCTATTGGTCTGCACTTTTATCCTCTATGGGCAGCCGCCTCGGTAGACGAATGGCTTTACAACGGCGGGCCATACCAACTGATTATCCTACATTTCCTAATAGCAGTGTGGGCGTATGTAGGCAGATTGTGGGAACTGAGCTTCCGATTTGGGATGCGCCCTTGGATTGGCGTTGCCTTTTCCGCACCTGCTGCGGCTGTAACGGCTGTATTGCTCGTCTATCCGATTGGGCAAGGTTCTTTTTCTGAAGGGTTGCCCTTGGGAATTAGTGGCACTTTCCACTTTATGCTTGGCGTGCAAGCGGATCACAATATCCTCATGCATCCATTCCACATGCTAGGGGTGGCGGGGGTATTTGGCGGAGCTTTCCTTGCAGCCTTGCACGGTTCGTTGGCTACCTCGAGTTTTATTCGCGAGACGACTGAAAACGAATCAGTGAACGCTGGATACAAGTTTGGTCAAAAAGAAGAA
This sequence comes from Oscillatoriaceae cyanobacterium M7585_C2015_266, assembly GCA_015295835.1. Taxonomy (GTDB): domain Bacteria; phylum Cyanobacteriota; class Cyanobacteriia; order Cyanobacteriales; family Oscillatoriaceae; genus DVEG01. Next base: position 11,454 of record DVEG01000027.1, read on the forward strand.
ACCTACAACTTGCTTGCCAGCCACTACGGCTACCTGGGGCGGCTAATGATTCCACCACTGGGAATACGCAATCTCCGCTCTATCAGCTTCCTGGTTGTTGCCGTACCTACCCTCGGTATCTGGTTTGCTACTGCTGCCCTTATCAGCGTGTCTTTTAATCTGAATGGGTTTAACTTTAACCACTCTATCTTGGATAGTGCGGGTCGTCCGATCCGAACTGATGCAGATATTCTTAACCGGGCAATGCTAGGTATCCAGGTGATGCATGAGCCAAATGCTCACGTTTTCCCGCTGGTGCTTGCTTCTGGAGAACCGGTGCCGGTAAACATGGAAGTTTTGAATAGTCCTACGATTGGCGGTTGATTATTTATATAGTAGATAGGAGCGCTTCCCCAAGGGGAGGCGCTCTTTAGTGGCAAGAAGGTTTAGAAGGCGATCGCATGTCGGACGGTTTCTATTTTATACTTGCTTGTTTACATTATTTTTTATTTAATTTTTTTGTTGACCAAGAAGTAATAAATTTAATGCATTTTAAAAATAAAAATGAGAAACGAGGGGGGTGCCCCATTTACTAGCAAATAGGTTAATATAAGTTAACATAAGAACGAGATCGCAGAGTCCCGGTCAAAAAATAAAAAAGTTAGGAGGATAAAGCCCGGTGAATAAACGGTGGAGAAATGCGGGACTGTACGCATTGCTGGCAATTGTAGTCATTGCCCTATTCACGGCGTTTTTTGACAAACAACCCCCCAGCAGGGAGAGCTGGCGCTACAGTCAGTTTATTCAGGAAGTACAAAACAAAAGAGTAGAGAAAGTCAGTATAAGCGCCGATCGCACCAAAGCGATCGTCCAAGCCCAGAACGGCAACAAAATTCTGGTCAATCTACCCCCCAACGATCCAGAGCTAATCGATATCCTCACCGATAACGGTGTCAATATCGAAGTACTGCCGCAGGGTGACGAAAGCTTCTGGCTGAAAGCGCTCAGCAGCCTCTTCTTCCCCGTACTGCTCCTAGTCGGCTTGTTCTTCCTGCTGCGACGCGCCCAAAATGGCCCTGGTTCTCAGGCTCTCAACTTTGGCAAATCCAAAGCCAGAGTACAAATGGAGCCGCAAACCCAGGTGACTTTTGCCGATGTTGCCGGTATTGACCAAGCTAAGTTGGAACTGAGTGAAGTAGTGGACTTCCTAAAAAATGCCGATCGCTTCACCGCTGTCGGTGCCAAAATTCCCAAAGGGGTGCTGCTAGTTGGCCCTCCGGGAACCGGCAAAACTCTGCTGGCGAAAGCAGTTGCGGGAGAAGCCGGTGTGCCTTTCTTCTCAATCTCCGGTTCTGAATTCGTAGAAATGTTCGTCGGTGTGGGTGCCTCACGAGTACGTGACTTGTTTGAACAAGCAAAAGCAAATGCACCCTGTATCGTGTTTATCGACGAAATTGATGCGGTCGGTCGCCAGCGGGGAGCCGGTTTGGGTGGCGGCAATGACGAGCGCGAACAAACCCTCAACCAATTGCTAACGGAAATGGACGGCTTTGAGGGCAATACCGGCATCATTATTATTGCGGCAACTAACCGTCCCGATGTGCTGGATGCAGCTCTGATGCGTCCAGGGCGCTTTGACCGCCAGGTAGTTGTCGATCGCCCAGATTACGCCGGACGCCTGGAAATCCTAAAAGTACACGCTCGCGGCAAAACTTTGGCGAAAGACGTGGATTTGGAAAAGATCGCCCGCCGAACTCCCGGTTTCACCGGTGCGGATTTGTCTAACCTGCTGAATGAAGCGGCGATTTTGGCTGCCCGCCGCAACCTGACGGAAATCTCGATGGATGAGATTAATGATGCGATCGACCGCGTACTCGCAGGTCCGGAGAAAAAGGATCGGGTGATGAGCGAAAAACGCAAGCGCATTGTCGCTTATCACGAAGCTGGTCACGCTTTGGTGGGCGCGCTGATGCCGGATTACGATCCGGTGCAGAAAATCAGTATTATCCCGCGCGGGCGCGCTGGCGGTTTAACCTGGTTCACCCCCAGTGAAGATCGCATGGAGTCAGGTTTGTACAGCCGCTCTTACCTGCAAAATCAAATGGCGGTGGCTTTGGGTGGGAGAATCGCGGAAGAAATTGTCTTCGGCGAAGAAGAAGTAACTACCGGCGCGTCTAATGATTTGCAGCAAGTGGCTCGTGTGGCGCGTCAGATGGTGATGCGCTTCGGAATGAGCGATCGCCTCGGACCTGTGGCCCTCGGACGTCAGCAAGGTAATATGTTCCTGGGGCGAGATATTATGGCTGAGCGCGATTTCTCGGAAGAAACGGCGGCGATAATTGATGATGAGGTGCGCGCTTTAGTTGAGCAAGCTTATCAGCGGGCTAAAAAAGTTCTCACTGAAAACCGTCATGTTCTCGATAAGTTAGCAGAAATGCTGATGGAGAAGGAAACGGTTGATGCTGATGAGTTGCAAGAATTGCTGGCTACAAATGATGTGAAAATGGCTGCGCTCGCTTAGTTTAATTCTAGCTAGCTTTCGGCTTTAAAATTCCGGGAAGTTTTGGAAGTTTCCAGAGCTTCCCCTATTTTTTTACGTCTGAAAACTGAATTTTCCCTGGGCTTCTACTAAAATTTCTCCCAAAAACCTCTGCGAGGTAGCGTTCGCTATTTCTATATTCTATAATAAAAAAGCGAAGCCCCCCTTATTCACATCCTAGAATATTCATTAGTGGAGGAATATTCAATATGTTTGGTGAAAGCTTCACCAAGATATTCTCTTGGTTAAGCAATCTACTAAAAGCCGAAAAAAAAGCTAATAATCCAAAAGAAGCAGGGCAGTCACAAAAGACAAGCAGTAGTAGCAGCTCTGAGGTTGAAGTTGATTTATTTGCTGGTGATAGCTTCGACTCTGCTGGAGCAAGTGATAGTGATGATAGCGGTAGCAGCGATTTCGGAGATAGTGGCAGCGATTGTGGAGACAGTGGCGGCTCTGACGGTGGCTCTGGCGACTAAGATAGTTTAGTTAGTGGGAATTCTGTTTATGGTAAAATAAAAATATCTCCAGATATTCTGCAATCAAAAAAATTAAAAATTTTTGATTGCTTTTTTATTTTTAAATTTATGGTATAAATACAGGATTATGTAAAAAAGTGCTAAGAAAACATAATTAAAAAAAAATTATAAGCAGACTTAATAAAAAAATGTTACCACTTTTTCAAAGATGCCACCCCCTGCTCTAAAAAGACAAAATATAAGAATCTAACAGGGAGAGGGAGGAATGAAACTTTGCGCACGCCCAGCAAAATGGCAAGTAATTCTGATTCTAGTGACAGGGATTTTGGCAATTTCTACAGGGGCAATTTTTATTCGCGGGGCATATACCTCTACAGGCAATAGCGGCGTGGGATTCAGTTTGGTTTTGGCAGCGTCTCGCCTATTGATTGCATCCCTAATGCTGCTGCCGACTTGGCGGTACATTCAATGGCAACGCTTGAATAAAGAAGCCGTACTTTATGCCGTTGCGGCTGGAGCATTTCTGGCGCTGCATTTTGCTTGCTGGGTGACTTCGCTTTCCTATACCTCGATCGCAGCTTCCACAACTTTAGTCACCACTAATCCCATCTGGGTAACCCTACTTTCTTGGCTATGGTTTCAAGAAAAACCATCCCGATTGCAAGTAGCAGGAATTGCGATCGCTCTTATTGGCGCAATACTTGTCGGATTTGGCAACTCAGCAGAAAGTGGTAGCAACCCCCTCCTCGGTAATCTGTTAGCACTATTTGGCTCTTGGGCGATTAGCTTATATTTACTGGCTGGGCGAGTTTCGCAACGCCTAGGCATGAGTATTAGCGGATACGCCGCAATCGCCTATAGCACTGCAGGGATTACCCTTTTACCACTGCCTTTAGCTTTCGGATTCGGCTACATAGGTTATCCAAAGGAATTTTATTTCTACATTCTCTTAATGGCCATTTTCCCACAACTGGTGGGTCATACCAGTTTTAATTGGGCACTGCGGTGGATTTCCCCTACCTTTGTCACCCTTGCGATTCTATGCGAGCCAGTAGGAGCCAGTTTGCTTGGTTATCTGATTTTTACAGAAGTGCCAGGATTTCAGGTACTTCTAGGAGCAGTAGTACTACTCAGTGGCGTTGCGCTCGCTGCCATCGGTTAAAAAAACACTGCCACTAATCCTCACAAGACGGTAAAATAACCCCGTTACAGATGCTGCTTGCAAACGCGGATTTCCAATATCCTGCGACAACCTTAGACGATGCCCAAAACTTACACCGTAGAAATTCACCACCAAGGCACTATCTACACTATCCAAGTGCCCGAAGATCAAACAATCCTCAAAGCTGCTACAGCAGCCGGGCTAAATTTGCCTAGTTCCTGTAATGCAGGGGTGTGTACCACCTGCGCTGCCAAGATTATCGGCTCTGGAAGCGTGGATCAAAGCGATGGCATGGGAGTCAGCCCCGAACTCCAAGCCGAAGGTTATGTGCTGCTGTGCGTTGCTTATCCTCGCTCTGACTTGAAAATTGAGACAGAGAAGGAAAACGAAGTGTATGATCGCCAATTTGGTATGACTAAAAAATAGCCGCACTAATTAATCTAGTGCAAATAAATCGGCTCTAATTCAGGTATAGTAAGACAAAAGATTTAGTGGTGATTTTCGTTTTTTTAGGGTAAAGCGCTCGCTTTCTCTTGCTTCTATGCCTGTTCCCTATCTAGCCGATTTATGTCACTCTTCAACTGCCAAACTTGAGCAGGGCTATCTAAATTCCTAATTTGCCCTGCCTAAATAACAAACTTTTTTGTTTTCTCTCTATTTAAATTAACAGCATTTTTCTGCCGCCGCGGGGAAAAGAATTTCACCAAAAAAGTCTAGAAATACGGAATTTTGATAAAATAAAAAAATGTTGGCCATATTTTTTACTAAAAAGTAGTAACAACAATGACAACCCACTTCATTACGGCAGAGATTGACTGGCAAGAATCGCCCCTAAAGTTACATCAAGCGATAGAGGCTGAGCTAAAAAAAAGGGGGGAACCCCTGCGCTGGGCGATAACGAGTGTAGACGAAGAAGCACAAACTGTGCAAGTGGAAGCAGTAGTGACTAGAGAATCTGAAACTACAGTATCTACATGAAGGGCTAAAAAATAAAACTTCCCAACCTTTTCCCCTTCTAGGGGAAGAGGAGAATTTTTTCATTTTGATAAATAAGGAAAATAGTTTTCTTTCTACTAGCTCTAAAAGATAAACTAAAAAAATATGAAGCTACGTCCTTTCACGGTTGTATTGATAGTGCCAACGGGGATTGGGGCGACAATCGGGGGCTATGCAGGAGACGCACTACCAGTTGCCAGAGCGATAGCTGAGTGTTGCGAACGCCTGATTACCCACCCAAATGTCCTCAACGGCGCGCAGATGTATTGGTTATTACCCAACACATTGTATGTAGAAGGGTATGCTCTTGATAAATTTGCCGCTGGCAGTTGGGGATTGCGGGCTGTACATCAGAATCGGATAGGTTTAATTTTAGACTGTGCGCTTGAAGAAGAATTAAGACTGCGACACCTGCAAGCAGCGGAGGCAGCAAGAGCGACTTTAGGATTAAATCTGACAGATTATGTTCTCACAGACGCGCCTTTAGGAGTGGAACTGCGGCGAGCGCCTACGGGGGCTTCTTGGGGAACGCTCGCCAATCCCGACAGTTTACTGCGCGCCGCCGAAGTGTTAATAAATCGAGCCAAAGCAGAAGCGCTCGCTGTTGTTGCCCGTTTCCCAGACAATCTAGACAGTGAGGAGTTACAGCAGTACCGTCGCGGGCAGGGAGTTGATCCCCTCGCCGGTGCAGAAGCCGTCATCAGCCACCTAATTGTCCGAGAATTTCATATTCCCTGCGCCCACGCTCCCGCCCTTAAGCCTCTTCCTCTTGATCCACACTTATCGCCGCGAGCTGCTGCCGAAGAACTGGGCTACACTTTTCTTCCCTGTGTTCTCGTCGGTCTGAGTCAAGCACCTCAGTACATTACCACAAAATCAGAGTTTTGTCAACCATCAGACGTGTGGGCGGCACAAGTAGATGCTGTAGTCATTCCGGCAACCGCCTGCGGCGGTAGCGCTGTTTTGAGCTTGAGTCAGCTTAAAAATGTACAAATTATCGCCGTCAGTGAAAACGAAACCACTATGCAAGTTCCGCCAGAAAAACTGGGAATCAAAGCTGTGCGGGTAAACTCGTATTTAGAGGCGCTGGGCGTTTTAGTTGCTCGTCGCGCCGGCGTCAGTACTGTTGCGCTCAGCCCCTCTATCTCCTGCTTGCATCGTTTGCAAGTTAACCAATTCGCATCCACACCATAAAATCCCATGGAACCCCTGACGCGTGTTGAAATTTTAGGGTATATGGGGGTGACAGCAGTTATTTTGCTGGCGATCGCCAAGCTATGGCTGCACCTCAGAACTGTATCTATGCTCCCCGTCAGTTGGGCAGGGCTGGCATTGCCTTTAGCCCTGGGCATCGGGTTAGCTATTACCCTAGGCAGTGCCATTATTTACCGTGTTTGGCCTGCTTACCGTCATAGCGCAGATTTCTACTTAAATTTGGTACTCAAACCCTTAGAGTGGCCTGATTTGCTCTGGCTGGGATTGCTACCCGGATTGAGCGAAGAATTACTGTTTCGCGGCGTGATGCTGTCTGATTTCGGACTGAATGTCCCCGCTTTAGTCATCTCTAGCATTTTGTTTGGTATCCTGCACTTCAGCGGGCCGCAACAGTGGCCCTATGTCATTTGGGCAACTGTTGTGGGGCTGTTGTTGGGAACTAGTGCCCTAGCAACGGGTAATTTATTAGTGCCAATCGGCGCTCACATTATTACTAATTTAATTTCCAGTTGCATTTGGAAACTGGCGCAGGCAAAGGCAAATAGTTAAGATTAGACTAACCAGTTGTTTTACTGCTGTTCAGCTAAGGGACTCCAACCAGCACTCAAAGCCGCCGCTAAGGCGATCGCTTGGGGTAAAATTTGGTGTTCCTGTACCTGAATACGCTCATGCAGGGTTTCAGGGGTGTCGTCGGGCAACACAGGCACCGCTGCCTGCATTAAAATCGGGCCACTGTCAACTTCTAAACGAGCAATATGAACGGTACAACCGGTGATTTTCACGCCTGCTTTGAGAGCATCTTCTACCCCGTGAGCGCCGGGAAAGCTTGGTAATAAGCTGGGATGGATGTTGATAATCTTTTCAGGAAAGGCGTCAAAAACAACCTGGGTAAGAATCCGCATCCATCCCGCCATCACTACCCATTCCACATCATATTGCCGCAGAGTTTTGACAATTTCGGTATCTAAATCTTCACGGCGCTTGTAGTCGCGATGGTTGTGGAGAATTGCGGGAATGCCCCACTTTTCAGCACGTGCAGCTACTTTCGCTCCGGGATTGTTGTAGATTAGTACTTGAATTTTAGCGTTAAGCTTATTGGCGGCGATCGCTTCCTGTACTGCCTCAAAATTTGTACCATTCCCAGACGCCAGAATACCCAATTTCAGCGGAGAGCCTTTCAGATGTCTTGCCGCAAAGTCGGCTGGAAGGGCAGGAGAAATAAAACTGGGGGTTGAACGAGCTGAGGCGGAATGGGAACTCATGGCAAACAAGCACGTGGAATTTTATCTACTTATTGTGATATTATGATGGAAATGCGATCGCTTTTCTTTCTGCCGAGGTAAAATCTAAAGGCCAATTTAGCAGCCTCATCCCCCCGCCAGAAAAACGAAAAACAGCCTATACGTTAAATAATAAATATTAGCCAATGATAACAAAATGATAACTAATTTTAATGATTTTAAAATTTTTTTGCGAATAAATATAGGGGATAATCCGTGGTTATATCAAATATACAGTATTAAAAATAACTTACGTCCCCTGTTAGTAAACCGTCGAACTCAAATAGTGATAGAGGGATTTCCACGCTCAGCTAACACCTTTTCATTTTTATTATTTAAGACAGCTAACCAGAATGTGAGAGTAGCTCACCACATTCACTTATCGGCACAGATTATTAAAGCAGTTAATTTGAAAATCCCAACAGTAGTTTTAGTGAGAGAACCCAAAGATGCGATCGCTTCATATTTAATCTTTGAACCCAGAAATTCAGAAGAATTATGTTTAAAATATTACATTAAATTTTACAAATCGATTCTCCCGTATAAAGCAGGTTACGTAGTCGCTACATATAAACAGGTAATTCAGAATTTTAACATTGTTATAAAAAAAGTAAATAGACGTTTTGGTACAAATTATAATATTATATATAATGTGCAAGAAGCGGGAAATAATGTATTAAAGGAAATAGAAAAATTATCAACTAATCCTTTTAAAGCAAATTGTCCAAAACCGGAAAGAAGTTCTCTAAAAGATTATTTTCTACAAAAAATATGCCATCCCAAAAATAAACATCTTTTACAAGAAGCGGAAACAATTTATAATCAATTTGTACAGATAGAACAGGAGCAGTAAGATTGCTACTTTTGTTCAGGGTGTTCAGACTCTTGCGCGCCTGCACCGAGTTGATTGATAGTGGAAATCATTTGATACAAGCGCCCGAAGTCTCGCTGATTGAAGTGTAAAACCAAGCGGGGTAAGTTAAAGGTTTCGTCGCCTATTTCTTGAGGGAGTGCCCGACTTTTTTCAATTTTTCCTTTGACGAGGATGTCGCTGAAATTTTCGTTTAAGTATTTGATCGCTGCGTCTGAAAGTTCTGTTTTCAGACGGATGACATAGAGATCTTTAACATAGCGGCTGGAGTGATAGACGCGGTAGAAGCTAGTGATAGCGGCACAGGCTACGTCTACATTATCAGCGATTGTATAGAGGCTAGTGTCATCTGGACTAATCAGCCCGCGTCGGATCAGCTGTTTGTGAATAAAATTATTCAAGTCGTGCCAGTAGTTGCCGCCTGGCACATCCATTAGCACTACTGGCAGAGGGCCAAACCTTCCCGTCTGGCTCAAAGTAATACATTCAAAAGATTCATCGAGGGTGCCAAAACCGCCGGGGAAAAGAGCGATCGCGTCACTTTCGCGCAAGAAAAACAACTTGCGGGTAAAGAAATATTTAAAGACAATCAGCTTATGATCCCCGGCGATAAACGGATTTGCTCCTTGCTCAAAAGGCAGAGAGATATTCAACCCGAAAGACTTTGAAGCTCCCGCTCCTTGGTTACCTGCTTGCATGATCCCCCCGCCCGCGCCAGTTATTACCATAAAACCCAGCTCAGCAACACGACGAGCAAATTCGACTGCTAGGTTGTATTCCGGGGTATTAGGGCAGATGCGAGCCGAGCCGAAAACAGTAATTTTGCGAATGTGTCGGTAGGGATAAAAGATACGGAATGCTCGTTCCATATCTTCGAGACAAGCCGAGAGAATCTTCCAGTCGAGCCGCTCGATCTCTTCTTTGGCAATGCGCGCCAGCGCCCTGAGGGAGCGTTCGAGAAATTTCCCATATTTATAATTGGGTAGTTTCTCGATTAATTCACTAAGCTCAGCATAGAGGGACTCAGTGGATTGGAAATCGGGGAATGAAGAAGACATCGAGGGAATTCATCGGGCTGCTCCTCTATTGTACCCAGCTTGTGCGAGAAAAAGTCTTTGCTCAAACATTTTGCCCTATCAATTATCCTAGCCGGGCAATAAAATGACCCCTCTCTAACAGAGACTAGAGCGGGGCAAATTAGCAATACCCTGATTGATTTTATATAACCCTGACTTTTGAGAACAATTAGCAGCCAGGGATTAAGACAGTTTTTTGAGCAAGCCAAAACACCTTTGTTTAGTTCTGGCTGATTAGGGTTAGATGTATTTTTCCAGTGTCGCTGCCAGAGTAGTTTTGGGAACTGCGCCAACCACCATATCAACCCGCTGTCCCTCCTTAAAAATCATCAGCGTGGGAATGCTGCGGATCCCATATTGGCTGGCCACGCCTGGATTCTCATCTGTATTCACCTTAACGACCTTTAATTGTCCTGCGTATTGCGCAGCGATTTCATCAACCACTGGAGCGACCATCCGGCACGGGCCACACCAAGGGGCCCAGAAATCAACTAAAACAGGAAGTTCGCTCTCAAGCACCTCTTGCTTAAATGTGGCGTCTGTAACTTGTGTGGCTACTGACATGCCTGATAATCCCTTTTTCTATATTGTCTTTGAATTGCTTATTGTACCATCTTTGCCAGCCTAGATGGCGACGCCGAGGGATACACATCCCAACAGTATTGTTTCCACAGGCAGATTTGTAATTCTTCCTGATGCCACCTTCTAGGAGTTGTCAAAGTTTTGTACTATCCTCCTCAGCAGGATTAGGCTAGCACGTGACTTATTGCCTCTTAAACTCTCGATTAGTTAAGGAACCGCCCGAACGATGGTCCGGGCGGAGTGTGGTGTGAGGAGTGAACGGAAACATGCGTCTCCGCTTCAATATTATTGTATGCCACTGATTCGGTTGATGTCTGGATTGTGGTGAAAAATTTTCCACATTTCCGCCAGCAGTGGTACTCAGCCTGCTCTTGCCCAGCATCATTCGCAATGTGGCAGTTTAATCGGGGATGGCAGTTTGCTATTTGCCCATGCCGAGTTGCTGGGCTTTTTGGTAGACCTTGCCTTCTGTTAATAGGGAAGGAGCGATCGCCACCTCAACCTGCTGCATCTCCTTAATATTCTTCGCTCCCAAAGTGCCCATACTGGTTTTCAGCGCCCCCAACAAATTGTGAGTGCCGTCATCCAGTTGAGCCGGTCCGCGCAGGATTTGTTCCAGGGTGCCAGTAGTACCTACACGAATCCGCGTGCCCCTAGGCAGCACCGGGCTTGGAGTCGCCATGCCCCAGTGATAGCCGCGACCTGGGGCTTCTTTCGCTCTGGCAAACGGAGAACCGATCATCACCCCATCTGCTCCGCAAGCGATGCACTTACAGACATCGCCACCAGTAATCAAGCCGCCATCAGCAATCACTACCACATATTTACCTGTCTGCTGATAAAAATCATCGCGAGCCGCCGCACAGTCAGCCACCGCCGTTGCTTGCGGCACACCGATTCCCAAAACTCCGCGAGAGGTACAAGCCGCACCAGGACCAATTCCCACTAGAATTCCAGCCGCCCCCGCCTTCATCAAATTGAGGGCGACTTCGTATGTGACGCAATTTCCCAATATCACCGGCATTGGCATTTCTTTACAGAAAGATGCCAGATCCAGGGGCGTCACCGATTCCGGTGACAGGTGGGCTGTCGAAACTACTGTCGCCTGTACAAAAAATAGGTCGGCCCCTGCTTTCGCTACAACGGAAGCGTATTTGACGGCTCCAGCCGGTGTGGCACTGACTGCCGCTATACCACCTTGCTCTTTTATTTCCCGTATTCGCTGTTCGATTAATTCTAGTTTTATCGGCTCTGCGTAGAGCTCCTGCATCAAGGTGACAAACTCATCCTTGCCTACTGATACAATGCGATCCAATATCGGTTCTGGATCGGCATAGCGGGTTTGGATCCCCTCTAAGTTGAGTACGCCCAGCGCTCCCAGTTTTGACAGTAAAACTGCCATGCGTACATCTACTACCCCGTCCATCGCGCTTGCAATAATAGGTATTTCGCGCTCTATGCCCCCTATCTGCCAGCGGGTGTCTGTCAAGCTCGGATCGAGTGTTCGCTGACCTGGTACTAGGGCTATTTCATCAATCCCATAAGCTCTGCGAGCTTTCTTGCCGCGCCCAATTTGAATATCCACGCTTACTCGTTCCCAAGACTATTATTATTTTTAGTAAGCGTATCAAATTGTGCAGAAAAATTGTTTTCGGTCAAGTTGAAGATTTTTGGAATTCCCACTTGCTCCCTACTCTGGCCTTTTCTTAAGTATTTATACTTATTTACTTTCATTATTCATAATATCTCACTCTAGAGGAAACTGCTGAGTACAAAAGTGAATACACGACAAAAAAATAGTCCCCATGACAAGCGCAACTACAAACCACAATAAAATTGCGAGTATTTATACGAATTTTAATGATGATGATTCAGGGAAAAACCGTATCTGTAGAAAAGGATACAAAAACTGTGACAATATTTTACCTATTTTCAAGGCCCGGTAACGCACACTTATAATGATTAATTTTATTGGCAAATTTAGCACCAAAAAATTGATTTTCCCACACTTCCAAGTTAAGATATGGTTGCCTGTTGATGTCAAAGCTGGGATTTCCTGCCAATTGAAAAAAGTTGCTTTCACAGCCCTGGGGATTAACACCAGTCAATTTTATTAAAAATTCTTCTGGTTTTCTGGCATACCGTTCGGCATCTTTTTTATTCAAACTAAAAATTATATTTTCCTGGTTACAACCTTTTCGTGAATTATTGACTATACACATTACTGTTTCACCGCTGACTCTTCCCATTGTCAAAAACAAGCTTTTAAAATTCCCGCCATTTTCTGCTACTTTTTCGTTTAGGCGTTGGGATAAATTGTTGCAAGCTTTTTCTTGGGAAATTTTAATATCAAAATTTTCTCTCTCCCATAAAAATAATGCTGCTTCTTTTTTACCTTTTTGAACGACGGTTATAAAATAATCATTACCGTAAGGAATACATTTAAAAAAAATTATTTCTTTCGATGGAGTTGGCTGAGTAATTAGAGTTGGAGGAAAAATGGTTTGAGATAAGGCTGTATGTGCCCCATAATCTGAAAAAGTCAGAGAGGCTATTAAAATTCTCTCTAGCACCTTAAGTAACATAAACTAACCTTAGCTCTCCTTCACCGCTCTAATTGGCGTTGCCTCTCACAAAAAGTAATTAAATTACCTAATTTTTCCTCCTATAAAATATAGTGATGCTCTGTATAGATGCTATGTATATCTAAATTGTTCCCGTTATCCGCAATTCTATTGATCTGAAAAGATGTATTTTTTACACTAGCCGCCAGCATGGGGAAAGTAAAACGCCCTCTGGAGGGTGGCTGGGATCGTAAAAGTGGCGATTCCGTGTAAACTGTAACAGTGGAAAATCCGCACCTTTCCAGCACTTAATTAAGATTTTCAATTATTTTGACGCCAATATTACTTAAAAGTTTCGGAGGTTTCTTGTTAGTTTTAGGGATTCTGTTTTTCCAGAGACTGGGTTGCAAAATATTTAAATTTGAAAAATATATATTTTCAAAAACTTACAGTTTTTGTAAAAATGAAAATATATTTAAGGGGCTAATGGAGAAAAGAATTTCTCTGTAAAGGGGCTAAAAATGAGGATGAGGGCCTTAAGAGGGCCATCGGCTGGAGCGCTGCCAAAAATATCAAAAAATTTCTCTCGAAACAAAGAGATTTCTCTTGCTGTTGGCAGTGCTGAGAGTGTCTGCTAAAGTCTTTTCATGACTACACGCGAGCCATTATGAAAGAGACTGCTGTTTATCCAACCCTTCCTATGTCTGAACCTTCTATAACTGTGACTGTCAAACTATTTGCCGCCTATCAAGAAGCGTATGGCGTGCCAGAATTGCGCCTAGAATTTCCCGCCAATACATCTGTAAGCGCTGTGTTGGCTTACCTGATTGCTGAAAAGCCGCAACTGGAATGCTGGCGGGATGTTACTGGTTTTGGCGTTAATCTGGAATTTGTTTCTTCTGACACTGTTTTACATGATGGTGATGAGGTTGTGTTGATTCCTCCTGTCAGCGGCGGTTAGATTTAGTTTTTGGTCTTAAAATATCTTAATGATACGTTATTTTAGAGGTGGCCTGCAAGCTTTGATTCAATCAGAAACTCTAGAACTACTAGAATGGCCGCGTCTGTGCCAACATCTGGCCACATTTGCGGCTACAAAACAGGGGGCACTCGCTGCCAGTAAGCTATCTATTCCTGAAACCAGAGAAGAAACGCTACAGTTACTCGCCCAAACTAGAGAAGTCTATGAGCTGGAAAATCGCCCCAGCGGGGGATTAACTTTCGAGGGAATCCACGATATAAGGGATGCTCTCGAACGGGCAGAGTTGCAAGGTATTCTATCTGGAGAAGAACTTCTTAATATTGCTACTACTTTAGCAGGGGCTAGACGGCTGCGGCGGATAATCGACAATAATCCAGATTTGTCGGTGCTTACTGCTTTAGTTAAGGATTTGCGCACTTATCCCGAAATCGAACAAGAAATCCATCGCTGCATAGATGAAAGAGGGGAAGTTGCTGATAGGGCGTCACCAAAACTTAATGAGCTGCGCGGGCGAATTCGACAGCAGCGAGAACAAATTTATCAAGTGTTGCAAGGGATAATACAGCGCCAATCTAATGCGATACAAGAGCAGGTAATTACTCAGAGGGGAGGGCGCTACGTAATTCCAGTGAAGGCTCCCCAAAAAGATGCTATCAAGGGTATAGTCCACGATACTTCAATGAGTGGGGCAACTCTTTATATAGAACCCTACGCTATTGTGGATCTTAATAATAAAATGCAACAGTTGCGGCGCGCTGAGGAAGCGGAAGAGGAAGCAATCCGTCGCGCTCTTTCTCAACAAGTCGGAGCGGTGAAAGCTGATTTAGAGCAATTGGTTACAATTGTTACTACTATCGATCTGGCTGCTGCCCGCGCCCGTTACAGCTACTGGCTGCAAGCTAATCCGCCTCAATTTATAGAAAGGGGAGAGTCTGCTCAAATTACTCTGCGGCAATTAAGACATCCTTTACTTGTCTGGCAGCAGCATTATGAGCAAGGTTCTCCTGTTGTGCCTATAGATTTGATTATTCCACCACATGTGCGGGTTGTGGCCATTACTGGGCCTAATACAGGCGGTAAAACTGTGACTCTAAAAACTTTGGGATTGGCTGCTTTGATGGCTAAGGTGGGGTTATTTGTTCCTGCCCGCGAACCTGTTGAGTTGCCTTGGTTTGAGCGTGTGCTTGCGGATATTGGTGATGAGCAGTCTATACAGCAAAGTCTTTCTACTTTTTCGGGGCATATCTGTCGGATTACGCGAATTCTGGAAGAAATGACGGAGAATTCTCTGGTGCTGCTGGATGAAGTAGGTGCGGGTACGGATCCGTCTGAAGGTAGTGCTTTGGCGAGCGCTCTGTTAGAATATCTCGCCGATAATACTAATTTAACTGTGGCAACGACGCATTTCGGCGAACTTAAAGCTCTAAAATATAAAGATTCGCGCTTTGAAAATGCTTCTGTAGAATTCGATGACGTTAGTCTATCGCCGACTTATCGTCTATTATGGGGGATTCCGGGACGTTCAAATGCTCTAATGATCGCACGGCGGTTAGGATTAAAACCGGAAATTGTCGCTAAAGCACAAAACCTCGTGGCTCCCGGCGCTAGTGAGGAAATGAATAAAATAATTGCTGGATTGGAATCGCAACGCCGTCGCCAAGAAAATAAAGCAAAAGAAGCGTCTAGGCTGCTAGCGGAAACTGAGGAGTTGCATCGTGAACTTTCGGCTAGGGCAAAGGCTCTGCGGGAACGAGAGCGGGAGCTACAGCGGGCACAGGAACGAGCTATACTAGAAGCGATCGCTCAAGCTAAGGCTGAAATTGCCGCCGTGATTCGACAGTTGCAGCAAGGCTCAGCAACTGCGCGGGATGCTAAACAAGCTACTGAGGCAATTAATGAAATTGCTCAACGACTTTTGCCGTCGCAGCGGGAAGCGCCTAAACCTCAACCTGGTTTTTATCCGCAAGTGGGCGAGCGTATACGTATTCCCCGTTTAGGGCAAACTGCTGAAGTACTCAGCCCTCCTGATGAAGACGGTAAGCTTAGTGTTCGTTTCGGGCTAATGAAAATGATGGTTTCTTTAGAAGATATCGAATCTCTCGACGGGCAAAAAGTTTTACCTTTAGTAAAAACTAAACCAGTAGCAACTACGACGCCAACACCGTCTGCCCTGCCGACTATTCGTACTTCTAAAAATACTATCGATATTCGTGGGGCGCGGGTTGCCGATGCGGAAAGAGAATTGGAGGCAGCAATTGCTAAAGCTATTCCCACTAGCGGCGCATTGTGGATTGTACACGGTAAGGGAACTGGTAAATTGCGCCAAGGTGTGCACCAATTTTTGGAAAAGCATCCGCAAGTAAGCCGTTATGAATTAGCCCCCCCTGAAGATGGAGGCTCCGGTGTGACTATTGCATACTTTGTATAGGAGAAGGGCGTGTTGCTTTTTTATCTAATAAGTTTTGGTTGCTAAAACTGTAACAACACGCCTATTTCTCTGTCTAAGTGTTTATGAATAAAACTATGTACCCTCCAGCAAATATGTCTGCGCCAAAGCTCAAATGGGAGGATTTGACTGCACTACCGTATCCGGCACAGTTGGAAAATATGAAAGCCCAGATTGATTTAGTGTTGCTGGCGCTGGAATCTCTTGCGGGAATCGGCTCCGATGCTATCATCCGGGCTGCGTTTGAATTGAGGTTAGAGCCGGCGATTGCTAATCGCGTTTTTCTGTGGCGTCTGCGTCAGTCGAATCCTCTGCGCAAAAGTGAAGGCGGGCGAAAAAAACTGGATATAGAAGAAGCGCGCTCGCTAGTCGCAATTACCTGCTATTTAGCAAAAGAAAATCAAGAATTAATCCGTCGCGCTGTCGCTCTTTGGCAACAAATGGTTCAGCAAAATCGTCAGCCCCACGAAGCTGCTTTACTAGGAGATTATCTCGATAAGTTCTGTAATTTGTATCAAGAACGTATGCAAAATGGAAAAAATATTTCTCCAAATACTATTAATCAAATTGCCTTAAAACTATTAATCGATTTGTTATTTTATAGTGGAGCCGGCGGTTCGCGTCGTTTTTGGCTCGCTCTTTTTGAATGCTCGCATTAGTTATTTTTGGCTATGATTATAAGAAGATACACGCCTCCTACTTGTACACTAGAAATTACGGCGAAGAGTTCTTTATTTTCTTGGGGTAAAAAATTTAATGATTTAGAAATAATACAATTCGAGTTACATTTTGATGCGCCTCAGCTTCCAGAAGAGCGGCAGGTGAAGGTAAAAGGCGATCGCAATCAACTACAAGCCCTCAGCGACGCCGTTAATAGTTATGTTCATAAATTTATCAGCCAATCAGGAATTGCCCTCAATGCCCTAGGCTTAACAAAACAACTAAAAGCAGAAAAAGAAATAGAAACCGAAGAAAATAACAATCCAAACCAAATAGAATCACAACCAACACCAGAAACAAACACACTAATTTCTGAAGGAATCTATTTACAACCAAAAGGATTATTAGAACACGACTTATTTTTAGGAACCCTCGCTACACCAGAATCAGGGGCTGTAATTCACTTAGATGTAATACAACTATTTGATTTAGCTACTGCCCTATTTCAATATGAAGCTGAGGCAGAAGCGCCACCAGAAAATTTTAAATGGTTTAAACAAATACCCTCTTGGGCAAAAATAGCAGCTCTTCTAGTATTGACAGTCGGCGCCACAGCCTTAACGATAGAATGGCTCAACCGCAGCACCAACTTACAAATAGCTTCTCAAAAAGCCGCACCACCAACCAACCCAGAAACAAAGCCGCCAATCGCCATTGCCCCTGCCCCCGTATTGCCACCTACACCTACTCCACCAACAGCAACCCCTCCCACACAACAAATCACACCCACCCCCCTTCCCAGCCCAACATCACGTCTGCCGAAATTACCAAAAATCCTAGAAAAGGATAATATTGCGGCAGAGCCTAATCCTAGTCAATTTTCCACACAGCCAAATCTACAAGCTGCCAATGTCGTAAGAATTCCATCCCTGAATACACCTGCCCCGCAGAAAACCCCGTCGGCAGCACTAAACAACGTTGCGGGAGATACATCTTCTTCAACTTCTTCAACAACAGTCATAAAAATTCCACCACCACCGCCGACAATAATTCCACAGATTCCGCCACCACCAAATACTCAACCTCCCCTGCTCTCAATTCCGCCAGAATCCACAGCAGATGTAAGAGAAAGTTATAGCCCAACTCCAAATATAGAAAAGAATCTCCCCCCCGTCGAATCTGAAAGCTCCCAGGAAGCACCTCCTGATGTGTTTTTAAAAACACCACAACCAAACCCAGCACAAACCGCTTCAACAGAAACAGCCTCCACGCAAGCGCCTAGAATACCTCGTAATCCAGAGCCGGCTCCGCCCTTGCCTCGAATAGAAGGGTTGCCTGATGCTGCCTCAGATAAACAAGCTGCAGAGGTAGAAAATACAGCTTCGGAAACAATAAGCACACCTGCAATGGCAAATAAACCGGCTGCAAACGAGGAAATAAGGGGTTCGCTATTAAATGAAGCAAAGCAAGTTGTAGAAGCAAGGAATTATTTTCAACAGCGCTGGCAAACTCAGCCGGATTTAAGGCAACCTTTGGAATATACTTTATTGTTGAATCCAGACGGCTCGATTAAGCAATTTACTCCCAGAGGAGAACTTTCTGGAAAATTTATTGAGCGCACGGGAATGCCATTGATGAATGAAAAATTTGTTTCTCCTTTGCAGGATGGAAAAACTATGAGAATTCGCGTCTTGCTAAAACCGGATGGAAAAGTACAGGTTTTTGAAGAATCGTTAATAGAGTGATTAGAAAAAATATTTTTTCGGTAAAATTTTGAAAGGCGCGATTTTTATATGTCAAAATAAATTATCTACAAATTTGAGGAGAATTTCATAAAATAAAATTCAAAAATACGCTCATTCAGCAGCGGTTCAACCCACACCCTCTAAAATCTCTACAATCTGCTAATGTCAAAAATGACAAAGCTGGTGTCTTTGAAGTGCTAAGGCATATGGTAGATTACGATGTTATAGTCTGTGGTGCGGGACCTGCTGGAGCTACCGCTGCTGCTGCTGCCGCCGGTTATGGATTGAAAGTCGCGCTGCTGGAGAAATACCCCTTGCCACGTCACAAAACCTGTGGTGGCGGCATGCCAATGGTGATTGAAAATGTGTTGCGTGATTTGGCACCAGAAGCATTTGTGGAATCAAAGGTGCGTTATTTGCGTCACACTTGGAAATTTGGTGATCCTTATTTGGCACCTATCAATTTGCCTGATTCGCAGCAGGATATTTGTTTGTGGATGGCACAGCGATCGGTGTTTGATAATGCACTGGCACAACGAGCAGTTAAGGCGGGCGCTCAACTATATGATGGGGTGACGGTTCGCAGTGTTGAAATAGAGTCTGATAAGGTTGTTGTGCGCGGCTCTGCGAAAGGGAATGAGAGCGCATTTGTGGGAACGGCTCGTCATGTTATTGGCGCAGATGGTGCTAATAGTATTGTAGCGCAAGCGGCTAATTTGCGTAAAAATCCGGTGATGGCGATCGCAATGGAAATCGAATTTCCCTATGATTGGAATAATAGTCATCCCGATTTGCGCCCGGAAGTGGCTCATTTAGAATATGGTGCTGTTAAGCGCGGCTATGCTTGGATTTTTCCTAAGGGCGATCATTTGAATATTGGTGCGGGTTTGTTTAGCCCAGGAAAAAAGAGAAAACGCAGCAATGTGGAAGTACGTAAGGAAATTGAAAATGCTATTATAGGCTATTTGGAGTTGTTTCAGATTCCTTATGAGCGCGAGCGCCTACGTTTCTATGCCCATCCTCTGCCTATCTGGCAAGGCAAGGAGCAGCGCCACACTCCAGATGGGAAAATTCTTTTAGTGGGAGATGCCGCTGGTTTGATTAACCCTTCTTTTGGTGACGGCATTCTCCACGCGATAAAAAGCGGTTTAATTGCTGCCGAGTGTATTGCTAAAAATGAACCGCAAAATTACACCAATTATATTCATGCCGAATTTGCTGCTAATTTTGATGCTGCCCTTACTTTAGCAAATATATTCTACCAGTTTCCAGGAATTTGCTACCGCCACATTGTCAAACGTGAAACTGCTACGCGCACGGCGGTTCGCTTGCTTTTTGGTGAAGTGAATTTTACTGATGTTATCAGTCGTTTCGTACAAACTGTTCGTCAGGTTGCTTTCGGCTAGTTCGTATCCTCCACTATAAAATAAAGTTGAGAGTAATAGACAAGTTTTTTAGTGGTTATGCAGTTAAAACGATTAGGCCATGTGGCCATCCGTGTTAGTGATCTGGAACGAGCTGTCAAGTTTTACCAAAATTTGGGAATGGAGCTGGTTTGGAAAGATGCAGATTGGGCTTATCTGAAGGCGGGAGAAGATGGGCTTGCCCTATTGAGTCCTGCTTATAAGCATGCTGGGCCACATTTTGGGTTTGTCTTTCGCGAGCGCACGGAGATGGAAGCAGCTCACATTCAGTTAAAGGCGCAAGGGCTTAATGTTGGTGAAATTTACAATCACCGCGACGGCACCGCTTCTTTCTATGGCTGCGATCCTGATGGCAATTGGTTTGAATATCTCTATGAACCTGTACCGGCGCTTGCTCAATCATCTGCTTCTTGAGTTAAAAAAATACATCAGCGGATGAGCTTTGATTTAATAAATTTAACGGATAAGTATTTGCTTATGGAAACACTTACTTATCCGTTACATCCGCTATAATAAGTCTATTTTTAGCTTTATCATAGCTTTACAAAAATACTGAAAGAAGGGCATGAATTCTGTGAGAGTTTATTGAAATTATTATAGAAACTTTGAGTGGATTAATGGAAGCGCAATCATTGCGGCAAGCTTTACTCTGAAACTAGCCAATATCAATTAATGGGTGTGTTTCAGGTATGTTGACTGTAAATAACCAACGCTTTTCGCGGGAAATGCCATTTACCTATCACGACAAACAAGTTTTAGATGAAATGTTTAAAAATTTTGATATGCAACGCCGAGATGGAGGCGCTCCTACCTCCTTTACCGAGCGCGCCCCTCGATCCTTTGGAAGAAACAGCTTGGATTGAAGGCAGCTACGATGCGGAATTTCTACCGCCGGAATTTCTGTGATTCTGGTTTGAAAAATAGCAGCCGTACTCATCTTTAAATTTTTCTAAAAATTTTAGATAAGTCTTTTCCGGTGCCCCGATTAGAGCTACCTCCCCCTAAAATTAAACCCGACAAAAAAAGTCGGATATAGTTGACGCAGTTTGTAGGCTGTGCTAGGCTTTACCCGATAAAGAAAAAAGTTTCCCCAAACCCGTAAACTCAGACACCGAGAGAGGTTGGAATGATGACCCTGGCGACTGAAAAGCAAAAACACCAAACCCAAGCAACAACTGCTACCTTTTCCACGCTGAAATGCAAGGAATGTGGCGCAGAGTACGAACCAGTAGCGACACATGTTTGCGAGATTTGTTTTGGCCCTCTTGAGGTAGTCTATGACTACGAAGCGTTGCGCAGCCAAGTAACGCGGGAAAGTATTGAGAAGGGGCCAAATTCTATATGGCGCTACCGTTCATTCTTGCCAGTCGCTACAGATAACCTAATTGATGTGGGAACGGGGATGACGCCGTTGGTAAAATCTAATCGATTGGCGCGGCGTCTAGGGTTGAAAAAACTATATATAAAGAATGATGCGGTCAACATGCCAACTCTCAGCTTCAAGGATCGGGTGGTATCAGTCGCCCTCACCCGCGCAAGGGAGCTGGGGTTCACTACGGTGTCTTGCGCAAGTACGGGGAATCTGGCGAATTCGACAGCAGCGATCGCAGCTCACGCCGGGCTTGACTGCTGTGTGTTTATCCCTGCCGACTTAGAAGCAGGAAAAGTTCTTGGCACTCTCATCTACAGCCCAACTGTTATGGCAGTTCAGGGCAACTATGATCAAGTCAACCGTCTCTGCTGCGAAGTCGCTAATACACACGGGTGGGGATTTGTCAATATAAATCTCCGCCCCTACTACTCAGAAGGTTCAAAAACCCTTGGATACGAAGTAGCCGAACAACTGGGCTGGCAATTG
Organism: Oscillatoriaceae cyanobacterium M7585_C2015_266; assembly: GCA_015295835.1. Classification (GTDB taxonomy): domain Bacteria; phylum Cyanobacteriota; class Cyanobacteriia; order Cyanobacteriales; family Oscillatoriaceae; genus DVEG01. Next base: position 33,309 of record DVEG01000027.1, read on the forward strand.
CCCGATCACATAGTTGCCCCTCTAGCCTCTGGTTCATTGTTCACAAAAATTTACAAAGGCTTCCAAGAATTTATCAAAGTTGGGCTAGTAGAAGATAAAAAAGTGCGGTTCAGCGGCGCTCAAGCAGAAGGATGCTCACCGATCGCAACAGCCTTCCGAGAAGGGCGGGACTTCGTAACCCCTGTAAAACCGAACACACTTGCTAAATCGATTGCGATCGGAAACCCAGCCGACGGCATCTACGCCCTAGAAGTCGCCCGCAAAACAGGCGGCAACATAGAATCCGTCACAGACGCCGAAATTATAGAAGGAATAAAACTACTGGCAGAAACCGAAGGCATCTTCACCGAAACAGCCGGCGGCACCACTATTGCCGTTCTTAAAAAATTAGTAGAAGCAGGCAAAATTGACCCGGATGAAACTACAGTAGTTTACATAACCGGCAACGGTCTGAAAACACAAGAAGCAGTCCAAGGCTATATCGGCGAACCGCTTACCATAGAGCCAAAACTCGACAGCTTCGAGCGGGCTTTAGAACGTTCCCGCATTCTCGATCGCCTTGAATGGCAACAGACAGTTGTTTAGTATAATTCCCCTTTGTCCTAAGTAATAGCATTTCTTGCCGAGAAAATCGACAAAAACTATGGCCGTTAAAGTTTTAATTCCCACAGCTCTACAAAAATTCACCAACAATCAAGCCACCCTGGAATGCAACAGCAAAAATGTGGCTGAATTGCTAGAAGCCATAGAGCAACAATGTCCCGAAACCAAAGGACGCCTGCGAGACGAGCATGGCCAACCGCGCCGATTTCTGAACTTCTATGTCAACAGCGAAGATATCCGCTTCTTGGAGGGGACAAATACCCCCCTGAAAGATGGTGATGAAGTAAGCATCGTGCCAGCGGTTGCAGGAGGCTAGAATTAAATTCAAGTCAATAGATAGACGGGCAGCCCGCGCCCGTATTTGCGAAAAAAACAAGCAGTAGTCCCAAGAAGCACTAAGCCGAGCAATGTCAGAAGAGACGACACCGAATCAGAACGCCCCAGAAGAATTGCCAAGCGTTTCTCAGGAAAATGACAGCAGCAGTTCTTCTGCCCAGGTAAAAAGCGCTGAAAATAACCCAGAGCCTAAGGCAGCCAGTGAGGAACCGAGTGCAGCTGCACCGAAAGCCGCCGCTGCTAAAACGGCTGCCGAAAAACCTCCGAAAAAGGAGAAGGCTCCGGCAGTTGAAGATAAGCCTTTTTTAGAGTTCATGCAACAAGATTATCTGCCTGCGCTCAAGAGTGCTTTTAGTAAGCAAGGAATTGAAGACATAGAGTTGAGCTTGGAGAAACAAAAGATTCCTGTCGCAGGTTTTGGTGCGGCGGAAGAATGCTGGCAGGCAATCGGTCGTTGGCAAGGAGGTAAGCGCCAATTTAATCTTTATTTCCCGAAAGCAGATATTAATGGCCCTAAGGCGTTTTCCTGCTCTGACAGCGGCGCTAAGCCGAGTACCTTGGAGCCGTTTTTGATCGACGAGCGCAAGATTACCCTGGATTTACTGGTGTTTGGGGTAATGCAGCGTTTAAATGCGCAAAAGTGGCTGGCGAGGAATTAGGCAGTTGTAAGGGAAATCTTACTTAAGTTCGTTGAATTGATAAATGACTATGCCGGTGACGGGATCGTTGCTAATGCTGACGTATCCCTCTGCAACCATTTCCTGCAAGACGGATTTGACTTCGCTGAAGCCGACACCGGTATCCATAACAGCTTGGGTGAGAGAAAGTTTGCCGCCTCTGGCAAGAGCGGATTGTAGTAGTTTGAGAATTAGGCGATCGCGAGTGGGTAAGGGAACAGTTTCAGTTATCCCAGTCGGTTCCGTTAGCGGTACGCCAGCCGAGGATAACCCCATTTTGGCTTTTATTTTTCTCTCGTATTCCTCTGCCATCGTCGGAATCAAAAACAAGTCCAAAATTTGCCCTACCCCAAATAGGTTGTAAGTAAAAAACCATAGCAAGCCACTGAAAATTTTGCCATTGTAAAATCGGTGCAAGCCGCCGATACCGAAAAAACCAAAAGCCCATAGCCCGTAACTAATGCCGATACGTCGCTGGCGAGGATTATCTCGAAAAGCTTGCAATATTTCAGCACTTTTGACTTCAAGTGGCTGCACATTAGGAAGAGTAGGTTCGGGAGATAGCGACGGAGCTCTAGTATCTGGCTGGCTATTTAAGTCGGCGAGGACTTCTGCGGCTGATTGATAGCGGTGAGCGAGCGCATAAGAGAGCATCTTATCAAGTATCCGCCCTAACTGCGGGCTGACGGGATTGTTTACCAAGTAATCCCGCCAAACCCACTTACCCTCGCGGCTATCGTACAAGTCAAAAGGAGGAACTTGCGTCAGTAGGTGAATGCAAGTGACGCCTAAGCTGTACAAATCGCTGGCGAATACAGCTTTACCAAAAGCTTGCTCAGGCGCGGCATAACCTGCCGAACCGATAACCGTGCCGGTGCGAGGGAGGGCACTATAAGTAACAGATTTAGAAGCCCCAAAGTCAACTAATACCAGCTCTCCTGCTTTTGCCTTGCCAAAGTTGGTTGGGGAAACGCGGCGGCGAATAATATTTTCTGGTTTGATATCTCGGTGAATTACTAGGCGCTCGTGAACGAACTGCAGCACTGGTAGCAATTCTTGGAGCAATTGTCGAATCTGAGTTTCGTTGAAAGCCCCTTGTTCGTCCAGCTCTTGGGCTAGGTTTGGCCCATCGATATACTCTTGTATTAAATATTGGCGGTTGTCTTGTTCAAAATGAGCTAGCAGTTCTGGAATTTGGGGGTGTTTGCCCAATTCTTCCAACTTGACGGCTTCTAAGTGAAATAATTCTGCCGCTTTCTCGCTATTGCGCATCTCGGCGTCTTGAGGGCAAAATTGTTTGATTACGCAGCGGGGTTTAGATGGCTTGTACTCGTCTACTGCTAAAAAGGTGCGACCAAAACCACCAGCGCCAATCGGTTTGATAGCCCGATAGCGATCGCCCAGCAAGATTTTTGACCCGCAATGCTGGCAAAACTGCGCTGTATTAGGATTTTGAGGCTGTTGGCAATTGGGATTTAGGCAATAGCTCATACAACGGATAGCATCAGCCAAGTCACTTTATTTCATACTGGCACAATCGCGTCAACTACCGCACCTCTTACACCTTTATTCTCCTTTCCTCTGCACCTAAATTTCTCACTTAACAAAAACTAAAAATTTTTTTACAAAAAAATTTTTAATAACTCTTAACAAAATCTCCTGCCTGAGCCGGTTGCACGACTGATAGACTTGATTTCGTAGCAATACAGTCACCTTCATAAAATCCAGCCAAATACAATCCGAAAAACTGTCCGACAGGCACCGCAGCGATTAACAACAGCCCACAAAGACCTATGGTAGATTCTCTTAAAAAACCTGCATTTGAAGAAATTCGACCGGGAGTAAAAGCTCCTGCTAAGGAAACCATCCTCACCCCCCGGTTCTACACCACCGATTTTGATGAGATGGCCAAAATGGACATCTCGGCTAACGAAGAAGAACTCAAAGCCATCCTAGAAGAATTCCGCGCCGATTACAATCGCAATCACTTCGTGCGGGATGCAGAGTTTGAACAATCCTGGGATCACATCGACGGCGAAACCCGTCGCTTATTTATCGAATTTCTAGAAAGGTCTTGCACGGCTGAGTTTTCTGGCTTCCTGCTCTACAAAGAACTAGGCCGCCGTCTTAAGGACAAAAACCCCGTGTTAGCCGAGTGCTTTACCCTCATGTCCCGCGACGAGGCACGTCACGCTGGCTTCCTAAACAAGGCAATGTCAGACTTTAATCTCTGCCTGGATTTAGGATTCCTGACGAAAAATCGTAGCTACACCTTCTTCAAACCAAAATTCATCTTCTACGCTACTTACCTTTCAGAAAAAATCGGCTACTGGCGCTACATCACTATCTACCGCCATCTAGAAGCTCACCCAGAAAACCGTATCTATCCAATTTTCCGATTCTTCGAAAACTGGTGCCAAGACGAAAACCGCCACGGCGACTTCTTCGACGCTCTCATGCGCTCTCAGCCCCAGATGTTAAACGACTGGAAGGCAAAACTGTGGTGCCGATTCTTCCTGCTGTCGGTGTTTGCGACTATGTACCTCAATGATCTCCAGCGCGCCGGGTTCTATGCTGCTATCGGTCTAAATGCTCGCGACTATGATATGTATGTGATTAAAAAGACTAATGAAACGGCAGCACGGGTGTTCCCGGTGATTTTGGATGTAGATCATCCTGAATTTTATCGACGGCTAGATATTTGTGTGGAAAATAATGCTAAACTAGCAGAAATTGATAAATCGGACGCACCTAAACTTGTGAAGTTCTGCCGCAAATTGCCCTACTATCTCTCTAATGTCTGGCAGTTTGTACGGCTCTACTTCATTAAGCCGATTGAAACTGCTTCCAGGCAGGGAGTAGTTCTTTAGGATTCCGGTTTCGCTCCTCTGTTAGTTCGTCTTTCGGTTCTGCTTTATGTGGAACCGTTTTTTTTGGGCAAAAAACAAATATCCGGTAGCATGAGTATTAAAATATCGGTGGCGACGGTTGTGGCTGGTTTGGCACGGGGAAGTTTAATACTGGCTGCATCGGGAATGGTGAGCGTATGTTTGCAAGGGCGTGCCACAGCTCTAACGCCAATGCCTCCCCCCCAAGCAAGTACTCGCATTGATATTAGCCCTGAAATTATCGAAAATTCGCCAGTACTCCAGCGCTGGATGCGCTCGCTGCCTAATGTCTGGCACGAAATTAACAACGAGCCAAGCTTCAAAACGCGAGTGCGCCTGGGTTATTCGCATTTTCCCTCCAGCGACGGTAAGGAGGGATGGAATGCAGGGGTGGAGGATATTTTTATTAGGCGAGCGCATTTTACAGTCAGCGGCGATTATCAAGCAACCTTTAATGGCAAACTCTCAGCTTATGGTGCCGACTTACGTTACTATCTCTTTCCCTTGGGAAATTATATTAACTTTGCTCCCGTATTAGGCTACCGATATTTAAAAACCAATTCCTACAACAGAGAAGGTGTTAATGTCGGCGTAAGAGTAATGCTGGCATTATCCCGCAGCGGCGCTGCAGATATCTCATTAACCCAAACCTGGGTTAAGCCGGGAAGTGGTGAGGATGTTGGCATAACAACCCTTTCAGCAGCATATGCCCTCACCCGCCATTGGCGAATTTCTACTGAAATTCACAAGCAAAACGCTAGGGAAAGTAAAGACAGCCGTGTGGGTATTATCTTGGAATGGATACCGTAGCAAATCTTCTTTATTGTAACATTTCTTTGACATTAACACATCTTACTCTTCTATTTTCTCCATAACTATACCGCAAATTATTTCATATTTCCAACTAGGATTGCGGTTGGCTAATTGTTTGGCAGCGTCATATTCGCCTAAGCGGCATAATTCAGCTAACTGCTGATATCCCTTTTCTTTCTGTTGCTGAAACTTCTGCCGACGTAGTTTTTCTCTTTCCGCACCTGAAAGTATCTTTCTTCCTAGCCCAAGCGCATCAATATCCCTAATCGGTTTCACAATTATTTCCTCCCTAGAAAGGTATGATCTCGACTATTTGCCCGTCAATAATTTGGTATCCCCATTCAGGATGTTCGGCAATTTGCCTTTCTACAAATGTCTTACCCATAGGGGTTTTGTAGGCTGCCTGTAAAGCAGTAATACTGGGAATTTCGCTGCTAGCTGATTTGTTTTTTTCTTCTTCTATTTCCTGTGGTTTTAATCTAGTTAAATTAGGAGGTGCTTGAGGGCTTTGGAAATTAATTGCCTCTAATTTCTTTATAACACTTTCTTTGGTTATCGCTGGTTTATCGGTAAATGAGGGCGGCAAATAGGGGGCAGTTATTCCTAAATTTTTCGCTTTTAAAGCTTCGTCAGCAATGCGATCGCACTTTCTCAAAAACCCCTCCCACAAATCTTTCCCCAACACTGGATTCCTTAAATCCGCTCGCGCTTTCGCAACTGCTGCCTCTATCGGCTCTCCTTTTTGAATATAATATTGAATGCGTTCTTCTTCAAATGCTGGATATGGCACTCCCGGTTCTATCTCCCACTCCCGCTTGATTTTCTGACTTTCCCCCAGTGGAATTCCGGCTACAAAATCATCCCAAAAACTGGATGGCAATCCTTTACTTATACTGTCAATTACTTTAAATGCCCACCCCGACGGATTGCCAAACCCCAGCCCGTTATTTCTGGCATATTCTTCTAAAGCCCTTTGAAATTCTTTTAACTCTTCTTCGCTCTTCCAAGGGCCACTAAATCGATAATCTGGAGTGACAGCTATTGCAATAGGCTGCCGTCTCTGACCGAAATATTTGTCGGTTTTTATCTCTCTCCTTCTAGAATTGTTTTCAAATCTTTCTGGGGAGGATTTTTTGCTATTAGTTGTTTCATAGATATTATCCAATATTTTTTCAAAGTTGTCAAGGTCTAGCAAAAATTCTCTAGTTTCACTAGAATTGTTGACAAAGCGTTCTTGGAGAAGCGATCGCTCTACCAAAATCTGCCTAGCCATTTCTTGCTCAGTTATACTCAATCCTGTTTGTTTTTCTATTTTATCACTACTTACCTTAATCCAATACTGGCTATTTTTAAATTCCGAATGCCACTGCAAAAGTTGGCAATAAAAAATACAAGCAGTCACACCGCCCATTGCTGTAGCCAGTTTGGGGTAGTAGGAATAAGAAGGGCCCAAGTTTTGCAAAAATATGCCGAGGTTCATTCAGATATACTCGCCTCACTACTAACTCTTCCATAATATTGTACAATTTTTATAAATTCTGAAATAAGAGGAGATGGTTTTGCCGTACCTAAAACCTGTTTTCAGTAAATTGATGCAGGCGGAGATGTTTTGTAATAAAATAGTAAAATAAAAGAAAAAGACGCGATCGCTACTACAAACTGATGAGTTATTATATTGCTCCCCGCTTTCTAGATAAAGTAGCCATTCACATTACCAAAAACTTTTTAGACTTACCAGGAATCCGAGTTCCCTTGATTCTCGGCATTCACGGGCGCAAAGGTGAGGGCAAATCTTTTCAGTGTGAACTAATTTTCAAGAAAATGGACATTGAAGTAGTTCAAATGTCTGCTGGAGAGTAAGAAAGCCCAGATGCAGGGGAGCCGGCGCGGTTAATTCGTCTGCGCTATCGGGAAGCCGCCGAATTAATCAAAGTGCGAGGCAGAATGGCAGTATCAATGATTAACGATTTAGATGCTGGGGCAGGGCGTTTCGATACAACCACCCAATACACAGTCAATACCCAGTTAGTGAATGGTACATTAATGAATATTGCCGACAACCCAACCAACGTGCAACTTCCTGGCAGTTACGACGCCAATCCTATTACCGTGTGCCGATTATAGTAACTGGGAACGATTTTTCTACTTTATACGAGCCATTAATCCGTGATGGGCGGATGGAAAAATTTTACTGGGAACCCAACCGAGAAGAGAAAATTGGAATTGTTGCGGGGATTTTCGAGCCGGATGGGCTTTCTCGTAGCGAAATAGAGCAGTTGGTAGATACATTTGTTAATCAACCGATTGATTTCTTCAAAGCGTTGCGTGCGCGGATTTATGACGAACAAATTCGCGAGTTTATCTACCAAGTGGGGCTTGAAAACGTTTCGTCTCGTGTGGTGAATAGTGTAGAGGGACCTCCTATTTTTCCCAAGCAAAATTTCAGTTTATCACGTTTGATTGAGTTTGGCAAATTGCTTGGCGCAAAACAGCAGCGGGTACAGGAAATGCGGCTGGCGAGAGAATATAATCAAGTGCTGCGAGGGCAGCATACAGAACCGGCTAAAAGTAATAACAACGGTAATTCTGCAGCCAACGTATCGGCAAGCAATGGCAAAAATTTGCTAAGTGCAGAGATACAAAAACAAGTGCAACAACTACTTGATAGTGGGTATAAAATAGGTGTAGAATATGTAGACGAACGTCGATTTTGCACAAATTCATGGAACAGTTGTGCAATAATAACAGCAAATAGCTTTTCTGAAGCGAGCGCAGCTTTAGAAAATTGCTGAGCGGAACATAGCGGCGATTACGTTCGCATAGTTGGTATTGAACCCAAAGCAAAGCGACGTGTAGTCGAGATAATTATTCAGCGCCCGAATGGCTAGAGAAAAAACCTAATTCCCAGCCCTCTTTCCTGGCAGGAAAGGGGGTAAACAAGCTTCGGGAAGCTTGCCATTGAGAAGCTTATGAAATTACTTTGGAAAATCAAACTCGGAATGAATATTCCAGCGCTGCCCGTTGTGAAGCAGCAGCGTCAGGTGAGAAGCAGTAAATTCAAACTGTAGCGAGCGCTCTTTAAATTCAAGCCACGCTGCTTTAAAGTTCGGCTTAGTTAAATCTTTATAAGCAACGGTGACGTGGGGAGAGTAGGGGCGCTGCTGCGAAGAGGGATCAACAATATTGAGGAAAGTTTGTAGACGCGCGGATAAATCTGCTTGTAAGCTAAGTAATGCGGGGGTTTTAACGACATTAACATAAATGACGCGGGGGGGAAAGGCTGCAAAACCAGAAAGAGTGATAGGAAAAGGCGAACGCTCAGCGGCAAACTGGCTTAGGCACTGTTGTAACGTCGGCAAGTTTTCGTCAAGCCATTTAAACGGAGGCTGCAGGGTAATGTGGGGAGGAGATTTCAAGGCGGCGCGACTTTGATAGTTGTCGGCAAAATATTGCTTGATTTCGGTGACGCGATCCTGTATGTCTTGCGGCGGCAAGAGGGCAATAAAATAGAGGCGGCTAGTTTTGGACATAGACTGATATTCTAAAGGGAAAGAAAATACCCGATTTTAAATCTAAAACCAAAAATCGAATATGCCGTGGTTTGTCAAAATTGAAGCGGGCATTGTCGATAAGCCCACTTTCGACAAATATGTTCCCGCTCACAAAGAATATGTCCGAGAACTGATTGCAAAAGGATATAAAGCGCGGAGCGGCTACTGGGCAGAGCGGGGTGGCGGAATGCTGCTGTTTGAAGCGGCATCAAGAGCAGAAGCGGAGGCGATAGTGGCTCAAGATCCGTTGGTAAAAAATAATTGTGTCAAATATGAACTTTTTGAGTGGTGTGTTGTTGTGGAATAAAAAAATTGTGTTATATTTGGAATGGCTCGGATCTATGCGATCGCAACGCCCAAACCTTGTCAGGACCGGAAGGTAGCAGCAATACGGGATGCTTGCGATAGGCGTAGTCTCCGGGTCACTTTTTTAACCCACCTTTTAACCCATCCAGCCCTTGCTATGCTGTAATCAGATACTCGTATCCTCAAGGAGCCTCGGTTTCAATGGCTGGTTTAGGAGATATTGTTCAAAAAGCATTTTACCTGGGGATTGGGCTTGCTTCGTATGCTGGAGAGAAGGCGGGCTCCACGCTAGCGCAACTACGAACTCAAGCCCAAAAACTGGCTGAGGAAATGGTGGCGCGGGGCGAGATGACTACAGAAGAAGCCCGCAAGTTCGTTGAAGAAGTACTTGCCCGTGCCCAACAGCCGCAGGCTCAGTCATCGAAACAAGAACCTGTCGCAGAACCTCGCCGGATTGAGATCCTCGACGATGAAGAGCCATCCCCTTCAGAGAGTGCAAATGTAGACAGCCTACGCGCTCAAGTGCGCGCTCTCGAAGAAGAATTGAAGCGGCTACAGCAGCAATAATTAATCTCCTCCACTGAGGTGCTGGGTTTCCCCTCAAGCGAGGAGGTGCCAGCACTTTTATGGTATTTTACTAAAGTGAGCTTGCACGCTAATGGAAGAGTGGCAAAAAGATTTTTTTGAGATGCTGGAAACAGCTTCTCGCGAAGTTGAGAAGTTTTTCGAGGAAGTGGGCGAAGAAGTCGCCGAAGTGGTAGAGAGTTTCGTCGAGCTTTCTGAAGAGCTGGCAGAAGAAGTACAAAACAATATTTTCAACGGGCTGGAGCAGTTTTTTAATCAGCTAGTTGAGCCAGTTATCGATATTTACATAGAATTAGAACAAGAAGAAGTCAGCCAGCAGGAGATGTTTTGGCACTATTCAGAACCGACGGCAGAAAAAAATCCCGCCTGCCGGGGCTGTCAGCATTATCACGGGCAATACTATGGAGGAAATTTGCTAGTCTGCGGAATGCACCCCTACGGTTGGGATGGAGAAAATTGTCCCGATTGGGAAGGGTATTAGTGGTTGAGAAAATGTGAAAATAGAAGGCGGAGTTATTTTGAGGCTTCGCCTTTTTTTGTTTCTGGGAAAAAGGAGCAATTTTAAAGATGACTGATACTTCTACTGCTAATAACCGCTGGCAATTCTGGATTGATAGGGGGGGTACTTTTACTGATATTGTCGCTAAACGCCCCGACGGCAAACTGGTAATTCACAAATTACTTTCAGAAAATCCAGAACGCTATTCAGATGCGCCAGTGCAGGGAATTCGAGATATTTTAGGAATTCCAGCAGGAGAAGCAATACCAACAGAGTTAATTGCAGCAGTGAAAATGGGAACAACGGTAGCAACAAATGCACTGCTGGAAAGAAAAGGAGAGCGCGTAGTATTAGCTATTACTAAAGGATTTCGAGACGCGTTGCGCATCGGATATCAAAATCGCCCAAATATCTTCGCCCGTGAGATTATACTGCCAGAAATGCTCTATGAGCGCGTAATAGAAATAGAAGAACGTTATAGCGCTCACGGAGAAGAATTAATACCCCTAGAAGAGAGTAGCGCGCTCGCTTTGTTACAAGCAGCATACAATGACGGCATCCGCAGTTGCGCGATCGCATTAATGCACGGCTACCGCTATCCCAACCACGAAAAACGCTTAAAAGCGATCGCACAAAAAATAGGCTTTACCCAAATATCAGTTTCTCACGAAGTCAGCCCCTTAATGAAACTCGTCAGCCGAGGAGATACCACCGTCGTTGACGCTTATTTATCTCCTATTCTTAGAAAATATATCGAGCGCGTGGCAAATCAGTTAGGAGCAGTAAACTCCACAACCTCCCCAATCAAATTAATGTTCATGCAATCGAACGGCGGGTTAGTAGACGCTGAGAAATTCCAAGGTAAAGATAGTATTTTATCGGGACCTGCTGGCGGAATTGTCGGAGCGGTACAAACTTCACGCATGGCTGGATTGAAAAAAATTATCAGCTTTGATATGGGCGGAACCTCTACCGATGTCGCTCATTACAACGGCGAATACGAACGACAATTCGAGACAGAAATAGCCGGGGTGCGATTGCGCTCGCCAATGATGGCAATTCATACAGTAGCAGCTGGTGGCGGTTCAATTCTATTTTTTGACGGTTGGCGCTTTCGCGTAGGTCCTGAATCAGCAGCAGCCAATCCAGGACCTGCTTGTTATCGCAAAGGTGGTCCTCTTACGGTTACAGATTGTAACGTAATGTTAGGGAAAATACAGCCGGAATTTTTCCCAAAAGTATTTGGTAAAAATGGAGATTTGCCGCTAGATGTTGAAGTAGTGCGGCAGAAATTTGCTCAACTGGCTAAGGAAATAGGCGACGGGCGAGCGCCTGAACAGGTGGCGGCGGGATTTCTAGCGATCGCAGTTGAAAAAATGGCTAATGCTATTAAAAAAATCTCCCTCCAACGCGGTTACAACATTTCAGAATATACACTTTGTTGTTTTGGCGGAGCAGGCGGGCAACACGCTTGTTTAATCGCCGATTCTTTAGGAATAAAACAAGTATTTTTACACCCGTATGCCGGAGTTTTATCCGCTTACGGCATGGGTTTAGCAGACGCACGCTCAATTCGTGAACGCTCAGTTGAGCTCCAGTTGGATCAGAAATTAATAACGGAGTTGCAGCAGGTTTTTGCCGAATTGGAAATTGAGGCTAAAAGAGAATTAAACCACCTAGACGCAGGAGAAGCAAAGAAATTTGAGGTTTGGCGGAAAGTACATCTCAAATATCAGGGAAGCGATTCAGCGTTAATTGTAGATTTTGGCAGTATAGCAGAAATGAAACTGCGCTTTGAAGAAGCCCACCGACAGCGATATGGGTTCATAATGGAAGAAAAAGAACTAATTGTCGAGACAGTGTCAGTTGAGGTTGTAGATAAAATGGAGGTGCCGGAAGAGGAAGTAATTTTGAGACGCTCGCCTCAACCAGCCGCACCTGTTAAAATAGTAAAAATGTATGCTGCAGATGCGTGGCGCGACACGCCAATATTTCAAAGAGATGACTTGCAGCCAGGAGATTGTATTACAGGTCCTGCTATTATTGTAGAGGCAACAGGTACGAATGTGATCGAATTGGGCTGGCAGGCAGAATTAACTGAGCGTAATCATTTAATTTTGAAAAAACAAGCCGGGGCCACAGGGGCATCGGTAAGTAGGCAGTATGCGTCTTTACAAAAACCAGAGCCGGTGAGGCTGGAGATTTTTAATAATTTGTTCCGAGCGAGCGCAGAACAAATGGGTATCATTTTACAAAATACCGCTTCTTCTGTTAATATAAAAGAACGTCTCGATTTTTCCTGCGCAATTTTTGATCGCCATGGGCAATTAGTTGCCAATGCCCCCCACATTCCTGTGCATTTAGGCTCAATGAGCGAAAGCGTAAAAGCTTTAATTGATGCCAAAGGTAACAGTATTAAACCTGGAGATGTTTATGTTTCCAATAATCCCTACAACGGCGGCACTCACCTGCCCGACATAACCGTGATTACCCCCGTATTTTTTAACGAGCCATCTGCGCCGCTTTTTTACGTTGCTTCACGCGGGCACCACGCCGATATTGGTGGTATTACGCCGGGTTCGATGCCGCCCAATAGCACAACGATAGAAGAAGAAGGGATATTGCTTGATAATTTTCTCCTAGTGAGGGAAGGAAAATTTCGGGAGAAAGAATTACTAGAATTGCTGACATCTGGAAAATATCCGGCGCGCAATACTAATCAAAATATAGCAGATTTGCAAGCGCAGATAGCAGCTAATGAGCGCGGTGTACAAGAGCTCGTAAAAATGGTAGAGCATTACGGTTTGGAGACGGTGCAAGCTTATATGGGATTTGTGCAAGATAATGCTGAAGAGGCAGTGCGTCGAGCGATCGATAATTTAAAAGATGGGGAATTTAGTTATCCGATGGATAATGGGGGGAAGATAAAAGTAAAAATTACAATCAACCGAGAAAATCGCAGTGCTAAAATAGATTTTACAGGCACTTCTTTTCAACTAGCAAACAATTTTAACGCGCCTGCAGCTGTGTGTAAAGCCGCCGTGCTTTATGTTTTCCGCACCCTAGTAGATGACGACATTCCTTTGAATGCCGGCTGTTTGAAACCACTGGAAATTATTATTCCGGAAGGGAGTATGTTGAATCCGCATTACCCGGCTGCAGTAGTGGCGGGAAATGTGGAGACTTCGCAGAATATTGCCGATGCATTGTATGGAGCACTGAATGCGATCGCAGCTTCTCAGGGCACTATGAATAATTTCACCTTTGGAAATGAGCGATATCAATATTATGAAACCATCTGTGGCGGCTCTGGTGCAGGAGCAAATTTCGATGGAACCGATGCCGTACAAACCCACATGACTAATTCCCGTCTCACCGATCCTGAAGTTTTAGAATGGCGCTTCCCCGTGCTATTAGAAAGTTTTTCCATTCGAGCAAATAGTGGCGGTTTGGGATATCATCGCGGCGGTAATGGTGTCATTCGTCGCATCCGTTTTCTCGAACCGATGACGGCTGCTATTTTATCAGGGCGTCGCATCATTCCGCCCTACGGATTGAATGGCGGCGGTAATGGTGCTGTAGGGAAAAATTGGGTGGAAAGGAGTGATGGCACTGTAGAAGAGTTAGGCAGCACTGCTACTATACAGATGCAAGCGGGGGATGTGTTTGTGATTGCAACCCCCGGAGGCGGAGGGTATGGTACACTTTAAAAAGCTATAGCGTCTCTATTTGAGTTGCCACTATAGTTTGGAAAAGACTGAGCGGAGAGAAAGTGTAACGCTCAGCCACTTACATAACAAACGAGACGAACCTGCACTTTAAAGTTTAAAACTGAGCGGTTCGCAAAACGCATCCAAGCCTTGTTTCATTACATACATGATGACGGGAGCAATCAACAACTGTGGGCAAACGCGGCTTTGAATCAATGATTCAACAACTGCCACTAATTTGCCATTTAATAAGTTTTCTTTCACATCTTTTTGACAAATAGCGGGGCGACATCTTTTTGCAAATCCATCTAACCAATCTGAGCGATCTGGGAGTTGTCCTATTTCAATAGCTAATCCGAGAGCTGCGTCTTCTAAATCTCCCTCGCAATCTTCGATCGCATCAAGACTTTTCAATATTTTTGGATAAGCGGCTAATTCAGTTCTAAACTGAGCAATTTCTTCTGTTGTTACTGTTGTCATAAACAATACTGAGCTACTTATATTATTTTATACTCTAGTAAGAATTTTGTAAAAATTTTTAAAAAAGTATACAAAAGCGAGCCAACACCAAGCAAACTATTCCTTGGGGTCGCATTTAGCTTGTGATGTTAGTACTTCTCTATCAGAATTTTTTCAAAACTTAATAATTATCGCCTTGGCAATAAACTAATATTTAGTGGGGATAGGAAGTAATATATGCAGATTAAAACACCAGATTGGGTTAAACACGCCGTATTTTACCAAATTTTCCCAGATCGCTTTGCCAGGAGCCAACAACCTCGCAAGCGGCTGTTAAAAAACCCCCGCTGGGAAGATTGGTACAAGTTGCCCACCCTACAAGGCTACAAAGGAGGTGATTTATGGGGCGTCATAGAAAACCTCGATTACTTGCAGGAGTTGGGAATTAACGCAATTTATTTTACTCCCATTTTCCAATCAGCAAGCAATCACCGCTATCACACCCACGACTACTATCGAGTCGATCCGATATTAGGCGGAGATGAAGCCTTTCGCGAACTTTTAGACGCAGCGCACGAGCGAGATATTAAAATTGTACTCGATGGTGTTTTCAACCATGCCAGTCGTGGCTTTTTCTTTTTCAACGATATCTTAGAAAATGGCCCATATTCTCCCTGGTTAGATTGGTTTAAAATAGAAGGTTGGCCACTATCTCCATACAATGGCGAGTATCCTGCTAATTATGTAGGTTGGGCGGGAAATCGAGCGCTGCCAGAATTCAATCACGAAAATCCCGAAGTGCGAGAATATATTATGGAAATAGCCGAATACTGGGTAAAATTCGGCATAGATGGATGGCGGTTAGACGTGCCATTTGAAATAAAAGTACCAGGATTTTGGCAGGAATTTCGCGAGCGCGTTAAAGCCATCAATCCGGAAGCATATATAGTCGGCGAAGTGTGGGGAGACGCCCGCCAGTGGTTAGATGGCACACAATTTGACGGAGTAATGAATTATCTGTTTGCCGCCTATACCATTGCATTTACAGCAGGCGAGCGCGTAATATTAGAATATGTACAAAATCGCTCCTACCATCCCTACCCGCCTTTATCAGCTAAAGAATACGGCGAAAAAATCCAAAAATTGCTACAATTATATCCTTGGGAAATTCAGCTTACGCAATTAAACTTACTAGACAGCCACGATACCGCTCGACTAATCAGTATTGCTGGAGGCGACAAACCTAGTGTAGAACTAGCAACCCTATTATTACTAACATTTCCAGGCGCTCCCAGTATTTACTACGGCGATGAAGTAGGGTTGCCGGGGGGGCAAGATCCTGATTCGCGGCGCGGCTTTCCGCTGAAAACAGACTGGGAGCTCGACGTTTTCGATTATCACAAAAAATTGATTGCCCTGCGTCACAAATATCCCGCCCTGCGTATAGGCTCCTATAAAATTCTATTTGCTGAAGGAAGCGTTTACATATTTGCTAGGATTTTAGAGGCACAAGAGATTATTGTAGCTGTAAACGTTGGAACTACTCCTGTGCATGTAAAGTTTGAAGTAAAGGTGTTAAAATCTCAGCCAGATAAATTATTATTTGGATGTGGGGAAATTTTGTGGATAAGTGAGGGGGAATCCCGACAACTGGAAATCAGCCTTCCTGCAAGAAGTGGCTGTATCTTGGGGGAAAAATAAGAGGAGAAATGACATTAACTGCTGGTTTGAATTCCTCGCGCTCGCAACTGCTCCATAAAGAATTCTTCTAAAGTAATACGCTGAGGTATGAGAGCCATTAATTGTCCACCCATGAGGCGAAGACTGTTGAGGAAATCTTGGGGGTTGCCCTCTAGGTAACCATGCCAATATCCCTCATCAAAGTTAAAATCGCGTAAGCGCTGTTTGAGAAGTTCATAGTTGCCGCCGAGACCTTTAATATAATAGGTTTCACTGGTGCCGAGGAGTTGGGAGAGAGAACCGGTGCAAATTAATTCGCCTTTGGCAAGGATGGCAATGCGATCGCAGATTTGTTCAACATCTGAGAGGATATGACTATTGAAAAAAATCGTCTTGCCTTTAGCTTTAAGAGAGAGAATAATCTCGCGCATCTGGTAGCGCCCGAGCGGATCGAGTCCAGACATCGGCTCGTCGAGAAAAACTAAATCCGGATCGTTGATAAGTGCCTGAGCCATGCCAATTCGCTGCACCATACCTTTAGAATATTGGCGCAGTTGCTTTTTGCGAGCGGTTGCTTCATCTAGCCCTACTAATTGCAGCAGTTGGGGAATGCGTTGCTTCTGCACCGAGGGGGGAATTTGGAACAACCCTGCGGCAAACTGCAATAATTCCCAGCCTGTGAGGGTGTCGTAGTAATAAGCATTTTCCGGCAAGTAACCGATGCGCTGCCTAACAGAGCGATCGCCAATTGGCTGCCCCAATACCCAGCCGCGCCCACCGCTCTTGCGCACGATACCTAGCAGAGTTTTCAGTAGCGTAGTTTTACCCGCCCCATTAGGACCAAGCAAGCCAAAAGTTTCTCCCTGAAACACGCTCAGGGTGCAGCTTTTGAGGGATTCGATTTTTTGGTTGAGCCAGAAACCGCTACGATAAAATTTTCTCAGTTCGTAAGTCTGGACGACTGGCAGGCGCTCTGTGGAGGCGGTATCTCCCTCCCTGTAAAGTGATTCGGCTGAGGAGTTGACGGCAGAATCCATAGCACCTCTGGGATACGCGGCATCTATTTATCCTATTTTGCAAATTTTTTTATCCCTTGCTAAAGGAGTTAGATTTTTTATTTAAACTTTTGTTATGATTTTTAATAAATTTTTAAGATGGCGAGGTAGGAAAATGGAGCGCTCAAAGATTGTAGCAATTGTAACGGGGGCAATATCGATAATTTTAGCGATCGCCTACTTGCTGATTGTCCAGTTGCTTGACTTCCGGGGCGAGATGCTGCCCGCTCCCCAAAGTCTAGTTGTGCCAGAGATGCAGCCAGTCTGCTGCTGGGATAAAACTGGGTTGCCGGAGGGCGAGCGCACATGCCGTACCGGCACCGCTACAGTAACCGAAATTATATAAGAAATTGCATCGTAGAAGGGCGCTACGACTTAGCTTTAGCCTTACTCGAGTTAATAAAAATTATTAAAATTCAAGTTCTAAAACTCAAATAAAATAAAAAATCTTATTATATAGCTGGCGATGAATGGAAAGCTAGAAATAGCTTTTGAAGATGCAGTTTTTGCGGCGAGCAGAGAAATTGCCAGTGGAATTTATAAGCCCCGTCAACTATTGAATATGGTAGCTAAGGCAGGATTGACTTATATGCATTCAGGGAAAATATTGCTAGAGGCAATCGCTGAAGAATTTTAGCAATTACCAGGAGGCAAGGATTAGAGCAGTTAAATGTCAATATACATAAGTGAGGGGGCCGCCTCTTACTCACATTTTATATTATTTTTTATTTATTTTAATAAAATATTAAATTTTGTTACAAAAACGATATGGGATTCGGCGTGCAGCAGATACAATTTGCCAGCTATATTTGCTAAGGGGCTAAGAGTAGAGAGTCAAAAAAGGTACAAGCATGGCATCCATCCGCGAGTTACACAAACAATTAATCCGCAAAGAACGCTCAGCAGTTGAAATCGCCAAAGAAGCATTAGAGCGCATCGAACAACTCGAACCAAAACTCCGCAGCTTCTTGTGCGTAACCGCCGAACGCGCTTTGGAAAAAGCTCGCCAAGTGGATGCCAAAATCGCCGCTGGCGAGGAAATAGGGCTGCTGGCAGGGATTCCCATCGCCATCAAAGACAATATGTGTACTAAAGGCATCCCCACCACCTGCGGTTCCCGAATTTTAGAAAACTTCATCCCACCTTACGAATCCACCGTCACCCAAAAACTCGCAGAAGCAGGCGCAGTAATGGTAGGCAAAACCAATATGGATGAGTTCGCAATGGGCAGCTCCACCGAAACCTCAGCCTATCAGCTCACCGCCAACCCCTGGGATTTAGAACGAGTACCGGGTGGCTCTTCCGGTGGCTCGGCAGCAGCAGTGGCAGCAGAAGAAGCCGTCGTCGCTACCGGTTCAGATCCTGGCGGTTCGATCCGCCAGCCCGCCTCCTTCTGCGGTGTAGTGGGAATGAAACCCACTTATGGCTTGGTTTCTCGCTACGGGCTGGTGGCTTATGCCTCTTCCCTGGATCAGATCGGGCCATTTGCGCGCACAGTAGAAGATGCAGCGATTTTATTAAACGCAATGGCAGGTTATGATCCGAAAGACTCCACTAGCCTGAACGTCAAAATCCCCAACTATGCTAAAGCTCTACAACCAAATTTGAAACCGAGAGGGCAGCGCCGCATTGGCATTATCAAAGAAACATTCGGGCAAGGAATAGATCCTATCGTAGAAAAAACCATCACTAAGGCGATCGAACTTTTGCAAGAATTGGGAGCGGAAATCCAAGTTGTTTCCTGCCCAAGCTTCCGCTACGGGCTACCCTGCTACTACATCATCGCCCCTTCGGAAGCATCCGCTAACCTCGCCCGCTACGATGGGGTGAAATATGGCTTCCGGGTGCCAGACGCCGACAACCTACTGTCAATGTACAAAAAAACTCGCGCCCAGGGCTTCGGCGCAGAAGTCAAGCGCCGTATTGCCATCGGTACCTACGCCCTCTCCGCCGGTTATTACGATGCCTACTATCTCAAAGCACAAAAAGTTCGCACTCTCATCAAACAAGATTTCGATCGCGCCTTTGCTCAAGTTGATGTTTTAGTATCCCCCACCGCCCCTACCACGGCATTTAAGGCGGGCGAAAAAACTGACGATCCTCTCAGCATGTATCTGTCAGACTTGATGACAATTCCGGTGAATCTCGCCGGCTTACCCGCTATCAGCATCCCCTGCGGCTTTGACGATAAAGGGCTGCCAATTGGTATGCAATTAATCGGCAATGTTTTACAAGAGCAATTGTTATTTGAGGTGGCTTACGCTTACGAACAAAATACAGAATGGCATCAGCGCAAACCCCCTATAGTCGCAGAACTAAAAACCACTAAGTAAAAGCGTATTTTTTGTAAAGAAAATTGATAGAATATAGGTTCCTGAACCAGTGACTCCCGCACGGCGTTACCAAATGCTGATGCGGGAGATTATTTTTATTTTATTAATAGAATTCAATTAACTATACAGTCGCCACCAGCAAGTTTTTACCAAAATGCCGTGTTGTAAAAAGACAAAAAATATTTTAAAATTTTAAATAAAATACACAAGAACAGGAATTATGTCTTTCGTTAGTTTGCATACACACAGCGACTACAGTTTGTTGGATGGTGCAAGTCAGGTACCGCAGCTAGTAGAGCGTGCCATCGAATTAGGAATGCCAGCGATCGCACTGACAGATCACGGCGTCATGTATGGCGCAGTCGAACTATTAAAAGTCTGTCGTGGCAAAGGCATCAAACCTATCATCGGCAACGAAATGTATGTCGAAAATACCAGCGTAAAAAACCAAAGAGGACGTTACAGCCCCCACCACCAAATAGTCTTAGCAAAAAATCTGCAAGGCTATAAAAATTTGGTGAAACTAACGACAAAATCCCACCTCGAAGGCATGACTGGCAAAGGAATATTTGCCCGCCCCTGTATCAAAAAAGAACAGCTCGCCACATACCGGGAAGGGCTGATTGTCACCAGCGGCTGCCTTGCCGGAGAAATTCCTCGCCTGATTCTTAACGACAGGCAAGAAGAAGCCAAAGAAGTAGCCAAGTGGTATAAAGAGATATTTGGTGAGGATTATTATTTAGAAATACAAGATCATGGCAACTGGGAAGAACGAGTTGTCAACGTAGGAATAGTGAAAATTGCAAAAGAACTGGAAATTAAAATCGTCGCTACAAACGATTCCCACTTTACCTATTGCACCGACGTAGAAGCACACGACGCACTATTGTGCATTCAAACCGGTCAATTAGTAACTGATGAAAAGCGAATGCGCTACAGCGGCACGGAATATCTCAAGTCGGCAGAAGAGATGAAGTATCTGTTTCGCGATCACTTGCCAGATGAGGTAATAGAAGAAGCGATCGCTAACACCCAAGAAGTCGCAGACAAAGTTCAATTATACAATATAATGGGCGAGCCGCGCCTCCCCGACTATCCAATTCCTCCTGGTTATACAGCCGATACTTATGTAGAAAAAATAGCCTGGGAAGGATTACTCGAACGATTCAAAGTAAAATCCAGAGAAGAAATAAAACCCGTCTATAGAGAGCGGCTCAATTACGAGCTAAAAATGATTGAAAAAATGGGGTTTTCTACCTACTTTTTAGTCGTCTGGGATTACATAAAATTTGCTAGAGATAAAGGCATACCAGTAGGACCTGGGCGCGGAAGTGCCGCCGGATCCCTCGTTGCCTACGCTATGAAAATTACCAACATCGATCCCGTACACCACGGATTACTGTTCGAGCGATTTCTCAACCCAGAACGGAAATCCATGCCAGATATCGATACAGATTTCTGCATCGAAAGACGGGATGAAGTAATTAAATATGTAACAGAAAAATACGGAAGCGATCGCGTTGCCCAGATTATAACCTTCAACCGCATGACATCAAAAGCGGTTTTAAAAGACGTCGCCAGAGTTTTAGGCATTCCCTACAGCGAAGCAGACAAAATGGCAAAATTGATTCCCGTAGTGCGGGGCAAACCAGAAAAACTCAAAGTAATGATTTCCGAGCAAACCCCAGCACCGGAATTCAAACAAGTTTATGATGAAAATACCGAATATACTAACCCAGAAACTGGCATCAAGGTCACCGCTCGCCAGTGGATCGACATGGCAATTAAGATTGAAGGAACAAACAAAACTTTTGGAGTTCATGCCGCAGGCGTGGTGATTTCAGCGCAACCCCTCGACGAAATCGTGCCGCTACAGAAAAACAACGAAGGCGCGGTGATTACCCAATATTTTATGGAAGACTTAGAATCCCTCGGCTTGCTGAAAATGGACTTTCTGGGGCTAAAAAACCTGACCATGATCCAGAAAACCGTTGAGTTAATTAAGAAAAATCATAATCTTACTATCGATCCAGAAAGCTTGCCGCTAGAAGCTCGCCGTGCTCAAGAAATTTACGCCCGCGTCAAAGAATTGCCAGAAGATATAAAAAAAGTTTATAGCCTTTTGGAAAAAGGAGAATTAGAAGGAATTTTTCAGTTAGAATCATCAGGTATGTGTCAGGTTGTACAAAAACTGAAACCTTCTAATATCGAGGATATTTCTTCTATATTGGCGCTTTATCGACCAGGGCCATTAGATGCAGGACTTATAGATACCTTTATTGAGCGTAAGCACGGAAGAGAAAAAATTCGCTACGCTCATCAACTATTAGAGCCGATTCTTGCTGAAACCTATGGCGTAATGGTATATCAAGAACAAATTATGAAAATTGCCCAAGAGCTTGCCGGCTATACATTGGGTCAAGCTGATTTACTGAGACGGGCAATGGGAAAGAAAAAAGCCGAGGAAATGCTACTTCAGCGGGAAAATTTTATAGATGGAGCAACCCAGAGAGGAATTAAGCAGAAAATAGCAGAAAATTTATTTGAACAAATGCTAAAATTTGCTGAATATTGTTTCAATAAGTCCCATTCAACAGCCTATGCTTATGTGACATTTCAAACTGCTTATTTAAAAGCAAATTATCCGGTGGAATACATGACGGTGCTGTTGACAAACAATAGCGACGATCAAGATAAAGTGAAAAAATATCTGGTGAACTGTCAAAGTATGGGAATTGAAGTAGAACCACCAGATATCAATCGCTCTGGAGTGGAATTCACGCCAGAAGACAAAAAAATTTTGTTCGGGCTGTCGGCAGTGAAAAATGTAGGCGAAACAGCGATCGCACACATTTTGGAAGTAAGGGCAAAAGGAGGTCCCTTTAAATCCCTAGAAGATTTATGCGAGCGCGTTGATTTGCGCACAGTAAACAGCCGCACCCTAGAATCCCTAATCAAATGCGGAGCACTTGATTGCATCAACCCCAACCGCAGACAACTCGTAGAACACCTCGATCTCATAATTAAGTGGGCGCAAAAAAGCAAAGATAACTCGAATTCGGAACAACTCTCACTTTTCGACATGACAGAAGTGAAAACACCGCCGCCAAGCGCTCCACAAGTTCCCGATTATAACCAGAAAGAAAAATTACAGTTTGAAAAAGAATTGCTAGGATTCTATGTCTCCAATCACCCGCTCAAATTTGCCCAGCAAGCAGCCGAACATCTTGGCATCGAGTGGATTAATCTCAATCAACTTGAGGAGCAACAGGCGAATACTAAAATTAAGGTTATCGTCATGATTGCGGAAATCAAAAATAAAATCACGAAAACAAACAAACCGATGGCAATTTTGACGCTCGAAGATTTGGAAGGGCAAGCAGAAGCAGTTGTTTTTCCAAAAAATTATCTAGAAATAAAAAAATCAATAACTCAAGAAAAACCATTGATTATATCGGGAAAAGTAGACAAAAAATCCGAGCGAACACAGATAATTGTCGATAAAATAGAGTCATTACCAGAAGACACAAAAGAAAAAAATACTGAAGAAAATATTATTGACGAAAATATTGCTTCAGAAAATCACAGATATATTGAGTCAGAATTACTATATAATAAGGCAGAAACAGAAGAGCACGAACAGATTCTAAAGCAAAAACAGATGCTAGTAGAATCTGTTGCTGATGCTGCCGAGTTGCGAGCAGCAGAAACAGTGGAAATCGCCACACTAAAAAATGAAAGAAAGCGCCAGCAACTGACAGCAATGTTAGTAGTGCTAACTCAAGTAACCGAAGAAAAAGCGCTAAAAGGCGAGCGCATTTATTGGTTACATATTAAAGATCTAACAGGAAAAGCCAAAGCGATCGCTTTTTCGGCAACTTACCAGCGCATCTCGCACCAAATCAAAGTTAATACCCCAGTCATTCTCTGGGGCAAAGTAGAACGATACAACGAACGAAACCAGTTAATAGTTGAAGACATAGAGCCGATAGAAGTATCTCAATATCTTGTGATTGAGATAAAGCCACAGCTAACAACACAAAAGCAGGATCTGAAAGGGATATTACAAGAATTTTCCGGTAATTGCAACCGTGCAAAAATTCCTGTTGTTGCCCTCATACGAGCTGAAAAACGGCACTGGATTCTCTTAGGGCGCGAATTTTGGGTACAAGACTGCCAAGGCGCTATAGAAAAACTCAGATATGCAAAATTTCCCGTATACATTCAACCTATCGCCGACATTTGAAACCAGCGGCACGAAATATTCCTACAATTTCCCCTATTCTGCTTGCCAAATTTTTACCGTATTATCCCAACTTCCACTAGCCAATCTGGCACCATCGGGGCTAAAAGCAAGAGAAGTAATAGGTCCTGAATGCCACTTTAAAGTATATTGCAATTGTCCGTTGTTTAGGTTCCACAATTTAATAGTACTATCTCGACTGCCTGTAGCCAGGATTTCCCCATCCGGATTAATGGCAACAGCCTGCACCCAGGCAGTTTGTTTGGGAAGTGTGTAGATTAATTGCATATTGAGCACATCCCAAATTTTAATCGTTTTGTCTTCACTGCCAGAAGCAAGGCGCATACCATTTGGGCTAAAAGAAAGCGAACGCACCGCAGCCGAATGCCCCTTTAAATTAGCAATTAAATTACCGCTGCTCAAATCCCAAAGCTTGATACTGTGATCGTCAAAACCACCCCCACTGGCTAGCATTTTACCATCCGGGCTAATTGCCAGAGCTTCTACATAGCCAGTATGCCCAGTGAGAGTGTCAAGCAAATTTCCCGTTGGCAAATGCCACAGTTTTATAGTATTATCAAAACAACCAGAAACGAGAGTTTGTCCATCAGGACTAATGGCAAGGGAAATTACATAAGCCGAATGCCCCATCAGAGTTTTTTGCAAGTTACCGCTGCCGATATCCCACAGTTTAATAGTATTATCTAAACTACCAGAAGCGAGGATTTTACCATCAGGGCTAATAGCAACACAAGTCACCCAACCACTGTGAGCAACAAGAGTGCCGAGTAGATTGCCGCTACTAAGGTGCCAGAGTTTAATAGTTTTGTCATAACTGCAACTGGCGAGAATTCTACCGTCAGGGCTGATAGCAACGCCGATGACATAATTAGTATGACTGTTGAGGGTATGAATGCACTTCCACCCCCTAGCAGTTTTGGCAGTTGCTTTTTGAAAACTGGTAAGAATACCGCCTTTGACGGCAGTAGGTGGTAGCAAATACAAATCAGCGAGTGCTTCTTGAGCAGATTGATAGCGCTCGCTCACCCAATCTTGCAGCAGCTTATCGAGAACCTTACTTAAGCGCTCGCTAATTGTTACCCCTTTCTTCATCAAATTGCAGCGCCACAACCAACGCCCCGTCATCGGCTCGTAAAGCTCATCGGGTGACATTCCTGTCAGCAGATGAATACAAGTCACCCCCAAACTATAAAGATCGCTAGCGGGATAAGCTTTACCGCCTCTAAGTTGTTCGATGGGTGCGTAACCTTCTGTTCCCAGTTTTGTACCAGTTTTAATCAAAACACTACCGCTTAATTGCTTAGCAACCCCGAAATCTATCAGCACTAAATGCCCGTCACTTTTACGGCGGAGGATATTTTCCGGTTTAATATCTCTGTGAACTACGCCACGGGAGTGGATATACTGGAGTACCGGTAATAAATCTAGTAAAATATCCTCAATCTCCTCTCCCGTGTAAGGAGTTGGTTTCCCACTATTTTGGCGCTCCTCTAACTCCTGTAATAAATTCTGCCCATCAATAAATTCTTGAACTAAATAAAGACGCCCGTCTTCTTCAAAATCTGCATATAGCGTAGGAATTTGAGGATGCTCTCCCAGTTGCAGCAATTGCGTCGCCTCCTGGTTAAACATCAGGGTAGCTTTTTCGAGCAAATTTGGATTTTGCTGAACTTGAGACAGCGGCAAAAACTGCTTGATTACACAGTAAGCATTGAACCTGTGAGCATCTTCAGCGATAAAAGTTCTGCCGAAACCCCCCTCTCCGAGTAATCTTATAGCAGTATAACGCTCTTTGAGTTGCAGCTTCGAGCCGCAACTGCAACAAAATTTGACACCTGCATGGTTTTCGGGATGCTGGCACTGGGGATTCAGACAATAGCTCATAGAGAGAAAAATTCCCCAGGTGGGGCTGGAAATCAAGATTTCTACCGATCCTATGGTAATAGGTTTATAGAAAGTGGCTATTGTAGAGATTGGCTCTTTATCACTAAAGTTAGAAAAACCAGAAAGCGTTGGCGTGCGCTCGCGAAGAGCAATTGCGATGCCGCCTCGATATTACCAGCCGCCCTTTCTTGAGCGAGAGTAGTTTCTATTTATTTGCCTTTCTGCCTACTTGCCCTTATTCTTTGTTCCCGCTGCACCACACCTGCGAACTGTCATCAATATTCTAGCGGCTTGTCAATGACTAAATTTTCGTTGTAAATACCGGGTTGCACGAAGATGCGCGTGTGGGCTTCGGCGTTTTGAATTGCTTCACTAATACTTGTATAGTCGCCTCGCCCTAGTTTAGATACTATTAGCTTCTTTTCGTTCATTTATTTGATTAATTCGTATTTTATTTGTTGGCACCATATTCTTTTTTTAAGGATTACAAATCTGCTAAAATTGGAGCAAAAGATGTTGGTTTATTAGTTGTTGGCGGCGGTGTATTTTTGGATGTTTTTTCTGGTTTTACTTGGCTTAATTCACTTTTTACTGCTTCTAATTCTGCTGTTATAATATCTAAATTTCCGGTTTGATTGAGAGCTGTTTGTTGCTGTTTTACGGGGCATTACTAGAGGTTAGAGTAGCAGCAGGCATAGCTGCATTCAAATCTTGCAATACTTCGGCTGCGGATTGATAGCGATCGCGCACTAAATCAGACAACATTTTGTCAATTATTTTTCCTAAGTGCTCACTAATACTTTTCCCCTGTTTAGCTAACTGCGCTCGCCACACCCATTCCCCCTCTACTGGATTGTACAATTCATCTGGCATTTTTCTCGTCAGCAGTACAATGCAAGTCACGCCCAAACTATATAAATCGCTTGCCGGATATGCCTGCCCTCCCCGCAATTGTTCCATTGGTGCATAGCCTTGCGTTCCCGTTCTTGTTCCCGTTTTAGCGAGATTACTGCTGCTGTTTTGTTTAGCCACCCCAAAATCTACTAACACCAATTTGCCGTCTTTTTTGCTTCGCAAGATATTCTCTGGCTTGATATCTCGGTGAATCACACCGCGTGAGTGTATAAATTGCAACACTGGCAGCAAATCTAACAACCCATCTATAAATTCTTGCACGAGGTAGAGACGCCTATCCTGTTCAAAATAAGCATACAAACTTGGAATCTGCGGGTGTTCTCCTAAATTAAATAACTGCACAGCCTCGCGGTTAAACAATTCCGTTGCTTTCTGGAGAGCTTCTGTTTCTTGAAATTGCGGCATAAATTGCTTAATAACGCACACCGCATTCAGTCGCTCCTCATCTACTGCTAAAAAAGTTCTGCCGAATCCTCCCTCACCAATAGGGCGTAGGGCACGGTAACGCTCTTTGAGTAAAAGCTTAGAGCCGCAAGCAATGTAAAACTTGTTTGTGTCAGGATTTTCGGGGTAGGGGCAATTAGGGTTGAGACAGTAAGTCATAGGGGAAGGCAAGTGCTAAGTTTGTATTTTTTTATGTTTATTTTCATTTATATGCTCTCTGGCAAAACTGCTGCCAGCTTTCACGAAAACCACCGCCAGACTTTTAGGGTTTTATCCCAACTGCCGCTGACAATGGTTTTGCCATCGGGGCTGACAGTAACGGCATTGACTGCGCCCAAATGTCCTGCGATCGTGCCTACCAGTTTACCCGTTTCCAGATGCCACAGTTTGACAGTTTTGTCACTACTACCACTGACGAGGATACTTCCTTGCGCAAGGAAAGCTAGGGAATTGATCATATCACTGTGACCGATGAGCTCGCGCTCTAACGAGGCGAACGGGCGAATCTGCAAGGCGTTGGCAATATTCCACAGTTTAATGATTTTGTCTTTGCTGCCGGAAGCGAGGAGTTTACCGTCAGGGCTGAAGGCAAGAGCATTGACAGAATTTAAATGCCCGGAGATAGTGTCAATTAATTCGCCATTTACTAAATTCCAAATATAGATATTCTTATCCAAGCCACCACTTGCCAACAGAGAGCCGTCGGGACTGATTGCCAGGCACTTTACCATTCCCGCTCGCCCTGATAATATACGCTTTGGGTAGATTTCCTGCGAATTGCTAATTGCCTTCAGCTCCCAAATTTTTACGGTTCTGTCTTCACTGCCGCTAGCTAGGATTTGCCCATCTCGGCTGATAGTAACAGCATTGACATCTCGCAAATGTCCGGGAATACTGGCGAGTAAAGTGCTGCTAGACACGCTCCACAGTTTGATACTACCGTCATCGCCGCAGGAAACAACTGTTTGGCCATCTGGAGTAATGGCGACAGAATTGACGGCGTCTGCATGTCCTGCTAGGGAGCGCAGGAGTTCGCCAGTATTTAGATTCCAAATTTTAACCATTTTGTCCAAACTGCCGCTGACTAGGAGCAAGCCATTATTACTGACAGCAGCAGAGGTGATTATAGAGCTATGTCCTTTGAGGGTGTGTACGCACCGCCAACCGCGAGTTTGAGGTTTGGAGGTTGGGATTAGTGGGGGGGAGAGGGGTTTTCTTGGCGGCACGGGGGTTATTCCTATGGGGTTGCTCCGCGAACGCGTTGCCGAGGCAGTAAGGGGGGAAGTAAGGAGCAAAGGCGGGGGAGGGGGGAGTGGCGGTGCGCTCGCTACTGGTGAAGCATTAAGTTCTTTTAACACTTCCTCAGCCGATTGATAGCGCTCAGACACCATATCTTTAATCATTTTGTCAAGTATCTGCCCTAAGCGCTCGCTTACCTTTCCTCCTCTTTTGGCCAAATGTTCCCGCCATACCCACCCTTTGAGAGGATCGTAGAGGCGCTCGGGTCTGACGTTAGTAAGCAGATTGATACAAGTCACCCCTAAACTGTAAATATCGCTTGCGGGATATACTTGCCCACTGCGGAGCTGTTCTAGGGGCGCATATCCCTGGGTGCCTATTTTTGTTCCTGTTTGATTTAAAGAGGTGCGGGTCAATTCTTTGGCGATGCCAAAATCGATTAACATTAATAATCCATCGCGTTGGCGACGCAAGATGTTGACGGGGGTAATGTCCCGATGAATGATGTGATGATCGTGGATAAATTTCAGTACTGGCAATAATTGCTGTAGTATCTGTCGGATCTGCTCTTCACTGAAGGCTCCCTTTTCTTCCATCTCTTGCCATAAATTTTGCCCTTCAATATATTCCTGTACTAAATAGAGGCGGCTTTCTTCTTCAAAATATGCAAGAAGTGTAGGAATCTGGGGGTGTTCGCCGAGTTCGCACAGTCTGAGGGCTTCTTGGTTAAACAACTGTACTGCTTTATCTAGAGATGCTTGCTGGCGATCGCTGTTACCTTCGAGCTTTGGCAGTAACTGCTTGATGACGCAGCGAGTTCCTAACCGATCTTCATCTACCGCCAGATATGTGATACCAAAACCACCTTGCCCTAGGATTTTGATAGGGCGGTAGCGATTTCTCAGCAACAATTTTGACCCGCAACTTGAGCAGCGCGTTGCACTATCGTGATTTTGCGGATTTTTACATTTGGGATTTAGGCAAAATGTCATATGAGGAAGCTAGTGGGAGCCTTACTATATGGTAATTCTTCCCCAGAGTCTATAATTCTTTCCTGGCTGCAATTCGATTATTATCCCTGAAATTTTATATTCTTTTTTGTCCCGGTTTGCGGCTTTGAAGCTTTAAGGATTGTGTTTTTGATATTTTTTTTTCACAACCGAAGAATTCCCCCGGACTTCTCGCTTATGCGGTAAGCCCGCCCCAAGGCGGTAAGCAGGCAATTCACCTGTTTTCCTGCTCCACACACATTCCTCAAATCAGTTGAGGAGTGGGGCGGCAATTTATTTTTTTTCGTACTGTTTGCTATTGACTGCTTGGCGAAAACCAAGAACGATAAGAATATTTGACAGCGTTAAGAAAAATTCTGCACCTCCGTGTAAAAAATCTACATTGGCGAGGGTTTTTCCATATTCGACTTTGGCATAAATTCCTGCCGGGATGGTGACGGCAACGAAAACTAGGGTCATGTAAAAGCCTATTAGCGCCAAGCGTGGGACTTGTTGGCAGCGGCTGAGAAACCACAAGAACGCTAAATAGGGAAATAGGGAAATAGCAAATAGAGTTTCTTGAGAGCTCATTGACTTAGTTTTTTCAGATGTTGGTGGGTTCAACGGATGGAAGTTCGCCACAGCCACCAAGCCGCACCACAAAGGGTACAGTTTCCGACTACAGTCATGGTTGCTTGCAGGGTGACGAGCCACTCTAAAGATTCGGCGTTGTCGAAATAGTGCCAGACGCAGGCGCACATGGCGCTTACTAAGGCTGGCAGCATTGCTAGGGAAAAGAACTCCCAAGCTCGATTTTGTGTTACTTCGCTGTAGCGCCAAATCAGCCAGATAGCTCCAATCCACTCGATGACGCTTGAAATGTGAATGATCCAAGTAGGCAGAGAAAGCGCGTGCATAAAATAAAGGAGTACATAGCAAATGCTTTTTTATGCTAACGAAGAAATGATTGTTTACTAGCAGGAGACTTGCTGTGAGTATTTCTGACCATATTTTCAAACCACACCCCCATGCCTACGATAATCGTATGCGCATTCTCAATCTTGTCCTTTCTCAGCCAGGACTAAATGCTGAGGAGATCGCGGCCATGATCGGGGTGACTTATAGCACTGTCCATAAGCAGACTCAAGCTCTGATCGGTTTGGGCTTGATTCACTCTCAGCCTGATCCGGTTAATGCTAGAATGAAACGCTTTTTTTCTGGTCCTGCAACTTTGGAAACGTTTAATCCCAGAAAGAAAAAGTCGGAGAAAAAGCGATCGCAAAAAAAATTTAGGCTTTAACCGATGCTAAAAATGCAATTCAATAAATGCAATTTAATAGTAAAATAAAATTGAGGGATTTTAACTTTGGAAAAACCCGGTTTCTTTAAAAAACCGGGTTTCTTAAAAAACTAATATGGGGGTTCTAAAAGCAGTCTGTAGCGGATATTATGGCAAGGGCAATGGCGGCGATGAGGCACTGTTGGCGTCGCTGTTGCAAATGCTGCCAGAGTCAGTAACGCCGATTGTCTTGTCTGGGAATCCAGCCCAAACGCGTGCTCGCTACGGTGTGGCAGCAATTGATCGTATGAATGCCCTACAGGTACTGTCAGTTTTGCGCCAGTCGCAAGTGTTTATCTGGGGCGGCGGCAGTTTGATTCAAGATGTAACAAGCGCTATCAGTCCTTTTTATTATCTGGGATTGATGGATGTGGCACAACGCCTGGGCTTGAAAACGATCGCTTGGGCCCAAGGCATAGGCCCAATTAAATGCACGCTGACTAGGGAATTGGCAAGACGCTCATTTGCTAGATGTACGGTAGTAAGTACACGCGATCGCGCTTCGGCAGCTTTACTTAGCAATTGGCAAATCCCTTTCTATCTGGCTCCCGATCCGGTTTGGGCGCTGGCAGCAAAGCCTGTTCGGGGTTTATGGGATTTGCCCGCTCCCCGGGTAGCGGTAACGTTGCGCTCGCATCCCCTATTGACACCAGCCCGTCTTGCTACTCTCACTAAGGCTATTGTTGATTTTCAAAAAGCAACGCAAACTTGCATTTTGTTGGTGCCTTTTCAAGCATCGCAAGATTTAGCGCTCGCTAAGTATATACAGCCCCAATTAACCGGCTCCAGCTATATCCTCCAATTAGAAGATCCTAGAGAATTAAAAGGTGTTTTTCGCGGCGTAGAAATGGCGATTGGAATGCGTCTACACAGTTTAATTATGGCAGCCGCTGAAGAATGTCGCTGTTTTGCTATCAGTTACGATCCTAAAGTCAGTCAGTTGATGGCAGAATTAGAAATACCAGGTTGGGAATTAAATCAAATGCCAAATGATCCTACTGTGATTAGCACAACCTGGATAAAACATTACGCTAATGGTGAACCTTTCTCGAAAGCACAGATAGAATCTTTAGTAGATCGCTCTCTGATTCATCGAGAAGTTTTGCAAAAAGTACTCGTTTGACTTCTAATCATATGATAGCGATCGCTTTTAATCGCTAAAGAACAAAAACAGGAGGTGCTCTCTAGTGCCACGGATACGAGTGCGCCAACACGTCAATCCCCTCAGCAAAATATATCAAAATCCAGTGCAGCCACCAGAATGGGCAAAAATATATGCAGACTTGACTCAGCCGTTACATCTAGATATAGGCTGCGGATGGGGTAGATTTTTACTAAAAATGGCTCAACAACAGCCGGATTGGAATTTTTTAGGGCTGGAAATCCGAGAGCCACTCGTGGAAAAAGCGCTCGCTTTCCGAGATGAACTCGGTTTAACTAATCTCCACTATATATTCTGTAATGCCAATAATTCTCTATCTACTCTACTAGAAACTTTACCAACAGGAACGCTAAAGCGCGTTTCTATCCAATTTCCAGATCCTTGGTTCAAACACCGCCACCACAAACGCCGTATCGTACAACCATCTCTGGTGGAAAATTTAGCCACTTATCTCGTGCCAGGCGGCGAAGTTTTCCTACAATCAGATGTAGAATTCGTAGCACGGGAAATGTGCGATCGCTTTACGGCTCACCCCTGTTTTGCTAAAATTCATAGTCAAGAATGGCTGACTCAAAACCCAATGCCATTTCCCACTGAACGTGAACTTGCCACCCTAGAAAAAGGAGAGCCAGTCTATCGCGCTTTACTTCTACGCCTGTAAACTAAGCAAATCGCGTCGCCGAGGTGAGTTTAACGTGAAATTAAAATTTGTCACCCATTTAACTTTATTAACTACTTTTAGTTTAGCAGCACCCGTAGCAGCGTTTAACCCTAATCACCTAATGCGATTATTACAAACCAAAGAATGTCAAATGTGCAATCTCAGCGGTGCTGACTTGAAAAATGCTAATCTCAGCGAAGCGAATCTACGCGGTGCTTACCTGGAAAATGCCGATCTTTCGGGGGCTGATCTTTCGGGCGCTCAACTTATTGGCGCTAATCTAAGAAATGCAAATTTGAGCAATACTAATCTCATCGGAGCAAATTTGCAAAGAGCATATTTAAATAATGCCAATTTGAGCGGTGCAGATTTGAGTTATGTTCGCCTAAATCAGGCATTCTTAATAAAGACGAATCTCAATAATGCTAGGCTATTTGGTGCTAATTTAATTCAAGCTAATCTCAGAGATGCCGAGCTTACTGGCGTCGATTTGAATAATGTAACTCTTACGGGTACTATGATGCCGGATGGGAAAATTTATAAAGATAAACAAAAAGATTAGAGAAAATAACAGATTAAAGCGTGTTTAAATCCAGGAACGTAACCACATGCGGATGTTAAATTCGTGTTGCGATAACGGCAAACCTAAGTAGACTGGCAGGAAAAATACAAAAGAAAGTGAAATCAAAAAAATAATAGTGATGGCAATAGCATAGTGGAAAGGGTGATAACTGTTCAGCCAACGCTCCACTAGCCAGGCGAGGGCTAAAAATGAAAATATGGAAGCACTCATATAGAGATAAATAAAAGTGCAGCGTGTTACTTTTATCCAAGGTAGCCAGTTGGCGGCGTAATTGACAACTAAATAAAAAATCAACCATGTCTGCACAGATATTGGGAAACGAATCAATTGTCTGCTTGCACTGGTTATAGCTGCGGCAATTGCAACAATAAAGCGCTCGCAAAGCACTAACAATAAAAGCGCGATCGCTCCACTAGAAAACCACCACAGCGCCGGATTTCCCATTGCGTGTACATCATAAATTACTTTGCCGACTCCTTCTGGTAAAGGGGGATAAGTGGGAACTGGTTCGAGGGTATTGCGCGCTTTCTCAAAAAGATATACCATTGGACGTAGAGTCAGCGGCCAAGTATACCAAGCAGAGCAATAAGGATGAACCTCCGCACCATTTTTCATTTCTTTATGGAAATTGAAAATTTTCTCATGAACTTCCAAAAATCCGTAATCAGTATTAATTTGCAGGTGCGGAATCCAAATCAAGCTGTAAGTTAAAGCTGGAATCACAGCAAAATAAAACAAGACATGCAATAAATTTAGTTGTGTCAAGTTTTCTAGGGGGGCGATAAAACCCGGTTTCTTCAAGTTCTGATTTTTTTCTCTACCGCTTATCAAACGGCGCAGCAAATACAGCCCCCGAGCTGACATCCAAAGTAAATAAATTCCCAATAAAAATCCTAAACCATTCCACTTGACGGCAGCAGAAGCTCCCAAACACAAACCGGATGCAGCCAAAAGTACGCCGCGTTGGCATTCGCGCCTTGAAAGAGCTAACAGGAATAACCAGTGAGCCAAAAAACCAAAGAATACGAGATAAATATTAATCAGTGCATAGCGGGATTCTACGAGTAACAAACCGTCGGCGACGACAAAAAAAGCGGCAATTAGCGCATAGCTTTGGCGGTGGGAAAGCTGATAGGCAATACCTGCTACGACAAGGGGAAGTAGGGAACCGATGAGAGCATTCAACCACCGATAATTAAAGGGAGAAAGTACCATGCCAGTATAGCCATTTGCTTGCTGGTTGACAAATGGTTTCGAGAGCCATATGGCAAAGGCTATTATGTACTTACCTAGAGGGGGATGGGCATCAAAAAAAGGAACTTGATCTAAATAGTTGACGCCAAATTTGGCATAGTAAATTTCGTCAAAGATAAGAGCATTAAATCGGGTTAATCCCCAAAACCGGAGGGCGGCTGCAAGAAAAAATATGACTGCTAAGCCGAGGCTAAACCAGGGTACTTTATTGAATGAGTTAAAAAATTTGAGATTCATTCGATTAAACGTTACTCTGGTTATATGTTAACTATTACTTACCCCCTCCTGAAAGCTTTTCAAGACAAAATCAGGGAAACAACGCCTGCAGAGCTGAATCCTAGTACTTAATATAAAAATCCGATTATTGAATCTAATCGGATTTCTCAACTTGGGCGATTTGAGGTTAAAATTGAATCTGGTGTAGGAACC
Source organism: Oscillatoriaceae cyanobacterium M7585_C2015_266 (assembly GCA_015295835.1). GTDB lineage: Bacteria > Cyanobacteriota > Cyanobacteriia > Cyanobacteriales > Oscillatoriaceae > DVEG01. Next base: position 67,967 of record DVEG01000027.1, read on the forward strand.
TGTAAAGACTAACTTTTACTTTTAATGCGGAAAAGAGTCTGTACTTGTTCGAGGGGCAATTCCCATAGCAATTCTGGCTGCCAGTCATCAGGATCGAGCAGAGAAAGCCGCCCTCGCTGATAGGCTGCCCAAAGCCGTTTCCAGATTATATAACAGCGCTGCTTTTGGTGGATGGCTCGCACCTGAGAAATTAGCAGTATGAGATTGACTAAGCGCAATTTGGCTCCGAGTAAAAATGCTTGCAACTCTGCTTCGCCGAGGGCGTCAGTGCCGTAACCAGTAAGTACGTGTATACCTTCGTGCAATTGCTGGCGCCTCGGAGCGGTAGTGAAGGCTTGCAATTGGTTTTCGTCAACAAAGTCAGCCCAAGCGCGCCCAAATGTACCGGGGGGGAGCTTTCGCAGAAATTCGATATCGATAATCTGTGCCACTTCCAGTCGCGAGCGCCCGTTTTGAATGTAGGAAGGTGGATTTGTTTTCGGCAAAGTGAAAGTCTTCATTTGCGTCAGCTCCTATATTTGTTTGTTATGTTTAGAGTTTCTTTCGGCTAGTCTGCGCACCCCGATATATCGCTATATCCGCTTTCAGAAGTCTGCTCGCCCTGCTGACGCCTGAGAAAGCAGATTTTCATGAGGGGTTATACCCTTTGTCATTATACTTTCTTAATTAATATCAATTCGTGGATTGCCCTGTCTAGATATTGTGATGAAATTTTAATGCCCTTTTAGGCGGGAAATTTTGTAAGCATCTCTCCCTGCAGGGGAATTGCAGGGGAATGGATTTTGCCAGTTTAGCAATTCGCTCAATCCTTAAATCCAGGCGCTAATAGCTGTATTCTTCTCCTAGGTTAAAAATTTTTGACAAGTTGTACGTCGCTAATATGCAATTTAAACTTATCTTATGTTTTCTTACGGCTGCAAATCTATCTAAAGTATTAAATAATTATATAATACGTTTGATTAATTATTATTTATTTAATAAATTGGGGTGGTAGTAAGGTTTGTAAGAAGGGGAGAAGAGGTGCGATCGCATTGATTAGTTATAATAATAATATTTAATAAATTTATATGAAAGAATAAGGGAAAAGCAACAAAAATGTTACTAATGTAACGTAGGAGCTGGAATTTTCAGCTAAAATCACAAATAATTCAGAAGGCACTGATTCCAAAATCTGTAAAATTATGAAAAGAACTTTGACTATAGCAACCATTCTGTCATTAGCTGCGCTCGCAAGTGACGTCTGGGTAGCGGAAGCTACTTCATTAGGCTGCATTTTTGGCAAATCTAAGCAGAATACTGTAAACATGACTACTGGCGAGCCATCAAGCACCCTAGTAGCAAAGAAACTAGATACTGGAAAACTGGGAATCGCCGCTGCTGGGATTGTGGGAATAGGGGGTATTGCCAGCGCAGTTGCCGCAGGCATAGCTTACAAAGCGCGTCGCCAAGCTCAGACAGAAGCAATTCTGGATGAAATGGCTCACCAAGAAACCCAGTTTGTTGAAGAAAAGATCACTGCTGTAGAAGAAACCTCCCTAGTCGAAGAAACAATTTCCTCCCCAACTACTGAAAAAGAACTAACTGCAGTTCGATAGCCAATTTCCGATTACAGCTTGCTGAGAAACCCGGTTTATTCAAGAAGCCGGGTTTCTTGAAGAAATAGACTCCCTCGCGGGCAATTCTTTAAGCAAAGGCAAGGTAAAGAAAAAAGTACTACCAACTCCGAGTTCGCTTTCCGCCCAGATACGCCCGCCGTGTTGTTGCACAATACTCCGACAAATCGCCAGCCCTAAACCTGTGCCGCCGTAGGAGCGAGCATCGGAAGTGTCTAATTGTTGAAAGCGTTCAAAAATTAGATCGAGTTTGTCTGAGGGAATGCCTCGCCCTTGATCTTTGATTTTAAAAATGATATATTCTTTGCTACATTCGGCAGAAAGCCAAACAGTAGCTCCGGGCGGGGAAAATTTGATAGCGTTGCTCAGCAAATTGGTTAAAGTTTGCAAAATGCGGTTGGGTTCGACGTAAAGGGCAGCCTCTACGGGCATAACAGAAAGGGTGATGTTGGCTTTGTGCGCTAGCGACTGTACGGAATTAATGGAGTGCTGCATTAAATCTGCTGCATTGCAAAATTGTTTTTTCAGGGTGAGGGAACCGGATTCGATACGTTCGAGCTCAAGAATGTCGTCGATAAGGTGTGCTAATCTTTCTGTGTTAGCGAGTGCAATCTCAAGCATCCGTTGTACTTTTTCCGGGGAAGTTTTCAATAACCCTGAGGCTAACAATCCGATAGCAGCGCGAATAGAGGTGAGTGGTGTTAGCAATTCGTGACTCACCATTGAAATAAACTCATCTTTCATTTTTTCTACTGCTTGGCGCTCGCTAATATCTTTGAAAACAACAACTGCTCCCGAAATCTGATTCTGTTCTCTTATGGGAGTGCTGACGTATTCGACAGGGAAACTTGTACCATCTTTCCGCCAAAATAAGCGATCGCTAATTTCATGTCTGAAACCTTCCTCAATAGAAATTTGGATTGGGCATTGTTCTTTAGGGCAGCAGCGCCCAGGCGAAGACGACAAAACTTGCTGTTTACTTGGCTGGCAGGAAATCGCCGACATTGGCATACCAATTAATTCCTCAATCGGATATCCCAACATTCTCGCTGCCGCTGGATTGACAAAAGTAATTTTCAAATCCTTATCTAACCCAAAAATACCTTCCCCTGCCGAATTAAGAATTAATTCGTTTTGATGGCTAAGCCGGGATAGAGCCTCCCAAGTACGCTTTTGTTCTTCTATCGCGGCTTGCAATTCTCGATTGGATGCCTCAACAGCTTTAGCATGAAACCGGGCTGTTTGCGCCAGATAAACAGCCAGCGCTAGTAACCATGCCGTCAGCAAACCTGCTATTAAAATAGCATTAGGTAACAGAGACTGCTCTACTGCTAATAACTTGGGACTTGGCCAGATCTGCAAGCGCCAAATGATGCCATCCCATTGAATTTGGGTTTCCTGTTTTCTCTGAATTGATTTTTCTCGAAAGTGATGAGGCGTATTGTTGGGTTCGCGACGGTAGATTTCGTCTGCCCCCTCGAAAATCACAATTGAATAGTTTTGCCAGATTGTATTTTTGGCGAGCATTCTAGATACAATTGTTTCCAGGAGTCGCTCGGTGTCAAAAACGCCTACTATTAAGCCGCCAAACTTTTGATGTGGCAATAAGGGTACATAAACTTGAAATCCCTTATGACCTTGTGCTAATTTCAGGGTACTCGAAACTTTGACTAGGCGTTGGTTGGCAACAGGTTGTTGTGCTTGTCGCCAGATTGCTTCTGTGATATCTGGTTTGAGGATAGTATCGTGTTTTCCTGACGGCACGCTCCAACGCTCCCGAAATTCTGAATCTATCCATTTAATAGTTTGGTAACCTGGAAAGTCTTTGAGATAGTTATTAGCATCAGCTTCCCATTCTTCCTTGGGAGTGCCGCCCCTTTTATCCCAGCGCTCAGCCATGCGAATTAGTGCCTGGATGCGAGAGTTGATTTGCTCTGAAATCTGCTCGGCTATCCAGGCGGCATGTAATTGAGTTCTCCTATCAAGTTGAGCGGCTTGCTGTGCAATCAGCGCTTGTTGAATGATTAGAGTTGCTATGGAGAGGCTACAGCCCACTAGAAAGGTAAAGCCTAGCCTGGAATAAGCATTCCCTTTTTGTAGCGCCATGCACAATTCACCTGCAAGAATCACCATGAAGATTTGTTGCTGCTTTTATGTTATCTATTTTACCTAAAATTAGGTAACTATACTACTGCCCATATTGCTCAGACTTGAAGCCAGTAAAGCATTTTACTACTAGTAAAGTATAAAAATGGCGATCGCAAATTCTTAAACTTTAGTTATTCCCTAACCTTTTAAAGCCAATTCACCCTAACAGCTATGAATGCCACAACGCCTCGTCTGCAACCCGCTTTACTACTCCAGAAACTTGCCTTTTATCTCGATGACACTGAAACCCCTGTAGGCAGAGCTGTTAATTGGATTATTACCGGATTAGTTTTACTATCTTCAGTAATTTTTGTCATCCAAACCTACAATCTTCCGCTTTCAATACGACTAACGTTAGATGTTATCAATACCGGAATTTTAATCATTTTTGCTCTTGAGTATTTACTGCGCTTTTTGTATGCAGAAAAAAAGTTAAAATATTTCTTCAGTTTTTACTCTCTCCTTGATTTATTCGTTATTTTGCCTTTTTTATCGGCGCCATGTCAGCTTTTTAAGAATACTACGCTGGTTTAGAATTTTGCGACTACTTCGCTTTATTGAACAAAAACATCTCTGGGGTATTGACAGACGGAATTATCACTCGCATTTTATTTACATTATTTGCAATTATTTTTGTTTATTCTGGTTTAATATACCAAGTTGAACATTCTGTAAACACCGAAGCTTTCAGTACGTTTTTTGATGCCTTTTATTTTTCAGTAGTTACAATGACGACTGTCGGGGCGATGTTATCCCTGTTTCAGCAGGCGGGCGCTTGATGACAGTGCTAATGATTTTAACAGGAATTGCCCTAATTCCTTGGCAGCTTGGCGACTTGATAAAACACTTGGTTAAAACAGCAGAAGCCGATGAAAACCACAAAAAAATTCGCTGCTCTGGCTGTGGTTTATTATTGCATGATGCTGATGCAAATTACTGCAAAATATGCGGCACTCCTCTACACGACGACAAATTATAACGCCATTTCTATTTGGTTTTATTGGCTAAAATTTGCTGATAAGCTTCGAGGGCACGAGTAGCGATCGCATCCCAATTATAATATTTTAAAGCATACTCTCGCGCATTCAAACCTCGCCGTTTTCTTTCAGCAGGATTTTGCAACGCCTCCCGTAACAAAGATGCAAGCGTTTGTATTTCTGCTTTTCCTACCCAACCAGCCTCTGCCTCCTGCACTTCCTGCCAAATATATACACGCTCCGAAATTATTACAGGAATACCTGCCGCCATTGCTTCTGCTACCGCAATACCAAAATTCTCATAATAAGATGGTAACACAAATACATCCGCCTGCCGCAGTAAACTCGCTTTCAATTCCCCACTTACAAAACCCGTTATTGTCGTGCAGCGCGCAAGCGGTGAGGCTTTTATACGCTCTTTAATTTTCGTCTCATATTCGTAATCTTGAGGATTGCTACCGGCTAATATAAAATGAAATTCTACTTTCTCAGTTAACAGAATTTCTAGAGCAGGCAGTAATATATCTAATCCTTTTTTCGGTTCAATCCGAGACATAAACAACACCCGAGGAAAGGGAGGAAGAGATAATACTTCTCCAGTAGGCTCCGGGGGTAAACTCACACCCAAGGGGATGATTAAATCTTTTGTAGTAACTCCAAAGCGTTCAGAAATTTTCGCCTCTTGCTGACTGGTAAAATGAATCGCCGCCGCACCTGCTAAATTAGCCCGCTCAAATAATGTTGTATAAAGACGTTTTAACTGTTTTTTCTTCTGTAAATCGGCAGGATCAAGAGTGCCTAGCGGGCGTAAAATATAAGGAAGACAACGCCAGCGCGCGAGCGCAGCGGCTGCCGTACTCACCGGTGAAAATAAAGCGTGAATATGCGCTAAATCAAACTCATGCGCGTGCCAATACAACCACCGCAGCAAATCAAAAGAGAATTTATAACGCCGAAATGGAAAACAACGAAAATAGCGAATCTGATAGCCATCTTGCATCACTGGTTGATTTAGTGGTACGTCTAGTGGCGGTTGCCCGAAATCTCCATTTGAGTCTGTGGTTAATACTGTTACTTCTACTCCTTTTGCTGCTAGCGCTGCCGAAAAACCCAGCACCATTTGACTTGGACCACCGTAAACTAGAGATATTGAAGGTACAATTTGAAGAATTTTCATATTTTTTAGATAATAAGTTGTTTATAAAAATCTAATAACTGCCGAGCTAAAGCTTTATTTGTATAAAGAGCGATCACTCTTTCCCTGCCCCGCTCAGCCAGACTCTTTGCTAATTCTGGCTCTTCCATTACTCGCATTAGACAATCGCGCAGCGCTTCCGCATTTCCCTCTGGAAATATCAAGCCCGCATCTTTGATAACATTCGGAATTTCTCCGGAATCCGAGCCAATCACTGGCACTCGACATGCCATTGCTTCAATTAAAACGTGCCCAAATTGCTCTTTCCAACCTACAGCTGTCAGGGTTTTAAATTTGGTGCTTGTTTGAGAAGGCAATACTAAAACGTTCATCAAATTGATATATTTGTAAACTTGATCGTGCGGTACACTTTCTACCCAAATCAGGCGCTCTGTCAATCCTTCTCTTTCCGCCCAATCTGTTAAAGTTTGTTGTAGCGCGCCGCGCCCTAATAACAACCATTTCCAGGGGTGTTTTCGCAAAAGTGCTAGGGCTTTTGCTAGGGTTAGCAATCCTTTTTCCTCGACAAATCGCCCCACAAATCCTACAATAAAGTCATTTGAATTAATGCCTAGTTTCTCGCGCAATTCCGGCTGTGGTTGCGGGCGAAATAATTCTTCGTCTACCCCTAATTGTGGCATGACTTTGATTAAACCTTTGTATCCCCGCTGTCGGAGGATTTCTGCGCCCTCCTGATTTCCTGCGATAATTCCGTCAGTGTGGTGGAGGTTGTATGCTTCTAACCAAGAAATTGGGGGTTTTAAATTATAGGGCAAATTCCACCAAGTAAAAAATACATTTTTTGCTTTTAATCTTAAGATTTTATTAATAGTTATTAACTGGGCATAGGCAAGCGATCGCGATCCTTGCTCTACTTGGATAATCTGTGGGCGAAATTGCCATAGTAATCCTATTAAATCTGCTCCAAAAGTTAACAACCCTTGATTGTTATCGCTAAAATTAGAAATCGGCACTACCTGAAATGAATCTTCTTTTATAAATTTCGTTTCGATAATTTTATTTTGTATTCCCCCCGGTTTCCATCGACGCGGCACTACAATTGTTACTTCTATTCCCGATTCTAAAGCTGTTAGAGCTCGCAGTTTTTGACGGTTAATATCTACGATATAGGTGTGACTTGCTACTAGGATTTTCATTTTCAATATCTAATCTTGTGTAAATTTGTCCATCCTCCCAAATGGATTGAATTAAAGTAGCGATCGCTTTCACAAAACCGAGTATGTAAAAAAGCGAGCGCGCCAATGTTTTTATTGGTGAACCGCTTTTATTACATGGAGGGTGCCCCAACACTTGACAGTCAAACAGCCGCGCAAATAATCTTATACATTGGTAGGGAGTTAAATTTTTAAACCCCATAAAAAAGTGATTGTGATAGAGAGTAATCTGATATTCAGGCGAGCGCGTACTAATATCGTGACAGCCTCCCGTTTCTTCCCCCAAGTGAATCAAATAAGCTTCTGGAGCATACCATATTATATAACCAGTTTTGCGAAACTGCAAGCAAAAATCAGATTCTTCTCGCACTGCACTACCCTTGAAACGTTCATCAAATCTCAAACCATATTCACTAAACACCTGACGACGAAACGACATATTACAGCCCCTTGCTGACAAAACTTGCTGGGGTTTTACGGTATGCACCAAATCAATATAATACCAAGCAATACCTGGATCCATTGCCTCTGGCGGTAGCTCGTCAATGGTAAAATTTTCTTCAGAATTTGCTAATTTCATACGATCTAATACTCGCCCTGCCACTGCTCCCACTTGCGGTTTTTCTAAATAATTCCGCGCGTGGGCAGCTAAAAATCCAGCAGGCAATTGCACATCATCATCGATAAATAGAATAATTTCTCCTGCTGCGCGGCGCACACCATAATTTCTGGCTCCTGGTAAATTTGCCCAATTAACCCGAAACCACTTAATTTTTCCTGCTGCTGCCAGATTTTCCAAAAATTGCTGAGTTTCTGGCTCATGTTTAGCAGTTTGATCCACTACTATTACTTCAAAATTGGGATACTCTTGTTTGAGAATATCTGTTAGCGTATCCCGCAGTGGCTCTTCTCGATTGTAAGTAGGTATAATTACAGAAATTAAAGGCTCATTCATGTTTTTATATTCTTCAAATAGCGTTTTTTGGGGAGAGTTTGATTTTTGATATCGATATTTTCTTCCTCCTGGAGTTCAATTTGTGGTAATTTGAGGAGTACCCCAGCAAAAAACCAGTAATAAACAGCCACTGGATCGGTATCTAAAGGATACCAATATGGGTTGTAACTGATAAATAAAATAAACAACCAAAAACTAGCGGCAAAACTGCGTAAATGTGGCTCGCGCAATTTCTGATAAGCTTTGAAAGTAACAATAGTCAAAGATGTAACGAAAATCAAAAAACCAGCTAGCCCAAGGGGTCCTATTTCGTAGAATACTTTTGGAAACCAAGTTTCGATGAGCAGCGTTTCACCAAACATACGGGCAGAGTTGGTGGCTCTGCCGATACCTTTTCCTAGTAAACCAGTTTGCCCTGCTGCGGTAAATTGTACCTGATTGAGAATAAATTCAATAGGTGGTGATGCCTGCCAACGAGCGATAAAGCTTTCAACTCGCTTTTGAATGACATCGGGAAATCTTACCATAGCGATCGCGATAATAATTCCGATTCCCCCTACTATAGGCAGAAACCGTTTCCAGTTAGCAAATTGCCCAGTGAATACTAGCAGTACGACAATACAGATAGGAACGACAACTAAAGCGATTCTTTGACCGCAAATAATAGCATTTATAACCACAGATGCTAGAGCAGCAAAACTTGCAATTTGCCAAGGCAGTGAAGGCTCGCCGAAAGACGAAGCAAAAGTTAAAAAAGTATTTGATAACAAGAACCAAGCCCAGTGCCAGGGAGAGACAAAAGTACCGGGCAAACGAATCATATTAACTTGCGGGCTGAAAGCAAGAGAGCCGCCGACAAGACATCTAGCGTTTAGGCTTGCTTTGAATAATTCTGCTCCTGATAAATAGCGAGTTCCGGCACAGCGCCCGGTTAACAATAAGAAATACTGTAACAAACCCAATCCACAACAAATTAGGGCTAAAACTACGTGTAGACGCGTCAAAAAGAGAAATTCTTTTTTATTGCGGATTAGGTAATAAGCACAAGTAATTAAGGGAATATATCCCATGAAAACTTTTAATCCTAATAATCCTAGTGCCAGGGGCAATTTATCTCTACAAATCATGCCACTGCCGTTATCGGGCAGACTAGAGCAAGCGGGAGCGAATTGCTGAATGCCGTTGACAAATATTAATGTCAGGATACAAACTGCTAGTAAAAGGTAGAGTGGTTGTTTGAGTTCTTTGGCAATTATCAGGGGCAACCGTTGTTTTTTTAAATCTTGTACCAGTGCGATGAGGGCTGGAAAGTAGAAAGCATCTTTGGCGAGCTGAAACAGTGCATTTCCTTTACCAATCGTATAGGTAACAGTACCGGATATAGGCATGTAGATGAGAAAAAACCACAGTGCCTGTCGCGGATATTTATAGGAGAGAATCAGGGCAAGCAAACCACCGCCACCGGCAATGGCAAGTTGTGGTTTTTTGAGTAAAAAAAACAAACAAGCGATCGCTAAAGAAGCAGCGCCTGTTGGAATTAGTACTTTTATTATTTCTTTGCGTTCCCGCGCTGCTTGTTTTTTTTGCGCTTGTTTTTCTTTTTTGCTGACAGTTTTGCTGACTGATGGAGACTCTACAGTTGCTTGTTTTTTGGATTTGTTAAATCTGCGCTCTGATTTTGTTTTTAGTTTGCGCATAGCAGGATATTTAAAATTTTAGTAAAAAGCCCTTACCTGTAAATTCCCCTGATATAATTTAGTCATTGTCGAGAGCTTTACTTCATGTTATAGCATCATAAGAAGCATCACCACCAAAAATAATAAGTGAGAAAATCGGTTTTCCCGATCATCTCACTTTAAGTTAAAAAGTATTAAGTGAGAAAATAAAGTTTTTTAGCAAATAATTAGGCGGCCAGATGTTGCTGAATAGTTTGCACCAGATAGTCTGTCCAATAGGAAGCGACATTGAGACTAGAGGCTTCAACCATAACGCGGATGAGCGGTTCCGTACCGGAGGCGCGGACTAAAACCCTACCGGAGTCACCCATATCGATTTTAGCTTTAGCGATCGCCAATTGCACAGGTTCACAAGATTGCCAGTTATTGCGGCGAGCGGGATCTTCGACACGCACATTTCGCAGCAATTGAGGATAACTCCTGAAACTGCCATCCACCAACTCTGCCAGCCCCATGCCACTCATCTTCACCAGAGCCGCCAAATGCAGAGCCGTCATCAAACCATCTCCAGTCACACCATAGTGACGACATAAAATATGACCGGATTGTTCACCCCCTAGCATTGAGCCAGAGCGTACCATTTCCGCCTGAACGTACTGATCCCCCACAGGGGTACGCAAAATTTGTCCGCCTAATTGTTTCCAAGCCAGTTCAAAGCCCAGATTAGCCATCACCGTTGCCACAATCAAATCACCGGGCAATTGTTGTGACTGGCGCAGTTTTCGCCCCCACAGATAGAGAATATAATCGCCATCTACCGTTCGGCCTTGGCCATCCACAGCCAAAACCCGATCGGCATCACCGTCGAAGGCAAAACCCATATCGGCACCGTGGAGTTTGACAGCAGCTTGTAGAGGTTCGAGGTGAGTAGAGCCGCAACCGACATTAATGCGATCGCCATCAGGGTAATCATGCAAACAAATCACCTCAGCACCCATCGCTCTAAAAACTGCTGGTGCTAGATTAACAGCCGCTCCCCAAGCCAAATCTAAAACAACGCGCATTCCTGTAAGCACTTCTGGCTGCAAGGGCTGCTGCAGAGATGCTGCATATTCCCTCACCAACTCAGGGCGATTATAGTGCCGCCCCCAATTACTACATGGAGCAATTAAATCTGAAAGTTGATTTACGCCATTTGCCCCTGCTCGCAAATTTGTTTCAATTTCCGCTTGCAAAGCCGAAGACAACTTAGCACCATCTGCACCAAAAAATTTAATCCCATTATCTTCTGGCGGATTATGCGACGCCGAGATCATTACTCCCCCGATAGCCTCTGAAGCGCTAGTTAGATAGGCAACACAGGGAGTTGGGCACAAACCCAAATTCCACACTTCCAGCCCCGCTGCTGTCAAACCAGCAGATATAGCCATTGCCAGCATATCACTGGAGTTTCTAGAATCCTGTCCTATGAGAATGGGGCCAGAATTGACCGAATTTGCTTTCAGCACTTGCCCTGCCCAGAAACCAACTTGTAGAGCCAAAGGGGCACTGAGAATATCTCCTACTCGTCCACGAATCCCGTCTGTTCCAAAAAGTGGCGTTTTTGGTAGGTTAAGAGTATTCCAAGCACTAATATTCATTTGATTGCCAGAGTGTGTAGAACCCTGTATCGAAGACATTTGGGGATTCAACGCTCCAAAACCCTGAGTCTGGGCGGGTGTTGTCACCATAAATTTATTCACTCCACACATCACACGCTTACAGTGGAGAATAGCATCTCCTTGAGTTTTTCCACTTACCTTCACCAAGCTTGAAATTCCGGAGCGATTTGCCGGAAGAGCGGCAGGGTAGGGGGTAGGGGGAATCCAGTTCTCCGCTATTTTTCTATCAGTCTTTTAAAACAGCGCACAGGAGTTTCTTTTATTTTTTCCTCTCTTTTCCACGCTAAAAGAGGGGGGTTTGGTTTTTAAAGATACCTTTGTAGGATTTCCGCTGCCATTTGACCTGTTTTTGCCCAACTAAATTGACTGGCTCTCGCTAAACCTAGTTCCCGCAAACGCGCTCGCAGGCTTGTTTGAAGGATGATTGCCTGCATGGCATCGGTAATTTCTCCGACGTTATACGGATCAATTAACAGAGCGGCATCTCCTGCCACTTCTGGCAAAGATGAGCGGTTAGATGCAATCGCCGGTGTACCGCACGCCATTGCTTCCAGTAGTGGCAAGCCATATCCCTCCCACAGACTTGGTAAAACCAGTGCAATTGCCTGATTTATCAGCACCGGCAGTTTCTCATAAGCAACATAACCGAGAAACCTCACCCTCTTTGTCAAACCCAACTCTTCTATGTGCGCCACCAGCTCAGGAGTGTATTGACCATCTTTTGGCCCTGCAATCCACAATTCACAATCCAAACCCTCAGGTATTCCCGCAAATGCTTTCACCAGTCTATGCAAATTTTTATAGGGATCATGTCGCCCAATATACAGAAAATAATTCTGCATTGGCAAATCCAAAAATCTAAAATTTTCCGCATCATAAGCCAGCGGCACCACAGTTATTTTCTCAGCCGGAATATTAAAAAAATTCGTCACATCCCTAGCTGTCGCCATCGAATCGCACATAATATGCTCTGCTTGCTCTAAAACCAGAGGTACCCCGTAGCGAAAGTAAGCCGTCAACCGCGAAAACGGTTTAGAAAAACGCAGCGGAATCAAATCGTGTACAGTCACGACATATCGGCACCCAGAAAATACCGGCGCCTCTGGAAGCGGCGAAAACAACAACCTCGATTTCAGATTCTTGTAAATTTTCGGCAATTTAAACTGTGTCCACAGTAATCGCCGCCAATGTCCCTTACTGCCCTGTTCGGGCGTCATATTATCCGGTATACGATAGCAATTGAAGGAATCTCTTTCCTTAGAAATCAGCAGCGTAGGTTCTAGCTGCTGAAGTTGTGGTAAAATATTATTAGCATAAGTAGTTATCCCGGTTGGTTCATTAATCAGAAAAGACAAATTGATTAGTAGTGAATTCCCCACACCAAAATCACCCGCTTACAATAAAGTGCCACTCCTTTTAGTTTATTAATTGCCATTTTAGGCTGGAATGGCATTACAACTAGCGCCGATATTGTCATCTTCGCTAGCCTCCACCATAATACTACAGAACTTGCATGTTTTTCTAGAGCAAGGAGATAACTATAAGTTGCGTGTTGTTGCTTTAAATCTGGGTAACGGCTAGTAATTGACGAGGGGTGGTGAATAACTCGAATTTTGCTAGTCGTAGCGATGATATGCCCCTGGCTTGCATACCGCCGACAGAAATCAAAGTCTTCATAATACAAAAAGAAATCTGGCTCGAAGTAAGGGCATTCGCTAAATTTTCTTAGATTAATCAGCAAACTGCAACCGCTTATCCAATCTACTGGCTGGTAAAACGATGACTCCTCTATAGACTCTTCTATAGGCAGAATTGTTCCATCTTGGGGTATAAATTTACCCCCTCCACTCCAAATTTTACCATTAGGTTCGTAAATTGCAGTGCCGAGAAGAGAAATTTCCGGGTGGTGATGAAAGAATAGTAATGCTTGTTCGCTCGCATTTTCTTCAAGGTAAGCATCGGGATTAATTATCCAAACAAATGCGCGTCTATCTCGTTCATACACCCACTGCAAGCCGATATTGCACGCCCTGCCAAATCCTAAATTTTCTCCTGCATCTATAAAAATTATAGCATCTTTTTTCAGATTTTCACTAATCACCTCCTCATCCGGCGAATTATTAATAACAATAATTTGCCTATCTTTTTCTGGCTTAATAGAATCAATTAACCTTTCAATTAACACCAGCGAATAATAATTAACAGTAACAAAATAAATCACGCCAGTTCGATCTGACAGTCATCGCCAATCATAAACCGAATTGCTTTTGGGCGCTGACTGGCAACACCCAGTTCAGATCTTTGCCCGATTACACTATCAACTATTCGCTGATGAATGCCTCTTATTTTAGCATCTTGTAAAATAACACTGTGTTCCAAATCTACCTCGGTGAGAACAACACCATCAGCAATGCTAGTATAAGGACCGATAAAACAATTTTCTATATAACAATTACTTCCGACAATTACAGGTCCTCGAATTGCAGAGTTTATAACTTTTGTGCCAGAGCCTATTTGTACTCTTCCGATCGCTTTACTTTGACTATCTAATTCTCCCTTTATATCTGCCGTCAATTGAGTATCGAGAATAATCCGATTTGCCTCAAGTAAATCATCTTTTTTCCCAGTATCGATCCACCAACCCTCTATAATCCGAGCTTCTACAGCCTTTTGCAAATCTATGAGGCGTTGAATTGCATCAGTTATTTCCAATTCGCCACGGGCAGAAGGCTGAATTTGATCGATCGCCTCATGAATAGCGCTAGAAAAAAAGTAAATCCCCACCAGTGCCAGATTCGAGGGAGGTTGTTTAGGTTTTTCCACCAACTGTAACACTCGCCCTTTTGCGTCTACTTTTGCCACACCAAAGGCAGAGGGATTAGACACCGGGCGCAACAAAATCAGGGCATCGAGATGTTGCTGTTTAAAAGTTTCTAAGAAAGGAGTCAACTGATTTTCAATCAGATTATCTCCTAAATACATAATGAAAGGGAAATTCCCTAAAAAATCCCTTGCCACTTTCACAGCGTCTGCTAGCCCTGCTGGTTCTGGCTGTATAATATAAGTAATATTTGCGCCAAAGCGTGCTCCTGTACCTGTTTTTGCCTTTACCTCTTCTCCAGTTTCTGGGCTGATAATAATACCGATATCAGTAATTCCGGCGGCGACAATTCTTTCAATCCCATGCCACAAAATCGGTTTATTAGCAACTGGAACAAGTTGTTTTGCGCCTGTATAGGTGAGGGGGCGCAGTCTTGTTCCTTTACCGCCGGAAAGAATCAGTGCTTTCATATTTTCAGGTATGGGAAGTAGTTACTTTTGGATGATTAGTTATGGCTGAAAGCTCTTGAAGCATTTTTCTGAGAGCTTGTCGCCAATGGGGTGGGTAAGTTCCCAGAGCTGCGGTTATTTTTGCACAGGATAACACGGAATAGGCAGGACGACGTGCTGGGGTGGGGTACTGGGCGGTTGTGATTGGCACTACGCGTTTTACTTTAAGAGGAAAACCTAGTAGTTGAGCTTCTTCGAAGACAGCGACTGCAAAGTCGTACCAGCTGGCGACACCGCTATTAGTGTAGTGATAGGTGCCTTCTAGCTTGGGGCTGATGTTAGCAATCAGTTGAGCGAGCGCAGCTGCCAAATCCCCCGTCCAAGTAGGACTTCCCACTTGATCAGTCACCACCCTAACTTCCTCCCGTTCACTGCCCAATCTTAACATTGTTTTTACAAAATTGCTTTTACCGCCAACGCCATAAAGCCAAGCAGTTCTGATAATAATAAAATTCCCACCTACTTTACGGATAGCTTCCTCACCGGCTAGTTTCGATTTGCCATAAACGCCCAGGGGGTTTGTCGCGTCAGTTTCTAGATAGGGAAGATTATTTTTGCCGTCAAAGACATAATCGGTAGAGATATGAATTAGGGGGATTGCCAATTGCTGGGCTATTTCTGCCAGCACGCCTACTCCTGTAGCATTGACAGCGTAAGCCACAGAGGGTTCACTTTCTGCTTTGTCTACAGCGGTATAAGCAGCGGCATTAATAATTATGTTTGGTTTTACTTCCTGCACCACCTGAGTAATAGATGCTGGCTGAGATAAATCCAGGCGAGCGCGACTTACGGCAATCACATTTTCCACAGGGGCGAGAGTTCGCTGTAGTTCCCAGCCCAGTTGACCATTACTGCCGGTAATTAAAATTCGCCTCATGGGAAAATATCTGCTGATTTAAAGAGCTTACCTACTTGGTCTTTAGCCGACAAGATTGGAGTTTCGCCGTTTAGTGGCCATGCGATCGCCAAATCTGGGTCATTCCACAGTATACAGCGATCGTATTGCGGAGCATAGTAATCAGTTGTTTTATAGAGCACCTCAGCCACTGGAGAAAGCACCAGAAACCCGTGAGCAAAACCAGGTGGTATCCACAACTGCAAATAATTTTCAGCACTCAGCCGATTACCCACCCACCTACCAAAAGTTGGACTTGACTTTCTCAAATCCACAGCCACATCGAATATTTCCCCTGCTACGACACGGATTAATTTTCCTTGCGGCTGTTGAATCTGGTAGTGCAAGCCTCGCAAGACATTGCGAACAGATTTAGAATGATTATCTTGAACGAACTCTACTTCTATCTCAGTTTTTTCTGCAAATACCCGTTTGTTAAAACTTTCATAAAAAAAACCTCTGGCGTCAGAGAACACCTTTGGTTCTATCAGCAAAACATCAGGAATCTCAGTAGGAAGTACTTTCATCGCCTTTTTTTTTTCACTTGACTGTTTCCAGAGTCTTTACTTTTCGGTTCATCCGATCTAGTAACATATCCATGACTGTGCGTTTACCGATTTTAATAGATGCTTGCACTGCCATACCAGACTGTATGGGTATCTTTTTGCCATTGATTTCAAAGTATTGGCGCTCTAGTTCTATTTTGGCTGGAAAAGCATAAAAAGGTCGTTCTTGGGTAGGAGCTAGAGCATCGGAACCTATAGATTTTAAAGTGCCCTCAATTGTTCCAAATTCCATAGAAGGAAAAGCCTCGATATTGACATCTGCCTTCATGCCTTCCTTTACCAAGGCAATATCTTTGTTATTTATGTATACCGAGGCAATAATTTTGTCTTCTGGAACAATTTTTAGAATCGGATTTGGATCTACCTCTCTGACGACAAATCCAGGCGAAGCTTTCAGATCGAAAATATAGCCTGCTACTGGCGCTCGCAATTCTTGATACTGTAGTAGTTGTTGAGCTTTAGTTAACTGCCCGTTTATTTGGGCTATTTGTTTTTGATTTTCTTGTTTTTTCCTGCCTATTTCTGAATCTATTTGAGCTATTCGCTGTTTATTTGACTGGATTTTATCTCTTTTATCTCTTAACCAGGATATTTTCTTGCTGGCAGCTTCTTTTTTGACTATTTCTATTTGCCCTTCTACTTGATTAACTTCTGAATTCAGGCGATTTATTTCAGATTGGCGGATATTTATTTCATCTTTTATATTCAAAACTTCTCTTTCAGCTGCTTCGATTTGATTTTGAGCATTTAAGACATCTCTCTTGCGAGCTTCAATATCATTTTTACTGTTCAAAATTTGAGAATCACCCGATATAACTTCAGCTTGGCGGATGAGGACTTCTTGTTGTTGACGTTGTTTTTGCAGCAAAGAAAGGGCGCCTTCTTCTACCAGAGGAGAAACCTGATTAAGGATTTGTTGATTGAGAGCGAGAACTTCTTCATTTTTAGATTTTTGTTGCTGGAGAGTTGCTAATTGTTTTTGTGCCGTTTCCACTTGTTCTAGTGCCCTGGGTAATTGTTCACGGGCAACGGCTACTTGTTGCTGAGCCTTGGATAATTTTTGCTCAGCGGTTGCTTTTTGGATACGGGCGGCAGCCAAGAGAGCACGAGTTTGGCTGAGTTTTTCTTCTAGGTTTTGAATTTGCGATCGCTCTGTTTCTTCAATTGCTAGATATTCACGGCGATGCGCCAACCACAAAGTTTGTTGAATTGCATTAAAATTACGACTTTCTGCCGCTACTTTCAGATCAAACTCATCAATGAGCGCCTGAAAAACTTCATTTTCAGCAAGCAACGAATTTCTTTCTCTAGTGAGAGATTCAAGTTCAGAACCCACGCCACTAGGGTTGCCGCCGCTGATAGCAGCGCTATAAAAATTATTTTCTCGGAGCAATTCCTCTTGCAGTTTTTTCAAAGATTCGACCTCAGCCTCCGAGGCAGTCGGATCAAAAGTCAATAAAATATCACCTTGTTTAACGCGCTCACCCTCTTTAACGAGAACCTCGCGCACGACACCACCGACGGGCGCTCTCACATCTTTAGGGGCATCTTCTGGTTCCAACTTACCCATAGCGGGAACAGCTTGTTCGATTTGGGCTACTACCGACCAAATCAACCCGCTGATGGTGATACCAATAATCAACCAGACTAAAACTTGGGCCCAAACAGCGGGCTGTTCTAAAATCACAGGTTGATCAGAAGCTGATTCTGACTGCCGGGGTTTATCAAATACTTGTGCAGACTTCACAGTTGTGACTCCTGTTGCTGATAGAGGGCGTAGTATCGCCCTTTAAGGGCCATTAATTCATCATGAGTACCCTGTTCGACTACCGAGCCCTGATCCATCATAATGATCGTATCGGCATTTCTCACTGTAGAGAGGCGGTGAGTAATAAAAAACACAGTGCGCCCTTTGAAAGCTTCTTTTAAATTGCGAGACACTTGTGCCTCAGAGTTATAGTCTAAAGCACTGGTAGCTTCGTCGAGAATCAGTAGTCTAGGGTTTTGCAAAACAGTACGAGCGATCGCAATTCGCTGCCGTTGTCCCCCAGATAGCCCCGCTCCTCTTTCTCCCACCACGGTATTATAGCCATTTGGCAATTCCATAATAAAGTCGTGGGCTGCCGCTATTTTAGCTGCTTCAATAATTTCCTCAGTCGTTGCCTCTGGGTTATTAAGAGCAATATTTTCCTGCACCGTACCATTAAACAACAGTGTATCTTGGAGTACCATTCCAATTTGACGGCGCAGAGAGTAAAGCTCCACTTTACTTATATCGTATCCATCTATCTGAATGCGGCCAGACAGAGGATTATAAAGTCGTTGTAGCAATTTCATCAGAGTACTTTTGCCGGAGCCGCTTTGGCCTACAATACCGACAAAAGAGCCTGCTGGAAATTCCAAATTAATATTTATCAATTGCAGGGGTCCCGAATTGCCGAAGCGGAAAGAAACATTTTCGTATTGGACTTTACCGATAATTGGCGGCATAGGAATATTCGAGCGCTCGCTTTCTCCCGCCTCTACTTGTGCATCAAGAATATCACTAAGTCGTTCAATAGACAGAGCAGTTTCTTGGAAATTTTGCCAAAGTTGCACCAATCGCAGCAGCGGGCTTGTCACATAACTAGCAATAATTCGGAAAGCGATCAATTGCCCCAAACTCATTTCATTCTTCAAAACCAGATAAGCCCCTGCCCACAAAATCGTCAAACCCGACAATTTTTGTAGAAAACTACTAATCGAGCCTGCCGTACTAGAAGTCAGAACCGACTTAAAGCCAGCGCTGACATAGCGAGCATATCGCTCTAGCCATTTCCAGCGCGAGAGCATTTCAATATTTTGCGCCTTAACCGTTTGAATCCCATTGAGTACCTCCACCAAATAAGATTCCGCGTCAGCATATCTTTCAGCGCGGCGGCGTAACTGAGCTCGGATAATTGGAGACACCAGCAGAGTCAGGGCTGCAAACAGAGGCACCGTCGCCAAAGCCACAATTGACAGCAGCCAACTGTAAATGAACATAACGACGATATACACCACTGAAAACACAGCATCGAGAACCACCGTCAGTGCCGTGCCGGTAAGAAATTGACGAATTCTTTCCAATTCATTCATCCTACCTGCTAGCTCACCGACGCGGCGGTTATCGAAGTAGGTAAGCGGCAAGCGAACCAAATGATCAATTACCTCTGAACCCAGACTCAAGTCGATACGGTTCGTCGTATCTACAAATAAATAAGTACGCAGGGCAGTCAACAGAGCCTCAAACAGAGCTACTGCCAGCATGAAGAAGCCCAAAACATCTAATGTTTCGATGCTGCGTTGTACCAGTACCTTATCGATGATTACCTGAGTGATAATTGGGTTTGCCAACCCGAATAGCTGCACAAGAAAAGACGCCAGAAAGACTTGAATTAAAATACCGCGATACTTGATGATTGAGGGTATGAACCAGCTCAAGCCGAACTTTTCTGTTCTTTCCCCTTCTGGGGGTTGTAGCAGCAGTACCTGTGCAACTTCTGCCCCATCTTCTTTTTCTTTGCCAGGAGGTGGAGCGGCATGACCTTTTTCTTTCCAGGCTTTGACAAAATCTTCTGGTTTTTTGTAGACGATGCCAACTTCTGGTATTCCCAATACTAATTCTCGCTCTCTGATGCTGTAGAGGATGGCAAAACTATCTTCCCAGAAGACAAGGGCGGGTGCTTTTAGTCGGTTGATAAACCCGGCTTGAATTTGCACCAGTTGGGCGCGGATGCCCATCATTTCTGCCACTGCTCCACAGGTTTGTAGGGTGATTTGCCCTCTGGCTTTGAGTTGAGCTTCCAGAACCCGGCGGATGATATCTTTTTTAAAGGAAACCCCAGTATGTAGGCTGAGCATCTGGAAACAAGCCAAAGGAGCGTCGATCGCTCCTCTTCCTCGTACATAGGGAAATTTCGGCTTAGGGGCAAAAGGATCTGGTGGCGGTTCAGGGGGGCGGGGTGGAGCGTCGGTAATCACCAGAGGCAGTTCTTTTTCGCTTTCTCTAGACGACACTTTGTTATCCGTGACTTCAAAAGAAGCGACTAGCTTTTGTTCTCTTGCTTCCGGGCTGGGAGCTAAAAGCTGTAACGACAAGCCCAATAATCTGGCTCCGCGTTTTCCAGATATAGAGACAACTCCTGATATTCTATCTAGGAGTAGTCGGCTTTCTGTGGGAAAGTCTCCTACCGTGCCGCTACTTACTAGCCAGATGCGGTTGGGATCTAGTTGGCTGAGTTCAGCTTTTCCAGGGGGAAAGTTGAGAATGATCGCTTCAGAGAGAGCTTGGAAGCTTAATTCTTTGAGGTTGGCACCTGCGTCGGCTCGTCGTTGCAGTTCTAAACTTAAGAGTTCAAATATTTCGCTGAGGGCAGGGCGTTCTTTAAATTCTTGACCAAAAGCTGGTTCTGAGTCTACACAAGCTAAGAAGTCTGCTGCTGGAATTACCATGCAAATTGTTTCTGTGGAAGCGATCGCGGTTTCACATGGTATTCCTCGCACCAGTGAAACCCAGCCTAAGATTTCTCCCACTGTCATTTTCTTCAGGCTCACTGGTATTTGCAGACGTTGATCGTAACCTAACAGTCGCGCCTGCCCTTGGTATATAATTGCCACTTGCGTGGGCATTTTTTCCCGCTCGAAGATCGGCTGCCCCGTGCGGTAGCGCAATAGTTGACATTTGGCGGACAATTTTTGTATTACATCTGCTCCCAGTCGGTTAAACGGGGCAGTTTGAGCCAAAAAATCTGGTATTTGATACGGAAAAATAGTCTGGGTCATACCGACGAACCTTTTGAGCTTGCTATTATATCGTATTTATCAGGATAATGGTAACTGTCTGTTTTTATTGCTTCAGTGCCATTTAAATATTTTTAAGAATGCGCGTACTCGTAACGATTCCCCATTTTTTTAATCCCCAAGGAGGGGGGAAATATGGCTCGCTTAGTAGTGATCCTCTGCCGCGCATTTCAGCCTTGAGTCAGTGTCTGCAAGCCTTGCACGGCACTTACTCTCGTTCTGGGCTTTGGTATCGTTATACTGATAAGCTTTATACTTTTCCTGCTAATGAAGCTACTTCTGTTGATATTGACGTTATTATTTGTACTACAAAAAATTTCCACCTTCTCGATAGGCTACCTGTTCCAAAGGAATATTACAAGCATTACCCGACGCATCCTCACGACCCTCTGTTCCTGGGTTTTGAATGTCATGCACTCCTAAGGGACTGTTTGGGCAATTATGATTACTATTGTTATTTAGAAGATGATTTAATTTTAGATGATCCGCAGTTTTTTACCAAGCTTGCTTGGTTTAATTCTCATGTTGGAGATCAAGCTGTCTTACAGCCTAATCGATATGAATTGGTTACTAAGGATACAATTAAGAAAGTTTACATAGACCCGGATTTGATTCTGAAAACAGGACGCGCTCGCCAGTTTGCTCACTATCAAGCAGAAAATTCTACCCTAACTGGAATGGTTATGGGGCAGCCCATTTTATTTAAGTGGGCTGAAAATCCTCATTCTGGCTGTTTTTTTCTCAATCACCGACAGATGGAGTATTGGGCAAAACAGGATTATTTTCTCGATCGCGAAAGTCGATTTTTTGGACCTCTTGAAAGTGCCGCTACCCTCGGTTTAATGCGGACTTTTCGCGTTTATAAACCTGCTCGTAAAAATGCTAGTTTTTTGGAAATTAAACATTTCGGTGATGCTTGGAGTCAAAAAATATATTACTCTATATTCTTTTAGTTTTTCCATAGAACAGAAAAACATAAAATCAGCGAACAGGATTAGTGGAGGGCGCTCGCTCTATAACCACTTGTTTAATTTTCTGAACTTCTTCTTGTAGCCAGTTTTCAAATAATTCGTCGATCATCTGTCGTCGAGTAGCTTCATCTAATTTAGCAGGGATAAACTTTTCCAGACGTATGATCACATACCAATCGGCAAGTGGACGAGGTGGCCATAGTTGTCCAGGCTGACTGACGGAGAGGAGTTTAGCAATAGCGGGATGGGGCTGAGACAGGGGAACTGGCCCTAGTAGTCCACCGGTGCGGGATTCTGGTCCTTGAGAGTATTCTCTTGCCAGTTCAGCAAAAGACTGTTCACCTTCTTGAATGCGATAATAGAGTTCCTGAGCAAGTCCCGGATCTTGGGTGCGAATCAGAGAGTAGACAACTTGATCCAAGCTCCCTTTACGTTTGAGAAAATAGGATTCTACTTTAGGAGAAAAGGTTGCTATTTTAAATTTATCAATTAATAATGGTCTAAGTAGTTGTTCCTCTAGTTGTTCTAAGGTGAGACACTGACTTTGCAGCCAGGAAAAGAGGGCTTGTTCAGAAGGCAATTGACGCTGTTGGCAAAACTGTTTGAGGGCATTTTGACGTTCTTCCTCGGTGCAAGTGAAGTCAGCGATCGCGCTATCAAGAATAATACCGCGTATAAATTGTGGCATCAACTGATAGCGTGTTAAAAGTGCCGGTATTTCGTGGCATTGAATAATTTTGTCGCCGAATTTAAAAACTTCTGTCATTTCAGCTCTCCAGCGGTTTCTGATTACTGCCCTTCTAGACCGAAGGTTGCGCCCTTTTGGCCAATTTGGAGCCTAGTCGTCGCCTAACAAAAAACCTCAGCCTTTATCTTAGAATATCATTCTAATAATCTGCTAAAATCAGTTATAGGTATTCTAAGCATATTATTTGTAAATTTTAATTAAACTTATTAAAATAATTATAAAGCTATCTTTAAAATTATCAACGCCATACAAAATACTTTCCGAAAGTAAAACAGCTGCCTTCTAATTAAAAACCAGCCTTTAATTCCGTTCTCTCAGCTATCCCTGTAAAATCGTACCGACTCATATCTATATTTCCTCAATGTACCTTCAGAGTATCGCATTTTTTTCTACTCAACAACCACAACAATATCAAATATGAGAATTTTGTTTACAATTGCCCATTATTACAACCCCAATAGCAATGGACGATACGGTTCTCTCCGAAAAAATCCACGACCCCGTATCCAAGCCTTAACCGCGAGTATCAGTAGTCTGCACCAGTTGTTTGGAAAATCCCAGTGTATCATTGACATTGGCCAACGGGAGGCTTTACCAGCCAATCAGTCTCAGAGTAACGATATAGACATTGTCATATGTACTACCCAAGACCATCATATACTCTCTCAAGTTCCGCTACCTTCGCAAATGTGGAAGCACAATCCCACCAAAGCCGAGCCGATGCTATTAGGGTTCGAGTGTCAGGCGCTACTGCGAGATAACTTAGGCAAATACGACTACTACTGCTATCTAGAAGACGACCTAATTTTGCATGATCCCTGGTTTTTTATCAAATTAAACTGGTTTACCAAAGTAACGGGAGACGAAAACCTACTGCAACCCAATCGCTACGAAGTATCCACTCACGGTGCAGTGCGGAAATGTTATATTGACGGAGATTTATTGCCACGAGTCACAGCCAAATTTCAGAACGTGCAGGAAAAGCCGGAACTGATGGAAAGGATTATGGAGACAGCTGTTCCTTTCCGCAGGGCACTCAATCCCCATTCTGGTTGTTACTTTCTCAATGCTCGCCAGATGGAATATTGGGCAGGGCAGTCATATTTTTTGGATCGGGATACAAGTTTTATTGGCCCACTGGAGAGTGCAGCCACCTTGGGAGTAATGCGGACATTTAAGATTTACAAGCCCGCTCCCCCACAAGCTGGATTTCTGGAAATCCAGCACTTTGGTACAGGGTATCTGGGGTTGATTGGTGGGCAAGTTCGTTTATCGGCTGAACTAGCTCTAACACTTGGTGTTAATTTGCATATTTAACAAAAAAACCAGGGATTTTTATCCCTGGGTTTTAGTTAAATCGCTCTAATTGAAATTAGAGCTTTTTGAATATGCGATCGAATCAACCATAGAGTACGAAGTCGCTACCAGTGATCGTGCCGCTAATAGAGTACGAAGTCGCTACCAGTGATCGTGCCGCTAAGTTTAAACAATGGCGTACCGTTACTGGTATCAGCAGCATTAGGGTCGTAGTAAACCTCATTACCGACCAAACGGATTATAGCTTCATTGGAATTGCCTATAGAGCCTTCACCTGTAACGAATGCAACTGCATTGCCAGTACCGGTACGAGTCAGATTTGTAAATGCATTTTTTGCGAGGAAAATCTTGTCAGTGCCGCTGACAAAATCTGTGATAGTATCTAGACCTAGACTGGGATCTTCGTAATAGAAGCCGTCTGCACCATCTCCACCAGTTAGAATATCACTGCCACCCTGACCAGACAGAATGTCATTGCCAGCGCCACCTTGGAGATTATCATCGCCACCCTGACCCACAAGTAGGTCATCGCCAGCGCCACCTTGGAGATTATCATTGCCATCCTGACCATACAGTTTGTCATTGCCAGCGCCACCGATGAGAGCGTCACCTCCACTGCTGCCATTAAGTACGTCGTCACCATCACCGCCGTCGAGATAGGCTGCAGCGCCAGCAGTTAAAGTGTCATTGCCGGCTCCCCCTATGACGATATCGGTACCATCCGTTGTAAATATACTGTCATTACCATCACCACCATCAAGGAGTTGGTAGCCTTCACCGACTAGGATGTCATTGCCACCTTCCCCATACATAGCAGTTCCTGGATCTTTGGTAGAGCTGCCTTTAACACCATCCAGGGAATCATTGCCATCACCGCCGAAAAGGGTATCGGTTGCCATCCCAGCCACTAGGGTGTCATTGCCCAAATCGCCGTATAGGCGATTGTTTCCGCCTTGATTATCCAAGGATATGATTGAGTCGTTGCCTTTACCACCGTAAAGGTTTGCTTCTGTGCTAGTTATGAGCTTATTGGTAACTTTTTCCAAGATTATGGTGTCATTGCCTTGATTGCCGTAGATGAAGACGCTTTCTGGGTCAATACCAGAGGTAATGCTGTCGTTGTCGCTGGCTGTCGCTGCTAGGTCAAAATCGCCGAGAATGGTATCTCCGGCACCACCGCCTGTTATTGTGTCGGCACCTTTGTCACCAGAGAGTAAATTGCTCGACGAATTGTCAGCTGCCTGGATCGAGTCATTGTCTTGGCCGCCAAAAATGGTGTCTCTGCTTCCGCCTCCTATGAGAGTGTCTTTCCCTTTGTTGCCATAGATGGAGTTAGCACTTACGGGTGCTCCTGAACCTCCGAGGATGGGATCTAGAGGGGAGGCTGTAGGTTGTGGAGCCCCACCGACGATACTATCGTTTCCCTCTCCACCGAAGAAGAAATCTGCGCCGACGTTGGTTCCAGTCAGGATGTCGTTGCCTTTTTCTCCAAATAAAAAGCTTTTTCCTTTGGCGCTTGAGAGGTTGTCGTTGTCCTGACCGCCAAAAAGGGTATCTCTTGGGCCTTGGCCGATGAGTATGTCGTTTCCTTTGTTGCCGTAAACTAAACTGCCGCCACCGTTGAAGGTTTGGATTAGGTCGTTGCCTTCTAGGGCTAGAACTATATCAGGCCCTTCTAAAAGCTGAAGTACGTTGTTTTCATCGTTTAGTATTCTCACCATGTTTTGGGTTCACTCCTCTGTTGCGCGTCTTAATGATTGTGATAGTAGCAACTACGGCCAATGCCTGAAACCCTTTAGTTTGAGTTGCGCAGTCGTCTATTCTATCAACCCGCAGCAAGTTTAGCTTACTTTACTATTTGATGTCTAGCCTGTGGGGATTGAAAAGTCTGGATATGGCTTTCTTCCCTTGTTTTTGTGGAACGCTGCTGTTGTTTGTCAACTGCATGGATTTCAAAGGTTGATGGCCAGATAGTAAGTTCTGCTGCTTGGGAAGTGAAGTTAAGGTAGTATCATAGAAGACTATTTTTGTCTAGGTGAAGTTTCGGTTGTTTGGAGATAAGGCAAAAAATAGATTTTTCCTTGCTCCCGCTGTTGATTTAATGAGATTGTTACAAAGTTTACTTTGTTCCCATGTACGAAAGGTGAGCGCGGCAGTAGGTTTTAGCGGTTATTCCCAATAAACGGAGGTCTACCGATAGAATATGCTCTATGAAGGATTGTAAAACATTGTCAGTGGCATACTTTTGAGGGGCGCCTGTGGTGAAAGCAAGGGTTTGCTTGCTTATCACTCTGTTGGCTATCACGGGCTTGCTAGCTCTGGTGCTGTTTACTAATGTAAAATGTCATCCTGAGGACTCAGCGGCAAGAACGCTGGCGCTCGTGTTGACGAGATGTGAGGCTACCGGAAGTGAATCTAGAGTCGGCTCGAACTTTGTGCAATATCGGTAACCAGTTGAAAGAGGCTGGTAGGCTGGAGGATGCTATTAATCACTACCAAAAGGCGCTGCAATTACAACCCGATTGCGTTGAAGCTCTCAATCAGTTGGGGCAGATATATTATCTTCAGGGTAAAGTTGAGGAGGCGCTTGCTCTCGTTCAACAAGCTATCAAGATTCAGCCGGATTTTGCTGAGGCTTACAAAACTCTGGGGAATTTGTTGCAAGAGCAAGGTAAGATCGAGGCGGCAATGCGGGCTTACTCGAAGGCGATAGAAATTAAGCCGGATTTGGCAGAAGCTCATGTTAACCTTGGAAATATGTTTTATAAACAAGGGCGGCTCGATGAAGCGATTGTTGCTTATAAGAAGGCGATCGCTTTTAAACCGGATTTGGCTGGTGGCTATTGGAATCTCGGCAATATTTCAAATCAGCTTGGGCGGATAGAAGAAGCGAGCGCTTATTGGCAGCGGGCTCTCTCACTTAAACCCGATTTAGGAGGTGCCGAATTTCATCTCAAGTTAGGTAATGTAATGATGCAACTGGGCAGGTTGGATGAGGCGATAAAAAGCTTTCAACAGGCTCTCTCACTCAACCATGACTTGGCAGAAGCACACGCGAATCTGGGTTTAACACTTCTGCGGCAGGGCGTTTTACAAGGCGAAATCCCTGGGGATAAATTTAATCTGGCAATAAGCAGTATTTTAAACGCTATAGAGAAAAAACCCAATTATCTTCCTGCCCATCAGAGTTTGTACAATTTTCTGATCAATCACGGAACCGCTCCCAAGTATTTTTCTGTTTTTAGACAGATAAGCGATCGCTACCTACAAGTAGCTGGAGAAACAGGTCATATTTTATCCATTCTCTTATTTTTGGACATCTATCTAAAATCTGGATTGCATCAAGCAGCCAAGGAAAAATTCTCGCAGCTAGAAACCGAAATTTATCAAAACAATTGCCAGGGTTATAATTTTCTTGAACTTTCCGAACTGCACAGCGTTCTTTTATTTACATCTCCCCATTTTAAAGATGATTTAGCTGCCAATAGTAATTTATGGAAATTAATAGCAGGAGAATATAAAAAATCGTTAGCTCAAAAAATAAACACTGACAACAGCCATAATCAGGCAGTCATTCAAAAACATAATTCCAGTGAAAGAAAGTTAAAAATAGGCTTCATTTCCAAACACTTTGCAAGACATTCAGTAGGGTGGTGCAGTGCTGACATCATTCGGGAACTATCTCAAATTACACCTCACTTATATTTGTACTATACGGACAAAATAAAGCCAGATGATCGAAGCAAGATATTTGAAAAAGCAGCGGAAAAAGTATATATACCAGAAGTAAAATTCGGGAATACCACTACAGAAGCTGTAGAAATATGTAAACAGATATTACAGGATGACTTAGATATATTGGTAGATTTAGATTCCGTAACAGTACCGATTCAGGTAGAAATACTCCACAGTAAACCCGCTCCTGTATGTATTTCTTGGTTGGGATTCGAGCCGCCATTTATATCAGAAGAAAATTATTTCCTGACTGATTGGCACACTCACCCAGGGGGCACGGAAAAATATTACATAGAGCAATTAGTCAGAATGCCAGACTCATTTGTAGCAGTTTCTGGATTTGCAAGCAAACCAGTAAATGCTAAGACACTTCGCAAAGTCTATCGAATTAGCTTGGATCAAATTGTCTATTTGTGCGTGTCGGGTGCTAGCAAGCTAAACAGCGAATTGATAGAAGCCCAAGTGAAAATCCTCAAACAAGTGCCAGATAGCTTGTTACTTTACAAAGGTTTAGGGGATGCAGAAGTAATTCGGTTAGCATATAGAAAAGCTTGTGAATCTCAGGGTGTTGGTTTACATCGAGTGAAAATTATAGAGCGCTCGCCCACAGAAGAGGAACATCGCACCATTTACCAAATCGCAGATGTACTTTTAGATTCCTATCCATACAATGGTTGTACTCAAAGCCTAGAAGCGTTGTGGTTTAATTTGCCAATTGTAACTCGTGTAGGAGAGCAAGGGTTGGCTCGGATGGGGTATTCCTTTTTAAAAACTTTAGGAATTGAGGCGGGAATTGCTCAGTCTTGGGAAGAGTATGTCTCTTGGGGAATTCGATTGGGGCAGGATGCGGCTTTGAGGCAAGAGGTTCGAGAAAAATTAGTAAAATCCAAGCATTTAGATTCTCTGGCACCGTTATGGAATCCGAAAAAGTTTGCTGCCGATATGTATGCAGTGTTTGATAAACTTTTAGCCAAAAAGAATAGCGAGCGCTCTTCCTAAATCTTTCCTACCTTAACGGCACCCACTGAGGAATACCAGAGTAATCTTTTGGTATAGGCAGTTGCTCAATTCGTCTATATAGCATAACTGCTAGCAGCTTTTTGAGCGTTTTTAACTCTTCAAATCCACTTTCTAGCTGCGCTATTAATTCATCTACAAAATTTTCCTCTATTTCCGTTAATTGCTCCTCCAAAAAACCGCTTTCAATAAGGATTTGATGTATCTTGCCCAAATTTCCCAAATAAAAGCTTTCCAGTTGCTCCGGTGCCGCACTTAGCCAAAAATCTGCCACCTGTTTGCGGATTTGCCGGATTTCCTCTAACACAGATTCATCAGAGGAATCAATTTTATAAAGCATCACGCAGCCCCTCAGGTGATTGAGAAACTCCGCTGATTCTATTGCTGGTTTTTTATTGACTTGCGGTTCTAAATTTACTTGAATTGGCGCCATGTGTTTTTGAAATAGTTCTTGGAAGAGATTGCCGATTTTCTGAGAATAGGAACGACTGTCGAGAAAACCGGGGTTATTATTAATTTTTTGCTGAATCTGTTCGCGCTTTTGGCGGCGCATTTCAGGATTGGTTGCAAGTTCAAATGCTAATTTAATATAATTTTCTTCACTTGTTGTAATTAAATCAGTGACTTCTAATTCCCGCAGCAATGCGGCAGCCTGCCGGAAGGGTAAAGCATTGCCATCCATTACTACCGTTGGCAGCCCCACCTCTAAGGCATCTATAAGCGAAGTAGCTCCAGAATAAGGGAAAGAATCAAGATAAATATCGGCGAGTTTGAGACATTCTTTTACATCGGCTATACTAGGCAATGTATCAATTACTACTAGGCATTTTTTATTAATTCCGTACTGTTCAAAGATTGCACGTATATGATTGATAAAGGGCACCTTAGCTGGGTAATAAGGAAGCCAGTTTGAATTGAATGGATACAAAACAAGGATAGAATTAGGAACAGCTGCGATAATTTTTGCCCAAGTTTCTATCAATTCTGGAATAATTGTATAAAAGTTTGCCCCGGAAATAAATACAATTGTTTCATCGGTTGCGCCCCAGTGCGAGCGCTCGTATTTTTCCACAGGCTCTTCTGGCGGTAGTGGGTTATTGAAACACAAACCGGAACCCTCAATTGTTATCAATTTTTCTCGATATTCTAAGTCTGCTTGCATCGGTGCAGTTAATTCGCCAACAATATAATAGTCGATATGGCTCATGCCAGTAATGACTGGCGATGTTAAAAAAGTCACCTGTAGCCGTGCCAGTCGGTGCAGGGTTAGTAAAAAAATGGGATTCGTGACTGCAGTCAAATTGGAGCCAATCAACAAAATATCTAAATCGTCGGCGCGTATAGTTTGCACCTGAGAGCGGAGCTCGTTAGAAAGTTTGACTAAATGATCAACGCGGCTGGAGCAATATTGCTCTAGGGGGTGATTGGTAATGTTGAAAGTATATAGGATAATCTCAAAACATTTTCTGTCGATGTACTCGAAAACTGGGAGTGTGGCGAAAGTTTCTTTTGGCGGTTCAAAATCGATTTTGAGAATTCCCAGCCGAATTTTCTGCCTATCATTAGGGCGCTCCGGAAATACATAATCCAACTGATATCCGTAGTTTTTTAAGGCATATTCCGAAATCTCTGCCCTCTGGATAAGAAGATCTTTTAGATCATATTTGGTAAAGTACAGGGGGAGAAAATATGCATTTTTTAAAAAAGATAGAGCGGTTTCCTTCCATAATTGAGAACTTGGAGAGTTGAAAATATTAGCGTGCAAGCGAGCCACGCAGCGTTTCATGTGGTGGTAGTAGTTATCTATCTCTCCTATTTGCTGAAAATAGGGTGGAGATTGCAGTATGTAGTTGATATAATCGTTGAAAAACCATTTGGGTATAGGAGCGCCTTCATACTGCAATGGCAACTGGTGAGCGTAGCAATACAGCATCCCTGCTAATAGATACTGCAGGGCATAATCTGCCTCAAATCCTCTTGAGACTTGGGCAAATATTTCTCTTATAAAAGCTTTTTCTGTAGTTGTCAAAGGTTCATCTTTAATACCGCTATTGAGCAGGAGTTGATGGAGTTTTCCCAGATTGCCTGAATAGGCATTTGACAGTGTTTCTGTAGGTGTAATTAGCCAAAACTCAGCTACTTTTTCTCTGAGCTTACGCAGCTCTGCAACTTCTGATTCATCGGGATATTGCCCGTTAACCTCACTGATTAAAGATAGTAAATTGCTAGGCAGTATGACTTTCCGTTTTTGGCTGAAAACTTGGAGGATATTAAAGGCTAAAAGAAAACGCCCTAATTGCCCTAGGGGTGCGTATGCGGGAGAAAACCAGGCTATATCTCTGTAAGCTGCTATGGCAGCGCTTATACCGGGATTATCTGCTTGAAATAAGGGCAAGCCCTCACCTTGGATAAATTCTTTTGCTCTTTCTATAGGTTTGAGCCAGCGATTCTGTCGGTGAATGGCGACGGTTTCTAGGGTGCGAATTTTTCCCTGAAAAACCATAGATGCAACTAAAACCCAATCGCCATTCATAGATTTTGGCAGTAAGCATTTTGACAAAAGCTTGCGACGCATCACTGAATATAATGCGCCATTATCTAATACTTGTGCATAGAAAGATAATATTCTTTCTATGGCGGAATTTTGTTCTAAATTTATTTTTACGCCGTCACCTATAAATTTTTCACCGTCATAGTATTTTGCCTGTCCACAAACCAGAGCATAATCTGGGTTATTTAATAAGAAATTTGTACAAGTGCTGACATAATTAGATTCTATCCAGTCATCCTGACTAAGCCACATAAAGAATTCGCCATTACTGAGGTTAAAAACTGCTCTGAAGTTGTCAGTTAGTCCCAAATTTTTTGGCTGGCGAATGTATCTAATTCGGCTGTCTTTCTGGCAGAATGTTTGGCAAACTGCGGGGGTGTCATCTGGTGAGGCATCGTCTGAAATTACTATTTCGAGGTTGGGATAGTCTTGAGCGCTCGCTGATTCTATAGCTCGTTTTAATTTTGACGCTCCCTTGTATGCTGGTATGCCAATACTAACTAGAGGTAGGTAGTCAGACATTTTGCGATCGCTCTCCTTATGTTTACTCAAAAAATTATCACTTCGTCAGTGGGCGAACTGTTTCCCGGTTTAATTAGCATACCCTGCCCCGTCGGTAGAGACAATATTTGTAAATCTTTTTTACTAGCCCACTCATCAAGAGCCTGTTTTTGAGTGATGTGACCTTGATTGTTGGCAGAAAATCCGTAATCATCAAATATAACGATCCCCGATGGTACAATCTTATCATAGAAGTAATCAATTGCCGCTACTTCTGGGTAGGCACAGTTCATATCTATTGATAAATAACAAATTGCTTTTGTTGGTACTTGCGATAATACTGACGGCACTTCTCCTTTGATAACAGAGACATTTGAAAATTCTTGAAATGTTTTTTTTACTTGTTCATAAATATCAATGCCGTACCAGTTGCGGCTTTGTATATCCAGTTTTAGTTTTCTTTCTGATTCTGTAAACTGATAGTCAGGCACTCCCTGAAACGTATCAATCAAGTAGAATATCTTATCCTTTTTTGAGGAAAAATCAATATATTCTATAACTGCTCTGGCTAAAAATCCCGTATTTACGCCACATTCAACAAAATCTCCCGACAATTTACTAGCATGATTAGCTGCCCAACAGATAGTATACACTCGCCAGAGATCGTATATGAAGTTATTTCCTCTTTCGCCTAAGTATTGTAAGGTATTGTATCCTTGCTTATATGCTCTTGCAAACCGTGGATCTTTAACAAAATCGTGATTAATATACTTTTCATCATAAATTAATATGGGATTTCGTAACATAAAAAATCCGAATCGTTGGTTTCATTTTCTACTTATCTACTTATTTTGGCATGTGAAAACAGACTGCTCACGATTTACCAGCTTTTTGCTTAAGAACTTGAAACCCTTTACTTGCTTTTTTCGGTTTAGAGGGTTTTTCTGGTTGTTTTTTCTCGTCGGGTAAGTTGCCACTGGCGACATCTTTTATAAGTTGCAGGTGGCGGGGCAGCAAATCGGATAGGGCGTAGCGTTCTAAAACAGTTTCGCGGGCTTTTGCGCGAATTTCTGCCATACGAGTTGGATGATTTAGCACCTCGTCAACGCGAGCTGCGATTTGTTTGGGCGAGAAGAAATCGACGAGTAAGCCATTTTCTCCGTCGCGGATAACCTCTGTAACGGGAGCAGTATCTGAGCCTATGACTAAGCAACCGGTTGACATGCACTCAATCATCGACCAAGATAGCACAAATGGACGGGTTAAATAGACATGAGCTGAGGAAGCTTGAATTACTTTCAGATACAATCCGTAAGGGAGGGAGCCGACGAAGTGAACTCGCGACATATCTAACGGCACTTTCTCAAGCATTTCCTGTTTGTAAGTTTTGCCGTTGGGTAAAGATTTGCCGTAGCAAACTCGATCCGAGCCGACGATGACGACGTGACAGTTGGGGCGTCGTTCTTGAATGTAGGCGATGGATTCGATGAATTCTGGGAAGCCGCGATAAGGTTCCATTCCTCGCGCGACGTAGGTGACTATTTCATCGACTCCAGATAAATCGAGGTTAGGTAAAACAAGTTTTGCTCCGGGGTTGGGCTTGAAGTATTCTGTATCGACGCCATCGTGAAGAACGGTGATTTTGCTATGGAATTCTTTAGGGAATTGAGATTTTTGCCAGTTGGTGGGCGAGACTCCCCAATCACAACTATACAAGTCGATCAGTATGGAAGAATTTTTTACTCGGATGCGAGGAATATCGTCTGGAGATAAGGGATCGGCTGGGTCAAAATTTGCATCTGAACCGAAGGCGTTATAAAACCATTCAAAGTAACACAAAAGTTTGGTTTTTGGAAAGATATCTTTAATAAAAAGTGTCGGTCCCCATCCAGAATGACCGCAGACTATATCTGGTATAAATCCCTCTGCTTTCAGTTTTTCAGCTACCCGATAAACCGCTTGTCCGCACAGTACGGCGCTTTCTAATGGGCGGACGTAGTGGTGTGTTTCAGGTCGCGGTTCGCGACTGGGGGTGAAGAGGATTTTTCTTACGCCCGGAATCACCCACTCTGGACGCTCGTTTCTTGTACCGAAAATAACCTGATTTTCCGGATCGCTGCCAAGCGCGGTTGCGATGTGACGGTATTGAGCTGGGAAGTTGGGATGTAGGATGAGAACTCGCATGTCTTTTGCAAAAAATGAAGTTTTCTACAAGGCGGGGCCATTAGGGGGAGAAGGTGATGCCGAAAGATTCCTCTAATCTCTGATTGTGTGGTAGGAAGTATTCTATCAAGTAATGTCGGGTAGATTCTGCGATCGCTGGATAATGTCCTACATTATATTTGTCGTAGTGTTCGAGTTGGTATGCTGGCACCTCCAAAAACTCAAATACTTGGTTAAGGATGCAAGCAGGAGCTGCATAAAAATCTTCACTTTTCAAGATTAAGAATTGTTTTTTTGGGAAAAGTTCCATCCAATTTTGCAGCTGCTCTATGTAGATACCTCGCGACAGATAGCTATAGTGTTGGTGATTGAAGCTATAGTAAGTTTCATCACTGTTGAGCTTTTCTATTTCTCCTTGGAGTCTTTGAGGTTCGCTGGCGATCGCTTCTTCAAATGACAGGTGTTCGTATCCCAGTCTTACTTCGTGATGGTAGTGAGACCAAGCTCTTGCCACTGGCTCTCTGAGCAGTATAATCAGTTTGACTTCGGGAAATAATTTTTTCACACGCTTTGGAACCTGGGGATGAAAAATATAGTATGGACTCGATTCTCCGGAAAGTAGCCCTGCTCCAGGAGAGCGAGCTGGAAATTGCGCCTCATACCATTCAATTCCTTTACTATAATTAAGATCGAAAAAGTGTATCTCTTTTTGAGCGGCTGGGAGAATCTGTGGGTGTTGAATTAGATAATTATATAAAGATGTGGTTCCACACTTTTGGGCGCCAATTATCAGAAAGTCTGGCATCTGTTATTTAAATTCGGGTTGCTTTTATCTAATCTTAGCACGGAATTAAGGATTCAGGTTAATCCCGTAGTCTTCGCGATCTAGTGTCAGGTTGGGGCTGTAGCAGGGATCGCGTTCTATTATATGCTTCCACTTCCGCCGCATGTAGGTTATTTCTTTAGCAAATCTGGCTTTTTTTTCCGGCGTATCTTCTTTCCCCCGGCTCTTGGATTCGTAGTGATACAGAACGACGTGAGGCAGATAAATATTCCGGTAGCCTTTCTCAACTAATTTCAGACAAAAATCAACATCGTTAAAAGCAATTTGTAACTCTTCTTCCCAACCGCCTACTTCTTCGCATACTTCCCGTCTACACATCAAACAAGCTCCCGTGACTGCTGTATAATTATTAACTGTTTGAAGTTGATAAAAATAACCGGGTACTCCGGCAGGGAAATACTTGTGACTGTGACCTGCAACTCCTCCCAGCCCCACTATAACTCCCGCGTGCTGAATGGTATTGTCTGGGTAGAGGAGTAAAGCCCCTACTGCTCCAATGGAAGGTCTTTGCGCCTGTTCTACCATTGCCGTCATCCAGTCAGGCGTTAGCACTTCTGTATCGTTATTTAAAAATAGGAGATATTTGCCTTCAGCTTGGCTGGCGGCATAGTTATTTATTTTAGAAAAATTAAATGGGATATCATATACTAGACAGCGAAATCTATCAGGTTCTTTTGCTTTCCATTTGTCGATTATATCTAATGTTTCTTTTTCGTTACTACCATTATCAATCAGGAGAACCTCGTAATTGGGATAGGTTGTTTTTTCAAAAATAGATGTTAAACATTTGTTAAGAATTTCTCCCAAATTGCGAGTGGGAATAATCACTGTTACTTTGCTATAATCGCGGATGTGATAGCGAACGAGCCAGTGCCCCCCCTGTGTAGGAGTAACGATTCCGGGTTCTGATCTTCTCTCTAGGGCTTCTGAGAGTGCCTTGCGGGCTGCTTCTGTAGCATAGGTTTTATTGTTTAAATTACTGGCGGTTGATTTAGAGTGAATGCGCCAATGGTATAATATTTTAGGAATGTGAAAGATTTTATCGGTTTTTTCTGTTAGTCTTAAAACGAGGTCGTAATCTTGAGAGCCTTCATAACCAAGGCGAAATCCGCCGATTTCTTGAATGAGCGAGCGCCGATAGGTACCAAGATGGCAAGTATACATCCGTGACAGGAAAGAGTCAGGGCACCAATCGGGTTTAAAAAATGGATCGCGGAATTGATTGTGTTCGTCTATCTTATCTTCATCAGAATAAATCATATCGGCATCGGGATGCCGGTTGAGCATCAGAGCAACTTGATAGAGTGCATCTGGCGTTAGGAGATCGTCGTGATCCAGAAAAGCTACAAATTCACCTGTTGCTAGCTCTAGCGCTGAATTAGAGGCAGCAGAAATATGCCCATTTTCATTTCTAAAAACTACTTTAATTTTCTCGTCAATTTCTGCGTATTGCTGTAATATAGTTATCACATTTTCGTCGGTTGAGGCATCATCAGCGATGCACAATTCCCAGTAAGGATACACCTGAGCCCGCACTGAATTAATCGCCGCTCTCAAGTAATTTTCTGGGGGATTATAAACAGGTAAGATGACGCTGATGAGGGGCTTGTATTTCAAAAATTCTACCGTCTCTTTCATCTGACGGAGATCGGCTTCTCTGGGAAAATGCAGGCTGAGCCAATAGTGATACTGACTGATTGAGTGGACAAGTTCGGGTGCCTGGGGCGTCGGCAAGGGCGTGCGCTCAAACTTTACATAAAGTTTCCAAAAGATTTTCGATAGTACATGGCGCAATCCTTTTGTTCTCCAAATTTCATATAGCTTTTTAAGCTTTAAAATAGCCTGTTTTAGCATGATTTTCACTCTATCAAGTAGTTTAGAATAGGGAGGCTAGTTATTGTCTGCATCACTTTTATTCTTCTTTCGAAGCCCCTAGCATTTTTTTTAGTTTAAACCACTGTTTCCTCAGTTTCCAGAATTTGCTACTTTCCATTGCTTTTATGGTTGCACGAGCTTGTTGGAGTTGTGCTTCGAGATGATGTATTTTTTCTTGGAGCAATGCATGCGATCGCTCTTTTTCTGTGGCTGCTTGCGAAAACCATGCGATCGCTTGTTGCAGCTCTTGGGGATTGCCATTTAAACTAAAACTCGACTGAATAGGATATTTTTCTGAGTTTCTGTCTACAGCAAATGTTCTCTTTGGCAGAACCGTTTCGCCTTTATAATCCTTGCGCACTTCTATATGAGCGCAAAATTCTCTAACAATGCCCTTATAGTACCTCAAAGCAAAATCCAAATCTATCTTATTTCTATATAGTTCAACTAAAATTTTCTCATCTATTATATAAGTAAATTCTTTTAACAGCCATCTTTTCTTAAAAAACTCTTGCCAGTAGTCAACTTCCCAAACACAGAAGTGCATATAATGATCCTCGTTTAAAAAAGTTCTGTGATCGAAAATAAAAGCTGAATTATCCCAAGCATAAGGAGTCCACAATTCCAGTTGCGCTCCATCAATGCAAACTCTACTTACTTCTGCAAAAAGTTTAGGAATCTGGATAAGGTGTTCGAGACAGTGAGAGGAGTAGACATAATCGACACTTTCATCATCAAAAGGTAAGGGATCTTTTTCCAGATTGAGAACATAATCCACCCCTGGAAGTGGCCAGGCATCGATTCCGATAGTTCCTTCTTTTTTGCGACTTCCGCATCCCAAGTCAATTTTTAAATAACTCACAGATGTACTCCTAAAAATATTTCACGTGTGGCGCTTTACTTATGGCTTTGGATAATGACTATCTTTTCCCAAAACTTCTTCTATAGTGACATCCCACTTGAAAGTATCAGAATTAAAATCTGCTACTTTTCTTGCCAATACAGCAGCTCCTGCAAACATGATATCATTTGTCAATCCTTCTTGCCCGGCTCTCACCTTAGCTAAATGGATTTGTGCCCAAAGAGTCCAGATTTTATCACTTCAAATCCCAAAGGTGGAGAAAACAAAACCTTAAGACCATCATCAGAAAAACGCCAGAAATCCCAAGGTCTTTCATGTAGAGGCCATGCCAGCGGAACTCCGTGAAAAGTTATTCCCCCTATTTCAAGGAGTTTATTAATTTCCATTGCTACTACCAACGGCATAGCTAAATGTTCCAAAACAGAGACAGAAAAAATTGCGTCAAATTTCTGATTTTTAAAGTATTGAGAAAGCCTGTGGGCATCGCCGACAACATCTGTGTTTTCGTCGGGATAATAATCAAAGCCAGTGTAATAAGCGTCTGGAAATAATTCTCTGCGACCACGGGTTCCAGGTGAGACCACGCGGGAGCCAATTTCTAGTACTCGGAGATGATTTTCATTAACCAGCTTGATAAACTCATTATAAATTAACCCTCCGTGGGGAATATCTTGAGGATGCTGTGGCTTTTCACCAAGAAAAGTTATAGTTTGGCTGTATGTTTTTCCTTTAATTTTAGCGTGGAAGGTGACGCAGTGCTCTGCAATGCGAGGCAAATAGGCGAAGAAGCCACAATTATCGCTATAGGGGTATTGCGGGAAAGCGGCGGCTACATCTGGGCGGGGGTGCCAGGAAGCGATCGCAAAAGACGTACCACCTATAGAAATTTCTACTTCGTCGAGAGTCTCATTTTTACCGAGAATCCATCCCTTGATTCCGATTCCCCAGTCATTCGACCATGACCGATCAATTGCGAGAATTATATCGTCGTTTTGCTGCAACGCCATTTACTTACTCCGCGATTCTCAGACTGTAGTCTGCGCGACTTCTAGTTAAATTCGGATTGTAGCAAGGATCGTTATCAATTAACTTTTGCCAGCGACTTTTGACGATAGCCGCTTCTTTAGCCAATCGCTCTAGCTTTTCTGGCGTATCTTCATAACCCCGGCTTTTCGATTCGTGATGATAAAGAACCACATGAGGCAAGTAAATATTGCGATATCCTTTAGCCAATATCTTCAGACAAAAGTCTACATCATTATATGCCAAAGCTAATTCTTCATCAAACCCCCCGACACTTTCAAAAACCTCCCGGCGGCACATCAAACAAGCAGCAGTCACTGCTGAAACATTGCTAATACTGATGACGTGACCGAAATATCCTGGCGATGTAGATGGCAAATACTGGTGGCTGTGAGCCGCAATTCCTCCTACTCCCAGAATAACGCCGGCATGTTGAATAATATTATCTGGATATAATAGCAGCGCCCCTACTGCGCCTATTCCAGCCCTCTGAGCTTGTTCCACCATTGCTTCAATCCAGTCGGGGGTTATTACTTCTGTATCATTGTTCAAAAATAGCAGGTAATTCCCCTGTGCTTTGCTGACGGCGTAGTTGTTAATTTTAGAATAGTTGAAAGGAATATCGAGCGGGTAACAGCGAAACCTATCTGGTTCTTTGGCTTTCCAGTCAGCAATTACTTGGGCGGTTGCTTCTTCTTTACTGCCGTTATCTATGAGAATGACTTCATAATTCGGATACTGGCTCTTGGTAAAGATAGATTCCAAACAGGCGTTTAAAATCTCGCTTAAATCGCGGGTAGGAATGATGATACTGACTTTTTTATACTCTGTTATTTCGTAGCGAATTACATAGTGCCCCCAGTAAATAGGTACGTCGGTTACTATGCCTTTCTCACCCCTTCTCTCAAGGGCATCAGTCAGTGCTTTTTTTGCTGCTTGATAGGCATATGGTTTTGCTTCTGTGCCGCTGGCGGCAGAAACTGAATGAATGCGCCAGTGGTAAAGTATTTTAGGAATGTGAAATATTTTGTCGGTTTTTTCTGTAAATCTGAGAACAAAATCGTAATCTTGGCTGCCTTCGTAACCGACTCGAAATCCGCCAATTTCAGATGCGATCACCCTCCGGTAGGTGCCCAAA
The DNA here is from genome assembly GCA_015295835.1 of Oscillatoriaceae cyanobacterium M7585_C2015_266. Taxonomy (GTDB): domain Bacteria; phylum Cyanobacteriota; class Cyanobacteriia; order Cyanobacteriales; family Oscillatoriaceae; genus DVEG01. Next base: position 107,724 of record DVEG01000027.1, read on the forward strand.
TGTCCCGAATACATTCGTGATAGAAAAGAGTCGGGGCACCAGTCTGGTTTAAAGAAAGGAGCCGTAAGATTGTTATCTTCTTCTATCTTATCTTCATCGGAATATATCATATCAGCTTCGGGATGCCGATTGAGCAACAGGGCGACTTCATAGAGGGCATCTGGTGTTAACAAGTCGTCGTGATCGAGTAGAGAGATAAATTCCCCTGTGGCAATTTCTAGAGCCGAGTTAGAGGCGCGGGAAATATGACCATTTTCTTTTCTAAAAACTACCTTTATCCGTACATCTTTCGCCGCATAATCTTTTAAGATTTCTTTGACGTGAGGCTCCGTTGAAGCGTCATCGGCAATGCACAACTCCCAATAAGGATATATTTGATTCCGGACTGATTCGATCGCCTCTATGAGATATCGCTCCCGGGTATTATACACCGGCATGATTACACTGATAACTGGTTTGTAAGGGAAAATTTCTACTGTTTCAGCTAATTTTTTCAAATCCGCTTCTCTGGGGAAATTCTGGCTTAGCCACTGGTGATATATTATATCCCAAGGTTTCTTTTCCGGTAGTGGTTGGTTTATTTCTGGAGCGGTTTCACTTGGGGGTTTATTAACCTGGGGTTCTTCGACGACGACAATTTCCGTAGTGGGGGGTGTATTTTCGAGTTTCAGGTAGAGTTTTCTAAATGTTTTAGCCAGTGCCTGCTGCCAACCGTTATTTTTCCAAGTAATCAAGAGTTTTTTTATCAGTGAGAGGGCTTTTTTAGAGCGGGAGATGGTTTGTTTAAACATTATTCTTTCTTTAAACCTATATAATATAGTGCCTCGAAGTAAGATTCATAGATTTATTCGTGGCTCAGGTATCAGCTCCAAAGCCAAGCGCTTTTTTCAGTTTAAACCACTGTGTGCGCATTTTCCAAAATTTACTGGTTTGCATTGCTGCTAATCTGGCGCGGGATTGTTCTAGCTCAGCTCGTGTTTGTTGTAGTTGCGATCGCTCATTGAGTAATTCTGCCTCAACTTGTGTCAGGCGGGCTTGAGTTTCTTGTAATTGAGCCTGTACCTCTGCCAGCTCCGCTGCTTTTTGCTGTAGTTGAATTTGGATTTGCTGTTGGAGGGCGTGCTGGCTCGTCAATTCTGTTTGCAGGGTTTGTAACTGAGCTTCTGTTTGCTGCGAGCGCTGTAATAATTCTTCTAGCCGCTCTTGTCTTTTTGTCAATTCTGCGTTTAATTCTCCCTCTCTTAAAATCTGGTGCGAGCGCGCTTCTTCCAATTCTGCCCGCATCTGTTGTAACTGTAACTGTAAATTTTCCGAGTGCGCTCTCTCCGTTAAATACACGCATTCTCTTTCTGCCCAAATATTAGCAAAATTCGTACTGTAAATCCCGATATGTTTTGTACAAATATACCGCAGCAATTGTTGGCGGTTTTCTGGAATATTACAAGCGCTCACCATCGATTTTGACCGGACTCTATAATCAAACAATACTTCATTTATATGATAAAATTTCCACCCCTTCTCTGCTGCCCCTAGCCAAAAATCCCAATCTTCATATCCCAGTTTATCGGGAATTTTCGTGTCGTATCCTCCGCACTCTTTCCAGACTATTTTCCGAAAAACTGCACAGGCATCGATATAGTTTCCCAAAAGTATCAAATTTATATCAAAATCTGGCACTACGTGAATTCCTGTTTTTTCTCCAAAAAATTCTGCATTCCCATATACAACTCCAACCTCTGGATGTTTGTCGAGAATATCTACTGCTTTCGTTATATAGGCGCCTCTGATTTTGTTGTCTGCATCCAATGGCAATATATATGCTCCTTTTGCCGCTTTAATACCGTTATTTCTCGCCGCAGCTAATCCCTGATTATTCTGGTTAATTACATGATAACCATTGTCTTTTAAATAACTTAAAACTTTTAATGTAGAAGCCTCCGTAGAGCCATCATTTACAATAATAATTTCGTATATTCTCTCCTGACATTCTCGCACGCTAGAAACGGCTTCTAGTATGAATTCTCCTTGGTTGTAGCAAGGAATTATAACTGATAAAGCAATTTTATTTTCCTTGGAGCTCATTTTTATTACCTAATATTAATTTTTTCATCTTATATAGCTTTGGCTTTAATTTCCAAAATTTAGATGATTTTATATTTTCCAGTTCCTGCTGCAATTTATCTATCTCTGCCTGTAATTCGAGCCGCTGTTGGTGATTTTGGCTGAGAAGATATTGAATTTGGATTTGACTTTCGATAACTTTACTGTGCAGGGATAGTGGCCATATTTCTTTGTAGGGTGTCTTTTCACTTTCTGCAACTAAACTGTCTGAAAAATTGCTCGGCATGTCGGCTACTCGATCTAATTCTGCTAGCAGGGAGAAATACTGAGGCGAGAGCTGCCGCAAAAGCTGAACTAAGGGATGCTGCCAGTCGAGGCTTTTAAAAAGACTCTGTTCGTAAATTTCACTAAATTCTGCTGAATTGTGTGCTATTTCCAGTCCGAGTTTTTTTTCGAGCAATTTGATCGCACTCTTGGGGGAATGTAAAAAGGTATTGATGTTTAAAAGAATGCAGCGCTGCGGGTATTTGATGTAAAAATCTAGCAGGTGACGATTGTAAAATGCCCAAATTCTCAACGGATAATCGGGATGGGCTGTAAACACGGGAGCGTTGAGGCGCAAGATAGAATCGGCAACATCCCAAGGCAAGCGATATACAAATAAATAGCGGGCGTCGGGGAGTAATTCTGCCCAGAAATCAAGCATGAGAGTAGTGCGTGGATCTTTCCATCCCCAGATGTTTGAGGTGCGCTCGCGCGCTGCAATTAATTCCCGCGCTGTTTGCATGTGATTTTTAAAGTTGTCGCGATCTAAATACTCACTTTCTGTCCAGCCCCAATCTGGCCATCCCGCCTCCTCTGTACGGCAGCTTTTTTGTAATACCAAACGCTGAAATTCAAGTATATCTAAATCTTCAAAATATCCTTTTACGTTAAAATTATCTGCTGGAAACAGGCGCTCGCCGATATTTACTCCCAGGGCTTTGATAAATGAAGCCATTAGGGAAGTACCTGAGCGATGCATGCCAGTGACTATCAGAGCAGGGGGCATTTTTTATCCTATTGAGTAGCTATTTAGATTAGATAGATTTATAGGAGTTCTTGGTTTTCTAGGGAGTCATCTGCGGGCCATTGATTGATTTGCGGTAACGAGCGCAAGAAAACCCTCTTTCCTTTGATAGCCATAAAAGTTGTTCGATCTGCTTGCTGTTTGATTCTCATTACTTCATATTTTCTCACTACTGGTGCGTGACACTCGTACACGGAAGTAAAGCCACATTGCCAAAGCATATTATAAAGGGACGCTCGCGTCAGCCAAAAGCTTTTTTCATTATCCAAAGATGACCAAACTGTATTGGGAACCTCCTGATAATTGCTCCCCCAATACTTTTTATTTTTATAATTGTAACATATTTCTGGTTGTTTGCTTACGTGGGTGTCTATAATTACTATTTTTTTGCAAACATTACCGATTTGCTCTAGAAAGTGAAACACGTCTGGAACATCTAAATGATACAAAATGCCCAAACATAAAACAATATCGAAACGACCATATTTTTCTGGGCTGAGATTGCGAACGTCATCCTGTATGAATTCTATATTATCTAGGGAAAGCGCTTCTTTTGCCAAGCGTGCTTTTTCTAGGTTAGCTTGTCGAGCTTCGATAGCCACGACTTTAGCTCCTTGCAGTGCCAGCTCTATTCCATACAATCCTTCCAAACATGCCAAATCCAAGACGCGCAGTTTTTCAAATGCTTGCCCAGAAATATCGGCGATCATTTGTACGATTCTTTTTAATTTTACTTCAGCGCCCGTTACGGCTTCTTTATCGATGGTATACAAATCACCTGCGAGTTGAATATTGTGATTTGTCCATTCCCCGTATTGACTGATGATTTCGGCTTTTTTCTGCTGAATGAATTCGATTTTATTCATATTTCAAAAATCAAATAATTTCTAGTATTTGCTTTGGTTCTTTTTCTTTTTGTATAGACAAGCTAGGCTCAATTAACAAGTCAACTATTCCGCTAGCGTGAGATTGTAGTTGAGGCAGCACTCTAAACATAGCGACGTCAACACAGCGAGCCAAGTAGGTAAACTGGTTATCTACAATTCCCGAAACGCCTGCATTAAGAAAATATACGCCTGGATTAAGCAGGCATTGGAATTTGAATTTCACCACCAAGGTTGTCTCTGCTTCGATGTGTTCGATTTGTTGAGTTGCAGCGGTAAAGGAAGCCCCGCCCAGTTCAAAACCGCTTAAAGTTTTTATGAGCATTCCAAAGCGCACTTTAGAAGCTTGTTTAAAAAAGGAAACAGTGTAAGTATAAATGTAATGGTTGCGCCCCACCAGATTATTAACTATTTTGCCGTCTAGGTTAGTGATATGGGGGTTGAGAATACGAGCGCCTCTAGGTACATAAGAAATAGTATTTGCGGGAACCAGTTCGGGATCGTAAAATTCATCGAGACTTTTGTTTTCAAAAGCCGCCTGACGTGAGACAATTGAGATGTTAGGTTTTTCGGAAGTGCTGGTATTGGCTTTGAAAATATTTTTGCCTTCTTGCTGGAGATGAGAAGCGCGGATTTCTTCGCGAATTGCCTGTTCTTCTTCAGCCGGGGCATAGATTAATTTATGATATTTATCTAACACAAATTTTGGTTGGCTATAAATTAGCAATTCGCCGCGATCGAGTAAAATTGCGGCATTGCAGAGTTCCAATACGGAGGCGGATGAGTGGGAAACAAATAAGACGGTTCCGCCTCGATCTTGTATGCTTTGGAGGCGCTGGAAGCACTTGCGCTGAAAGGCGGCATCGCCGACAGCCAGGGCTTCATCGACGACGAGAATGTCAGGCTCGACACTGGTTGCCACGGCGAATGCCAGCCTCACGAACATACCGCTAGAATAGGTTTTGACGGGTTGATCGATAAAATCGCCGATATCTGCAAAGGCTGCAATTTCATCGAATCTTGCTTCTATTTCTTGTTGGGACAAGCCTAGTAATTGGCCATTAAAAAAGACGTTTTGTCGCCCGGTAAATTCGGGATTGAATCCGCTGCCAAGTTCTAAGAGTGCTGAGATTCGCCCGCTGACAAGTACTTGCCCGCTGGTTGGAGCGAGGGTTCCGACAATAATTTGCAGGAGGGTGCTTTTTCCAGAGCCATTGCGCCCGACAATGCCGAGGGTTTGTCCTTTTGGAATTTCTAGGTTGATGTTTCGTAGTGCCCAAAATTCATCGGCTCGATTTTTTCCGGGAAAGAGGATTTCTTTTAATCGATCTGCTGGGTGTCTGTAGCGCTTATAGCACTTGGAGATGTTTTTGAGCGAAATTGCAATATCTTCCATGTGGCTGCTGGTATGGAAAGGCTGTAGAGGGGGTGAAGCCAGTTGTTTTTTGGTGTAGAATCCGGTTTTTTAAAGAACCCTGGTTTGGGAAAGCTTAGAGAACATCGGCAAAAGCCGGACGCAATTTGCTATAGATGGTTAAGCCTGCATAAAATATTATTAAAGATATTATTGAGGCTGTTGCTAATTCGGCAAAGTGCTTGACGTGTCCGATTAATACGAGGTCACGATAGGTTTCAGCGATCGCTGCCATTGGATTTAACCAAAACACCCATTCCCGCCAGCTTTCGGGAATCACCTGCGCCGGATAACAAACTGGTGTTAAATAAAACAAAATATTGAGAATCACCCCGACTGTTTGAGGAATATCACGCAAAAATACTGTCAGCCCGGCTCCCAGATATCCCAACCCGGCGGTTAATAGCAATTGCGGCAGCCACACCAAGGGTAGCAATAATAAGGTACTGTGTACGGTATTGGAGCTGGCGGCAATCAGGGCGATTAGGGCCATCAAGCCGAGGGAACTTTCAATGAATGCTGCCAACACGGGCACGAGGGGAAGCAGGGAAAGGGGGAATACGACTTTTTTAACTAAGTTGGGTTGTTCTACAACTGATGTCGATGCTTTGAGACAGCCGCTGCTAAATGCAGTCCAAGGTAGTAAGCCGGCAAACAGCCACATGCCAAAGGTGAAGTTATTTTCTGGCATTCCCTGTAGACTGAGCTTCACCTTCAAGACGATTGAGAAAACGTAGGTGTAAATTAGCAGTTGCGAGAGCTGAGTCAGTAACGGCCACAGGTTGCCAAGCAGCGAGCCTTTGTACCGAGCCTCTAAGTCTCTCCTGACTAGGCTGGCAAGTAGCTCCAGTTTTAGCCATGACTGGGACTCGAGCAATGGCCAAGTACTAAATCGGCCAGCTTTTCTGACTGCTCCTTTCATAGCTTTGAGCAATTTTCCGTTCCTCTCTCACTACACCACGGCTTTACACCCTCAAATTAAGATTCTATGCATATTTTTGAGTTTTGTTGCAGGAAGTATATTCCCTTTTCCGGAAAATACAAGCTTTTGCTTCTGGGTGGAAAGTTGCGCTCGCTCTCAACCCCACTGCTACTTGTGCTCTACCCAGCCCCGTCTCTCGAACAGACGCTTGCGCGCTCGCATCCTTGTAGTACCTTGCTCACTAACTTTGCTAGGCGGGCTTCTACCTCTGATAACGATTGTGCCAGAGCGATTTTTATTGAAAGCTCCAACATGAGTTCCCCAGTCTCCAACTTATCTTAACTTCAGCCAAACTCCTCACTGCTTGTCAAAGTAAATACTCATTCCAGTTATGCTAAGGTTTCTAGAACCGAGTTATATTAATGAAATCTAGATAGACACTTATCTCCCATGCAAATTCTCGATTCTTACATTACTTCAGCCCCCAGTATACAAAATGCTATCGACATATTTAAAGGAGAGTGGGCATCTTCTTTCCCAGGCTTTCTCAATTTTGTCGACGCTGGCAAAAGTAACCTTTTTGAAGACTGCCGCGTTTCCTGGGCTGCTGAAAAAATTGGCGGATTACAAGGCAAAACTATCCTCGAACTTGGTCCCCTAGAAGCCGGACACACCTATATGATGGAACAGTTGGGGGCTGCTTCTATTATAGCAGTAGAAGCCAACCAACGCGCTTATTTAAAATGTTTGATAGTCAAAGAAATTTTGGGGCTTAAACGCGCCCACTTTCTTTTCGGAGATTGTGTTGAATATTTGCGAAATTGCCAAGAAAAATTTGATTTGTGTTTTGCCAGTGGTGTTCTCTATCACATGATTAATCCAGTGGAACTGCTGGCGCTGATATCAAAAGTTTCAGATAGAGTATTTATTTGGACTCATTACTATGATGCTGAGGTTATCAATAGTAACCCCAATATTGCTCACAAATTTTCTGGAAGCGAAACGTCTGAATGGGATGGTTTCCGGCATACTCTCTACCGCTACGAATATAAAGATGCTCTAGATTCGACTGGTTTCTGTGGGGGGAGCAAACCTTATAGCCATTGGATGAATCGCGAGGATATTTTGTCTTGTTTGAAGTATTTTGGATTCACTGATATTGAAATCGAGTTTGAAAATAAAGAACATCAGAATGGACCTAGTTTTGGCCTCCTGGCTTTTCGCAATATTTTGCAACAATCAGAAGAGCGATCGCTATCTAAATTTGCCTCTCTAGAAGATTTGGATAAATTGCGTTATCAATTTCAGCTATTTAAAATGGAAATCCTGCACTGGAAAACCAAGTTTAATGAAACAAAAACAGAATTAGAGCAAACGCAATTTAAATTAAATGCTAATCTAGCAGAATTAGAAGAAACGCAAGCGCTGCTGCAAGCAAATAAAGCAGAATTAGAAAAAAAGCAAACGCTGCTGCAAGCAAATCAAGCAGAATTGGAGCGATTGATAAAAGAACTGAAGAATAGCGAAAATGAAGTTGCAAATATTCAAAAACAATTATTGATTTTAAAACAAACTATTGCTGCTATGCAAAGCAGCAAATTTTGGAAATTGCGAGGTCAGTGGATCAAATTAAAAAAAATATTTGGTTGGGGAGGAGAGGAAATTTTATAAATTGGGGAAGAGCGTAGAAATAATATAACAGTGTTGTATTAGAATAAAAAGTTGCTTAGATAGAAATGGCTATAATATCTTCCAAACAACCACAAAAAGAGCCTAAAAAACGACGCGGGGCAGCTGAGAAGGGAGGGAATTATAGTGTAAAAGAGAAAGCTCTGCTAGAAGCAACTGCTAGCGAGGAAGAGGGGAATAACAGCAAACAAGAAGAAAAACTTAGACCTCAGAGGCTTACTGAGTATATAGGGCAAAAAGATGTTAAAGAAGTGCTGGAAATTGCGCTCGCAGCAGCGAAATCGCGCCAAGAACCATTGGATCACCTATTATTGTATGGCCCTCCGGGATTAGGGAAAACCACAATGGCGCTTATTCTTGCCCAAGAAATGGGAGTCAATTGCAAAATTACCACAGCACCAGCATTAGAGCGACCGAGAGATATAGTAGGCTTACTGGTGAACCTACAACCAGGGGACATACTATTTATAGACGAAATCCACCGCCTCAGCAAAATAACGGAAGAGATTCTCTATCCGGCAATGGAGGATTTTCGGATTGACATTACAATTGGTAAAGGGCAAAGTGCCCGCATTCGCAGCATTCCGATACAGAGATTTACCTTAGTGGGAGCGACAACAAAGGTAGGAGCGCTGACAAGCCCACTACGTGATCGCTTCGGATTAATCCAACGCTTACGCTTTTACGAAATAGAAGAACTAAGCCAAATAGTAAAAAGAACAGCCCAACTACTACAAACCGAGATTTCTTCTGAGGGTGCAACAGAGATTGCCCGTCGCTCTAGAGGCACGCCGCGTATAGCCAATCGCCTACTCAAAAGGGTGCGCGACTACGCCGAAGTCAAATCATTAGGAAAAATTACCCAAGCGCTCGCCTGCGAAGCCCTAGAATTATTCAACGTCGATCCTTGCGGGTTGGACTGGACAGATAGACGCATTTTAAGCATTATGATAGAAAATTTTAACGGCGGACCTGTGGGGTTAGAAGCTATAGCTGCCGCAACAGGGGAAGATGCCCAAACCATAGAAGAAGTTTACGAACCGTATCTACTGCAAATCGGATACCTGAAACGCACTCATCGTGGGCGCGTAGCAACTGCAGCAGCTTGGAAGCATTTAGGTTACCCTCACCCAGAAAAACAGCTCTCGCTGTGGCAATAAACTCGGTTTTTTGAAAAAACCGGGTTTATTAGTTAAAAGAAAAATAATAGAAAGCAGAAATGAAAAGCCGAATTCTAAAAGTGCTGTGCACATTAATCCTAGCGAGCGCAGCCTGCTGGTGGGGCTGGATTACTCCAGTAGCAGCGCAAACATCCGCAAGAAGCAACGATACAGAAATCGCCGCTTTCAAGCAGAAACTTGAGGAATTGCAGAAAAAAGCACTTGAGGCAACCAATAGCGGCAACTTTGTCACAGCTGAAAAATACTGGACGGAAATGATTGAACAGTTACCTGAAAATGCAGCACTCTGGAGTAATAGAGGCAATGCCAAAGTCAGCCAGAACAAATTAGAAGAAGCGATCGCAGATTACAATAAAGCCATAGAACTGGCTCCCGAAGCTCCCGAACCCTACCTGAATCGTGGCATAGCACTAGAAGGGCTTGGGCAGTGGCAAAAAGCGATCGCCGACTACAATCGTGTACTAGAACTAGAACCCACCGATGCAGCAGCATTCAATAACCGAGGCAACGCCTTTGCAGGGCTGGGAGAATGGGAAAAAGCGATCGCTGACTACCGCCAAGCCACCTTACTCGCCCCAGACTTGGCCTTCGCCCACGCCAACTACGCCCTCGCCCTTTATCAAATCGGACAAATCGAACAAGCCATCCGTACCATGAAAAACTTAGTCCGCAAATACCCACGATTTGCCGACATGCGAGCCGCCCTTACTGCCGCCCTTTGGAATCAAGGAAAACGTGGCGAAGCCGAAAGTAACTGGGTTGCCGTCGTGGGATTGGATCCACGCTACAAAGACATAAACTGGGTAGCCAAAATCAGGCGGTGGCCGCCTGCGATGGTAGCAGCCTTGGACAAATTCCTGCATCTTATGCACTCTAGCTATTTTCTACCAGTAGTGGCGACAAAATTTTCCCTAAACTTCAGAAAACCCCTAGAGAAATACGCTATAATCAACAACTGTAGAGATTTAACATCCTTGCCTGGGTTTTCCCTGGAGGTGTAATTGTCGAAGTTCATTCTCAAAGTTCTCTGGCTACAAGATAACGTTGCGCTAGCCGTTGACCAAGTAGTGGGCAAAGGGACAAGCCCTTTGACATCCTATTTCTTCTGGCCTCGCAACGATGCCTGGGAACAGCTAAAAAACGAACTAGAAGCCAAACACTGGATTTCCGAACACGATCGCATCGAATTGCTCAACAAAGCTACGGAAGTCATCAACTACTGGCAAGAAGAAGGCAGACGCAAACCAATGTCGGAAGCTCAAAGCAGATTTCCAGACGTTACCTTCACCGGTAGCAATTAAACTAAACTACAGAGAATTCTTGACAGCGGATGCTCCTTCCTTCTAAAGGAATAAAGGCGTCCGCTAGTTATTTTTTATCTGTAACAGATAGTCTGCCCCAATTGGCATTTTGGCAAAAAATTTGTTACTGTCACTGCAAGCAATATAAACTCAAAGCTCTATGATCTCCGAGGAAACCCTCTTCATCAAAGACGAGCAACTCTCAGTCGTAACTGATGCAGCCACCCTTGAGAAAGCCCTTCAAAAGAAAGTTGATTCGTGGATCGTAAGCCGTGGCGAAATCTTTCTTCCCTGCGCTCCCGCCCTGCTAGAAAATTACATGCAGCGGCTAGAGGCTCTGTTCGCTATTTTGGGGAAACCGTGGTCAAAAGAAGAACTGGAGCGACTGGAGCAGGTTCTCGCTCTCCGTCTACAGGAAGGGTTTAAAACCTCACCTCATTCCCGAATCGTCATCCATTACGAATCAGAAGATTATCCGACTTCTCCGTCGAGGCGCTTGTGCGTCAAAGTTTCCAGCATCGTCGAAACCCTCGAACAACAATACAAAAAGTGGGTTCAGATGAGAGAACCTCCCCTATTCGGGACTCATCCAGATGCTAAAGTGATGGCAGTTCTCGGCGAACTGGGTGAACCAAGTAAGACGGCGATTTTGGATGTGGGAGCTGGCACCGGGCGTAATACTTTGCCTTTGGCAAGAATGGGTTATCCAGTACAGGCGTTAGAATTATCGCCCGCTTTCGTGCAGCAGTTGACTGCGGTGGTGAATTCACAAGGCTTGCCGGTGATGGTAACAGCCGGAAATGTTATTGATCCTAAGGTAAAACTGCCTACAGCTCATTATGCACTGGCGATCGCCTCTGAGGTTGTTCCTCACTTTCGCAGTCTCGACGAACTCCGTCGCTTCCTCGTCAGAATGTCTGAAGTGTTACGCCCAGGCGGATTATTACTGTTTAATATCTTCTTAGCCAATGACGGTTACGAACCGGATCAGCTAGCAAGAGAAATTTCCGAATTAGCGTGGTCTTTTCTATTTACCCGAGCAGATTTGGTTACAGCCCTTGAAGGCTTGCCCTTAGAACTAATATCAGATGAGTCAACTTTAGAATATGAGCGGCAACACCTGCCTCCCGAAGCATGGCCCCCTACTGGCTGGTTCGAGCATTGGGCTAGTGGTCAAGATTTATTTTTAATAAAAAATCCCCCGATGCAATTGCGCTGGCTATTGTACAGGCGAAAATAATCTCAGGAATATTAGATAACATTAGAGGCGCTCTGCTTACCTCACTCCCGACAACAACAAAGAAGGCAACCGTGAGTTACTTTGGTTGGTATCAATTTCAATTATAATCGAGAAATGGCATTGTAGCTTGAGCAATCGCTTATTTCTATTTATAATATGGATTCCCAAACTTTCCTTACTATCGACAACGAAGCGATTTCACTACGCCAAGCTTTTGAATATTTGCGCACCAGCGGCGAACTACCGCAATTTATACAAGCAATCTTGCGCCAGCACATAATCGAAACAGAATTGCGCTCGCGCTCCGATTTAGAAATTGACCCCTCTCTCATCGAACAAGCAATCATCAATTTCCGCCTCCAGAATCGTCTTGCCGAACCGCAGCAGTTTGAGCAGTGGCTGGCAACACAGCGTCTTAGTTATATGCAATTCCGCAATCAAATCGTCAAAGGATTGCAGATAGCACAATTGAAAAACGTACTCACCGCCCCCAAAATTGAAGAATATTTTACTCAAAAGAAATCTCTACTCACTCGCGTTGTTCTTTCTCGAATCGTCGTTGCTGAGCAAGAACTCGCTGAAGAACTAATGCGGCAAATTTTAGACGATGGGCGCCCTTTTGAAAAAGTAGCTAGAGAACATTCCCTCGCTAATGAACGCGTTTTTAATGGCATGATAGGAATATTAACTGTCGGCGAATTACCTGAGCCGATTCGAGAAGCAATTATCGGCGCTCAACCAGGTGATATTATTGGACCGATCGCTTTTGAAGGGCGCTATCATTTATTGCGTGTTGAAGAGTGGCAGCCTGCTTCTCTTGAAGGTGCTTTCAAAGCGCAAATTCAAGATAAAATTTTTGAAGAATGGCTGCAAGAAAAATTGCAAAACAAGCAAATTAAACTCTATATAAATGATAATTAAACGTCTCTAAAAAGCCTATTTTTTTAATAGCCACTATTTGGGGATTTGTTTTACCAGGCAAGAAACGCCTTACCTGTCATTGGTAAAAATACTCAGATAGTTTGACACTGAAAAGTCAAGAGCGAGAGCCTCTTCAGGGAGCCAGCATGGGCAATATATTATAGTAACCTTTTATACAAATACTTGACGAGAGAGTCATTTTTAGAGCTAGCGCAGAGTATTTGGCTATAAATCGCTGCCAAATTTTCGCACCCAATGTTAGTAAACTTTGAAGTTTTGGGTATTATATGAAAAAGCCCAGCCTACCAACAATGGTGCCTGAATAAGAGCAGCTTTTGCTTGTCGCCAAAATTAGCTTACTTGAGTCTAAGTTGGGTAGGAGCGCAATTCGCTATCGCTAGCGAAAAGCGTTTCACACGCGGCACCTATATGTAAAGCAGGGATAGTCAAACTCAAATAAATTCAGCAGGGAGCATGGAAATCAATCAAATATTTAAGCTTATCGATACTTTAATTCCTTTAGAAGTTTGTTTGTACCATAAGGTGCTGCCCTTATCCAGACAGGAAAGCTGTTTGTATCTAGGAATAGTCGATCCCCAAGACGTAACGGCATTGAGTTACATCCGCAAAATGTTGCAAAACTTGAATTGCAAATTAGTGCCCCAAAAAATTTCGCCAGAGAAGCATAAATCCATGCTTTTGGCGTATTTAAATTATCAGAAGCAGAGCAACCAGCCAGCAAAATCAGCAAAAGCTCCGCCACCTCCATCCAAAACAGGATTTGCCCCTCCTCCTCCCAAAAATACTGTCTCTATTGGTGCAACGAAACTACCTGCACCGCCATCTAGGGAAAGGGTAAGTGTAGAAAAGGTTAAGGAGCAAGTGACACAACTACAATTGCCAAATAGTGATAGCCAGTCTGCCAAAACCAGCCTAGTCGCCTCTACTGAAAACAGTTTACCGCAGTTGAAAGTACAGGCTCCTTATTTGTCGCTGCCTCTAGAAAAATTGGCTAATTTATCGCCGCAAAAATTACTGCAAGAGTTACTGGGGCGGGTGCTGGTAAAGGGAATCGGGCGGCTATGTTTTGAGCGACAGCGAGAAAGTGGGCGTGTGCTGTGGAGTCAGGAGGGGGTGATGCAATCGGCGCTGGAAAATTTGCCAATGCCGATTTTTCAAGGTTTGATGGTGGAATTGAAGCAGTTTTTTAATCTTTCTTCGATTCCAGTGGAGCATCCCAGACAGGTAGATATGGAGCGGATGATGGGGCAAACCCATTTGGTTTTAATTTTGCAATTGACGCCTGGGGAATGGGGGGAAGAAGCAAGTTTGCAAGTGTTACGGGGAAAAGCGTTGAAGTTTTATAAGCAACAAAAGATTCAGGAGTTGAGCGAGGATGCTTTGAAATTGGCTCAGCAACTTCAGCGCAAGCTAAGTGAGATTGGCGATCGCTTTGACCCTAGTCTCACTTTAGAGAGCATGACAACTTTACCAGCAATTCACCAAATACTCCAACACATCGACCAACAGTTACTTATTTTAAAACAAAAAACTTAATGACGAGAAAACATTTTCGAGTGTAGAGTGTGGAATGATTGAAGGATTTAAGTGATTTGGTTTTTAGCTCACTTTTTATCACTAAAACCAGATTTATAAAAACTCCACGCTCAACACTCGCCACCCAACTCAAACCAGAGCCGGAACCGGTTGAGGCCAGCGGCCTACGGCATTGCCAATGATTGAGAGTTCTTTCATCAATTGGTCGAAGCGTTCCGGGGTCAGGGATTGAGGGCCATCTGAGAGGGCTTTAGCTGGGTTGGGATGAACTTCAATCATTAATGAATCGGTGCCGGCTGCGATCGCTGCCTTAGCCATTGCCGGGACATATTCTGCCCAACCAGTGCCATGACTTGGATCAACCATAATTGGTAAATGCGTCAAGTGCCTAAGTACCGGCACTGCAGCTAAATCTAACGTATTGCGGGTGTGTTCTCTATCAAAACTACGAATTCCCCGTTCACACAAAATCACATTCGGATTGCCAGCCGCCAAAATATACTCAGCAGCCATCAGCCACTCTTCAATCGTAGCCGACATTCCCCGCTTCAGCAGCACCGGTTTTCCTTGCGCGCCCACTTTCTTTAACAGAGAGAAATTCTGCATGTTGCGGGCACCTATTTGAATAACATCCGCCACTTCTGCAAGCTTCTCCAAATCAGCTGCATCCATAACTTCCGTAATAACTCCCAAACCGGAAACCTGTTTCGCTGCCGCCAACAAATGCAAGGCGCTTTCACCATGCCCTTGGAAAGCATAGGGAGAAGTGCGCGGCTTGTAGGCACCCCCTCTTAGAAACTTAGCCCCCGCCGCTTTTACCCGGAGTGCCGTTTCTATAATCATCTCCTCATTTTCTACCGAACAAGGACCGGCAACGACTACTATAGGATGATGTTCGCCAAAAGTCACTGGTCCATTGGGTGTGGACACTACTACTTCACTACTTTCTCCGTGGCGAAATTCCCTACTGGCTCGTTTGAAAGGCTGCTCTACCCGCAGCACAGATTCAATCCAGGGACTTAGTTCCTGTAAGCGCTCTTTTTCTAGTTCTGCTGTGTCTCCTACAAGACCTATGACTACTTTATACCGCCCGACAATTTTTTCAGGTTTTAGACCCCAGGTTTCTAATTCAGCACTAATGCGCTCAATCTCCATTTCTGGAGAGCCGCTTTTCATAACGATAATCATGGATAATTCCTTTTTCCTTGCTTATTTGCGAATTATTTGAACTGTATGCTAGCCGTGAGAGCTTTCGGGATTCTTGAATAGATTTTAGATTGTTTAAAGTAAGATTCAAAAAACTCCTTTATACCTCCAATCTAAAATCTCGACTTTTTACTCGCGCTCTCCCTTATTTTTTTCCCTAGCCTCGCGTGTAGCTTCCCTTATGCGTCCTACATTAGTCATGAATTCTCTCCAGCCGAGTAAGCTACCGGGTATCTCTTCATCCCAAGATGCGGAGATCACCCCGTAGCTTAATCCTAAGACCCCCAAACCGAAAAAGCCCAGACTTGTCAGCAAAACGGCTGTAGTGGGCAATTCAATAACATCATTTTTGACTACGAAATAGCTGACAATAAATGTAAGGATTCCCAGTGCTGTGGGAAGTCCACAAAATATAGCCATTCTGCTGACCATTCGCCGACTCACCACTTCGGGAATGGCTACCTGTTGCCGGGCTGCTGGTGTTTGCTTCTGATTCTTCTCAGCATCTGGCTGAACCGCTGGGCGATTTTTAGCAGGTTTTTTGCGATTTTTTTTAGGCTCGAAGGGGAGGCGCCTCCGTTCAGGTTCGCTTGACATAGGCTGTTTAACCGCGAATCCCCAGACGCTCAATCAAAGCCTGATAGCGCTTAGGGTCTTGTTTGAAAATGTAGGCTAGCAGGCGCTTACGCCGACCGATCATTTTCATTAATCCTCGCTGGGAAGAGTAGTCTTTTTCGTTGATTTTTAGGTGTTCACTTAGTCGGTTGATGCGTTCTGTGAGCAGGGCGACTTGCAAATCTGCTGAACCAGTGTCGGTTTCGTGCAGTTGGTACTGCGCTATAATTTCTTGTTTGCGTTCTTGGGTTAGGGCCATTGCTTTCTAATAAATTCTTAAAATGCAGCAACTTGTAATCATATCACAGTTTTCATGAGGCCAGTGCGATCGCTTGCTAAATTCCTTTTCTCCTCTTTCCTATTTTACTGACGCGTCAGCCAAGCAATACTAGCGCGAATCCACGCTTCGGCGTCAGCGGTTTTTGAAAGGTTGGGATCGGAGCGCAGGGCAGCAAGGGCTTCACTTACTTCATTATTGGTATATCCCAAAGCCAGGAGAGTAATCTCGACGTCTTCTTGCACAGCTAGTGGTACACCCGTCGGCACTGGCAGAGACAACCCGGATAGCTTGTGCCATTCTGTCATTTTGGTTTTCAGTTCTAAAGCGATACGCTCAGCGGTTTTGTTGCCAACTCCTGGGGCTTTAGTAAGCTGGCGGGTATTACTGGTAACGATCGCTTGAACTAACTCTTGCGCTCCTAAAGTGTCCAACAGAGCTAGGGCTAATTGTGGCCCAACCCCGTTCACTCCCAGCAATTGCCGAAACAAATCCCGCTCTGCTGCTGAGGCAAAGCCATACAAAAGCCACTGCTCTTCCCGAATTTGCAAATGAGTAAACACTTGTATCTGTTCGCCAATTCCGGGCAATTCCTGCACTAAACGCGACGGTATTTGCAAGTCGTATCCGATGTTATTTACTTCCAAAGTCAGGGTGACGCGATGGCTATTAATTTTGTTAATGCTAACAATAGTACCTTTTAGATAGCTAATCATAAGCGGTTATCGGCAATCGGTAATCGGGAATAAAGAAAAACAATTACCTCTTACCGACTACACTATTTTATTTTTTATAATTTTTTATAAAAAGCCGAAATATTTCAAACCCTCTAGAATACCTGCGGCAAAGTGCGCCTTAGCTAGATATCGATGAGGAGCTGGGTTAGCGTTGTGCCAGTGTAGTAATTCTGGCTGGGCATTGCCTACGATAATGCCTCGTTCATCGCCAACGCTAAATAGGGCGATGTCATTTCCAGAGTCGCCGCAAACGACGGTGTGTGTAGAGGATATTCCCCATTTGGAGCGGAGAAATTGCATTGCAAATCCTTTGTTAGCGCGCTCAGGCAATAAATCTAAATCACGCTCGCTGCTGTAAATCATTTGTACTCGCAATCCCTTCTCTTGAAAAAGCTTTTCCAATTTTGGCAAAATTTCAAAAGCCGCCTCTTTTTCTATAAAAAAACTGATTTTGAATAGACTTTGCTCGGAAGCAGGCTGGGGTACGAGTGCGGAAAACTGGGCTGCAATAGCAAAAACTGTTTCCCTATGCCAGCCTTGGCAGAGAGTTTCCTCCCACTCGGAATTAGGGTTTTCTGTGTCTGGGTAGTAAATTTCTGTGCCTACTGCCGCTACTAGGGCATCTGGCTCTATGAGCTGCTTTTCTTTTTGTAGTTCTTGATACAATGCGCGCGATCGCCCAGTTGCGTAAACTATTTTCGTTCCGTAGGCTTGTCGATGTTTGCTCAGCTTTTGATTCAAAACCGCCAGCGCCTCGTCATCGCCTACAAGGGTGTTATCTAAATCCGTTACAAATAAAAATTGTTTCACAGTTCAGTTAATATACTTTTTAATTACACTTTTTTACAATTCTAATTGATAACTTAAAACATATTTTTTTTAAAATTGTAGAATAAAAAATATTCTAACTATTCTTGTAACTTTCTAATATTTTCTACCAATTTGCGGTAAACACCTAAGTGACCGTATTGCAAAAACATTTTAGCACCCTGTTGCAAATCTGTGATTGCTTTTTGTTTAGCGCCCAGAGCCGAGTAAGTAAGCCCCCGGTTAACGTAAGCAGTAGCATATTCAGGATTTAGTCGGATTGCCTGGTTGTAATCCTCGATCGCTCCAAGCAAATTTCCCAGAATGCGACGAGAAAGACCTCGATTATAATAAGCTTTAGCATAATTGGGTTTGAGAGCGAGCGCGCGATCATAATCCTCCAGGGCACCCTTAGCGTCTCCCAGTTCGCGGCGGGCATTGCCCCGATTGTTGTATGCCTCAGCCCATTTTGGATTAAGTTTTATAACTTGGGTATAATCCTTGATCGCACTGTGATTGTCTCCCAGTTCGCGATAAGCATTTCCCCGCTTAAAATAAGCATCGGCACAGTCAGGACAGAGTTTTATCACTTGAGTATAATCTTCGATCGCGCCTCGAATATCTCCTATTTGGCGACGGAGATTTGCCCGATCAAAGTAAGCTGGGGCAAAGTCAGGATTAAGCCGTAATTCCTGATTCCAGTCTGCGAGCGCGCCCAAATAATCTGATTCCTGGGCCCTTCTCATTCCCCTATAATAGAAAAAGTGGCTGTAAAATTCCTCAGCGTTCATCTCGACTGCGAGGGGTTGTGGCATGGGTCTTAAGTACATATCAACTCTAAAGCCATCTGGGGGAGACTTCGGAGCCTCCGTTGCAATGACGACAATCCTGTACAATTTGCCCCAAGAACAGTTGCTTTGTCAGCAAGAAACAACCTGGAGAGCTTCCGTACTGAGAGTGCAGTGAGGAAAGCCCCTGACACAGATTTATCTGTTATAATCAACTTATTTTGGCGGCTAAAAGTAAGCTAGCCTGAAAGCTAAGTCCACAAGGATGATGGCTAAAACATGGGACTTTAGTCATGGGTAGCTGACACCGATATGCTCCTTGAGTAATTGCTACTCTTTAATCAATTCTAAACAAGAGCACTTACTACCTATCGCCACCTGTACAAATGCGCCCACTTCCGGAGATACACAGGTGCGTCTTTTTGGCTACCAGTGGAGTTGCAGAAGCCCCTCACGCACCTGTATTTCTAAACACTAACAAAACGAGAGAGCTAGTGTGAGAGTTGTTAAATTTTCTTTTGTATACTTTCTGTTAATTTTGTTAATATAAATCCCGGCACTCCTTAAAAGCATTTTTTAAATTACCTGCGCCGTTCTTGCAATTTGCGATAAACCGCTCGTAAGTCTACCTTATGGTGAGCAAGAGCAACCATTACGTGATAGAATAAATCGGCAACTTCTGCAGCGATCGCCTCTGGATTGTCATCCTTGCAAGCCATGACTAATTCAGCCGATTCTTCCCCAATTTTTTTGAGAATTTTATTATCCCCACCCTCAAATAACTTGCAAGTATAAGAATTTTCCAAAGGATGATCACGGCGAGCGCAAATCACCTGAAAAACCTGAGAGAGAATATCTGCTGGCGGAGGTGCAATTTGGCCATTGATTTGGTGGAAACAACTGCGTTCCCCTGTATGACAGGCAACATCTCCCACTTGTTCCACGCCGATAAGAAGTGCGTCGCTATCACAGTCATAGCGAAGCGATCGCACCTTTTGAATATGACCTGACGTTTCGCCTTTATGCCACAATTCACCTCGCGAGCGGCTCCAAAACCAAGTTTCGCCAGTTTCAAGAGTTTTTTGCAAAGATTCTCGATTCATCCAAGCCATCATCAACACTGTACCATCTAGACAATCTTGGACGATAGCTGGCACCAAACCTTGTTCGTTGTAGCGGATCTGTTCAACAGGTATAGAAGTGGGAGAGGGAAATAATTGTGATATGGACATAAACTGATTCTAGGATAAGGACCAATACCGTACAGCGAACTTACGCCAGGCGCTAAAAAATTATAAGTCAGCAGAAAATTTTTCTGTTATACTCACTGAAAACGAATCCCTTGCAGGGATGTAAACTAACAATACTAATAAAGGAGATAATTTTTGACTGCGACAACCCTAAAAACCACCAAATCAGAAGAAATTTTTGCAGCAGCTCAAAAGCTGATGCCAGGGGGAGTAAGTTCCCCGGTAAGAGCATTCAAATCAGTAGGAGGACAACCAATTGTCTTTGACAGGGTGAAAGGAGCCTACATCTGGGATGTAGATGGCAACCAATATATCGACTATGTAGGCACTTGGGGCCCTGCCATTTGTGGTCACGCCCATCCAGAGGTAATAGAAGCCTTGCATGCTGCACTTGAAAAAGGCACCAGTTTCGGAGCGCCTTCCGTCTTAGAAAATGTTCTCGCCGAAATGGTCATTGATGCCGTACCCAGCATTGAAATGGTGCGGTTCGTCAACTCCGGCACAGAAGCCTGCATGGCAGTCTTAAGACTGATGAGAGCCTTCACCGGGCGCGACAAAGTCATTAAATTTGAAGGCTGCTATCACGGGCACGCCGACATGTTCCTCGTCAAAGCCGGCTCCGGTGTTGCCACTTTGGGACTTCCCGACTCTCCCGGCGTGCCTAAAGCTGCTACAAGTAATACCCTCACTGCTCCCTTCAATGATTTAGAAGCTGTTAAAGCTCTGTTTGCTGAACACCCCAATGAAATAGCCGGAGTGATTCTGGAACCAGTAGTAGGGAATGCCGGTTTTATTCCTCCCGATGCCGGTTTTCTAGAAGGTTTGCGAGAGATTACTCGCGAAAATGACGCATTGCTGGTATTTGATGAAGTAATGACCGGTTTTCGGATTGCCTATGGCGGCGCTCAGGAAAAATTCGGCGTTACTCCTGACTTAACAACTCTAGGCAAAATTATCGGCGGTGGGTTGCCAGTAGGTGCCTATGGGGGTCGTCGGGATATTATGTCTATGGTGGCTCCGGCAGGGCCAGTCTATCAAGCCGGCACGCTTTCGGGAAATCCTTTAGCGATGACAGCAGGTATCAAGACTCTAGAATTGTTGCAAAAACCTGGCCAATACGAGTATTTGGAGCGCATCACTAAAAAACTGGTAGATGGCTTGTTGCTTCTTGCTAAAGAAACCGGACACGAGGTTTGCGGCGGCAATATCAGCGGCATGTTTGGCTTTTTCTTTACTGGTGGCCCGGTTCATAATTATGAGGATGCTAAAAAGTCGGATTTGAATAAGTTCAGCCGTTTCCATCGTGGTATGTTGGAGCGCGGCGTTTATCTGGCTCCTTCGCAGTTTGAAGCTGGGTTTACTTCTCTGGCGCATACCGATGAGGATATTGATCGCACTTTAGCGGCAGCGCGAGATGTAATGGCAAGTTTATAATCTTTGGGAATAGCCGGGATTAGGGGATTAGGGGATTGAGGGTTTTGTTTTCTCTAATCTCCTGATGAAGGAATTTTTTTAGGGATGGAGATAAAATTTGTTCTGCAGTTAGGTTTAATTCTGGAAAAGTTAGTAATTTCTTGATGCTTGCCGTTAGGTTGTATTTCGACAATTATTCTGTCAATTAGTTGAAAGCGGCTGTTTTCTGGATACCAGTCTATAAATTCATTAAAGATTAGGGTTTGAGGTATAGTTGGGAACATGATATCGTCTCGTATTGTTTGTTAAGCCAGATTAAGATAGAATATGGCAGTCTAATTTTGAATTAATTGCAAGCACAACTGACGGAAATCTTCGCCCCGCTGCTCGAAGTTTTGATATTGATCGAAACTGGCACAGGCGGGTGATAGCAGTACTACTTTGGCTTTGAGTTGCTGTGCTAATTCAGCGGCTCTGGGCACGGCTTTTGCCATTGTTTCTACTATTTCGTAGTGGGGATGGTTGATTTCTTGTAAGCGTTTAGCAAAGATAGGTGCGGCTGAGCCTATTAGTAATACTGCTGCTACTTTTTCTTGGATGATTTTCATCCAGCCTGTGTCGTCGCCGGCTTTTGCTTCGCCTCCGGCTATTAATATTACAGGTGCGGCGACGGAGGCTAATCCGACTAGGGCGGCGTCGTAGTTGGTTGCTTTGCTGTCGTTGATGAATTCTATACCATCTATTGTACAAATATATTCTAGGCGATGAGGAACGCCTGGAAATTGGGCAACGGCGGAGGCGATTGCTTCTTTTTCTATTCCCGCTAAAGTGGCTGCTGCTACTGCCATCAACAGATTTTGCTTGTTGTGTTCCCCTACCATCCGTAGCGCAGATGCCTTAACTACTTTTTCGCCTTCTGCGATTACCCAGCCATCCTCTATGTATACTCCCCATAATGGCTCACATAGTAGGGCTTCTTTTCCTTTTATACTCGTCCAGCAGGCATCGGGAAAGCGATGAGGGGCGTTTTCCCTTAGGTAGGGATCGTCTCCGTTAATGACTTGCAACTGCGACTGGGCTAGCAATTGTGCTTTGATATTGAAATAATTTTCTAAAGTTTTGTGACGGTTGAGGTGATCAGGGGTAAATGTTGTCCAAACTCCAATCCGGGGAGCGATGCTGGGGGATGATTCGATTTGATAACTGCTGATTTCGGCAATTACCCAGTTGGGGGGATGCTCTGCAAGGGCTAATTCGCAGGCAGCATAGCCTATATTGCCACAAGCAGGTGCGTTAAATCCTGCTGCTTGAAATATGGCTGCTGTTAATGCGGTTGTGGTGGTTTTGCCGTTGGTGCCTGTAATCCCTACCCACGGGCGTGTGTTTAGGTGTCGCCACGCTAATTCCATTTCTCCGATGGTTTCTATGCCTAGCTCTCTGGCACGGATTAGGGCTGGGATATCCCACGGCACTCCGGGGCTGACTATAATTAGTTGGGGTTTTTCTGCTTCGGTGTCGGGAGCAAATGTATGCCCTAGCAGCACTGGGATGTTTTCGGCGGCGAGTTGCTGCTGTTGCTGGAGCAGGGTTTCTGAGGTACTGCGATCGCTTACCGTTACCTGCCAACCTTTCTTTTTTAGCAGTCTTGCAGCAGCAATCCCTGATTTTCCCAATCCGAGAATGTAAGCTTTGGGCATAAAAACTATCTTAGCGTCAATTTTTTGGTCTAGTTATCAACATATCAAAAGTAATACGGTTATTTACTAGCCGAGGATGTTCTGGGATAAGTTGCAATTAGCTCTTGACAATTGCACCAAAATCTGCTAACACTCTAGCGTGATTTCGCAATAATCCCAGTAAGTTTAAGCGATTACGTCGGATGTCAGGGTTTTCATCCATTACTAAAACACTGTCGGCACCGTCGAAGAATCTACTGACGGTGGGGGTAATTTCGGCAATTGCATTCACTAACTGCTGGTAATCTCGCGTTTGTTGAGCAGCGCGAGTTTTGGGCAAAAGCTGCACTAAGGCTTCGTATAGGGCTTTTTCTGATGATTTTTGAAACAATTCTTTGCGCACTACTGCTGTTGGATTGAGTTCTACTGTATTTAAGTCACCTTGTTTGGCAAGACGGGCAGAACGGTTGACGGTTTCGTAAATTTCGTCTAGTTTTCCGTTTTTGCGGATTTTTTGTAAGAATATGGCGCGTTCACGTACGTCGAGCAAATCTTTTAACGCCCGTTCTGCATATTCTGGGTCATTTTCTCCTAAAACTGCGTTTACTAAATCGTAATCTATTCCCCGCTCTTCTTGCAAAAGGGTGCGAATGCGCAATAGGAAAAATTCTGACAATTGTTGCAATAAATCGGGGGATGTTTTAGGATGGGTTTTGATAAAATCTGCGACTATTTGCTGGAGCAATTCGTAGAGATTTATCGGTAAATTTGCTGCCCAAGTTATGTTAATAATAGCTGTAGCGGCACGGCGCAGTGCGAAGGGGTCAGAAGAACCTGTAGGCAGCATTCCCAATCCGAAAATACATACTAAAGTATCGAGGCGATCAGCAAATCCTACTACTTGACCCGCGATGGTTTCAGGGAGGCGATCGCTTGCACTTCTGGGCAGGTAATGCTCGAAAATTGCCCTCGCCACTGCTTCCGATTCTCCGCTAGCGCGGGCGTATTTTTCGCCCATTACTCCCTGCAATTCCGGAAACTCATAAACCATTTGTGTGACTAGATCAGCTTTACACAATAGTGCCGCCCTAGCTATTGTAGCCCGCTCACTTTCTGATAACTTTAACTGTTCGGCAATCAGTTCTGCATTTTTGCTCAGACGTGTTACTTTATCACGTACCGTTCCTAAATCCTCCTGAAATGTCACTGTTTCTAACTGAGCAACATAACTTTCTAACGGTTTAGCTAAATCAGTTTTATAGAAAAACTGTCCGTCAGCCAATCGGGCGCGAATCACCCGCTCGTTTCCTGCGGCAATAATATCTGATTTTTCTGGATCACCGTTAGAAATTGTAATAAAATAATGCAGCAATTCTGGCGTTCCTTGACTTTTCAAAACCGGAAAATAACGTTGGTGCGTAATCATGACTGTTGTAATTACTTCCGGTGGCAATATCAAGAAATCATCGTCAAATTTACCTACAACGGCTGTTGGCCATTCTACAAGATTGTTTACTTCTTCAAGCAAATCGGGGTTAATATTGGCAACGCCTCCGATTTTTTCAGCCGCTGCTTCTACTTGGCGACGAATTTTTATTTTGCGCTCTTCGGGAGCGACTTCTACAAAAGCGGCGTGGAGAATTTCGGGATAATTAATGGCGTGGGGGATAGTTACGGGTTGGGGATGGAGGATGCGGTGCCCGCGAGAAATGCGATCGCTCTTGATACTTTGCGAGCCATTATTCAGTTCAATGGGCAGCACATTTTCTTCAAGTAATGCTACCAACCAACGAATCGGGCGGGGAAATTTTAAATCTCCATCTGCCCAGCGCATTAGTCGTTTTCCTTCTAAGCTGAAAATCCACTGCGGTGCCAGTTCCCTGAGAATGTCGGCGGTGGGGCGCCCGGCGATGGTTTTGCGAATGAAGACAAAGTCGCCTTTGTCGGTGGGGCGAATTTCTAAGGCTGCTAGCTCTACTCCTTGCTTTTTGGCAAAGCCTTCGGCAGCTTTGGTGGGTTGACCATTTTTAAAGGCTGCCGCTGCAGGTGGTCCTTTTATTTCTTCAAAGCGATCGCTTTGCTGTGGTGGCAACCCTTGAATTAATACCGCTAAACGTCGAGGAGTGGCATATACATGGATGGCGTCATTTGTCAAGTTATTGGCGGCGAGAGTTTGAGGGATAAGTGTTCGCCACTGTTTGACGGCATCGGCGACAAAATCAGCGGGTAATTCTTCTGTACCGACTTCTAATAAAAAGGTTGCCATAAAACGCGAAAAGCAAAATTATTAAATATATCGACTAGAACAGTTTACCGCGCCCTGGGGTTGATCATCTAATATCAGAAATAGCGCTCGCCTGTATCTAAAGCCGAAAAAAGATATATAAATCTATTGTCTCTATTGGCTAACTAACCTCATGACTGGCAAGCAAGCCATTTGGAAACTATTTACCGCCCTAATTCTCGGTGCGGCAGTCAGCGCTGCGATCGCAACTCCACCGCTAAAAGCAAAACCTATACCCTCTGCCATTAATCAAACCACTGCCACCTACTCGCAAATCGCGCAACTAATCCGCAGTTTTGGTGACAACGCTTACCCCGTCTTTACCGTCGCCTTCACTACCAACGGCAAAGTTTTAATCTCTGGAAGCAATGAAGATACGATCAAAATGTGGGATGTTTCCACTGGGGAACTGCGTTACACCCTAGCGGTACATTTAGGGGATATAACCTCCCTAGCCGTAAGCCCCGACGGAATAAACCTTGTCAGTGGCTCTAAAGATAAAACAGTCAACGTCTGGGATGTTAACACGGGCGAGATGCGCTTTACTCTTGCCAGACACACAGATGCTGTCAGCTCGGTAGCAATTAGCCCAGATGGGCGCTTAATTGCTAGTGGCAGTTGGGATAAAACGATTATACTCTGGGATATGCAGACGGGAAATTTTGTCCGCAGTTTAGTTGGGCATACAGATGGAGTGAACGCAGTTGCTTTTAGCCCTGATGGCAGAATTCTCGCTAGCGGCAGTCTCGATCGCATGATCAAATTGTGGGATGTGGCTAGTGGCACTCTTCTGAATACTTTAACTGGGCATGAAGACTGGATAAGTTCTCTGGTTTTTAGCACTGACAGCCGAGAATTGGTAAGCGGCTCGTACGATAAAACGGTTAAGATTTGGAATGTCAGAAATGGCAGATTGGTGAGTACGCTTCGGGGGCATAACTTCGCTGTTAATGCGATCGCTCTTAGTCCGAATGGTAGGATTCTCGCTACTGCCAGTGAAGACAGTACAATCAAACTCTGGAATTTCAGAACCGGCAGGTTATTGCGTACTCTCCGAGGGCATAATAAAAGTGTTTTTAGTATTGCTTTTAGCCCTGACGGACAAACCCTCGCCTCTGGAGGCAATGATAACACGATTAAAATTTGGCAAGTAAGTCCGTGAATGGGTATGGGTAATTGTTAATTGATAAAAGACAATTAACCACCAGAAAACCCGGTTTCTTGAAAAAAACCGGGTTTTTGATTTCTTGAGTTTTGTCAATATTGTATTTTTTTTAGCTTTCGATACTCCTGCTACAGAGTAGCTAAGCGCTTAGCACAAGCTACGGGAACGCGAACGTACAACTACTATGCCGAATGCATCTGGGGATAAATATTGTTGTGCAGCTCGCTGTAAATCTTTGGCATCGAGGGCTTGAATCAAAGCGGGATAGTTGAGTGCTGGTGCCAAATCTCCGCTCATGGATTGATAATAGCCATATAATCCGGCGCGCTCGCTTGGTGTTTCGTTGCCGAAAACAAACCGATTAGCTACTTGAGTGCTGACACGGTTTTTCTCTGACTCGTTTACCAATTCTTCTTGTAGTTTGCGGATGTGCTCGGTAATTGCCTCTCGAACCAAGACTATATTTTCTTCTGGTAATTGTGCCGAAATATAGAACGTTCCCTGCAGCCGATGCGTCATATTACTCACCGAAATTTGAGAAACTAATCCCCTTTCTTCCCGCAAATCCTGAACTAGCCGCGACGTGCGCCCATGTCCCAAAATTGATGCCAAGACATCTAAAGCATAAGTTTCCCGCAGCCTTTTCATCCCAGGCACCCTCCACACCATCACCAGACGCGCCTGCTGCAAGCTTTCGTCTATATATTCTCGATAAACTATTTCTTTGAAAGGCGGTTCTTCTGCAAAATCGCTATTTTGAGAAATTAGAGTTGATTTTTGATGAGAGTGAGAGTAAGCTTCTGAAAATCCCTCGGCGACAATTGCAATTAATTTTTCAACTGGCAGATTTCCCACCGCCACAGCAGTTATAGATTGCGGTTGATAATAGCGAGCGTGGAAATCCCGCATTTGTTGTGGCTTTAATTGTTCAATCACTGAAGCTGGGCCTAGTATTGGACGCCGATAGGGTAGTACCTCAAATGCCGTCTCCATCGCTCGGTAATAAGTGCGACGACGAGGATTATCTTCCGAACGACGAATTTCTTCCAAAACTACTAAACGCTCTCGCTCGAAAGCATCATCCGGAATACAGGCATTTAAAACTATATCGAACAGCAGGGGTGCTAGGTGGGCAAAATCCCCAGGTGCGGTGGTTATGTAGTAATGTGTGTAA
This sequence comes from Oscillatoriaceae cyanobacterium M7585_C2015_266, assembly GCA_015295835.1. GTDB lineage: Bacteria > Cyanobacteriota > Cyanobacteriia > Cyanobacteriales > Oscillatoriaceae > DVEG01. The sequence goes on from DVEG01000027.1 coordinate 135,355, forward strand.
TCTTGGCTGGTTGCGGCATTGGTGACTGCGCCTCGCTCCTCAATCCGGCGCTCAAATTCACCGCTTTGCAGTTTCTCTGTTCCCTTGAAGACCATGTGTTCTAAAAAATGGGCCATGCCGTTAATAGCATCTGATTCTACGGCTGAGCCAACGTTTACCCACAAACTCAGGTTAACAGCTTCAACGGGTATCTGTTCTGCTATAATTGTCAGCCCGTTTGGCTGGTGATGAATTGTGGGGGCATTTAGCGGGAGGGCAACAGAGAATTCGAGTAGGCTTGAAGTCATGTATGGATTCGGCGAGTGTGAGGTGTGAACTTTTCTTACTGAGTAATTTTTACTCTCATCTTAATAATTATTTACTCACGGTGTCTGCAAATTGCTTAATGTTACAAACATTTGATCGGCTTTGCGTATATCACAATCCCAACAACCGGCTAGTATGGAGGCGTTCTCAGTGTCTTGAAATGAGAAAATTGTGAATTTATGATAAAGAATATTACAAAAGATTAAAAAAGTCATGTCAAGCAGTCGTAGCAGTCGGAACAAAGCCCGCGTAGTCGTCATCGGAGCCGGAATCGGCGGTTTGACAGCAGCGGCATTGTTGGCTAAGCGGGGATACCGTGTGTTAGTCTTAGAGCAAGCGTTTGTACCTGGAGGCTGCGCCTCTACTTTTAAACGCCGAGGTTTTACCTTTGATGTCGGAGCAACTCAAGTGGCAGGTTTGGAACCTGGGGGTATTCACCACCGTATTTTCACAGAATTAGAAGTGGAGCCCCCAGAAGCAACTGCCTGCGATCCAGCCTGTGCCGTATTTCTGCCGGGAGAAACTACTCCTATTAATGTATGGCGCCAGCCACAAAAGTGGAAAGCTGAACGCGCGAGCCAGTTTCCAGGCAGCGAGCCGCTTTGGCAGTTATTTGCTACTCTCTTTCGAGTAAGCTGGGAATTTCAAAGTCGTGATCCTGTCTTGCCTCCCCGTAATCTCTGGGATTTGTGGCAGCTAGTTAAAGCCCTACGTTTTGAGACTTTGATTACTGTGCCTTTTACACTGCTGACTGTAGGGGATGCTTTGCGGTTATACGGGTTGGATAAAAACCTGCGCCTGAGAACTTTTCTAGATTTACAGTTGAAGTTATATTCACAAGTGGATGCTGAGGAAACGGCGCTCCTGTATGCGGCAACGGCTCTGGGGGTTTCGCAAGCGCCGCATGGTCTTAGTCACCTTAAGGGTAGTATGCAGGTACTCTGCGATCGCCTCGTCGAAGCCCTGAACAAATACGGTGGCACTTTGCTCATGCGCCACGCCGTTAAGCACATCTGCGTTACAAACGGTAAAGCTACTGCTGTTGTTGTCGAAAATCAAAAAACTGGCGAAATTTGGACTGAGGAAGCTGATGTCTTTGTCGCCAATGTAACTGCGCAAAACTTAGTGAAGTTATTGGGCGAACACGCACCCGCAGGCTATCGCTATCGCATAGATAAATTGCCTCCCGCATCTGGGGCTTTCGTAGTTTATTTAGGCGTAAAACAAGAAGCTATACCTCCTGAATGCCCACCCCACTTACAGTTTCTCTACGACTACAATGGAGAAATCGGCGAAAATAATTCTTTATTTGTTTCAGTAAGTCTTCCGGGAGACGGAAGAGCTCCAGAAGGAATGGCGACGATTGTAGCCTCCTCATTCACCGACACCCGCATTTGGTGGCATACAGCAGATTATGAAGCGCTAAAAAACAGTTATACAGAAGAGGCGATCGCACGTCTGAGCCAGTACTTCCATCTCACTAAAGACACTATTGTTTACAAAGAAGCAGCTACCCCCCGCACTTTCGAGCGTTTTACCGGGCGCTCGCGCGGCATCGTCGGCGGCATTGGGCAGCGTGTGTCAACTTTTGGCCCTTTTGGCTTGGCCACCCGCACCCCAATAAGGCACCTGTGGCTAGTGGGCGACTCCACCCATCCCGGCGAAGGCACTGCAGGTGTCAGCTATTCCGCCCTCACCGCCGTGCGCCAAATTGAAGCCGATGAATAAAGTGAAAATATAGTTGCTAAAGTTGCTAATTTCTTTTGAAATAGAATACCGGAGTTCTCAGAATCTAAAAAAGAATTTTAAATTTTTTATTAATTACTTTAAATAATATAAGGGGCCAAAGGCGCTACCAGACATAGAAAGGCTTTTCCTCAGTTAACATAGTCGCAGACAGAACGTCAAGCGCAAAAGCAAGGGAACTTTACCCTTAGTAGGCTGTAGTCGTTCTAGCACGCCTTATTGGTTTCGCTTCACATAGGAATGGGAGTCATGGCTGAACTTAAACTGCGCGTACAAATTGAGGGAAATACTGAAAAAACGGTGTTCGTGGAGCGAGATGAATTTAAAATGGGGCGCTCGCCGGAATGCGATTTACATTTACCTTATGGATCAATTTCCAGAACACACGCCCGCTTTGTCAAAACTCCATCAGGAGAATGGATTATTGAAGATATGGGAAGCAAAAACGGCACACTCTTGAACGAAAGCTTTGTTACCTCCCCCCAAAAAGTAAACCACGGAGATGTTATTCGACTGGGAAATGTTTTTATAAGCGTTATTTTCACGGAGCGCCCGCAAACTAAGCCCCCCATTTCTGTGCATCCACAAACCAAACCACCTCTGGATTATAGCTCTCAACCGACAACAACCCCACAACCAAGAGCAACGCTGCAAACAACTATCGCTCCAGGTATAACCATCTTACGCAATGCTAAAGACTTGCAGCAGCAATGGATACAAGCCGACGCACCAGGAGATGTTCTAAGCAACAAAGAAAGAGCGATCGCTCGACTCAAAGACTTAGTAGACATCGCCAAAGGTTTAAATTCCGCCGAATCCATAGAAGCAATCTTCTCGCAAGTGCAAAAAGTCGTTTTCCGCGAAATCAAAAGCGTCGATCGCTTAGCTTTATTAATCGATGTCAGTGGAACAGGAAAACTCGAATTAATGAATTCAGCCGCAAGAGATATAGCCGAGCAACAACACCTAGCAGCCCATGGAAATTGGATCAGCCGCTCCATCTGTCAAAAAGTCTTCTCAGAAAAAGTAGCCATACACACTGCAGACGCCCAGAGCGACGAGCGATTTGACGGTGAACAAAGTATTCTCTTCAAAGGCATTCGCAGCGCAATGGCAGTTCCCCTCTGGGATGAAAATAAAGTTGTGGGCGTTCTTTATGCCGACGCACATCTTAGGCGCAGAGATTGGGCTCAAGAAGGAGAAGAAGACCTCAGTTTTTTTTCAGCCCTAGCTAATTTAGTAGCTTCTAGCGTACAGCGATGGCTACTCACCCGCAAACTTAGAAACGAAGAAACTATTCGGCAAAAACTAGAGCGCTATCACTCTCCCGCTGTCGTCCAGCAATTAATAGCAGCAGGAACCCTACAAGGTGGCAGATTACCTCCAACTGAAGAAGATGTAAGCATATTATTTGCAGATATAGTTGGTTTTACAGCTCTTTCGGAACGGCTTACCCCTGCACAAATCGCTAATTTGCTCAATGATTTTTTTGAAGAAATGCTAAAAGAAGTTTTTGCTTTTGGCGGAACTTTAGATAAATTTATTGGCGATTGTATTATGGCATTTTTTGGCGCTCCTGAACGCCAACCTGATCATGCAGAGCGCGCCGTAGCAGCTGCGAAAGGTATGCTTACTCGCCTGGAAAGACTCAACACTGATCGAATCTTAAGTGAACCTCTACAATTGCGGATTGCTATCAACAGTGGTAAAGTCGTGGTAGGAGATGTTGGCAGCTCTCAACGGGTGGATTATACTGTTCTCGGTGCACCTGTAAATCTCGCTTCTCGCATGGAAGGAATTTGCCCACCCGGCGAATGTGTCATCAGCGAAAACACCTATGCTTTGCTAAAATCACCTGCTGGTTTTGAAGTCATGGGAGAGTATCGTTTTAAAGGCATAGATAAACCCGTGTTAATATACCAAACGAAGCGCAACTCGTAATTTTTTTACCGTAGAAACAGCCATGCTTTAATTTATATAAAATAAAAATATATCCTAAAGCGTATACTGAATTTTGTGATTTTCGGATAATTCTTTGCCACGCTCCACCCTATCGATTAAAAGCGTGACAAAGTTTTCTCCAGCTATGGGATGATGGGGCAAAAGTGTAAATAAAGTAACAGCAAAAGCAGAGGAATAACCTCCTCCATCTATTACGTTTTGCCAATCACTTGCGGGCGTGCTTTCAACTAAAATGTTGAACAATTCCAGCCCCACATCGAACCTTTTGCATCCGAAAACTCTATATAAGTGCGTTTTGCCGGCACCCCCAGCGTTTCCTCAATCTGCTGGCAAAAATCTTGACTCATTGATTTAGTTTGAGCAGGCGTCATGTTACCAATACTTTTAATTTCAATATAGCATACTGGCTCAGTCGTGCCTGCAAAAGTCATGGGCACATCAGCTTCAAACGCCGTCATAACGTAAGATTCTGGCTTACCTAAGTGTTTTGCTAACTTAGCCGATAAAGTTTTTAGAAAATTTTCAACAGTAGATTTATCAGGAGCAGGAGCAGAAGTTTGAACTTTAATCAATGGCATAATCTTTTATTCCCTAAACCCTAAACTTTTTAACCACCATAATTCCAGCCGGTACTTTCTAGTAACAAAGGTTCGCCCTCGCGGTGAATACCGGCACCGATAATTTCACCAACAAAAACAGTATGATCACCGTATTCAACTGAGCCTACGACTTTACACTCTAGATAACCTAAAGAATCAGTGATAATCGGGCAGCCAGTTTGCTCTCCTAGATAGAATTGCACGTCTCCGAATTTATCACCCACCCAGCGCTGCGGCTGAAAGAATTTCTTCGCTAATTCTTTTTGCCCTGCTTCCAGAAAGCTGAGAGCAAAAACGCCACTGGCTTTGATCATGGCGTGGGATTTGGAATCCTGTTTTACGCAATTCACAAGCATCGGAGGCTTGAAGGAAGACTGCATCACCCAACTGGCAGTAAAGCCGTTGATATCTTCTCCTTCTTTGACACCACAAATATAGATTCCATGCGGAATCTTGCGGAGTAATGTTTTTTTCGCTTGTTCGTCTAGCACGGTTTTATCTCCATAAAGTTTGTCAATTTTATATATAATTTATAATATTTAAATTACACAGAAAAAGTTTTTAAACAGGGTTGACTATGAGGGGTGTATATGAAATAAAAATAATATGAGTATACGAGGATAGTCTATAAGTTTCTTTGAGAAGAGCGGAAAAGGTGGGCATGTTCGGGATGATAAAGGCGCGAGCGCGCTTTTTGTATCGAACCCGAAAACTTCGCCAATGCCGGGCTTATAACATACAGAGTAGTTCGGATAAGCCTTTCTTGCCGAGTCACTGCAGCCATTTCATCAAGTGCTACAAGCCAAATTTTCTCATCGGGCCAACCCAAACGAGAACAAATGGCCACTGGTGTATCAGGCGGGTAATGTTGCTTCAGTTTGGCTTGTGCCTCCTCGACATGCCGAGCGCTCAGATAAAGACACAAACTTGCTCGGTGCGCTGCTAGACTAGCCAAATCTTCCGATTCCGGGATACCGGTACAACCCCCAATGCGGGTAAGGATAATAGTCTGTACCAATCCCGGTACCGTCAGCTCCGCCTTTAATTTAGCTGCTGCCGCCTGGAAAGCACTAATACCGGGTATAACCTCAAACGGAATTTCTGCTTCTATCAAGGCTTGAATTTGCTCATGAATAGCGCTGTAGAGGCTGGGATCGCCAGAGTGCAGGCGAGCGATCGCTTTAGCGTTGCGCGCTCTATCCACCATCATCGGCACAATCTCTTCCAGGGTCTTATTTGCAGTGCGAATAATTTCCGCATCAGCACGCACCCCTAGCAAAATTTGCTCAGGTACAAGCGAATCAGCGACAAAAATCGCGTCTGCCTCAGCCAGGATTTTCTGAGCTTTTACAGTCAATAAATCCGGATCGCCAGGACCTGCTCCGACAATATAAACTCCCGGTGCGAGTCGACGTTTGCAGTTGTCCACTTCTTGAGATTGTCAATGAGCTTCATTCCCTAGGGTACAGCAATCAAAAATTATTTATAACAACTTATCCTGAGATCTAGTCAGTTCTGGGTATCTGTAAACAACATCGCCAATATATATTGACAAATGGTATAAAACATGCTTGCCTGCTTTGCTGTCCTTTTGATTTTGAGCGCCCCAATTAATGATCATCCTTAGAAATAACAAATACAGACTGCCTGCCGCTGTTTATTTAGTTTACAGGTCGAATCATTAGCCCTCGTGGCGAGCCTAAATGTCCTTATAAACCGTGATCTTTGAAATTCTTTACACTTAGAGTAGCCGTGATAGTATCTGGATGGTTTAAAGCACTATAGCCTTATGGCTTGGGCCTTGTGGTGGTGGAGGAGAATCCAGAAATGCCAAATCGCATGTCAGTAGGATATTCAAACGCTTATGTGCCGCGAAACCAACCCGATCCCATCCGTATTGGGGTAATTGGGGTAGGAAACATGGGACAACATCACGCCCGCGTTCTCAGTTTGTTAAAAGATGTGGAGTTAGTCGGTGTAGCGGATATCAATATAGAACGGGGCTTAGACACTGCCAGCAAGTATCGGATTCGCTTTTTTGAAGATTATCGGGATTTACTCCCTCATGTTAATGCTGTCTGCATTGCTGTACCAACGAAACTGCACCACGCAGTGGGCATAACTTGCATGCAAGCAGGGGTACACGTTCTGATTGAAAAGCCAATTGCCGCCAGTATTGCAGAAGCCGAATCGCTAGTGAACACAGCCGCAGAAACTGGCTGTATCCTACAAGTAGGGCACATTGAGCGCTTTAACCCAGCCTTTCAAGAGCTCAGCAAGGTGCTTAAGACAGAAGAGCTCCTGGCTTTGGAAGCGCACCGCATGAGTCCTTACTCTCATCGTGCCAATGACGTCTCTGTGGTTTTGGATCTGATGATCCACGATATAGATTTGTTGTTGGAAGTGGTTGCTTCTCCGGTGGTGAGGCTAACGGCTAGCGGTAGCCGCGCTTCTGGTTCTGGTTATTTAGATTATGTGACTGCTACCCTTGGTTTTGCTAATGGTATTGTCGCTACTCTGACGGCGAGCAAGGTGACTCACCGCAAAATCCGCCGCATTGTGGCTCATTGTAAGAATTCTTTGACAGAGGCAGATTTTCTTAATAATGAAATTTTGATTCACCGACAAACGACTGCTAACTATTTGACGGCTTATGGTCAGGTGCTTTATCGGCAGGATGGTTTGATTGAGAAGGTCTATACCAGTAATATTGAGCCTTTACACGCTGAGTTAGAACATTTTGTCAGTTGTGTGCGCGGTGGGAATCAACCTTCTGTGGGGGGAGAACAAGCTTTGAAAGCGCTACGGTTGGCCAGCGTGATCGAACAGATGGCGATCGATGGTCAAGTTTGGTGTCCGCCAGATTTGGAGTGCAGCCCAAGGCATTCTTCTACGGTTTCCGTTGCTAACTAAATTATGTAATATTAGTGAAGTGAGAATATAAAAGCCTACGGCTTTTCTCACTTTTTATTTGGAGCCGGAAATGAGCAATGCTTCTATCAGGTTTTTGCTGAGCGCCTTACTGACAAACTCGTTACCGCTGGGGCTGAGGTGAATGTGGTCACGGTACAATGCTTTCGGATCGCTAGTTGCGTTGAAAAGTGCTAAGAAATCTATATAGGGAATTTGAGCGCTTTGAGTGAATGCAGTCAGACGCCGGCGTGCCTGCTTTTCGTAATCGCGGGGACCTGGTTCACCGATTTCTCGCAATAAAGGGGTCATGGCTAAGAGGAAGTAGGCGTTTTTTTGACTGGCGATTTCCAGCACTTGTCTAATGGCATCTAGGTTACGAGCTACGCGATCGCCCCCTTCTGCCCGTGCCGCTTTTAATTCTTCTGGTTCTTTTCGCCAGAGATAGCGGCTGAATACTTCTACCACTGCTAGGGGTGGTTGGCGGTTGGGATAGTTGCGATCGCGCCCCACAACTTGCGACGTGGGAGCCGTAGCAAATAAGTCGTCGGTATTGAGCAACAGCACCACTGCCCGCGCTTCAAAGGTACCAAACCGCTGTAAGTAAGCTAGTTGATTTCGCGGTCCCCAAGAATTAGCGGAAGCATTCAACACTTCTACCTTTTGCTTGACAGCTGATGTTATCTGACGGGCTAGCATCGCTGAAATTGTGTTTTCTTCATCTGTCCACCAGCCTCCATTAGCCACCGAATCTCCCAATAACAACACTCGCAGTGTTGCAGCATCTGTCAGAGCCAATGGTGGACTTCGCATTGAATATTCGTTGATTTCCATCCGGTTGCCCAATCTTCTGAGCCTTTGGTTTGGCGCCGGTATATAACCTATTTTTTCATCCGGAATATAAATTATAGTTTCGCCAAAACCAAATACTCGCAATATTACTTCTATTGTAAGATATATAATAAGTAATACGCAAGTGATTGTAAAAAAAATTCTGAATATGTTCATATGATATCCGTTTATAAAGTTATAAAAATTCGAGCAGAATAACTGGTTCCATGAGCGCGGAAAAGCTTCAAATCCCGAAATTTTGTTACAGTTTTTTTCAAACCCAAATAGCAATAGAGAGCTTATTTTCAGGTATAGTACCCTACAGATGGCCTAAGCGCGCCTGCAAAGGAAAGAAAAACAGCTTAGGACACCTTATTATTATTATTAGCAATGCATTGACTCACTTAACTTACGAGTCCGAATCGTAAACTTGTGTACTTAAATCAGATATTCAAAACACCGAATCCTGTAATAGGTGTTGTACATTTACTGCCGTTGCCGACTTCTCCCCGCTGGGGGGGCAGCCTCAAAGCTGTTATCGAACGGGCAGAACAAGAAGCCACCGCCTTAGCATCTGGTGGCGCCAACGGGATCCTCATAGAGAATTTTTTCGACGCCCCCTTCACCAAAGGAGCAGTCGATCCAGCAGTAGTCAGCGCCATGACATTAGTGGTGCAGCATGTAATGAATTTGGTAACGCTGCCAGTGGGCATTAACGTTTTGCGAAATGATGCCCGCAGTGGACTAGCGATCGCCACCTGCGTAGGAGCCAAATTCATTCGCGTCAACGTCCTGACCGGCGTCATGGCCACAGATCAGGGCTTGATCGAAGGACAAGCTTACGAACTCCTGCGTTACCGACGGGAATTGGCAAGCGATGTCAAAATCTTGGCAGATGTCCTAGTGAAACACGCCCGTCCCCTAGGTTCTCCCAACCTCACCACGGCAGTGCAAGAGACAATCGAACGCGGTTTAGCAGATGGGGTAATTCTTTCAGGTTGGGCCACAGGCAGCCCGCCCAGCATAGAAGACCTGGAACTGGCCAAGGCGGCCGCCAAGGACACACCGGTATTTATAGGCAGCGGTGCTAATTGGGAGAACATCTCCACCTTGATACAGGCAGCAGACGGCGTCATCGTCTCCAGTTCCCTGAAAAGGCACGGGCGCATAGATCAATGTATCGATCCAATTCGCGTCAGCCAATTCGTAGAAGCAATGCGGCGGGGGATCGCGGCCAAGCAACCGTCAAAACCAGTTTCCTCAGTTAAAATTGAAAAATAGTGCAAGGCGGAGATTTTGGATGATCAGATTGTCGCTAGTCAATGAGGACCTGCTGTATTTTACCAGCCGACAAAAAACAAAAGACTAGGACAATCTAAAATCTAAAATCTAAAATCCCTGAGCAAAAAAATCAAAATCATGCGCCGACGTTCTACTCCTTGGATTCATCGCTGGTCTCGCCCACTGATGGTGGCGATCGCAGCAGCAGGTGCCCTAGAAACAGCCTTTCTCACCGTCGTCGAATTGACCGGCAATGCCGCAGCCGTGTGCCCCACAAGCGGCTGTGAGGCCGCTCTTTCTAGCCCCTACGCTAAAGTTTTCGGAGTGCCCCTAACCCTATTCGGTTTTCTAGCCTATACCATTGTGGGCATTCTGGCAGCAGCTCCCCTAGCAATCAATCCAACCGAGGGCAAACAACTCCGCTCCAAAATAGAAAACCAAACTTGGCCTCTGCTGTTTGCCGGCACAACCGCTATGGCAATCTTCAGCAGCTATTTAATGTACATATTGATTTTTGAAATTAAAGGGCTGTGTCCATACTGCGTCGTCTCGGCATTGTTCTCGCTGTCGCTATTTGTTCTCAGCGTCATCGGCAGAGAGTGGGAAGACACCGGACAACTGTTATTTACAGGCATCCTCGTAGGAATGGTAACACTAACAACAGCACTTGGTGTATACGCCAATGTAAATACAGCCAATGCAACCGGAGGAGCCAATACTGCCATTAATACCCCCGGACAAGAGGGCAAGCCAATTACCACAACTTCTGGAGAGGCAGAAATCGCCCTCGCCAAACATCTAACACAAATAGGTGCCAAAGAGTACGGGGCTTACTGGTGCCCTCACTGTTACGAGCAAAAGCTACTTTTCGGTAAAGAGGCTGTTGCTTTGCTAAACTATATAGAATGCGATCCAAATGGCAAAAATGCTCAGCCTCAGCTCTGCAAAGAGGCAAAAATAGAAGGCTATCCAACATGGGAAATCAACGGCAAGAAATATCCGGGGGCTTATTCTTTGGAGAAATTAGCTGACTTATCTGGATACCAGGGACCACGTAATTTTAAAAATGCCAGCGCCGCACCAGGAGTACAGCGTTAGCTCGTCTGGAAAGTGAGGATAAATAACTATGGCTAAAACATTAACTTCAGAAGCGCTCGAATCCCTCGCCGCTGAGATAGGCGAAAACATTTACATCGATATCGCTAAGTGGCATCTCTATTTGCGAGAAGCCCACCTGCATACAGTCTTGGCAGAACAACTCTATCCGCTACTCGTTTCAGGAGCAATAACTGAAAACCAAGTGCTACCAATTTTGCAAGGCATTTCTGTACAAGTGGGTGGCGGCAAGCGAGAAATTCCCCTGCTGGATTTACTGCCAGTACGCTGTCAGGTTCAGTTAATGGATATTTTGGAAGAATTTCAACGCCAAATGGATTGAATAAGTTTCGGTAAGGGGTAATGGAAAATGAGTTATTACCCCTTATTTAATTTATTGAGCTAGGAAGCTTTCTTTCGGAGAAATTTTTGACGCAAGCGAGCGACAAAAATATCAACTTCTGCTAACTTCAGTTGAGTTGCAAGGGCAGCAAAAACACCCAAACCAACCAAAGAAGCGATCGCCAGTTGTAGCAACAGCACCAACAAGCCCTCAGATCCCAAAAGCCGCTCAGTACTCCAGAAAGTCCCCCAGCAAGCTAAACCAGCAACAACGCTGCCAGCACTCAGACTGGCAAAAGGAAAGAGCCATTCCAGCCAAGGCAACCCATTGAGCTTGCGATCAAGCAGCACCAACAGCATCACCATCGAACTGATATTAACACCAACAGTAGCTAGCACCAAACCGGGTGCCCCAAAAGCATTAACCATCAGATAATCAAGTAAAGCATTTAGAAAAATATTAAAAACACTCACCCGAAACGGAGTTTCTCCATCCCCCAAAGCATAAAACACCCGCACCAAAACATCGCGCCCCAGATAGACAAACATACCGAAAGCGTAAGCCATCAGCACCGGAGCAACAAAATTTGAAGCTTGAGAATTGAACGCACCTCGTTCATAAATCACCCGCACAATCGGCACAGCAAGAGACATTATTAGAGCACTCAGTGGCAACATCGCCACAGCCGTGATCATTAAACCTTGACGAATTTTTCCTTTCAATTCTGACCAATACTGTGGCTCTGCAAGCCGAGAAAACACCGGCAGCAGGGGTACCAAAAGCACATTAGAGAGAATGCCCAAAGGGGTTTGCACCAACAAGCCGGCATAGCCCAAAGCAGAAGCAGCTTGAGGAATAAAAGAGGCAAACCATAAGTCGGTGTAGACGTTGATTTGCATCATGCCGGAAGAAAAAGTCGCCGGCGCCAAGATTTTGAGGACATCCCGTACCCCAGGGCGGTTGAACTCAAATCGCAGTCGTAGGGTGCCCATGCCGGCACGCCACTGGGCGACTAACTGTACTAGCCACTGCAAAATCGCACCGGCTAGCGTTCCCCACGCTAAAACCAAACCGCCAATCCTGGCATATTCTGGCTCGATAATTTTTGGGCCAAGTTGTAAGGCGAGAATGCCTATGCCGCCAATGACTGCCACGCTGGAAAATAAGGGGCTGATTGAGGGCAGCCAATATTGATCAGCGGCGTTGAGGGTGCCGAAACCAATGCCGATCAGACCAGCAAGTATGGCCATCGGGGCCATGATGCGAAATTGCTCTATGGCGATCGCTCTTATGGTTTGCCCTTCAGACGTCTTAGCTAATCCAGGAGCTACGAGCTCGGTGAGAGATTCAGCAAAAATAATCAGGGCAATAGTAACAATTAGCAGCGCACTGGAAACTATGGTAGTAATGGTTTCGACTAAGGGCGCGGCTTCTTCCTGTTTGCGCTTGGCAAGTACGCTAACGATCGCACTGTGAAAAGGGCCATTAATGCCCCCCAGTAATATAAGCAAAAAGCCAGGAATCACGTAGGCGTAGTTATAGGCATCAAAAGCCGGACCTACTCCAAAAGCAGCAGCGATCGCTTGCTGGCGCACCAAGCCAAATATTTTGCTAATCAGAGTGGCAACTGCCACAATCCCAGCAATTCCAGCTAGAGAACGAGAGGTTTTTGTTACTTCCGACACAAATCGTTAAAAATAGCTACAGTGCTGCACATTATTTAATCGCGAATCCGGCAACCGCAACTCTGGCTCTGGTGGCACGGCGAGGGGCGCGCGGGCTTCTGGCTTGCACAATTCTAAATTTATAGCCTCTCATCAGGATACTGACAGTCGCGACACGATACTGATTCTCACACCAAGGAATGGAATTAATTTACAAATACCCTACACTTTACCCCGGCATTCTGATTAAACGCTACAAGCGGTTTTTAGCAGATATAAAACTTGATACAGGCGAACAAATTACCGCCCACTGCCCTAATCCCGGACAAATGCGGGGGCTGTCTGCACCGGGTAGTCGTGTTCTGGTATCCCGCAGCCAAAATGTCAAACGTAAATTGCGCTACAGTTTGGAATTAGTCGCAGTTCAAAATAGCGAAAAAACCTGGGTAGGAGTAAATACAAATTTGCCTAATCAGGTGATAAAATTAGCTCTTCAGCAGCGAATATTTCCTGAATTAGGAGAATACGAGCAAATTATCAGTGAAGTTACTTACGGGCAAAATCAAAAAAGTCGAGTCGATTTTTTGCTCAGCCGTAGTCAGGGAAAATCGCCAATTTATTTAGAAGTGAAAAATGTTACTTGGGCGGAAGGAAAAACGGCACTTTTCCCTGATGCCGTGACAGTGCGAGGGCAGCAACACCTGCTGGATATGATGGCAGTAGTTCGCAAGGGGGCGCGTGCTGTTACTTTGTTTTTTATTAGTCGCAGTGATTGCGATCAGTTTGTACCCGGTGATAACGCCGATCCAGTTTATGGTAAGTTATTGCGCTCTGCAGTGAAGCAGGGAGTGGAGATATTGCCTTGTCGATTTGAAATGACGCCGCTAGGAATTCGCTATTTGGGATTGGCAAACTTGCAAATTTGAGGAATTTGTGAGATAATGTTGTATCTTATTTTGGCGATCGCATACAAGGCGCTAAGAACGCTTGCATTTTAAAATACATTAAAATACAGTGAAATCAGCGCTGGTGAGAGCTGAAGGCTCAACTCCGATTAGCGTTGCCAAAATTTCCCCAGTTGCAGCAATGCGGATTAAACTATCAGCACCCACTGCCTGGATTTGTAAATCCTGAAATCTCAAACCAGCAACCAAAGCTATTACATCCTCCCCATCTATAAAATCTGTAATCGTGTCAGCCATTGCCTGAGTCATGCCGCCATCCCCTGGAGCGTAGACAAAGATATCCTTACCAATACCACCTGTGATCACATCAGCACCGCGAGCGCCAGTGATGACATCTGCGCCCTGTGCACCGATAATTCTATTGGCTTCATTGTTGCCTAGAATACCGTCATTACCAGGGGTGCCGATCAAATTTTCGATTATAGTTCCGTAAGCGATCGCTGTTACATACAAATCAGACGTATAAGTTTTTCCAGAAGGATCACCAAAGGCAATAAAAGTCGTGCCGTTAATCGCCGCAGTAGTCGTATTCCTTCCCCCCTCATTCATATCAAAAAAGTAACTATTAGTTCCCGGCAGTTCTGAAAAATCAAAAGTGTCAATTCCCCCCGCATCCCAGATAGTTTGTTTTACTTGTAGGAAAGTACTACTATCGAACTTATAAGTCGTATTAGTTATATTAAAATCATTAGTGCCGTAAATTACATGCAGCGAGCGAATATCATAAGGCATCGGCGTACTTGCCCCTACTCCTGCAAAGTTGTAACTCATTACAGTATTAGTATTATTATCTTTTGGAAAAGCTAAAAACGGCCCCTCATCTGCGCTCGCCTGTTGCTCGTCATTCAAACTAAAACCTTCATAATTATTGGGGTGTTTCAGCCCCAAAGCATGACCGATTTCATGAATCAAACTTTCGTAACCATAACTACCAGGACCGCTGGCAAATGACAAAGCAGGATTGCTTTCATAAGCACGGCTTAAATGTATGTCACCGCCAATTCCGTCTCCTGGCTCATAAGTATAAGCATAGTTTGGACCATCGGAAAATAGGATGCGGATTTGACCTTCGCTGGGGGGTCTGTCTGGCACCTCGACTAAATTAAAAGGAAGAATTTCGTTATATTTTTGCATAATTTGCCGGACGTTATTTTTGATAGCTTCGCTGACTTCCCCTACACCTGATTCCGAGCCTTGGTATAAAGGGGCTGAAGCTGTGGTAACGAAACTATAGGTGAGGGTGCCTCCTGGCAATATTCCCCAACGTTTAGCAAGAGGTTCTCGCTCGAATTGTTGGGTTTCTCCTGTTGTTTGTTGAGTTTGATTTGGGGCGGGTGTTAACCAAATTAAGGAAGCGATCGCCTCTGGATCAAAAAAAAGAGAAGGTCGACGCCCCTCTGCCAGCCCTAAAGTCACATAATGTTCAAAAGCTTGCCGATTGTCGAACCCTTTTGCTTTTAAATCTCTGTTTGTATCTAAATAGTAAAACGGATCAAATATAAGAGAAGCACGGCGCCCTTCTCCCAATCCAAAAATCTGATAATGTTGCAGCAGTTGCTTATTATTAAAACCAGCCGCTCTCAAATCAGGGTTGTTTAACCTATAATAATTAGCATCGAAAAATTCCGAAGACTTGCGTCCTTCTAATAAACCATAAGTAAAATAGTGTTCTATCGCTCGGACGCGCTGGTTTCTCAGACTTTCCTGTTGCTCTCCAATTACATCCGGGTTGTTATAAATATAGTAGTCTGGATTGAAAAAAGCTGATGGTAGGCGTCCTTCTCGGATTCCAAAAGTTCTAAAATGTTGGTAAAGTTGCTGGTTACTTAAATTCTTTAAATCTGGATAAAAATTTCGGTAAAATTGCAGATCAAAAATAGGTGAAAACCTGAGTCCTTCCCTAAGACCAAATTTATCAAAGTGTTCTCTTGCTTCCTGCCTACTTTTGCCAGCTAATTCAGGATTAATAGCCCGATAGAAATCAGCATCGAATAAATCTATAATTGGTGAGGGAAACAGAGGAGTAAGAAAAATACTAACCATTTGCTTTTTCGAGGAAAAGTAGAAATTTTAGAGGTAACCGGGAGCGGAAAGGGGGTAATACGCCTCTAATCCGAACCCGGAACTGCTACAAATGTTATGACGATAAAAATTCAAGTAGATTTAAGAACAGTTGCAAACAAATGCTGCACCTGTATCCAAGCATCAGCAGCAGCGGTGGGGTTATAACTAGAGCGGGCATCACAGAAAAAGCCGTGCTCAGCCCCGTCGTAGCGAAAAATACGGTGAGGAATTTGATACTTCTGAAGAGCAGCTTCAATTTGATCAACTTGTTCGCAGGGTATGAGCGGATCGGCATTGCCAAAAAAAGCGTAGAGAGTGCCGGTAATTTGTGGCGTGCGGGAAATAGTAGGCTCTCCACCCCCAGGAATCCAATTAGTAATACCAGCGCCATAAAAAGAAGCGGTGGCTTTGATATCGGGTAAGGTGGCGGCTAGATAGGCAACATGCCCGCCAAAGCAGAAGCCAATACAGCCAATAGCGTCGCTCTTGACATTTGGTAAAGTTTTTAAATAGGCGATCGCAGCCTGGATATCACTAAGAAGCTCGGCAGCAGTAGTTTGTTCCTTATATTTTCTGCCCAATTGCAACTCCAAAGCGCTATAGCCGACTTCAAAATCCGGAGCTTGACGCTGGTAAAGCGAAGGAGCAATTGCCACATAGCCGATTTTAGCAATTCGTTCAGTAACGTCTCGAATATGCGCATTAACCCCAAACACTTCTTGTAAAACAATAACACCAGGAAAACGCCCCTCGCTGGTAGGAAAGGCGAGATAAGAGGCAATTTGAAGGTAGCCGTTGGGAACAGAAACGCGCTCAGTACGAATCTCTAACTCTGCCATAGGGATTTTGATAAATTTGCTGGAATTGCCGAAAATGAAAACAGAACTTTCCCTCTACTGTGGAGGAGTGCTGAATTGGTTTTAGCCGTTTCTCGAAAAAGCGCTCGCTCCACAGCAGCGGCAAAAAGTTTCTAGCGGCAAACTCTATATTAAAAGGCATGGCATATCAGAAACTAAAGCCTAGGCTAAGCCCTGTCTTTCCCGCTCGCATCGGAGGTTCCGTGATGGTTCAGTTTCACATTCAGCCAGATAGTGATATCCCAGCATCGACTCAATTGTTTAACCAAATCCGGTTTGCGATCGCCTCCCGGCAGTTTCCTCCGGGTCACCGCTTGCCCAGCACACGAGCACTGGCTATGCAAACGGGCTTACACCGCAACACTATTAGTAAAGTATATCGGCAATTAGAAGAAATCGGACTCGTCGATGCACAAGCAGGCTCTGGTATTTATGTCCGTGCCCAAGGGCATGAGGGAGGCGCAAAACTGCGCTCGCCAATCCTAGAAAAATATCCCCAAGCCTACAAAATCGTCCAGCAAAGCTTAGATGAACTCCTCAAGCAAGGCTGTTCTCTCAACCAAGCTAGAGAACTATTTCTGGCAGAAATTGACTGGCGATTGCGCAGCAGCGCTCGCGTTATAGTAACCGCTCCCACCCAAGATATCGGAGTCGGTGAGTTGATGACCTTAGAATTAGAACAAGCACTCGGCATTCCCGTACAGTTAGTACCGCTAGAGCAATTGAGCAAAACTCTTGATCAAACCCACTCCGCTACAGTCGTCACCAGTCGCTATTTTATCGGCGAAGCCGAAAAAATTGCTGCTAGCAAATCCGTTCGCATCATTCCAATCGACATCTACGACTACGCCCAAGAAATCGAAATCGTCAAAAAGTTGCCGAAAGATTCTTGTTTAGGAATCGTTAGTTTGAGTGCCGGCATATTGCGCGCCGCTGAGGTAATCACCTACAGTCTGCGGGGCGACGACTTGCTAGTCGTTACTGCCCAACCCACCGATGCCAGCAAGTTGAGTGCAGTGGTGCGCTCTGCCCGCATAATTATTTGCGATCAAGCGTCTTACGCTGCCGTAAAAACGGCGATCGCTTCAGCAAGAGACGACCTCATCCGCCCTCCTCAAGTCCACTGTTGCTCGAATTATATCGGTACGGAATCGATTAGTTTACTCAAACGCGAATTGGGTTTAGTTTGATTGCCGCCCAAAGGTTAAAAGAAAGTTTGACATCAAATAGCACCCACACCCTCACCGACCTAAAATAAAGTCAGAAGCTCGCAAGAGGATACTGCTTCTGAACTCTTTAAACACTCCCATTATCCCCGTAGCTCCCGCTGGTTTTAAATCTGGCTTCATCGGCATTATCGGGCGCCCCAATGTCGGTAAATCAACTTTGATGAACCGACTCGTTGGCCAAAAAATTGCTATCACTTCCCCAGTGGCACAAACCACTCGCAACCGTCTGCGCGGCATCCTGACTACACCGCAAGCGCAATTAATTTTCGTTGATACTCCTGGGATCCATAAACCTCACCACAAACTGGGAGAAGTGTTAGTGCAAAACGCCGAAATCGCCATTCGTTCAGTAGATGTGGTGCTGTTCGTAACAGACTCTACATTACCGGCTGGCGGGGGCGATCGCTATATTGCTGAACTTCTGCGCACCTGTAAAACTCCCGTCATCCTGGGGCTGAATAAAGCAGATCTTCAACCTTCCCGAAAAGCCGACAACGCCGCAACCAAATCCTTAGACGATAGTTATCTCCTACTCGCTCAACCTCAAAATTGGCCAATTGTTAAATTTTCGGCCCTCACCGGTGAAGGAATCGAGGCATTACTCGGTTTACTTATAGAAAACTTAAAACCCGGACCTTATTATTATCCCCCCGATTTAGTTACCGATCAACCAGAACGCTTTATCATGGGCGAACTTATCCGTGAACAAATTCTGCTTTTGACACGTGAAGAAGTACCCCACTCTGTGGCAGTGAGTATTGAGCGTGTAGAAGAAACCCCTAAAATCACAAATGTCTTCGCTACTATCTATGTTGAACGCGACTCTCAAAAAGGTATTTTAATTGGTAAAGGCGGCTCTATGCTCAAGAAAATTGGTAGCGCCGCCCGCGAACAAATACAAAAATTAATCGACGGCAAAGTTTATTTAGAAATTTTTGTCAAAGTACTGCCTAAATGGCGTCAATCCCGCCAGCAACTAGCTAATTTGGGATATCGCATAGAAGAATAAGATTTTTAATAAAAATTTTTATTTGTTAACAATATTTCAAGCGACGGATAATTGCTAAAAAGTCGGAGGTGATTATTTCGGAGTTTTGAGGCGTAAGCGGGGGAATGTGGAGGAAAATACATTTCGTAGTCAGTAGGCGATCGCGTATATATTTCAAAGTTTCATAATAAAGCCTCTCGCAGACAAAACCGCCGGCATTGTCGCTAATATCTGTAGCTTTTAATTCGGCTACAAGATGATCTAAATTAACAGTTGTTTTAATCATTTCCAATCCATTAAAAGCCCGAGATTCCACAGTTAATTTATCCCGTGATTCTGCCATACCGCAGCAAATAATAGCATCTGGCTGAACCTGATTGAGCTTAGCGATAACTTTCTTAGGTGCAATCTGAAAATCAACCGGCAGCTTTCTCAAAAAAATCAGTTGCTCGCCAGAATAAAGCTGTGATATTATTTCTAATAAATCGTCAGAAGCATTCGATTTATGATGGGGCAGCCAAGTAGTAAAAGAAGTGAGGAGGATTTTAAAAGGCATAAAATATAGTGAACCTAACTAGATTGTGTAAAATTATTATAAATTAGATTTTAAGGGAAGTAAAAAAATGCCGGTAATCGCTGTTGTAGACTACGACATGGGAAATCTACACTCGGTTTGTAAGGGGCTAGAAAAAGCAGGTGCGAAACCAAAAATTACAGATTCACCAGAAGAAATAGAGCGGGCGGATGCCGTGGTGCTACCAGGAGTAGGGGCATTTGATCCAGCAATACAACACCTGCGAGCGCGTGATTTAATTAATCCGATAAAAGATGCGCTCGCCTCCGGAAAACCCTTTTTAGGTATTTGTTTGGGTTTGCAAATTCTCTTCGATAGCAGCGAAGAAGGCGTAGAACCTGGTTTAGGAATCATCCCCGGAGCCGTACGCCGCTTCAAATCTGAGCCGGGGCTGACAATTCCGCATATGGGATGGAATCAGTTAGAACTTACCCAGCCAAACGCCCCTATCTGGAGCCATTTATCAAGCAAACCGTGGGTTTATTTTGTGCATTCCTATTATGTTGATCCAGTTGAGCCGGCAGTGCGAGCAGCAGTAGTAACCCATGGAAGTCAAACAGTGACTGCAGCAATCGCTAGGGATAATCTTATAGCAGTGCAGTTTCACCCAGAAAAATCTTCGGCGACGGGCTTGCAGATGCTAGCAAATTTTGTAAATTACCTTTTACCTGTATGAGTCTGCGAATTTACGGCAATCGTCAGCTAAAAACTCTATTAGGTTTAGAGACGCGCCCGACACCAGCACGGGTGCGAGAGGCGGTGTTTAATATTTGGCAGGGAGAAATTGCAGGCTGTCGGTGGCTGGATTTGTGTGCCGGAGCAGGGGCGATGAGTGCAGAGGCTCTGTGTCGGGGTGCTGCTGAGGTGGTGGCGATTGAAAAAAGCGATCGCGCTTGTAGAGTAATTCGGGAAAATTTACAAAAAATAGTTGGCTCAGCACAAAGCTTTTACTTGTTGCGCGGGGATGTCGTGCAAAAGTTGAAAACTCTGGCAGGGAGACAGTTTGATCGGATTTATTTTGATCCGCCCTATGCCAGTGATTTGTACAAACCGGTTTTAGAGGCGCTCGCTCACTACCGATTACTAGCAGAAGGCGGAGAACTTGCTGTAGAACACAGCCCCTATCGTTTGCCTATAGAGGGGCTGCCAGAACTGCAAATATGTCGACAGAAAGTTTATGGTAATACGGCTTTGACTTTTTATCAAGTAGCTTTTGAGCCGGGATTAAGGGATTAGGGGAAGAGAGGGGATTGAGCATGGGGCATAGTTTATTTATTTATTGTCTTTGTGCCCCATGTGCTTTGTCTTTTAACTACATTGTGATGTTGTTGCCACGACGATATTGCTGGTAGGCGGTAAAAAATAAGCCAGCAAGGGTGACGAGGATCAGACCTAGTACGATGCCGGAAAGTAGAGGTTCTACCATAATCTGTTGAAGTACGTTAAGGTTTTTTTCCAATTTTTCATATTACAGTAAATTGTGGCCAAATATGAAAGCAGGAGATCGTAGAGTTGTCAACACTGACTGGATTTTTTAAGCTATGTTAATAATCGAAAAATATTTTGTATATCTTTGTTTAAGATAGGCAGCCTTTGAATAATCAGTTGACCAGACATGAAATGGAAAGTAAGCACCAGCGCAACGCCTGGATGGCGATCGCGGCTATATTTGTCATTTCGTTGATAATTCTAGGTGTTTACCGATTTCAAGTGTCCGATCCGTACATCCAAAGTGTTCTAGCCCTCAATGGCGATGCGGCTCAGGGTCATGCTATCTTTGAGATGAACTGTGCCGGCTGTCACGGAATACAAGGACATGGTCGCGTTGGGCCAAGTCTGGTAAATATCTCGAAACACAAATCGCGAGCAAGTCTGATTCGGCAAGTGATTAGTGGCGATACGCCGCCAATGCCTCAATTCCAGCCAAGCCCCCAGGAAATGGCGGATCTTTTGAAATATTTGGAAACACTGTAGAAAGTTATAGGGTGCTTTGATAGCACCCCAATTTGTTAAATAAATTGCTGAGCATAAAAGCGGGCATAGCGCCCGCCCTTTTCTAAAAGTTGCTGATGGGTGCCAGATTCGATAATACGCCCCTGCTCCATCACTAAAATGCGAGCGGCACGGCGCACGCTTGCTAGTCTGTGGGCGATAATAAAAACTGTACGATTTTGCATTAATCTTTCTAAGGCTTGCTGTACTAAGGCTTCGGATTCAGAATCAAGGGCGGAAGTGGCTTCGTCAAGAATGAGAATGCGAGGGTTGAGAAATACAGCACGGGCGATCGCAATTCTCTGTCTCTGCCCCCCTGACAAATTTACACCCCGCTCTCCTACCTTGGTATGATAGCCATCGGGCAGTTTGGCTATAAATTCATGGGCGTTGGCAATTTCAGCAGCAGCTTGTACTTCTTTAAGATCAAATTGTGTCTGCCCAAAGGCAATATTCTGGGCAATGCTGCCGGAAAAAAGGTTGATGTCTTGAGGCACAATGCCAATTTGTCGGCGTAAACTACGGAGGGTGACGTCTTTGATGTTGATGCCGTCAATGAGAATTTCCCCCGCTTGGGGATCGTAGAAGCGGGGCAGAAGGTTGACAAGGGTGGTTTTGCCCGCACCAGAGGCACCAACAAGGGCGATCGCTTCTCCCGGCATCACTAATAGATTGAGATTTTGCAAGACTGGAGAGCCAAGACAAGGAGATGATGAGGTTTGAGATTTTTCTTGATTTGAATAGGCAAAGGTGACGTTGCGGTATTCGACTTTGCCAGTTATGGGGGGAAGAGGAATCGCTCCTGGTTTTTCTAAAACTTCTGGTTGAATCGCTAGTAATTCAAAGACGCGATCGCAAGAAGCCTCGCCTTGTTTAAAGTCACTATAATTACTGGTAGTAAGAGATATGGGATCGATTAACAGCGCAACTGCAGTAACGTAGCTGATAAAACCCGCTCCCGTGAGGTTGCCGACAGAAATTTGCCAACCTCCCAAAAAAAATAGCAGCAAAACACTCATTGCTTCTAGAAAGCCAACTACTACAAACTGCAAAGCTTTAATGCGCTCTGCGAGGTATTTGGCTTGTCGGTTGTGTTCGGCTTCAAAACTAAAGCGGTTAATTGCATATTCTTCAGCGGCAAAGGCTTTGACAAGGCGAATGCCCTCGAAAAGTTCGGTGAGCAGGGCGGATAAATTTGAGATACTGGCTTGCGAGCGGTGAGAGAAACTTAAAAGCCGCTCGCCAAACCAGCTTATTAATAGTGCCATCAGCGGGGCAATAATTAAGGTGGCAAGGGTGAGTTGCCAGTTTAGCCAAATCATGTAGCCGATGACGACAAGCAACTGCAATACGCAGGGAATAAATTGGTGAAAGACTTTGTTGATGACTTCGCCAATCCTATCAATATCTTCTGTGAGGCGGTAGGAAAGATCTCCGGTTTTGGCAGTGACGAAATAGCTAAGGCTCAGTTGCTGCAAGTGGGCATAGACTTGCTTGCGCAAATCAAGGGTGATTTTTAGGGCGGCTTTGGCCATGAGGGCGTCTTGCCCATATTGTACGCTACCCCTAATCAGGAAAATGACGGCAGCTAAGCCTGCAAGTTGAGCGAGCGCACCTACATTCCCTTCGCCTATGTAAGTGGCCATCTGACCTGCTAGCATTGCTAAGATCGGCCAAAATACAGTAAATGCCAAGGTACAAGCTAGTGCTTTGGCGATCGTTGACCATTGGGAGCGTATATAGGGCAGTAGTTGCCAGTATGTCGAGCGAGTTTTCAATTTGCAATATCCTTCAAAAAAACCTGATTTCTAAAACTCTAAAATACAAATTTTACCGGGCTTTTCTCTTAACAACCCAGATAATAAATCCTGCCAATATAGTCGCCAATACTATTTTAGAAACCGGAGCGAGATATTCCTCTATTAGCTGGTAGTTTTTGCCTGCTTTTGTGAGTAAATAACCGCCTCCTGTCAGTAAACTTACCCACAAAGTCGTGCCTCCTGTTGAATATACTAAAAATGGTAAAATATCCATTTCATTGATGCCGGCAGGAATAGAAATAAAAGTGCGAATTCCTGGCACAAGACGACCGAAAAAAACGGCTTTTTTACCGTGTTTGTTGAACCAGTTGTTGGCTTTTTGAATGTCCCCGCCAGAAACAGCAATCCACTTGCCGTATTTGTCGGCTAAAACTTGCAAACGCTCGTGACCTAATAATTTGCCGGCGTAGTACCAGGGAAGAGCACCGATGACTGTGCCGATGACGCCAGCCGCGATCGCAGGGGCGAATTCCATTTTCCCCTGAGCGATCGTAAATCCTGCTAGGGGCATTATCAGTTCCGAAGGGATAGGGGGGAACAAGTTTTCCAAGAACATCAGGAATCCTATTCCTAAATAATTCATGGAAACCATAATGTTAGTTATCCATTCTTGCATGAGGTTAATTCCTTAAATTTTTTTGTTTGATTATAAAATTTTTACTCTAGCAGTTTTCGGCTGGATAATACCATTACCTAAGAAAAATCGCAAAAAAGGGTTGGATTTTCCAACCCCTACCCAGAAAATCAGAAACCCAGTTTATCCCTCAAGTTCCTGATGTCCAAGAATTCATATACTCGATTTGCTCCTCTGTCAAGCTATCAATTTCAATACCCATTGCCGTCAATTTCAGCCGCGCAATTTCGCTATCGATTTCTGCTGGAACAGAATGTAAACCAGGTGCGAGTTTACCTTTATTCTTGACTAAATATTCGCAAGCAAGTGCCTGGTTAGCAAAACTCATATCCATAACGGCACTGGGGTGCCCTTCAGCAGCAGCAAGGTTAATCAAGCGCCCTTCACCCAAAACTACGATTGATTTACCGCTCTTGAGATGATATTTTTGAGCGAAAGGACGTACTGTTGTCACTTCATCTGAAAGTGAGCGTAGAGTTACCAAGTCAATTTCAATGTCGAAGTGCCCGGAGTTGCAAACTATCGCCCCGTCTTTCATCACCGCAAAATGTTCGCCGCGAATAACGTGCTTATTGCCAGTAACGGTGATAAAAATATCACCCTCTGCGGCTGCTTTTGCCATCGGCATGACACGGAAACCATCCATGACAGCTTCGATGGCTGCTACGGGGTTGACTTCGGTGACAATGACATTAGCTCCCATGCCGCGCGCTCTCATGGCAGTGCCTTTGCCGCACCAACCATAACCGGCTATGACAACAGTTTTGCCGGCGAGTAAAATATTAGTGGCACGTATAATCCCATCAAGGGTGGATTGCCCAGTGCCATAGCGGTTATCAAAAAAGTGCTTAGTTTGGGCGTCATTAACGTTGATGGCGGGAAAAGTCAGTACCCCATCTTTAAACATGGCACGCAAGCGGATGATGCCGGTAGTGGTTTCCTCAGTGGTGCCAATAAGTTCAGAAATTTGTTGTGGGCGCTCTTTGACTAAAGTGGCAACTACGTCGCCGCCGTCATCGATAATGATGTTGGGCTTGCTGTCGAGGGCAATTTGTACGTGACGGTGGTAAGTGGCGTTATCTTCACCTTTGATAGCAAATACAGAGATGCCGTAATCGGCAACTAGACAAGCGGCTACGTCATCTTGTGTGCTCAGGGGGTTGCTGGCAATTAGTACGGCTTCTGCACCACCTGCTTGCAGTGCTAAAGCTAAGTTGGCGGTTTCGGTGGTAATGTGACAGCAGGCAACTAGACGAAGCCCGGTAAGAGGTTTTTCTTTGGCAAAGCGCTCGCGAATCAATCGCAGCACGGGCATTTCCCTTCCAGCCCATTCTATCCGCTGTCTGCCAAGGGGGGCAAGAGAAAGATCTTTTACTTCGTGTTGTAATTTTACTTGAATGGTAGTCATAAACTTGATTGCTCAATAAACTCCACCTTAACAAACTTGCCTGCACTAATGCACTACTAGAAACTACCAATATACCTCGAAATGGTTACTTTGGAGATTTCTGGAGATTTCAATGCTTCAGGAGGGCTTACAGTTTTTTGGGAGAGGGGCTGGTAGTAGCGAGTCGTTAGAGCGAATTTCCTGTATTTGACTTCGATAGGTTTTATGAGCTCTACTTGTTGAGCTAAAGACTAAGAAATAGGGGGATGATGATAATGCTGGTGGTGGGGGCTAGTATCTAACCTAAAGCTCTGCCCAATCTACTGCTTTCGGGATAGTATCCGCCCTAGATGAAAAAATTGCTACAAGGGAGAGTTGGGTGCGGGCTTTTCTGGAGTAAATTCGGAAGCTGGTAGGTTGATGAGCCGCCTGATACTTGAAGGTAGCATCAGGGGGGCAATAACCATGGCGCCAATAATCACTGCCGCACTATTGCTTAGTAGCCCCATTGTGGCAATGATACAGGCGCTTACTGTCAGAGCTTGGTAGTTGATATCGATTTCTGAGTCTTCTAGTAAGCTCTGACGTAGTTTTTCTTGGGCTTCTAGAGAGGCTTTGGACATAAGTTTGGGCTTACTCTTGTGCTTTGGAGGATTGGCTTTTTACTTATGCGATAGTTGCGTTTCTAGTTAATAAACAAGTTGACTGCCCCTATTGTATAACTAATTCCGCCGGGGGTTTTGAAATTTGAAAAAATATTTTTCTAAAAAAAACGGGTGCGATAGTCTGTATTCATCTGCAAAAATTTTTATTAGCTGATTAATTTAATAAAGTTTCGTTTATTCTTATGATTTTTGCGGATTTCATTTAGGTAGACATTAAATTCGTTTTCTCTGTTTATTTTCAACATTAAATCACGCATTTTTTCGAGCATCTGTGAGGCTTCAGCATAACTTTCATTCGTCTTGCGAGCTATAGCAGATTCTATTTCGCTTTGATATATTTGCAGTATTTCTTCTGGATGTTCTGCTCCCCATTTTTCGGCTACTTGCCACCAAATCTCTTTGGATACTTTGCCGTTTTTTGCTTCTTGCCATGCTGATTCAATTTCGTTTTCCCATAGGAATATCTGCACTAATGTAGAATGATCTGCTAATTTTGCTTCAGCAATTTGCTGACGCACGTAGGCGATCGCTTTTTCTTGCAATTTTTCCCACTGTTCTAATTTTAATGCCTGATTTTTCAGATTTTGGTAAGCTGCAAATATTTTCTCGACTGGAGCTTTTTCGAATGCCAACCAAATCAAAGCGAGCGCTTCCGAAAGACGCTCGCGCTTTCGGTATTCTTCCACCAGAAATTCCACCAATTTCGGCTCAGGGCAATCAGGAAAAGCTTTTAACCCGCGCTCTGCCCATTCTAAAGCTTTGTCAGCTTGATTAGCATTGGAGTAAATTTCTGCTATTTCGAGATAATTTTGGGAGCTTGACAAATCTTTAGACTTGAGTGCGACAATTGCCTCGATATCGCCGCTGATTTGTGCCAGATTGTGCATCAAGCGACTGAGTAGCGCTCGTTTTTCTTCGCATTTATGTTCAGAAGAATCTGACGAGTGCAGACGCTCCCATTCAGTTTGTACTAAATCGCGATAAGTGGCAATTCCCTCATATCCTAATAAATCGGCATAGAGTGTCAGAGCCTTATCTAAATGCTGATAGCCTTTTTTAAATTCCCAGCCAAAAATCCGTCTGGCTAAGTATTCTGGATCCGGTGAGGCTATTTTGCAGGCTTTGTGGTGTAGCGCCTGTAACTGTGTGGCGATTTCGCCGGCGAAACCATTGCAAGTTGCAACGGATTTTTTAGCTTCTTGTAGGGATTCTAATGCATACTCGGTTAGTTCGATGACGTGATGGGCGTGCCCTTTTTCGAGCAATGTTGCGATCGCATTAATTACCATTTCCACCCGCTCTTTATAATCTTTAGCAGGAGTGGAACTCGCTACGCTGTCAGCATGGAGAGCATTGTCAATCGAATTTAAAAAAACAGTAATGTCAATCCCCTGCGGGCGACTACTAGCCGCCTTCATCAGTAAGTAATCGCGCCATGCTGTATCATTTTTGGCTCGCTCCAGAATTAGTTCTATAAGTTCGCTTTTCTCTTGTTGTTCCAAATAGGCTCGCAAATCGTTCGCGCTCATGAATGAAGATGTCATGCCCTGCCGACTCCTTTATCACTAATGCTTGGATTTTAGCAATACTTCTAACAGAGCGAGATAATACTATCGTTTTCGATGGGTTAGGCGAGTGCTGCCCTTTGTATTCAGCGATACAGTAGGCGGCAATTTTAAAACCACAGGCAAGCGCGCCCTTCCTGGGGAGTTTATTTTTTCTGTACCGACTAATAAGGGTTTGGGGTAATATTTGGGGGAATTGTACATTATAGGCAGCGCACTCACTACTACACATTATACCATCCCTGGTATTTTCAAACCCTTTAGCGAGCGCTTTCTTTCTCCTTCACTCAATCCTTTTTCTTGCACCAGTACCCCAAAGCCCCCCAATCCCATCGGATTCATTAGTTGGTGTAGGGCGTCGCGACGCCGCAACAAACTGGTAATATCTTCCGTTTCGCTATTGGAGATAGCCGCCACTCTTTCACCCAATCCCAACGCCATTAAAAACAACCCCTGTTGTACGAACCCTAATTTTTTCAACCCGCACAATTCTCCCTGACGTTCCAGTGCTGTAAAATCAACGTGGGCTGTAATATCTTGCCGCCCTATATATTTATAAGGATCGTTATGGTGTGAGTGCTGATAATAACATTGTAGCGTTCCCTGTCGTCGCAAAGGGCTATAATAGCGCTCGGCTGGATATCCATAATCTATCGTCAGCAAGTATCCCCTTCGCAATCGATTCGCTACTGTTTTTATCCAATCTAGCGCTGCTAAATTAACTTCGCTACGATAGCCTTCTTGATAAGCACCACTTGCTAAATTTATTCCCACTAAATTAAAATATTCTGTGATTTTTTCCGTAGAAACTTTGGCTGCAACTTCTACAAAATCATTATTTTTATCTAAACTAACAAATATTTCCTGGAGACGGTTTTCTAAGAAAATAATTTGATGTACTGGCAGCGCATCTACCAACTCGTTAGAGAAACAACAACCTATAATCGAATTATCCGGAATTTCTTCCCAGTTACACCAATGCAAATTTTCAGTATATTTGGATTTTTTTAAAATCTGCTTTTGTTCAGCAATCATTCCAGCAGCTTTTTCAACAATAAAATATTCCAAAACTTCAAAAAATTCAAAATAATGCTTATGCAAATATTTCAGTACATCTGCAGCTAAAATTCCTTGTCCAGCACCCATTTCTACTAAATGAAAGGGAGCTGGTTGTCCCAAAATTTCCCACATTTCTACAAACTGTTCTGCCAAGAGTTCTCCGAAGTCAGCGGCAAGGTAGGGTGCGGTAACAAAATCTCCCTGTTCGCCGATATTAACTTGATTGGTAGCATAATAACCATGTTCTGGGTGATAGAGGACTAAATCCATATATTCAGCAAATGTAATTCGCTGGTGGGGGCTTTGAGAGATGCGATCGCGAATTATATTGTAGAGTGCCGGGTTAGAATCATTTAATACTTTTTCGCGCATAAAAACATCACCGCAAATAAGAAAGGCACGGTACTGCCGTGCCCTTACTATTTTTTAATAGTTATTAATTACCGATCAACAGAACCCATGATCACGTCAATACTGCCGAGAATAGCGACAATATCCGCCACCTTCATGCCTCGCAACAGAGCAGGCAACACCTGTAGGTTATTGAAATCCGCCGGGCGGATTTTCCAGCGCCAGGGAAACACATTGTCATCTCCAATAATATAGACACCTAACTCTCCCTTGCCACTCTCAATGCGCACATAGTGTTCACCTTTGGGAATCTTGAAAGTGGGCGCAATTTTCTTACTAATGAACTGATAGTCAAAGCCGTTCCACTCCGACTTTGGCCCAGCAGCCATCCGTTTGGCTTCCAGATTCTCATATGGGCCACCGGGTAGCCCTTTCAAAGCTTGGCGAATAATTTTCACCGATTCCCGCATCTCGCGAATTCGCACCAAATACCGTGCCATGCAATCACCTGCGGTTTCCCACTGCACCTCCCAGTCGAAATCGTCATAGCACTCGTAGTGATCTACTTTTCGTAAATCCCACTTCACCCCGGAAGCGCGCAACATTGGCCCAGATAGACCCCAGTTGATAGCATCTTCTCGGGTGATTACGCCTATGCCCTCGACACGCCGCCGGAAAATCGGGTTGTCGGTAATCAAGCGCTCGTATTCGTCCACTTTCGGATAGAAGTAGTCGCAGAAATCGTAGCACTTATCAACCCAACCGTAGGGTAAATCGGCTGCGACGCCGCCGATACGGAAGTAGTTGTTATTTACCATCCGATAACCGGTGGCGGCTTCCCACAAGTCGTAAATCATTTCCCGTTCTCGGAAAATGTAGAAGAAGGGCGTTTGCGCTCCCACGTCTGCCATGAAGGGGCCAAGCCATAGCAGGTGGTTGGCAATCCGGTTGAGTTCGAGCATGATAACGCGAATGTAGCTAGCCCGTTTCGGCACGGGAATGTCGGCGAGTTTTTCCGGGGCGTTGACGGTGATTGCCTCGTTGAACATCCCTGCTGCGTAATCCCAGCGGCTGACGTAGGGAACGTACATGATATTGGTGCGGTTTTCGGCTATTTTTTCCATTCCCCGGTGCAGATAGCCGATGACTGGTTCGCAATCGACTACGTTTTCACCGTCGAGAGTGACTATTAACCGCAGCACCCCGTGCATGGACGGATGGTGAGGCCCCATGTTTATGATCATGGGTTCGGTTCTGGTTTCAATTTTTGGCATTGCTCAGCATTCTCCCCTTTATAAGTGTTTGAGCCGCCGCACCTCTATTTCTGCTTACACACCAAAATTGAAGAGGGCAAGCACCTACTCATTTACTGGTTAATGTTGATTTTTGTTTCGGTTGTTAAGTTATTTTAAATTATCTTTTGTTGTTTTGTTTTCACTTCTAAAAGGGATTCTAGGGGAACCTCTACAGCCTCCGATAGCAATACTCTACGAAAAAATTTAGCAAGATATTTAATATATCTATCGAGTTGATAAAGTCTCCCTTGGTATGAATCGCCTGCAAGTAACCCGTGTTTTAAGGCTAGGGGTTATCACGGGTAATGCTGATATGGGCTAGAATACAGGCATAGAGTTGTATTTCGTGTTGGCAATCAAAAACCTAGGATGAAGACAGACGCCTATATAGCTATGAATACGGGAAAGCCGGCGTTTGTCCACGTTTCGGTACTCAGTCGAGAGTTAATTGCGGGATTGGCAATTTGTCCAGGCGGCCACTATCTGGATGCTACGGTAGGGGCTGGGGGTCACAGCCGTTTGATTTTGTCGGCGCAGCCAGATGTGCGGGTGACGGCAATTGATCGGGATCGGATGGCGATCGCAACAGCTATGTCCAATCTTGCTGAATATAGCGAGCGCCTTCAGTTTTGGCAGGGAAATTTTGCTGATTTCCCAGCAAAGGAGCTGTCATTTAACGGCATTATTGCCGATTTGGGTATTAGTTCCGGGCAACTGGATACACCAGAGCGGGGATTCAGCTTTCGTCACACTGCCGAGTTAGATATGCGTATGGATTCTCAGCAATCCCTAACTGCTGCCGAGATTGTAAATAAATGGAGCGAAACCGAACTGGCGGATATTTTTTTTACTTATGGAGAAGAGAGGTTTTCGCGGCGGATTGCCAGACATATAGTAAAGCGGCGACCTTTTTTTACGACGACGGAACTAGCAGAGGCGATCGCAGCCTGCGTTCCTGCCAAATACCGACATGGACGCATTCATCCAGCCACCCGCGTTTTCCAAGCCTTGAGAATTGTCGTCAACAGCGAACTCACTTCCCTAGAAACATTTTTAAATCGGGCACCCGACTGGCTCAAACCAGGGGGCAGAATCGGCATCATCAGCTTTCACAGCTTAGAAGATCGGCTTGTTAAACAGCAATTGCGCTCATCGCCGCAGTTGCGAATTTTGACTAGGAAGCCTATAATACCACAACCTGATGAAATTGCCAACAATCCTCGGTGCCGTTCTGCCAAACTGAGATTCGCCGAAAAATTGACGGCGTGATATATAAAAATAAAATAAAATAAAAAATAGAAGGGGTAACACCCATCACTAGATTAAAACTAAACATGGGTAAACGTGATTGGCCGCTCGCTACACTAGGTAAGAGCTAAATGCGAAAGCGCTCTGACTGAATTCTGCGCGCGTTGTTTAAATCACAAGCATCTGCCTGTTAGAGCAAAACTAATCTAGGGTATTTTACATTAGAGAAACAATCTCGCCCAAGTTTTTGCTAGTCGTGTCCCAAAAATTATTACCCCCTGACCATTTGTACCGATGCTGTTGGCTGTATCTTTAGGTAGCGAGTTTATGGATTAGCCGGGAAGTGGTGGTCTTGCATGAGCCAAGGAAATCGGAGCAAACTCAAACTCTTGGTAGTAGATGACGAGCCTGACAACCTAGACTTGCTGTACCGGACGTTTCGGCGAGATTTTCAAGTCTACAAAGCCGACAGCGCCTTTAGCGCCTTGGAAACGCTGGAGCAGCAGGGAGAAATGGCAGTAATTATCTCTGACCAGCGGATGCCGGAAATGAACGGCACCGAATTTTTAGGAAAAACAGTAGAGCGTTTTCCCGATACGATTCGGATTTTACTCACGGGTTATACAGATGTAGAAGATTTAGTGGAAGCAATAAACTCTGGCCAGGTGTTTAAATACATTACCAAACCCTGGCAGCCGGAAGAACTAAAGTTAGTGGTACAGCAAGCAGCTGAAACATATAGGTTTAGCAAGCAAAGAACAAACGAACTGCGCCGCGCCCTCAGGCGGGAATCGCTGTTTAATGACGTGATGAGCGCAATTAGGGGGTCGCTGGACTATCGCAGCATGCTGCCGACAATTGTAGAAACGGTGGGGCGGGCGTTTAACGCAAATTCCTGCATATTAAGGCCAGTGGAGGGCGAGCGCCTACTGTCAGAAGCATTTTTCTACCCATCCTCCGATCAACTTAAAGCCGTCCTCAATGAAGACCCCCTGATCAAAACCGCCTTTGAAAGTCGAACCCTACAAGTAAGACACAATGAGGACAACGGCAGCAGCAGTATGCAAATCGTCGTGCCACTCATTTACCAGAAAGAATTTCTCGCCGTTCTATCCCTGTATCAAGATGGCAGTTCTTCTCCTTGGTCATCTGAAGATATTCAACTAATTGAAGGTGTGGCGGAGCAAGCAGCCCTCGCCCTTTCCCAGGCAAAGCTCTACCAACGCACCCAAGAGCAAGCCGAGAAGATGCGCGCTGAACTAGAAGTGGCCCGTCAAATTCAAACTAACTTGCTCCGTCAAAGTTGGCCGAAACTAGAGAACGTGCGCATTCAAGCCTGTTGCTATCCCGCCCGAGAAGTCGGAGGCGACTTTTTTGAAGTATACGTCCACAATCAGGGGGACATCTGGGTAGCGGTTGGAGATGTCTCTGGCAAAGGCGTTCCCGCTGCCCTGTTTATGGCAAGTGCTATTTCGGTGATGCGGCGTGAACTCTCGCAAGAAAACGCGTCCGATCCCGGACAGGTGATGGTGAACCTCAACAGCAGCTTATCAGATGACCTGATCAGCAACAACTGCTTTATTACAATGGTTTTGGCTCGTTACACGCCGTCAACTAGAAAACTGGTTTACGCTAACGCCGGACACATTTATCCTCTCGTCTGGTCGCACAAAAAACTAGCCAGCAAATCAGAACCAGTCGAGCCGAATTTTCTTAAGGTTCGCGGCGTTCCCATCGGGATCCTACCACTCTGGCGAGGCAAAACGGGAAGCATAGAGCTAAACCCAGGAGATGTCTTTCTGCTGACGAGCGATGGCATCACGGAAGCCACTATCACAGAGCGGAACTCCACCGACGGCACAGTCAGTGCGGGGGCAATGCTGCAACAAGAGGGTCTTTGGCAGTTGCTGCTTGAGGAGCCAGCGCCTCTAGACCTAAATAATTTACTGGCTCGCATCCGCGAACGAGCGGTGGAACAGGAAGATGACCAAACAATCCTTTCTCTAGAGGTTCTGTAGTTTATGAGAACTGAGCTGCATGTCCCAAGCGATTTGAGGTTCTTGAGGATTGTCGAAAACTGGTTGCTAGGCAGTTTAGAGCTCGAAATCGGCGACTATGTTGATTGGCCTCGTCAATCTAATCGCCTACGATTGGTATTGGCAGAGGCTTACTCAAATGTGGTTCGTCATGCTCATAAAGACCAACCTAATTTACCAGTGCTGATTAGATTGGAACTGAAAGATCGGGATATCGCCCTTGAAGTCTGGGATCACGGTCAGGGATATGATTTGTCTACTTATATGGCACCGTCGCCTGAAGATATGCAGGATGGCGGCTATGGCTGGTTGATTATGAATCGCCTCATGGATAAGGTGGAGTACCGTCTGCAAATAGATGGTCGCAATTGTCTGAAGTTGGAGACGAGTTTGCCAGAAGCAAAAAAAGCTTGATTTCCCAAAGGTCCAATTTCTTATTCTTCTGCCTTAGTTGGGAAAGGCGAGCGCCTCTGATTTTAATCCCTAAAAGGGATGTCCGATTTTTCTTTTCAATTCCTCAAAAAGGAAAAATTAAATTTAACATTTCAGGCACCGGATGTAAACGCACCGGTGCCCTGCCCCTGAAAGCCTGAAAGTTTGCATTTAAAAAATTTTAAAATTTTAAATTACAATTTCCACTTGAATTGGAAAGCTGTTCGGTTAAAAAGTAATTGCCACCAAAGAAAATAAGAAAAAGAGGAAATTACGAATTTATCGGCACTGTTACTTTCCCCCAATCCCCCAATCCCGGCTTTCCAAACAACCCTTATCGAATCGACAGCCTCAACATATAGTATGTACGTTTTTTAACGAATTGCTCATAAATACAGCCAAAGCGAAATTATAATAAGTCAATTGCAACCGAGTGTAAACAATATCAGTTATAGTCAGCAGTTCTATCTCGCGCAAGGGGGAGGATTTGGCGTAAGAGAAGCAAAGGAGAAACAGCCCGGTTTTTTATCATCATCATCATCATATATATATATATATAAAACTTAGAATTTGAATAATAAACAATCCTAGAATGCTTGCGCGATCGCCTCTCAAAAGCAGCCAAATTAAACAAAAAGCCCTAGAGCTGGGATTCCATAAAGTCGGAATAGCAGCTGTAGACGACAAAGTTATAGCAGCAGAAGCAGAACACTTACGGGCGTGGATAGCTAAAGGCTACCAAGCAGATATGGATTGGATGAAAAACCCGAAGCGACAGAATATTCGCTCGTTTATGCCAGAGGTAAAGTCGGCGATTTGCGTGGCTCTCAACTATTACACGCCTTATGAGCGCTCGCCAGAGCCAAAGCGGGCGAAAATTTCCCGCTACGGATGGGGAAAAGACTATCACCGCATCCTTCACAAAAAACTGAAAGCCCTTGCAAACTGGCTACAAAATCAGGGAGAAGGCATCAAAGCTCGGTACTATGCCGACACAGGACCAGTTCAGGACAAGGTGTGGGCACAGCAGGCAGGGATTGGCTGGATTGCCAAGAATAGCAATGTCATTACTAGAGAGTATGGTTCCTGGGTGTTTTTGGGAGAAGTTTTCACTAATCTAGAATTAACGCCGGATCATCCGCATACGCCCCACTGCGGTACCTGCACCCGCTGTATCGAAGCTTGCCCCACGGGAGCGATCGCTGCACCTTTTGTTATCGATGCCAATCGCTGTATTGCTTATCACACCATTGAAAATCGAGCCCAGCAATTGCCTGAAGAAATCGCCCGTTCCCTACAAGGCTGGGTTGCCGGTTGCGATATCTGTCAAGACGTCTGCCCCTGGAATCAGCGCTTTGCCAAACAAACCGACGTGGTTGAGTTCCAGCCCTACCCAGAAAACATAGCTCCCACCTTCAGCGAACTTGCCGAAATCTCTGAGCAAGAGTGGGATCGCCGCTTTCGAGCCTCCGCCCTACGACGAATTAAACCAGAAATGCTCCGGCGCAATGCCAGAGCGCATCTAGAAGCTGTTCAAACTCTGGATAAAAAGTGAGAAATATCTCTTATAAATCTTAGGCAAGCGAATGAGTGTTAAAGTAATTATTTTTGATTTTGATGGCACTTTAGCCGACACTTTAGAATTGTTAATAAAAATTATCAATCGGTTGGCGGGAGAGTTTGGCTACAAGCCAGCTACCAAAGCCGATA
This sequence comes from Oscillatoriaceae cyanobacterium M7585_C2015_266, assembly GCA_015295835.1. Lineage (GTDB taxonomy): Bacteria > Cyanobacteriota > Cyanobacteriia > Cyanobacteriales > Oscillatoriaceae > DVEG01. The sequence continues at coordinate 170,963 of DVEG01000027.1, forward strand.
TCGAACGCCTGCAAAATTTAACTTCTAGAGAAATTATTAGGCAGTCAGGGATTGCTATTTTTAAAATTCCCTCCCTGTTACGACGCGTTAAAATAGAATTAAATAAAGAAATTCATTCCGTACTGCCTATAAAGGGAATTGAGAAAGTTTTGAAAGAATTAAAACAGAAAGGGTATCGGTTGGGTATTTTAACATCTAACTCGCCAGAAAATGTGAAAATTTTTTTAGAAAATAACAAGCTTACTGATTTGTTTGATTATATATATTCCGGCTCAACGATTTTTGGCAAAAGTAAACTAATGAAATGGTTGCTGAAGCAAGAAAATTTGACACCGCAGGAAGTAATTTATGTAGGCGATGAGGTTCGAGATATCGAGGCGGCAAAGAAAAGTCGGATTGGAATGATTGCCGTCAGTTGGGGCTTTCATTCCAAACAGTTGCTGGCTGCACAGCAGCCCGATTGCGCAATCGATGAGCCAAGTCAACTGATTGAGGCTCTCGCCCGCTTGCAAAAATTATAATTATAGATATAGAGTAATGAGGCGGCAAGGCGTTAAAAAAATATACTATCCTAATCTAAACTTAGAGAAAGCGATCGCAGTATCTTAAGTGTAGCCTGCAGTGCAAAATCTTTTCTCAATCTTTTCTCAATAGTGATATGATTTATGCTAAAGTGTTTAATATTAAGAAATTTTCGATATTCACTTAAAGTCATAAAGTCAGGCACTTATCACACCAACAGCTAACGCATCCTACTGAGGAAGTTTGCTTTTGGCGAGTTCTAGCTTTAAGATATTATACTTGGGATATTCACCGGGGAGTATATGATTGATCTAACCCCTCATGTATTTAACCATACAACAATCCTCCCGGCTCGAGACAAGAAAGAGAGTAGAGATTTTATTCATTTGAAGTGCATAATTATAATTAAAACAAGAATAGCTATAAGCACTATATTCAACGATATCAATTAGTCAAAAACGCTCTAAGTAAAAACTTGAATGTTGCAAATCAAAAGTTTGTAAACCCAGTTTTTAGAGAAAGTCGTCTTGCTATATCTCCCTCCTCAGCCAATGCTGCGCTCGCTATTTTCCCCCCGCAAAGGAGTAATCGTTGGGGTGCATATAGAATACATGTATTATTTGTATTATTAAACAACTACTGTAAAACTGAGAAACATTGAGCAGCCCCAAGTCATACGTAATTTCTAGGATATAATAAACAACAGCCCAGATTAGCGGTGTCCAAAAACAGCAAAAAAAATTAAGTGCAATCGAAGCTTTGCAGATAGCCCCTCTGTAGAAACCCGTAAGAAATCGCATCTAGGGATTGCTGCGGCTGCCGTCATGAAATGGGTAGGGTTCCCACACTTTTTTGACGCATCTGCAGTAGTGTTTGTCTGAGAAAATGTTAATTTATGAAATTAATCCCTGTCATATTCCAAACTCTTGATTACAATAGCTGAGTAGGTTCTAATATTTGTTCAGATGAGTTTTTTGGCAAACTAAAGTAGTATTTAACAGAATCTATGAGCGGAACTTGACGGCTAAAAAAGGGGGTGCGTGCCTAGCAGCGTGATTGCAGAAAGAACTGAGGGGTTTGAGACATCAGCCCAAATTCTAAGGCTAGCACATACCCTGCCTCAATCCTTCTTGCCTACAGCTTCGGCTGGCGGCAAAAGACAAACTCTGGCGTCGCCGCAATGGCTCGGCGAATCCTGCGGGCGAGAAAGTGCATGCTCTTTGAGAGCCTCTTCCCGAAGGCGGGATTCTGGCGCTTCAGGCACAAGCGCAAGCTTTATCCAAAAAAATTTTTGGCGTCGGGGGATATCGCCTCCAGGCAAGGCGCTAGTAGCGTACCGCACTTTAGAAAAGAGCGACTTTCGCCGCCTACAACAAACAGATAAAGCCAAACCACTCGCAGATGGTGTATGAAATTCAAGAACACAGGATAACAAGGGTGCATGAATGGTAATCGCTTTTGTTTTTTTCAAAACTCAGCCAATAAAAGTAAACCAAATCGTTTTTAAATAAAATCCTGAAAAGGAAAAGCAACGGTTTAACCGGAATGTCCGAGCGCGAAAGTGTTCGTCACTATAGAAGCGCGCGGCATATTGTCAACTTTTCAGGCATTGAGCTGAGATGAAATCAAAGGGCTAGACTTTAGCCCTTGGAAAGCTTGACCTTCCGAAACTAGAGTTAAACCAATCGAGCAGCGTGCAATTTTGGTGAACTAGGCTACAATCGGAGAGGTCTTCTTAAAAACCAAGATAAAGGTATTCTGTGGCGCTCATACCCGAACCTTAACAGGAGGGGAAAGGGTTTAGGTTTCGGTCGGCACTTTCAACAGTTAAGGGAACTGTTTGTAGTAGGAGTTTCCGACTGTCAGAAGATAGACCGAGTGCGCTATCCAGAGATTAATTGTTTAAATAAGGAGCATGAGGAACGCGGCATGAACCAGGCTAACAATGTAATGGCAACTCTCGATCGCACAGAACAGGAAACCATCGGACAGCCTGAAAGTGATTTAGAAGATATGTTACTGGACGACATGGAAGATGAGTTGTTCAGCAACGAACAAGGCGATCAAGAAGTATTCATAGAAGATCAAAGCGAGCGGGATGAGAGTAAGTCTGGTAAGGTTCGCACAGCCCGTCGGAAAGCCCAGGCTAAAAAGAAGCATTACACGGAAGATTCTATTCGTCTTTACTTGCAAGAAATTGGGCGGATTCGACTGCTGCGAGCTGACGAGGAAATAGAACTGGCGCGTAAAATCGCTGACTTGTTGGAATTAGAGCGGGTGCGCGAACAACTGTACAATCAACTAGAGCGGACTCCCCACGAATCGGAGTGGGCTGAAGCCGTGAGCATGGATTTGTCAGAGTTTCGCCGTCGCCTGCACCTAGGTCGCCGGGCTAAGGAAAAAATGGTGCAGTCGAACCTTCGTCTGGTGGTTTCGATCGCTAAAAAATATATGAATCGGGGTCTGTCATTCCAAGACCTGATTCAGGAAGGCAGCTTGGGTCTGATCCGGGCAGCAGAAAAATTTGACCACGAAAAGGGGTATAAATTCTCAACCTACGCGACTTGGTGGATTCGTCAGGCAATCACTCGTGCGATCGCAGATCAGTCGCGCACGATTCGCCTCCCTGTTCACCTTTATGAAACAATCTCTCGGATTAAAAAGACCACCAAACTCCTCTCTCAAGAGATGGGCCGCAAGCCCACCGAAGAAGAAATCGCCACCCGCATGGAAATGACCATCGAAAAGTTGCGCTTTATAGCTAAATCCGCTCAGTTACCTATTTCTCTAGAAACTCCCATCGGCAAAGAAGAAGATTCTCGCCTGGGAGACTTTATCGAATCTGACGGCGAAACCCCCGAAGATCAGGTGGCTAAAAATCTGCTGCGCGAAGACCTAGAAAGTGTACTCGATACTCTAAGCCCCCGCGAACGCGATGTCTTACGGCTGCGCTACGGTTTGGATGACGGGCGTATGAAAACTCTTGAGGAAATCGGCCAGATATTTAATGTTACTCGCGAACGAATTCGCCAAATTGAAGCTAAAGCCCTGCGGAAATTGCGCCATCCTAATCGCAACAGTATTCTCAAAGAATACATCCGCTAACCACTAAGCATGGCTAATCGCTAATATTCAAGCCATTAGTCATTAGCCACGCTATTCCCTAATAAAAAAACTGGGCATCCTGTTTGGAACTCCCAGTTATATTCGTTTGGAGATTGTTTGAGCTTTGGAAACGCTTGAATTGTTAATTGTTATTCTATTTACTGACAGCGGCTTCCCTCCGCGGGAAGCCCTGTCTTCAGGGCTGGCAATGCTTGCGGTTTAACATTACATCAGCCCGAAAAAGTGCAGCACGCCTTTGCCGGTAGCCAGTTCCAAAATCAGGGCAGCGGCAAAGCCAATCATCGCCAGACGACCGTTCCAGTTTTCAGCGCCAGCGGTGAAACCCCATTCCCAAGTGTTACGATTATCCTTTTCCATTGTCTTCTTCCTTTAGCAACGTTTTGTTAACTTCTGTAAATGAATGTAACAAAGACTAGCGTCAGTGGCAACGAACACTCGGTTACGGTTGGAGTAGTGAATACCGTAATAGACAAGTTTGCTAGTTTTATGGGAAAATAGTAGCGCCAGTGTCGGGGTCGAAAAGGTGAAGTTTGTCAGGGGCGATCGCAATCCAGATTTTCTCGCCCAGCCGGAAGCAGCGCTCAGCATCGACACGCACCTGAATTCGCTGCTGCTCTTTGACACCGCTATCTTCAATTAATCTGACAGATAAATAAGTCTCGTGCCCAAGTGCTTCGACAAGCTCCACTTGCACTTGCAGATTTTTGCTCGCTGGCAGACTAAGGCTCAAGTGTTCAGGGCGAATGCCCAAAATCAGCTCTCGCCCGTCGTATTTTCTCAACACCGGTGCCCAAACTTCCGGTAGGGTAAGACGAAATTGGGGATGCACTACCAATAAGGGTGCCTGAAACTGTACCGGCAGGAAATTCATCGGCGGCGAGCCAATGAATTCGGCGACAAAACGGTTGGCTGGCTTACTGTAAAGTTCTAAAGGTTGGGCCACCTGTTGAATTTGACCCGCATGCATGACGGCAATGCGCTCGCCCATCGTCAGAGCTTCCGTCTGATCATGAGTAACATAAATAGTCGTAGTGCCAAGCTGTCTCTGGAGTTTTACAATTTGGGCGCGAGTTTCAGTGCGGAGCTTGGCATCGAGATTAGAAAGCGGTTCATCCATAAGAAAAACTTGAGGATTGCGAGCGATTGCTCTGCCAAGGGCAACCCGCTGCTTTTGCCCCCCAGAAAGCTGTTTCGGTAACCGCTCTAACAACGAATCAATCTGTAGCAACTTTGCTACCGCTCGCACCCGCTCTTCAATCGCTTTTTCTTTTTCCGAAATATAGCGTAAGCCTTTGGGAAACGCTCGCGTTGCTGCAACTAACATATCCTCAACTAAACCCTTCCCCCACTCTTTCCCTCCTCTATTAGCGCGCCGCAGCCCGAAAGCAATGTTATCGTACACCGTCAAATGGGGATAGAGGGCGTAATTTTGGAAAACCATCGCAATGTCGCGTTGCTTAGGAGGCAAATTATTAACGAGGCGCTCGCCAATATAAATCTCACCAGCCGTAATTTCTTCCAGCCCTGCTAGCAAACGTAACAGCGTACTTTTTCCACAACCAGATGGCCCAACCAGTACCAGAAATTGGCCATCCTCTACCTCTAAGTTAATATCCCGCAATATAGATTTTTTTCCCCCTTTGCGAGCGGGGAAGCTTTTGTAAACGTTTTTGAAAGTTACTTTAGCCACGACAGTCAATATCCACTACAATAAAAAAACACTTCCTGCAGCACTTACTGCCATTATTAGTTTTTTCAAATATTATTCAAGTTCCCAAATTTAGGAAATTGAATAATAATAACATGCAGGCACGCAGGCTTATTCATCACAAGCGATCGCTTGTTCATATTGTAACATTATTTACCCTAAAAACCATCAAAAATATAAACCATTTTACTGCAAAATTAAATATTAAAATATTTTTGAAAAATTCTTGCAATTTTTAATTAAAAAATAAATTGAAATTTAAAAATAATAAACCCGGTTTTTTTTGAACCGGGTTTATTATTTTAAGCGGAAATAAAATGAACCCAAAAGCTGCCGTCAGGGATACAAGTTCGACGAATCAAACCATAAGAATAGTGGAGATAGGCACCGCTTAAGTCGGTACGGTAGCCATCAGAGAACCACTCACCATAAGGATCGTGAACGATAAAGCCATTAGGATCATAACCAACAACAACAATAATGTGACCGAAAGAAGTAAAATATCCGTGAATCACACAAGGATTTCTAGCAGCCAGCCAATCTTTAACGGCATCGATAGTAGCATTACGTTTGAAATCATCTTTGCGACCATAATCTCTAACAATTATGGCCAAATGTTCCGGTTCGTGACGGTTCAATCCTTTGCTAAGCGCATATTGATAAAGTTCGTCTTCAAATTGCCCTACATAAGTTTTGCGCGGAGTTTTTAGGTACTCTAGGCACATGGCAATTGAAGTAACATTACAAGAGCCGGTGGGATTGTACCAGTTATCCAGTTGCGATTTGTATGGAACTGGTAGTTTGATAGAATTTGGTCTGGGTTTGGGATAAGCGATCGCTTGTTTGCCGCCATCGGCAAAAATTTGAACATGTTGCCCAAAAGCATACCAAGTATTCCGACCTTTAAAACTCTCTTTACTGAGAGCAAATCGAACATGATTACGCTCGAAAGTATAAGAGTGGAGTTCAAATTGCTGACCCGCTTCCACAATATGTTTTTCTTCATCTGGAAGCGAGGAAGATTGAATAGGGCGAGTTTTAAATACAGTTTGCCTGAGAGTCTTGAGAATAGGTGCCATATTAGAAACCTGCCAAAAAATTTGCCTTATTCATTTATCGAACCAATATTTTTTTATTCGCACCCTTAGCGCTATCCGTCAGGATTTTCTTCTCTCAGGGCAGATTACTTACATCTCCTGCTATGCTGAAATAAAATTGCCCTGCTAGAATCGCCCGCTTACCAACTTATGACTGAACCACGCATTGTTATTCTCGGCGGTGGCTTTGGCGGATTGTATACCGCCCTGCGTTTAAGTCAGTTTCCCTGGATAAAGCCCCAAAAGCCAGAAATCATTCTTATTGATCAGAATGATCGCTTCCTGTTTTCACCCCTGCTTTACGAAATCCTGACTGGCGAACTACAAACCTGGGAAATTGCCCCGCCCTTTGAAGAACTTTTGAGAAATACTGACATTCGCTTTCATCAAGGAGAGGTTGTGGCAATTGACGTAGACTCCGAGAAAAAAGTGTTGCTAAAAGATGGTAGCGATTTTACCTATGATCGTCTGGTATTAGCCCTCGGAGGAGAAACACCCTTGCATATGGTGCCGGGAGCGAATGAATATGCTTTCCCCTTCCGTACAGTCAAAGATGCCTACCGAGTCGAAGAACGCCTAAGAGCTTTAGAAACCTCTGAAAAAGAATTTATCCGCGTAGTAATTGTGGGAGCTGGTTACAGCGGAGTGGAGCTGGCTTGTAAATTGGCAGATAGACTAGGGGAGCGAGGGCGCATCCGGATCATAGAACAAGCCGAAATGATTTTGCGAACCTCCAGCGAGTTTAACCGCGAAGCTGCTATGCGGGCTTTAGAAGAGCGCCGCGTTTTTCTAGATTTAGAAACGACAGTAGAATCTCTCGACGCTGAGACGATTTCGCTGCTATACAAAGGACAAATAGACAGGATTCCAGCAGATATAGTACTATGGACTGTGGGAACACGAGTAGCGGCAGCAGTGCGCGAGCTTCCTCTTAAGAAAAATAGTCGCGGGCAGTTAGTCACCTTACCGACACTGCAAGCAGTCGAGCGCCAAGAAATTTTCGCCCTCGGAGATTTAGCCGACTGTAAAGATGCCGAAGGGCAGCAGGTGCCCGCTACAGCTCAGGCTGCTATTCAGCAAGCTGATTATGTCGCTTGGAATGTTTGGGCATCTCTGAGCGCTCGCCCCCTTTTACCATTCCGCTATCAGGCAGTCGGCGAAATGATGACATTAGGTATTGATAACGCCACCCTCACCGGTTTAGGAATCAAACTAGATGGCATTCTTGCTCACCTCGTTCGCCGTCTGGTTTATCTGTATCGTATGCCCACTTTTGATCACCAGTTGAAAGTCGCTTTTAATTGGATTACACAGCCCTTACAGGCTATACTTTCAAGTTAAAAATAAATAAATAGCCAATTACCCCTTAACCCTGCCTAACTAACATGAATGAAAATAACAAACGCCCGAAAGTAATTTTTCTCGATGCTGTTGGTACCCTATTTGGCGTGCGGGGTAGTGTGGGTGAGGTGTATGCTTCTATTGCTTGGAAGTATGGCGTTGCTGTTTCGGCTGAGGTGCTAAATCGAGCTTTTTTTGAGAGCTTTAAGGTGGCTGAACCAGCGTGCTTTCCTGGGGTTAGTGCTGTTGATTTGCCGCAGCAAGAATACCGCTGGTGGCACGCTATCGCCCTGCAAACTTTTCACAGAGCTAATGTTCTACATTACTTCTCAAATTTCGACGATTTTTTTGCCAATCTCTACGCCCACTTTGCTACTGCTGCCCCCTGGTTTGTCTACCCTGACGTGTACAAAACTCTAGAAAGTTGGCACCATCGAGGGATTGAATTAGGTATTTTGTCTAATTTTGATTCCCGAATTTATGCAGTTTTAAAGGCGTTAAATTTGGCTGATTTTTTTAAGTCAGTGACGATTTCTACAGAAATAGGTGCCGCTAAACCGGATGCGAAAATTTTCGCTGCCGCTTTGCAAAAACACGGCTGTGCGCCTGGTGAGGCTTTACACATCGGAGATAGTTTTGAGGAAGATTATCAGGGAGCGATCGCAGCAGGTTTGCAAAGTTTTTGGCTGCAGCGCGACAAAAATGGCAATGATTCCAGATTAGAAAGTATATTGCTGTAAAGAAATAGCTTTTTTGGAAAGTTACAAATGAACGAAATAATTAGTTATGAAGGTGGATGTCACTGTGGTGCAGTACGGTTTCGAGTGAATGTGAAGGAACACGTTGCAACGGAGTGCAATTGTTCTATTTGTAGGAAAAAAGGATTTTTGCATTTAATTGTCTCTGCTGAGAATTTTACCTTACTGCAAGGGGAAGAATTTCTGACAACTTATACATTTAATACGGGGATTGCTAAACATACATTTTGCCGCCTTTGCGGGATTCACTCATTTTATCGCCCGCGCTCGCATCCTGATGGTTTTTCTGTGAATGTTCGTTGTTTGGATGGGGATGTTCGCGCTCGCTTTCGTATCATTTCCTTTGATGGTGCTCACTGGGAAGAGAACATCGAGCAACTGCGCAATTCCTTGACACTTTAAACGGTTAAGGGCGCAATCTCCCTCCCCCAATTTTATTAAACTAAGCACCTTAACTGTTTTGATTCGTTTTCTAACATTTCGATCAGAATTTTATCCCCCTTGGCTTTGGCTACTTGCAGACGTCGTTCCAAGTTTTTCCATAGGTTATCGCGGTGGATTTGGGCTACTTCTGTCAACAGCCCCTGGCATACTTTCGGGGTGGAAGTCACCCTTTCGGCAACACGCGCGCCTATCTCAGTTGGGCGCTCACTATAGTAATGAACCCCCCGATATTGCATACTGTAAATAGGTTCAGACGCGGGTATATGTCGGGGATAGCGCAATCGCCAAGGATAACCCCGATATCTACCCCCTACCGAACTTTCTACCATGTCGAGGGTGGGAAGTTCATAGTCGTAACTGACGCCGCGATAGGTGAGTTTTATATTTTGGTTTTGCATTGGACAATAGGAACTGGGGTAAGGTGAAATTAAAATCTTATTTCTGTATCTTATTTTACCGTTTGCCAAGAAAAAGAAAATATTAAAAAAAAATAAATTTTGAAGGCGGGGGAAGCCAGCAGTATCAGTAGTAGGCTTTTTCCCACGTGATTGCCCCTATACCCCTATATCTGTATAGGCAATGCTCACCACACCGCCCCGCTCCGATGCCTGATAAGCAACAAATTCATTAATGGCACCAAACAGCAGTGCGGTGAGGCTATTATTTGCTGCGGCGTTGCCGGGAAGTTAAGTTCTATCCAATCCCTCTGCCTTGGTTTTGTTGCTTCTAAATATTCTAATTCCCACAATACGTGAGTGCTCGTCTAAGGAGCATGCCCGCACAAATCCACTTCCACGGTTGGAGTAAACCAGCGCAGGTTGAAACCATCTGCTTGCGGGTATAAAAATGCTGTTTCGGATAAATTTATTTCTTTAGCTACTTTCTGCATCCAGCTTTCATCTGCTGGTTCTTTTAACACGCAAACTGCCGCCGGATTGCCGCTAAAATGTTTTTCTGTAAATGCATTTACTTGTAATAGCGTTATTCCCATTCTCGCTTCTTTATTGCATCATTAATAAAGAGCATTTCTCTTTTTACTATAAAATAATATGCGCTTTATAATAAGATTATTTTTAATTTTTATATTTTGATTTAAAAAACCGAGTTTTTCTAAAAACCCGGTTTTCATAACAGTCTATCCCGGCACTGATGCCGCTATTAATTCTTTTGCTTGGGAGATATTTTTCTGCACTGAAGCTGCTGAGCGCATAAAAGCATCGCGTTCTTCATCCGTCAATTGCAATTCGATTACTTTTTCAACACCACGGCAACTCAACTGACAGGGAACCCCCAAGAAAATATTGTTTAATCCGTATTCTCCTTGCAGGTATGCTGCTGCAGGCACCACCCGAGGTTGATTTTGTAAAATTGCTTCTACCATCAGCGCTGCCGATGCTGCAGGAGCAAAAAAGGCGCTGCCGGTTTGCATTAACTGAACGATTTCTGCACCGCCATTGCGGGTTCTTTCTACTAAACGAGCGATCGCTTCTTGACTCATCAATTCTGCAATTGGGATTCCGCGAACCGTGCAGTAACGTGGCAAAGGCACCATCAACTGCCCGTGATCTCCTATTACCATTGTTTGGATATCCTGCACGGAAACTCCCAATTCAAGAGCGATGAAAGTTTGGAAACGAGCTGCATCGAGAACCCCTCCCATACCGACGACGCGACGAGGGGGAAGCCCGCTAGCTTCCCAAGCTAAATATGTCATTACGTCTAAGGGATTTGTGACAACTATTAGAACTGCATTTGGCGATTGTGCGCTCGCCTTTTGCGCCGCTTCCACCACTATTCTAGCATTAATTGTCACCAAATCTTCTCGTGTCAGCCCTGGTTTGCGCGGCACTCCAGCAGTTATCACCACAATATTAGATCCTGCTGTATCTTTGTAATCAACTGTACCTATAATTAAGCGCTCTTGGTGTTCCAATCCGCGCGCTTCCATCAAGTCGAGAGCTAACCCTTGTGGCATGCCTGCGACAATATCCAACAATACCACATCGGCGATATTTTTTTCGGCAATTTTCTGTGCTAGGGTACTGCCTACTTTACCAGCTCCAACGACTGTGACGCGGGGGGAAGTACAAGTAGGAGACAACAAAGATGAAGAATTCATTTTCGCAATTTTTTCCCGCTTCCGCTAGTTTTGAACCTGGAAGAAATGGGGTAGAGGTTATTTCGCAGTTTTTATTTTGTTTTTTTTTATCTTTCGCATTAAATTTTGTTTAACCCTGCCATCCCATTTCATTTGTATTTAAATCTACCACTTTAGTGTTTTCCTGTCTACCCCCCAAATAAAAAATCGGTCAAGTTTTGCTAACTTTTGGCATCACTTGACCGCTTGCTTTACATTTACTGCCGCTCTTACTTTGCTTTTTCTAGTTGCTCGATGCGCAACCAAATGTTAGGAGTCGGCACTTTACCAAACTTCACAAAAGCATAATCGCCCCGTATGTCTACGACTTCGCCTTTGCTTTCAAAAATATAGGAGGGGAAGCGGGGATCAGAAGCCTTTGCTTCTAGGCTATTTTCCAGCTTTTCCCGGATTGCGTAAACTAAATCCCCTTTTTTGATTTCTGTTTCTTTCTTTTCTGCCATAACCCGCTAAGAGTTGCGCCTAAAATTTGATTTCCTTAAAAATTGTAAAGTATTTTGTGCCTTTCCTACGGCAATCGGGCATAGACAATGGTAATAAAATAATATATATAATTTTAGCCTCTATTGTGAATTTTTTCCCTCTATTGCTGACAGTAAGGGCAAAAGTGGGACCCTCGCCCTGCTAATTTTAGGCGTTCAATTGGTGCGGAACAGATACGGCAAGGTTTGCCAGTACGATTATACACCCACGCGGCACCGGCATAATTGCCGTTGACGCCTTCGACAGTGAGAAAATTGCGAATAGTCGAGCCGCCAAGAGCGAGCGCTTCTTGTAAAACTTGAATCAAGGCAGCATGCAGACGCTCCACTTCAGAGTAACTCAAAATATTGCACGGTTTTGTTGGGCGGATGCCAGCTTTAAAAAGGGCTTCATCAGCATAAATATTCCCTACTCCTGCCACAATTGACTGCTCGAGCAGGGCGGTTTTGATAGGGCGCTTGCATTTATGCAATTTATTTAAAAAATAATCAACTGAAAATTCACTAGAAAATGGTTCTGCACCTAATTTTTGTATTCCAGTGATAATTTTTTCCGGGGGTATACCAGGGGGCACCCACCACATCTGACCAAATGTCCGCTGATCAACAAAGCGCAGTTCTCTACCGCCTTCAAAAAAAAGTCGGACGCGCACGTGTTGTTGCAAAGGTTCCTGCTGATACAGCCAGAGGAGTTGTCCAGTCATGCGTAGGTGAACGCCCAACCAGCCGTGTTGGCCCAGTGAGGCGAGTAAATATTTACCCCGACGGTGCCAGTGAGCGAGCGCTGCTCCAGAGACAGCAGATAAAAATGCGATCGCAGGAAATGGGTAGGCGATGCTGCGCTCCAGCAACACTTCGCCTCCCAGAATTTTTTGTCCTAGGGTAACTTTTTCCAACCCCAGGCGCACTGTTTCAACTTCTGGCAGCTCAGGCACGATAATCTGATTCAGTTCCCAAAGCGGGACTGGTTTTTACCTTTTTGCACGCCAAGTCAGCCTATACTCCTATTTGTTTTTTTTTATTTATTTAGCTCTTTTTGCCAGCGGCAGAGCCTGCTTTTTCTTTCTTGGGAGCTTCAATTTCGACTAATTCGTTAGGAGCAAAGTTGTTTGTGTTTATCCCGGAGTAGTTAACCCTGTCAAAGCGGACGATCACAGAATACTTAATCCCGCTTTGATCGATAGAGGCAACAGTGCCTACGTCCTTGTACCAGTAGGACTCTTTCCGGAGAATGCGAACTTTGGAACCGCGTTGGAGAGCCATTTGTGTTTTTCCTTTGCTAACGATTGTCAATCTAAACGTTAATTGTTTTTCAGCGTACTATCGGATCTAGGCTGTTGGCGCGATTTTTTCTTTAAGTTTTGTTGCTATTTTCAGAAATAGGGCAGAGGACATGGGAACCATTCCCCATACCCCTTTCCCAGTCACCCATTCCAGCGGACGCGCACGAAATGAGCTGGACGCCCCCAGAAATCGCGAGTTGGAGAAATATCTTCGATCGCCAGATTAAAGGGAATAGCTGTAGTCAAGTACCGCTGTGCGAGAAAGCCCAAATCAGGAGCAAGTTGGGCTGCAGTCGTCGCCGCCACTGCCAGACCGATGATTTGTTCAATTGGTCCACGCGGCAGCAACATGTTAATTCCCAGAGCTAATCCTGCCGTCAGCAGCATCGCTACCGACAGATTAGTACCGCAGCGCGGATGCACTGCCAAATCCCATTCCCCGCTTGTGAGCCGCCGCAGGGCAGTTCGCACTGCTCTCTGTAGCTGAGCGGTATTAACTTGACCGTAGAGGTAGAATCCGCAATCGGTGGACATACCGCCCAATAATTCATTATCAGGACTCCCAGTTGTGTTGGATGTTGTGGCGGCTGCTTCGCTCAGAACCCAAACTGTTGCGTGTTCCAAAGCATGGACTTGCCGCAGCATCAAGAGTTGTTTCAAGCCGGGAATAAATTCTAACTGTTGGAGAAGCTCAGCATCTTGGGTTGGTTGGGGAGCAAAGTCAAAGGGAGAGTAGCCAGCACGCGAGCAAGCAGTCATGGCAAGCCTTAAAATTAATACATGTCGGTCTGCTTCAAATTTAGCGCCCAGAATTCCAAGTCGTCTCAGGAAAATACCCCAGACTGTTTAAGATTATGATTGGGTTGCAGTTTTAGGATTGAAAGGCTGACCTTCGCGAAACTCTCCTTGGTAGCGTCTGCCACCGGCTTGTATGAAAATTCCTTTGCCGTGAGGTCGCCCCTGGCGAAATTCTCCTTCATAGCGAGCGCCGTTTTTATAGAGGCATGTTCCTTTTCCGTCTAGATTGTTATTGAAGAATTGCCCTTCACAGCGGGTGCCGTTGGCGTGGATGAAGATGCCTCTGCCAAAAATTATCCCAGCGAAGAATTCTCCTTCATAGCGATCACCGTTTCTAAATATAAATCGTCCTCTGCCACTTGGCTGGTTGCTGATTTCTTTGCTTTGAGGGTTTTGAAATATCTGAAAAGAGCCTTCGTAGCGATCGCCATTTGCGAATCTTACTGTGCCCCTGACAATATTCCCGTCGCGGAAAATTCCTTCGTAGCGGGCATCATCTTTAAAAATGAACACGCCCCTGCCATTAGGGCGACCATTGCGCCACTCTCCCTCGTAGCGATCGCCATTGGCATAAACATATATTCCTCTCCCATTCGGCAGGCCATTAGCCAATCCGCCTATATAATTATCGCCATTTGCGTAACTGCATTTGACATTACTGCCATTGCGGACATTCCCTTGACATTTGGGGGGTATATATTCTCCTCCTGCTTGAGCCAGTGATGGCAAGGTATTGTTTACATAACTTACCACCTCCATGAAAAAAACCGCCAATAGGAGAATTTTAAATTTCTGAATATAACCCATGAATCATTCCCTCCGCTTATTTCTTTTTATCCACTAATTTATTTTTTGCTCTCTCTTTCTGGCCATATCTACACATTTTTATATTTTATTATTAATTTATTAAATTTTTAGCCTCAAAAATAAATAAATAAACGATAAAAAAAATATTCCCAAATCAAAAAATCAAAAATGTAAACACCGTTTTTTTATCCGTGTGTACTCGGGAAAAAGCGATCGCTTTTTTAATAATGCGATCGCTCACTTCCTATGATAAAACAAGTAAATTTACAGAACTAACTAAAATATTAAAAAATATTAAGACTTTGATGAAGTGGGTTTTTCAGGCGAAACCGGTTTTTCCCCTACCATCTTAACCACCTCTATACCATTTTCCTCTAGAATAACAACCGGCTCCGAACCCTCATTCATTTCCACTCGCTTAACGAGCACCGTGCCATTAGCCAGCCGCTGCCCCACTTTCACATAGCGGCTTGTAGGTTCTAATGGGGCTTTAACAATGATCTGAGTTTCATTACCCACCTGAACGAGCCCCGATACTTCTACTGCTCGTGCTACATCCGGTTGAGGTACAGGAGGAAGTGGGGGAGGTTCTGGCGCTGCCGTTGGCTTTTGTTCTTGTTGAGGAGGAGGAGGAGAAGCAGCAGGCAGTTCTGGGGGGAGAGAAGGGCCAATCGCCACTGGCAAATCAGGTAATTTCGGCACTTCTCGGCTGGGCAGAGTAGGAACTTGCACTCCTTGTCTTCTCCTTGCCACTGTGCCTTCTGGTAAATTAGGACGTCGAGCAACTGCCCCTCCTCTTTGGGGTTGAGTAGCAGTTGTAGCACCACCTCTAGGGGGGAGAGAAGGGCCAATTTGTCCCGGTAAATCTGGCAGGTTCGGCACTTTTTGGGCTGCTAGAACTTTAGGTTGAGAAGGTGATAGCGGTTGCTGGCGAGTAGGTAGGGCGCCCCTGCCTCCTGGTAAATTAGGACGTCGAGCAACTGCCCCTCCTCTTTGGGGTTGAGTAGCAGTTGTAGCACCACCTCTAGGGGGGAGAGAAGGGCCAATTTGTCCCGGTAAATCTGGCAGGTTCGGCACTTTTTGGGCTGCCAAAGAAGGGAGCAGAGAAAGACCGATAGTTGGTAATTCTGGCAGGCTTGGAACTTGAGCACCTCCCAGTTGGGAAGGTTTTACAGGGGGTTGATTTTCTCCTGTTTCTACCTTCAAAACTGGCGGTAGCTGTAAGCTGAAAAATGGATTGGCTCGCCCAATTTTAACTTCTTTCGTCCGCTGCTCCGTTGGGGTAGAAGCAATTAATCCGGGCGGTTTAGCAGGAGTTTCCGGCACCATTGGCGATTGGAAATCTGGCCCTTTTCCACCAGGTGCTAGTGTGGGAAGCTGTTGTGGAGAAGCTTTAGGGGTTGGCGCCGGCGGGGGAGGCGTTGGCGTACTGGCTTGCTCTCCTCCCTCACCCCCGCAGCCTATAGCTGCCAATAACAGGATTCCTGCGAATCCTTTTAATAAAAAATGTCGCATGCTCACCCTTCCCCAGAAACTTTATTTCTAAGATAGCTTTGATACCGCGCAATGTTATCATCAAAAAACTTTCGTCTGAAACTCCATCCTATTAGATGCCCTCTTATTTTCTAGGGCTACTGGGTGCAACTCCTATTCCAAAAGCTACATCGCAAGGATTGTTCTAAGAATCTGGAACTGATTGTATGCCAGGGGGATGTTATGATTGGGTCGAAAGAACTAAACGATATCGGTGAATGATTATGGCACAAGCACCTGTATATCCGGTGGTGCTAGTCATTTTAGACGGTTGGGGCTACCGTGAACAAAGAGAAGGCAATGCCATTGCCCTGGCCAAGACACCCGTGATGGACAGCCTTTGGGCCGCCTATCCGAAAACACTAATCCGTACTTCTGGAAAAGCTGTTGGCTTGCCAGAAGGACAAATGGGCAATTCTGAAGTAGGGCACATGAATATTGGTGCCGGTAGAGTTGTTAAACAAGAATTAATGCGCATCTCTGATGCGGTAGAAGATGGTTCCTTGTTAACCAACCCAGCATTAGTGAAAATTTGCCAAGAAGTACGCGCTTCGGGAGGCAAGCTGCATTTGGCAGGGTTGTGTTCGGAAGGTGGGGTGCATTCCCATATCAACCACCTGTTTGGATTGTTAGAATTAGCTAAAGCGCAAGAAATTTCTGAGGTTTGTATCCACGTGATTACCGACGGGCGGGATACCTCGCCGACTGAAGGGCAGCAGGTGATTGAGCAGATAGAAGCAGCGATCACCCGCATAGGAGTAGGTCGCATCGTCACGATTTGTGGTCGCTACTACAGTATGGACCGTGATCGCCGCTGGGAACGCACTAAACGCGCCTACGATTTAATGACAACAGACGGAGCAGGAGACGGGAGAAAAGCACGGCAAATTCTTCTAGATTCCTACCAGCAAGGAATTACAGATGAATTTATTGTCCCGACTCGCGTCGCTCCCGGAGCAGTAGAAGCAGGGGATGGAATGATATTTTTTAACTTCCGTCCTGATCGAGCTCGGCAAATCACCTATGCATTCGTCGACCCTAATTTCAAAGGATTTGAACGCCAACAAATTCGCCCCCTCCATTACGCAACCTTTACACAATACGATGTTGAATTGCCCGTACTGGTGGCTTTTGAACCCCAAAACCTTGATAATATCCTAGGAGAAGTAATTTCCAAACACGGTTTAAAACAATTACGCACGGCAGAAACTGAAAAGTATGCCCACGTAACTTATTTCTTTAACGGCGGTTTAGAAGAACCGTTTGAGGGCGAAGAGCGGGTTTTGGTACCATCCCCAATGGTACCAACCTATGATCAAGCACCCTCTATGTCAGCAGTCGAGGTGACGGAAGAGGCAATCTCTGCTATTCAAAAGCAGATTTATTCTCTGATCGTCATCAACTACGCTAACCCGGATATGGTGGGGCATACCGGCAATCTGGAAGCAACAATCAAGGCGATCGAAACGGTCGATCACTGTCTAGGCAAACTGATTGAAGCTGTCAACCGAGTAGGCGGCACGGCAATTATTACCGCTGATCACGGCAATGCCGAATACATGATAGACGAAGAAGGCAACCCTTGGACGGCTCACACTACCAATCCTGTGCCTTTTATTCTCGTAGAAGGGGAAGGCGCTAAAATAACAGGGCACGGTACAGATGTAAAATTGCGATCAGATGGCTGTCTAGCCGATATTGCACCGACTATTCTAGAAATTTTAAAATTGCCTCAGCCTCCCGAAATGACGGGTCGTTCGATGATTCTGCCTTCAGAATTAGAAATTCGTCCCAACCGTTCACCAGTGAGCATTCGCTTGTGAAAATGGAAGAGAAACTAGAGGGTGGCAAAAAATACAAGCAGTAAGTGCCTGCTTGGCAATTTGATGCTATTGTGAACTGCAAATTCCCTTTTTATTACCAATAAACCAGCAATTTTGTTGGCTAACAAAACTATGACTATTGTTAACTTGCTGCACATTCTTTGGGTAGTTTCTGCTGTGGGCATTATCGTTTTGGTTTTATTACACAGTCCCAAAGGTGATGGCCTGGCAGGAATTGGTGGACAAGCCCAACTTTTTTCTAGTACCAAGAGTGCAGAAACGTCCCTGAATCGCATTACTTGGACACTAACAGTTATTTTTATGGGTTTGACATTAATTTTGAGTGCCGGGTGGTTGGGAAAATAGTCTTGATATCACTCCGGCTGGGAGAATGCGCTTACGGTGGGTGTTTTTATTTTTAGCTTTCTGTACAGGGTTGTTTTTAACACTCACTCTGTGGTTGGTTGCGGCAAAAACAGAGCAACTCCCTCCTTTGCAGGTGCATCCCTTGCCGCCCAGTTTGAGGCAATGGCAGGATAGTAGTAACAGCGGCGATTATTTTTCTGAAGTCAAGCCGGTGAAAGTCGGCTCTTTGGTGTGGTCACGATTTCCGATTGTAGTTTATGTGGAAATGTCTGACAGTAGCGAGCGCCGCGCTGTTGCCTGGAGGAAGGCTGTATTGCAGGCGGTAAAAGAATGGCATGTCTATTTACCTATAGAACTCAGCGAACACCCAGAAACTGCTGATATCACGATTTGGCGACGAAATCCCCCCCGGCAACGGTTGCGAGACGGAAAACTAGCCCGCGCCCGCTCTGGCGAAACCCGCTATGAATTATATGTCAGTCAAACCCCGGAAAAGCCGCCCCTGCTATTACACCGCTGTACTATCTCTATCAGTCCAAATCAAACTGAGCTTTATATCACGGCATCAGCCCGACACGAACTAGGTCACGCTTTAGGAATTTGGGGGCATAGTCGTTTAGAAACTGATGCCCTATATTTTTCCCAAGTTCGCAATCCACCACGCATTTCTCCGAGAGATGTCAATACTCTTAAGCGTGTGTACCAACAGCCGACTCGATTGGGGTGGCCATTGGGCATGGGGAATAAGGCAAAAGAATACTGAGAAAAAGTTGAGTATTGAATAAGTTAAGTAGCTTTTTGTCGAGATTTTTGTCAAGATTGAATAAATATAGTTTGCTCTAGCAAAAATACTATAGAATTTTTTTAGCTGCTGAACTGTGTCTAAGCATAATTATTTTCTGTGTTTTTTAATAACTCTTGTATTGGGGAGCGTTGCTAAGCCTGGACTTACACAAGCACTACTGCCTCGTCCCCTGCCCATCGATTCAACCCAGATGCAGAAAATGGGTATGAATCTCGCAGATGAAGCGGCTCAGTTGAGCCGCTTCAGACAGTATGAAATGGCTTTGCCAAGAGCGGAGCTAGCCACGCAACTAGCGCCAAAAAACCATCAAGCTTGGGCGCTGCTGGGAAATTTGTATATTCAAACTAGAGAACTGGAAAAAGGAGTAGCCGCCTTGGAAAAAGCACTGGCTATAGAGCCGGAAAATGCGGCTGTCTGGTTTGCTTTGGGATCGGCACGGTTTCAAAAGGAGCAGTATGCTGCTGCAATAGAGGCACTTTCTCAGGGTTTGAAATTAAAACCCAATGTTCCAGGGGCGTTATTCGATTTGGGGAATGCTTATTACAAGTTGAATAGGTTTGACGAGGCGATCGCCTATTATCAAAAAGCATTTGCGCAGGAGAATAAATTTTGGCCGGCGGTAAATAATATTGGGCTAGTAAAATACGAGAAGGGAGACGTCGCCGGTGCTATTAAGCGGTGGAAACAGGCGATCGCAATTGACAATAAGGCGGCTGAACCGCTCTTAGCACTGGCTGTTGCCTTGTATACAAAGGGCGAGCGCGAACAGGGTTTATCAATGGGGGAAGAAGCCCTGAAGCTGGATCTTCGTTATGCAGATATCCAGTTTCTCAAGGAAAATTTATGGGGCGAGCGCTTGATAGCAGACACCCAAAAGTTTTTAGCAACCCCTCGTATCCAAGCCACCGTCGCTCGATTTCAGTCAGAATCGCCTCCACCGCCAAGATTCCCATAGACGTTGCCACTGAGGGGCAGGTTTTCAGGCTGTCGCTTGCCCCCTACAGTTTTCATTTTCTTTTTCCCCGTTTTCTTTTTGCTTCACCTCCTCTTCTGAATCCTTGGGAAGGAGAGCGACAATCTGATTGACAAACTCTTGGTGATCGACTACGGGTTTAGAGATATAGCCATCGGCACCGCTTTGTTCTAGAAATTGTTCGCGATCTCCTGCCATTGCATGAGCTGTTACCAGAATAATAGGCAGTTTAGATGTCTGGGGGTCTGATTTCAACATTTGAGTAATTTTAATGCCGTCAACAGCCTTGCCCTTGTAAACACTCCTTGCCAGAGATACATCCATTAAAATAATATCTGCCTCTCCTGCCTGGGCTATCTGCATCACCTCCTCGACATTTTCGGTATGCTTGACGGCTAAGCCACCCCGTTTTGTGAGGATCTTTGAAAAGACGCGGGCATTTACTAAATCATCCTCTACAATTAGAACGGTTTTCATGGCGCTTTCCTTTTCACTTGCGATCTGGAAACAGTCCGAACTCAGACATGTAAACAATGATGGTATTTTTCAAAGGTGAAAATTATATCCAAAAGTTCTATTGGCTCTTTCTTTCACTCCCTTTACTCGCATTTAACACCACACCATCTATTTTTTAGAATAAGGCATTTATAGTGCTGTTGGCGCATCTAGAGGCAGCGCGCCATATAAGTAAAAGCAATCACCCGAATTTGGTGGTTTTATCACTAAAGTGAGAAAAGTAAAGGCGCATTCACTTTTTTTCTTTCTTCGGTTATAGCATCTAGGCAGTAAAGGTGACGGGGGCTTGTTTTGTATGGGAAGGTGCGCTTTAGAATAAAGAGGGAAAGAATTCTGCGGATGGGGCTGTTGAGGGGATTTTAAGGGTAGAAACAGTGGTTGCCAAGAGTGCACTTTATTTAGAGGGGTTGAAATACTAAAGTGAAAGATGAGAAGTATGCAGGCGATCGCTTTTGCAGAGTTTTTCCCTCGCCCCGTTAGACTCAAATTACATAAAACTGTAAAAAGTAGGCACTTAAGGAAATAACCTCATGGCAAAAAAGTTGAACCTTCTCTCCACAGGACAGGTGATATCCACTGCCCTGCACACAGAGATGCAACAATCATACCTTGAATATGCCATGAGTGTGATTGTTGGGCGGGCACTACCAGACGTTAGGGATGGGTTAAAGCCAGTTCACAGGCGAATTTTGTATGCAATGCACGAATTAGGGCTTACACCCGATCGCCCCTTCCGTAAGTGCGCCCGCGTTGTAGGAGACGTCTTAGGCAAATACCACCCCCACGGTGATCAAGCAGTTTATGACGCTTTAGTGCGGATGGTGCAAGACTTTTCAACGCGTTATCCCCTCTTGGAAGGGCATGGGAACTTCGGTTCAGTGGACAATGACCCCCCCGCAGCAATGCGCTACACCGAAACGCGCTTAGCAGCGATTAGTCACGAAGCTATTCTAAGCGAAATAGAAGCAGCGACAGTAGATTTTACCGGCAATTTCGACAACTCCCAACAGGAGCCGACAGTATTACCAGCACAACTACCGATATTACTACTCAACGGCTCGTCTGGAATTGCCGTAGGGATGGCAACAAACATTCCCCCTCATAATCTCTCAGAGTTAGTCGATGGGTTGATTGCCCTAATTGATAACCCGGATTTGCCAGACGAAAAACTTTTTCAGCTAATTCCTGGACCAGATTTTCCCACAGGGGGAGAAATTATAGACTTAGAAGGAGTAAGAACAGCATATAAAACAGGGCGCGGCAGTATTGTAGTGCGGGGGATAGCCAGAATCGAACAAGTGCAAGCGGATTCTTCTTCCCGCCGCAAGGGAAATAAAAGTGTGCGCAACGCAATTGTAGTGACAGAGCTACCGTATCAAGTAAATAAATCCGCTTGGATTGAAAAAATAGCAGAGTTAGTCAATCAAGGGAAAATCGAAGGCATAGCCGATATCCGAGATGAAAGCGATCGCGAAGGAATGCGGGTTGTCATCGAATTAAAAAAAGAAGTCTGCGGGCAAGAAGTTCTCGAAAACCTTTACCACCAAACAGCCCTGCAAACGACTTTTGGTGCCTTATTATTAGCCCTCGTAGACGGACAACCCCGCCAACTGACGCTACGGGAATTATTACAGAAATTTTTAGAATTTCGCGAACAAACCCTAAATCGTCGTTATACCTACGAACTCGAACAGACTGAAAACAGACTTCACCTTTTAGAAGGCTTACTAAAAGCACTAGCAAATCTAGATGCTATAATCGAAATTCTCAAAAACGCGCCGGATGGAAGTAGCGCCAAAGTAACACTGCAAAACCAATTTGAACTAACTAGCACTCAAGCCGATGCCATTTTAGCTCTGCCACTGCGCCGCCTAACGGGAATAGAACAACAAAATCTGCGCTCAGAATATGAACAACTAAAAAAACAACAGACTAAGTTACAACTATTACTAAGCGCTCGCCATGAATTACTCAAAGCCCTAAAAAAAGACTTGCGCTCCCTCAAGAAAAAATACGGCGACGCCCGTCGTACCCGTATTAATATCGAACAACCTTCCCCCACAAACGATCACACCGACAAAAACAAAACCCCAGAATACATCAATCCCCAAATTCCCAAATCCCGGCAAGACTCCCCCCCAACTCCACCCCCACCACCCCCCGAAGAACAAACGGTGCTAGAATTCACCCAGCGTGGCTATGTGCGGCGACTGCCAAAAAACGGGCATGTTTTGGCGAAAAAGCGAAAAACAGAAGCCTCGAAAGGAACGAGCGACTTTGTAATTCAAGTACAGCAGTGCAAGACAAATCAAGACGTGCTGGTACTTACCCGCACAGGAAAGGCATTTGCAATTAAAGTAGGAGAGATTCCGCCTACTCCTGGGCGCGAATCGAAGGGAATGCCGTTAGTAAGATTGCTACCTGCATCGGCGCAAATAACTCCAGAAGCGCTCGCTGCCCAATTTGTAGTATCAGATTACCTCGACAGTAGGGCACTGATTCTGGTGACACAGCAAGGGCGTATCAAACGCCTGCCTTTGTTGGAGTTAGCAAATATAACTGGGCGAGGGCTGACTGTGATTAAATTGCAGCCTAATGATCGTTTAGAATTTGCCTGTCTTGCTGCTACTGGGGAACAGCTTGTGCTGGCAACTACGGCGGGGCGCTTGTTGCGCTTTGAAGTGAATGATCAATCTTTACCCCTGATGGGGCGCTCTGCTCAAGGGAATAAAGGCATCCGCGTGCGCAAGGAGGAACTGTTGGTAGGCTGTGCGATAGTGGATGATAATAGTAATCTGTTGCTAGTTTCTCAGGAGGGTTACTGCCAACGCCTGCCTCTTACTCTTTTACGACAGGCTTTGCGGGGCGAAATGGGTACGCAGGTGATGCATTTTGCCAGCAAGACGGATGCTTTGGCGGGACTAGTGCGGGCAGATGGGTTATCGGAGGTAATTGTGGTGACGTCTAGCGATCGCTTTTTACCTTTGCAGGTGGATGTCGTGCCTATTATGGCTAAGGGTGAAGCTGGCGAGCGCTTGATTTCTCTTTCTCCTCATGAGAAGGTTATCTCTCTTCTCATCCCTGCACTTGATTTAATTTCTAGTCAGTCGTAACTCTAGGACAGTTCGTTTTTTTTGTCAAGGGCGAGATATATATTTTTATATTTTTATATTTTTTTTATAATTGCTCGCCCTCGCCCAAAAAAAAAACAGCTATTGGCTTTTCACTTTCTAAAAACTTAAGTTTAGGAATTTGCTTCTCCGCTTCAATCGGGTGGTTTATGAGTCGGCGCCAGGCATGTATATGGGCCATCGTTATGGCCATTTACGACCTGCCAATGCAATCAATTTTTAACTTATCGCTTCTTTATCAACACTGCCGCTCGGTAGTAATAGTAAAATGCAGGGCGATTAACACTTAAATATAAAAAGGAGTCGGAAACTTGAAGAAAGTAGAAGCCATTATTCGGCCATTTAAGCTAGACGAAGTAAAAATCGCCCTCGTCAACGCTGGAATTGTGGGCATGACAGTCTCTGAAGTTCGAGGTTTTGGACGTCAGAAGGGCCAAACTGAACGCTATAGGGGTTCGGAATACACCGTCGAGTTTCTACAAAAGCTCAAGGTAGAAATCGTCGTTGATGATGATCAGGTGGATATGGTGGTTGATAAAATCATCTCGGCTTCTCGCACGGGTGAAATTGGCGATGGCAAGATTTTTGTTTCGCCAGTCGAGCAAATTATCCGCATCCGCACGGGTGAAAAGAATCTGGAAGCGATTTAGTTTCTAGCTCTTCTGCAAAAAACCCGGTTTTTTGATCAAGAAACCGGGTTTTCCGGGTTGGTTTTTCGGATTTTTTGGGATTTTCAAGCCTGTGCTTGCAATTGTTTCAACTGGGGCAGTAGGGCTTGGAAGGCTTTGCCACGATGGGAAACTAAACTTTTAGTTTCAGGCGTCATTTCTGCAAAGGTAAGTTTTTTTTCTGGCACATAAAAAATAGGGTCGTAACCAAAGCCATTGCTGCCGCGAGGGCTGTGTAAGATTTCACCACGACAAGTTGCTTCGACTTGCAAGGCAATGCTGCCGTCGGGGCAAGAGAGAGCGAGCGCGCAGACAAATTGTGCACCTCGGTTTGTTTCGTTACCTAGTTCTTGTAGCAGGCGCTGAATGCGCTCGCTATCTGTGGAACCGTAGCGAGCTGAATAAATACCGGGAGCACCTTTGAGGGCGTCCACTTGCAAGCCGGAATCGTCAGCGAGCGCCCATTCTCCTGTCGCTAAAGCCACTTTACTGGCTTTGAGACAAGCATTTTCCATGAAAGTCGTACCGGTTTCCTCCACTTCGATTTCATCTGGTTTCAGGCGCAATTCCAAGTCTAAATCAGCTAAATATAACTGCATTTCCCGCAACTTACCGGGATTTCCAGTGGCAACTACTAACAATTTTGGACCTTTAATCATTTCCGGCTTTGGTATTGATGGGGCAATCAGCAGGTATAGCTGCTTACGACTATAAAAAGTGCCGATGGTAAATTTGGGTAAAAATTTATGAAAAAATGTTAAGAAAGTTTAGTACAGTTAGAGTATTAACCAGCAAACACTATTTGAAACTGCCATGATAGCAGATCGATTTCCCTGGCTAACCGCGATTGTCTTGCTGCCACTGATTGCTTCCCTAGCTATTCCCGTGCTGCCAGATAAAGACGGCAAGCGGGTGCGATGGTATTCTTTAGGCGTGGCGATCGCGGATTTTGTCTTAATGTGCTACGCCTTCTGGAAGCATTACGATGCTAGCAGCGCTACTTTTCAACTCGCGGAAAAATATACCTGGGTACCTCAATTAGGTTTAAACTGGGCAGTTTCCGTTGACGGGCTGTCAGTATCCCTCGTGCTTCTGGCAGGATTAGTAACCACTCTATCCATCTTTTCAGCGTGGCAAGTTGATCGCAAACCGCGCCTATTCCACTTCCTAATGCTCATACTCTACGCAGCACAGATAGGAGTCTTCGTTGCCCAAGACATTCTGCTGCTGTTCATAATGTGGGAAATCGAGTTAGTTCCCGTTTACCTGCTCATCTCCATTTGGGGTGGTCCAAAACGTCGCTACGCTGCCACCAAATTCATTCTCTACACCGCTGCCTCCTCCGTCTTCATTCTCGTGGCGGGGCTAGCAATGGCATTCTATGGCGGCAATGTCACTTTCGATATTCTTGCCCTCGGCGCCAAAAATTACCCCTTAGCTCTAGAATTACTACTCTATGCCGGCTTACTAATTGCATTTGGTGTCAAGCTCGCCGTTTTCCCCATGCACACTTGGCTGCCTGATGCCCATGGCGAAGCATCTGCACCTGTATCAATGATTCTAGCAGGCGTGCTCCTAAAAATGGGGGGATACGGGTTAATTCGCCTAAATATGGAAACCCTCTCCGACGCCCACATTTACTTTGCACCAGTTATCGCCACCCTCGGAGTTGTCAATATCATTTACGGCGCGTTTACTTCCTTCGGGCAAACCAACATGAAACGCCGCCTTGCCTATTCATCGGTTTCCCACATGGGCTTTGTGTTACTCGGCATTGCCTCTTTCACCGATTTGGGTATGAGCGGGGCTGTGCTCCAGATGCTCTCTCACGGTTTGATTGCAGCGCTGCTATTTTTCCTAGCGGGTGTAACTTACGATCGCACTCACACTCTGGCATTAGATGAAATGGGCGGTATCGGGCAGGCAATGCCAAAGGTTTTTGCTTTGTTTACCGCTGGTGCAATGGCATCCCTGGCACTTCCCGGCATGAGTGGATTTATCAGCGAACTCTCGGTTTTTGTTGGCTTAAGTACTAGCGACATTTATAGTTATTCTTTCCGCACCGTCACTGTCTTCTTGTCGGCAGTCGGTCTCATCCTTACTCCTATTTATCTGCTCTCGATGCTGCGGCAAGTATTCTACGGTTCTGATACTGCGCCTATTTGTGATTTGAGTGTTTCCAGTGCTAAAAATCAGAATAACGAAGAAGCGGTTTGTTTCGGGACAAATTGTGTTTTACCTATACATGCTAAGTTTAATGATGCCAAACCGCGAGAAGTGTTTATTGCCGCTTGCTTTCTGTTGTTGATTATCGGTATCGGGTTGTACCCAAAACTGGCTACTGAGATATATGATGTAAAGACTGTGGCGGTAAATGCTCAAATGCGCCAATCTTATGCTGAAATTACTCTGACTAATCCCCAATTTTATGCTAAGGGGTTTAAGGCTCCTAGTATCATTGAGTCTGAAATGGCTTCGGTAGCTGCCAGTTTCAAATAATCTTGTCGGTTTTTAATTTTGTAGCTTTCTATAGCGATCGCTGCTGCTTGGGCGATCGCTTTTTGCTCTCCTCTTGGCATCATCCATAATAGTTTTTTCATTCGTGGCATGCATATAATAAAAAAACCGGTTTTTTCAATAAACCGGGTTATCTCTTCCTCATTTATCTGAAAACCGTTATAATAAAAAAACCCATTTAATTTTAAAAATGGGCGTTTCTCTAAAACAAGAATCGCCCTACCGAGCCTTTACAAAAAACAAGCTAGCTACTCTTATTTTGAGATAAGATAAGAATATACCAGCTCCAGATGGGGTTGCTATTGACAAAATTTAGGAAAATGCCCGCAGAATAATATTATGGTAATCTGATTTTGTATTAGTTGGTAAATTGTGTATTGTAGAAAAGTTGGGAGGAGTTTTTGCTGTAGTGCATCTGCTTAACTTTCCTCGCGAATATCATTGGGGGAGTTGGGAGAGGATTTGTACAGGGCATCTAATTGCGCGCGAGCATCTTCAACTGTTATAGATTTCATCACTAAAAGCGGTTCGCTGATGACATTGCCTGCATCATCTAGAAGTTCTGGGTGTAGAATGCGATCGCGATCCTGACTGACTCTGGATTTAGGCATTTTCGTCATCGACGAATAGGGGCGTTGAGAATCGGCGCTCAGAGAAATCAAACTACGGATTAAATTACCAACTGCCAGGAAAGCTAGAATCGTAAAAGCGAGAATGTAAAGCAAGTGTAGCATAACATTTTTCTCCAAGTCAAACAAAACGAGATATATTAGTAAGTCTGTAACGAATGAATCGCCCTTAAAACCTTTAATGTATCAAATCAGCAAACAGGAGTTCAACTCACCTGTGGTGGTTTACCGCTATTTGCCTTTTCCATGCGATTGCGCATTGACACCTTCCAGCATTCGGTGAGCAGTTTGTGCCAGGGGATGATTACATCCATTTCCACCCCTGCTTTGCCGTCAGTGGCTTTCAGCAACATTTGCGCCGTATCCACTTCTTGCTGTGCCTCTCGTATCCGCGCCAACAAGTCAGCCTGCTCTTCGCTACTTAAAAATGATATTTTCTCAGTTTCTAACAAAGCGCGCGAGCGTGCAAACCAATACTGAAAGTCTTCTAACAGCGGTTCTAGTACCGTCTTGAGCAGTTCCGGTTCGGGCAGGTTTGGACTGAGCATAAATTTAAAACAATCTACCAAATCTAATCTTAACACTTTTTACAATTCTTAACATTGTCAAAATTTTTTGGCAAGCTGTCGGCGGCAAAATTCCCCTGCAACTGCAATTACCGCCAAGCGGCAGTGGTCCAGTCCAATCGCTAAGATATAAAATATAGGGGCTCTACATAGCCCCTGCCAATTTATTGACAGTAAGGTAAATTTGTCAAATGGTTCAACAGCCGATATCACCCATAGAATCTAACGCTTCTGCGAAACAACCCGCCAAAGTGCACCTACCGCGCACCAGCGAATCCGAGCAACTAAAAAAAATTCGCCACACTGCTTCCCATGTCATGGCGATGGCGGTAAAAAAGCTGTTTCCCAAAGCCCAGGTGACTATCGGCCCTTGGATTGAGTATGGATTTTACTACGACTTCGACAACCCAGAGCCTTTCACGGAAAAGGATCTGAAAGCAATTCAAAAAGAGATGATCAAAATCATCAACCGCAAACTGCCTGTGATTCGAGAAGAAGTCAGCCGCGAGGAAGCCGAACGTCGTATAGAAGAAATTAACGAACCCTACAAACTAGAAATCTTAGAAGGGCTTGAAGAACCGATTACCATTTACCACTTGGGCGATGAGTGGTGGGACTTGTGCGCTGGCCCGCATTTGGCCAATACTGGTGAACTCAACCCGAAAGCGATCGAATTAGAAAGTGTTGCAGGTGCGTATTGGCGGGGCGACGCCACTAAAGCACAATTACAACGTATCTACGGCACTGCTTGGGAAACACCAGAACAGCTAGCGGAATATAAACGCCGCAAACAAGAAGCCCTCAAACGGGATCATCGCAAACTTGGTAAAGAACTGGGCTTATTCATTTTCAGCGAGCCCGTAGGACCCGGTTTACCCCTGTGGACACCGAAAGGTACAGTACTGCGCAGCACTCTAGAAGATTTTCTGAAAAAAGAACAAATAAAACGGGGTTACTTGCCTGTGGTAACTCCGCACATTGGCAAAGTTGATTTATTCAAAATTTCGGGGCACTGGCAGAAATATAAAGAAGATATGTTCCCGATGATGGCGGAAGATGAGAAAGCTGCGCAAGCGGAACAAGGATTTGTTCTGAAACCGATGAATTGTCCCTTTCACATTCAAATCTATAAAAGTGAATTGCGATCCTATCGGGAACTCCCGATGCGGCTGGCGGAATTCGGTACAGTTTACCGTTACGAACAATCGGGAGAATTGGGAGGTTTAACTCGTGTACGGGGCTTTACTGTAGACGATTCTCACCTATTCGTTACTCCTGAACAACTGGATGAAGAATTTCTGAATGTGGTAGATTTAATTCTATCAGTATTCAAAAGTTTGCAACTGAAGAATTTCAAAGCGCGATTGAGTTTCCGTGATCCGAAGTCGGATAAATATATAGGTTCTGATGAAGCATGGGAAAAAGCAGAGGGTGCTATCCGCAGGGCGGTAGAAAAA
This sequence comes from Oscillatoriaceae cyanobacterium M7585_C2015_266, assembly GCA_015295835.1. Lineage (GTDB taxonomy): Bacteria > Cyanobacteriota > Cyanobacteriia > Cyanobacteriales > Oscillatoriaceae > DVEG01. Next base: position 200,471 of record DVEG01000027.1, read on the forward strand.
TTGGGGATGAATTATTTTGAAGGGATTGGGGAAGCGGCATTTTATGGTCCAAAACTTGATTTTATCTTCCAAGATGCTTTGGAGAGAGAATGGCAATTGGGAACTGTACAAGTAGATTATAATTTACCAGAAAGGTTTGATTTAGAATATGTGGCGGAAGACGGAAGCCGCCAACGCCCAGTAATGATTCACCGAGCACCGTTTGGTTCTTTGGAACGTTTGATTGGGATATTAATTGAGGAATTTGCGGGAGATTTTCCGCTGTGGATAGCTCCTATTCAAGTGCGATTGTTAACGGTGAGCGATGAATTTATAGATTATGCAAAAGAAGTAGCAGAGAAAATGCGATCGCACTTGATTCGTGCTGAAGTTGACACGAGCGGTGAACGCTTAGCAAAGATGATTCGCAATGCAGAGAAAGAGAAAATTCCAGTAATGGCAATTGTGGGGGCGAAAGAAGTTGAGTCGAATAGCCTAAGCATTCGTACCCGGGCCTCTGGGGAATTAGGAGTGATGCCGGTAGCAGAAGTACTGGAAAGGATGAAGCAGGCGATCGCAACTTATAGCAACTTTTAACAACTTCTAAAACAGTCGTCAGGGCGAAGCAATCAAAATGCTTTGCCCTGCCGGTAAAAATCATAAGAAAAAGAAAATAAATATAGCAAGAGGTACATCATTAACTAATTAATTTAATTTACCTCAGCCAATTCATATATTATCACTGGTATGGCGAGCGCAAGAGACAGAACCAACCCTAAACTTGCAAAGCTTACTACACACACTATACGAACGTGCCGGAGACGACTATACCATCGACTACAGAGTCGAACCAGTATTGAGATAATAATACTTAAAACAGCATTACCAAAAGCCTTATATTAAAAAAATAGATAAACTCGAAAAGCCAAAAAAATCAGATGGTAGAAGCGACAATACGCGCATTTGAAATGAGTGACTGGGAAGCAGTAGCAGAGTTGTGGCTATTGCCAAATTGTCAGATTAACACACTGCAAATGCCCTATGAATCGCGGGATGCAATCAAAAAGAAACTGGAAAACCCGCCGCCAAGGCAACACAGCCTAGTAGCAACCGTCAACAATAGTCGGAAAGTGGTAGGGATTGTGGATTTGCAAGTTTTTGACGGGCGGCGCTCCCACGCCGGAGAGCTGGGGATGTGCGTACATGACGATTATCAAAATCAGGGAATTGGTTCAAAATTAATGGAAGCGGCGATTAATCTAGCGCAAAGGTGGCTCAACCTGAAGCGGTTAGAGTTAATTGTTTATTGTGACAACGCTGCCGCCATTTGCTTATATGAGAAACATGGGTTTGCGCTCGAGGGTACTCTGCGGAAGTATGCCTTTCGCGACGGGGTTTATACTGATGCTTATTTGATGGCGCGGCTTGCCAATTGACAGTTTCCTCCGGCAAGAGCTTTTCAGGTGGAAGCCAGCTCTGCCACCATTATCGAGGTTTTGCCCGCATAGGATTTTTTCATGTCGTCTATTTCTTTTGTTACTGTTACTGTACCCGCTACCACTGCTAATCTGGGACCTGGATTCGACTGCATTGGGGTGGCTTTGACGCTTTATAATCAGTTCAAGTTTACCCGACTGAGCGCAGATACGCCACTGGAAGAGGAGCGGGCGCTAAGAATTGCGGTTAAGGGGGTAGATGCTAAGCGCATAAGAACCGATAGCAGTAATCTGGTTTATCAAACTTTTGTTAAGTTTTATGAGTATATCGGGCAGGCACCGCCGCCGGTGCAAATTGAAATTGAGCTGGAAATACCGCAAGCAAGGGGGCTGGGCAGTTCGGCGACTGCGATCGCAGCTGGGTTAGTTGCTGCCAATTTGCTGGCAGGTTCGCCGCTTACACAAAAGCAGCTTATCCAGCAGGCGATTGCCATCGAAGGGCATCCCGACAATATTGTTCCCGCTTTCCTAGGCGGTTGTCGTCTTGCGGCTTCTATTTCTACTGACTGGGAAATCTGCGATATTCCTTGGCACGCGGATATCGTTCCTGTGCTGGCGATTCCCGATTTTGAACTTGCAACTGCCGAATCGCGACGGGTTCTCCCTGCCGAGTATACTCGCGCTGATGCGATTTTCAATATCGCCCATTTAGGTTTGCTAGTGCGCGGCATAGAAACAGGTAGAGGCGATTGGCTGCGCGCCGCTATGCAAGATCGTATTCACCAACCCTACCGCCAAGTGCTAATTCCCGGTTATGAGGCTGTGCGTGCCGCTGCCCTTTCTGCTGGGGCTTGGGAAATGGCCATTAGTGGGGCTGGCCCTTCTCTACTAGCGCTTGCTCCTGCTGCTTCGGCTGCTGCAGTGGTTACAGCTATGACAGAAGCTTGGAAAGAATACGGTATTTCTTCTCAAGTGCGCTCGCTCTCTATTGATACCCAGGGCACCCGCTGCCTTTCCTAGTCGGGGCTTGCTTTCGTAGTGGGGACCTTTAGTCCCCTATTTTTTTAAATCAAAATTGCTTGCGGGCTAAAGCCACCGCTGATTTTAGCTTTGTAGCCAAGTTTAGTTAAAATTTCCAGGATTTGCTGCGCTCGCTCACCTTGAATTTCGATAGTATTTTCTTTAACTGTGCCGCCTGTGCCGCATTGGCTTTTGATTTGTTTAGCAAGTGCCTGCAAGGTTTCTGGTTTGACTTGAAATCCTGTAATTACGGTAACTGTTTTGCCTTTGCGCCCTTTGCTTGTGGTTTGCACGCGCAGATTTTGCTGGCATGGGGGTACTTCTTGGCTTGGGCGCTCTGTCGCGGCAGGATTGATATTGCTGCCAAATTCTCGGTAGACGGTACGATCCTCGTAGCTGTTGCTGTCGGTGGATTTGCGCTTGGAAGTGGCCATAATGCAAGCGGGGCTATTGTTTCTTTTTTGAAAATAGCAGAAGAGAGCTTTATCTGCACTGGCCACTTTTGCAGTCAATCTCTCGGAGTGCTATTACAAATTAGGCGATCGCTGCTACTTGGCTAATATTGTTTTCTTTTATTTTTGCTATAATTTGGCAGCAGATATTGTTTTTTGGGGAATCATAAAGTGGTTTTTGACTATCTCTAAATTCTAAAAAATTCGTTAAAATTGCTTCAGAGGGGGCCGGGAAAAAATGTAATTATTTTAACTCAAGTTGCTACATAAAAGTAAAACATCAAGCTAACATTTAGTAGCAACATGGGTTTGTATAGTTAGCACTGGAACCAATCAAGGAAAATATTTATGCTTTATAAACAAAAATTGCGTACATATATTTGGCTGGTTTCAATTCCAGCAACAGCGGGATTAATAGGATTGGTTGGGCTGACGTATTTGAACAGCAAGAAAGTGGGGGAAGACTATCAAAGAGTAGAACAATTGCAGGCAGAAATATTGCGTAAAAAATGGGCAAGTAAGTCTGAAAGTGAAGCATTAGCACAGGCAAGCAATGAAGTAAAAGCTTCTTTACAAAGAGTGAAGGTGTCACTGGTTAGCGCCTCTATTTTAGAATTTTTTCTGGTGATGCTGACAATCTATATGATGACGAAAGGCGTGTCTCGCAAAATTGAAAGTGTTGCCAACGAAATTGCCAAGTCTTCTAATGAGATTGCCAACAGCATCGAGCAGCAACAACGCGCTACTGTCAAACAGGCGGCTTCGGTGAATGAAACAACTGCAACAATTGAGGAATTGGGGGCTTCATCGCGCACAACGGCAGAGCAAGCGCAAACAGCGGCTGCTGGCGCAAGTCACGCCCTGTCTTTAGCAGAAAGCGGTATGCGGGCGGTGGGGAGAACTCTGGAGGGGATGTCTACACTCAAAGATAAAGTAGAAGCGATCGCCGCCCAAATTGTACGTCTGTCACAACAAACTTCTCAAATCGGCAACATTGCCGCTCTGGTGGGAGATTTAGCAACCCAAACTAATATGCTGGCACTTAATGCCGCTGTAGAAGCAGTACGAGCAGGGGAACACGGCAAGGGATTTGCCGTGGTAGCGTCGGAAATTCGCAAACTCGCGGATCAATCTCAGAAATCTACTGAGCGGATTAACGCCTTAGTTGCCGATATCCAAATGGCTATTAATTCTACAGTGATGGTGACAGAGGCAGGCACAAAAACTGTCGATGAAGGGGTAAAAATCGCCCAAGAAACGGCAGAAGCGTTTAAGGGAGTGACAGAAGCAATTAACAATATTTCTGTAAGTACACAGCAGATTTCGCTATCAGCTAAGCAACAAGCGATCGCTGTTCAGCAAGTAGTCGAGGCAATGAATGCCCTCAACCAAGTCGCAAGCGAAAATGCTGAAAACATCTCACAAGTGAAACTCGGGACAGAAAGACTCAACCAAGCTGCACAAAATCTTTTTACCATTTCCTGAATCTGTGAAAAACTAAACTAGAGCAAAAACAAAAGGAACATTCGCCGCCCTCCCTTTAAGGCAAAAGAAGTCAAGAAAGCAGACAAAAACCTATAATAAAATACGTCGATTAAATTAACTACAGTCGTGACTACTACTCCCCTGCCTCGCAATCCTCAACCAGAAACTGCTAAAATTGGCCAACGCCCCGATGCCCTAGGAAGATTTGGACGGTTTGGCGGCAAGTATGTCCCCGAAACCTTGATGCCAGCCCTAGCTGAATTAGAAGCGGCATTCTATCAATATCGCAATCATCCCGATTTCCAAGCAGAACTCTCAGGGCTAATGCGAGATTATGTAGGTCGCCCCTCGCCATTATATTTCGCAGAACGCCTGACAGCTCACTACGCTCGCCCCGACGGGAGTGGCCCGCAAATCTATCTCAAGCGAGAAGACTTGAACCACACCGGCGCTCACAAAATTAACAACGCCCTAGCTCAGGTACTATTAGCCAAGCGGATGGGCAAGCAGCGGATTATTGCAGAAACGGGAGCGGGTCAACATGGTGTAGCAACAGCAACAGTGTGTGCGCGTTTCGGGCTGGAGTGCATCATTTACATGGGTGTCCACGATATGGAACGGCAAGCCCTAAATGTCTTTCGCATGAGGTTGATGGGAGCGGAAGTACGCGGGGTGGCAGCAGGTACGGGCACACTTAAGGATGCGACTTCGGAAGCAATTCGGGATTGGGTGACGAATGTGGAAAATACTCATTATATTCTAGGCTCTGTAGCAGGACCGCATCCTTATCCAATGATAGTACGGGATTTTCAAGCAATTATCGGGCAGGAAACGCGAGCGCAGTGTTTAGAAAAATGGGGCGGGCTGCCAGATATTCTCCTCGCCTGTGTAGGAGGCGGCTCTAATGCTATGGGATTGTTCCACGAATTTATAGACGAACCAAGTGTACGAATGATCGGTGTGGAAGCAGCAGGTGAGGGGATCGATACAGGTAAACATGCTGCTACTCTGACACGAGGAGAAGTTGGTGTGCTGCACGGGGCAATGAGCTATTTACTACAAGATGAAGATGGACAAGTAGTGGAGCCGTACTCGATTAGTGCGGGTCTCGATTACCCTGGTGTTGGACCAGAACATAGTTATTTAAAGGATATCGGACGGGTAGAATATTATAGTGTCACTGATAAACAAGCAGTAGAAGGCTGGCAGCGTCTCTCGCGGTTGGAAGGTATTATCCCAGCTCTGGAAACGGCACACGCGCTCGCCTATTTGGAAACTCTCTGCCCGCAATTGACTGGTAGCCCCCGCATCGTCATTAATTGTTCCGGACGCGGTGATAAAGATGTGCAAACTGTAGCTAAGTACTTGAATCTGAACATTACGGGATAGGTAATCTTGAATACACAATTTTTTAAATACTTAACTTTTAGTTTCTTCCTCCTCACTTTCAGCACAACAGGCTGTGTCTCTGTCATCAAATATGACGATATACAGCCCAGCAATTTAATTAAGCCGGCAATGGCAAATACCACTAGTCTGGCTGCGATGGAGGAAAAAATTTATCAACAAGTAAATCAATATCGAGTATCTCGAAATTTACCACCGCTACAACTCGATCCACGAATTAGCGAAGTGTGCCGCGCTCACAGTAAGGCTATGTCGGAAGGAAAGGTTCCTTTCAGTCATCAGGGATTTGAGCAGCGCATGAAAATTCTTTCTCAGTCAATTCCCTATCGAAGTGCGGCGGAAAATATTGCCTATAATTTGGGCTATAGCGAGCCCGCTACTCAAGCAGTGCAGGGATGGATAAAAAGCCCTGGGCATAGAAAAAATATGGAAGGCAATTTCAATTTGACAGGAGTGGGGGTTGTTCAAAACGCTAAGGGAGAGTATTATTTTACTCAGATATTTATCCGGCGTCGGTGAATAGATGGAATTGCAAGAGTTTCAGGTGTGCGATCGCGATCTTTCAAAAGAGCAGCTTGCTGAATATTTAAACAGTCAAGCACTCGCCGTAGATACAGAAACTATGGGATTGCTGCCCATGCGCGATCGCTTATGTCTGGTGCAACTGTGCAATGAGCAAGGGCGCGTGACAGTTATTCGCATAGCTAAAGGGCAAACAAAGGCACCCAATTTAAAACAATTGATGACAGCCTCTCATATCCTAAAAGTGTTTCACTACGCCCGCTTTGATATGGCAATACTGCGCTATCAATTAGAAATTGAAGTAAATCCCATATTTTGCACGAAAATTGCTAGCAAACTGGCTAGAACCTACAGCTCTAAACACGGGCTAAAAGATCTAGTACAAGAATTAGAAAAAGTAGAACTAGATAAAAGCGCACAAAGTTCTGATTGGGGCAATTCCCTTAACCTTTCAGAGGAGCAGTTGAGCTACGCAGCTAATGATGTACGTTACCTGTTGCCTTTGCGCGAAAAACTTACAGCTATGCTACAGCGTGAAGAGCGCTGGGAATTAGCACAGCAGTGCTTTCAATGTTTGCCTGTTATAGTTTCTTTGGATTTACTACAATACAAGGATGTTTTTGAGCATTGATTGGAAGTCTTGTCGGGATTAAAGCCGGGATTAGGGGATGGAAAGGTTTTGATGAAATCTAAAATTGGCTGCATTTTTTTAGAGAAATCAAATTCAGCTGCAAAACAAGCTTTGGCATTTCTGCTATAATTGGCGTAGTAGCTCACAATGTGTTCAATTGCAGTTTTGATTTCTTTTCCGTCAGATGGGTTTTTAATGACAATGCCGCATTGATATTTTTCGACTAATTGGGAAAGAGAAGGCAAATCATTGACTAAAATCGGTTTCCCCCACTTTAAATACTGTGGCAATTTCCCAGAAGCCATAGAAATTTGAGAGAAATTATTGCCGATGTCGGCATAAAATGCTAAACCAATTGTTGGCGCTGTGTAAATTTTATCTACTTCGTCATAGGGTAAGGGTTCTAAAGAAAGAAATAAATTTTTTGAGTTAATTTGTCGCAGTGCTTGAATATCGGGATCGGTTTCCCTTCTCAACTGGCGCTCATGAAAAATTAAGGCGCAATTTTCTATTTCTGTGAATGCTTTTGCAAGCGCAAAGGAATAAACGGCATCGGATATCATACCGGCTTGTAAAATAAGATGGGGAAATTCTTCTTCACTCAAATTGAATTTTTCTCGGAAGTAATTTTTTTGAATGGTTTCATTTTCTGGCGCAGCCAAGGTGGAATTAGGTAAATAGAAGACTCTTTCAGGCTGGCTACTGTAATATTGGCAAAATGTTTTAAATCTGTCTTCATCTTGAATAATTAAGCCTCGTGATTTTTGACAGGCTAATTTTGCTAATCTGGTTAGGCTTTTGGCGGCTCCTTTAAAAATATATTCGGGTTCATGTAATTCTAAGGATAAGAATAAATAGTTCTGTTTGAATAAAAAATAAACAATTAAAGCTGCGAGCGCTCCGTAAATGTCTACTGCTATGTTAATTTTTATATCGGTTTTTTTGCGATTCTTTAATAGGTGCAAACAACACTGTATCGTGTAAATGAATAATTCTAAAACCGGGACTATTTCTGGCCATTTTTTCTTGATTGCGGCAAGGATTCGAGCGGCTTTGCGGAAGTAAAGAATTTGCACGCGCTCTCCTAATTCTCCCGGCGGTGGATAATCATTTTTGGTGCCGTAGATAGTAATAATATAACCCTCTTCGCTCAAAACTTTTGCTGTATTGACTATGGTGGGTGAAATTCCAACATAGCCTTCATAGAAAAAAATAGAACATCCGCGATTCATTTAACAACCTCTATTCTATAAAGCTCGACACACACAATAAACTCCCCAACTTTTCAAATCAGGAATGCGCTCGCTCATCCATTCCCGACAAGTTATGAATTCAAACCCATTCGCTGTTGCTAGCCATTTAATTTCTGGCTGAAAAAGATAGCGCATTTTATGAACTTCGTGCAATTCTTCAACCGCACCAGTTTGTTTATTTTTAACAAAAATTTGATAATTGACATCAACTATGTTATCATTTACATGGATAACTGGCTCTGCAATCCGGGTAATTGCGATTTCGTCATCTTCAAAACGCTTGATACGAATAGCAGGGCGCTCGCTTAAAACTGCTGCCCCATACCAATAATCGAAAATAAATGCGCCCCCTGTTTTGAGATGAGTTTTAGCCGTAGCAAAAGTAGCTTGTAAGTCTGCATTTGTCGTCTGGTAACTGATTACATGAAATAAAGAAATGACGGCATCAAATTGTCTGTTTAATCGGATGTTGCGAATGTCGGCATGGAAAAATTGTAGTTTTTCAGCGTGTTGGGGAGGTAATTCGTACGCTCGCTTTTTTGCTCTTTCCAACATCTCACTGCTGAAATCGACGCCGCAAATTTCATATCCCATTTCTGCAAGTAGTGTTGCATGTATTCCCGTGCCGCATCCCAATTCTAAAATTGATTGCGCTTGCGCAGCGTATTTGTGCAACAATTGGCGTACATATTTTGCTTCTGCGGTATAGTCTTTATCTTTATATAATAAGTCATAATAGCGGGCATAACTGCTAAATACACTCACAAATGCTCTCCTTTTTATAACTGCGGCAAAGTGTAATCCCAGTAATCTTTTTTTAATACCCATTCTAGCAGCTTGGGATTATTGCGAACGGCAGATTGATGAAATTCATATCCTTTTCGATATGCTTTGTTGAATTTTCGGTGCAATTTCTGTTTTTCGGATAATTTGATTCTACCACTAGCGATTAACAAGGTATCTTTCAGCCCTAAAAGTGCTGCTTTTACACGCTCCTGTAGATTTTTTTTATTCAATTTGCCTTGACTTTCTCGAATCTGCGTATAAGAATCGCAAATCCCTTGATAAAAAAATCGCTTTTCAAAATATTCCGGTGTTAGTCTTTCTTTAGTAATGTGATGAAAAACTAAAGCTCTTGGTTGATAAATAGCGCGATATCCTAATTTATTGGCTTGCCTTGTTAGCCCGGTTTCTCCATCTCCTTGAAAGTGTTGCAAGTGGGAAGGAAGGCAATCGGGGTGAAATCCTCCTAACTCAAATAGGGCTTTTTTACGAATGGAAAAGTTTAATCCCCAGACATAATTAGCGCTGATTTCACGTATTTCGCTGCCAAAGTCTAAAAGACTTAAGTAGCCGCAAAATCGCCCGTATGGGTGAGGGCACCAAAACCATTCTATCCATTTGGGGGGTTCGATTTCATATTTCGGTAAGTTACGCCCTCCGACGAGTTGTACGGTAGTATCGGTAAAACTATCTGCGAGCGCTTGTAGCCAGTTTACATCTGCTTCTATATCGTCGTCAATGAATATTAAAATATCTCCCTGCGCTTCTAAAGCACCCCGGTGACGCCCTGACAGTAAACCCGGTTCTGTTTCTAAAATATAACGAATTTGATGCCGGTTGTTTCTAGCAATAAATTTTTCTGATGCGGTTTTAGTGCCATCCGTTGAGTTGTTGTCTAAAATTAAAATTTCAAACTTGTCAGGAGAGAAATTTTGCGCGCCAAGAGATGCAAGCGCTCGGATAAGATATTTCTCACGATTGAAAGTTGGTATAATTATTGAAATCATAAATAATTTACATTTGTTTAGTTACTTCATCACTTCTTTCAGTACCTCGGCGACGCGCTTTATTTGTTCTTCGGTTAAAGCTAGCCCACTAGGAATATAAAACCCCCGCCGTGCTAGGCGCTCGGAAATAGGATGTGATTCTCCTAAAAACAATCCCATTTTATGAAAAACTGGCTGTTCGTGCATTGGGCAAAAAAATGGTCTTGTGCCGATTTTGTGCTGGCTGAGTCGTTTCATTGCTTCGGCGGCATCAAAAGGTACTTCATCTTTTAAGACTATGCCATACACCCAATAAATATTTTCTGCATAATCGGTTTTTTCAACTGGAAGTTGTAAGCCTGGTATATCTGCCAGTAATTCGTTGTAGCGTCGCCCCATTTGGCGTTTACGATCGCAAAATTCATCTAATCTTTCTAATTGTGCTTTTCCTAAAGCGGCTTGTAAATTAGTCATACGGAAATTCCAGCCCAATTCTTCATGTACAAATCGCTTATGCGGATTAAAGCACAAGTTTCGCAAACTCCGACATCGCTCGGCGATTTTGCTGCTATCTGTGACTAGCATTCCTCCTTCTCCAGTGGTGATGTGCTTATTGGGATAAAAGCTAAAAGTGCTAATTTCGCCAAAACTGCCACATGGTTTTCCGCGATAGGTTTGCCCGTGCATTTCTGCGGCATCTTCTATAATAGCTAAGTTATATTTTTCTGCCAATTCTAACACGGGATTCATGTCGACAGGTAATCCATAGATATGAACTACCATTATTGCTTTTGTTTGAGGTGTAATTTTTGCTTCGATTTTTTCTACCTGCATATTCCAGGTAAATAAATCGCAGTCAACGAGTATGGGAATAGCGCCAGCTCGTGCGATCGCTGCTGCGCAAGATATAATTGTAAAAGTTGGTAAAATCACCTCATCTCCTTTACCAATTCCCAGGGCTGCTACAGCAACTTCTAGAGCTGCGGAGCCATTACAAACAGCTATTCCGTATTTTCTCCCGACTCGGGCAGCGAAGGCTTCTTCAAATTCCTTTACAAAGGGACCTTCTGAAGAAATCCAGCCACTTTCGATGCACTGATTGAGGTATTTTTTTTCATTTCCATCTAAGAGGGGTTGGTTAACTGGTATTGCTTCTGACATAGACTTTGTTAAATTATTTTAATTTTTTCAGGTGCGATCGCTTCAAAACGTGTTTTATCGCGCTCGCCCATATATGGTCCTTGTTTTACTTCCACCATTTCCACTTCTTCCAAAACCTCAAATCCGTGCCCTCCTTTTATCAAAAGTATAACATCTCCTGCTGTTAAAATTACACTTCCCAGATAATCCTGATCTTCACAATAAAAATCTACCCGCAATTTTCCCTTTTTAATAAACAACACTTCTTGAGTGTAGTAAACTTCTCGGAGAACGATATTATGAATGTGAGGCTCTATTTTTTTTCCTGCTGGATGCCGCATGTACCCTAATTGTTGAGAAAGAGTATTTGAGGTAAAAAAATGAACTCCTGGCTGGTTAAAATTGCCAGATAGGATAAGAGCCAAAAGCTGATTATTTTTGTCGGTAATTTTCCGAATATGGTTGACATCGAGTTCGACTGACATTTCTGAAAAATTAAAGTAAATTCAATAAAAAATGGTATAATTATTAAGAGCGATCGCAGTAGGGTAGAAAAGATAAAGAAAGCTAGAGAGATTTATCAAGCAGAAATCCCTCAGAGCAGTATACTCTAGCCAAAAAGCCCGTATAGGAAAATATGACATCTACCATACAACCCCTACCTACAGAAGTAGTGAATCTAATTGCTGCCGGGGAAGTAATTGACTCAATGGCAGCAGTAGTGAGAGAATTAGCAGAGAACGCCCTAGATGCAGGTGCGAAACGCATAGCCATTTACCTGTGGCCCGAAAATTGGCGGATTCAGGTTGCCGACAATGGCTGCGGCATGAATCTAGAAGATTTACAGCAGGCAGCAAAAGCCCACAGTACGAGCAAAATCCGCAACAGAGAAGATCTCTGGAAAATTAGCAGCCTAGGATATCGAGGGGAAGCGCTACATAGCATGGCGGCACTAGCAACCCTAGAAATAATTAGCCGTCCGACATTTCCTCAAGATGCAGAGGGTTGGCGCGTCACTTACAATAACCAAGGCGAAGTCTTGCAGACATTGCCGATGGGAGTTGCACCCGGCACTATAGTCACGGTATCGAATTTATTCGACAATTGGCAAGCCAGGAGAGCCGGGATGCCCTCTTATGCACAACAGTTAAAAGCGGTACAGCTAGTAATACAACACCTTGCCCTCTGCCATCCCTACGTAACCTGGCAAGTAGAGCAAAATGATCGCCGCTGGTTTGCTATCAGCCCAAGCCAAACCCCGAAACAGGTTTTGACGCAGCTATTCCGGGAAATACACGCCAGCGATTTACAGTATTTAAAAATTGAAATACCGGATGTAATTATTCCCGAATCCCCAAATCCCGGCAATCCTACAATCCCCAAATCCCGGCAATCTCAAATCGAATTAGTAGTAGGATTACCCGAGCGCTGTCACAGGAGGCGTCCGGATTGGGTAAAAGTAGCGGTAAACGGGAGAATAGTGCGCTCGCCAGAATTGGAGCAAGTGATATTCAGCGCTTTTGCACGCACACTGCCACGGGAGCGCTCGCCGGTGTGTTTCTTACATCTAAAGATACCCCCCGCTCAAATAGACTGGAACCGCCTACCGTCAAAAGCGGAAATTTACTTGCATAATCTAGAATACTGGCAAGAAAAAGTTAAAGAAGCGATCGCTTCTGCCTTAAACTTAAACCTCAATCCCGAAACCCTGTCGGTAGCCGCTCAGCAGCGGGTAAGTAAATTGCTAAAGGCATCGGAAGAGAAGGGGGCTTACGGCATCACCCCGGCAAGCGCGACTACTGAGGGTAAAGAGGAGCGGATACAGGGCTTACACCTAAAAGCGATCGCTCAGGTTCACAATACCTATATTGTAGCAGAACATCCTGGCGGGTTATGGCTGATAGAGCAGCACATTGCCCACGAGCGGGTATTGTATGAACAATTATGCGCTCGCTGGCAGCTAGTACCCTTGCAAACCCCCATAATTCTAAGCAACCTCACCCCTGCCCAAATCGAGCAACTGCAGCGCATTGGCATTGAAATTGATCCTTTTGGTGAGCTACTTTGGGCTGCTCGCAGTGCCCCTGCCCTTCTCGCCAAACGTAGCGACTGTGCAGCCGCCCTGATTGAACTTAGTTGCGGTGGCGACTTGCAAGCTGCTCAGGTTGCCACTGCTTGCCGCTGCGCCATCCGTAACGGCACCCCCCTCTCCCTTGCAGAAATGCAAACTTTATTAGAGCAGTGGCAACGCACCAAACATCCCCGCACCTGTCCACATGGTCGTCCGATTTATTTGTCTTTAGAAGAATCCGATCTTTCACGTTATTTTCGACGTCATTGGGTAATTGGTAAAAGTCATGGCATATAAGAAAAAGCCTAGGGCGTGAGTGTGATTATTTATTTTTATTTTTTTATTTTTTTATTTTTTTTTTTTTTTAGGCTTTTTTCTATTTGTTTTCGTATCACTTTGTAAGAAGATCACTGTCTATAGTATGCTTATCAAGAGATAACTTTAGAAAACTTTTCTCATATTTTTCTTTTTTTGTAAATCGTTTGCTATGCTCCCTGTAAATGCTACAATTACAATTAGATACTGAAAAAAATAGCCACAACTTATGTATTACCAAATACTTACACTTTCACTACTGCTCATGCCCTTATGGTTAGCAGCACCAGCGTATTCAGCAAATCCCAAACATATTGAACAGTTACTGAAAACCAATCAGTGTCTAAAATGTAACCTCAAAGGAGCCGCTCTCAAAGGAGCCAAATTAGCAGGTGCAGACTTAAGAGAAGCAAATTTGAGCCAAGCCGATTTAGAAGGTGCAGATTTAAAAGGTGCCAAGATGCAAAAAGCCCAAATGCAAGAAACAGTGATACGGGGTGCCAATTTAGAGCAAGCAGATTTAGAAGCCGCGAAAATGCAAGGTGCCAAGATGCGGGATGCCAAACTTCAAGGAGCCAAACTCAGTTATGCCTTCCTGCGGGAAGCTCAGTTGCAAGGAGCTGCTCTCAGCGGTGCCAAGCTAAATGCAGCGTTTTTAAAAGAAGCCATATTAACAGACGCCAATTTGAAAGCAGCGAGCATCAGGGGAGCTGATTTAAGCGGTGCGAAGCTGGAAAGAGCAGCGTTGGATGGGGTAAATCTGGAAAGTGCCAACCTCAGTGGTGCGGATTTAAGCGCTGCATACCTAGGCGATGCGAATATGAGAGGTGTCAATCTCACAGGCGCCAAGCTCAACGGTGCCAAATTGCTCTCGTCGGGATTAGTAGATGCCAAAGCCAGCGGCGCTGATTTGAGAGGGGCGAATTTGAATCGTGCCAACCTCAGTTATGCCGACTTAAATGGTGCCAAGTTAGGGAAAGCAGACTTAACGAAAGCGGTTTTGAGCGTGGCAAAATTGACAGGAGCTGATTTAAGCGGGGCAACGCTGCGCAGCGCCTATTTATATCGGGCGAATTTACAGGGAGCGAATTTAGCGAGGGCAATACTAGAGCGTGCTAATCTAACAGAAGCGAATTTGACGCGGGCCAACCTGGAAGGGGCGGTTTTGACAAATGCGAATTTAACCAATACGATATTTACCGGTGCAGAGGGGGTTCAGCGCTAAAAACCCACCCCTACTACTACTTACTCTTGCTACTATTATTATTACTACTATTGTAGATTAGATTATTATTAATAATTAGCCTACCTTGGCAGGCAAGCTAAATTCACGCAGAGCTAACTTGCGACTTTCAAAAACTTGCATGACTCCTTCAGCGATCGCTGCCACCATTTTTGGATTGCACTTTGAGAGAAATTCGCGATCGGAAATCTTGCCGGCAAAGAAATCTTTAGCTGGTGGCAGAAGGTTGCGTACCCCGTCAAACCCTATCCATTTAATAATAAAAGTAGAGACTGGCGAATTTTTCAAATCATAAGACGATTCGCGAGATCTTCCCTTATTTAACAGCTCCAATACCTCACTTTCCAGTGCTGTTGCCGGCGGATAATTTAAAGGGATATCTGGAAGAAAATTTTCTAGAGATTCTATTTGCACCCCGGAGTTTGGTAATTCTCCCATCATTGTTGACAGAGGCAAATCTCGCCCCAGACGATAGGATAGTGCTTCTACTATAGCGATCGCCACTAGCTTACTGCCCAAATATAATTTTGCTACTGCCAAATTCTTGGCCGTTCTAGAAACCAACTGTTGGTAGGTTGCCTCATCTGGTTCTCCCATAAACTGTTGAAAAACCAGCTCTGGGCGTAGGAAGTTCATAAAGCCTTCCATCTTTTGCAGAGACTTTCGATATCCCCTTACCGTATATGAATTAGCATTAGATAGTTCATGATTTGTTTCCGGCATTAGATTCCAGGTATTATCCAAGAAATCTGCCGAATTAGGGTAGGCAAAATTTTCCACATCTCGATTTGCCAATCGCACCGCCCGCCTCACCGTTTCTGCGATTTCTTCTGGCTTCCAGCCAAAATTGAAATCGCGGTTAAGCTTGCACATGCGCTGGTAAAGCATATCGCTACTGCTTTCCCCAGACGGTAACTTAGGACGGAAGGGGATAGTTGCTTCAATACAGGCTGCGATCTGGGCTATTATATCCGGAGGTAGAGCATGTGACAGGGCTTTGGCTGCAATCACTGCGCTGAGGAATTCATTTTGTCCTGCAAACGGAGAAAGGGTCTGACCGGGAACAAATCCAAATACTGCTGCTACAATATCAAACATGAGATCTTTAGGTAATTCGACTGATTCGCGAATCACCAACTGTCCCCGCACTTCCTTAACGAAAGGAGAAATATAGCTACTGATATTCAGACTGACGCCCTGATCTACTTGTACATAAACAAGATCGTGGAAAAAAGCTGCCAAAACTTCTATGGGATTGACCGAGCCGCCGACCTCAAAAATATGTTCTGGAGTATGAAAATAGCGCCAAGGACCAGTCATCGTTTGGATAATCAGCTCGGCTATTTGGTCGAGCCGCTCCAGATCGACTTGACCCCCTAGCTGTTCAATGGCCCAAACTAAACCATCTTTACAGCGTTTGCGCGCAACTTCTAGCTCCATCTTTACCTCCGGTGCTCTCCCTGATTACTTTGCCTGGTTGCATGGTTTCAAAGGGCTTTACAAAAATTCTAGGATAATACGTCTATTGGTTGCGCCGTACAAGTCAGTTGTAACCTATTTTTTTTAAATTTTCGCACGTCTTTGTTTTTGAATCTGGTATCAACGATCGCATTTACTAACTTTTTTTCTCCCCCCTCTTCTTTTTTCCCCTTCAAATATTATTCTCGCCAAATCGATAGCCCTTGCCATATACGGTGTGAATTAGCGGCTTCTCACCTTTTACTTCTATTTTGCGGCGTAGTAGACGAATCTGAGCTGCCAAGACGTTACTACTTGGTTTTTCGGCTTCCCCCCACAAATGCTGGTGAATTTGAGTGTGGGTGAGAACTTGCCCTGGGCGGCGCATAAAATATTCTAGCAGTTGACATTCTTTTTCCGAGAGTTGGATAAGGCGCTCTCCCCGATAAGCTAATTGATTTTCATAATCGAGTTCTAAATCCCCAACACGCAGACGCTTTCGCGGCGTAGATTCTGTGGCTGTGGCTTTCCGCCGCACCCGGGCACGTACTCTAGCGAGTAATTCCCTCAGCTCGAAAGGCTTGACAAGGTAATCATCTGCCCCAGCATCTAGCCCTTGAACCCGCTCATCTACCGTATCTTTAGCAGTAAGGAAAAGTACCGGTGTCAAACTCCCTTGCGAGCGCAACTGCTGACAAATTGTTAACCCTGATTGCTGCGGCAGCATCCAATCCAAAATCAGCAAGTCATACTCACCCTTTAAAGCCAACTCTCCCCCTCTTGCACCGTCATGCGCCACCTCCACCTTGTACCCCTCCCGCGTCAGCACCCTACTCAGGGCTTCTGTTAACTCCACTTCATCGTCTACCAATAGAATTCGCATAATTATCGATTAGGATAATCCCTTGCTTAATGCCTATTTTCCTATCATTTCATCCCGTCTATTTACCTTTTTGCTTATTTATTATTCCCAGCTTTACTAAATTTTAAAAACCCGAAATCCTCGTCTTTTTATCGTTTTTCCTCCCCTACTTCATAATTGCCTGGAACATCTGTATATTTTTTTGATATAAAGTATGGATTTGCTGCTAAGCTACTTTGAAAAAGCTTATTTTTGCATTATATAAAAGGCTGCTGAAATTGTCAATGACTAGCTTATTACATTCAAAAGAGGAAAAAGACAAGCGCCAAGGGCGCGAAAATGACTGGCGATTGTTTCTGCGCCTAGTGCCCTATGCTCGCCGCAGTGGGCATTTGCTACTGACTTCATTAGTGCTATTAGTGCCACTGAGTATTAGTAATGCCATTCAACCAATTATAATCGGGCAAGCAATTTCGCTGCTGCGCGCTGAATCCCAAATTTGGCCTTTTCTTCAGGGCAGAGCTTTGCATGAGGGGCTTAATCTATTAGCCGGCTTATTATTCCTAACGCTCGCCCTACGATTAGCACTAGAATCCACCCAAGCTTTCATAGTCCAGAAAGTGGGCCTAAGAATTACTGCTGATATTCGCTACGACTTATTCGTTCATGTTACATCTTTAGCAGTAAAATTTTTTGATCGCACTCCCGTTGGCAAACTAATCACCCGCCTCACCAGTGACGTAGACGCTCTCGGAGAAGTGTTTTCTACAGGAGCGATAGGCATACTCAGTGATTTATTTTCCATCATCGTAATTGTTATCACCATGTTTTTGCTACATTGGCAGCTAGCATTAATGCTACTTTTAATGTTGGTGCCAGTAGCGGCAGTGGTAATTTATTTCCAGCAGCAATACCGCCAAGCCAATTACCGGGCACGAGAAGAACTTTCGGCTCTCAATGCCACCCTGCAAGAAAATATCGCCGGCATTAACGTAGTACAATTATTCCGTCGGGAAAAATTCAATGCAGAGCTATTTCGCGGTATCAACCAGCGCTACATTGCCGAGGTAGACAAAACTATCTTTCACGATGCCGCTGTATCGGCAACACTGGAGTGGATATCACTGGTTGCGATCGCAGCTGTTTTATGGCTGGGGGGCGAGCGCGTTTTACAAAATACCCTTAGTTTCGGCACCCTCTCCGCCTTCATTCTTTTTGCCCAGCGTTTATTTGAACCCTTGCGGCAATTTGCCGAAAAATTCACTGCCATTCAAGCCGGATTCACTGCCATTGAGCGAATTAATGACATTTTCAATGAACCGATAGAAATTCGCGATCGCGAATCACAAACACAAAAAAAGAATATTCTCTCTGCCGACTCTTTTACAGGCGAAATCCGCTTTGAAGGCGTTTGGTTTGGCTACAAGCCAGACGAATATGTTATCAAAGATTTAAATTTCACTATCCATTCAGGCGAAAAAGTAGCTTTAGTAGGACCTACTGGTGCTGGCAAAAGTACAATTATTCGCCTACTGTGTCGCCTTTACGAACCAAATCAGGGGCGCATTCTTGTCGATGGTATCGATATTCGAGACATCCCCCAATCCGAATTGCGTCGCCACATGAGTGTTATTTTACAAGATGGCTTTCTCTTTGCCGGCGATGTCAAAAGTAATATTAGCTTAGGAGATAATTATTCTCTTGCAGAAATTCGCCAAGCTGCCGAACAAACTAATGTCGCCCGTTTCATCGAAGAATTACCACAAGGTTACGACACCCATTTGCGTGAAAGGGGCACAAATCTTTCTGGGGGGCAAAAACAGCTTTTAGCATTTGCCCGTGCCGCCATCCGCAATGCCAAAATTTTAGTACTTGATGAAGCAACGGCAAGTCTGGATGTGAGAACCGAAGCGCTGATTCAAGATGCCCTGACGCGTCTATTGGAAAAACGCACTGCTATTATTATCGCCCACCGACTCTCGACAATTCGCAATGTCGATCGGATTTTCGTACTTAAACGAGGGCAGCTGGTTGAATCCGGTAATCACGAAGAATTGTTGCGGCTAGAAGGGCTATATGCCAGTTTGTACAAATTGCAGTTATTGGGGCAATGAAAATCTGTAGCTACAGTCGCCTATTACTAGCGGTTAAATTTGATTAGTATATCGAACACGGTTTTCTATAAACAAAGACCGTGTTTTTAAAATTTTAATTGCTATAGCAACTCTATTTACTTTGCCGCAAGGGAATTGAGATAATAAATTCTGTTCCTTTACCCAATTCAGAAATACACTCCAAACTGCCTTTATGTTTTTCTACGACGATATCATAACTAATCGCTAAACCCAAACCTGTACCCTTTCCCGCCGGTTTTGTAGTAAAGAAAGGATTGAATATACTGCGGCGAACTTCTTCAGTCATGCCTGGGCCATTGTCAATAATGCGAATAACTGCCAATTGTGGTTCAGGTTGAGAGGATAAAGAATCTGATTCTGGATATCCCAACTCTGTACGAATAATGATTTTACTGGGATTGGCTTTAATTTCTTCAGGCGATCGCTGTAAGTCGCGCTCATCAATAGCATCAATAGCATTAGTAATAATATTCATAAAAACCTGATTTAGCTGCCCGGCATAACATTCCACTAAAGGCAAATTTCCATATTCTTTAATTACCTGGATTGCCGGATGTCCCGGTTTAGCTTTAAGGCGATTTTGCAGAATCATGAGAGTACTGTCTATTCCAGAGTGGATATCCACCTCTTTCATTTCTCCCTCGTCGAGCCGCGAGAAAGTTCGTAATGAAAGAACAATTTCGCGGATCCGATCTGCTCCTACTTTCATCGAAGAAAGTAATTTTGGCAAATCTTCTTTCAAAAAATCCAGTTCAATTGCTTCGATTTTATTTTCAATTTCTGGCACCGGCTTGGGGTAATTTTTCTGATACAGTTGCAATAGTGCGAGGATGTTTTCAGTATAGTCTTTAGCGTGAGTTAGATTGCCAAAAATAAAGTTAACTGGATTGTTAATTTCATGAGCAACACCAGCAACCAACTGACCTAGAGAGGACATTTTTTCGCTTTGAATCAGTTGGGATTGAGTGCGCTGTAGTTCAAGCAGGGCTTGTTCGAGCTTCTGACGCGCTTCTTGCTCACGGGCGAGACTAAGGGCGCTTTCTTCTTCTGCTTGCTTTTGTTGTTCAATATCTGTGCAAGTTCCGAACCACTTGACTATATATCCTTGTTTGTCATAAAGTGGCAAAGCGCGAGCGAGGTGCCAGCGATATTCTCCGTCTGCTCGTTTGAGGCGGTATTGAATTTCATAAGGTTCGCCAGTTTGCACGGCGTGCGCCCAAGCGTCTAAACACTTCTGTGCGTCTTCGGGGTGGAGAATTAGCTGCCACCCAGTTTTGAGGCTTTCTTCTAGCGTCATGCCGGTGTAATCCAACCAGCGCTGGTTATAGTAATCAATGGTACCATCTGCAGAGGCTGTCCACACGAGTTGTGGCATGGTTTCGATGAGTAATCGATAACGTTGTTCGCTTTCTTGTAGTTTTTGTATTGCATCTTGTTCTCGTGCCATTAGTATTTTGCGTTCCTCCTCTGCTTGTTTTTGTGCGGTGATGTCGTTGTTGATTTCAAGAAACGCAATTGGTTTGTCGTTTTCGTCTTGCAGTAGTGTCCAGCGGCTGGCGATGGTGATTTTGATTCCGTCTTGCTTTGTATGAATTAATTCTCCTTGCCAGCTTCCTTGTTTGAGGCAGGTGGCTTTTATCTGTTCTAGCGGTTGTGGAAATATTGTTTGTAACAAGTTGTGAATGTTTTGTCCTACTACTTTTTGTCTTAACCAACCATAGAGCTTTTCTGCGCCAGTATTCCAATAGGCGATCGCGTCGTCTAGATTATGAATTATGATTGCATCGTTGGCAAGGTCAATCATTTGCATGTGCTGGCGGAGGGCTTTTTCTGCCTCTTGGCGCTCGCGCATTTCCTGATTCAGAGCTTGATTGATCGCTTCTATTTCTGTTGCCCTCTGTTTTGCTTTTTGAGTTTGAAGGATTGCAAGGGTCAGGGATGCGGAAATTAGGATTCCTGAAATTAATACCAATTCAGGGAGGGGCGATCGCTTTTCAGTCAGTAACTGGTTTTTTGGCCAAACTCTCATCCGCAAGCTGACACCATCAAGGGGAAAGGATTTTTCCTGACTCCAAGCCTTTATATTCTGAATATTTTCTCCGTCGCGGCTGAATAGTAGCTTCTGCCCGTCAAACACTTCTAGTCCATATTCAGGCAGGATATCTTTATTTAAGATTGTTTTGAACAATCCTTCGGTACGAAAAACAGCGAAGAGAAATCCATAAAAGCTTTCCCTGTAGTATAGGGGCACGTAAATCCATAATTCTTTGCTCTCCTCTGCTAATTTTGAGGGAATTATCATGGTGTCTCGCCATTTGCCAGACTTGGGGGCTAGTACTGTGCGGTGAGACTTTCCAGTCGGAGCTTCAATTCCTAACCGCGATACCGTCCAGCGGGGCTGAAATGAGGCATCTACCCACTGTATGGTTTTGCAATTGGGATAGAAGTCCATGTAAACTTCGGCAACGATTTTCCCTTCTTCAATTGTTGGCTGCCCTTGCTTCTCCCAGCGTTTGGCCATCTGCTGCAGTCCGACAATGCGGGCTTTGAGTCCTCCTTGGACTTCATTTTTTAGCGCTTCGGCTGCTAACTGCACTTTTTCTTCTATTTGCGATCGCTGTTGCCAGAGTGCTGCTTGCCAGAGTGCCAAAGTCCCTAGGAGGGCGGTACCTCCCACCAAAAAGGGCAGCGCTTGCTTTATCTTTTCTGTCAAGGGTGAGCGCGCTGCTGCTGCAAATAGATTTTTGCTGGTGTTCACCGACTTCCCCCATTCTTGGTATATTTTCTCTGTGCGGGAGCAGCCACAGGGCTGCCCTACAGACAGTTTTGCCACAGTTATGAGTATTTTCTACTGCTAACAAAGAGTCACATATTTTTTATATAAGTTCTTGCGGTATAATTTTATTTTATCTCTTTCCTTTTAGTGAGATATTTTCTCATCTTTTAGACTCTTTTTTATAAGTATAATTAAGTGATCGCTTTTCGCCATCCGCAAATCTACTAATACAAATGTTAGATAATAAGTATATTATTTAAAGTTTTATTTCTGGCGGAGGGGAATAACAATCGCGAAGTGAGCGCCCTTTCCGGGTTGGGAAAAGCAAGTCAATTCGCCGCCGTGCTGCTCAACGACGATATAGTAGGAAATAGACAAACCCAAACCGCGGCTTACGGATTTAGTGGTAAAAAAGGGATCAAAAAGCCGCGCTCGCACTTCTTCTGTCATACCAGGGCCATTGTCGGCGATGTAAATGGCCACTCTCTCCCCATCTAATAATTCCGTACGAATGTGAATAGTGGGGCACTGGGCACAAGGCATGGAGCAGATGTTCGATGTTATATATCTTTCTTCCAGAGCATCAATAGCATTGCTAAGTATATTCATAAACACTTGATTCAACTGACTGGCATAACATTGCACTTTGGGCAAGTTGCCGAAATCTTTGATTACTTGAATAGCGGGAAATCCCGGTTTGGGTTGGAGGCGGTGCCGCAAAATCATCAGAGTACTTTCGATACCAGAATGGATATCAACCTCTTTGAGTAGAGCTTCGTCATGACGAGAAAAATTACGCAGGGATAAAACGATTTGGCTAATGCGTTCTGCCCCTTGTTTCATAGAAGAAAGTAATTTTAGCGCATCTTCCCTGAGAAAATCTAGGTCGATTTTATCTTGAAATTCCTGGATTGTTGGAGTGGCAGGGTATTGTTGTTGGTACAGTTTCACTAAATGTAGCAAGTCTGTAATATAGTGAGCTGCATAGTCGAGATTACCGTAGATAAAGCTAACAGGATTATTGATTTCATGGGCGATGCCGGCAACGAGCTGCCCAAGGGAGGACATTTTTTCGGAGTGAATAAGTTGAAGTTGGGTGCGTTTTAGCTGCTGCAAGGCATTTTTTAACTGGGTTGCTTGTTTTCGCAATTTCGCTTCTGATTCTGCCAAAGCTTGTTCGGCTGCTTTGCGATCGCTAATATCTTCGATTACAGAAATAAAATACTTTGGTACTGACTGTAAGTAGTGAAGAGAATCTGTTGAATCTTGATTCTTAATTGGTGAAGTATCGCTGACGAGCGACACACTCAGATTAACCCAGACAATTGAACCATCTTTACGAATGTAGCGCTTTTCCATTGAGTAAGAAGAAATTTCACCCGCCAATAATTGCCTTTTGTACTCACAGTCAGCGGCAATGTCGTCTGGGTGAGTAATATCTTGAAATTTGCTCTGTAGTAATTCTGAAGCAGAATAGCCGACAATATCACACAGACGTTGGTTTACCATTAGCCAGCGCCCGTCTAGCCCCACCTGAGAAATACCTACTGCAGCTTGATCAAAAATTGCTCGAAACCGTTGTTCACTATCTCGTAGCTGGGTTTCTATTTTCTGGCGCTCTCTGATTTGCTGCAAGAGTTGCTTAATAATATTTTTCAAGACTGCTGTACGCTGATCGATTTGCATTTCCTGGCTTTCATTGGCGATTTTCAGAGCTTCTTCAGCCTCCTTGGCAGTATTCTTTTTTTGTATTATTTTTACAAATCCTCGCAATTCGCCGTGCTCGCCGCGTAGGGAAGTGACGACAACTGACGCCCAAAAACGTGAACCATCAGCACGTAATCGCCACCCTTCGAGTTCAACTCTACCGGTTATTTTAGCGATTTCGAGTTCGCGCTCGGGTAATCCCTGTTCGATATCTTCTTTAATAAAAAAGCAAGAGAAATGGCGCCCAATTACCTCTGGGGCTTTATATCCCATAATTTTTTCTGCCCCGACATTCCAACTGATAACGTGCCCAAATGGATCGAGCATGTAAATTGCGCAGTCTTGCACATTTTCAACTAATGAGCGAAAATTTTCTTCTGTTTGCAAGAGAGTTTGAAACGAATGCTGTAGTTCTGGAGTTGCCATTGTCAATTGCCTGTATAATTGCTGGATTGGAAACAGGAAATGATATTTTTTGGGGGGTTTGGCTGTAAGGGAGCTGGAATGAAACGTGGACGAGGCTAAATTTCAAGATAAATTGATGCACCTTTTTTTCTGCCGAAACTATTTTTGTCCCTAGTGATTGGTGTTTCGGTTGGGTGTAACGCTTTCTGTTATGTGTGTATATATTATCCTTGAATTTTGATACATTTTGAAATATATTACTTTAAGTTTCTCAATAATGGCGATTGGAAAAGTTGAGAACACCCCAAGTGCTGGGGTTGAATACGGAACATTGAAGCTTGAGGATACAGGCTTTTGGTAAAATTCAGGGTGAGTTGTGATAAAAACTATGCCCTTGCTCAGCAATCCTACTTCAATAAGCGCATTTCCCCTAACTGCTGTGGTTGGTCAGGAGGCCATAAAATTGGCATTGCTATTGGCGGCAGTCGATCCGGGATTGGGAGGAGTCGCGATCGCAGGTCGTCGTGGCACTGCTAAATCCGTAATGGCCCGTGCTATCCACGCATTACTACCACCAATAGAAATTATCAAGGGATCTGCCTACAATATCGATCCCAATGAATGGGAAAGCGGCTGGGGACAAAAGCAACCCCAAAGAGAAGCGAGCGAAACCGAAATCATTCCCGCCCCGTTCGTACAAATTCCTCTGGGAATCACAGAAGACAGACTCTTGGGTTCGGTAGATGTCGAGCAGTCTGTGAAACGAGGAGAAACTGTATTTCAGCCGGGATTACTGGCAGAAGCACACCGGGGGGTTTTATATGTAGATGAAATAAATCTACTAGACGATAATATCGCTAACCTACTTCTGTCAGTTCTGACAGAAGGGCGCAACGTCGTAGAAAGAGAAGGCATTAGCTTCGAGCACCCGTGTAAAGCTTTATTAATCGCTACCTATAACCCGGAAGAAGGGCCAATCCGTGAACATTTACTGGATAGATTTGCGATCGCTCTATCAGCAGACGGGGTATTGGGCTTAGATGAGCGGGTACAAGCAGTAGAGCAATCCCTTGCCTACGCCAATTCCCCACAAACCTTTCTCGAACAATATCGAGAAGACATCGACAATCTCAAAACTCAAATAATCCTAGCGCGGGAATGGCTCAAAGACGTCCACATTAGCCACGAACAAATCGCTTATCTCGTAGAAGAAGCAATTCGTGGCGGCGTAAAAGGTCACCGTGCTGAACTATTTGCAGTGCGAGTAGCAAAAGCCTCTGCCGCTTTGGAAGGGCGCACCCAGGTAAACTCTGAAGACTTGCGCCGCGCTGTAGAACTGGTAATCGTACCCCGCTCTCCCATCGTACAGACACCACCGCAGGAGCAACCACCACCGCCGCCGCCACCACCACCGCCACCTGAAGACGACTGCCAACAAGAGCAAGAAAAAGAAGAAGATAAAGAAAACCCGGAACCGCCAGAGGAACAAAAAGCGAACATCCCAGAAGAATTTATCTTCTCTCCCGAAGGGGTGGTGCTCGATCCGAGTGTACTTTATTTTGCTCAAATAGCGCAGCGACGCGGTAAATCTGGCAGTCGCAGTATTATTTTTTCCGAAGATAGGGGGCGTTATATTAAGCCGATAATGCCGAAAGGGAAAGTGAGGCGGATTGCGATTGATGCGACGCTGAGGGCGGCGGCTCCTTATCAAAAGGTGCGACGTTTGCAAGAACCTGGGCGGCGAGTGATTGTTAAACAAGCTGATATTAGGGCGAAGTCGTTGGCGAGAAAAGCCGGTTCGCTAATGGTGTTTGTGGTGGATGCGTCGGGTTCGATGGCACTTAACCGTATGCAGTCGGCTAAGGGGGCAGTTTTACAACTTTTAACTGAAGCCTATCAAAGTCGAGATCAAGTTGCGCTAATTCCCTTCCGGGGAGAGCGGGCTGAGGTGTTGTTGCCACCGACGCGCTCAATTACTAGGGCGCGTAAGCAGTTGGAGCGTTTGCCTTGTGGCGGCGGCTCACCTCTGGCGCATGGGTTGACTCAAGCTGTGCGTCTGGGGATAAATGCCCAACAGTCGGGAGATATCGGGCAGGTGGTGATTGTGGCAATTACTGATGGGCGGGGTAATATTCCTTTGGCGCGCTCGCTCGGTGAACCTATGATTGATGGGGAAAAGCCTGATATTAAAGGGGAATTGCTGGATATTGCGGCAAAGATTCGGGCACTGGGGTTTAAGCTTTTGGTTATCGATACGGAAAATAAATTTATCTCGACTGGGTTTGCTAAGGAATTGGCAAAAACGGCGGGGGGCAAGTATTATCATTTGCCGAAAGCTACGGATAGGGCAATCGCAGCTATGACAAAAGGAGCGCTCGCTGATATGAAATCCCGATAATTTTACTAGCGCCTTGATAACAATTTTAACCAAATATTAGGGGCACGACGCCAGCCGTGCTCTTTTTTTTCCCGGTAATTAGAAAAATGATAAAATCTCCTCAGACGTTTTGTAAAATCTTTTTTTTACTTAAGTGAGTTTCACAATTCAGCAGGCTTTAATTCCTGTCGAAAACGGTTATACTACTGCCGATGTACAAATTGTAGGCGAGCGCCTTGTCGCCATTGCCCCTAAATTGGAAATTATCGGCACTGTTGTCAGCGGGGAAAACAAACTTTTACTTCCCGGATTTGTTAACGCTCACACCCACTCCTCAGAAATCTGGCAGCGGGGGGCGCTTCGCCCGTTTCCTCTTGAATTATGGCTTGCCGAACTTTATGAATTTCCCCCCCTACAACCGGAACAAATTTATCTGAGTGCTTTAGTTACTGCTACAGAAACATTACTTTCTGGTGGCACAAGTATTGTTGATCACTTGGTTTTGATTCCGGGTAAAGAAATCGAATCTATTACTCAAGCTATTCGCGCCTACAAAGAAATCGGTATTCGCGTTTTTATGGCTCCTTTAATTTATGATGAGCTTCTTGATGCTGGGCTTCCTTCTGGAAATATAAGAGTAGAAAATTCTGCTAGGGAATTGCCGACTGCTGAGACGCTAGCACTGATTTTGGAAGCTGTAAATAAGTTTCACAATCCGCAAGAATGTGTTTCGGTTTTGGTGGCTCCGACTGGTATACAACTGTGTTCTGATAAATTATTTGAAGGCTGTATAGAATTAAGCGATCGCTATAATCTATGCCGCCATTCTCATCTTTTAGAAACCAAAGCTCAACAACTTATCGCTCAGGAAAAATATGGTTGTAGTGCTGTCGAACATTTGAAAAATATCGGTTATCTCAGCCAGCGTACTTCTCTTGCTCATTGTGTATGGTTGAGCGAGCGCGATATTAACATTTTAGCAGAAACTGGTGCAACTGTTGTCCACAATCCCCTTAGCAATTTGCGTCTCGGTAGCGGTATTGCTCCTATTATAAAATATCTTAAAGCTGGTGTCAATGTCTCTTTTGCTTGTGACGGAGCAAGCAGCAATGACTCGCAAGATTTGCTGGAAGCGATTAAAATAGGTTCTCTACTGCACAATGTTACTACTTTTGATTATCGCGACTGGATTTCGCCGCGTCAGGCAGTAGAAATGGCATCTTTAGGTGGTGCTAAAGGATTAAATCTAGAAAATGAAATCGGTTCTTTGACAGTAGGCAAGAAAGCTGATATTGTTTTATATGATTTGACAAATTTATCGCTCTTGCCTCGCACTGATCCAATTGGATTGCTCGTAAGAGGGCGACCGACAAATGTTGTGGATAGTGTTTGGGTAAATGGCGAGCGTATTGTCGCAGATGGAAAACCGACGCGAATTAATATAGATGAATTAAGACGGGAATTGTGGGAGCGCTCGCAAGTTACAGGCGAGCGCCCTATTTCAAATGCTGTGCGCGAATTAGAAGCGCATTACCGTCGTGTTATGGGTTTGAATGTTTGAAATATCACCAAAAAAGAGGTTATCATGGTTATAGAATGGTTAAAATTTCAAGTTCCAGTCGAAGTCCGGGAAAAATTTATTCAGAAAGATGAGGAAATCTGGACACAAGCTCTTGCTAAAAATCCAGGATTTTTAGGAAAAGAGGTTTGGCTGAATCCTAACATTCCTGATCAACTGGTTCTCGTGATTCACTGGGAATCTCGCGAAGCTTGGAGTGCGGTTCCTACAAAACTTTTAGAAGAAACAGAGCAGCAGTTTATCCGGGAAATGGGTGCTGTCTACCCGATTATTGAAGCTGGCGAGTATCAAGTCCGCAAATTTACTCATTCCTAAATTTAAATATTTCTATAATCCGCCTGTGACACGAATCATTTCCCCATTAACATGTGTATTGGCTGCTGAACCTAGGAAAACTACGAGGGGCGCAATATCTTCGGGGGTTGATAGACGACCTGTAGGAATTCTACTCGCTTTTTCTTGTAAAATTTCTGCGGGGATAGATTGTTTTGCTCTTTCCGTTATAGTTAATCCGGGCATTACTACATTGGTGAGAATTCCCACAGGTCCCAATTCCCACGCTAAAACGCGCGTCAAACCGTGTAAGCCTGCTTTTGCGGCGGCATAGGCTGCTGCGCCAACGATGCCATCTTCAGCTATATTTGAGGAAATATTTACAATTCGCCCCCAATTTTGCGCTCGCATCATTGGCACTACACACTGAATTGTGAAGTATGCTCCCTCTAGAGAGCTGCGGATTCTATCTCGCCACTTAGCGGGGGGAACTTCTTCAAATAAAACTTTTTCTTTTGCCTCTTCTTGATGAAGCCACTTGACGGCATTATTTACTAAAACGTGAATCGTTCCCCAGTTTTCTTTTAATTTTTGTACTGCTGCCCTAATTGAATCGTCATCAGCCAAATCATAAAAAACTACCAGGGCTTCTCCCCCCGCCTCAATAACTTTTGAGGCTGTTTCTTCGGCAGCGGTTTTGTTATTTTTATAGGTGACTCCGACTTTAGCGCCTTCCCGCCCAAATGCGATCGCGATCGCTCTACCAATTCCTGCTGTACTCCCCGTAACCAAAACAACTTTATTTTTCAATCCTGTATCCATACTATCTATTTTTTCCTTATTTCAAAAAGCGGGCGGGAGACATCAGGGGCAGTATTTCATCTTCTCCCGTTGCCATATAATTTGCAAATCGTCGCGCTAAAGGTGGCACCATTCCAAGTGGACTGCTGCTGAAACCAGAAAATATATGAATACCTTGCCAACCTGGTATAGCTCCTATACAAGGAAGGCGATCTGGGCTGAATGCCACTAAACACTGATGCCAACTAGCTGGCAAATTACCTAAAGCTGGCAGAATATTAGCTATTTTTGCCGTAATTTCTTCTTGACTTTTTAATTGATTCGTGCTATCAAATAAAATTTCATGGTTGGTGAAAACTCGACTATACTGACCGATTCTGATTCTACCATCTAATAACTGAATGGCTCCGGCATCTAAAATTGGGGGTGCCAATTCCCGCTCTGGTTCATCCCAAAGTTTTTCTATTTCGGGGGTGCTGGCGAGGGCTTCCAACTGTAGACGTTTTAGACGGGCGGGAACTACCATTGTTTGCAATTGCAGGTAGGTGGGTGCAGTTTCCAAAAGTTCGGCACGGGTGAAATAAACTTTAGCAAAAATACCTGCAGATTTCAACAGGGGACGAGTAAGCCCGCCAGCACAAATGGCGACGTTAGCGCTATGATAGATTTGGCTGGCTGTTTTCACACCTATGATGGTATTGTTTTGTTTTAGTAATTCTAAAACTCGGTCAATTTCCAGGCAGCCGCCAACACGTTTAAATGCCTGACAGTAGGCGATAACTGTAGCTTCTGGGTTGATAATTCCTTGGCGCACGACTAGAGCAGCAGCGAGCGCCTGTGGATTAAGTAAAGGTTCTAAATCGCACGCTTCCTTTACTCCTATCAAACGAGGAGGGATAGCGCAATTGGCATAAGTAGCGGCAATTTCCTCTGAGTTTTCTCCGGGATAGATTGTCAATAATAAATCTAATTCCCGAAATTGGGTATCAAATTCTAATTCATCTGAAAGAATTCGGTGCAGATGAATCCCCTCAGTATTGAGTAGGCGCGTTAGCTCTGTGGTACCAGACCAATAAAAAATCCCTCCGTAACTGAAACGAGTAGCATTTGCGATCGCTTTATTTTGCTCTAATAGGAGTACGGAAAAACCTTTTTTAGCCAATTCATAACTCAGAGCTGCGCCCGTGATTCCTGCACCGACAACAATCCAATCGTATGTTTTCATCCTTGTTTTAGAGCCGATTAACCTCTCTAATTATAGAGGCAATGGCGAAATTTGGCTTAGATTGAACTGTTCCTGATTCAAAAGTCTGGGATTCGAGGTTAAGCTGAATGTATTGTTTGTAAGCGCTGCAAGTTCCTTCAGAATCCCATTCTAACTCAGCTAAAAGTATGACACTTCCCCCCATAATTATTCCTGTGGTCAGAAATTGCCAGCCACTAAAATATGGCAGGAGTAAGATTCCTAGTAAGTGGAGTAGCCCCGTTAGGGTGAAGGTGCGCGAGCGCATTCCTGCGGCGGTGAAAAAGTAGCCGATCGCTACTAATCCTAGCCATAAATCTGAGAGGTGAATTAGCATTTGTCCCCACCCCAAAAAGATACTTAAATCTGTGAGGATAACCCCTCCTACCATGAGAATCACCCAGGCATCTAGTATCCAATCTAATTTTTCTGCTCGCACCCACCACCGCGTTAGTTTCACCATGCCTACTGTGCCTATTAAGCTTATTACTGACCACATTATGGCTTGTTGTTTCCAATTGAGTGGAAAAAATTGAGCGGTTATGAAAATTACCAGTGAAATTATCCCCCAGAGGAGACACGCTTGATCGATTCGTGTATAGAACGTTGAATAAATGGTAACATTACCGACTCGTAAATTAACGAGCCAGATGCCAGGAATATTCTCAATTTCAAGAGTAGGTACTTTTTTACGAAAAATTGATGAAAAAGAAGGTACTAAAATCAGAGATTGCATACGTAAAACCAGTTTTTTATATCAAAATTTTTAGCCCCATGCCTTGAATAGCCTTGGGCTTCATAAATTATTATCTAGCATCTAAAAATATCTTCTATGTTTTCTATTTTACATTTAATTTAAAATTAATTATTAGCATTAAATTTTATTTTTTTATTATAATTCTTAAAATTTTGACTATATTTTTACCGCCTCTTACCTCCTGAAAATGGAACTTTCCGTGATTATACGGATGTTTGGGAACCGATGTTTTGTATACACCTTATAAAGTTGTTTTTAAAAATTTAATAATTAAGGGCTCTTCCTCCTTTATTTGTTTGCAGAGCGGGAAGGCTTTTAGCCTCAGCTATTCCCTCTACTTTCGCAAGATAAATGCCAAAAGCTGATAGTCGACTAACCTTTATTTTTTTTTAATAATTGTCAACACTATTGGTAGCGGCGCTTGCCCCTAGAGGTAGGGCGCTATAGATTTTCAGCCCCTGACTACAGGCAGTATTATTTTATACACATTTTACCAGATTCTCTGCTACACTATAACCTCAATACACTTAAAAATCGATTATGAGAAAATCCCCCGACTTGTTGAATGCCTTAAAAGAAGCCTTATCTGGGATAGAGGTGATTACCGAGCCCTTACAAGTTGCAAAATTATCCCAAGATTACCACAATTTCAGCCCCATATTACAAGCAAAATTATCAGACAAAAAAGGGGATTTAGTAGCGCGTGTCAAAAACGAAAAAGAAGTATTGCAGGTAGCGTCAGCCTGTGTCAAATATAAAGTACCGTTAACGGTACGCGGGGCAGGAACAGGCAACTATGGGCAATGTGTACCCCTATACGGGGGCGTAATTTTAGATGTCAGCCAGATGCAAGAGATTCGCTGGATAAAACCAGGAAGCGCCAGAGTGGAAGCCGGAGCCAAACTAGGGATAATCGACAAAAAAGCGCGGGAGATTGGCTGGGAAATGCGCATGATTCCCTCGACATTTCGCACAGCAACTATAGGGGGATATATTGCAGGAGGTAGTGCAGGCAGCGGTTCAGTAACTTATGGTCAATTGTGCGATCGCGGCAACATCACCGCCTTGCGCGTCGTCACCATGGAAGACGAACCCCGTACTCTAGAATTGCGCGGCGACGACATCTATAAAGTCAACCACACCTGGGGGCTTACTGGCATCATCACCGAAGTAGAAATCCCCCTTGCTCCTGCATATCCCTGGGCAGAATTAATAGTTGCCTTTGACGATTTTATGACAGCCGCTCACTTCGGTCAAGCCCTCAGCGATGCCGACGGAATTGTAAAAAAACTTGTCAGCATTCACGCTGCTCCCATTCCTTCCTACTTTGCCGCCATTAAAGATTTTATCCCAGAAGGAACCCACTGTGCCTTACTGAGCATTGCTGAATTTAACCTCGAATCCCTGCAAGGCTTAATCAACGAATACGGCGGCAAAATTTGTTATCAAAAACCAGCCTCAGAAGCAGCAAAAGGCATCACCTTAACAGAATTTTGCTGGAATCATACCACCTTACACGCCCGCACTGTCGAGCCATCTCTTACTTACCTACAAACCTTATTTCCCCCTGACAAATCTTTAAAATTAGTAGAACACTTCTATAAATATTTCGGCGACGAAGTGATGATGCACCTGGAATTTATTCGCGTCAATGGCGAAGCAATTCCCGCTGCCTTGCAACTCGTTCGCTACACTACCGAAGAACGCCTTAACGAAATTATACACTATCACGAAGAACAAGGAGCATTTATTGCCAATCCCCACACTTATATTATAGAAGATGGCGGGCGAAAAATTATCGCTCCCCAACAATTGGAATTTAAAAAAATGGTTGATCCTTACGGATTGTTGAATCCTGGAAAAATGCGGACGCAAGGAGGGTAAAATTATGCTCCACGGTTATATACCTCCAGAACGCTTTTTCCCCTATCTTACTTGGAAAGATATACAAGGGATGCCAGATAAAGAAAATACGGTTATAATTCAAACCGTAGGCGCCATTGAGCAACACGGCGCTCATTTGCCTTTAATAGTCGATTCAGCAATAGGCATGGCAGTAGTGGGAAAAGCATTACATAAACTCGAAAGCTCTATACCTGCTTATGCTTTGCCAAACTTGTATTATGGGAAATCAAACGAACACTTACACTTTCCCGGTACGATTACTCTCAGCGCCCAAACTCTTTTAAATATGCTATTAGAAATAGGCGAGAGTATTTACCGGGCGGGATTTCGGAAATTTGTTTTAGTTAATTCTCACGGCGGGCAACCACAAGTCATGGAAATTGTCGCCCGCGACTTGCACGTTAAATATGCAGATTTTTTAGTATTTCCGCTGTTTATTTGGCGGGTACCTAATATCACCGCCGAGTTGCTTTCTGAAAAAGAGTTAAAATTGGGCATCCATGGGGGAGATGCGGAAACCAGTGTGATGTTATCTATTTTACCGGAACATGTAAAAATGGAAGCAGCTGTTTGTGAATATCCCCAAATGCCAGAAGATAGTATCCTGAGTATAGAGGGAAAATTGTCGTTTGCATGGGTGACGCGAGATTTATCTGAAAGTGGAGTGATGGGTGATGCAAAGATGGCGACAAAAGAAAAAGGCGAGCGCATTTTAGAATCTCTTGTAAATGGGTGGGTGCGGGTTATAAAAGACATCCACAGCTTCCGCTTGCCCCCACTGGAAAAAAGAAACAAGTGTTAAAAATTAATAAAAATCTTGACAACTATTTCAGGTTTTAATTTTTAATAGATAACAAAAATAACAAAAAATAATAAATAAGAGTAAGTAAGTTTTATGAAGCGAGCGCTCCGCACATTGGGAATTCCCCCTAATGCCTGGGCTGTAGATGCAGAAATTGCCGACATTACCCGCCCGCCTCTAGAACCTCAAGTGGTAGCCCTGTCAACCGAAACGAAAAAATTATATATAGACTTGGCAAAAACCGCCATTTTAGTAATTGACATGCAAAATGACTTTTGCCACCCAGACGGCTGGCTAGCACACATGGGCGTAGATATCACCCCCACACGCGCGCCCATTAAACCACTACAGGAATTACTGCCTGCTTTACGCAGTGCCAATATCCCTGTGATTTGGGTGAATTGGGGAAA
Source organism: Oscillatoriaceae cyanobacterium M7585_C2015_266 (assembly GCA_015295835.1). Classification (GTDB taxonomy): domain Bacteria; phylum Cyanobacteriota; class Cyanobacteriia; order Cyanobacteriales; family Oscillatoriaceae; genus DVEG01. The sequence continues at coordinate 234,684 of DVEG01000027.1, forward strand.
TCGCCCCGACTTATTAAATATCAGCGCTAGCTTGCTCCACGTTTACAACCCGACTGGCGACGGCATCGGATTGGGGGCTCCCCTGCCGAAAAATCAAGCCCCAGTGCTGACGGCAGGTAGCTGGGCGGCAGCAGTGGTAGAGGAATTAGAGCAAAAGCCGGAAGATATCCGTGTAGATAAATACCGGATGAGCGGCTTTTGGGATACACCTTTAGACAGTATTTTACGAAATATAGGTAAAACAACTTTACTGTTTGCCGGGGTAAATGCGGATCAATGTGTGATGACAACTCTGCAAGATGCAAATTTCCTAGGCTATGATTGTATATTGGTGAAAGATTGTACGGCGACAACTTCCCCAGAATATTGTTGGCTGGCGACTTTATATAACGTCAAACAGTGCTTTGGTTTTGTCACTGACTCAGGTGAAATACTAAAAGCGATCGCATCAGCAAATTCGCCGTGACAAACAGACAACTAAAATATTCTCACATTAAAATATCATGTATAATAAAAGCTGCGTCATCCCCATAGTCAAGTCTCCAAAAGATTATCAAGCCTATCGTATCAGCCCCCACGATACCAATCGTTTAGCGATCGTCTTTGATCCGAATACCGCCAATACCTCATTAACCATTTGCGTAGAAATCTTCGATATCGGCGGCAAAACCCCTCCCAATCGACATCAATTAGCCGTAGAAATGTTTTTCATTATCAAAGGCGAAGGGCTGGCGACTTGCGACGGAAAAACTATTCCGATTCGAGCCGGAGATAGCCTATTAGTGCCGCCCACAGGCACTCACCAAATTCGCAATACTGGCTCAGAGCGCTTATATGCACTCTGCATTATGGTACCCAACGAAAACTTTGCCGAATTGATTCGCAGCGGCACCCCAGTTGAATTAGATGCCGAAGACATAGCAGTTTTGAGGCGCTTAGATGCACTCGTGCCATGCTAAAAGTTCTTCCTAAAGAAACAGCATCAATGCTAACTAGGGATGGGATTCGCTTAGATGCCGATATTTACCGCCCCGATGCCGAAGGAAAATTTCCGGTATTACTGATGCGACAACCCTACGGGCGAGCCATAGCCTCCACAGTTGTTTATGCCCATCCCACCTGGTATGCAGCCCAAGGCTATATCGTCGTCATTCAAGACGTGCGAGGGCGCGGCACCTCTGAAGGCGAATTCAAACTATTTGCCAATGAAACAGAAGACGGTTTCGACAGCATTAATTGGGCAGCCAATTTACCTGGCAGCAACGGAAAAGTTGGCATGTATGGATTTTCTTACCAAGGCATGACGCAACTGTATGCAGCATCAACCAATCCCCCCGCCTTAAAAACCATTTGCCCTGCCATGTTGGGTAGCGATTTATACGCAGATTGGGCTTATGAAGGGGGAGCATTCTGTCTACAAACCAATCTAGCCTGGGCACTTCAACTGGCAACAGAAACCGCCCGCTTACGTAACGACGAAACCGCCTATCAAAAACTTTTCAACGCTTCTCGCAATCTTCCACTATTCGAGCCGATTCCCGCGCGCCCAGAAATTTTAGAAAATCTAGCTCCTGACTCATTCTATCACGATTGGGTAAAAAATTCTCAACCTGGGGAATATTGGCAGCAACTTTCTCCCAATCTGGAAACAGTCGATTTACCAATGCTCCACATCGGCGGATGGTTCGATACTTACATGCGCGGTACCTTAAATTTATATAAAAAAATCGTAGCCCGCAGCGCTTACCGCCAACAATTAATAGTAGGTCCCTGGAGCCACTTGCCATGGAGTCGCCAAGTAGGAACCGTCGATTTTGGCACAGCAGCAGCTAGCCCAATTGATACTTGGCAAATCCGGTGGTTTAACCACTTTCTTAAAGGATTGGATACAGGATTGCTCGCTGAACCGCCGATTTCTCTATTTGAGATGGGCAGCAACCAATGGCGCTCATTTGATGTGTGGCCTAACAATAATTTTAAATCTTACTATTTGGCAAGTACGGGGCTTGCTAACATCAGAGAAGATAGCGGCACTCTCAGAGAAACTTTATCAGAAATCTGCTGCCAAGATGTTTTCGTTCACGATCCTTGGCGAGCAGTTCCGTCTCTTGGGGGTCACGCTACTTTTCCCCCTGGCTCGTTTGATCGCTCTAGTTTGGATTGCCGTGCAGATATTTTAACATACACTTCTGAGCCTTTAACAGAAGATTTGTACTTAGCAGGAGATGTGGCGGTTGAAATCTGGTGTCGAGCTGACACGCCCAGTTTTGATTTGTGTGCTGTACTTTCGCAAGTTAAACCAAATGGCAGCGTTTGGAATTTTACGCAAGGTTATGCGCGAGTTAATCCCGGTGAAAAAACTAATCCGCTGCGAATTGAGTTGCAACCTACTTGTATTAAAATAGCAAAAGGAAATGCTCTGCGGCTGAGTTTGAGTGCAGCTTGTTTCCCCGCTTATGCAATTAATCCGGGCACTGGGGCTGCACCGAGTGAGACGCGCTTGATGGAGATGCAAATTATTACTGTCACTGTTAATAGTGGGGGAGATTCTCCCTCGCAAGTCTTGCTGCCTGTACTTTTTTAAAATCTTTTGCTGGGATTGGGGATTAGGGGATGAGTTTAGTGCAAGGTGTATTTTTTTTGGGGAAAAAGAGTTTAGGCTCTTTTCCCCGCGCTTTATTTCTTTTATTCGGGATTTAAACTAATTGGCTAAACTGTCTTGACTGAGGGGAACTAAATCTCCGTTGATGGTTAATCCTAATAACATCTGTTCTTGAGGTTGAATAATTTTGCCTGTTAAGACACAGCGAGCTTCTCTCTCTGCTTTTGCTGGAATGCTCGCCCTGATGTCGGCTCTGGAAAATTTGGGTTGCGATAAACCTGTTTTCTGTTGAACGTATTTCCACAGCAAGTCTCGAATCAAGGCTTGATATCCGTGCCCTCCTGCTAGCTCTTTTAGTTTTTCTTTCAGCTCTCGCTCTAGGCGGATGCTGGTGACTTCCATCTCTGTAGTGGGAGTGCGGTTGAGGGTATGCATATTTCCTCCTCTGGGTAGACATATTTGTAATATTATTGTAGTATATTTTTCTGATGGCGTGGATGTCGATAGCGAATTGGCTGCGCTTCAATTGCAAATATTTTTTTATTTTCGTAAAAATGATTATTATAAAACTGTTTTACATTGAAAGGCGCAGTCAGAAATGCTACTGCGCCTTTGAAAAACAAATATTTTTATTTAATCGACAACTTTTAACAAGCCCATTTGCAGGCGTTCAAAAACTCGTTTTATTTTGTGGGTTTCTTCCACACTGAGGGGATTTTCTGATGACATTGCACGCTGCAACGAAATTTGATCAGCGCGTGTTATTTTACCAGAAGCTAAAATCCTTTCGATTACTTGAGCGATTGTGTTTTCAGATAGACTGCATCTAATTTGTGTATTCATAAGGCAGGTTTTCTCCGACTGGGATTCATTTTGCGGCAGCCCACTATACAGGTTGCTCCCCGCCGAAGGCTGCTGCTCTCTTTGATGGGTTTTACCCATCATACCCTATAACCCTATAGATATAACACCTGCGACGCAAAAAATCCGCATTGGTTTCGCCCTACTAGCTAGGTAAGGGTTCATAAATGCTATGCGGTCTGGTTGTAGTATTTTGTAGTATAAAGGGAATAAGAGCGAAAAGTAGGGATAAGTGAAGGGGAATGTAAAAAAATTTGTTTGTAATACAAAGAGAATAAAGCCCCTTGGAGAGAAATATGCAAATAATAATTAAAATATTTTGAAAAAAAGTATGAAATTGAGTGGAATATGATAAATGTAAGTGTACGTAAATATGCGGGGGAAGGGGATTTACAAGCGCTCGCTAACTTAATCAATACTTGCGAAACTGTTGATTGCCAAGAAGAAGGTACTTCAGTTACAGAACTGCAATTAGAGCTAAACTCGCCATTGATAGACAAAGGGCGAGATATCTGCCTTTGGCAGGATGATAGGGGCAGGTTAGTTGGTTTCGCTAAAATATTAATTATAAAAACAAAAGAAACAAGCGACGGCTGGCTGTTGTATCGCATCCATCCAGAAGCGCGCGGCGGCGAATTGGAAAAAGAGATCTTTACCTGGGCTGAAAAACGAATGTGGGAAGTAGAAGGCGCTCGCAACATGCCAGTAAAGCTCCGCTATTGGGGAAGAGCCGAACGCAGTGACGAGATTGCATTACTAGCTAGTTTTGGTTTCACAGGCGATCGATATTTTTATAGAATGAAGCGAGCGCTTAGCGAACCTATCCCAGAACCCCAATTCCCTCAAGGCTTTACCCTGCACCAAGGCGCTCAACAAGACACCGAAGCGTGGGTGCAAATGTTCAACGATTCCTTTATTGATCATTGGAACCCCTACGATGTGACAATTGAGGAAATCAAATACGAACTAACCAAACCCACCTACAAACCCGAATTAGACTTAAAAGCCGTTGCGCCAGACGGCACATCTGCTGCTTTTTGCTACTGTAGTATTAACCCTTACCAAAATGCTCGCATTGGCAGAGCCGAAGGCTGGATCACCTTTCTTGGTACCAGGCGAGGTTTTCGCAAAATAGGATTGGGGCGAGCTATGTTACTTTCTGGCTTACGCCGTTTGAAAGCTGTCGGCATGGAGGAAGCGCTGCTCATCGTCGATACAGAAAATCCAACCGGAGCGCTGCGGCTTTACGAGTCTGTTGGCTTTTGCAAGGTTTTGACGTTCATTTCCCACGTCAAAAAGCTGTAGTCATTCCCTAAATAAGCCTATATTTTATTTCTATTCTATTGTTTTAAATGTTTTAAAAAAGCACGACTCGTCATGGGTGACAAGATCCGGATTTGGCTTATTTTAACAGCGGTACTAATACTAGGCGGCTGTACTACAAATCCTCAGCAGATTTCTAATTCTACTGCCAACGTTGCTCCTGTAAAATATCCGCCGACGCCGAATTTAGTTTCTCGGATTGCCTTCGGTTCTTGCAATAAATACGATTTGCCGCAGCCACTTTGGCAACCAATTGTCAACACTAAGCCTGATTTGTGGATTTGGCTAGGCGATATTGTTTATGCCAGTAACACAGATATCAGCACGATGCAGCGTATGTATGAGAAACAAAAAGAGAATCCAGGCTATCGCTTGCTGCTGCAAACAGCTACAGTTATCGGTATTTGGGATGATCACGATTATGGCAAAAATAATGGCGGCAAGGAATATCTTTATAAAGAAGAAAGTCAGCAGCAATTGTTAAATTTTTTGGACGAACCGCTAAACAGCCCACGCCGTAAACAAAAAGGTGTATATGCGGCTTATACTTATGGGCAACCGGGGAAACAAGTAAAGGTATTTTTATTGGATACCCGCTACCACAGGGAAGAGCCGGGAAGCGATCGCGATATACTAGGCGAGGAGCAATGGGCTTGGCTGGAAAAAGAATTGGGCAATAGCAAGGCACAGGTGAATTTAATTGCTTCAGGGATTCAAATAATTCCAGAAGAACACCCGTACGAAAAATGGGCGAATTTTCCCAAAGCAAGACGACGCCTGTTTGATTTGATCGCAAAAACTAAGGTGCCCGGGGTGATATTTCTTTCTGGCGATCGCCATTTTGCAGAAATTTCTAAAATCCAAGCAACACCTGTGGGGTATCCTCTTTACGAGGTGACTGCCAGCGGTTTAACTCACAGTTGGGAAAAACTCGCTCAAGAAGCAAATCGCTATCGATTAGGGAATTTCTTTAAATTCCTGCATTTCGGGATGCTGGAAATTGACTGGAGTAGTCAACCAGTTCGCCTAAAATTGCAAATTCGCGATCGCGCCGGTAAAGTTCAGTTACAGCAGACTATCCCCCTATCTGAGTTGCAACCAGACACAAGGAAGAAGGGCTAGACGAGCTAGTCGTTTTTTAAAGTTTTTCAAAAATAAATTATTTACGTCATACTTGAAAGTGTTACAATAGCTGACGCCGAAACCTCCCACTAGGAGCAAGCATATGTCAGGGCTACTACATTTTCAGCAGAGATCGGTTGCTGAGGCGCACCCATGAGGCTGCTCAAAAACTAGAAATGGGTTCGTAACATTTTATTAAGGTTTTGCTCACTAAGAGCGATCGCTCTTGAGAAAGTCTAGTAATTTTGCGGATTCTTTTTGCTGCCTTCCACTGAGAAAATTTTATCAAACATTTAGGTAATTTCATTCTCTCGTAATATTACTCATATGCTAAAAACAAAGACTCTTCCTACTCCTACAATGATGAAAAAAGATTTTGCCACAAGCCGCCTAGATAAATTTGGAGTAATGCCAGAGGCTTTTTTAAAAGAATTTAACACCAAAGATGCTAGCGTAAGAAGGTATCTATTGAATTCTTTTACATTGTTTGCAAGTATTTCTCCAGAACAGCAGCATCAAATATTAAACGATCTCATACAAGCAGAAATATTAAATTTAGCGAAAAAATCCCAAAACTATATTCAAAATAAAATAATAGAAGTCTTGAAGACGTTTGGCATTGTAAAATCAATGCAACCCAGTGAAATAGCAGATTATTATTACAGATATTATCTAATGACAGGCTTTATTCCTGAAGATGTAACTGCTGACTATTTAAGCAAGATCATTGATTTTATTTTAGGAGTAGAAATAGCAAAAATGATTTTATCAATGAGTTTTATTCAACAGCAAAGGTTGTTTGAAATCCAGGGGAACTATTCAAACCAGGTAATTTTATTTTATCGCTACATAAAACCAATTCGTCGTAAATTAATTGCCGATAAAGTTATAAAACGAGACAAAAGGGGCGAACACTATTATGCTATTCCGCTTTTAACCGAGAGTGAAAAGTTAGATTATGTTTTTGAATTATTTAATATGGATAAAATCCTCTATTTAGGAAGTTCAGCAAAAAACTTTACATTTGACAAAGAATATATATACAACCAAGAGCGCGGAGAGTAATACTCTTAAAAAAATTACCACACCATTGCCAGCCCATCAGAGCGAGGCTCAGAAGCGGCGATAAAAGTATTATTTTGCCGCAGAATAATTTGACCGCGTCCAAATTGCCCCATCTGTATGTATTGAGGGTTGTCGAGGGAACTATCTTGACAGATATCGTGCCCTCGATTTACCAATTCCTGAGCGATCGCTTCCGAAACAGACGGCTCCAGCAGTACGCAATTATCGCCCACAAATTGCCACCGGGGTGCATCGAGAGCAGCTTGAGGATTTAAACCGCAATCCACCATATTTACAACTACTTGAACATGTGCTTGAGGCTGCATTGGCCCTCCCATAACACCAAATGGCCCTAAAGGCTGATCATCTTGGCTAAGGAAGCCCGGTATTATAGTATGATAAGGGCGTTTAGCGGGCGCATATTCATTAGGGTGCCCAGGTTCGAGAGTAAAACCGCAGCCTCGGTTGTGCAGGGCAATACCAGTTTCAGGGATAAGGATACCGCTACCAAAGCCGGTAAAATTGGATTGAATAAAAGAAACCATCAAATCGTTGTCAGCAGTAGCGAGATATACAGTTCCACCTTTGGGCAAACCGGGATTAGCTAAAGGAATGGCCTTTTCGCCGATGAGCGAGCGCCTTTGCTGGGCATAGGCTTTATCTAACAGTCGCTCTACGGGCATTTGCATATAATTAGGATCTGCCACGTAACGGCGAACGTCAGCAAATGCTAGTTTCATCGCTTCTATTTGCAGGTGGTAGAATTCTCCTGTCTCACGGTAACGATATTGGTTTTTCCCCAGTTGAAAACCTTCTAAGATATTGAGGGCGATAAGGGCTGCTAAGCCTTGGGTATTGGGTGGAATTTCCCAAACAGTAATGCCGCGATAGTTAGTGGAGATGGGGTTTACCCAGTCAGCACGGTGGTAAGCGAAATCAGCGGTTGTGAGAAAGCCACCGGTATCGGCGGCAAAGTTAGCTATTTTTTCAGCAAGTTTTCCCTGATAGAAGCTTTCACCGCCACTGGCGGCGATTTCGCGCAGGGTTTGTGCATGGGCAGGGCTGCTCCAAATTTCCCCGGCAACCGGAGCGCGAGAATTTTTGAAAAAAACTTCTTTGAAAGGCTGGAAGCAAGCCTCTTTTAGGGGTAAGTAAATTTTTTCTGCAGCTTTCCAAATCTGTGCAGTATAGGGGGAGACGGGGAAACCTTCGACGGCGTAGTGGATAGCGGGGGCAAACAGTTGTTCAAATGGTAGTTTTCCCCATCGCTGCCAAAGAGCGCGCCATGCAGAGACGGCTCCCGGCACTGTGACGGCTTCCCAGCTTTGAGGGGGTATGCTTTCCATGCCGTCAAAGTGCGATCGCATTATTTTCTGGGGGCTTCTCCCGGAAGCATTTAAGCCGTGCAGTTGCCCATCCCAGACAAGGGCGAAGGCGTCGGAGCCAATGCCGTTGCAGGTGGGTTCGACGACGGTGAGGGCAATTGCCATCGCCAGGGCTGCGTCTACTGCATTGCCTCCTGCCCATAACATTTGCATGCCAGCGATCGCTGCTAGGGGTTGGCTCGTCGCTACTGCACCCCTTTTCCCCATCAGCACACGTCTTGCCGACGGGTAGGGATATTCCGTCAGGTTTCCCAGGTTCATTCTTGAGAGGGGGGCTAGAGAAAAGAGAAAAACTTTCTCTATTTTATAAAAAGCAGACAACTGCCTATTACTTTTGCGCTTGTCTTGGGAGGGGCTACAAGTTCAAGCTTTTATTCCCAGTTGTTCTTTGCTCAGAGACAGCTTTTCCCACAGTTTCTCTATATCTCCAAATGCCTGCTCTAGCGGCAGCTTTCCCCCCGTCGCCAAACAACTAATCAGGCTTACTTTTTGTGCAAATTCCTGCAAATTAGCATTAAAAACCAGATTTTCTGGTGTGAATCGACCATAGTACCTTTGGCGCGGATACAGCCAATTATCTTTATTTGTCATTTTTTTGCCCTCCTGCTGACAGAACCCACTCCTCTTATTACTAAGATGCGATTATCTATCCTTTGTTTCTGTGATGACAGTCTGTCAGAAAAGGTGATATTTTTCATTTGCTTTAGTGATATTTATCACAGGCTTACTACCTAAGCCTATCTCCTGGATTACGTTTTTCAAAACTGGGGTATTATTCTTTCCCCAAAAATATCACAAAGTAACTCTCCTAACGAACACTACAATTTAAAAGCCTGCTGAAAAATAAGCACTCTTACAATTGGCTGCCGATTGTTTTTTTTATGTAGCATAATTATGTCATTTTCGTCAAGGTTATATTTTTATATATAAAACCAATAGACCAATTCTGGCTTTTTTCTTTTCGAGGTATATATTTGTTGGTATTTACCAATACGGATATAAAGGGGGTTGCCAAAGAAAGCAGCTTGTGATAATAAAAAAAGTAGAGTAGTCAAGTAACAGAAAATGAGAAAGGATTTCTGGCCCTAGCTCCAAAGGGTATTTTTAAGCAATGTAAAGAAAAAAGATCAGAGATGGCCAAAAAATGAAAAGGCAGTCGCCACAGTTCTATAATAATATATAATAAAGAAGAGATTATTTGAAAAAGTAGGTGGCAGCTTGACAGCAAAAACGCTATTTAAGATGATATATCAATAAATAAACCAGTCCGCAGACGAGAAAAAAGTATTTATACGTTGAAAGAATGCGAGCGCCAGGATACACAATAGTCGAGAGAAAGGAGTGCCATTTTTGAAATAAATCTGCATGAGATAAATATGTCCAACACAAAAACTTTACCCTTTGCTCGCTACCTACCAGTTGGATTAACCTTAGGCTTAGGCGTGGGGCTTTCCGTTTTGGCGTTCGCTCTAGTATGGAGATGGGAAAACCAGCGTAGAGACTACGAATTCAATCGCTATGCAGACAGCGTTGCTAATTCCCTACAGCAGCGGTTTAACGACAATCTGGAGGTAATCCCAAATATTAATGACTTTTTTATTGCCTCTGGAAAAATAGAACGGGCTGAGTTCAGGCAGTTCGTTCAGCGCCCTTTGTTGAAAAATCCTAACATTCAATATTTAGCATGGGTGCCGGTGGTGCGAGTGCACCAGCGGATAGCATATGAGGAAGCAGCGCGCGCCGACAAACTCCCTAATTTCCAAATATCAGAATTAGACGCTAGCGGCAAAATAGTAAAAGCCCGCGATCGCCCGGAATATTGGCCAATATATTACATAGAGCCGATGAAAGAAAACGAGAAAGTATTAGGTTTCGATCTCGGCTCTCATCCAGTATTGCGAGAAGTACTACAGCAAGCGCGCGCAACTGGAAAAATGATTGTTACTAAACAGAATGGATTGCTACAGGAAAATGACACGCAACTAAGCCTGTTAGCAATCCAGCCAGTTTATAAAAACAAAGTCAGTCAAGAAAGTACAGACATTTCCGAAAGCGAACCCTCAATAGGCGATAAACAGTTGCAAGGGTTTATCGTCGGCGTATTTAGAATAGCTGATATTTTTCAAGAGGGTTTGATTGGGCGCAGTAGCGCCAACTTTGACCTTTACCTAGCTGAGCAGGATAAAACTTCTTCGTCAGCACCAAGCTTCCTCTCCTTTTACAACGCTTCCACCAAGCAGGTGGAAAAGTCTAATCAACTTAATCGCTCTGCTAGGGAAAATCAAGCAGAAGGAAAGCGAACCCTGACAGTGGGAGATTCTAAATGGATTCTCTACCTACTCACCACTGAGGAGTATAGAGATATTCAGACAAAACACTGGCGTTCTTGGGCAACTCTGATTATCGGGTTACTATGGACTCATATTCCGGTTACTTATTTGCTCACTTCTATTTTTCGGCAAAGGCAAATCGAAGAACTCGCTCAAGAGCGCGCCCGTCAAGCTGAACAGTTACGCTTTGCTCTTGAGCAACTTTCTGCTGAACAGGAAAAATCAGAGCGGCTGTTGTTGAATATTTTGCCAGAAGCGATCGCCTCTCGCCTCAAACAGCATCAAGCCATCATTGCTGACAGCTTCCCCGAAGTCACAGTTATGTTTGCCGACATTGTAGGATTTACCCAGATCGCTTCTCAAATGGAAGCTACAGCACTGGTGCAGATATTAAATGAAATTTTCTCGGCATTTGATAAACTGGCAGTGCAGCACGGGCTAGAAAAAATTAAAACTATTGGCGACGCCTATATGGTTGTTGGTGGACTTCCCCAACCCCGCCCCGACCACGCTCAGGCCATTGCCGAAATGGCCCTCGACATGCTTGAGGAAATCTCTCGATTTAACGCTACTCATCATAAATCTTTCCGTATCCGTATTGGCATCCACACTGGACCAGTGGTTGCTGGTGTCATCGGTACTAATAAGTTTGTTTATGACTTATGGGGAGATACTGTTAATATTGCCTCTCGTATGGAATCCCACGGCTTGCCAAACTGCATTCAGGTTTCTAAAGCAACTTATGAGCTGCTGTGCGATACCTATGACTTTCAAGAACGAGGTCGTATTCAGATTAAAGGTAAAGGAAAAATGAGTACCTATTTGTTGTTGGGGCGGCGCCTCTCTAACTATTCTAACTCTCAAGCTCTGCCCGCAGGGAAATTTTCTCAGGCATTGAAAGAACAACTTTTTAACAATAATTATGCGCCCGCTTCTTTCTTCCATACTCCAGATAAACTGGAGACACTTTAATAATAAAATAATTTTTCTAATCGGTTATTTAAATAATTTTTAAAATCCTGTTTTTATCGCAGATAATACCCTGGTTCTCACCTCGATTATTTACTTTTCTAGTTTAGAGATAACGTCAAATTTCTTTAACTCTTGATAGCCCGCTCTAGCCGATATTTTATTGGTGCGATTTGCTCTTCAGAAATTCCCACAAATGTAAGCCACCCTTTTCGCATAGCATAAAGAAGCCTGTGGATTAATCTTTTTTCGTTGTCATCGAGTAAATCTGGTTCGATTACTAAACTCAATAAATTAAATTCTAAATCAGTCATTTGAAATGAAAGCAGCACTTCTTTGCAAACTTCTTCGATGATTTGTTTAGGGCTTTGATAGGGCAACATTTCATCTCTCTCCTTCATTTATTTTTATTTTCTTCCGCTTGTTTGCATACAGCATCGTAAGTTTAGCTTAAATTGACTACGCACAATGGCGTATTCCCAAAGAGAACTATAAAAAGTGCCTCGGTATTTGAAGCACGATTACAGCTCCCTACTGAGGCTACTATTACCTGAGAGCTGTTGAGGGAAGAGTAAAGGAAGAGAGAATTCTTTGTTTTTTTGTTTTTACATTTGTTTACAATGAGGCTGGCGGTTTATATCCGCGTTCGAGAGCAAAGCGAACGAGTTGAGAACGATTTTTCAGTTGTAGCTTGTTGAAAATCTTGCTGAGATGAGCTTGGACAGTTCGGGGACTGATAAATAGGCGCTCGCTTATTTGCTTGTTTGTATAACCACTAACTACCCCCCAAAAAACTTTTTTTTCTGCTGGAGTCAGTGGTAAGGGTTCGGGTTCGTTTATACTTACTGTTGCATTGGGAACCTTGAGGGAATCCGAGCCTGTGTGTTGCAGCAATCGGATAATCTCAGTATAAACACGGCGCGAGCGCTCCAAAGCCGCCTTTACTTTTGCCGCGATTTCTTGGCGCTGAAACGGTTTAACCAAATAATCGTCGCCTCCGATTTCATGCCCTTCTACCCGCGCCTTCAAATCTGCCTGCCCTGAAAGAAAAATAAACGGCACAAGTTGACCCGCTCGCGTTGCCCGCAGGCGGCGGCAAAACTCAAACCCGTCCATTTCTGGCATAATGGCGTCTGAAATTACCAAGTCGTGCGGATTTTTTTCAAATCTTTCCAAGGCTTCTACTCCAGAACTGGCCAATTCCACCTGATATCCCAGATGTTCCAGGTACGTGCCTACGAGGGTTTGACAATCGGGATCGTCATCGACAACTAATATCCTTTCCATACCAGCTTCTAGCGACTTGCTTTTTTATTGTATTTTAAGTCTTCTTTGCCTGCGGATTAGAAACCAGTAATATATATTTATGTTAATTCTTACTAATGTGAGAAGGTTACTTTTGTTGACTTTGGGAACCATTTTCAGATTTTTCAGTTTTCACTGGCGCTGAAAAAGGGATAACTTCCGCCCTGTTTTCCCTGAAATCGGGAAACGATAAACATTTGTTTTCTGCTAACATATTTTCCAGCTCGGCAGCCGTTACGGGGCGACTAAATAGGAAGCCTTGAATGAAATCGCACTTGTACCGCTTCAAGAAAGCTAGTTCTGCTTCTGTTTCTACTCCCTCAGCAACTACTTTCAGATTTAATTTGCGTGCCAGTTGAATCACGCTGGAGGCGATCGCTTTATTTTGAGGATCTCTGGTAACATTACTAACAAAGTCTTTATCTATTTTTAAAGTATCTAAAGGAAACTGCTTAAGATACATCAAAGACGCATATCCCGTGCCAAAGTCATCGAGAGCAATCCTAACTCCTAGAGTTTTCAACTTATTCAAGGTTGCGCTCGCTGTAGCAGTATCTCGTATCAAACTAGTTTCTGTTATTTCCAATACCAAATTTGTCGGAGGCAGCGCAGTTGTTTGCAATATCTTAATAATCTTAGCACTCAATTCCGGATCGGCAAACTGCCCCGCCGACAAATTCACCGAAACATGAAAATCTGAAAACCCCGCTGCCAGAAACTTTGAAGCTAGGGCGCAGGCAGAGAGCAACACCCACTCCCCAATCTGTACTATTGCCCCCGTCTCTTCTGCTAGGGGAATAAACTCTGCCGGCGAAATATAACCACGTTCTGGATTATACCAGCGCACAAGAGCTTCAGCCCCGACAATTTTCCCCGTCGTCAAATCGGCTTGCGGCTGATAATACACCTGAAATTCCCCCTTAGCAAGAGCATGGCGCAGCAAAACCTCTAATGCCAGCCGCTCCGGTGAAATCTCATTTGTGCTCACGCTGCTATTTGCGAGTTCATTCAGTTTTTCTTCTACTTGGTAGAGAGCTTGGGTAAATGGTTGCTTCATTGCCGCCTGTTTTTGCAGACGCGCTGTTATTGCTCCGAGCAATTCTGCCTGCGTAAATGGCTTGGTGACGTAATCGTCTGCTCCTAATTCCATTCCGGCTCGAAAATCCGCCTTTTCCGCTCGAGCTGTGAGAAAAATAAATGGAATCGTTGCCATCAGAGAATTTTGGCGCAGGGTTTTAAGAACTTGATATCCATCTAATTCCGGCATTTGTATATCACAGAGAATTAAATCGGGTACCTCTGATAGTGCCATTTGCACCCCTCTCACCCCGTTTTCTGCCTCAATTACTGCAAAATCTTGTCTTTTCAGTATTTTGACAATCATTTTGCGAACTGGTTGTTCATCCTCAATTACCAGAATTTTAGTCATGACACTTAAACAAATTTCCAACTTTACACCGGGGTTGCTAACTCTGAATATATATAGATTAGTAAACTTACCGAGCTTCTAATTTAGCCTATGAATTTACCTGGATAGAAAAGTGATAATCCAATAATAAAAGCCCGGTTTTTCTTTTGTAAACTTTTCCTAAGAGCGGCAGTGGCTCCTACGCAGCTCGAAACAGCCACAAAAAATGGGCCCGCCAGCGAGGAGATGGGACAAAGTCCCGAATTGCTACCGAGTTCTAATTTAAAAATATCTCAAGTAAGTAAACTTTGCAGATAAAGATATTTTTCTTTTGGTATTTTTTACATTCAAATTTACCTGCCCTAAGCAGATATACTGGGTTTTGTTTGCACTCTGAAAGCAAGTGGGAGAAAAACTCCGAATTATTTCAAATAAATTTTTATGAAAAAACAGTATATACACAGTAAATATACGAAAGCGCTCGCTCCACCTACTACTGAGCATCTTGCCACGAGAGAGAGCCACTAGCAAAACCCTTGCTGGGCGCAAACTCCCTTTCAGAAGGCAACAATTCTTCCTCCACATAGTTCCAAAAAGGGCCATCACCCAAGCATACCCATCTGCCTTTAAAAACTCTCTCTCTTTGAGCCTATATAGCACATCCGGCAGTTATTCGCACACCCCCGCCGCCAGTCTCCTCAATCAAATTTAATATCTCGTAATCATAAGCATCCAAGAAATCCTCACTCCTGCGTCACCAGCAAAATTGTATCATAAATAAGCGCAACCCGCACAGCAGAAATAGCGGAAATTCCACTCCATAAAACAAACGCAACAGTAGCCAAGGTTGCTTACGCAAACGTAAAGCTCTGATAAAAGCACAAATTATCGGCATCTCAACTGCTAGATTCAATCGCGGCTTCAGCTTGGTGAGCAATAGCCCGTAATTTATCTACCATTTCTTCATCCGCTGATTGCCATAAACCCCGCTGACGAGCCTCTAACAATCTTTCCGCCATATCTCGCAGCGCCCAGGGATTTTTCTGTTGTAGAAACTCCTGCACCTTTGTATCAAACAAATACGCTTTTGCCACCCCTTCATACATATAATCTTCCACACAGCAAGCCGTTGCATCATAGGCAAATAAATAATCTAATGTTGCCGCCATTTCAAATGCACCTTTGTATCCGTGACGCATGACGCCGGCAATCCACTTAGGATTTATAACCCGTGAACGATATACTCGCGCGATTTCCTCCTGCAAGCGGCGAACTTTTGGCTTTTCCGGAATAGAATTATCGCCAAAATAAGTTTGGGGATTTTTCCCACTCTTTACTCTTACTGCTACTGTTAAGCCGCCTTGAAATTGATAGTAATCGTCAGAATCTAATAAATCGTGTTCGCGGTTGTCTTGATTGTGTAAAACGATTTGCATAGATTTCAAACGCTGCTCAAAAGCTTCAGGAGCAGAAATTACTTTGTATTCTCCTTTATTGGAGAAATGCGTATCACTAGTATAGGCGTAACAACTCCAGTTGATGTAAGCATGGGCTAAATCTTCATCATAAGTCCAATTTTGGGATTCAATTAAACCTTGTAATCCAGCTCCGTAAGCTCCTGGTTTAGAGCCAAAAATGCGATAGAGTGAACGAGTGATCGCTTGTTCATTTGTTAACCCTGCTGCAAGCCAAAATTGCGTCTCTTCTTTAACATGCTGGGAAATAGGATTGTCTTCTGGCGGCTCATCTAAAAATGCGATCGCAGTTACAGCACGAGTAAATAAATCAATCAAATTAGAAAAAGCATCTCTAAAAAATCCAGAAATTCTTAACGTTACATCTACACGAGGGCGCCCCAAAGCCGAAACAGGCAAAATTTCAAAATCAACTACCCGTCGCGAAGCCCCATCCCAAATAGGTTGCGCTCCAATAAGAGCAAGTGCAATAGCAATATCATCGCCACCGGTTCGCATTGTAGAAGTTCCCCACACCGACAACCCTAAAGTTTTCGGATATTCGCCATTTTCCTGTGTATAGCGTTCTATTATCGCTTCTGCCGCTAATTGAGCAAGTCTCCAAGCTGTTTCAGTAGGAATCGCACGAATATCTACTGAGTAAAAATTGCGCCCAGTAGGCAAAACGTCTGGGCGCCCCCGCGTTGGAGCGCCGGCTGCCCCGCTAGGTACAAACCGCCCATCTAATCCTCGTAATAGTTGTGTGATTTCTTCGTTGGTTTTTTGCAGAGCAGGGAGAAGATAGTAGCGTATCCATTCTAGTTCTCGGTGAGTATGGGAGCCGGGATTAGGAAACGATGGAATTAGTGATGTTTGGGTTTTTTCGTATATTATGTTTTCGACTAATTCTGCTGCTTTTTCTTCTAAGTATGTGGTAATATCTCCTAGGTTTCTAAAGTTTTGTATTTGGGTTTTTAATGGGTGTTCATCTGCTAATTTAAGCTCTGATATTGGTAAGCTTAAATCTGCTGTTAATGGCTCGAAATCGAGTTGAAAATCTTCAGCTATTGCGCGGGTTAATCCAAGACGATTACTACTGGGATGACGGGCGATCGCTACTATTAAGTCTCGCAACTGTCTCCCTTGTGGGCATTTTCCAAAAATGTGCAAACCGTCGCGAATCTGTGCTTCTTTTAATTCGCAAAGGTAGGTGTCTATCCACGTCAGTATTGAGGAGGTGTTTGTTTTTAATTCTTCGGTATTTATTCGTAAATCTTTATGCAGTTTTTCTTTTTCGATTAATTCTAAAAGGCGAGCGCGAATAGTTGGCAGTCTCTTTGGATCTAAACTTTGCGCGTCGTAATATTCATCTATTAATCTTTCTAATTCTAATAAAGAACCGTAAAGTTCAGCACGAGTCATCGGCGGCGTTAAGTGATCGATAATTACTGCCTGCGCTCGCCTTTTTGCTTGCGCACCTTCCCCCGGATCATTTACAATAAAAGGATATAAGTGTGGCAACGCTCCCAGTACTACTTCTGGATAACAACACTCAGACAATGCTACACTTTTACCAGGTAACCATTCTAAATTACCATGTTTACCAATATGTACGATCGCATCCGCCCGAAAACAAAATCGCAGCCAATAGTAAAATGCTAAATAAGCATGAGGCGGTTCTAAATCTGGAGCGTGATAATTTAAACTAGGATCAATGTCATAACCCCTCGACGGTTGAATCCCTATAAATACATTGTTTAATTGAATACCCGGAATCGGGAAAAATTTGCTATTATCTTTTTCATCCCAGCGCTCTCTAATCCCCTTTTGTACCGTTTCTGGCAGCGTGGCAAAATATTGCCAATATTCTTCAGCCGATAAAAATTGCCGCACCGCCCGCAAATCCCTCCCCTCTGGATCATTCGTCACCCCTTTCGTTAAAAGTGCAATTAACTCATCCCCGGTAGCAGGTATTTCACTAACCTGATATCCAGCCTTCTGAAGTGCTTTAAGAATTTCTATACAACTCGCCGGTGTATCTAATCCTACGCCATTAGCAAGGCGTGCATCTCGGTTCGGGTAATTTGCTAGAATTAAAGCAATTCTTCGTTCTGACGGTTCTTTTTTCCGTAGTTGTAGCCAGTTTTTTGCTAAATCAGCGACAAATTCGATGCGAGACATTTCTGGCTCATAAACCACTACCTCTGTTTCTAAAAGAGGATGCCACTGTTGCACCTTTTTAAAAGAAACCGCTCGACTGATTATCCGCCCGTCTACTTCTGGTAAGGCAACGTTTATTGCTATATCGCGCGGAGAAAGAGCTTGTAATCCCGATTTCCAAGTTTCTACTGTGCTGCTGCTGAAAATTACTTGCAATACCGGCACATCTGGGCAGTAAGTAGGGGCAAGAGATGGTTGACTAATAGCAAAACTTGTGGTATTTAGCAGCAGTTCGATCGCCTCGCCGTCTGGGGGTTGGAAATACTGCAATAATTCAGTTTGTACCTCGATATCCCGCAGCGAAGAGACAAATACTGGTACGGGGTGTAAGTGGCGAGCGCTTAAAGCTTGACAGAGAGCATCAATAGCAGCAACATTCCCCGCCAAATAATGAGCGCGGTAAAATATAATCCCAACTTTGGGATATGAACCCCCTCCCGCCTTCCTCGTAGCCTCATCTGTGTCATTCCATAAATAAAGCCCGGCGCGCGGAACTACTTGAGGAGGAGGGGGATTGTAATTGTATCCAAGAGAAATATCGGCAAGGAATTGTAGGGCATGAGTGACATTCTCCACCCCACCTTCTGTGAAATAGCGCCACAACTGGTTAACCGCTGCTAGAGAAACAGTAGAGTGACTAATCAAATCGAGATCAGGTTTATCGTCACCTGGCATTACAAATAAAGCCGCTCCAGTTCGCTGTGCCGTTTCTCGCACCACCTCCAGCCCGTAAGACCAATAGGAGCGCCCGCCTAATAATCTTAAGACTATCCCTCGCGCTGCCGCTAGTACTTGTTCAGCATAAGTATCAATACTGATTTGTTGCTGTAATTGTAACAGGTTAGCTACTCGCAGCGGCGGAAACTCAGGGGGGATTTTGGCCACGGCTGCTGCTAGGGTTTGAATGTCAGTATCAGCTGCTGTCAGTAAAACAAGAGGTGCAGGCGTTTGTTTAAGAAAGATTACGCCTTCGCTTGGAAAATTCTCTCCTGCGATAGATGCGGCGATGCGGTGCATGAGGCTTAATTTCTACTTACAGGGAAGATAAAGAAAAACGACGTAAGACTAAAAGAAGCAAGCTTTGCTTATTGATAGGAGAAGGATCAAAGTTATGGTAGAATACGCCTCATTTATGCTACCATTGCTTCTCCTTACTTGTTTTAACAATTAAATAAAAAATAAATAGTTAGTTAATTTAGTTTAGGGCAGTTATAAAACCTGCTTGCCGCAGTTTATTATACAAATTAGACAATTGTAATAAGTTACAGACTTCTGGTTAATTGCGCTGTTGCTAAATGCTAGCGGGCCAAAAATAGGCCGTTAGTTTTTGGCAACCTGAAACCACTAAAGAAAAAAACTATCCACTCTCAACAGTCACGCTTGCTGCCAAAAAACCGAGAAAATGTTTGGTTCTCAATTCTTTCGCCGAAACCTGTCTCTGGAAACTTTTAATCGCCTGCGTCAACTTTTACAGCAGGCAGCGCAAAGTCAGGGGAAAGGGGCTGCGATCGTGACCGATGCAATGTTGGACTCGTTGGAAAATCCTCAACAGCAGCAGGGGGTAAAATTCGCGTTATTTGCTTGCCAGGAGTGGCAGGCACTGCTAATGGGGACACCAAATATTCCAGTGCTAGAACAATGGTGGCAAGATCCACAAACAATATTCTATCAGGTGGAGCTAACCTTTGAATTCGAGGCGATCGCAGCCTTTAGCCAAGAGCTAGCAAAACAACTGCCACAAGGAACAATAGGGCGAGCGCATCTCGAACAAGTCACCCGCCTCCTAACCCCTAAAGACAGCAAAATAGATAGTACACTAGCTCTCTCCATACTAGAACTTCTCGCCCCTCCAGCAGCCGAACAATCCCAAAACCAGCCCATTTACCCCTGTATATCCGTCTGCCAACCCGTCGAAAACGCTTTACGCCATCAGAGCGAACAAGAGCGGTTGCTTTATCAAGTAAGCACCCAAATTCGTAAAAGCCTAGACTTGCCAATAATCTTGCAAACCGCAGTCGAGCAAGTACAACACCTGCTACAGGTGGATCGGCTAATTATCTATGAATTTGACAACCAGCCTAACTTACACTCCCTTACCATCGGGGAAAACGGCAGCAAAGCCCAAGAAAATACTAGCGCTGAAAAATTACAAGTGGCCACTGTAGAAGATACGAAAATAGAAAAATCAGACATTTCACTTCTGACAAAAATAGAGCCATCAGAGCTAGAACTTATAGAAGAAAATACAGTATTAGGCAGAGGCAGAGTCACCTATGAAGCCAGGGCATCAGATGCTATACCTTCTGTATTGCAAGTTACAGAAGGAGAATTGTGTTTTGTGCGAATGCCTAAATTTCGCAAAAAATACCGCAAAGGGTTTACACACGCAGTAGAAGACACGGAGTTAGTGTATGCTTACTCTCCGTGTTTTTTAGAATTAATGCGGCGATGGCGAGTGAGGGCCAAATTGGTGGCGCCGATAGTAGTGGGAGAAGAACTGTGGGGATTACTGATAGCCCACCAATGCGAAAAACCACGTCAATGGCTGGATAGTGAAAAGGAATTTCTCAAGCAAATCGCTGAACACTTGGCGATCGCTATCCAACAAGCACAACTGTATGCAGAACTCAAACAACAGGCAAAAACCCTCGAACAGCGCGTAATCGAACGGACACAAGAACTCCAAGACGCCCTCATCGCCGCACAGGCAGCCAGCCGCGCTAAAAGTGAATTCTTGGCAACAATGAGCCATGAACTGCGGACACCCCTGACATGCGTGATTGGCATGTCCTCAACCTTATTGCGCTGGTCAATAGGGCAGCTCAATCAAAAGCAGCGTCAATATCTACAAACTATTCACGACAGCGGCGAACACCTACTCGAACTCATCGACGATATACTCGAACTCTCCCAATTAGAAGCCGGCAAGACGGTTTTAAATATTAGCGAGTTTTCCCTGAGCGAACTGGCAAAAACCAGCATCGCTGCCCATGAACAAAAAGCTACCCAAAAGGGTGTTAAGCTGGAACTAGACTTGCGCGTCGAACCAGAACGCGATCGCTTCCGTGCTGACTTGCGCCGAGTAAAACAAATCCTCTACAACCTCCTCAACAATGCTGTCAAATTCACACCCGCAGGCGGCAAGGTAATCCTCCGAGTCTGGGTAGACAATAACTCCGCCTTCTTTCAAGTCGAAGATACCGGCATCGGCATTCCCGAACACCAACTCCCCCTGTTGTTTCAAAAATTTCAACAGTTGGATGCCTCCTATCACCGTCAATATGGCGGTACCGGTTTGGGTTTAGCACTGACAAAACAGCTCGTCGAACTTCACGGCGGTTCTATTGAGGTAGAATCTACTATGGGCGCAGGCTCGACTTTTACCGTCTGGCTGCCAGCTCAACCTTTAAATGCAGTTAACTCGACTGTCTCGGAAAATTTGCCTATATTTCCCAAAAGCTCTCAAGGGCAAGTCGTCTTGGTTTCAAATGACGAAGATACGGCTACTTTAATCTGCGACATCCTAACAACGGCAGGCTATCAGGTGGTTTGGCTGATTGAAGGTTCTAACGCCAGTGAACAAATTTTACTCCTGCAGCCCACTGTCGTTATCGTCGATATGGAACTGCCCGGTATGGATGGTTATGAAATTGTCTCTCAATTGCGTCAGTCGTTAACAAGACAAGAGTTGAAAATTATCGGTTTGGCAGCAAAGATTGTCTCTGAAACAAGCAATTCGTCCCTGGAATTGGCAGCACGTAATGGCGGTACTGCAGCTGATGAGCTGTTGGTAAAACCTCTCCAGCCTGCTCAGCTTTTGAATAAAATTGCTCAGCTGATTTTTCAAACCCCTCCGGAGGAAGGCACTTTATAGTGTCAGAGGCAAAATAAAGGTAAGCGATCGCTATTTTTTGAGGCCCCCAAAGTTAAAAATTAGCAAGTAGGTATATTGTACAGAAAAAATTTTTCGCCATAGAAGAGAAAATATTTAAAATTAGTATTGGCGACAAAAAAAATTACTGCTGCTTATCCGTACAAAAAAGGACGGTTTTCCCACCCCCCAGATAAGATAAAAATCGCCAATAATAAAGAAAGTCAGATAAAATAAATAAAAATCGCTTTCTTTATAGGAGGCATCTGTGAGTATTAAAAACAAGCCTCAACCCTCTTGGTCACGAGTGGTAGGAAATATACTATTACTGGTATCTGGGGCATACTTGCTGATTAGTATATTTTTCCCGCAATTATTTGGCCCCCCGATTCCCCAAGTTCCCTACAGCTTGTTTATAGATCAAGTACAAGATGGTAAAGTGCTGCGGGTATCCGTAGGTCAAAATCAAATCCAATACCAAATTAAAGACGAAGAAGGAAAACCAGGTCAAATTTTGGCGACAACGCCAATATTCGATTTGGAATTGCCCAAGAGATTAGAAGAAAAAGGCGTTGAATTCGCAGCCGCACCACCACCAAATAATGGCTGGATAAATAATATCATCAGTTGGGTACTGCCACCACTGATTTTTGTGGCAATTTGGCAATTCTTCGTAGGACGCAGCGGCGGACCACAAGGGGCCCTTTCGATTACAAAAAGTAAGGCAAAGGTTTATGTAGAAGGGGAAGCCGCCAAAGTAACTTTTGCCGATGTGGCAGGGGTGGAAGAAGCAAAAGTAGAATTGGCAGAAATTGTCGAATTTCTAAAATCACCCCAGCGATATATAGCGATCGGAGCACGAATTCCTAAAGGCGTTTTGTTAGTAGGACCTCCAGGCACGGGCAAAACGCTTCTGGCTAAAGCAGTAGCAGGGGAAGCGGGAGTGCCATTTTTCAGTATCTCCGGTTCCGAATTTGTAGAATTATTTGTTGGAGCCGGTGCAGCACGGGTGCGCGATTTGTTTGAACAGGCAAAGAAAAAAGCACCGTGTATTATTTTTATCGATGAGTTAGATGCGATCGGTAAATCTCGCGCTAATGCCGGGTTTTTTGCAGGCAATGATGAACGGGAACAAACTCTTAACCAATTGCTGACGGAAATGGACGGGTTTTCCGTAAGCGGCGCTACTGTGATTGTGTTGGCAGCAACTAACCGTCCAGAAATTCTCGATCCGGCACTGTTGCGCCCAGGACGTTTTGACCGGCAAGTCTTGGTCGATCGCCCAGATTTAGCGGGTCGCTTGGCAATTTTGGAAATCTACGCCCGCAAGGTAAAACTGGGCCCAGATGTGGATTTAAAGGCGATCGCAACTCGTACCCCTGGTTTCGCCGGCGCAGATTTGGCAAACCTCGTTAATGAAGCAGCCCTATTGGCAGCCCGCGCCCACCGCGAAACTATTTCACAAGCCGATTTTACTGAGGCGATCGAACGCGTTGTTGCCGGCTTAGAAAAGAAAAGCCGCGTACTCAGCGATAAAGAAAAGAAAATTGTCGCCTACCACGAAGTCGGACACGCACTTGTTGGCGCTTTAATGCCCGGGGGCACCAAAGTCGCTAAAATCTCGATCGTACCGCGCGGTATGGCAGCTCTGGGTTATACCTTGCAACTGCCTACAGAAGACCGTTTCTTGATGGAAGAAAAAGAAATTCGCGGTCAAATTGCAACCCTGCTCGGCGGGCGAGCAGCTGAAGAAATTGTCTTCGGCAGTATCACTACCGGTGCAGCTAATGACTTACAACGAGCTACTGATCTCGCCGAACGAATGGTGACGACTTATGGCATGAGCAAGGTTCTCGGTCCCCTCGCTTATGAAAAAGGTTCACAAACTAATTTCCTCGGCGACGGCGTTATGAATCCTCGTCGCGTTGTTAGCGATGCTACCGCTAAGGCGATCGATGAAGAGGTAAAGGAAATCGTAGAAACCGCTCACCAGCAAGCTCTGGCTATTCTAAATAAAAATCGGGATTTGATGGAAAAAATTGCTACTCGCATCTTGGAAACTGAGGTGATCGAAGGCGAGGAATTACAAAATTTCCTCAGTCAAGTTCAGCCAGTTGATGAAAAAGTAGCAGTGGCTGTATAATATAAATAAAAAAAATTGTAGTGCGAGCTTATACTAGGCTGGCACTACAAATTATTTCTGACTCAAAGCATATTTATAAGCTTTCACCTGCAAGTCAATCCCAGTAATTGCTGTTCCTACAACTACGGCAAATGCTCCTAAATCTATAGCTTGTTTTGCCATTTCTGGCGAAGTAATCCCTCCTTCGCAAATAGCTGGTATATTCAATTGTGCTACCATTTGGGCAAGTAAGTCAAAACCAGGAGGAGATAAATGTTTTGTTTCCTCTGTGTAGCCGTAGAGGGTTGTACCAACTAAATCTGCACCTGCTTTTTCGGCAGCGAGCGCACTCTCTATTGTATCAATATCTGCCATGACAAGTTTCCCCAATTCATTGTGAATCCTTAAAATTAAACTCTCTACTGATTCCGGATGATTTCTCAGTGTCGCGTCTATAGCAATAATATCAGCTCCGGCTGCAGCTATTTCTTTGGCATGTACAAACAAAGGTGTAATATAAACCTCATATTTTGGTAACTTTTGCTTCCATAAACCAATAATCGGAACTCCTGAACCCACCCGCTCTCTCACTGCTTTGATGTGTGTCGGAGTATCCAGTCTCACTCCCACAGCTCCCTGATTTATAGAAGCTTGCGCCATCGCAGCAATTACTACAGGATTGTGTAGCGGCGAATCTATAGGCGCTTGACAGGAAACTATTAAACCGCCCCGTATAAATTGAATAATATTTGTAGAATTATCTAACATTTTTACCCTATCTCTATCATTGTAGAATGGTTTCTACATTCGGCGAGCGCCTCTTCAAAATAATCATATTTGATCCTATAACAGGAGAGCGAGCAATCATTTCTCCTTCTATAGAAACCAGCTCTAATTTGCTGAAATCTAATTCTTTCGCTTGTTTCAGCAAATCTGCTGCTAATTTATTTTGTTTTGATTCTGGTAAATTGTACCACTCGTCACTAATTGTAACCACTAAAAGGCTACTCTTGAAATAAGCTTTAATGAATTTAACTAGCTCCTCAGTGTAGGGAGAGGTTACTTCGGCTATTTGCTCTTGAATAGATGCAATCAAACGCTCTTCTGGCGTTAAAGTTGATTCTGTTTCTGGAAGATTTTCTACAGTTTCTGATTCCGCAGGAGCGATGGTTTCGGATGGAGTAGGTTCTTTTGTAGGTGGCACGGTAGCAACTTCCGAGGATGGCGGTGATAAAATTATAGAACTTATCCAGATTGTAAGTACTAAAATAGATGCGATCGCTCCTGTCAAGCCCCAATCCGGTAGTTTCTGATTAACAAATTCCGGCAATAGACTACGGATGAAGCTCAAAACCCCTACCCACTTTTCCCAGGCTTGCGCTAGCAGTGAGGGTTGTGGCTCTACTGATTCCGGTGCCTCCAGTTTTTCAACTATCTTTTCCAGCAAGTTGATTGTAGCGCGCAAAGCTTTTATCGTCAGACTTTTAACAACTGACGGTTTTTTGGCAGGCTCAGTTGATTGGGGTATTTCCGGCTCTGGAGGGTTCTTTTGGGCGTCAGTCATAGGGTTTGCCTCAAAAAGGTGCGAATCTGCCTGATTTAATCAGAAAGTTGTTTTTGGCGCAACTAGCTATTGGATATTTATCGTAATAATCATTTTTATTAATGCTAGATTGCTCTTTCATAAGAAGTAACTAATATTTCAGAAATTTTTCCTCGTTTTTTGCCATTGGAATTAATTGCTCTTGTAGCTGATATTTCGTAAATGTTAAAATCTTTATATAATTCTCGAATAAATAAACAGTCCGAATTAGAAAGCATCACTTTTACGCCCCGATTGGCTAATTCTGCAAATGTATCTCTCAGTTTTATTTGCTTGCTTTCATTAAAATTATAACGGCTGTATGCCGTAAAGTTGCTAGTTGAACTTAAAGGATGATAAGGAGGATCAAAGTAAACAAAGTCATCGCTAGTTTTGGCTGAATATAAAACATTTTCAAAAGAGCTAACTGCTATTTTTGCCTTTTTTAGAGCAACAGATACGGAACGGAGTAATTCAGGATTACAAATTTTTGGGGATTTATAATTTCCTATTGGTACATTAAATTTGCCCTGACAATTTTCTCTATAAAGTCCGTTATAACAGGTTTTGTTAAGATATATTAAGCGAGCTGCTCTTTCTACAGGAGTACCCTCCCCCCAGAGTCGGCGCATTTTATAGTAATAATCTTTTGGAGATAAGGCGTGATTGTACTGGTGTGTTTCTAGTAATTCAATGACTTCTTCTACTTGATTTTTTACGCACAAATAACAATTGATTAATTCTGGATTTATATCGGTTAAAATAGCCTTCTCTGGCAAGAGATGAAAAAAAATTGCTCCCCCGCCTAAAAAAGGTTCGTAGTAAGTTTTAAAAGTTTCTGGAAAATAAGGTTTATACTGTGTAATTAGTTGACTTTTACCACCCGCCCATTTCAGAAAAGGACGGGGAAAAAATAAGTTACTAGACTTTGAAGTCGTCATCTTTTGCTGGCCCATAAGTAGCCCAATGGCCCATATGGCGCGTTGCGAAAAAACTGATATATAAGAATTCCGCCACTATACTGGATGTGGTATGCTACGGAAAGGTAAACCAAATTATAACTGCATCCCTTTTGAATCAATAAAGGCACCTTACCTACCTAACTAAGGCAAATGAACGACTTTTTTGTAAATGTTACTCGCTACTGTAGCTACTTTGTTACTATTATTTTGGGGATATTTGTGTTTTTATTCGAGTGGTTGAGGCCACTTCTCAAACGCCCAGCTACAGCGCTCGCCTTGGTTGCGGTAATAGTGTCAGGTTTGATTTTTATAGTTTTGACTCTCAGAGCGATGCTGGGGTTGAGTCCAGTTTAGACCCAAAATAGCAGTCAGAGAGTGACTAACAAAAAAGTAAAGGCCCGTAGTATATAAAAAGGGGCGTAATTATGGCTACGAATCGTCGAGTGTCCCGTGTTGCTTCGCTGATCAAGCGAGAAGTCAGCCAAATGTTGATCAGTGATATCAAAGATGATCGCGTAGGTGCCGGCATGGTTAGTATCACAGAAGTTGAAGTATCCGGCGACTTGCAACACGCCAAAATCTTTGTTAGTATCTACGGCACGCCAGAGGCTCGCGCGCAGACAATGGCAGGTTTGAAATCTGCCACAGGCTACGTTCGCAGCGAACTAGGGCAACGGGTGCGCTTGCGTCGTACTCCAGAGGTGATATTTGTAGAAGATCGTTCTCTAGAGCGGGGTTCGCGGGTGCTCGCCTTAATTAACCAAATTTCTTCTACTTCTAAAAGTCGTCAAAGTACCGACTATGACGACAATTCCAATTGTATAGAAGAAAATTTTTAGGGCGATTCGTTTAATCAAAGCGAATCTACTGAGTTAGTATTCTTGGCGACAAAGGCCTCTTTTTGGCCCAATAATTAATATAAGGCCAAATATGTCTTTGTCGCTGACTGTAAACTATTTATTCTGCCAGATTATAAATTATAACCTTAAAACAAATTTAATATAAGAATATATTGACAAGTAGCGAGTATTTAGGTATATTGAAGAGGATGAGGAAGAAATATTTTTTAAAATGTAAAAATTAGACTAAGTAATTAATAAACAAGTAAAGTCGCTTCTATTCTGTTTGCTTGCTCTCTGGCAGGGAGGCTGCTTTTTTGTTTTTACCGTGCTTTTTCACTGCAGCTGCATTGTAGTGTTAAGTTAAGAGCTACACTGTACAGATATAAATGTATTGGGATTAACAAAAGTGACAGTTTTTGAAAATTCCATAGCATTGCCAGATTTGGAAAATCTTTCTATAGAGGAACAGGTGGCCCAAATGTTCGTGATTCGAGCATCTGGCCACCTGTTTGACCAACAGATTCGCTTTCCTATATGGGAGCCGCCCGCATCCGAGCTGAGATATTTGTTGCAAGAGGTGGGGGTGGGAGGAGTATTGTTGCCAGTAGGCAATGCAGGGGAATTGACAGTGCGAGCGCAACAACTACAAGCCTGGGCAAAATATCCCTTACTGATAGCCTCGGATATAGAAGAAGGGGTAGGGCAGCGGTTTGAGGGTGCGACTTGGTTTCCTCCACCAATGGCTTTAGGAGCGCTCGCCGCCAAAGATATAACCCGTGCCCAGCAATATGCAGAAGAAATGGGCTCCGTCACCGCCTGCGAAGCCCTAGCCCTAGGGTTAAATTGGATACTTGCTCCAGTAGTAGACGTCAACAACAATCCCGACAATCCCGTTATCAACATTCGTTCCTTTGGCGAAACCCCAGAAATAGTATCCTCCCTAGTATCAGCATTCATTCGCGGAGCGCGCAAGTGGCCAATTTTGACAACAGCGAAACACTTTCCTGGGCACGGCGACACAGCAGTTGATTCTCATTTGCAACTACCGGTGTTGCCCCATTCGCCAGAAAGACTAAATACCATTGAACTACCGCCGTTTGCCGCAGCACTCGCTGCAGGTGTAGACGCGGTGATGAGCGCTCATCTAGTAATTAGTTGTTGGGATGCGGAAAAACCAGCCACCCTTTCGGAAAAAATCTTAACTGGGCAACTGCGACAGAAACTAGGCTTTGATGGATTGATTGTCACAGATGCCCTAGTCATGGGAGCGCTCGCCAATAAATACGCTCCTGAAGAAGCCCCGCTCTTAGCATTAGAAGCAGGCGCCGATATTTTACTGATGCCCCTCAATCCCGCCGCCGCCATCAAAGCCGTTTGCGACGCCGTAGCCAAAGCTCGCATATCCCCTGCACGAATTCGCAAGTCTGTAGAGCGCATCTGGAAAGCTAAACGCCGGATTTATGAACAGGGATCAGAAAAAAATAGCAATTGCTCAACGCCAACAGTACAAGAATCAAGAAAAACCGAAAAACAACCGCCCGCGTTTATAGAGAAAATTGCCACCCCAGCAGCAGCAAAGACAGTGACTAGCATTCTGCGAGAAACCATGATCACTGGCGGTACCCTGCCTCTGCGACTGGAACAATCTAGCGCGTCGGCAGGGCTGCGGAACTTGATTTTAGTAGACGACTTACTCAATTGTGGTTTTATAGGGTATCACACGCCAGCGATCGCATTTCCACAAAAGCTAGGCTATCAACTGATACTGGCTGACACTCAAAGCGCAGCCACCCAAATAGAATTGTTGAGGAAATCGCCTGTTCCGACTTTACTACAAATGTTCATTCGCGGCAATGCTTTCCGAGACAGCGCTGCCCTTACCGCTGCCGCCGAGAACTTGTTTAAGACATTATTAATAAGTGAAACACTAATTGCGATCGCAATATATGGCAGCCCTTACATACTAGAGCGCTTTCTTACCCTACTTCCTGCCAACATCCCTTACGTTTTTTCTTACGCACAGAGTATACCTGCACAAGCCCTTGCCCTAGAAACTTTATTTGGTTGTTTTTAGAGCCGCCACCAAACTTCCCATAGCAGCCTACTCGCCGTTTTGGGGGTTGGCTGCTTATCGTGCTGCCCGCTGCCTCCGGATAGCAGCCAAAAATTTAATCTTTTCTTAATCCAAAAAAGCGGGAAATAGCGTCACAATAGAAAAGGTTCAGTATATCTAGATACAAATCTCTACCTAATAGCATAGGAAAGTAAATAACTTTTACTTCTCCTACGGGAACCTGGTTATTCTCGGTTAATTCCGGTAAACCAGAAAGGCCACAATACCTATAGGCAAAAGCAAGCCTATGGCAACATAGCCAGCTATTCAACACCCCCGTATTTCTGTCCGGATAAGCTGGCTGAAAAAGTTACCTCAGTACCTGAAAACCAGGATTTGAAAAATTGATTTAAATTAGTGGCCTTACCAGGTGATCTTTAGTTAGTCAAGCAATAGAGAAAGGGTAAATATGGCTTTGTCTACCGTCCAATACTCCATCGACATCATCAAAGAAGAAGCTAGAAGGCTCGTGCGCAAAGGTGTAGTTAGCCGCCAGCAACCGATCTATACCTTGTGCCAATACATCCCCGCTCGCGAATGGGCATGGGTAGAAAGAGAACTTGAGCAATCTAGCTACTTGCTCAGAGATCGCATAGGCGATTTAATGGGGCGGGAAGAATGGGAAAATGACTAAACCTCAATTGAGCGGGCGGCGCAGTAATAAAGCTGTACCGCCTGTTCACCTTCTTTCACCGAATAGCTATCAGTTTTCCTCGCTATTTTGGAGCTTCTGCAATTCATTGCGTAGAGCTGCAAGTTCGGCAGTCAGTTCCAGCAACTCCTTTTGTATCTGAGAGTCAGTTTTCGAGCTGGCTACATCCGTGGCGTTCGTTCCCCCTGCAGTAGATGTCTCCCCCCCTGGAGGCTGACTTTGCTGTTTTAAAAGCGAATCAACAAAATTGCGGGCTTCTTGCTCCGTCAGTGCTCCTTTCTCCGCCCACTCCTCAGTAAGCTGGGCAAAGTTTGATCGCATTTTAGAAAGAGTTTCTTCCCGTTTTGCCGAGTCTTGTATACTCTCAATCAAAGCAGAAGTCGCGCCCAAGGTGACGCGAAATCCTTTTTGTATCATTTCAGCGAAGTTCTCAGGATTCATTTTTTCACCCAATCACGCCTTCTGAAGCTGACAATACTATAACGATCTTACTTAAACTTTCCTGCGAAAGCGGGTAGGGAGTACCTTTTAACTTTAGCCGAAATGCTCTAAATATTGATTCACATCTTCGATCGCTCGTGTAAGTTCTGCTTCAGCCATCAGACGGATGCGATCATCCCGTACCGTTACTAAAACTTTGGCCGCAAAAGGAGTCGGCCAGATGTTGGGATTACATTCCATCTCTAGAAACACTTCCCCCACATAGCGATATTCCATTGATTTCAAGCGCTGCGGCTTGCCAGCACTTTTGGGATCTGTCTTAGCGGCTGCTACGGTTTTCAAGTTTGTCATCAATTCAGCAAATGCCGCTTTCAGTTCGCGCGCCGCATCAGGTGTGAAGCTGAATGAAACAGAGCCTTCGAGAAGATTAAGCGTCAGTTGCGTTCCAGACATGAGTGATTAATCTTAACATTCTTCTATTAATGCTAAAAGATATAGTTGCCACTAGAAAAGCGCTCCTTAAATTTTGCTTAGGCGGTGGCTTATTAGTGAATATTTATCTCAATTAAATAGAAAAATCTACGGCTCTAAAAAAGAGTAAAAGTCTTGTGGTGTAAGAATTTAACAGACTTTTACTTTTTTTTTGGCTAAACTGAGAAAAAAAAGTGAGTAAAATTGGGAGAATTCAATGGCAATAGATAATCGCGCCGAAGTTCGCAAGGTTTTGCTGATTACTCTATTTTTGAATCTGCTCGTGATGGCAATAAAAGCCGTGTTAGGAGTGATGACAGGTTCCCTGAGCTTGCTAGCAGATGCCTTGCACAGTATCACTGATAGTGCTAACAACATTCTAGGATTGATTGCCAGCCGACTGGCGCGTCCCGAACCAGATCGCAATCACCCCTACGGACATTTGAAGTTTGACGCAGTGGGGGCTTTGGGGATTACAGCTTTTCTGATAGTTGCCTGTTTTGAAATTTTGCGCGGGGCGTGTGAGCGAATTCTCAGCGGCGGCAAACCAGTGACGATTTCACAGTCGGAACTGTGGATATTACTGATTGTGCTGGGGGTGAATATTTTTGTGACTTATTACGAGCGTAGTGTCGGGATGCGCATCGGCAGCAGTATTTTGGTGGCAGATGCTAAACACACGATGAGCGATGTTTGGGTGACGATTCTCGTTATCGCTGGCTTAATTGGAGTTTGGCAGGGGCGGGTTTTAAATTTGCCGTTTTTGCAATGGCTTGATGTTATCTTGGCGTTTCCAGTTGCCTTATTAGTTTTTCGCAGTGGCTGGGAAGTTCTTAATGAAAATTTGCCCTGGCTGGTTGATCGAGCGGTGATCGCCCCGGAAACAATTCACGCGCTCGCTACTTCTGTCCCTGGCGTTCTCAACTGTCATGCTATTGCCTCTCGCGGCGTTGTCGGTCGTCAAGTCTTTATCGAAATGCACCTTGTCGTAGACACCCAAGAAGTGGAAACCGCCCACCGCATTACTGAGGAAATAGAAGCTCGTTTGGAAGCTCTCTACAGCCCCGTCCGTGTTCTCATTCACGTCGAGCCTCCTGCTTATCAATCCGACCAAATTAGCTATGAATCCCCCTCGAAATGATATCTTTTTTGCTTTTTAAAAGCACGGTTTTCTCTCTCGTTGTTCTTCTGAAATTCTCTCCTTATCTAGCTTCTTACTAAAATCATTTTTTTTAAATCTTGTAATTCTCAAATCGTGCTCCGACTAGGGGCTTTTTTCTTATCTAACTATTCCTTCCTCTCTCAATCCAGACTTTTGTATTCTTTGTTACATTTATTCTGGTTCAAAACCCGCTCGCCATGATAGAAATTGCGCTCGCGCCGAAACAAGTTTTCCACAGCCGAGAATACTTTTCCACAGATTTCTACAGGTTTTCCACAACAATTGACTTTCAAGTTAAAAAAAAGCTCAGTAATATTTAAAAATTTATTAAGCTTACCGTTTCTGTATTAGGTATAGGAAAAAGCGGCTGGTTTCTGCATATAAGCATCCCCAGCGCCTTTCTAGAGTTATAGAACAGCTGACTTAACTCAAAAGCAGTAATTTTATGATTTGAATTCTAGAAAGCAATTAACAAGCTTCCTGACTTATTCCCACTCTATAGTACTGGGGGGCTTAGAAGTAATATCATAGACAACCCGGTTGACACCTCGCACCTCATTAACAATCCGCGTCGAAATAGTTTCCAGTAACTCATAAGGAACCCGTGCCCAGTCGGCAGTCATCCCATCCTCACTACTGACAAAGCGCAAAACCACTGGGTAAGCATAAGTACGCTGATCCCCCATGACGCCGACGCTGCGGATAGGCAGCAACACAGCAAACGCCTGCCAGAGCTGGTTATACATACCGTAGCGATTTATTTCTTGACGGACGATATAGTCAGCATCGCGCAGTATTTCCAATCGCTCTGCCGTCACTTCTCCGAGAATACGAATTGCTAAACCAGGACCTGGAAAAGGATGACGCTGAACAATTTCCTCGGGCAAGCCAATAGAGCGAGCGACTTTGCGGACTTCATCTTTAAAGAGTTTGCGTAGAGGTTCGATCAGTTTGAAGCGCAAATCTTTTGGTAAACCGCCGACGTTGTGATGGCTTTTAATTTTTACTGCCACCCGCTCTCCAGTTTGGGGATCAACATTGGTATCGGCGGATTCGATTACGTCCGGGTAGAGAGTGCCTTGGGCCAAATAATCGAAGGGACCGAGGCGTTTTGATTCTTCTTCAAAAACGCGGATAAATTCGTGCCCGATGCGGCGGCGTTTTTCTTCGGGATCGGTGACACCAGCGATCGCTGCTAAAAATCGTTCCCGGGCGTTGACATACTGCACCGGAATGTGAAACTGCTCTTCAAACAATTTCAGCAACCGTTCTGGCTCATTTTTGCGCATGAAGCCCTGATCAATAAACATACAAGTCAATTGTTCTCCAATCGCCTTGTGTAACAAAAAGGCGAGAGTCGAAGAATCCACGCCCCCAGACAGTGCCAGCAACACTCGTTTATCTCCCACTTTGGCGCGAATTTCCCGAATTGCTTCCTCGACAAATGCTTCTGTCGTCCAGGTGGGCTGGCAGCCGCAGATGTGGTAGACGAAATTGCGGATAAGGGCTATGCCGCCAATAGAATGCACTACTTCTGGGTGAAACTGCACCCCGTAGAGTTTTTTTTCGTGGTGAGCGATCGCTGCACAGGGTGTATTCTCCGTGTGTGCCAGCACCTCAAACCCTGGTGGCAGCACCGTACAAGAATCCCCGTGACTCATCCACATCGTCGTGCCATTTTCCACATTTGTAAGCAAATCCGTGGGATCGTCAATAAACAGCGACGCCTTGCCGTATTCCCCCCGTTGAGCACGCTCTACTTTTCCGCCCAACTGCTTTACCATCAACTGCATCCCATAGCACACTCCCAGCACTGGTATTCCCAGATTCCATATTTCCGGATCGCAGTGTGGAGCTGCTTCATCGTATACAGAATTGGGACCCCCCGATAAAATAATCCCCTTGGGATTTATTTTTCGCAGTTGCTCAGCCGTCGTGCGATAAGAAAGTACTTCCGAATAAACCTGCGTTTCCCGAATGCGACGCGCAATTAACTCTGAATACTGGGAACCAAAGTCCAAAATCACCAGCATTTGGCGATTTTTAACCTCTTTCCCTGCCATATCTCCTACGGCAGCCTGCTTATTTTTTTGAGTTTCTGTTTGTAGAGTCACCTTACAATCCTTTTTGTTGGCGTTTTTACCCTTCTTTTTATTTGTTTCCCTAACCTTTCTTTGCTAGTGTTAGTTCTTCCAAAAAGCCTGTAATCCCAGCCGCAGAAGCTTTTGAAGTTCGCGCTCGTAGTAAAAAAAATTAATGAAAAATTTCTGCTTAATATTTTATTTATTTTCATACGACTGAGCACGAACTCTCCTGAAAACCCTGCGTCTTTTCCCCTTCACCTAGAAAAAGCTAAGTGAGAGGTAAAAACAGGCCACTTATAACCTTACCTGAATTTCGTGCTTTTTAGAAACCCCTTACGAGATATTTAACCCAGATTAACAAAATTTTTCCAGCAATGCAGCGCCGATATCGCTTTTGACGATAATTTGGCGACGGCGATCAAACAAAACCGAACCCACCTCAAGGCGGCGTTGGGTATGAGCGTAGATATAATCCGTAGCCCGGCTGTCTATTTCTTTAGCTATTGCTCCGTAAATTTGGCCCACCCAATCTCGCCCTGATGTTTCATCCAGGGCGCGGAGATGTTTCAAAGCGTCTTCAGCGGTTTCGCTGTAGAAAATTGCTCGCACATCTTCTGCCTGCAATCCCAACAATCCGCAATGAGCGGCGAGAATTTCCCGTCTTCCATCCGCTAAATAGTGGTGTGTATGAAAAATCCCTCCTGCCAATTTCAAAAGTTTGCCATGATAGCCAAATAATAAAATAGACTGGATGCCTTGGATCGCTGCCTCAACTAGCACAGGTCCGATCCAGTTTGCTGCTTTAATTAGTTGTTCTGGTTTGATCCCCATTTTCTGTGCTAAGTCTAAGCCGTTTTCTCCGATGCACAGCACTAAAGTGTCAAAATCACGAGCTTTTTGCCGCACTTGTTGGCAGCAAGCTTCCAATTGCCCAGGGGCACTCAGGGGTTGAGAAATGCCGGTGGTGCCGAGTAATGCTAATCCTTCTACTACTCCAAATGCTTGATTAGAGGTGCGCGTTGCTAGCTGTCGCCCTTCTGGCAAAATTATGGTGACAGTAATTTTTTCTCCTGCTTCTTGCCAGCGTCTTAGGTTTTCCAAAAGTAATCTGTACGCGTATTGATAGATGGCTGGTTTGTTGTCGTAGTTTACTAGCCGCCCTATTCCTTCTCCCCCTTGAATTATAATTTGCTCTTTGCAGGTGTCGGGGTTTTCTTTTTCTCGCAATTCTACTAATGCCCAAACTGGGGTATTTCTGGTGATATCTAGATTATCCCCCGGCTCGCTACGAGCGATCGCTATTGCTGCGTTTTCTTTTATTCCTGCTACTTGCTCTATGCTAATTTCTACTGTTTCTGCTGGATTTAGCAAATCTATTGATACCGAAGATAGCGATCGCTTTTCTCCCTTCAGCCAGCGCAATGCCGCTACTGCCGCTGCGCACGCAAATACCGGTAGCGTATATCCCGTTCGCGGT
This sequence comes from Oscillatoriaceae cyanobacterium M7585_C2015_266, assembly GCA_015295835.1. GTDB lineage: Bacteria > Cyanobacteriota > Cyanobacteriia > Cyanobacteriales > Oscillatoriaceae > DVEG01. The sequence goes on from DVEG01000027.1 coordinate 270,507, forward strand.
TTGTTACTATTCATTTTATATTCTTTTTATACTGCCACCGTATTTTTTATATTTTTTTAACTAAATCCTTTATACTTTATACATAAAATTTTAAACTTAAGGGAAATGAGTAATCGGCAGGATTATTCTTACCAATAACCCATTCCCCCTTCCTAATTAGCGATAGCGCTCTTTAATTTTTCGACACTTTCCTAGTATTTTTTCTAGAAACTCCGGAAAGTACTTTTCATGAAAATACTCCCCCCCATTTAGGGGGTTGACTGAATTGGTTTGCCGTATTTAGCTAACTGGGATTACAGAAAATATCTTTAAACAACCCCAGTATCAAAATTGAGCGCTCATAGCCTCACTTTTAGGCTATAGGCGGGGAAGATTAATTTGCCTGGCTTTGACGACGACGGCGATTGTAAGCCAACCATGCACCACCCAATGCCAAACCGCCGATAGTTAGCGGCTCAGGCACTGCTTCTGCTGTGATAGTAAAGTCGTTGAAGTCCCCTCCATTTTCGCCCCAATAGCCGCCAAGTAGATCTTCAAAGGAAATAAGCACAGGCTTATATGCAGCTAGCTTATCCTTCCCTGACTGGTAACTACTGGCAATCCCACTGTAGGATACCAATTCAGCGCCGCCTGCCGAATCAAAAACTGCTTGCTGGCTGTTACCATAATTCAAGCTAGAAGTCGAGAACATGGTGGGCATGGTAGCGCCATCCAAGGTACCGAACAATCCCAGAGTATAGACGGTATTGGCAGCAAAGGTGAAATCTACAGTAGACCGACCCTTCAAATTAGCAGTGGTTCCCAGCCATGCATTGGGGCCTTCCGATGTTTGGTGCTCTGGATCGGCAGGAGCTTCCTCTTCAAACAGAGTTTTTAACAGTTGTGTCCCGGTTGCGTCAAATATGCCCAGGGTAGATTTTGCTTTTCCTTGGGATTTTACAAAAGTGAACTTGACGGTTGTGTCGCGATCAAACTTGATACCATCTGTACCAAAAGATAAGACAAAAGCCCTTGCAGGGGTTGAAACGCTAAGTATGCTTGCTATAGTCGCGACACTCAGGCCAGCAATTAATTGCTTTTTCATGATTTTTACCCTGTTATGTATTGAACTTTTTTAGCCAGCTTCAAACCCTCGATAATATCTTATTTGGATTGGGGCTGGCTGGTAGTAGACAGTTTCCTCCCTACTCCCTAGTATACACAATTTTTCGATTTTTATATCTCATACTGAATTATATTGCTAGCGATCGCTCTCCTCTCCTTATTTCACTTAATTTATAACATTTAGTTACCTAATTTTGACTTTAGTCAATTGATATGCTACCCTAGTCTACTCCTCGCGAGCACGTCTATAGTAATGCTCTAGCTTGTTAGCTTGGTTATGTTTTGGTAAAGCAACTTTCTCTAAAAGCATGGCAAGGCAAGAGCCCTTTTTTATCACTCTTACCAGAGAATAATATCAAACCCTTGCAGTATAAGGCGCTTACAAAAATTTTCTCTTCAGAAGAATTATTTCATAAAATCTTTACTAAAAAAAGTATTTTTTAAAAAATTTTTAAAAAATTAGTTATTGTCTCCGTGTTTTCAACGATGTTGACAAGATAACCCCTTGTTTTGGGTGCTATAGACGCTAAATTAATTTTTGACTTATCTTATTAAAAAAAGCGCAATTAACTTTTTAAAATAAATTAATATGCGTATATATAAAATCATCTGTAAGCAGAATTTATTTTAATTGAACAGTAAAAATTCCAGGAGTGGGGAGCCGGGCGCTATTACTGCCTTTACCTTACATTTAATATAAAAAATGCAGGGGCAGAAGCGATCGCCTAAAGCTGCAACTTTTGCTAAAGTCAACAAAAAGCAGTCATGCCAGCCTTTAAAATCATGCGCTTGCGGGATTATACTCTCACTATGAATAAAGTAGATTACCTGCGGATAAGTCTCATCGATAGGTGCAATTTCAACTGTCAATACTGCATGCCGTCAGAACAAGAAATTAATTATATTCTGCAACAAAATTTGCTAACAGACTCAGAATTGCTAACCCTGATTCGAGAAGTCTTCATACCAGTAGGGTTTCGTCGATTTCGTCTTACTGGCGGCGAGCCACTATTGCGTAAGGGAGTAGTCGAAATAGTAAAAGCCCTAGCCTCCTTACCAGAAACGCAAGATCTCTCCATGACAACCAATGGATTTTTGCTGGCCAACATGGCCCAATCCCTGTACGATGCTGGTTTGCGCCGCATTAACATCAGCCTCGACTCTCTAGATCCCGATACCTTCGACTTAATTGTGGGCAGACGCGGGCGCAATGGTTGGGCACAAGTTTGGCAAGGCATCCAAGAAGCCTACCGGGTAGGATTCGACCCCTTAAAATTAAACGTCGTAGTCATTCCTGGAATTAATGAGGGCGAAATTTTAGATTTAGCTGCCCTGACAATTGAGCGAAAATGGCACGTCAGATTTATTGAATTCATGCCAATTGGCAACAGCCAACTGTTTGCAGAGCGTGGTTGGGTACCCTCAGCCGAGTTGCGACAGCGAATTCGTCACAAATATGGATTAGTAGAATCCTCGGTTACTGGCGCAGGACCTGCAGATGTTTATCAAATTCCCGGTGCCAAAGGCACCCTGGGGTTTATTTCCCAGATGTCAGAATGTTTTTGCGATCGCTGTAATCGCATGCGTTTATCTGCAGACGGTTGGCTCAGACCCTGCTTATTGAACGAAAGTGGCCAAATCGACCTGAAAACTGCCCTCCGCGCCGGCATTAAACCTGTAGAATTACAAGAAAAGGTGCGCCAGTTGCTCGCCATCAAACCAGAGATTAACTTCAAAGAGCGGTTTAACGGCACTCAGGGGGGCACCTACACACGCACTATGTCACAGATTGGTGGTTGACACCAGTAAAGTTTTTAGATTTTAGAGTATAGATTTCAAAAATCAATCTATATTCTAAAATCCAAAATCTCTCTCCTAAGCTTGACGAGAGTAGTATTCAACCACCAGCAGTTCATTAACTTGCAAAGCAACCCATTCCCGCTCAACAATGCCATTAACCTTACCTACGAGTTTTTGCTTGTCAAACTCTAAGTGGCTTGGCATGTGCGCTAAGCCGGGGTTTGCCAAGTTAGTTTCTACCAATCTACGGGAAGCTTCCCGCTCTCTGACAGCAATTACATCTCCCGGCTTACACTGATAGCTGGGAATATTGACCGAATTGCCATTAACCGTAATATGACCATGACTGACGAGCTGACGAGCACTGGGAATAGTGGGAGCCATGCCCATGCGAAAAACGATATTGTCTAGGCGCATTTCTAGCAGTTGTAGTAGCACCTGCCCGGTGGAGCCAGTAACTCGCCGGGCTTTACGGACATACCGCAGTAATTGACGTTCGCTCAAACCGTAGTTGAAAAGCAATTTTTGCTTTTCTTCCAAACGTACTGCATATTCTGAACGCTTTTTACGGTTTTGACCGTGTTGTCCGGGTGGATATGCCCGTTTGGGACTCTTGCGAGTAAGCCCCGGCAAGTCGCCTAAACGCCGTACAATCCGCAGGCGTGGGCCTCGATATCGCGACATCTAATTTCCTCTCTATATGCTTATTAAAATTTAACCCAGAATGTCTAATATAGTACTTAAGCAGAGTGACTTTCAAGTATTTGCCAGAAAAAATATCTGAAAGCGATCTGGACAAAAAATCCCCAGTGTAGTAAAATCCAAATGCGACTTTATATCGGTGGTGATTTGTAAGGGTAGGAAAAATCCCCCGGAATGAATGCGCAAGAAAAAATACCGCGGAAATCTAAAAAAAATATAAGCTGTTATGCCTATTCCCGCTTTTTCATATGACCACTGCCATGAAAAAAAGGTAAAGGAAAAGTTAACCGCCAATCGTCGCTTAGGGAAATGGATAACTGGCACTTGCGCCCTCGCAGCAGTGATAGCGAGCGCATCTCTTGCTCAACCAGTAACAGCAAATCAAAAAAATAATTACTATAAATGTACTTCCGAACTGGTAGATGTAAACGTCAGAGCAGAAGAAGCAGAACGCGCTTGTTCAAAAGCTCTTCATCCGGAAAAATTGGCAGAATGTGTAGTAAAAATTAATCGGCGAACAGATATACCAAGTCGCGATGCCCTAGAAATTTGCTCAGGAGTACGCCGCCCACTGGAATTGGCAACTTGCGTCGTCGATATCAGCGATCGCACTCAAGCAGGTGCAGCATTTAAAATTATGAATAACTGCCGCCGCAGCTTGTTGCCAGCACGCTATTCTCAGTGCGTAGTCGGATTAAATCGTCGTCTGGATATTTCTGTAGTAAAAGCAATGGATAGCTGCATTGAAGCAGGCACAAGGGTTCGCGAATTAGATCCCTCTTTCGTGCCAAGCGATCGCCAACCGCTGCTACCGCCCTCCCCTACACCCTCACCTGCCAACCCCCCCACCCCTCTATAGGCTGAGCTTATTTTTTATTCGCTCAGTCTGAAAATAAAATAAATTATTAGGTTGAGGAATACTGCCGTGGTTGATTCAGCAAAGCAGCAGATACTTGGTTATTTTATAGAAGAGTCCAAAGAACACCTGGAAACACTAGAAAAAGGTTTGTTGGACTTGCAAGCAACTGTGGCAGATCAAGAGCGAGTAAATGAATTATTCCGAGCCGCCCACTCAGTCAAAGGGGGTGCAGCAATGCTCGGATTTACAAGTATTCAGAAAACAGCTCATAGACTAGAAGATTGTTTTAAGATTCTTAAAGAAAATCAAGTACCCGTTGATCAAAAAGTAGAAACATTATTTTTGAAAGGGTTTGACGCCCTACAAGACTTACTAGAGCGATTGCAAGGACCTTTTGGATTGAGAGAAGAAGAAGGCGAACGGGTTTTGCAAGAGGTAGAGCCGTGTTTTGCAGAATTGCAGGATTATCTTAATAGTCTCGTACAAGGTACTCAACCAGGAACATCTCCTTTAGCAGTAGCAAAGGCAGCAAGTAAAAAACCAGCAGAAATTGCTGAAGCAGCGATCGCTGTTCTTAAAGAAATGTTACAGATTTTTAAAGAAAAAGAAACTGCCGCCAACCGACAAAAATTACAAGAAATATGCGAGCGCCTTGCCCAGATGGAAGTCGGCAACGAAAATTGGCAAACCCTCGTTAAAACAGTTAAAAAAGCCATTTCCCACTCTCAGCACCCCTATCACATCCTCGCACCCTTTGTAATTAAAGAACTTAAGCACGCTTGCGACTTAATTGCGATCGAAAAAAGTAGTGAAATTGCCCCCAGTTACAGCTTGCAACAGCTTGCCGCCGGAACTCCCGCCTCTGGAGCCAAACAAATCCTCCTCACCGTCGAACCCAAAGCAGCCGCCAAAGCTCTTTTGCAAAATTTTGATCGAGAACAACTCACACAGCTCGTACAAATATTACGCAAAAACCTAGCTTCTCAGAACAGTAAAAAATAACATAAAAAAATAGGCTATTTATTATAATTCATATTTCATATTAAAATATAAAAACCCGGTTTCTTCGAGAAACCAGGTTTTTAAAAAAATCAGACTAAAAGAGCCATACTATCTCAGCAAAAGCGACCCCCTTGCGTCGCTTATAGTTGACCTATATTTGACCGTTGTTTAGCAAGAAAATCGTACCCTGAGTAGGACTGCCCAAAGTGAAACCTGCAAGTCCAGGATTAGCAGGTGGAGTCAACGCCAAAGTCAGAGTTTCATAGAGAGGCTCTGGTTCAGAACCCGTATCATTAAACGGCGTAATAGTCACAAAAGCATCCCGCTGACCTGCTGGGATATTTACAACACCACTGAGAGCAGCAAAGTCAACACCTGCAGTCGCAGTACTCGTACCCGTATCAATCGTATAATTCACAGTCAGCGGAGCCGTCTTATCGCCTAGTCGCCGGATAGTAAATTTCGCCGTATCAAGATTAACTTCTTCAGCTTCTGCATCTGTAGGCAAAATAATCACCTTTGCCGGTTCATTATCCTCAATCGTCACAGTAGCCTTATCCTGACCGGTGAGAACATTATAAGTTGTATTAGGCGTTAGTGTAACAATTACCGTCTCATCAATTTCCACAGTACTATCATCAATCGGGTTGAGATTAATCGTAGCCGAGGTCTGGCCAGCAGGAATAGACACAGTACCAGTCAAAGCATTGTAGTCGCTGCCAGCAATAGCTGAACCGCTAACAGAGTAACTAATAGTCAAATTCTGACTTGCAGGAACGGGAGTGTTCGTCTGCGGGTTGACGACAGTAATAGTAAACTGCCCGGGAGTTGGGCCAGTTTCGCTCGCATTTGGCTGAGTTGCTATGATCTTTACCGTATCAACATCATTGTCCTGAATATTCACCGTGTCGCTGCTATAGTTAGGATCTATGTTGTAATTCGGATTGGAAGCCAGAGTCAGCTTCACCTTCTCAGTACCTTCTTGAATAAGATCCTCAAGGACATTGATATTAATATCTACACTCGCCGTACCGCCTGGAATCGTCACAGTGCCGCCACTTAGAGGAGGAGAGGCATTGTAGTCCGTGTTTTCAGTTGCGCTGCCAGGGCTTGTATCGAGGGTGAAATTTACCACCAGAGGCGTCGGACTCGTGTCGGGAGTGCCGTCAGCTTTAAAGCGAGTAATAGTAAATTTGCCTGGATTGGGCGGAATCGGCAAAGTCGCTTCGGCAGCATCCGGATCAGTCGCCTTAATCTGGACAGTCGGCATGTCATTATCCTGAATATTGAGAGTTGCCGTAGCCTGAGTGCCGATCGCCCCTGCCACGTTAGGATTCGTCAAAGCGAGCTGAATAGTCTTCAGCCCATCTACCACCACATCATCGATAATCGTGCCAGGCGGAAGCGTTATCGTCTTTTCTTGAGTATCGCCATCGGCGAAAGAAACAGTAATCGGTGGTGAAGGGTTATTGAAATCTGTCCCCAGTATAGCCGTGCCAGCAGTCAGTGTAATAGAGGCACTCAAGACACCATTGCTACCATCAGTACGCTTCACTTTTATGGCTTGAACAACTGTGCCGTCTTCTTTGACAGTGAAGGTGGGAGCAGTAAATTCCAGCTTGCCTGGGTTGTCATTGTCAACAATCTCTAGGGTAGCTGTACCCCCGTTTAGGTCGATGCTTGCCCCATTAGAGGGATTGGTGAGAGTCAAATTAATAGTTTCATTGGTTTCAGGCAATGTATCGTCAATTATGGGAACCTGTACCGTTCCAGAAGTCTGTCCTGCAGCGATCGTAACTGTCAGAGGTGTGTTGTCATAATCCGTGCCAGCAGTTGCCGGGTTGTTTTGGCCATCTGCCAACGTAATTGTCGCGGTGACTGCTGTATCTGTACCGCCAGTACGGGTAACGGTAATCGTCGCGGTTCCTCCACCCTCATTCACTGAAAAGGTGTTAGTTTGAAACTTGAGGACGCTGGGTTGGGGAGATGGCGTAGGCGTGGGAACTGGCGCTGGCGTTTCTGGAGCTGGCAGGAACTTGGAGCGATCGATATTTTTGGCATTGACATTGAGTAATACTACTATATATTCGCCTGTAAGAATATCCTGAATGATCGTGTTATTGGCGTTGTCGCCGCTGCCTTGGAAGATATTGAGATTTTCAAATTGCAAACCTGCAGCTAGCTCGATGAAATCCCGCTCGGTTTCAAAATCCTCAATAAAGTTTGCTCGAGGGATACTTGGGCCTCCGTGGCCTAAGGCGAAGGAGAAGACATCACTGCCTGCGCCTCCTTTCAGGGTATCGGAACCGATATCGCCGTAGAGGGTGTCGTCGCCCGCATCTCCAAATATGCGATCGTTCCCTTGACCCCCGTGCGCCACGTCATTGTCTTGACCCCCATAGATTAAGTCGTCCCCCTGGTTGCCATTGAGGGTGTCGGCATTTGCGTTGCCATAGAGGGTATCGTTTCCTTTTCCTCCTGCTATGTTGTCACTGTCTAAATCTCCTGTAATCAGGTCATTACCTTGGTTGCCGTATATAATATCACTGCCCTGGCCACCTTTTACAGTATCGTCATCTTCGCCGCTGAAGATGACATCGTTGCCCTGGTTGCCGTAGATTAGGTCTTTGCCAATACCGCCGGCAATTTGGTCGTTACCGATTCCGCCAATTACCGTATCGTTACCGTCACCGCCGTCTAGGTAATCGTAGCCAAATAGTGCGGTTAAAACTGTATCGGTGTTGGGTATGGGAACCTGTGTACCTGGATCGATATTTTGGGCATCCTGTGGATCACCCCGCAAAAGATCGTTGCCATTGCCGCCATAGAGTATATCGGCTCCGACGCCACCATCTAGCTCGTCGTCACCTTCTTCGCCAAATATCTGGTCGTTTCCTTCTCCACCAGATGCGATATCATTATCATTGCCGGCTAAAATTATGTCATTGTCAGCATCGCCAAACAGGAGGTCTTCGCCCTCTTCTCCTATGAGGGTGTCATTTCCCAAGCCGCCAGAGATAGCATCATCTCCGCTGCCGCCATTAATGTAATCATTGCCATCTTCGCCAAATAGTAGATCTTGATCGGCTCCGCCAAAAACGGTATCGTTGCCGCTGCCTCCGCTTACTAAGTCGTTACCATCACCGCCGTTGAGGGTGTCGTCGTCTTCGTCGCCGCTGATATCGTCGTCGTCTTCGTCGCCTGAGACGATATCTTTACCTGCTTGAGCGATAATGCTGTCATTTCCTTGCCCCCCGCTGACTATTTCGTTTGCTGGGGAGCCTATTAGTGTATCGTCTCCGTCGAGAAGTTCTATTTGATTACCGCTAGAAAGATCGAGGATGTCTATACCTGATGAACCTTTGTATTTTTGCATTGCTAGTGTTTTTTTACTACTTGTTGTGTGGCTTTGCTGTTTTTTGTGCTTCTACTTACTTCGGGAGTATACCCGCATAAATTTCAAAAACTATCTCTTTGTTGCTCAGAAAATTTTCGGAAGCCTGGTGATTATTGTTCAGATTTTTTCAATTTTTTTGCTCGAATTTTATGCTCAAAAAAAGAAGGATAGACGTTTTTTGTTTAAAAAGGTTCCAGGCGGGTTAATTTTCTTTTTGCTGTTTCATAAAGAAAGCTCCTTTGGTAAATTCTGCTGTTTACTCTTAGCGATCGCTTCTCTCTGGTAACTTTTGTTACAAAATTTAATATTTTCTTTGGGCAGGGATGAGTAATAATACCAGGGGAGGCGAGCGCATATATATAGGCGAGCGCTTATATACAGAAGAAATAGATTCCTATGAAAATGGGGTACTATCTTTGAGCAAAAGGCAAGTCGGCATTAATCGCCTCAATTTCGAGGCGTTCCATTTCATTAATCTCACTGATATAAGACTGCAGAATTTGACTTAGACGTTGATTATAAAATCGGTGTAAGCTATAGTTAGGAGTAGCCGGGAAACCGCGCCGTTTTTTGTGACGGCCTCCTGCTCCTGGGTCAAATATTTTAATACCGTGGTTAATTGCCCATTCGATGGGGGTGTAATAGCAGGCATCAAAATGCAAATTATCAATTTCTTGAAGACTGCCCCAATAACGCCCGTAGAGGCGCTCGCCTTTAGTCAGACAAAAAGACATTCCTACCGGTAAGCGATCGTCTTTTTCACTGTAGGCGGCGACGAACAAAACACGATGACGGTAGGTATAATGTAATTGCTCAAAAAACCGCTTAGTCAGGTATTTACTACCCCACCAACCAAATTTATCACAGGTATTCTCGTAAAAAGCATACATGCGGGGAAACAGGGCATGGGGGATCTCGTCGCCAGTCAAAGTTTGCAGACGTAAACCTGCTTTTTCTACAGCTTTGCGTTCTCGTTTGATATTGCGGCGTTGGTTAGCGTTGAATATTGCCAAATAGTCATCAAAGTTCTTGAAACCGGCATTTTTCCAAATGTAGCTATGGTGGAGCCAACTGGTGAAGCCGTGATGTTCCATCAGAGTTCGCCATTGCGGCTCGACATAGAGAAAGTGAACCCCAGAGATCCCATTGCGATCGCAGAAATAGTCGAGCGCCTTCACCATCAATGCTGTCAATTCTTCTTCATTTTCCTCTGCAGCAATTAAAAACCGATAGCCCTCTGCCGGGGTAAATGGACTCATCCCCAACAACTTTGGATAATATGCAATTCCCAGCCGACTCGCCAAATCTGCCCACTGGTGATCGAACACAAACTCTCCATAACTATGGCTTTTCAGATACAGAGGTGCTGCCGCAACCAATCGCCGTGGTGAATTGCGCCAAACCGTCAAGTGATTTGGCAGCCAACCAGTTTTTCCCGTAGCGCTGCCCGAAGTTTCCATATTGTTTAGCCAATCCCACTCTAAGAAAGGCGTCAATAGCGGCACAGCTAGAGCATCCCACTCTTCCTGGGGCACTTGAGCAATTTTATTTATCCAGACAATTGAATAGCTTGACTTTGGCTGTTCCACCATAAGGGCATATCGGGCAAGCATTGAAAAGTATTATTGATCTGGGCACATTTATTTTTTGGCTTTTGGCTGCGACGCCAAACCTAGCCCTTTCCGCCCCGCGAGTTTTCGGGTTTCAGGCTTCCAGCGTATCACCTTAGTTAAAAATTGTCAAATAAAAATATCATAGGTATAGACTCAACGTTGCAAGCGGTAGTGTAAAAATAATTCATGCTCAACTTGTTTAACTTCCACAAGTTCCAAACGAGGAGCTTGCTGAATCAAAAATCCCGCCCCATCCACTGGTGTAGGAGCCTTATCTCCTCCTAAAATTAATGGGCAAACAGTCAGCCAGAACTCATCAATCAAATTAGCAGCTAACAGGGAGGCGATTAATTCACCACCTCCTAAAACTGCCACTCGTTTTAAACCCAGTGTTGCTAAATGTTGCAAGGCGGCGGTAAAATCAACAGAAGGATTATCGCTTTTAGATTTGCTTGGGGGGTTCTCGAAAACCAGGATCTTCTCGAATTCTGGGCGCTGCTCCCATTTGCAGGAACCGTGTCTAGTGGTAAGCAGCCAACGGGGAACGGGTTGTTGAAAAAATGGCAATTGCGGGTTTATTTCGCCTGAGCGGGAACAGAGAATTTGTACTGGCTGTGGGGGTTTTCCCAGCTGTTTTCGCTGTTGGATGAGTTGAGGAGCGATAATGCGCATAGCCGTGCCGCCAGCGCGAAGCGTGCCTGCACCGAATAAGACGCCGTCAGCTAAAAAAACTTGTTGTTCTAAGTGGGATTTATCGATTTTAGAGCCGAGGGGTAGAGGTGAGCGCGTCACGTCTGATATTTTTCCATCAGCACTCATCGCTAGCACGACGGTGGTAGCGGGGCGTGTGAAATTGATTTGCGTCATTTTCTAAATTTGTAAAATAAATGCAAAATTTTCCGGCCGATGATAGCCCGAAGCCCTCTTGAAAGATGGTCTATTTATGGCCTTTTTCCTTTCAGATTTTAGAAATCTATATAATAATGAGTAGACAAGAAAAACCCATGAGCGGCAGCGTGTGAAATTTGGAGGGATAGCGCCCGTGATTAAGCTGTTGGCAGTCACTTTACCTCTTTTGTCTGTAAAATTGTAAAATATTTAGAGAGAAATGCTGCCTTTGCGCAATAATGCTAAGAAACTGTCATCAACTGTTGTAAGGAGGTTTCGTTTTTACTTTTGTTACGGAAAAAACAACGTCAGCCAGTTTCGTTAACTATACAGAGAGAAAAGCACTCCCACCCACTCTAACAAGCAAAGGGCGGTGATACCAGGAATGGTAAAGCCACAGGGAAAGCGGTACACCCCGCCCCGCTTTCCCTTTCACCCCTAAAGCATACAAAACGGCGGGAGTAGCCAGCAGGAATATGTAGATGGATGCCTAATCTATCAGATTTGTTAAAAAAAATTAATTGGGAGCGACTGGGTCAAACCACCTTCCGCCGGATTCTGCTGTCGCGAATTTTACTGCTGAGCGTGCCGGTGTTACTGTTGGGGGAATATGTTACATATAGAAAATCTAGATCAGGATTGCTGGAAACAGCCCGCCAAAACCTACCGGAAAGCGCCGTCAGAAAGGGAGAAAGGATTCAAGAATTGGTAAAAGCGCTACGAGCAGCAGTAATCGGGGCAGGAGAATCGGCAATCTTACAGTCAGATTCAATAGAAGCATGGGAAAAATTTTTGCAGCAGCTAGAAAAACAACTGCCGACAGAGGTGCGGTGTATTCAACTTACAAATATAGAAACGGGCAAAATTGCAGTCAGTACCTGTGGCAATCGGCAGATTAAGCTGCCCAAAGAAACTCAACAGTGGCGAGCAATAAGGGATGGCGCTATACCTAATGCTTCAGATATAAAAGTCACATTCGTTCTGCCACCAAAGCAACCGTCAGCTCCCCAATTAACTCTATTGCTGAGCTATCCTGTATACGATCAGAATACAGGACAATTGCGCTATGCCTTGAAGTTGGAGTCAAATCTGCTAAAGCCAGAAGAGGATAAGCGCAGATCATTTTCTGGCTATACGGTGGTAATAGACCACGATGGAACTATTTTAACTCACCCAGACTACCGCCGAATAGGGCGCAATATCAGGCAGGAAGAAGATGAAGATACGGTGAAGAGACTAACCAGTATTGTAGGTAATGCGATCGCAGGCAATACTGATTTTATCCACCTATTCGCTTTCCAAAAACAAGGAGAAGAACTGCTTGCTGGCTATACCGCAATCCCTAGTCCAATTTCAACGGCAGAGCCAAATCGCAAATGGATCGTCCTCGCAGTTACCCGTCTGGAAAATGCCCTAGCCGGTTTGGAAGAAATCCAAAGTATCCTGCTTACCCTAATTTTATCTCTGCTGGGTGCTAACCTGCTAGCAACTATTTATCTGTCTCGCGACTTAGCTCGCCCGCTCGAACAACTAGGAGAATACGCCGGCAGTGTGCAAGCCCGTAGTTCCCTAGAACGAATTCCCCACAATTTTAAAATTCGAGAGTTCAACCAACTGGCAGAAGCACTCGATAGTATGGTGGAACGACTGACTGAGTGGGCACGGGAATTGGAAACGGCTTGGAAAGAAGCAAAAGTCGCTAACGAACTAAAAAATGAATTTTTGGCGAATATTTCCCACGAACTGAGAACGCCTCTAAATGCAATTATTGGCTGTATTCGCTTGGTTCGAGATGGATGCTGCGATGACGAAGAGGAAGAAAAGGAATTTCTACAACGAGCGGATGACGCAGCTATTCACTTGCTGGATATTATTAATGATGTCCTCGATATTGCCAAAATCGAGGCAGGAACTCTATCGGTGGTACTCGAACCGGTGAACCTGCATAAAGTTATTAAGGAAGTGATAGATTTGCAGGAAAATAATATTCGCCAGAAAGGGTTACAGTTAAATATAAACGAGTACCAAGAGTTACTGGTGGTGGAAGCAGATCCCGCTAAACTCAAGCAAGTTTTGTTAAATGTGGTGGGTAATGCTATTAAGTTTACCGATACCGGTAGCATTACTATCACCACTTGTCGAGAAGAGAATGCTGCTACTACTGAGGGAGTGACAGAGTCTCGCGCAATCGTCACTATCCGCGATACGGGAATCGGTATCGATGTAAGTCAGCAGCATAAGCTGTTTCAACCATTTGTAATGGTGGATGGCAAGCGAACTCGTAAGTATGGAGGCACGGGCTTGGGGCTGGCTATCTCGCGAAATTTGGTAGAATTGATGGGAGGGACAATTTCTCTCTACAGTGCAGGTGTAGGGCAAGGTACAACTGTGAAGATATCTCTGGTAATTAGCGACTTGCTGCCTAAGCGAGCGCTCGCTTCCTCTGAACAAAAGGATGCAACCCAACCCTCAGAGGCTCCTCCCCCCTAGCACACAGGAAATAATTTATATATATAATATATATATATAATCAAAGAGAGATGGGAATGCCATTAAGTAGTGCAGATTGGCTACAGGCAGCAAGAATTTTCACAAGCTCAAAACCAACCCAGCCAGAAGAAATAGGCGATCGCTCGTTACGTGCTACACAAGTGAGGAAGTGAGAACAGACCCGCGCTAAAGGCTCCTCAGGAGCGATCGCAAGCACCTCCTCAGACGCGGCGCCACCAAGCTTGAGAATAAGGGGAGCAGCAGCCCGCATTTCGTCAAAAATTAAAGTGCCGCGACTGCCGTTAACGCAAATACGTCGTTGCTTGTCTGGATTCAACCAGCACAGGTGAATCACTGCTTGAAAGCCGCTGGCATACGTCAGTGTCACCCACATTAAGTCAAAGAATGGGTAAATTTCTTTTTCTTTTCCCCCTCCCCTTACTACCCCCCTTCTCTTAGAATTCAACCAGACAGTACCCCTAGCTTGTACCTGAATGGGCAACTGAGCTTGCCAGGTGTTGAAGATGCAAATGTCGTGAGCCGCTAAATCCCAGAGAACGTCGGCATCTTGGCGGATTGGCCCTTGGTGGGTACGAGCAGCATATCCGTAGCGTAAATCCCCCAGACGACGGGCGCGAATCGCTTCCTTACCAACAGCGATCGCTGGATGAAATAAATAGGTGTGATCAACCACTAACTGTTTTTGCTGTTTTTCCGCAAGCTGGCAGAGTTCTAGGGCTTGCTCAGGAGCAAGAGTTAACGGTTTTTCTGCTAAAACGTGGTAGCCCAACTGCAGGGCATCGGCAATGAGGGCGTAGTGGGTAGAGGCGGGAGTCGCAATCACTACTGCCTCGATTCCTGGCAACTGTCGCACCAGCCCCCAATTCCCCATCGCTATTGCGTGGGTATCTAATTTAAACTGCTGTTTCACTAACTGTAAGCGTCTCGGATTGCGATCGGCAACTGCCACAACCCGCGCCTGGGGATGGTTGAGGAAATTCCGCAATAAGTGAACGCCCCAGCGCCCTACTCCGACAATCGCAATGCCAATTCTCGAATTGCGATCTACCATCAAGCACTACAGCTTTGTTTGCTGAAGTTTGAGCCTTCTTTCAATCTCTCAAAAGCTTCTCTAGCCGCAGCTTTTTCCGCCGCCTTAATGCTGCGCCCGCTCCCCTTTCCCAATGGTTTGCCTTGTAGCCAAACTTCAGCAGTAAATCGGTGCGGATCGCCTTTGCCCCTTCCGGTTTCTTGAACTCGATACTCCGGCAGGGCTTTGTAGCGCGCTTGTGTCCATTCCTGAAGGGCGGCTTTGTAATTTTGCCGGGCTGGATCGGTGCGGATTTCTTCTGCAAGCTGGTTGAAGTGTGAATCTAACCAAGGACGCACAAGTGCTAAATTATGGGTAGACAGGTACAGGGCAGCTAAAACTGCTTCCAGGGAGTCCGCAAGGCGCGACTGTAGCCCTTCGGCATCGTTTGCCACTCTGGGAGAAACTAGCAGGTAGCGTTCTAATCCGTAACAGTCGGCGATTTTGGCAAGGTAGCGATCGCTCACTAATACCGAGCGAATTGCTGCTAATTCCCCCACCGCACATTCGGGATAGCGTTCAAATAAAAATTCTGCTGCTGCTAGTCGCACTACTGCATCTCCAACAAACTCTAATTGCTGGTAGTTGAATTCCGGCGATACACTCGGATGCGTTAGTGCCAAGTCTAATAGTTCCCATTTCAGCGCTCGCTGTTTTGGCAAACCCAATTTTTCCACTAACTTTTCTAGCTGGCGCTGACGGTTCGGATAACTGAGGGTCATGTAACTCCTTAATAATTTGTTTTTTTAATTTACTCTTTCCTGCAATAAAGCTCTTCCTTAGAATACTTTTTTTGCTTATTTCCCTCTTTATTATATATCACTTCCTCTGTTCCTAATACTTATTTTTTGCCCGAATTTTCTCGTTTCACATATCCTAACAATTAGCATTGAATTGCTTGTTTTTAGAAATGAAAAATCAGGTAATATGCTGTTTCTGCCAAGCCCGTCCCTCGAAGGCCTCGAAATATAAGGGAATTGTTGCTTTCAGATATTTTGCGCCTAAAATCTAGTAGCCAGAACATGGCAATTATAACAAAATGATACTTGCTTCTTAGTTCTTAGAAAGAAATATTAATTTATGTGTTGGGAATAGGGAGAGAGTCGGACATAAGCCGGGTTCTGTTCTCCTAACTGATGTACAGCTTAGAGGGTGGTTATCTATCTGGGACGTCTGTTACCAGACGCCTCTAGCGGTTCTGTATAAGCGGAACTGGTAAAAGACCAACCGTAGTTCCTTCGACCTTGCTCCCAACCGGGGTTTACCGAGCCAGCGCCTCTCGACGCTGCTGGTGCGCTCTTACCGCACCTTTGCACCCTTACCAATTCAGTGAGAGAATGTACTCAACACTGAAGTAGGCGGTATGTTTCTGTGGCACTATCCTCGCGATCGCTCGCACTGGGCGTTACCCAGCAAGTTTGGTCTTTCGGGAGCCCGGACTTTCCTCAGAGTTTGCACTCCGCAACCACCTGCGCCTACTCTCTCCTTTTTTTTATATTTTAATTGTTTTGAGGATATTTGCAGGCGGCAAGTCAGAGAATTATATTACCTTTTCACACTTACGATGGTTTGAAGCGTCATTCATCCTTGAGAGTAGAGAAGTTCTCGAACCAGCCGCGACGCCAGAAAAAATAAACCAAACCGGCGGTGATCGCAATCATTACCAACCAGCAAGCCGGGTATCCCCAATACCAATTTATTTCCGGCATATTCCAGGGTGATATTTCAGGATTGAAGTTCATGCCGTAGACACCAACAATAAAAGTCAATGGAATAAAAATAGTTGAAATTACAGTTAGAATTTTCATAATTTCATTCATTTTATTGCTGATAGAAGAAAGATAAACTTCCATCAAACCCGACGTCAATTCCCGATAGGTTTCTACGACATCCATCACCTGCACAGTATGATCATAACAGTCGCGCAAGTAAACGCGCACGGCGGGAGAAATCAGCTCGCTGCCGTCTCGTGTGAGGGAATTAATGGCATCTCGCAGGGGCCAAATGGCGCGGCGCAGGGCAAGCAATTCCCGCCTAACTTTGTAGATTTTTTCTAAAGTGCGGCGGGTTGGGCTAGTGACTACTTCATCTTCGAGTTCTTCAATGCGTTCGCCATAAGCTTCTAGCACTGGGAAATAACCGTCGATAATCGAATCTAAAAGGGAATAGGCTAAGTAATCAGCGCCTTGCTTACGGATAATGCCCTTGCCGGTGCGGATGCGCTCGCGCACAGGGCTAAAACAGTCGTCTTCTGGTTCTTCCTGCACTGTAAGCAAGTAATTTTTCCCTAAAACAAAACTAACTTGCTCAATCCAAAAGCCATTGGTTCTTTTATTAGGCATAACCATTTGTGTAATAATCACCAGTTGTTCGCCGTAATCCACGACTTTCGGACGCTGGGGTACGTTGACAACATCTTCGAGGGCGAGGGGGTGCAAGCCGAAAACCTCAGCCAATTGATGCCATGTTTCTTGATTACCTAAACCGAGAACGTCTACCCAAGAAACCGACTCTTTATCTAAATAGGGAATACAAGCAGCAGGTGTAGAAATTTTTATACGGGTGGCGTTGTTTTCTGTGTAATCAATCAGCACTATATTAGGTGGTGGTGCATCTGCGTCTAAGAATAGGGTTCCTGGCTGACTTCCTGGTTCGTCATAGAAATAATCAAAGTAGTCTTCCTCTTCTTCATCTTCGTCGATTTTGTTTTCGATTTGAGAGTTTGAATATTTATTATTTTCTACCATAGCTAACTCCTTTTTTATCAGGCCATATTCTTTAGGATTTTTACTAAATTAAACTAAAAATTTTTCAGCAAATAATTTTAAAATTTTAGCTTTTTATTAACACCTATAGATAATGCTGGTTTTAGCAAAATTGCATAAATAACGCAATTTAGTAAATAGTCCTCCTTACTATGCCTTAAGTATCATACTGTATCATTGCAGAAATCGATGATGCCAACAAAAAACGGCTTGTCGAAAAACAAGCCGCTTAAAAGATTATTACTTAGCTCTTAGAGCCGAGGTTGAAGTTACATACCGCCCATACCGCTGTCAGGAGGGGTTGGGGCTTTCTTTTCAGGTTTTTCGACAACGAGAGCTTCTGTAGTCAGCACCATACTGGCAATAGAACCGGCGTTTTGGAGCGCTGAGCGAACAACTTTAGCAGGATCAATGATACCTGCGGCAATCAAGTCTTCAAATTCGCCAGTAGCAGCATTGTAACCGATATTGAAATCGGTTTCGCGCACACGCTCGACAATAATGGCACCGGAAACGCCAGCATTGTCGGCAATCTGGCGCAAGGGGGCTTCGAGGGCTTTGGCGACAATATTAGCGCCGATTTTTTCTTCTTCATTCAATTCGGCTTTCATCTTTTCGGCGATTTTGGCAAGGTGAATGAGAGTGGTGCCGCCGCCGGGAACTATACCTTCTTCTACTGCTGCTTTGGTGGCGTTGAGGGCGTCTTCAATCCGCAGTTTGCGCTCTTTAAGTTCGGTTTCGGTAGGGGCTCCCACCTTGATTACTGCTACGCCGCCTGCAAGTTTAGCAATCCGCTCTTGTAGTTTTTCTTTGTCGTATTCGGAATCGCTTTTTTCTAGTTCTTTACGCAGTTGGGCGATGCGTTTTTGGATTTCGGTTTTATTGCGCTCGCTAGTTTCGGCGACAATAGTAGTATTTTCTTTAGTAACTGTTACTTTGCGGGCAACCCCCAGCATATTCAGGGTAACGTCTTCTAGCCTCAGCCCGACTTCTTCGGAGATTAATTGCCCGCCGGTGAGAATAGCGATATCTTGGAGCATAGCCTTGCGGCGATCGCCAAATCCGGGAGCCTTAATCGCGCAAGCATTAAGCACACCTCTAGCTTTATTAACTACCAAAGTAGCCAGAGCTTCCCCTTCTACATCTTCCGCTATCACCAGTAGGGGTTGACCCGCGCGGGCGACTTTTTCTAGTACTGGCACTAAATCCTGAATAACATTAATCTTCTTATCAGCAATCAGGATGCGAACATTTTCGTATTCAGCTAGCATCCGCTCTTGATCTGTAATGAAGTAAGGCGAGATGTAGCCGCGATCAATTTGCATCCCCTCCACCACCTCAAGTTCGGTTGTCAGGGATTTAGATTCTTCAACAGTAATCACCCCGTCGGTGGTAACTTTTTCCATCGCTTCGGCAATCATTTTGCCGATTTCCTCATCGTTACCGGCGGAAACGGTAGCGACTTGCTCGATCGCTGCCCCTGCCACTGGCTTCGCCACTGCTTTAATTTCTTCTACCAGCCTAGCGATAGTTTTCTCGATACCACGCCGCACTGCTACGGGATTGGCTCCAGCTGTGACATTCTTCAAGCCTTCTCGTACCATTGCTTGCGCCAGCACTGTTGCTGTTGTTGTGCCGTCGCCTGCGACATCTTTTGTTTTCTCGGCGACTTCCCGTATCAGACGGGCACCCGTATTTTCTAAGGGATCTTCTAATTCTATTTCTTTAGCGATCGTGATGCCGTCATTGACGATTTGGGGAGCGCCAAACTTTTGCTCTAAGACTACGTAGCGGCCTTTTGGCCCCAGGGTAATGCGCACGGCATCGGCAAGGGCATTGATGCCTTTTTCCAGCGCTCGTCGCGATTCTTGTTTAAATGATACGATTTTAGCCATTTGCGCTTCTATCTATATTTTAGTTAGTCTTTCAAAGGAATTACTACACTTTAGAATGCCGAAAAGCTTTCGCTTTTCCAGGTGCAATCTATAAATGCTTTGTCCCAAGTAAGAGTCTGATAACGTTTCTAAATGCGCCGTCAATTAGCCCCTACAGGAATTGTCCAACTCATTTAGACACGCTCTGTACTCTCCACAAAAACAATTTAGCACTCTCTTGCATAGAGTGCTAGCGCTGTGAACAGAGAGAGAAACCATCACTTTATTATGCTTGACGTCCGCTTTCTCCTTTAATAATGGCAGCACCGATTAAATGGGCGAGGCGCAAGGCTTCTGGAACTTTGCCACAGTCGGTAAGGCGCTGTAGGGCTTGGGCGATTGCATCAGGTTTTTCACCGCAGACTTGAAAAACAAAAGGGGGATAGGAATAAATCTCGCCTGCACGCTCTAGAATTCTATTTCGCCGTTGCGGATTGGGAAGGCGGGAGATGGCTTCTTTCATCCCTGCAATATCCGGGAAACGCCGCATAAGCGCAACACAGGGAAGTTCTAGGCGCTCGTAAAGTTTTGGCAAGTCTATGATATTCAACCCCCCTAGAGTAATGCCGTCGAGTAAAACTAAATCTAATTGGGGAAGAAATTTGCTATTGAGTAGTAATTTGCAAATTGCGTCTGTTGCATTCCAGCCATCTTGTCTTACTTTCCCCCATACCATGCCTTCAAAACGTGTTCCGGCACACACTACCCCTGCGATCGCAACATTTTTCTTTTCTCCACGTTTAAAAGGTGAATCGTCTATACCAATAGCGCGTATGACGCGATTGTGTCTGAGCAGAGATTCCAAATTCATCTCATCCCTTTTTGAGGAGAAAAAAAGTTTATTTTTTTTCTAAACAGCCTATGGTAAAAGTAATATTTATTTTGTCATTTTGCTCTCCTGCCAAAGCGCCACTACAAACCTAATATTTCAATCCCAAATATTTCGCCAGAAAGGAATTTCTTGAGTTTGGTAAAACTGATTTTTCCTCCGGATATCTTCAATTTTCCACCCCGTCAATTTGGCCAAATTCTGGGCTTCACGCTCAAAGCGAGCGCGTAGATATTTTTGATATTCTCTCCCCGCCTCACACCGCAATTCTCCTGTAAATGGATGCCGCAAAATGTAACGCCCTTGGAAAAATTCCCGGTTTGACGTTTCCTGAAACATCAAATCTTCGGGAAATGTATTTCTCGCGTAGCGGATATGCAAACGTGTGATAAATACATTATTCCCCGAATTAGGCTTTAACCAAAATACACCTGCTTTCTTTAATTCCTCCCGATTCAAAGGTTCAGCCGAACAAGGATCGCAGCTTCCCATATCCCAAGCATACTCTAAAAAAGCTACTTTTTTACCTTCTCGATTGTGAACATTTGAAAACATCGCTTTATAGAAAGCAGCAAATTCATTTTTCACAAAAACGGGAATTTCTGTATCGGTAGGCACCTGCACAGTTCGGTAATTTGTCAATTCTGATCTTCCTTTTGGAGAAAGTAAGTAAACAATTAAATCTTGTTCTCCTGTAGTATTTATCATGCCTAAGCGAATCGGCAACATAAATTTCGGCGATTCGTAAGCAATCTGCAATGGGCGGAGGAATTGATATCCTGTTTTTTCAAATTCTTCAAGATTAACTTTGGCGACAAAAAATTTCATATTTTGCCGTATATAGGGCTTGAGCAATTCACTGGCGCCCCGGGGAATCCGATAACCATTTTGTACTAGCCAGGTTTCCAAACCGTTTGATTCTTTAGCACTAAGAATGACAATATCGTATTCTCCGACGGTGAAACGAGCTTCTACAGTGACACCCAAACTATTATCTCTTTTGCCTCGCTCGCTTGATGCTTCGGCTGGTGCTGTTGCTGAAGAAGGAAATGGCATTTCTTCAAATTTCATGCACGGATCGGAGTCGAAATATTCTACCAGTCGGGGAGCACTAAAAGCATCGAGTCGCTCTATAATTTTTGCATCTCCCACGCGCACTTGTTCTTTTTGAAGAATCGTGGGAACTGGCACAACTAAGGCAAAATTTTTGACTTCGCCTTGGTAATCATTTGCCATTGTTAGAATAGTGCGGTTGCCGTCTCTTGCGAGCGCAACTTGTGAGGCTTTATTATAAAGCTTAGCATCAGCTTTAGCAACGTAGAAGCCGCAAAACGCCTCTGCTGGCGGCACAAAACAAATTAATGTCGCCAACACTATAATAACTACAACCCGAAATAACTTCATATTTTCTCCTCCCAGGAAAATCTAGGTGCGTGCCAGAGTAAATCTAATAAAACAATCAAAGGAGCCAGGGCAAATAATGCCCAGAAAACGGCGGTAGATACAAAAAAGTAATTGCGTAGGATAAAAGTTAACAGCGCAATACAAAAAGCCCAGAGCAATCGACTAATTCGGGCATTGGGAATAGAACGGGGATCGGTAATCATAAATAGGGCAAAAAGCAGTAGAGAACCGCTTGTCATTCGGTGTAAAAAAACGTCCCATGTCCAACCGAGCCAGATATTGCGAAGTGCTTCTAATAAAGCATAAGAACCGAGAAAGGCAACAGTAGTATCCCAGCGCCCGACTTGCTGTAAAACTAAACCACCAGCTCCGGCAAATAAAAGCGCATACCACAAATCTTCTCCCCATTGAGCGGGGGATACCCAAGCATCGTGAGTGAGGATGAGGGCAGAAATAATGCCAAAATTAGCAGGATTGAAGAAGTGTTTATTCCTAATTTGAAAGATAAATTTACTAGCAATTGCAAGAAAGCCAGCCAGTGCCATTGTACTCCAGTGAGAGGCTCGCAGTAGTAAGCAAAGGCTTAAAGCGGTGATAGCAGCACTTTTGAGGGAAGCCCACTTCCAGGGGCTGGCTGAGGAGCGGCACAAGCAAACCCCAAGCCACTGCGTTGCCAGACAAAAGACGAAAGTAACTAGCATCAAATCAGGGCGGGCGCTCCAATCTCTCGTAGCAATTCCCAGGATAAGAAAGAGGGATAAAAATAAAATTTGAAAGTCGCGAGCATCTTGTTGTAGTATGGCGCTTTCTGAAGTTGCTTTTTCAAGCATGGAGGTTAATTTAGGAGTCAGATGCGTTGAAGTACATCATAACTGAGGCTTTGGCAAGCCGCCTGCGGTTACTTAAAAAGATAATCTGCTTAACAAAAATTAACGTCATATTTCCTAAATTACCCTTTTTCGATAGATCTATAAAAATATAATGAATCTCGCAGTTAAGTAAAACATCCCTGAATAGTATTGTTTCCACTAGCTTTTTGTGTGGATTCTGATGACTTGGGGCGCGGGCGTGGTGATTATGAAAGTGTACTGCGCAGGATTTCTCAAACGACGCTAGTAGTTGATATTGACTTTACACTCGCGTGACGGGCATGGAATGATATGAAAAATGCCCTTGCACTTTTATTTGGGTGCGAGCGCTTCAATAAAGAATAAAGCAGTAGAGAAAACCTAGTTATTGAACAATAAGTTTTGCTTCTGCCAAAAAAGGTATTTTGTAAAGATTTAGTTTCTTCCCCCTCCCGTAACAGGGAGGAGGCTTAGGGTAAGGGGAGGAGATATTTATATTTATTTTATTTTTATTTATGCCATCACCATACCGCCATCAATATTAATCACTTGCCCAGTAATATATGCTGCAGCGGGATCGGCGGCGAGGAAACGCACTAAACCCGCGACTTCTTCAGGCTGCCCGTAACGTCCGAGGGGAATAAATTTTAATATTTCCTCAGATTTTAACTCACTCGTCATATCTGTAGCGATAAAGCCGGGAGCAATAGCATTGACAGTAATTCCACGGCTTGCTAATTCTTTGGCAACAGTTTTGGTGAAGCCAATCACACCGGCTTTGGCAGCACTATAGTTTGCTTGTCCGGGGTTGCCCATCAAACCGGCAACAGAAGTTATATTAATGATACGACCTGATTTTTGTTTGAGCATGATTTTGCTTACGGCGCGGGTACATAGAAAAACGCCGGTAAGGTTGAGATCGATTACGGCTTGCCAGTCTTCTAGTTTCATCCGTAAAAGTAAGGTGTCGCGGGTGATGCCAGCATTGTTTACTAAAATGTCAACCCGCCCCCACTTTGCTATTGTGTCTTCTACTAGGGCGTCTACTTGCTCGGATTGGGAAACGTCTGCTTGCAGGGCGAGGGCATTTCCTCCGGCAGCGTTAATTTCTGTAACGATTTCCTCTGCTGCTGCACTGGAACTGGTATAGTTGACTACTACTTTAGCTCCCTCTGTTGCTAGGGCGAGGGCGCACGCCCGCCCGATGCCTCTGGATGCACCAGTGACAATTGCCACGCGCTGGCGCAACCTTTGTAAGTTTTCTGGCAATATTTCCATTGTTAATTCCTGACTAAGATATGTAATGCACTAAAATATCTTATGGAGAAATGGGGCACCTTGGGCCAAGGAAAGGCGAGCGCTATCATAGAATTGTTAAGGATTTAATGGCCAAATAGATATGGCAGTCAAGAAAAAGTTCAACAGTTTCCAAGAATTATTAGCAAACGCCAACGTGCCCGTTTTAGTGGATTTCTATGCTCCCTGGTGTGGCCCCTGTCAAATGATGGCATCGATTCTCGAACAAGTCAACCAGGAGATGAAAAGCCGCCTACAGATAGTGAAAATTAATACCGATAACTATCCGACACTGGCGAGGGGACATCGTATTCAGGTGCTTCCGACTTTAGTACTGTTCAAAAATGCTCAGCCTGTTGAGCGCCTTGAAGGCGTTGTACAAGCGTAGCAATTGATGAGAGCGTGTGCAAGCTTTTATTTAGCTTAAGAGCGGCGGATATTAAAGCAGCACCAGTCTTGACGACGCCAGAGTGTGGCGACAATCCAGCCGTGTTGCTCTAGGGTATCGGCTACCGGTTTAGCTTGTTCTAATAAAACGCCGCTGATAATACCCCAGGTAGTCGGTTTGGAAATAGCCTGAAAGTGCGGGATTAAGTCTATAATTACTTCCGCCAAAATATTGCATGTAATTCCGTCAACTGGTTCTTCGATCAGTTCTTTCAGGCGTTCCACACTGCCCAACTCAACGATCATGCGCTTTTCGCTTATTTTGTTAATATTGCGATTTTGCTTAGCAGAGCGCACTGCTAAGGGATCGGTATCGACGGCGTAGACTTTGCGGGCACCGAGGAGTATTGCTCCAATGGATAAAATGCCGGAGCCGCAGCCGATATCAGCTATTACTGCGTCGGTTTTTTCGTAACCGAGGCGCATTTCTAGTGCTTCAAGACAGAGTTGTGTAGTGGCGTGGCTGCCGGTGCCAAAGGCGACACCAGGATCTAGGCGCAGGATGAGTCGATCTGTTTTTTCAGGCAGGGGCAACCAGGCAGGGTAGATTAGGAAGCGCTCGCCGATTTCTTGGGGGTGCCAATTTTTTTTCCAACTGCTGCTCCAATCTTCCTCGTCAATTATGTGCCACTGCATGGCGGGAATCGGCAATCCCGCAGATAGTGCATCTTGTCGCAGCCACAGAGACAAAGCTGCCAAGTCTAACAATTGCGCCTGCTCTTGGGGCAAGTAAGTGCGAATCAGACAGGAATTGCCTTTAATTTCACTTGCCATTCCCCGACAGCCGAAACTTTCCAACCGCCAGAAAATTAATTCTTCGTTGGCTGGCTCGCAAAGAATTTGAATTTCCCACCAGCTATTTGCCAATTTAGCTGCCCCCCTGACATTGTCGTAGGGGCGAGAAAGCGCGCTCGCCCTGGAGTGCTGAGTTTTGTGAAGGGTTAAGGCTGAAGGGAAGAGGTAAAACAGAGATACGCGCTCCGACAAGGAGAGTTTCTACCTTCCAGAACTCACTTTTCACTCTACACTTTTGAATTGTTACTTTTCCCTTCATAACTAAAGTTTTAAATTATTTATTCATTGTTACTTTTCTCTCACAAAGTCACTGTGTATGCCTCACGTATACCTGCTACTTTTGTTATCTCATTTAAAATACCATCTGGTAAGGGATCGTCAAGGCTGAGAACCATGACGGCATCGCCGCGCACGATTTTGCGACCTACTTGCATACTGGCAATATTGACATTAAAACTGCCCAAAAGAGAACCAATTTTGCCAATAATTCCTGGCATATCGCGGTGGCGGGTAAACAGCATGTGGTGGCTAGGAGGTACGTTAATCGGAAACTCATCAATACTCGTGATGCGAATTTCCCCATCTCCTAATAGTGCGCCGGTTACGGCGTGATCTCCCAGAGAACCTTTTGCTTCCAAGTGTAGCGAGCCGCTGCTGTAGTCGCGAATCGAAGCATCACGAGTTTCAATTACGCGAATGCCTCGCTCTTTGGCTTCTATGCTGGCATTAACATAATTAACTCGTTCCCGCAGGGCTTGAGACAGTAAGCCTTTGAGGGCGGCAACTACTATCGGCTTGCTTTCTATATTGGCAAGCTCTCCCTGAAGTCGCACGTTTAGCAACTCGACGCGCCCGCCTGCTAGTTGACCTACTAAATTACCTAGGGTTTCGGCTAGTTGCAAGTAAGGTTTGAGTTTTTCGAGGATGTCGGGGTATAAGCCGGGGATATTAACTGCTGAACGCGCCGGCAATCCTAGGAGAACGTCGCGAATTTGTTCGGCTACGTCTATGGCAACGTTGATTTGGGCTTCGGCGGTAGAGGCTCCCAGGTGGGGAGTGAGGATGATTTCTTTACCGAGCGATCGCAGCGGCGAAGTATCTTCCAATGGTTCGTTCTCATATACATCTAATGCCGCTCCGGCAATTTTCCCTTCTTTTAAAGCAACTGCCAGCGCTGCCTCATCAATGATGCCGCCCCGAGCGCAGTTTATAATCCTAGCCGTCGGCTTCATCTTAGCCAACGCTTCTGCATTAATCAAATTCGTAGTTTCTGGTGTTTTAGGAACATGCAGGGTAATGTAGTCAGCTTCCCGCAGCAGCAAATCCATATCTACTAAGCGACAGCCCAGTTGTTCGGCGCGCTCTGTGGAAATGAACGGATCGTAGGCTATCAGCCTCATCCCTAGGGCTTTTGCTACCACTGCTACATGGGAGCCAATTTTCCCCAAACCCACGATACCGAGGGTTTTCTTATACACCTCCGCTCCGATATAACTCTTGCGATCCCACTTGCCACTTTTAACCGACTGATTGGCATCGGGAATATACCTCGAAAGCGCCAGCATCATTGCCAGCGCGTGTTCTGCCGCCGCGATTGTGTTGCCTTCCGGAGAATTGACAACCACAATTCCTTTGCGGGTGGCTGCGGGCACGTCTATATTGTCAACGCCAACACCTGCACGCCCGATGATTTTCAACTGTGTGCCAGCTTCGATAATCTCTTTGGTGACGCGGGTACCAGAGCGGATCATTAATGCGTCGTATTCCGGTATGAGCCGCACCAGTTCTTTTTCCGAAAGATTCGTTTTGACGTCAACCTGGGCAACTTGAGAGAGAATGTCGATCCCGGCTTGATCGATGGGATCAGAAACGAGAACTTTTGGCATGATCGGCTTGAGGGATTGCAACAACTAATAGCAGACTTCACGCCTTTACGGCAAAAAATGTCTAGTAGGGTTTGGCACAACAGGTAACCCCTCTCCCCATACCTTTGCCGCGGGTTTTTACCCTCGTAAGGGGTAATTCCCGGTGCGGCGGCAGGGTTATCTTGGCTTTTTTTCGGCTTAGCGGAGTTTTTGAAAAGGACGTATGCGACACGCCCTTACAGGCTAGACGCAATTTTTGCCCTCACGCGCGTTTTTCGCTTTGTTTGGGGTTGACGTCACTTACCTCAGGCTGGAAGCTCCGCAATTGCGAGGAGGAAAGCCCCGAAACGCAAATTGATTTACTATAATTAGTTTAGGGTTAAGGCACTCCCCCTGGCTTTTCTGTATTAACCTTTTTTGGGGTTGTCTGTAAGCCAGCCCGTAACGCCTAGTTCCTATTCTGGAATTAGGGCGAAAGCCTGCAACAGGAGTCTTGGGTAGCTTATGTCCTACTCGCTACTCCCACTTTTGGCTGCAGCAGTAGGTCATTTTAACTGTTATCTGTGCTAGCGCTGCTGATTTTATCGAAAGTTTTTACTTTTTCCTCTGGGATTTGGCAAGCGCTCGCTTTCTCGCTACGGTCCACCCCCCGGGGCCTTAAAATATACTTTCTATACCAGTCTCTTCATCCTACTGGTATACTAGGGATGGTTTATATTTAATATTTAATAATAAAAATAAAAATTAAAAAAGAATCCCATACCCCCTCTAATATGAACTATCTCGTCGCCGTCTTGCCAGATCGCATCCGCGCTGAAGCTGCTTATGTCGCCCTAGAAAAAGAAGGCTTGCCTATGGAACAAGTCGCTATTCTAGGTAAGGGCTATAAAAGCGCTGACGAATATGGCTTGATTGATCCCAACGAACAAGCCCGCAAACAAGCGAAACTAATGGCCACATGGCTGGTGCCGTTTGGATTTGCTGCCGGCGTTACTTTCAGTGTGATTACTGGCTTGCAAACTTTTGCCTGGGCTGGCGAACTCGGTAATCATCTGATTGGCGGTTTGCTCGGTGCTATTTCTGGTGCAATGGGTAGTATTTTTGTCGGCGGCGGAGTAGGCTTGTTGGTAGGCAGTGGCGACGCTTTGCCTTACCGCAACCGCTTGAATGCTGGCAAATACTTGATTGTCGTTAAGGGCTCTGAAAATATCACACG
Organism: Oscillatoriaceae cyanobacterium M7585_C2015_266; assembly: GCA_015295835.1. Lineage (GTDB taxonomy): Bacteria > Cyanobacteriota > Cyanobacteriia > Cyanobacteriales > Oscillatoriaceae > DVEG01. The sequence continues at coordinate 298,851 of DVEG01000027.1, forward strand.
TCAAGCTACTCGCATCTTGCGCCAGTTTGAGCCGGAAAATCTCCAAGGCTATGATGCCCCTGGCACTTTGTGATTCCACTTGCTTTTTTTTCAGTTTTAAGGAAAATGACAAGGGGTATTTTCAATTATCATTTTCAATTATCAATTTATTTAATATTAATTTGAAAAATTTTCTAATTATTATTAATTAATAAATGAAATAAAAAAATGTGTTTCTTTTGTTTCCCATCAACCAACTCACCCTTGAACCCCTTCTCCTGTTTCTGTATCTGCTGACTCAGCTAACTGAAACATTAATCCTACTCGTTTGATAGCCATGGCGACGGCTTGGTTGATAGACATTCGCGCTCGCCCAAGATATGGATCTATCGCCGCGATCGTTATAGAGAAATCAGAAAAATTGGGGGCTAAAAACCCATTGGCGATCGCCTCCTGAGTTTGGCACACAACCTCTGGCATTATTTGCTTGTGACGGATGCACGCTGCTAACTCTAATTGACCTTGCTTATTTTTAACAGTTGCAAAACCAAACAACCGACAAATAGTCGGACGCCAGGAATACATCGAACAGCGACCATTACCTTTGATCACAGGATCAGGACGATAAAAAACGCATATAGAGTTACCACTTTCCTCCAACCTTTCTAACCACATCAGAGCTTCTCCCCGACGGAACAATTCCAGCGCTAAAGGCAACACCTCTAAAGGCGTCGCCTCAACATCAGGATTTTCACAGCACTGACCACATCCAGAGGGGCATTGCAACCCCGTTGCAGCCTGCAACGCAGCGGTTTGCTCATCTATTTGCCGATACAATAAGAAAACTTTTTCTGCTAGTTGAGAAATAGCTGCGAGCAACTAAACGTCACCTCCATTGAGCAGTTATTTGACTATCAGTCTCTTCCATACTTATTATGATAGGGAACATTTCAACAAAACACACTATCACGCTTAGCGAGCGCTTATCATCGTCACTAGCAGAAATTACCAACTCACTGAGGAAAATTCAATCCAATCAGCTTAAAATTTAAACAGAAACAAAATTGCAAACGCGCTCAGCAGTGAGAGTAAGCAGCAGGGGCGGGGCGTGAGTTTACAAATAGCACAGGCGATTTAGGAAGCACTGTGATGGCCAAAATTTTAATCGTGGACGACTCCAATATGTCCAGAAAACTGATGCGCAAGATTCTTCAGACAGAAGGGCATGAAGTAATCGAAGCGACAGACGGATTGACAGCCCTTGAGACATATTTGCTCGAAAAGCCAGATCTAGTTTTAATAGACTTGCTCATGCCCGACATGCAGGGAACAGAGGTGCTAGCAAAATTGCGCCAACTCGATGACAAAGCGCAAGTGATTGTCGCCAGCGCCGATCTCCAGGATTTAACCCGCGCTAGCGTTGAAGCGGCAGGAGCGGTAGGTTACATCACCAAACCATTTGTCGCCTCCAACGTGCTAAAAATAGTCAACAGCGTACTTCAAGGCATCAAAAAAGTTTTATGATTACACTCACAGAAAAACAGCGGGATGCCTTAAGTGAATTAATTAATATCGGCTTTGCACGCACCGCTGCCTCACTCTCAGATATCACTGGCCACCGCGTTTTTCTGGAGGTGCCGCAAGTTTCTATTGTTTCCATTGAAGAACTCGCTTCTAAACTTGCTACTTATGTGCAGGGAGAAGTAGCCACCGTACAGCAAATTTTCACCGGCGCAGTATCAGGCAACGCCCTTTTACTACTCAACTATGATGGGGCAGTGACGCTTGCGGATTTGGTGACACCAGAGGGCGGCGGTGTCAGCCGTCGTCTAGATGCTTCGGCAGCAGAAGTACTAACCGAAATCGGCAATATCCTACTCAATGCTTGTCTCAGTGTATTTGGCAATCTACTAAAAATTCAAATCTCCTTTACGGTTCCGCATTTACACTTAGACGCCCTCGACGGATTGCTTCATTCTTTAGTAATTGAGCGGGAGGAAATGCGCTATGCAATGGTGGTATATACTGGTTTCCAGATGCGGGATAATTCGGTGAATGGCTATCTCGTTCTGGTTTTAAGCGTTGTCTCCTTAGAGAAATTACTATTAGCAGTGGAGAACTGGGCAGATGTGGAGACATAAAACCCCAGCACAATGGAAAAATAAAAAAGAATTTAAGAAAATTGATGAAGAAAAAAACCCTAAAAAAGAAATGGGTAATGCAGAAATACAGTTCAACCAGGCATTGCTGCATTGGCTGAACGATTTAGCTGATCGAGGGATTGTCGCGACTGATGCTAATCTGAAAATTATCAGTTGGAATCGCTGGCTAGAAATCCACAGCGGCTTAAGCGCAAGACAAACCATCGGGCGAGAATTGTTCGATGTCTATCCCGAACTAATCGAGCGACGACTTGATCGATTTTACTATCAGGCACTCGGCGGGCAAGTGGCAATTCTCTCCCAGCGCTTACACCACTATTTGCTGCCAATGCCGCCCTCTGGTAGCGGGGAATCGTCGCAAATGCTGCAAAGCGCTCGCATTGTGCCGCTTACTGAAAATGAACAAGTTGTAGGCACGATTACGGTTATCGAAGATGTGACGGAAAGGGTACTCCGGGAAACAGAGCTCCAACGTCAAATTCAGCAGTTAGAACGTACGGAGGCGGCATTGCGCTCAACTCAGGCAAGATTACAGCACTTGCTCTCATCTAGCCCAGTAGTGATTTATAGCTGCCAACCTAATCAAGATTATACTCTAACTTTCATCAGCGATAATATTACTGAACGTCTGGGGTACAAACCGGAAGAACTCCTGGAAAATAGCAGTTTCTGGCTTGAGCTTGTACACCCTGACGATGCGCTTTACGTTGGCGAGGAAATCTCCCGCCTCATGAAACAGGGGCATAATTTAATCGAATATCGCTTTCGTCACAAAGACGGCTCCTATCGCTGGATTTGTGATCAAATGAAATTGATATACAATCCAGCAGGTGAGGTAGAGGAGATTGTAGGAACTATTCACGATATAAGCGAGCGCAAAATTGCTCAAGAACAAATCCGAGAACAAGCTGCTCTCCTCGATATCGCTACAGATGCTATTTTCGTTCGCGACTTAGAAAATAGAATTTTATTTTGGAATAAAGGGGCGGAAAAATTGTATGGCTGGAATGGTTCAGAAGCCATAGGTAAAATTTTTGATGAACTTTTGGAAAGTAACAAAATAATAAATATAAACAACAAAAATTGGCAAGAAGCTGATAAAATTGTACTAGAAAAAGGCTTTTGGGAAGGGGAATTGTGTCAAGTGACAAAAGATGGCAAGGAAGTGATAGTATCGAGTCGTTGGAATTTAGTACGCGATCGCACTGGAAAACCAAAATCTATCCTCGCCGTCAATACAGATATCACCGAAAAAAAACAACTTGAAGCCCAATTTTTACGCGCCCAACGCATGGAAAGTATCGGCACTTTGGCTAGTGGCATTGCTCACGACTTAAATAATATATTGACACCGATTTTAGGAGCTGTTAAACTTCTAGAATTTGAACTGCCCGCAGAAAAGCGTCGGCAACTGATCGAGATGATCGAAAATAATACATTACGCGGAGCTGATTTAATCAAACAAGTGCTGTCGTTTGCTAAAGGATTAGAAGGGCAGCAAACATTGGTGCAAATAAAACATTTAATCGAAGAAATTAAAGTAATTGTTCGCGAAGCTTTTCCAAAATCTATAGAATTTACTACAGATATTCCTTCAGAAATTTTGCCTATTTATGGCGATCCTACACAACTGCATCAAATCTTAATGAATCTTTGCGTAAACGCTCGCGATGCTATGCCAGATGGCGGTATACTAACAATCTCAGCTCGCAATATTTATATTGACAGTAACTATGTCTCAGTTAATTTAGATGCTAAAATAGGTAATTACGTAGTATTAAGTGTTTCCGATACAGGAAAAGGCATTGAACCGGAAATATTAGAAAGAATTTTTGAACCGTTTTTTACAACAAAAGAAGGAAAAGGAACAGGTTTAGGCTTGTCAACAGTACGGGGAATTGTCAAAAATCATGGTGGTTTTATACGGGTGTATAGTCAAGTAGGCAAAGGCTCTGAATTTAAAGTGTACTTACCAGCAGCAGAAACGACTGAAATTAAAACAGAATCAGAAGTTGAACTTCCCTGCGGAGGCGGAGACTTAATTCTCGTAGTTGATGACGAAGCAACAGTGCGAGAAATAGCTCAAGTAATCTTACAAAAATACAACTACCAAGTTTTGACAGCAAGTGATGGCATGGAAGCATTAGCAGTGTATGCAAAACACCAAGATAAAATTCGCGCAGTGCTGCTCGATTTGATGATGCCATGTCTGGATGGAAAAAATACTATTTGTGCGTTGCGTCAAATTAATCCAAACGTAAAAATTATTGCAGTAAGCGGGCTTTCTGCTAAGGGAGTAGCTGCTGAGGCTGTGAGTTTAGGAGCGATAAACTTTTTGCCTAAACCTTATACAACTAGGGAATTATTAAAAGCATTACAAGAAGCATGTAAAAGTTAGAATAGAGGGAAGAGGAAAAGGTGGATAATGCTATAATAATTATAGTGCCGTGAAAAGTAAAAACTATAGGCAATGCTACCAAAGGAAGAATTATTAAAAGGCGTCGAAAATCGCGATTGTGTGGCGAGAGTAATCGACAAAGCCGAACAAGCTCTAAAAACATGGAAAATAGTGCAAACAGATTTTCTATCGCCGCCAGAAGTGATGGAAAGTCAGCAGGCACTAAAACAATTGACAGAAATACACCTAGTTTCTTGGGGGGGCTACCCACAAGCAGAAAGACAAAGGTTAGCTATCGCACGAGAGGAATTACCTCTCGAACCTACTCAGGTGCAAGTAGTAGTTTTAGAAATTGCAGGTAATTTTCTTTTCGATCCTGCTAACCACCGGGATTTTCTGGGGGCAATTTTGGCAACAGGAATCGTACGAGATAAAGTAGGAGATATTATCGTACTGGGGGAGCGGGGAGCACAGGCTATTGTCGTGCCAGAAATGGCAGAATTTCTAGAAATGGAACTCAAACAAGTGCGCTCAGTGCCGGTAAAAACTCAGCGCATAGACGCTAGGGAATTAAAAGTAAAAGAACCGAAAAAGAAAGAGATGACAACTGTAGAAGCCTCTCTACGCTTAGATGCGCTCGCTTCGGCTGGTTTTGGCATGTCTCGCAGCAAAATGGCAGATTTAATTAATAACGGCGACGTGCGCGTTAACTGGAAAGAAATTACCGAAAGCAGCTATCAACTCAAACCGGGAGATTTAATCGCTATTCGCGGCAAAGGGCGTTTAGAAATTGGGGAAATCTCTGTAACTAAAAAAGATCGCTATCGCGTGCAGCTCACTCGTTATATGTAAAAAAACGGTGATGGGTAATAGATAATACATTACCCATTACCGAACTGACTAACCGATTATAGAAAATACTTTCTCCTCTGCAGCCTTTTTTGTCACAGATGTCGTAGAGCCGATAAGCTAATAAACGTATCAGCTTAGCGAAAGACAAGCAGAATCGGGATAATAATTCTGCCGCACTCTTTTCTCCGTTTTTATCTAAAACTTGAATCAAATATTGCGTCACTTTCCAAATACTTTCTTTCCCAAAATCATTTTCTTCTTTGCTGAAAACTAATTCTTCGCGTTTCAGAAGTCGCACTTTGTCACCTTGTAAAGATATTAAACCTGCCGCGATTAATTTTTGAATTGAGGTATGTTTTGCCTTACAGAGAATTTCAGCTTCTGTCAATAATCCTTGATTAAATTTATACTTTTCAAACCAACCTAATACCCAACGCGTCTCACTGTCAAATTCTGTTTCTAGCGCTGCTGCAAATGCATTGGAAATTTCTGCGATCGCTTGCAGGGCAGCCCGTACAGACATACAGGTGCCGTCTGATTCAATAATTTTTTCGTAGCGAGAAAAAACCACCATACCGGCTCCTATACAAGCTTGTGATAAATCTACCGGAGGAATATTTTGAGAATATAGGTTTTTGAGAACATTAGGCAGAAAAGATACCAACTCTGCTCTGAAGCGATCGCCTGTTACGATAGGTGCCGATTGTGAGCGTGGGCGGCAGACAAGAATAATAGAAGAAGTAAGAGCATTGGTACCAGTAGCAATCGTGCGATTACTCATTTCTGTCCGCACTGGCCATGTAGCAGTTATGGAAAAGCCTGCTTTAATTAAAGCTTCTAGCATGCTTTCCCATCCGATTGAAGAAATAACATTTTTTTTTGTGTCTGTTTAAAAGCATAGTAAACCGTCAGCGGATAGTCAGACTGAAAGATATGGCGCATTTGAGTAAAAACTTTTGTCAGCCCTTCTCGGAAAAGAGCATTAGACTGAGCGCGATCGCCTGCAAACAAATAAGGTTTAGCAACAATTTCTCTATTTTTTACAACCAGAGTAGTTTTAAAAAGCTCTGGATAAACTTCACCGATAGAACGCCGTAGCCAAATATAGAAAAAATCACTCAAATCCGCATAAGCAATATTAGAACCGTAGGGGGGATCGGTAGAAATTAACAATCTAGCCGAGCTGTCAATTGTTTCTCTAGCATCGCGCAAAACTACGTAGCCGCGAGTAGCATTAGGCAAAAATTGTAAAACTTTTACAATCCAATTTATTGCCCCCAAAAAACTGCCTGTGGAGTCACTAAAAGGATTAGCTTCGGCAAAATCCCAGCTCATGGGTAAAACTTGTCGTGCAAAAGTATTGCGGATTTTCAGATACCCGTAATCCCAAGTACAAAGAGCTGAATTGCGATCTGCTAAACGACTAACGGCAAAAGCTAAATAAATAGCTATAGCGTCGGCATAAGCAAAAGCACCCGTACCATTCTCGGCAAGGCGAGAACCTTCAGACATGCCACTACGCTGGGCATCGTGCAGCACCAGCTCTCGCGCCTCAGCAATCAAATCGCTAAAAGTATTTAGAGCAATAAGCTGGCGGGGCGTGAATAAGTCGGCAAAAGTCTGCATCCCGTAATTGAATGCTTTAAAGTCTCGGGGATTGTGGGGCAATTCTATTTCCGGTTTCCATTCCGGCTGAGCATTTAGAGCGATCGCTTCGTGTTTTTCACCAGGTGCCGCATATATTTTCCCGCCAAATCCCCTCGCCACGATTGCCATCAACTGCATTCCCATCCGGGATGCTTTACCCTCTTTTCGCACATAAGTGAGTGAAACTGGTAATCCGCAACAAATACAGGTCGCACCTCGGCGCGTTACGGTTCCGCTTGTTGGCAGTTCGCTCCCCGTTCTCACTTCAAAGCGCACTTTTGTTCCTTGTTCAATAACGGGTTCAACCCAGACTTTTTTCCCTTTTTTTTTCGAGAGAGCAAAAGAATGTACCAGTGGCATTTGCGCTCTGCAAGCAGGATTGGGGCATTGAATCGTTCTCGCCCACAACCAGGCAATGACTGTAGCTTTTCTACCTTCGAGAAGAGTTAATTCAGGATATAAGTGAGCAATTTTGGCTTTGGCGCGCTCGCATATCCACTTTCCGTAATAACGCACATCTTCTGCCAATCCCCTTGCTCCCTCCCAACCGTTGGCAACGCGATTACCCGGATTAACAGGAGGGCAATTAGCGAATTTTGGCGGAATCTCAATTAATGCTTTACTAATCAATACCGCTACTGGATTCAAATCGCCGCCGATTGCCTCTAATCCCAACCGTTGCGCTTCTAATAGAATCGAACCGCCGCCACAAAACGGATCAAATACAGGCGGGGGATTATAATTTGTTGATTTGAGAATTTCTGCCCTCGCTTCTGCTATAATTCTAGGATTACTAGCATTTTCCCACTTCACCAGTTTTTCTATAATAGCAAATAAGCGGGTTCTTTCTTGTTGCTGAGCTTCTTCTGTCGGAAAGCGCTCGCTTGCGCTTGCAGGATCATCTACCAAAGAAGCAAATAACACCGCCCGACATGCTGCTAAAGGGCGACGAGCCCACCACAAATGTAACGTTGAAGGGTGACCATGGCGTAGGGCTTTTTCTCGTGCCGACTCTTTATTAATCGCTTCCAGGGGCAGTCCGACTTCAATTAATTTTTTTTTAGCCGTCACTTTTGCATTTGCTCCCTCACCCAAACCCTGAATGTTTTCATTATAGCATTTCTCCCCTCGGTTTGGCTGCGCTTTTGAACTTAGTACCTCGCCAATTGGAAAATTAGGAAATTGTCTGCTTTTTTCAAACTCGAAATATTTCCCTGCTTCCAGCAATTTTTCAGGTTTTGCCCATCCCACCGCCACAGTTCAAGAATCCCCAATGCTTCGTAATTATTAAATTATATTCTGCGTTCACCCCTGCATTTTATGTATAAAAATCGTCTTTTTCTAACACTTCTGCCTAATATTTCGCTATCTAAAGTAGTCAAAACCATAAATTTTACAAGATAATAAAAACCCGGTAAAACCGGGTTTCAAAGAAAATATGCGCTTATTTTTGCTTGATAGCACCAAACTGCTTTTCTACCAGATTGACGATAGTTTCTCTTGGCAAAAAGCGGTGCAAGTTGCTTATAACTTGATTAGCAAAACCGCCAGTAACGACATTAGGATGATTTTTTTCTAGGGCAGCGAGAGCTTCGCGAACAACTTGTTCTGCAGAGGCGATTTGCGGTTTTGAGTTGCGATTTTCCAAGTTCGGAAATTCAGCTACTTTGAAAAAGTTAGTTTCTGTAGGTCCAGGGCAAACTACAAGCACGCGCACGCCATAGTGACGATTTTCTGCCCAAAGCGCCTCGCTAAAACTGAGAACAAAGGCTTTCGTGGCGGCGTAAACTGATAGATAAGGCATGGGTTGAAAAGCTGCGATCGAGGCAATATTGATGATACTGCCAGAGCGTCGCTGTTGCATTGATGGTAAAAATCGGTGCGTAAGTTCTACTAAGGCGACAATATTTAACTGAATCATTTCAAGTTGCCGATTCAGCGGGCGCTCGCTAAAGGCTCCGTAATCTCCAAATCCGGCATTATTAATTAGTAATTCTACACTGAGATTTTTTTGGGCGATCGCCTCATATACAGCTGAGCCAGCTCCTGGTACAGTTAAATCTTGAACGATAACTTCTGTCTGAATTTTGTATTCGGCTTGCAACTCGCTTGCCAAATGCTCCAGTTTCGCTTGCGAGCGCGCCACCAAAATCAGATTCATGTTACGGGCGGCTAGTTCCCAGGCAAAGGCTTCCCCGATCCCAGAAGAAGCACCAGTAATTAATGCGGTTGGCATTTCACAGCTCGTAGATAAACTTCTTTACAAATCTTAACTTATCCCATGGGGATGCTTGCTAGCCTCATCCCTAAGACAGACAAGCAGGATGTATGTGATTCACGTGCACAAACTCCCGCTCGCCTTGCTCACTTCACATCACTTATCGCTCACATGCCAGCCAAGAGAATGTAACCCGATGCTTCCATATACTGGAGTACCTTTTGAATGCTATCTTCCACAGTTTCCTCAGCAGTACGACACTCCACATCCGGATGAAGCGGTGGTTCATAGGGATCATCAATGCCAGTAAAGTTACGGAGCTCTCCTGCACGCGCTTTCTTGTATAATCCCTTCGGGTCTCGTTGTTCGCAAACTTCCAGAGGCGCATTCACATAAACCTCTATAAAATCCCGAATTCGTTTCTTAACTTCCTCACGAATCTCGCGATAGGGAGAAATAACCGCAACTAAGACAATTACCCCATTTCGTGTCAAAAGTTGTGCTACAAAGCCAATGCGGCGGATATTTTCTTCACGATCTTCTTTCGAGTAACCCAATCCTTTCGTTAAATACTGGCGAACAATATCACCGTCGAGCAACTCTACAGAATAACCACGCGATCGCAGTTCCCTTTCCACTCCTTGAGAAATAGTAGTCTTGCCCGCAGCCGGCAGACCTGTAAACCAGACTGTCACACCACGCTGTTTCATTGTTGCACTCGAATTGAAAAACTCAGTTTCTTTGAAAAACCGAATCTATTGTGTATTTTTTTGTACCTGCGCGTTATAAAAAAAATTAAAAAGTGATGATGCCGCGCCAAAGCAGGCATACAATAGAATCAACTGCGGGATTTGTGATATGCATCGCCTGAACAATCGAGCCTTCAACATACTGCTTGCGGAAGTATTCAAATGTACCAGAAACAATGCGGTGGGCAAAGTGCAGCGGGATATCATCATCAAACGGCTGGAGAAACTGCGAAAGCAAGACGGACCCCCGGCATCCCTTGAAGAACTGCGGGCAACCGTTATAGATATGTTGCCTAACTTCAGTGAGAAGGTACTCAAGTCCGCTGCCCAGAGCAATCGCCCGGCGGGAATGTGGGGGCTAATCCCGGCAGTGGGGGTATTGCTGGCGGGCGCGGCTGGATTGGTGTGGTTCGCGAACCTGCCCTACCCGATGATTCGCAAGCCGATCGCAAAAGTCGCGCCGATTTTGCTGTTCCCCAGTTATATGAGCATGGATTACAACTACCGTCAAGCGATCGCCCTGGTAGAGCAGGCAGATCAACTGGTAAACCAGGCCACAAGCCCAGCCGATATTGAGCTGGGCGAACAGAAAGTCAAAGCAGCGCAGAAACATTTAGACAGCCTGCCGGTGTGGTTTTTAGAATACCAGCCGGGATGGTACTGTAGTTTTTTAAGCTGCATTTGGAAGTTTACGCTAGACGAATTTGAAACAGCCCGCAAAAGTATCGGGCGGATGGAAGCAGTAATTTTTCAAGAACAGAATGCGCAGAAACAACTGAGCGAAGCCGAAACAGCGCTGGCGAGGGCTAAACAGCAGTATCAGCAAGCCAAACCGGGAACAGAACAACAACAAGTGATCAGCGCGTGGCGAGCCGCGCTCGACCAAATGCAGCAGATTCCCGAATCAACGCTTGCCGGACGAATGGTACAGAAAAAACTGCTCGCTGCCCAGCGAGATTTTGAAACCGTGGTGGGGAATATCAGCAGCAGAGCGCAAACCAATATCCATATCGAAGCCGCGAAAAAATATGCAATGGTGGCGGCGCAATCTTCACAAAATCCCCCCACACAGCCGAGGAGTGGGGTGAAATTGTGGAGCAGTGGGAGCAAGCCATTAGAGAACTCAAACATGTGTCCCCACAAGATGCGGGGTATGTGGATGTAGTCGAAAAAATAGCCGAATATCAGAAGAATCAGGGAATTGCACGAGCGCGACAGAAAGCCGAGCAAGAAGCAACAGAAGCGCTGAAAGAAGCAAAAGAAATGATCGCCGAATTGCAGAAGATGGCAAGTTATCCCAGCACCACTACAGGCGAAATCACGAGCAAATTGCAAGAAATCATCAATAAATTGGAAAAGGTGAAAACTGGTACAACGGCTTATGTAGAAGCGCAAAATTTGCTAAAATTTGCGCGGGAAAGCCAGCAGAAATTGCAGGTGAATTAAAAGAACAAACGGGGCGCCTCTCCCTGGCAAGGGCTCCGGAGGGAAAGCGTTCGCTGTATCGAAATCGCCTCGAAAACCTTCTCTGACTGCGTTTAGCCAGCGCCCCGTTCGCAAAGCGAACCCGATAACCGTGCAGCTATCAGTTATTTACGCCATCAGAAAGATAAAAAAGCTCAGTCTTCGCCCTAATCAATCCCTCGAATGCCGCGCCAGAAACGAGATTACCATAGAGCCAGAGTGAATATAAATTGGCATAAACAGGAACCTGCCGCCAAATCGAGGCAAGCGAAATGGTGAATATTCGAGAAAGCCCTTCCAATGACAGCTGCGTAATTACCGTATTAACCGACGAACAAATGATCAACATTATCAATCGGGGCAAGCAATGGCTAGGTGCCGATTAACTCGCCAGTGCGAGGCTATGTAGAGGCTAGATTTCTCACTGCTTGTATGGGAGTCATTCCGTCTGCAGCGAATAACAGTTGCCGCAAAGTTGAATCAATCAGCGGGTTGAACGTGCGAGAACAACCTTCCGCAAACAGTCGCGCGCTCGCCGGCTAAGCCGAGGAACAAATTGTCAGAATTGAGAATCTGGGCAGCAATGGCTGGGTGCCGATTAACTCGCCAGTCTTGGGAGCTTCAAATTACCTCACTTATTGTTCCGCCAGATAGGATTAAATCACCAAGGCGCTTGCCGCTCGCGCCTTCGATTGGCAGCGACGCCATACAACAATCGGGGAAAAACAAGATAAAAAAAACAGGCGAGTTGCCTCGCGCCACTCCCCGAGCGCCCAGAAACAGCGTTAGGTTATCTGGGGAAGATTTACCATATATCTGAGCCCCGAGCGCCTTTCTCCTATGAGCTACTGCTTCAACCCCGAATGCCAGAAGCCCCAGAACCCCGACAGTAACAAGTTTTGCCAGAATTGTGGGTCAAAATTACTACTCAGAGAACACTACCGTGCTATCAAACCCCTCGGCAGCGGCACTCTCAGTCGCACCTTTTTAGCAATAGATGAAGATATTCCCTCTAAACCAGCCTGTATTATTAAGCAGTTTTTGCCCCCAGATACTAATCTTAGTGAAGTACAAAAAATCGCAGAAAGATTTGAACGAGAAGCACTGCAATTGGATATTCTGGGAAAACATCCCCAAATCCCCCGACTGCTAGCATATTTTCAACAACAACAGCGGCTTAAAGCAGGGGTTGTGACAGCACTATATTTAGTGCAAGAATTTATAGAAGGGCAAAGCCTCGCCCAAGAGCTGGAAAAACAAGGGCCATTCAACGAAAACCAAATCCGCGCCCTGCTATTGGATGTTTTGCCGGTACTGCAATTTATTCATAGTCATCAAGTTATTCATCGCGATATCAAGCCGGAAAATATTATTCGTCGAGCAGGGAATATCTCAGCTTTGCCAGGAGAGAGAGGTAAATTCGTTCTCGTAGATTTCAGCGCTTCTAAATTTATACCTCAAACTGCCGCTTTGAGAACGGCAACGATTATTGGTTCTCCAGAATATATAGCTCCCGAACAACTAGAAGGCAAGGCTGTATTTGCTAGCGATTTATATAGTTTGGGTGTTACCTGTGTTCACCTGCTTACACAATTGCCGCCGTTTAATTTACGCGCTCACGCTCACTGGGTTTGGCAACAGTATTTGCCCCGCCCTGTCAGTGCCTCTCTCTCCCGTATTCTTGATAAGATGTTACAACTTTCGTTAAAAGAGCGCTACAAATCGGCAGCAGAAATACTTAAGGATTTGACACAGGAAACCCCCACAGTTTGGGGCTGCGCGCAGGTACTCTCAGGTAACTCAGGGCGGCTCCGGTGTGTGGCTATTAATCCTGACGGGGAAGTTGTGGCAGCAGGAGGAGAAGATAATACTATAAAGTTATGGAATTTAGGGATAGGAAATCAACCAAAAACTCTGGGGAATTTATTGACACAACATTCAGGATGGGTAAATGCGATCGCCTTTAGTCCAGATGGGCAAATTTTGGTTACAGGGAGTAGCGATCGAAATATTAAAATTTGGGATATGGGAACGGGAAAATTGATTCGCACCCTGGGAAGTTTGTTCGCAGATTGGGGATGGGTAAATGCGCTCGCTATCAGCGCCAACGGACAATTTTTAGTCAGCGGGCATGGAGATAAGACTGTTAAAATTTGGAATTTAAAAACAGGAAAACATTTGTGTACTTTAGCAGCACATGCTGCCTGGGTAGAAACTGTCGCAATTAGTGCCGATGGAAAACTAATCGTTAGCGGCAGCGGTGATAAAACTATGAAGATTTGGCAATTGAAAACTGATGGCAGGATTTCAGGAGCGCTGGTAGAAACTATAAATGCTCATACGGATACTGTGAAAGCGCTCGCTATTAGCCCTGACGGAAAAATTATCGCTTCCGGTAGCAGCGACAATACTGTAAAATTGTGGCAAGTAAATGCTAACACAAATTTGCAAGAGATATATACTCTGATGCATTCAGATTGGGTTAGTGCCTTAGCTTTCTCCCCAGATAAACAACTCCTCGCTAGTGGCAGTCGAGACGGTAATATTATTTTATGGAATCCCTACATTGGGCAAGCGCTCTCTACTCTTCAACACAAAGCCCCAGTCAATGCTGTCACTTTTAGTGCTAACAGTCAGATTCTCGCCTCTGGCGGCGCCGATGGCACCGTCAAAATTTGGCGGGCTTCTTGATTGTGGCTCATTTCTGGCCTTTTACCCTACCTAGGCTTTTGTAAGAAAAAACTAATACAAAAATTATTTTATATAATATAAGATTATATTAGACCACTTGCGTTTTTGGGGAGAGGAGTGCTACACTAACAAATCGTGAAAAGGACGCATAGCTCAGTTGGTTAGAGCACTACGTTGACATCGTAGGGGTCACTGGTTCGAGTCCAGTTGTGTCCATAAGGGAGCTCTCCCATAAATAACCAAAGCAAAAGCAGAGAAATCTCTGTTAAAATTATATGGGTAACCGAACGATAAATTGAGTAAGATTGTTTAAACTTTCAACAGTGAGTGAGCCGCCGCTTTGTTGTATCAGTTTTTGCACTAATGCCAACCCTAAGCCAGTGCCACCATATTTCCAGGGATCATTATTGGGAATACGGTAGAATTTATCGAAGATGCGGGGCAATTCTTCCGAGGGAATTTCTACACCTGTGTTAGTAATGATTATTTGTAGAAAACAAGGTTGATTGGGCGTTTCGTCGCGAATTATGTTAACTGTTAAGGAAATGGTTTCGCCTGTGGGTGTGTATTTGCACGCATTAGTTAGCAATTCGGTGATGATGCGGCTAACACTGATAGAATCTATTTCTGTAGTTGGTAAGTCGGGGGCGATATTAACACGAAAGATTTGTTGCTGGTTTTGGGTACGGGCATGAAATGGCTCGATAACATGTTCAATCCAGTCACGAAGGTTAAGCGTTGAAAGTTGCCGGGAATATGTTCCTGCTTCCAGATATTGCAGGTTTAATAAATCTTCGACTAAGCTTAATTCGCGATCGCACTCTTCCTGTAAAACTTGCAAATACTGTAGAGCTTTATCACTATGAGCCAATGATGGCAATTTTTCTGCAATTATATCCCTTTCTTGCTGAAGTGTAGAAATCAACAACTTAATTACCATTTTCATGCTAGCAATCGGAGAGCGCAGCTCGTGGGAAATCGTACAAAGAAAGTCATTCTTAAGGTAGTTGAGTCGCTGAAGTTCCCTAACTTGAGCTTGGGCAAGTTCATAGAGACGAGCTTGACGCAAACCAAGAGCGCACTGGTTAGCAACTTGTTGCACTAGGTGTATTTCCATTTCGTCAAAAATAGAACCTGTATCTTTAAATAACCACAAGACTCCTAAAATTCCTGTTTCTTCGACGCGATCGTCAAAAATAGGGCAAGCAAGAATCGCTGCATTGTTGCTAATCGTTGGCGGTTGAATTTGACAAAAAACTAACCAACATTTTTGTTGTTGCAATTGTTTGTGTATCTCAGTAGCATCTGCCATATATATTTTTTGTTCCTGAGTTACAGATAGCCCTGATGCTACTGATTGATAGCAGATGGTTGAAGATTGACTGTCAGAGCCGTAAAGCAATGCATTACAGTATTTTAAGTTCAATGCAGCTGCTAATTCCTCTACAGCATATTGCAATATTTTATGACTATCTAGTGAATCTCGAAGCCGATCAAAAATACGTTTTATTGTCGCTTCAAAGTTTAAAGCTTGCTGTAATTCTATAGTGCGATCTTGTATCCGCCGCTCTAAATCACAATTTAATCGTTTGACTTCATCTTCAGCCCTCTGACGTTCTTGCACCTGTTTTTCTAATTGTTGATTTTTTTGAATTAGCAATTGCTGTTGTTGAATAAGTTGTTGACGCTGTTGCTGAATAATTAATTGATTTCTAATTCGAGCTAATACTTCTTGTTCTTGAAAAGGTTTTGTGATATAATCATGACCTCCCATTTCAAAAGCGCGGACTTTATCGTTCACTCTATCAAAAGCGCTAATAAAAATAATTGGAATGTGCCGCGTGACTTCGGAAGCTTTTAAGTGCTGGCAGACTTCATAGCCATCCATTCCCGGCATGTTAATATCTAGCAAGATCAAATCCGGTATTACTCGATGGGCTACTTCTATTGCTATTTTGCCATTCAGAGATTTGCGGACAAAATAACCCTGTGAAGCTAGGATATGGCTGAGCAAACGCACATTATCGACATTGTCATCTACAACTAAAATATTAATATTGGTATTTTTGACAGGTTTGATAAAAGCAGACATAAGAGCTGATTTATAAAGAAAATATCGCTTCCCCTTTTCCCCCTAAAAAGGGGGTAGGGGGTATCTTTTCGCCACTGGACGCTGCTATAATTCAAAATTACTTTATAAATCGGCTCTAAGGGTGAATTTTGCCATCCGGCATCACAGTCATTTCCAGCCTAGCCTGAGAGAGAAGCGCATCTTCCAGATTGGCTGCCTCTAGATTAGCACCGGTGAGATTAACCTTGCTGAGATTTGCTTTGTTTAGAGAAGCCCCTCTCAAATCAGCTCCAGCGAGTATAGCATTACTGAGATTTGCCCCTGTAAAATTGGCATTGCTCAGATTTGCTCCTGCCAGATTTGCCTTACTCAGATTTGACCAGCGGAAGTCAGCTTTATAAAGATCTGCCTCACTTAAGTCTGCCCAGAAAACATAAGCGCCACCGAAATGAGATTCACTTAATTTTGCTTTGTGCAAGTTAGCTTTGTAAAGATAAGCGCCGTGAAATCTAGCTTCATGTAAATTAGCACTACTGAGATTAGTAAGATTGAGGTTAGCTTGGTACAAATTTGCTTCGCTGAGATTTGTTCTTTTCAGATTTGCTCCGCTCAGATTTGCGCCTCTGAGGTTGGCTCCGCGCAACTCGGTACCGATGAGATTGGCTTCGCTCAAATCCGCTCCTTGCAAATCAGCCCCTCTGAGATTGGCTCCTATGAGATTAGCGTGACTAAAATCGGCACCTCTGAGATCGGCATTGATGAGTTTGGCATCTACAAGAGAAGCTTCTATCAGGTGAGCATCGAGAAGGGATGCTGCTTGTAGGTTTGCTGTATTGAGATTAGCCCGCGACAGGTGGGCTGCTATCAGCACCGTTTCGCTTAAGTCGCAATTGCGTAGACAAGCCCCTTCTAAGTAGGCACCCCTTAGGTTTATGCCTCGTAGAGAAGCCCCACTAAGATCGGGTTCTATTTCTGGGTTTTTTGTTCTCCATGAGAGCCATCGAACTGCACCTTGCTTGAGTAAGGCAAGATGCTCTTTATTTGCCATAAAAAGAGCCTCCGAGTAGGAAATCGGGCAGTATAATTTTTTGGATTTACTTTTATGCTGCAAATAAGAAATCTAGATATCTGAAAGAGGCGATCGCGCTATTCCTTGCGCCCACCGACGTCAGCCTTTTGACGTCCACCCAAACTTTCGATCGCCGCCAGTGCTCCGGCAGAGCCTGCCAAAATATCCCGTTCCTCTCCGCCCAGATACAAACGACCGAAGCTGCCCACCGGCTGAACCTCAAGAATATTAATTGACGCAGCCTTTTCCGCTTCGTTCGCAGCCAGCGCCGCATAAGCCGCTGGTTCGACTTCCAGAACGTAAAGAGTTTGCCCCGCCAAAAGCAACTGTCCGCGTCGATTCCGGTTAATCAATTGGGTTTGATGAGCGTCGATATTGCGGATAATCTGACTGGAAATAACCCGTGGTTTGAGACAGTCGTTTTCACTGACGCCGATTGCCCTTAGAATCGCCTTACCTGCCGCCAGTGTTTCCCCCTGACGGCTAGAATGAATTTCCAGCAGCCCATAAAGCCTTTCAACAATCTGCACACCGGGGCGTACAGAGGCGGCTTTAAGAGCAATATCCGTAATTCGGTTAATTTCGATTCCGGGAGAAATTTCAATCCATAGAGAGGAATCTCCCGGTAGTGGCAAAAACCCCAGGGCTACTGTGCCAATGTAAGCCGCGTGTTGGGGCTGCAATCTGTCTAGATACACATAACTGCGCAGTTCTATACCCAAGATTTCCAGCTCCGTATATCAGAGGAAAGCAAGAAAGAGGTGCAACATTTGAGTTTACCGCGCTTTCAGCCCTGCCAGAAACTCTTTAAAAAAAACAAATTGCGGGACTTTTACTGGCCAAGGATAGCTATGTCAAGATAAAATAAACAACAAGAGTAATTACCCCAAACCCATGAGTGCTGAAGTTCTGGTTGAGAAGAAAAAATTAGACAAACCGCCTTTGCAGATTCACTATCTAGGCGAGCGGGTATTGCGCATGAATGCCAAACGGATTGCCAAAGTAGATAGAGAAATACGAGAACTGGCAAAGGAGATGCTGCAAACCATGTATAGTGCTGATGGCATCGGTTTAGCAGCCCCGCAAGTAGGGATTCAAAAACAATTGATTGTGGTAGACTGCGAGCCGGATAACCAAGCAAAACCTCCGCTCGTACTAATTAATCCCACTATTAAGCGCTTCAGCAGTGAACTGTGCGTTTACCAAGAAGGATGTCTGAGTGTACCCGGGGTTTACTTGGATGTTACCAGACCTTCGGCGATCGAAGTTTCCTATAAAGATGAGTTTGGACGTCCTCAAACCTTATTCGCCACCGGCTTACTCTCCCGCTGCATACAGCACGAGATAGATCACCTCAGCGGTGTGATGTTTGTCGATCGCGTTGAAAATAAACTTGCACTCACTGAGGAACTGATTAAACATAAATTCTCGCTTCGGGATGTTAAATCTATTGTTTAACTAAATGAAAAAATTAACCCGGTTTCTTGAATAAACCGGGTTTCTACTATTTTAAATATCGGAAAATAGTAATGCCCTAGCAAGAATAATAAGCAGCCGAATTAACGATTTTTTTCGGCAGAGAAATTATAATGAATAATTTGAGTTATAATAAAATGAAATATCGATTAAAAATTGCCAAATGCCACTGACTCCAAAAAGTGCTGTCTTCCTGGGTGCCTGCTGCGTAGCCGCGATCGCAGCAGTAGGTTCTATTTTCGAGCTATCATCTGGCCAACCTCAACTCGGAAACTTAACCACTAGCATAATCTTGGCCATAAGTGTGCCAGCAGTGGGATTACTATTTTATGCGGCAGTACGCAGCGCCAACACCAGTGAATAAATAATCTAAACGTGCAAGATTTTGCTTGCACGTATTTTCCTTACGGCTTGAAACGCCCGTAACTCGTAAGTGTAAGCAGTAGAGACATAGAAAACGTCTCTTTCCCCAGACAATCAGTCTGATAAAAAAGCATCCCAAAACCATGACGGGCAACGCAACGTATCGTGGATTTCTACGACAATTGAACCCTCCAGGTTCAAAGTCGAATCAGCCACAGCCTCTCTATCCGCTATCAGAAACTCAGGAGGTGACTTTAGGAAGAGATCCAAGCTGTGAAATAGTCTTGGATTCCAATCAGTACGGAGGCGTTTCCCGAAAACACGCAACCATTCGACCTTTTGGCACAACTAAAGCAGGTGACGTACCCACTTGGCAAGTATGTGATTTAAATAGCGCCAACGGGACATATGTTAATGGCCAGCGCCTACTCGGATGCCGCAGGCTACAGGCAGGCGATCGCATTACATTGGGCATAAACGGGCCAGAATTTATCTTTGAATACCCGCTGCCGAATGTCTCTAAATCACCCAGCTCCTACCATCCAGATAGCGTCACCCTGACGCAATTATTTCCTATTTTATCTACAGGGCGAGATTTAAAACGCAAAGCATATCTCGTGCCAGCAGCGATCGCAATAATTTTTGTCGTATCAATGTTCGCCTCCATCGGCAATTCCGCAGCCTTTAACATGCTATTGGCTGCATATCTATCGGGAATCGCCTATTATTTTATCTACCAACTATGCGGACAGCGTAAACCGTGGTGGTGGCTCGTAACCTGCGCAATTATAACCGCACTCATCCTGATTAGTCCCCTACTGAGCGGCTTTGTACTGGTGTTTCGCCAAATCCTACCCGGTAAAATACCAGGGGAAAACGAGCAGATAAGCTTTGCACTCTTGTTAGTGCGTATGTTTTTCGGCGCTGGGTTAATGGAAGAACTACTCAAAGCTCTGCCCGTTTTACTAGCATTTGTAATCGGCTATTTCCTGCGCTCGCCCTGGCGAGAACGCCTCGGAGTTTGGGAACCCCTCGACGGTATTTTATTGGGAACAGCTTCGGCAGTAGGATTCACCCTTTTAGAAACCCTTGGACAATACGTCCCCGACATCATACAAAATGTTACCTTACAAGCCGGCAAAGACATGGCGGAACTGGTAGGCTTGCAGTTACTCATTCCCCGCATTCTCGGCTCAGTTGCCGGGCATATGGCATACAGTGGCTATTTAGGATATTTTATTGGTCTGAGTGTCCTTAAGTCACGCAAGCGCTGGCTGATTCTCACCGTCGGCTACCTCACAGCCGCTTCTCTCCACGCCCTCTGGAATGCCACAGGCACTGTCAGCTTTTTGTTGCTTGCATTTGTGGGCATCCTCTCTTATGCTTTCTTGGCAGCAGCAATTCTTAAAGCCCGCGCTCTGTCGCCTACGCGAGCGCAAAACTTCGCTACCCGCATATCAGGATCGTTCTAATTTTTTATTAAATTTTAGAAAATTCCGTTCACAGGGCACATGACTATAGTCATTGGTTTAATCAGCGGCACGTCAGTAGATGGCATTGACGCAGCCCTCGTGGACATCAGAGGCAAGGAATCAGACTTACAAGTAGAATTACTGGCAGCTGCTACTTACCCTTATCCTAAAGAACTGCGGGCGCGGATATTAGCTGTTTGTGGGGGTGCAGCAATTTCTGTGGCAGAATTGGCAGAACTCGACGACGCTGTTGCCGAACAATTTGCTCTCGCCGCCCTAGCTATAAAAGGCGATCGCTCTGTAGAGCTAATCGGCTCTCACGGACAAACAGTATACCACCGTCCACCCTGCCCAGGGAATATAGAACACTTGGGTTACAGTCTGCAAATAGCTCGCGGAGCTGTACTCGCCCGCATCACCGGCATTACCACAGTCAACAACTTCCGCGCTGCTGACATCGCCGCTGGCGGGCAGGGAGCACCATTAGTTTCTAAAATTGATGCCTGCTTACTGACGCACTCCCGTCTGAACCGGTGCGTACAAAATATTGGCGGTATTGGCAATGTTACTTATCTTCCCTCTGCTTCCTCCCAAGGTCAAACTATAATAGGCTGGGATACAGGTCCTGGAAATGTGCTAATTGACATGGCAGTACAGCAACTCAGCAACGGGAAACAAACCTATGATAAAGACGGCACACTGGCAGCAAGCGGTACGCCCTGTAAGGCTTTGGTAGAAAAGTGGATGCAGCACCCCTTTTTCCACCAGCCGCCGCCAAAATCGACTGGGCGCGAGTTGTTTGGCTTCAGTTTCTTGCAGCAATGTCTC
This sequence comes from Oscillatoriaceae cyanobacterium M7585_C2015_266, assembly GCA_015295835.1. Classification (GTDB taxonomy): domain Bacteria; phylum Cyanobacteriota; class Cyanobacteriia; order Cyanobacteriales; family Oscillatoriaceae; genus DVEG01. Next base: position 320,290 of record DVEG01000027.1, read on the forward strand.
GCTGACGCAAATAGTTATTATCTTAGTGATGCTGACACCCTCGCTACTCTCACGGAACTGACTGCCGTGTCGATTGTCCACAGCTACCGTAATTTCTTGCCGCAAATGCCCGATGAGGTACTTTTGTGCGGTGGCGGCAGTCGTAATTTATATTTGAAACAACGCTTGCAAGCGCTACTCGCCCCGGTGCAGGTTCGGACAACTGATGAGGCTGGATTGAACGCTGATTTTAAAGAAGCGATCGCTTTTGCCGTGCTCGCCTACTGGCGAATATTGGGCATCCCAGGCAATCTCCCCCAAGTAACCGCCGCTCGCTATCCTGTATTGTTAGGAGACGTTCACGTTGGCGTTTAAAGTGTCATAATATAACATAGAAAGAACTTCATCGGCAGCAAGCAATTGAGGCAAGGAATCGTGCCGTGACTCACACATTTTTAATGCAACCAGGTAGGTGGACGCTGGAAGGCACTTGGCTACAGCGTAATGGAATGCCGATTTTAGTCAAAGGTAAAACCATAGTAGCCTGGAATCAGGATAACTGGTTCACAATGGTGACAAAGCTCGTATTTCCCAACGGCGAGCGAGATGAAATTACCTTCCAGTATCGGGGGCACCTCGATGCCGGTGAACGTCAGTACACTTTTGTGCTGCAGCACAGTGATCTAGGGCGCGTAGAAGGTGAAGGTTGGATTGCGCCAGAGACAATTGTACAGCGCTATTGGGTACTCGGTGACAATAAGTTACGCCGCACCGGTTTTGAAACTCTGCACCAGCTCAGCCCAAACAAGTATTTCCACTCTAGCGGCATTATGGCTGGTCATTACCTAACCAGTACTATGGAAGCTACTCTGGAGCGTCAGCCCGATTAATCCACGCTGCAACTTTTGATGTTAAATTTACTTTTTTAATTAAAATTTATGGCAGGCGCTCGCTCCTTAAATTAGAAAAATGCGCTCGCTTGTCTCTTACAAAAACTGTTATTATTAATAACTTTATCAAAACTTTATCAAACAAAAAGCATAAAATTTGAGTTTATATAAGCTAATAGCATCTTCGGTAATGAAGGTGACGCCCCAGCATCCCCAGCTCCTTTCCTTACTTGGAACAAAGCAAGAGACGGAGGTCGCCCACTGTAGGACAATGGACAGCCTATTCAAATTGCGGTCCTGCGTCAAGTCCCCACTGATGTTTTAACAACTGCTGGTAAGTTGCTTCCCGTACTATCATTTGCTCGTAGAGTTTAACTAAAAATTCCTGCGCCTGTTCAAGGTTCATTTTTGCAACTTGAGTTTGAAAGGCGCGGATGCTGAATTCTTGTTCTAAAGACAGTTCGATAGGATTCATTACACACAACCTCCAATCTTAGGTCAATCTTAGGTAGTTCAGGATAGTGCGAGAGTTTCAAACTGGTTAACTCCAGAATTACAACTCCCTTTCATAAACAGCCTTTGGGTTTCAGGATTCCGTGAACCCTTCCACCTCGAATGTATATGTTACGAATTATAACAAATGGTTGACAAAATGCACATTCTTTTACTCACGAAGTTAATGGTATAGATGCCAGCCGTACCGGGTAGGTTCCCCGGTCGATACAGCAGTTGTAGCAATCTGTCAACAGAAAAACTGCTCATATTGAACGAAATCGTTGTATAAATTCCATCATCCGCTCTTGCCAGCAGCTGGAAGGCGGCCCTTAAAAAGGTAAAATAGTATTGCAAAAAAAAAAGCGGCCAAAAAAGCTTGTAGAGCAGGGGGTTTATTCGTCTGTGCGGTCGCGTCCTTCAATGGCAACAATCACGACTGTAATATTGTCGCGTCCCCCTTTATCTTTAGCAGCATTAACCAAAACTTTCGCTGCTTGTTCGCAGGCGCGGATATTTTTGAGATGGTTAGCGATCGCTCCATCAGGGAGTTCTTCCGTCAAGCCATCACTGCACAAAAGCAGGCGATCGCCTGGCTGAACATCAACATATTGCACATCTATTTGCTCAAGATCCTGACGCCCCAGACATTGAGAGAGAACATGTCGCCAGGGGTGGTTGCGGGCTTGTTCAGCATTGATGTGACCTAATTTCATTGCCCGTGCCACCCAAGTATGATCTTCTGTAATTTGCTCCAACTTAGCTCCTCGCAGTCGGTAGAGACGAGAGTCACCGATGTGAGCTACCCATATTCCTTGAGATTTCCCTGATTCTGGTTTATGCTCTTCGTCTCGGAACATCACCACGACTGCTGTAGTGCCCATATCTGCTCGTTCGGGATGCTCTTGTTGATCCTCAATGATCGCCTGATTAGCCTTTAAAAAAGCCGTTTCCAAAAGCTCCACCGAAGATTGCTGCGAATCCCAATACTCCGTTAGATAGCGTTGCATCACCTCAGTAGCGATTTGACTTGCTTCCTTACCACCGGCGTGCCCTCCCATGCCATCTGCCACGATAAAAAATCGCCCATTAGGCTCTATATAGTAGGCATCTTGATTGACAGAGCGAACCATTCCCCGATCAGTAAGACCTGCAAAGTAGCGTTTCATAACAGGATTGGGTGAGAACAAAGGTGAGATGCAACTATTTGAAAAATCAGAAGCGATCAAATCGCTCAAGCCGGATGAGCAATCGGATTAGTGAGACAGCGAGCGCCCCTGCTATTAAAGCCACTATCAGAGCCAAACCCAATTTACCGTTAACAAACAAGATCGTAGCCGAGAGAGTAAAAGCACTGATGAGTAAAGCATAATTACTCCCCATCTGAATACTGCTGATGCGGCGGAGAACTCTATCCATTTCTGTAGAGCGAACCCGAATGCGTATATCTCCGCGCTCTAGTTTTTCGATCGCCTCTTCGATGCGGCGTGGCAGATTAAACGCCGTCGTGCCCACCTGAGCCGCTTGACGGCTGATTTCATCGATAAAGCTATTCCTATCAAAGGAATTGCCGTTACTCATAATTTGCATTGCAAAAGGCTTTGCAACCTCCATAAAATTAAATTCGGGATCGAGACCTTTCCCCACCCCTTCCAAAGTAGAAAAAGCCCGCATAACGAAAGTGAAGGTAGCGGGAAAGCGAAAAGGTTGATCGTAGGCAATTTCATACAAATCATCAGCGATCGCCGCCACCGACTGATTTTCAAACGGCTGCTCCATAATATTATCCAATATATATTGAATAGAGCGCCGAACTGGTCCCAGATCCTCCACTGGCACGAGGGCACCCAGTTCAATCAGAGAATCGACAACGCGATCCGCACTTTTTTGAGCAATCCCGAAAAACAACTGCATAAGTTTTTCGCGGACATCATTGCGGATGCGCCCCATCATGCCAAAATCGTAAAATATCAGTGCTCCGTCGGGGCTGACTGCAATATTGCCTGGGTGAGGATCAGCGTGGAAAAAGCCATTATTCAACAACTGATGCAAATAAGCTTGCGCTCCCAGATTTGCCAGCATCTTGCGATCCAAACCGGCAGCTTCCAGAGCTTCGTAGTGACTGATTTTAATTCCTGGGATATATTCCAGAGTCAGAACTCTAGGAGAGGTATAGCGCCAGTAGACGCGAGGTACCCGCACCCAATTGATATTGCGGAAGTTGCGGCGAAAAGTATCGGCATTGCGCCCTTCATTGAGATAGTCGATTTCCTCGTATAGAATCTTGCAGCACTCCTCGTAGATCCCCATCCAATCGCGGCCACGGCCCCATTTTGGGTGATTTTGGAAGTAGCGGGCGATTCCTTTAGCGATACCCAAATCGATTTCAAATAGCCGCCGCAATCCTGGGCGCTGAACTTTTACCACTACTTCTTCGCCGGAGTGGAGCTGAGCTTTATGTACCTGCCCCAAACTAGCGGCTGCCAGAGGAACGGGATCGAAACTGCAAAAAAGAGTAGAAATATCTTTGCCCAAATCTTGTTTAATAATTTGTTCTACCTGCTCATAACTGAATGCAGGTACTTTATCTTGCAGTTTTGAGAGTTCTTCGACATATTCGTTGGGGATGATATCGGCGCGGGTGGAGAATAGCTGACCCACTTTGATAAAGGTTGGCCCCAGTTCCAGCAGGCTTTCGCGAATCCAGATGGCTTGTTGCCGGCGTCTAGCTTTTTTCTTGGCTTCAGTCATGCCGCCGATATAAGTCCAAGATTTGCTATCGCGCCATAGCCAAGCCAGTAATATTAAAACGAAAGACCATATTTCTATAAAGCGTTGTTGGCGGGAATAGTTTTCGCGATTCCAGCGGTAGGCTTTGTCTTTTTTGTTTTTTTTGAAAATCCGATACCATCCCGACTGGCGCGAGGGAGCGACAGTTTTCTCGTGGCCATTTTGTTTTGGGGGGTGCGTTCGCGCAGCGTCAGCGCCGCTGAATCGCGAGGATGCGAGTAATTCTTTGCCATTGGCAATCGCACCTTTGGCGGAGACATTTTCCCAGCCTTCGGTGTAGTGTTGGCGAGTGATAGATTGATCAGAAAAAGCAGACACTCTGATTCCTAACTTATTTTCTCAACTGTGATTGACGCAATTTTCTCATTTAGTTATAATAATAGGTTATAACTAAAGTAAATCATTTTTTCACTTTTTATTTCTCACTTTATATTTTTCACTTTTGACTACGATAGCGCTGCAACTGTGCACGTAGTTGAGCAATTTCAGCGCGCAAGTCGTCTATCGTTGCTTGCAAGTCACCCACAGGCACGTCTGCTCGCCCTGTTGTTGAAGCAGCCGTGCGGTAAGCAGTAGCAGTTTCTTCTTCTTGGCTTGCTCGCTCCATGACTTGTTCAATGAAAGTCCGCAACTTCTGCCGCTGTTCGGCATCAAATTTGCCGATTTCACTGAGAGCGTTAGTTAGGGCTTTCTCTAGCTGTTCGTTTAGTGCTTCAGCCAAAGCTCTGCCCACAAAAAAAGCATGGACCAAAGGATTACTCATAAACTCAGATTTCTGCCTGTCCGTTACAAATTATAACAATCTATCTTATCTAATGTCTGCTTTAGGAACAAAACTAGACTCTGGAAGTGAACTCTGATCATCGATAGGAGTCTGTAAATTCTGTTCTGTCTCTAATTCTGGCTGCGGTAGAGTTTCTGATTCGGAGAATACAGCAGCCTCTCTTGTATAATTGTGGGCAGAATCGGGGTTTATGGGGTCATTGGCAGGAGTAATAAGGCTATTTTCTGAGGCTGGTGGCTGTTGTTGAGGATTAAGCTCGCTGTCGTGGGGTAGATCCTGTATTTCTGGCATTGGATCAGAAAGCCATTCCAGAGATTGCTGTGGCCAATTTTCTATAGGGGGAAATGACTGTTCTGCGTGAAATAAAGAGTAACCGAATTTGCCTGTAATCACAAAGCGAAAGGCAAAGCCGCAACTGGCTCCGATTAAAGCGCTGAATGTGGCAGTGAGCAGGAAGACTCGCGGCAAGGATTGTTTGCTAGACACCAGTTTTTTTACGATCTTTTTCCCCTCAGAGGGTTGCTTGGGTGGCTGCTCTTCTTGGGTGAATGTGTTTTGTTCGGCGACGGGATTGATGTTATAAGGTTGTATGGGTTGGGAGTAATTGTGATCGCCCCCTTGCCCCTCTGGTGATACTTCCGTGAGGCTAGATTGAGCGGATACTGTCGAAGAGAAGGATTCTTGAGCTTTTTTGAGCATTGAAGTTTTGACACTGAGTAGGGGAAGTTGGGCTAGAGCTTTCCCGGTAAAAACTAAATTTAAAGCGGGGCTGAGCTTTTTGCCACTCCCCATATTAACAGGTGAGCGCGTAGTGGCGTGGCTACTGGGGGAATATCAGCGAGAACATATTTTTGACAACTGTAAAACCCCCTAGGAAAAAGACATTTTAGAATTGTATGTCTACGTGCAAGATGCCCTATCTTGTACTTTTCTTATTGCCGCCATTAAAATGCCTATTGCTCTCCTCGGCGCGCCAATTCCATAAGAATTTTTTGACTAGACTGTTCGCTGAATTCATCGAGAGGGCGACGCTGGATATAGGAACCGTCGGGCTGCAATTCCCAGGCTTGACGGTTGTCTGAGAGCAGAATACCGAGGATTTCTTGCAAGTCTTTGGAAATTGCGGGTTCTTCAATTGGCACGAGCGCTTCAACGCGGCGGTTGAGATTACGCGGCATCCAATCAGCACTGCCAATATAAACCTCTTCCTGCCCGCGATTGTGGAAGTAAAAGATACGAGAGTGTTCCAAAAACCGTCCGACAATACTAATAACCTTGATATTTTCGCTGACGCCGGGTATGCCTGGGCGCAAGCAGCATATACCGCGCACAATTAAATCGATACGCACACCTGCAATAGAAGCTTCGTAGAGGGTGGCAATAATTTCTGGATCGACTAGAGAATTCATTTTAGCGACGATGCGGCCGCTATAGCCGTTTTTACAATGTTCGATTTCACGGCGGATGAGAGCGATAGTGCGTTCGCGCATATTCACCGGCGCAACCAGCAACTTTCGATAAGAGCGTTGTCGGGAATACCCAGTTAAATAATTAAATAAATCCGTCAAATCTGCTCCCAAATCTTCTCGGGAACTAAGTAATCCCAAATCCGTATAAATCCGTGCTGTTTTGGGATTGTAATTGCCAGTGCCGATATGAACGTAGCGACGGATGCGATCTTGTTCCCGACGTACTACCATTGCAATTTTGGTGTGGGTTTTTAATCCAACTAACCCGTAGACGACGTGAACCCCTGCCTTTTCTAACCTTCGCGCCCAAATAATATTATTTTCCTCGTCAAATCGTGCTTTCAATTCCACCAAAACCGCCACTTGTTTACCATTTTCAGCGGCAGTAATGAGGGCATTCAGAATCGGGGAATCTCCTGAGGTGCGGTAGAGAGTCATTTTAATTGCCAGTACGGCAGGATCGTGAGCAGCGATCGTCAAAAAGCGTTGCACGGTTGCAGAAAAAGAGTGATAGGGATGGTGCAATAGTAAATCGCGCTCACGGAGTAAGGCAAATAAATCTTGCCCTTCGTCGCTTTCTGGCTGCGAATCGCTGACTGTCGGCTCGATGAGGTTACGGAAACAGGCAGGAACTACGGGTTTCCAGGGGGGATCTTTGAGTTCCGGCAGGGGCAATTCCATGAACGACATCAAATCGTTTAGAGACAGCAACCCCTCAACTTCGTAGACATCGCTTGGTACAAGGGAAAGTTCTTCCATGAGCATGTCTCTGATGGAAGCAGGCATAGTCTGTGGAATTTCCATGCGCACGACTTCGCCGCTAAGTCGCCGCTTTCGCAGTTCTTGTTCGATCGCCTGCATCAGATCGTCGGCTTCATCTTCTTCTACTTCCAAATCAGCATTCCGGGTAATGCGAAAAGGGTAATATTCTTGAATGTTCATTCCCGGAAACAGATATTCTAGATTATGGGCTATCACTTGTTCTAAGGGAACACCTGACCATATAGCAGGTTTTCCTCGATGGTGGAGGCGTAATTCTTTTGGTAAGGGAATGAAACGTGGCAGGAGTGGGGGAACTTTGACGCGGGCGAAGAGTTCTTTTTCGGTTTCAGGATCTTTGACGACAACGGCAAGATTGAGGCTGCGGTTGGAGATGTAGGGAAATGGATGACCCGGATCGACTGCTAGAGGTGTTAAGATGGGGAAAATTTGTTCCTCGAAATAGGTTTGCAGGTAGAGGCGTTGTTCTTGGTTTAAATCTACATATTCGAGTATGTGAATGCCGTAGTCAACCAGTAGGGGGCGCAAGACTTGTTGAAAGTGCTTGTGCTGTAGTTTTACCATCGGGTGTAGCTTTTCGCTAATTAAATCCAGTTGTTCTTTGGGCGAGCGCCCGTCGGGGGACAACTGGCTGACTTTAGCTTCTAGTTGCTGTTTTAGGGCGGCGACGCGCACCATGAAGTATTCGTCGAGGTTTGAGCTGAAAATTGCTAAAAACTTCAGGCGCTCCAGTAGTGGCGTCCTCTCGTCCAGGGCTTCATGCAACACCCGGTAATTGAATTCTACCCAACTCAGCTCGCGGTTGAAGTAGTATTGGGGATCTTGCAGGTTGATTTGGGATATAGTTTCTATTGGATTTTGGGTTGAGGTCATGGTTTGAGTCGCTGCGTTCTTCAACTATAGCCAGGAAGTTTTGGCGAGGTTAGGGTATGATATTGCTCGCCTTTTTTAAAATTTGGAATTTCAAAATTGTTTTGGTTCTTTGTTTATTTTGCAACGCTTCCACGACCTTCAGGATATTTTTTTCTGTTTTAAAAAACTTCGCTTTCTATTCCCTTCCACCACTCTCCTAGGTTGATTAAGTCTTTGTGAATGTCTGCCAGCTCTTGGACATATTCTTCGGTTGAGAGATGTTCTTTGCGCTCTTGCAATTTCTGTAAGCGCATTTGTACTAACAGCCACGGTTTGGAAATACCGTTAGTTGCTTCTAGATACCTGGCCAGATCTTTACTGTTCATTTCATCACATTTGTTAACTTTTGTAAAAATTTTCCTGAAACGAATTACATTTAATTTATCTAATTTATCTTTTTTTATCAGGCAGAGTCCAAGCTTTTTATAGCTTATCAACTACTGCCTGAAAAACAAATACAGACTTTATTGCAAATTAACTACATCGACAATACTTAAGGACCTTTAAGCGGCTTTCGCTAGATTTTCAGCAGCAAAGTCCCAGTTAACTAAATTGTCGAGGAAGTTTTGAATGTAATCGGGACGGCGGTTTTGGAAATCCAGGTAATAGGCATGTTCCCAGACGTCAAGGGTGAGTAGGGGGGTTTGCCCGTGAACCAGAGGCAGTTCGGCGTTGGGAGTCTTGGTTACTTTAAGAGTGCCGTTGTCTAATACCAGCCAAGCCCAACCGCTGCCAAATTGAGTGGCGGCGGCGTTTTTAAATTCTTCCTTGAATTTATCGAAGCTACCAAAGTCGGCTTTGATTTTGTCAGCTAATGCGCCGGTGGGTTCTCCTCCACCACCCGGTTTTAAGGAATTCCAGAAAAAGGTATGATTCCAAACTTGGGCGGCGTTATTAAATATCCCGACTTTAGACGGATCTTTGAAGCTGATTTGGATGATTTCTTCTAGCGATTTGTCGGCTAGATCGGTACCCTCAATCAATTTGTTAAGGTTTGTGACGTAAGCAGCGTGGTGCTTGCCGTGGTGAAAGGATAAGGTTTGAGCCGACATGTGGCTGGATTCGAGGGCGTCAGAGGCAAACGGTAAGTCGGGAAGGGTAAATGCCATAGTGTTCTAGTCTCTCTAAAATTGCTTGACGTGTAGAATCGTTAGGCTCTGGGATTGCAAGAGCCTCCGGTTACCAGCGTCTGGATTCCCAAACGATGGACTGTCGAACTTAACGATAGAATTTTATATCAAAAGTTTACCTTAGCGCTTCACTTGTATTTATCGGCTTGCAAGGTAGCGAGAATAATGTTACAATCATAAGCTTACTTCTGCAACTAGCAATTAGTGTTAATTGTTAAGCGAATTTAATTCTTAATCCTTTATTTCTCACTTTTTCTTACCTATTACATTGCATATGATTAATTTCATTCGCTTAGATTTGCAAGAGTAAGTACTTCAATATGGGAGTGCAGGTGTATTTGAGATCACAAAAATAATAAGATCGAGATCACTTTTGTCTATTGTAATGTTTTGTAAAGTAAAATTAAGGACTTACTTTGTAGCCCCCGCCTGGTTGAGCAAGCGTTATGAATCAAGAGCCAATTGAGAAGCAGTTACAAAGATTAAAGGAGGAGCAAGAGCTGATCCTCAACCATGTGGATAATGCGATCGCGCTGTTTGATCAAAACAATAATTTAGTATTATTCAATCGGAAACTAGCTGAAATTTGGGAGAGATCGCCAGATTGGTTTAAAAACAAACCTCACAGCGATGTCGTATTTGCTAGCATAGTAGAAAGAGGATATTGGTCGAAAGAACAAGTAGAACAAATACGGCAAGCGCTTCAAAAAGCAGATAATGACAGTTTTGCCGTTTGTATAGAGCAAAAAAATGGCATTTGCCTAGAAGTCTACGCCACGATGACTTCAGATGGGGGATGGCTATTTACCTTTCGGGATGTCACAGGTTATCGCCAGTCGCAAGATAGTTTAAATGCCGAAGTCAGGCGTCTAAGATTTTTACTTGGTTTAATGGAGCGGCTACAGGCTTCAGTAGACGTGCGGGAAATAGGTCAATTTGCGCTTTCCTACCTAGTAGAAGCAATGAATGCGGCTTTTGGCGACGTCAAAACAATCAGCGGAGAGGGAACAGAACGCTACGCAGGGATGCTCACAAATAAAATTTCGTCTCAGTTTATTGCCACTTACGGAGAGCCGGCAGTAAATGAAATGCAGGGGCTGCTGAATCAGGGGATTCCTTATGGGCAAGGGCTGCTATGGGAAGTGGTGGCAACAGGCAAGCCCTTGTTTGTGGAAAATTATTACAAACATCCTAAGGCGGTGCCAGGATTTCGCCACCCAGCGATCGGACAATTAGGTATTTTCCCAATTCCCTCTAATACAGGAGGGATTATTGGAGTGCTGACGCTGGAGTCGCGAACGCTAGAAAAATTACAGGATGCACCACAGCAGGATATGCTGCTGGCGGCGTGTCGAACTCTGGGAGTGGCGATCGAACGTGCCAGAGCAGAAGAACGCTTACGCCAAATTAATAAAGACTTAGAGCGGGCGTCACAGTTGAAGTCGGAATTTTTGGCATCAATGTCTCACGAACTGCGGACACCGCTAAACAGTATCTTAGGCTTTTCAGATTTGCTACAGCGACAAACAGGGGGCAAGCTGACAGAGCGACAGGTAAATCATGTTAAAGCGATCGAAAAAAGTGGGCAGCACTTATTACAGTTAATTAACGATATCTTAGATTTGTCAAAAATTGAAGCGGGAAAAGTCGAGCTGGATTTAGAACCGGTTTCGGTTCATGAGCTTTGCAGTCAGTGCTTGAAAATGATTCAGCCGCGGGCTGAAATGAAAAAACTAGCTCTGTCGCTGGAATTAGACTACCAAATAGGTACGGCGCTACTCGATGAGCGGCGAGTGCGGCAGATGCTGATTAATTTGCTCTCGAATGCGGTGAAGTTTACGCCGGAGGGTGGAAAAGTTAAACTGGCGGGGCGATTGGCTTACGGCAATCAATTGGCGGCAGATATCCGCCCCGATCAATCGCCGGTGAATATGACGACACCCTATTTATGTCTAGAGGTAAGCGATTCTGGGATTGGGGTGCCGCAGGATAAGTGGCATTTACTGTTTCGTCCTTTTCAGCAGATAGATTCGTCTCTGAGGCGTCGTCACGAGGGTACGGGGCTGGGGCTGGCGCTGACGAAGCGGCTGGCGGAATTGCACGGGGGCACGGTTTCATTTCAGTCGGTGGTAGGGGAGGGAAGTACGTTTCGGATTTGGCTGCCTTTGCGGGAGCCGCCTCGACAGTTGGCAAAGGAAAGCGATCGCTCTGAGGTGAGTTTAGGTGCGCTCGCTGATACCGCAAATGAGAAAGTTACAGGCAATGTCAAGCGAATTTTGGTGGTAGAAGATCAGCCCCTCAATCAAATTCTTATTGCTGAACTTTTGGAATCTGAGGGATATACGGTTGAGATGATATGCGACGGGGGTGCTATGCTGGAAGCAATTTATTCGCCGCTGGTAAAGCCGAGTTCGCTGCCGGACTTAATTTTAATGGACATTCAATTGCCAGAAGTGGATGGATTGGAGTTGATTCGTCAGCTAAAGGCACATCCGATATGGAAGAAGGTGCCGGTGATTGCGGTGACGGCAATGGCGATGCCGGGAGATCGCGAGCGCTGTCTAGAAGCTGGTGCTGACGGTTATTTGAGTAAGCCAATTGAAGTCAAGCAAGTACTTTCTACTGTGGAATCTTTTATTGGCAAGAAGTAAAATAAAATAAAATTAAAATGGATCCATCTATTTTGGGTAAATCCGCTGCGAGTATTTTATCTAGCCGCGTGCTAAGGGGGCATCTAGTTGAAGAGTTTTTTTACGCTTAGTTTTGAGAGCGTAATTTTTAGCGTTCTAGCAGCGCTGTTATAGTCGTCGCTTTTAATGTAAGATTTATGTCAAACACGCAGCCCCGCATTCTGATTGTTGACGACGAGCCTGTAAATTTGTACTTCCTGGAAGAGCTATTGCAATCGGAAGGCTATGCGACGCTTTCGGCAACATCGGGGAAAGAAGCGATCGCTCTTGCTAAAGAATCTATCCCGAATATAATTTTGCTAGACGTGATGATGCCGGATATGGATGGTTTTGAGGTATGTCGGCGGCTGCGGGAAGATAAAGAATTAATAACGATACCGATAATTTTTTTGACGGCGCTGGATGATGACGAGTCTCGTCTGAAGGGATTAGAAATGATGGGGGATGATTATCTGACGAAACCAATTAAAAGTAATCTGCTGCTGGCAAAAATTGCTAGTACGCTGCGGTTACAGCAAGTGCGAGAACAGCGATTGCAATCACAATTGAGCCAGCAGGTAAAGGAACAAACGCGTAGAAATCTTTCCACTGCTTGGCGAATCAATCAAGCGCTGACTGAAAAGTTTCGGCTGTTTGTACCGGAACAATTTCTGCAGAGAATTGCTCCTGAAGGAGTGGAGTCAATTCAACTTGGCAATGTTAAGGAAGAAGAAGTGAGTATTTTATTCTGCGATATTCGCGGGTTTACTACGATCGCAGAATCTCAGCAGGCGGCGGATACGTTTCGGTGGTTGAATGCGTTTTTTACGCAGATGAATCAAGCGATCGCTTCTCAAGGCGGCTTTATAGATAAATTTCTCGGAGACGCGCTAGTGGCGGTTTTTGATCGTCAAAGGCTGCACCCGCAAGATGCTCTCACGGCTGCGGTGATGATGCGACAAAGTTTGCGTGATTTTAATAATAACAGGGCGCTGTTTAAATTATCAGAGCCGGTGAATATTGGAATTGGTATTCATGCAGGAAAGGTAGCAATCGGAACTTTAGGAACAGATTCTCGTATGGATTCTACAGTGATTGGGGATGTGGTGAATACGGCTTCTAGATTGGAAGAGATGACGAAGGTTTATGGGTGTCAGGTTATTGCGAGTTCCTCTGTGCTTGCTCAGGCTCCTGAGCCTGAGCGATTTTGCTGTCGTTGTATTGACAGGGTAATTCCTCGTGGTAAGCAGGAGGCGATCGAAATTTACGAAGTGCTGGGAACAAATGATTGTATTTTAGATGAGGAAAAGTGGCGTGCGCTGCCAATTTTCAACGAGGGAATGCAGGCATGGCAGCGGGGAGATTTTTCTACTGCTTTGTTATATTTTCAGGAATTGGTAAAGCAAAATCCAACAGATCAAGTAGCTGCGCTTTATGTTGATAGGTGTCAGGAACGTTTAGCGGCAGGAGATGAAATAGCGGTAGGGTAAATTTAAATTTAAATTTTTTAAATTTTAAATTAAATTTTTATAAAAATAATTTTTTAGTTATTTTTCTCGGACAATATCGACAGTAATTTTACCGGCAAAATCGGGAATTGGGGCGGCGAGTTTTGTCAAACGGACTTGTACTTTTTGCACGAGAGGCTGTTGCAAAATATCGGAGGCGATCGCTTCTGCCAAGCGTTCAATTAGGGCAAATTTAGAAGTTTTCACCAAATTTTGAACAGTAGTGATCGCACTACGGTAGTCGAGAGTATCTGCGATCGCATCACTTTTGCCTGCAGGTTTCAAATCCAGCCACATAGTCAAATCCACCTCAAACCACTGACCCAGTACCCGTTCCTCTGGTAGGTATCCCGTATAACCATAGCATCGAATGCCACTGAGTTGAATCGAATCCATTTTTTCCACTTGCCGAAAGGTTAGCAGCATTACAGAATAATATAGTACTATAACTAGAAAAAACCGAAAAAAAATATGTATCCCCGCCCCTGCACTGGAAACATTCGTCCTAAATTCAGCACGATGCCGCGTCAAAAGACTGAGGCGTCAGTCTATTTAGATCTGTACAAACTAGCGCTAGAAAAAAAGCGGTTACAGCAAGACTTACAAAATATCGAAAAGCGCCGCCAGCAGATTCTTAAGCGTCTTGCCCTTCTTGAAGTTCAAATAGCGGAGCAGGAAAGAGACGCCCAGCAGTTGCGGGAGGCTCCTCCTGTAGTTACTAATTTGCCCATTCAGCCTATTTCTTCTCAGTCAGCTAATTTTAACACAATATTTCTAGAATATTGAGAATTATAAAGTTTTCAGGCGCAAGAAAAGTAAAGATAGAACTAGAGCAAGCTACTCTTGATTTTTCAATTGCTCTTCTTGCTCTTGAATAGCGCGTAGTATTTCTTCTTCTTGGATTTCAAACTCTTCTTCGGAGATTTCACCCATATCGAAGGCGAGCTGTAGTGCCAAGAGTCGCTTTTTTAAATTTTCTTTTTCATCGATTTCGGCATTAGCACGTTCTAGAAGTTGTTCTCCAATCCAGAGGATGCCCTCAAGAGGACCAGTAATAGGCAAAGTAAGCAAGCGTAGAATCATATTTTGCTGTTGTTTATAGAGATGTGGTTAAAGTAGCCTCTGTTTAGAGGTAAGAGAGTTGAGCAAAGTTATAGGGGGCGGTAAAATTATTATAGCGGATGCGAAGACGAGATTCAAAATATCGGTCTAGGTTTTCGAGGTGAGCGGCAAATTTTTCTTCTTCATCCCATGCTATCAAATAAGAAGCATTGTAAATCATCGCTTCAGTCAGCCTTTCATTTTCCACGACTTCCACTGCCAAAGGATTAAGTGTTTTCTGAAATACTTCAATAATTTTACGCTGACGTTGTTGCATTTCCCTTTCGATTTCTTGCCCGATGCTTATCACCTGCTCTATGCCCAGCGGTTTTCCTTGCAGACTATCTCGTTTTGCTTTCAATTCGCCATTTTCTTCAATAAGTTGGTTTAACTCTGCAGTAGCATCCCAAAAAACCTTAATGCCGACTTCTCGTTTGCCTTCCAATTTTAAAAATAGCTGCTGCAATTTATCACCATAGGGTAAAATCAAATGTTGAGTCACCGTTTCCCATGCATCTACAATCAATCCAAATTGCAAAGGCAGGAGAGTGCGATATCCGTGCTGCATTGCTTCTTCTAAAACCTTTTCGTGCCCGAGCAGATTGCGGCGGCTGGCTAAATACCGTTCTTGTTGCGCTTCCGAATGCAAAAAAGCAAAACCATGCCACAATTTTACTTTCACAGGTTGATTATCCAAGCCTTTTACTTGCAAACCTTCAGGTCCAGGTTCAGGAAAAATCCCGTATAAATAAATACCGTATCCCACCTTTAACAATCCCCAAATTCCCTAATCCCGGCTTCCAAACCTGCTTATTTCATACCTGTTTAGAAGTCAATACTAATTTTAACTTAGCGTGAATGAGATTGAGTTGTGCAAGACCTAAATCCACATTTCCTTCTATAACGATGCCCGTATTTAGCAAGCGATCAAGTAATTCTAAAACAGAAGGATTGCTAGAGGTTTCCCCTGGATAGTAGCCGCCGTTTTTGGGGAGGAGGGTGCCGATTTCTCCAAGATCAATATTTAAATCAGCGGGGTCAATTTCAAAGATTTCACACAGTTTGACGATTTGTGTTTCGAGCTGGCGCAGGCTTTCGGCGGCGCGTTCGAGCTGTTCATCTGTGAGAGTGCCTGCTTCCATGCGTCGAATCACTTGTGCTTCCATGAGTTGGCGCACGAGTTCGACGATTGTGAGCAGCAGGGGTGCTAAGCCAGCATTTTTTTTGCTGGTTGGCTGTAGCTGTGCGATCGCGTTATTGGATGATTCAGATGATAGCATGTATTTATACTAGCCGCCAGGCAGCAGCAATTTTATCTCACCTATGTGATATTCTCTGTTCCGGCTGACTGAGTAGCGGTGAGTGCGCGTAAGCAGCGGATTTCTTCCTGCAATTGCTTCACCTGTTCCATAAGTTGTTGATTAGATTCTATCAGGTTGCGAGTTTGGGAGTTGAGATAGGGATCGCTTTCCCACCAGTTAATCCCGATTTCTTTAGCTTTGTCTACCGAGGAAATCAGCAAGCGGATGCGAACGTTGAGCAATTCTGTTGAGCCAACGGATACAGAAATATCGCCGGCGATGACGATACCTTTGTCGAGAACTCTTTCTAGGATATCAGCAAGGGTAGAGCCGGAGGTGGCACTGGGGATTCCCCGGTTGGCGGCAGAGTTAGGGTGCGAGATTGTTGTCACGATTGGTTTTCTCCTCTAGCGACAAAGAGGCGCTCGTCGCGCTGTTTGAGTATGCCTTTTTTAAGAAGCGATCGCAGCGCGTCGATAGTTTGAATTCGGTTAATTTGCAAGGCGGCTTCTATTTCGGAAACTTTAGCTCCCCCTGATTTTAGCAAATAGGCATATATTTCCGACTCATAGGGAACACTTTCGGGTTTTAAGGAAGCGGGCACTTCCGGGTTTGTAATTTGGCTGTCATTTTTTAGCTGATTTTCTCCCACAATCAGTTCTATAATAGAGTGCTCCCGTTCGCGCGGGAGTGACTCGATCACCTCATCGAGCAATTTTAGGGCTTTTTCCGGCTCTAGAGAGGTGCGAGACAAAAGCACGTCGGCACAAGTTTCTCGAAATTCTTCGCAGCTTGGTGTAGCTTGGATGCCATATTCTTTGCAGATTTTGCTGATTATCAAACCTGAGCGCAAACCAGAAGTTTTTTTCGAGCCTGTTCGTTCTCGAAAATTTCTCACCACTTGCACAATTTTCTCAGCATTTTGGCGATCAATACCTGTTTTTTGCATGAGGATTTCGGTTTGGGTGTTTTCGTCTGGCTCTGGCATATCGAGAGTCACCAACCGATCCATCAAAGCATCTTGCGTTGCGTGAACTCCGCAATATTCCTCTGGGTTTGATGTTAAAATAGCGCGAAATTGGGGATGAACGCGAATGTATTCTGAGCGGTTGCCGTTGGGGGGCAGTACCAGGAGTTTTTCTTCTAGCGCGGAGAGGAGGATGTTGTTTACTTCGGGGCGTGAGCGGTTGAATTCGTCGTAAACGAGGGTGAATCCTTCTCGACAGGCGAGGGTGAGTCGGGAATCCATCCAATTTTGCCGCAGTTCGTCTTCGATTTTGACGACGCTGTGAATGTAGTTATCGACGACTTTTTTGCGGGTATAGCCTGAATTATTGCCGATCAAATCTGAGCTTTTTAGGTCATCATCGCCAAAAATCAGCATGATCGGACGTCCCAAAAGGTATGCTAAGTGTAGCGCTAAAGTGGTTTTCCCGGTGCCTGCAGGTCCTCTAAGGTGAACAGCAAAACCGGTTTGCAGATAGCGCAGCGCCCGCTCTGCGGTTCTCGTCGTGGTTGGTGTTTGCACAAATCCTTTGGGACGAGCTTGAAGCACTGTTACCATATTATTATATTTAATTATTATATATATGGGGCGTTATTGCAGAGTTATTTCTTCTACGGCTGTGTAGGTGCGATCGCGCTCTATTATTAATCCTTTTTGCATGAGAGAGCGCAAGATATCTACTGCTTGGATTCGTTTTAGTTTTAATGCACTTTCGATTTCTGCCAGTCGTGTGCTTTTATTTTCACATATGTAGTTGTATACTTTTTCTTCCCATTCGATGTTTATTGATTTTTCGCTGTTATCTTGTGAGTATATTTTTTCTTCTGTTGGCAGTAGCGTCTCGACTTTCTTTGTTTCTGAAGTTTCGACGATTTGCTGTTCTTTTATCGCGCTGCCCCATACTTCTTGGAAGAGATTTATGCGCTCTTGCCGAAGTTGGGAGCGCAGGGCGAGCGCCTGTCTTTCTCTATTTTCTTTGCAATATTGCAGGTATTTCGATGTTTCAATTTTTAGTTCTTTTCTGAATTCTTCTAATTCTCGATTCAGTTGGGTTTTCAAAAATGCTTGTTTTGTTTGATTTATTTGTCGTTGTTTAGCTACTGTTCTTTTCAGTTTTGTGTAATAATCGTGCAATTTCTCTGATTGCTTTTTAGCCATTTCCATGCGGGCAGAGCGGGCGGAAGCAAGTAAATTAGCGGTTTGTTCGGCAAGCGATCGCTTTAATTTTTTAGCTTGTTCTTGACGATGAGCGCGAGTATTTTTCAAAAATGTTTGAGTTTCCGATTGTAGGTTTAGAATCAATCTTTTTCGCTCTTCTGCGCGCTGAAGCTCAAGGCGAGCGCGGTTTTCTTCCGCCTGTGCCAATTTTTCCCTAAATTCTCTCAGCTCTCTTTTGTAATTTTCTGCTTTTTCTTGACGTTCTTTTTGCAATTGCGTCAATTGCGAATTTACTTGAGAGGAGCGTTGTCTTACTTCTTGCAGGCGTTGTTCTCTTTCTCGACGCCACTGATCCCATAGAGCCATTTTTCAATTCTCCTTGTATACTAGAAGCCTTTACTCTGGCAAGACAATTTCAAATCAAATCGTCTTTTTAAACAAGTATGAAGTATAAAATTTCATACTTCATACTTTTTTACCATGAAAGCTAGATTTCTCTACGTCACTGGAACCGCCGGCACAGCAGCTTGAGCCGTCAAACCTACAGCTTCGGCATACTTGAGATAGGTTTCTACAGAAGCAATAACCACTCTAGCTTCGATCGCAAGCAGTTCTATTCCCACGAGAGAAACTCGTGCCCATGCATCAATGACGATACCTTTGTCCAAAATGCGATCAATTACTTCAGCCAAGCTAGAAGAAGAATTCACTTTTTCAACTGCCATAATAAATAATATCTCCTGAGATTAACTGTTTGCTTTGGGGAGTGCTTATTTTTCCAAAGCCTGATAAACTGGTAGGCTGCGCAACAAAACCGTCTCACCCTGACTATATACACTACCTGTTTTCCTACTCCACAGTCTATTAACATCCGTGGACTTACGGACATGTTAATTTGGGTTCACCTCACCCTGAGTTCGGCTTTGTTTTTAGCCTCTAGCACTTGTATTCTGCATTATCTGCTCGTGCTTTGTCTAGTAAAAAGCGAAAAAATGCGGGCCATTTTCTTTCTTTATTAAAATTTAATCATTTATTTGCAAAAATTTACAATAAATAGCAAATAAAAATAGTAGAATCAAAATTTAGTATTATTATTAATAGAGTGTTCCTGCGGATTAGCTGAAGGAAAATAAGGAAAAAAGGGAGCGAGCGCATGTGATGGAGCGTTCGCTTTCCAAAATCTGCCCCAGCAAAAAATTCCACACTCCAACCCAAATGCCAACCTGTAAAACCAGCATTTGTAATTTGTAAGCTTTCTTTGGTATTCAATACCTCATTTTCTGTGATAAAATACTTTAAACAATAATAAAAAAAATATACAGGTATACAGGAGCTCAGGTTTTATATTACCTAAATTGTAGCAGCAGATAAAAAACCGGGCAGCCAATAAGCCACCCGGAGAGCAAGTAGCAAGTTTAGATTAGAAATTATTTTTAGACAGAAACTGCTTTCTTGACAGCGACACCGATTTCGCCCTTAGCATACTTAGCGGCGAACTCATCGACGCTGATTTGCTTAATCTTGCTAGCATTACCGGCGGCGCCGAACTGCTGATAGCGCTCCGCACAAACCTTCTGCATATACTTAATAGAAGGCTTGAGGAAGTAACGGGGGTCAAATTCTTTAGGATTTTTAGCCAGAGCTTCCCGCACAGCAGCAGTAATTGCCAGACGGTTATCGGTGTCGATATTTATCTTACGCACACCGCTTTTGATACCTTTTTGGATTTCTTCCACGGGCACCCCGTAGGTTTCGGGGATAGCGCCTCCGTATTGGTTGATCAGGGCCACCAATTCTTCCGGCACAGAGGAGGAACCGTGCATCACCAAGTGGGTATTAGGCAAGCGGCGGTGAATTTCTTCAATGCGGCTGATAGCCAGAATTTCGCCAGTTGGCTTGCGGGAGAATTTGTAGGCGCCGTGGCTGGTACCGATCGCGACTGCTAGAGCATCTACTTGAGTTTTTTCGACGAAGTCAACAGCTTGATCGGGATCGGTGAGTAGTTGGTCATGGCTGAGAACACCTTCAGCACCGTGACCATCTTCTGCTTCACCCCTGCCGGTTTCCAGAGAACCCAAGCAACCCAGTTCACCTTCGACGCTTACGCCAATAGAGTGAGCGACTTTTACTACTTCGCTGGTGACGCGGACATTATACTCGTAGCTGGCAGGGGTTTTGGCGTCCTCTTCCAGAGAGCCATCCATCATCACGCTGGTGAAACCGTTTTTAATCGCCGAGTAGCAGGTAGCTGGTGAATTGCCATGATCTTGGTGCATGACAATAGGAATGTGGGGGTATGTTTCGACTGCAGCCATAATCAGGTGGCGCAGGAAGTTTTCCCCAGCGTATGAGCGAGCTCCACGGGATGCTTGCAGAATCACGGGGCTATCTGTTTCATCGGCAGCCCGCATGATCGCTTGGATCTGCTCCATGTTGTTGACGTTATAAGCTGGGATGCCGTAATCATTCTCAGCCGCGTGATCTAGCAGCAGCCGCATAGGTACAAGCGCCATAAGATACCCTCCTAATGTGTTTTGTCAGCTAGTTGAGTGTGAACGAGCCTAATTCTTTAGGATAAGCGTGACATATTCTCGCGCTTACCTTGTGGTATAGGTTGAGAAACTCGCCCTTACGGAACGAGATTCCTGCTACTCTACAATAAGCCGGGCGGAGCGCGTCTACACCCTCCACAGGCAGACACCGCAATTCCGACGGCGTTGAGTCTAGTATACAGCAATTCCCCCTGTCACTAACCTAAGGTATAGTTACAGTACCCTTGGCAGGGTTTCTGATGGGTCGCCCGGGATTCGAACCCGGAACTAATCGGTTAAAAGCCGAGTACTCTACCTTTGAGTTAGCGACCCAGACTGGGGGTGTTTTTTTTCGACACCTTTATAACCATATCACGGATTGCGTTTTTGCGATCGCTTTTTACGCAAATTTTTGAAATTTTTTTCCTTTATTAATATAACTAAAACTTATACAAATTCTAGGTTTCTCAGACAAGTTGCCAATGGGCAATGTCATCTGCCCCCGGCCTGATTGCCAACACGCCTAAAAATACTTAACACTCATACGAACAAAAGTTTCACAACTGGCTCCGGGTTGTAACTGAATGAGAGGCTTACCGATATTAAGAGCATTGCGAGGAGCAGTCCACGGTTCAAGACAGTAGAAATTCTTACCCTTAAGAGTCCAAAAAACAACAGTAGAATAAGCCGAGTTATAGCTTATAGTAATGCGCAGGCGACGGCTAAAGTCATAAACAGAGGCGGAAAGCCCGGTTATTTCGGTGAAGGCGGCGTCAATTTCATCCTGAGCGAAATCAAAAGTGCCATTGTAGGGATGGCTTGTCTGGCTCTTTTGATCCGTATATTTGATAGCTGGGATCTCAAAGCGGAGATGAGACTTATCGAGAGTAGCAAAATAAGGATGCAACCCCGTAGAAAAAGGCATCGGCTCCTCGGAGTAATTAGTATAGCGCTGCCTGATGTCCAAATGTTCGCCTTTGAGAGTGTAGGTGAAAACGAGTTGAAAGTCAAACGGATAAACAGAGCGGGTAAAATTGTTGCTATTGAGGACGAGAGTGATGCTAGCTTTGTCTTGGGTGACTTGCTCGGCTACTTCCCAGGGTAAATCCCGGGCAAAACCGTGTTGTTTGAGGGTGTACTTTCGCCCTTTGTGAATATAGGTGTTGTTGGGGAGGTTGCCACAAATGGGAAAAAGAATCGGAATTCCGCCGCGCACGCTCAACTCTGGATTGGCAAAACGCTGTCGCTCCATATAGAGGATATCCTGCCCTTTAACTTGCCAGGTGGTAATCATGCCGCCCCGTTCGGGAACAACTTCTAGGCGGGATTTCGAGGCGGAGTCAGTCAGGATATAGGTTTTGTATTGTTGCTTTCTGACGGCGATCGCGAACACAGTTATTAGATGATAAAATTCAGTGGTCATTTACCCTACTGGAGTCATTTGTCAGAAGTCCTGGGTTTAAAAGGACTTTGGACAAATGACAACTCAAAATCTTTACTCAAAACTGAAAATTTCAAACTATACCGTTAACGGCTATGACTGGCAGTTGAATCCCTTGATAGAGATTTTGCCTAGCGAGCCAGCGAGCTTGTCTGCCTGTTGGCAATTAGACACCCTAGATACATTAAAAGATATAGAGGATTTAGTGGGTAGAAAACTGTGCGGAATCGGTAAGGGCTTGGTCTTGTCGGGAGAGGTGATAAAAGGCTGCTTGCTAAACGGCTCGTCATCTGCTTCGGCAGACTCTGAGGTTGGCGTCATGCCTTCTTCTTCTTGCTGCCAACCAGGCAAAACTTCGTCTTTTAGGTAGTTTCGGCGAATGATATTCCCAGGAAATACAGGAGTGATTACCTCGGAGTTTGAGAGAGTAACTGACGAGGTAGAAGGTTTAGGTAAGTTGGGCAGTTCTGGTTGCAACAAGCGGGTTTCCGCAGTATGAGCTTGCCGCCGACGAATGGTGATTACTGTTGGACTGCGCATAGGGCGTTCAAAAATCTTTGAAATCTCCTCAATGTGGTTGAGGATTTCATTAGCGCGCTCGCCTTTAACCACCTTTGGCTGATATTTCCTTACCTCTACTGGCAGGAACTCCACCTTCATTTTTTTCCCTTTCAGCGAAACCTTTAACACCGCCGTATCGTAATCGCTGCGATAATTCCCGCCGAAGATAAAATTCCCCAGCGAGTAAGCAATAGGTCGTCCCTTATAAATTTCTGCACCCTGTAAAACGTGGGGATGGTGCCCTACAACCACATCCGCTCCTTGGTCAATTGTAAACCGGGCTAAGTCACGCTGCCAATCAGCAGGATACTCTGCCAGTTCTTCTCCCCAGTGATAATTGACTACAATCCAATCTACTTGGTCGCGAATTGCTTTAATATCTTCAGCAATCTGATCTTCAATTAAAGGATTGGTGCCGGCAACTCCTGGTGCTGCAGCGTGAAACTCCGGATTATAATAACCCAAATAGGCGATCCGTTGTCCTTTGACTTCGATAATTTCTGGACGCCGCGCTTCTTTGATGTCCTGACCTGCTCCTACGTAGCGAATCCCGGCTTTATCTAATGTTTCGGTGGTTTCTTTCAGACCAGGAGCCTCATAGTCCATTATATGATTATTGGCTAGGTTGACTATATCTATGCCGCCCTCGGTCAATACTTGCACTGATTCTGGATCGGCTTTGAAATTAAATTGCTTTCCTTCTCGTCGTGTTTCGGCTCTTGTCAAGGGATTTTCTAAATTTACCATTGCTAAGTCGGCTTGGCGGTATTCATCCATCTTGGCAAAAGCCCATTTGTAATCTTTGCCTACTACATCAGCAAATGCATCTGAAAGGTTGACGTCGCCGCCAAACATTAGTGTTACAACAGGATCGTTAGGATTGACTACTTGATTGTGATATCGCACTGGTACGATTTCTAATGCTGCCTGCACTTGTTTGGGGCGCGCTGGTTTCTGGATGGCGGTGACGGCTGCGGTGGGAATGGAAGTGGGTGCTTTCTTTTTGGTCAAGATTGTTTGGTAGCTAAACCAGCAACCTATAATAAATGATGTTACTGCTGTCCCCACCATCAGCAGCAGGCGCAGAGTTTTAAAACTTATTTCTGCTGTTGCTCGCTGCTTGCAAACCCGTGCTGTATATGCTCGATATTGTTGCCGTCTTCTATTGGCTGGGGTTATGATGCGGACTGATTGCTTCCAAAGAATATCGGATTGTCCGGCAAGGCGAGCTACTATCCGCACTCCCTCGATCGCTTCTGAGTTTAGCCTCCAAATCTGGTGGCATATGAATTGAACTAGGCGCTCCCGTTCTGGGATTTGTCTGAATTCTACTAGGATTTGTAGGCATCCCGCCCGCACGTCTTCTACACTGGCACGCATTCCTTGAGGTAGCAGGAAAGTATTCATCCAGTAAGCGAGCGCCCTAAAGTTTCCAGAGCGCGCTAAATCCACTACAGATGGTTGCAATATGCTTTCCATATTTGTTTTTTTGTTCACTCCTCCCGACGCGAAGCGCTCGTACACCGAGTCGGCGCAACTTTTTGCAGTCTATCGCAAGTTATTCTCCTCAGCTGTTTATACAGCTCAAAAACCCGTTCTCTTGTTGGGATGACGGATTTCTTTGTCTTCCTACACTTGCAGGTATTATCTGTCAGGGCATTCGCAATTGCCTGCCTCCCTGGCTTATTTAGGCAGAAACTAAGCCAGCAGAAGCCTCTTCTTCACGGCTCGCGCCCCCGCCGCCCCATTTATATTAAAAGAAAGGCACACAGTCTGAAAGCGGCTACTGCTTTCAAAAACCAAAATCTACGGTCTTTAGGGTCACTTTTACTGGTGTTATCTGTCAGTGATTTAGATCACCGCTCTATTGTCTTTAAAATCACAATATTTTCTGATCGCGATCGATGCTGTCGTTTTGAAAATACCTGACATTAAATTATAGGCAATTAATAGGCTAAATCTGTAAGGGCTATTATGATTCGTACCCTGGTAGAATCTGCCTTTCAAACTGGTTGCCTCAGTGTCGAATCTGAGGGACTTATTCGCCAAGTACTTGCCTTCAGGGGGTATCGCTCAGAAGATCTAGATGCACTGGCCAACCTCTTCGAGGCCGTGAAAAAAGGGCACATCCAACGAGAAGGACGGGGCGATCTTAATATTTTCGCGCTTTCTCGATAAAAACTAGAGCTATAGATGCTTTTGCTTCTTTCTTGCTTGTTTCTATTCTCCTCGCAGCAGAGCGCGGCTCCCTTGCCTTTTCCATCACATTTACCTTAAAAATATATTAACACTAAATAAAAGGTAAAAGTAAAAAACATTCAGATTCTGTCATCAAAACCTAATTGGGGACTAAAAATGGTAGGATCGGCGCAGTAGTAGATGCTGAGCTAAAAATTAGATGACAACTGCGACTTCACTTTCTGCTGCGCCTGATTTGTCTAAGGATGATTACCTAGTAGTAGGATTGGCCACTTGTTTTATCAAAGAAAATGGCGAAATCCGAGAAGTACAAATAGTAGAGCCAGTACCTTCGGCAGCGCTGGAAGCGATCATAAAAGGAATTCCCACTTCATACAAAATGGCGATCGCTACCACTATAGGTGCAATACTCGATGGCGACACCCCCAAGATGCTGCCCCAATTCCCAGCCGAAGCACAATTTTGTGATGAATTTGCATTTCGAGCAATTGCCGCAACCCGCACCTATAAAAGCCGCCCCATTGCCCGCGAACACATTCCACTCGGCACAGTTCGTCAGGATTTCAAATATTCCTTAGAACGCAAACGCATACTTAATTCCAAACGCCAAGTCAGAACTGAAGATAATGTCAAGCAGCACGAATACACCCACAAAGTGCTGTAATTCTATTCGAGAAACCCGGTTTTTACAGTCGGATTTCTAAATTTTCCAAACCGGGTTTCTAGCAGTATTTATAACACAAATCAATCAATACTAATTTTACCAACTGGCTTTTAAGCGAATATCGAAGCGCCCAAAGTTAAATCTTATCCCGTCTAATCGGCAATTAAAGCATTTTCAATATCATCTTCCGAGGGGAAACGTTTGCCTCCCAATCCCAGGGATAAAGTTACTTGACTGAAGAGTTATTTCGAGCTAGGTTTGGTGCGAAAAATTTTACTGACGACGCCGTAATAGCATTTTCTATGCCAACTGCTACGGCAAAATCTTCAGGAAGAATGCGATATACTTTGAAACGGATACCTCCTTGCTCTAAAGAATCGTCTCCCAATAAACTAAGCACTGCGACTGTGATTTCTGCACCTACGGTTTTGCGAGGCTCTCCAAAACCCATCCCGATTGAAATAGTGTCATCTGCTTCGTCGGTATAGCGAGTTCGCGCTTGCAAGCCAATTCCTGTATAAACTTGCCCCCAGCTAGCGCCGAAGGCAGTCGGCGAAGCGAAACTTGCTCCCCGGGCGGCACTGCCAAGGGTGGGAATTTCGATAGTGGGGGGTTGTTGCAGTAGGTATTGCTGCTGCAAGCGCTGTAATTCTGACGACTAGGTAGTTTGTTGTTGAGAAACGAGCTTATTATATTGCTGACTGCGGCGATTCAGGAATTAGCGATTCAATGGGCGGGTGGCGCTGGTGCGGGGCAGCTTTTCTCGCAGTTTTGCAGCGCCCTGAGCTTGAGGTTCGAGTTGATGCCCACGGGCAAAGATAGGGGCGTTGAGCAAAGCCTTGCAAAAGCGGCGAATATCCAAGCATCCCGTTAAATCTTTTTCCTCCTCAGTACCCGCAGGCGGCTTTTGGAAGCTAAACTTTATCTAAACTATATACAAAAACTGATTCGCCTATAACCAGAGTTGGCTGACGCTTAGAATCAAAAAAGAACAACCAAGAAAGCATATTTTCTTTTCACCCCTGCCAGGAGGGAAGGGAGTTTGAGCACAAAGTTATTCAGTTCGAGCCAAAGCCCCCAGAAATTAGGAAAAGTCGCCCTTAAGCTAGAGGCTTTCGCCTTGAAAGCGAATAGCATTGAAGGATTAGCTTCTGACATACCCAGCCTTCAAGTAGAGCGCAGCTAGCGGAGGTGAGCGCCTAATTAAACTCCTGTCGCAGGAATTTTACTATCGGGTGCTTACTCAATTTAAATTTTGCTTAACTTAATTAAAGCCTAGGTAATCCATGAAGATATACAAACAAGTTGCCCTTGCCATATCCACCCTGCTACTGTCTGTAGAAGTTGCTTGCGCTGTCACACAGCCGAAGCCATCGGCTGCACGAGCCGCCACAACAGCTGCGCCCAAACCCACTATCCAAAATACTTCCCCTGTTTTTCCCGCCTATTTCCTATCTGAGCAAGAGAGACGGGAACTCGATCAGCGGCGACAACAAGATCGCATTCGTGATCAAGTTCAAAAGGAAGTTGCTCGCAGTTTTGGCTTTACAACTGGTCTTTTGAATACCTTGTTGTTTTTGCTGATCCTGTTTCCAGTCGTCGGCATTATCAGCTTTTGGCTAATGCGGCGTGCTTTGGCTAGCCAGATCAAAACTGAGGTGCAAAACGAACTTCGTCCGGAGTTAAAAGCTGAAATTATTAAAATTGTGAGTGCACAATTGCAAAGCAAAGGTGAGCTTCCCTCATCTTCACACCAGCTTGCTAGTAGTTTAAATAGTGAAAATGTAGCTTACCTAAAAGAATTAATATCGATGGCAATGGCTACTCAGAATGTCATTTCTGAGGCTCGCGCCACAATTGAGAATTCTCTGAAAGCTCAAACTAAAACGGGGGAGCTGCTCAAAGAAGTTTTTGAGTCTAATCAAACGCAGGAAGCTTTTGAGTCTCCTCAAACACAGGAAGCTTTCGAGCCTTCTCAAACGCAGGAAGTTTTTGAGATTCATAATAAACAGCCAGATGAAAAACAAGGCAAAGATTTTTTTCTCGAAGGGCGCTATGAAGAGGCCCTAAAAGTTTATGAACAGGCAATTGAAGCCGATCCTGAATCTTATGAAGCATGGTGTGGAAAAGGTATTGCCCTCACGAAAATGAAACGTTTCACCGAGGCAATCCAGGCGTTCAACCAATCTATACGGCTGAATTCTGAATATGCTGAGTCTTGGTATGAAAAAGCTCGCTGCTATGCTCTGCAAAAAAATGAGGATTCGGCTATTGAAAACTTGAGAAGAGCGATAAATCTCAATCCCGCTAAGAAACTAGCGGCGAAAAATGACCCTGATTTTAGTAGTCTTCGCGACAATGAATGGTTTGAAATGCTTGTTTCTGCCAAGGGGGAATTGTCATCTAGATGATTTCCAGGTATAATGATATTTTATCTTGATATTGAGGACAATAAAATCGGCTTTGAAGAAGAGAAGCCGATTTTTTTATTCTATGAACTTGTTTACAGATATTTTTTCAACAGCAATTCTAACTTATCTTTGGCAGCCGCTGGCACCTTGTCTAGGGGTGTTAAAATTGCGTATTTTAGTGCCGAGTGGGCAAGGGAAATCGGTGGGTTTTCGCGCAGGCGTCGCACGGTTTCCTGGATGACTTTTTGGGCATTTTCGGCGTTGCGGTGCAGGTTCGCTACTACCATCTCGACGGTTACGCTGTCGTGATCCGGGTGCCAGCAGTCGTAATCTGTTGCTAGGGCTAGGGTTGCGTAAGCGATTTCTGCTTCTCTCGCTAGCTTGGCTTCTGGTAAGTTTGTCATTCCTATGACTGTTGCGCCCCAACTGCGATAGAGATGTGACTCGGCTTTGGTGGAAAAAGCGGGTCCTTCTATACAGATGTATGTACCGCCTCGGTGCAGTGTCACTCCTGGCAAGTGTAAGCTTTCTGCGGCATCTGCAAGTATCGCTGCCAGTTTTTCACAGACGGGATGATCGAATGTAATATGCGCGACTATTCCGTTGCCGAAAAATGTGGACACTCGATTCCGGGTGCAGTCGATAAATTGATCCGGTATGACTAAATCTAGGGGTTTGACTTCTTGTTTGAGGGAGCCAACGGCACTTGCGGAGATGATGTACTCCACGCCTAAACTTTTCATGGCATAGATATTTGCCTGGTACGGCACTTCTGAGGGCAAGAATCTATGGTTACGCCCGTGGCGGGCAAGGAAGGCTACTGGCATTTCTTCTAAGGTTCCCAGAATTAAGGCGTCTGATGGTTCGCCCCAAGGGGTGTTAATGTATACTTCTTCTATATTTTTGAGGGCTTCCATTTTGTATAGCCCGCTGCCGCCGATGATGCCTATTTTTGCCTCTGCCATGAATTTTCCCAAATGCTTTGTGATCGAGCGATGTTATTTTACCGATAAATTGGTGGGGGTGCTTTACTTAGATGGCTGTTTTTGTCAATGATGGCGATCGCTTCTTTTGTTGTAAAATTATCACACTTCACTTATGAGGGCGATCGCTTCCCTACTTTAAATAATCTTTAAGTATTAAATATGTACTGTTCTCACTGATTTCCTTTAGTTTCTTAATCCCATGCAAGCTGCAACCGATTTGCCAAATCTCTCAGTGGAGAAAATTCTCGAACGGATATTAGTCTTGCGCCAAATTACACGTCTTGATCAACACTTGCTGATGTCTGCTGCTTTGGCGAAAGATTCGCTCAGCGAAAAAGATCAGCATCAAATCAATCTAGTTTTCGAGCGCCTCCAGCGGGGCTTGATCAAAGTAGTGGATTGAATTGCCATGGAGCGCCTTTTATTTTGTATAACTTCTCACTTTAATTGGATATTTTTCTCCCTTATATATTATATCTTGATATACAGAAGAAATCCGGTCCATCTAAAAAAACCGGATATCCAATTTTTTGTGGCTTAAGTGAAGAGACAGAGATGGTTCAAGTTTACCGATAATTAGTAAATTGCAGAGCTACTGGATAATCCTGCTGCTTCAGACGTTGAATCACTGCTTGCAAATCATCTTTAGATTTACTGGAAATCCGCACGGCATCGCCTTGAATTGATGCTTGTACCTTTTTAAATTCATCGCGAACTAACTTAGCAATCTGCTTAGCTATTTCCTGACTAATTCCTCTTTTTAATTTAATCACCTGGCGAACGCGATTGCCGCTTGCCTGCTCTACTTTGCCGTAATCGAAAATTTTTAACGACAGATTGCGCTTCACGGCTTTTTGCTGTAGAATACTGTGAACTGCTTGCAAAGTCATTTCACTTGCCGTGTTTACCGTAATAGCATCGTCGCTCAATTCTAGAGTGGTTTTAGTATCTTTCAAGTCGTAGCGACTGTTAATTTCTCGTATGGATTGATCGACAGCATTGATTAATTCTTGCCGGTTGAAATCGCTGACGACATCAAATGAATAAATATCGGCCATAAATTGCTATTTAGAATTGCTATTTACTAAAATTTCAGCTATTGACACTCAGGAGGCTTAGGACGAACAAAGTGAGGGTACTTAGAGAGCCAATGCCGAACATAAGCGATCGCCCGATAGGGAAGTTTACAATATAAAAAATTGAGTAAAATAACCTTGCTAGACAAAAGGCGAGCGCTGCTATGCCTGCCCATTCTGACTTCACGCCTGTGACATAAGCCATAAGTGCCGCTGATGCGAACACCATAAAAGTCTCGAAAGAATTTTGGTGTGCCCAAGTTGCTCTTTGGGCGTAGGCAGGCAATTTATCAAACATAGCGCGGGGTGCTGCCATATCGTACCCTACCTTAGCGCGGGCATAGCCCACTACCAGGAAAGGGAGGTAAATAAGGAGAGCCGCCACAGCAATAGAGTAGAGCAGAATTGCAGATACTGAAAATTGCATAAGCAGTAATTGGTAATGGTTAATAGGTAAGGCGTAATTGGGATTGCGCCTTATCCTTTACCCATTATCATGCTGACAAAGCCTTAATCAAAGTAAAACAGCGTCACCACTCGGCGTTGCTCCTCTGCTTCCTTACAGGTTCTAAGTAGTGTGTGACTATCGTGAAAAGCAAAGCAGATGAGCTGCTGGCAGCGTGACACGATCTCTTGATTGCACAAAGCGCTCGCTTCTGCGAGGGAGAGGTTATCATTAGAGGGGTTTTCCACGAGATGTATCACTTGCTCCAGCTGTGCTCGCGACTCAGCGGGCTGACGCTCTAGGCTTTGGGGCAAAATCACCGTTAGTAGATTGGGATCTGCCCGCATTGCCCCTTTGATAGCAGCTGAATTAGTGCCAGCTGCCCCGGAAGTGATGAGCCGATTCCCTGACAAAACCAGGGCATAGCTCATCATTTCGATCAGGTGCTGGTGAGTAATCGGTACATGGCGAGAACCCAATAGCGCAATTCGCTTGGCACCTGTTTGCTGGATCGTTGCCAGTTCTTGTGCCAGTATATCTATTTTGGGTATGTCTATTGATTGAGTCAAAGACGGTATACTACTCAACAGGACAACGATTTTATTTTAGCAGATACAAGCCTGATTGAAAATGAGTGCTGAGTGAAGTGCTTGCCTTTGAGCCTAAGAAAGTATTGTTTTAGGAAAAGAGAAAAATTTTCAGTGTAAACACTGACTCACAAGACTGCCACCCAGAGATATTTTTTAAAATTAACAAAACTTTGCTTTTTTTGAAAAAGAAGCAGATTTGTTGAAAAGTTGAAAAAGGAAATTTTGTGTCAGCCTGAGAGGAATTCCGAAAAACACCATGACTGTGATTCAGCCACTTCAAAAAACAACCTGGGCAAAAGCGATCGCCTCTCCGGCGGCAGAATTCAACTCCACGCCCCTAAAAATAACCAAAGGCGAGATTCCTGCTGGTTTGAGGGGAAGTCTTTATAGAAATGGTCCAGCACGCCTAAAAAGAGGCAGCCAATCAGTAGCTCATTGGTTTGACGGAGACGGTGCCATTCTTGCTATTCACTTCACAGGTACAGGAGCAACAGGGGTTTATCGCTACGTTCAAACTGCGGGTTATCAAGCCGAAGAAAAAGCTGGCAAATTTCTTTATGGCGGCTACGGTATGATTTCTCCCCTGCCTTGGTGGCAGAGATTTGGTAAAAGTCTGAAAAATACCGCCAATACCTCCGTGCTAGCATTGCCAGACAAATTGCTGGCACTATGGGAGGGAGCACATCCCTACGCCTTAGACTTACAAACGCTGGAAACCATAGGGAGCGACAATCTAGGCTGGTTAAAAGCCAATTGGTCTTTTTCCGCCCATCCGAAAGTAGATCCACATACGGGAGAAATTTACAATTTTGGAGTCACGCCAGGGAAAAATAGTACCTTGCATGTGTATCGCTGCGCTCGCACTGGTAAATTACTGAAACATTCTGCAATTCGTATAATAGGCGTCCCCCTTATTCATGATTTCATTTTAGCTGGTAAATATTTAGTATTTTTTATTCCCCCCGTACGCTTGCAACTGCTGCCAGTATTATTACAGCTCAAAAGCTTTAGCGATGCTCTCACTTGGCATCCAGAAAAGGGAACACAGATTTTTATTCTTGAGCGCGACACACTAAACGTCGTCAGTTACGGCGAAGCAGAACCTTGGTATCAATGGCACTTTGGCAACGGATGCACCAACGAAAATTCTGAAATAGTAGCGGATGTTGTCCGTTATCCGGATTTTCAAACCAATCAACGTCTGAAAGAAATTGCTGCCGGAGAAACCAAAACATTGGCGGTAGGTACTCTGTGGCAATTACGCCTCGATCCAAATTCTGGCCAACTTAAAGAAATACAAAAAGTTCTTGATCGCAGTTGCGACTTTCCCACCGTTGCTGCTTCAGAAATAGGACAAACTTGGCGGTATACCTACTTGTCATTGCACAGTTGCCAGACAGATATACAGCGGGATATTTTCACAGCGATTGGACGTTTTGACTACCATACAGGTACCCTTACCGAAGCGGATCTAGGTAAGAATCGCTTCCCAAGTGAACCGATTTATGCCCCAGATGCGGATAATCCGGGGAGGGGCTGGGTGCTTACCATAGTATTCGATGGCGAGCGCGCTAAGAGCGAAGTTTGGATATACGACGCCGAGCGTTTGGATGCGCCACCGGTTTGCTGCTTAGAACTTCCCAAAGTAGTGCCGTTTGGATTTCACGGTATTTGGAAAGCCGAGGGCATGTAAACAAATTTCCAAATCCCCTAATCCCGGTGCCCAATTTCTACACTGCTATTACCGCTGGTTGCAAGCCCAGCTTAGCAAGCAAACGGTCAATTTGAAAATGTTCTGCTATCATTTGGCGAATATATTCTACCTTAATTGGTTCTTGGATGCGAACTTGACCTAAAGTATGTTCGATAATTTCCACAGCGCTAATAGTATCCAAATCTACAGAAAGAATAGGTATTTCTACTTCTTCAGCGCGACTAATTACTACTGGTGCCGGTGGGATGTGACCAGTTAGAATCAGGCATTGGGTGCTAGTTTCTAGAGCTGCCATTTGAATATCAGTGCGATCACCTCCTGTAATCACAGCTTGATTTTTCCCTTCGGAGAAATATTTGAGGGCTGAAATCACGTTCATGGCCCCAATTTTCAGGCTTTCTACCATTAAGTCCAAGCGATCGGGGCGGCAGATGACTTCGGCGTTGAGGCGGCGTGCGAGTTCTCCGACGCTGACGCTGCGTAGCAAATCACTTTTGGTAAGCATTCCCAGCACTGGTATGCCTTTGGATTCGAGAAAAGGTCGAATAATTCTCTGAGTAGTTTCCAGTTTTGTTGGCGGAATCTCGTTGAGCAATACCCCCACGAGGCGCTCGCCCAAGCGCTGACGAGCCACCAGCAGAGTTTCTATTGCCAGAACCGAGCGGAAGCTGCTCACTAATAGTACGGAGGCGTTAGCCACCTCAGCTATTTGTAACAAAGACAAACCTAAAAAACTGCCCTCGTCTAGGGTTCCTGGACCTTCTATCAATACTAGATCAACTCCGGGCACTTGCAGCGATTGTGCCAGAGCTTGAGTATAATTAGTTTGGTTTTGTTCTTGCAAGCGGGCGAGGGCTGTTTCTTCGTTAAGAAATACCAGGGGCGAGCGCAGTCTATGCTCTGGAATGTTAAGAGTTTTTGCCAAAAACCTCACGTCTTCATCTATACCATCTTCAGCCTCCGAACTCGTATAGTTTCCCAGGGGCTTGCTGTAAGCAATTTCTAACCCTTTTTGCTGCAACTGATGGCCAAGTCCTAGTATCGTTGCCGACTTGCCACTGTAAGCCTCTGTTGAGCCAATTAATAGATATTTAACCGATTTGGGCACACCCTATCTCCTCTACTTATATTTTTGTTTTTTATTGCCCGCTTTCTCTATTTTAGGAGTGCGGACGTTCACTAACCAGTTGCTCTCTCACTTAAATTTTATTAGTTTTAACTTCATTTAAGTTTTGTGTAAAGTTAATTAAACATCACTCATCCATACGCAGTAGCTTGCGATAAAAACCTTTCGAGAAATCGACGATATGATAACGCTTATAATTGATAATCAACTCGATGAGAAAATCGACAAAGACGTGATTTTCGATTTTGACTTCGTAAATAAGTTGTTCACCATGGTTGTCAAATTGCATACGACAATTACTTTGATCTGAGGGCAGCATGGAAACTGTCCAGGTGGCGACGAAGGGCACGCTCTCGCCCCCTTCTATTTGTCGAGCTCCTTCTAAACTCCGATTTTGATAGAGGCTGAGGGCGCGAGGCAGTATGCTGCGCTTGGTGCCCTCCCGGTAGTAAGGTTGATAGATGTTAACAATCCTGGGATCGGCTGGTTGCAGTTGCTCGATTAATACTTTTCCTGGGGCCATGGTTGCATTTTTTTCTGGTTTTATACTTAAGTGAGAAAAGCGAGGCGCGGTCAGCAAAATGACTGCGATCGCGATAGTTTACCCCAAATAGGCAAAGAAAATCCACAAGGCGGGTAAATTTTTAAACTTGAGGTAGGTTATACAGGTTGCAGGAGGTTACTACCATTGAAAAAGCCGCTAAAAACCACAGTGATCTTGGATACAATAAAGCAGCTTTAGCTTTCTTATTTAGCTGGGGGCAATGACAGCTTTAATCGCTGCTGCTGCCCTATTCTAATTGTGCCCCAACAGACAACTCCATTAACGGGCAAAAAGTAGGCAGTTTCAGGCGTATGCAGCGTATATTTACCCTCAGCAATTTTAAGGTTGTTGATAGTGGAATTTCAGTAAGGTAGGCTATGCCGGCAAATCCCTACTCAGAAAATGATTCTTACAGCGAACTGTGGCCTTTTGGAGAAAAAACGGAGGGAAACAACCCACTAGAAACCTCATGGCATAAAAACTCTCCGTCTTGGTATCAGGGGCGCAGGCGCAAAGCAGCACTGGTACTGGTTGCTGTCTGGAGCGGAACTTTTGCCCTGCACTGGTTTTCCTGGGGCACTTTGCTAGTACTGGGCTTAACAGGAGTGATAGCAATACACGCGGTACGGGTTTTGGGCGCTAAGCCCCGCAACACCCCGGAATTTCTATCTGAGGAAACTCGGAACGAATGGCCTTATGTTTCTCTATTAGTAGCTGCAAAAAATGAAGAAGCGGTGATCGAACGCCTCGTAGAAACACTCTGTAATCTCGACTATCCAGAAGATCGCTGCGAACTCTGGGTAATTGACGATTACAGTACAGACAAGACGCCGGAAATCTTAGATCGATTGGCTGAAAAATATAAGCAATTGCGGGTTTTTCACCGAGCACCTAATGCTGGAGGCGGTAAGTCGGGGGCTTTGAATCAAGTTTTGCCTTTGACAAAAGGGGAGTTTTTGGCGGTATTCGACGCCGATGCTTCAGTACAACCTGATGTGCTGCGCCGCGTGCTGCCAATCTTCGCTCGCCTGCAGGTGGGAGCAGTACAGATGCGTAAGGCGATCGCTAATAGTAGTGTCAATTTCTGGACTAAGGGCCAAGAAGCTGAAATGGCCCTCGATAGCTATTTCCAACAGCAGCGAATAGCCATCGGCGGTATCGGCGAATTACGAGGCAATGGTCAATTTATTCGTCGCTCGGCTTTACAGGGCTGCGGCGGTTTTAACGAAGAAACAATTACTGATGACCTCGATTTAACTGTGCGCTTGCACTTGGAAGGTTGGGATATTGAATTTGTAATGGTGCCTGTGCAAGAAGAAGGTGTGACAAATGCGCTCGCTCTCTGGCACCAGCGCAATCGTTGGGCAGAAGGAGGATATCAACGTTATCTAGACTATTGGTCCCTAATTGTCAGTAATCGCATGGGCTTTCGCAAAACTTGGGATATGTTCATTTTTTGGATTATTCAGTATTTTCTGCCCATGGCAACGGTGCCCGATTCCCTAATCGCGATCGCTTTTAAACGTATGCCTATCTATAGCCCCATCACCGCCCTAATGCTTGGTATCTCCTTCTTTGCTATGTCTTCCGGGCTGCGGCGTATCCGTGCTAATGAAAACTTACCCCCTTCCCCCCCTTTCTTCATCTTCTGGCAAACTCTTCGCGGCATATTCTATATGTTCCACTGGATTATTGTTATGGCTAGTGTTACTGCTCGCATGGCGGTACGCCCCAAACGTCTGAAATGGGTAAAAACTGTGCACACGGGTTAAATCTAATACTTAAACTAATTAAAAATTAAAATGGAATGTTCCAACCATCCTCTCTATTAACTGAAGAGGAATGGGGAGGAACTTCTTGCTCAATAACATCTTCAGTTGCGAATTCCCTTGTCAGCTTCATCACTGTACCATTAAAATACTTTACCATTTCCTCAATAGAATTCTCTACTTTATTTGCCTTATCCTCTGATTGTAAAGAGGGTGTTTTTTCGGTGCTTTTATCGGGCAAGCGCCTCTTTGGCGCAGAATCTCCCAAATATTCAGCAGTCTCCCCTTCCACAAAATCGATTTTGACTTTATAACCAACGGTTATGGAAAAAGCTTTCTCAATTTGGGGAGACATGTTTTTTATTAGCTTTTGTATGATCTTGTTTTTAGAATTGATGCTAATAGATGCTTTTTCGTTGTTAAAAGCTAGCAGGCAGCAGTTTGTTTTAACCATACTGCGAGTTGAATCTAGCTCAATATTTTCAATCAATTTTTGCCAGACGTGATTAAGATTATCTTGAACGTCTTCTGTATTGGAATTGGAAATGTCGGCATTTTGGGATTGAGGAATTTGGTGGGAATGTGGAGTTTTCTTTTCTTTTGGTTGACTGGTTGGTGGGGTTGGTTGTGGTGATGGTTTTGGGGTGGCTTTAGGGTAATGAGAAAGGTACTCGCTTTCTGTAGTTACTGGCTTTGTTAAAACTGATGGTAGCAATCCCAGTAAAGTAACTTCTAACCACAGGCGCGGTTGTGTGGTGTTTTTTATTTGTATTTCACTTTCGCGCAAATGTTTTTGCCCTGCTAGAATTAAATTAGAATCCCAGCGTTTGGCAAATTCGCATAACTGTTGCCAAGTTAGAGAAGTGATGGCTACTAAATCTTGACGACTGGGGGCTGTTTTTGCTATCAATAAATCTCGGTAAAAGCTGGCGAGGTTTTGTAAAAGTATGAGTGGTTCTCGCCCCCGGTTGATAATGTTACGTACTTTATCTATTACAGATTCTGGTTTTTCAGAGTCTATGGCTTCTAAAAGCTCCATTAAATCTTTTTCTGGAACTGCTCCAACTAAATCCCAAACATTTTCTGCTGTGATTTCTTTGTCAAATAGGGATAGTTGATCAAGTAAACTTTCTGCATCACGTAATCCGCCTTGAGCTATTTGGGCTACTAAAGTTAGGGCTTCGTCAGTAATAGCAATGTTTTCTTTTTTAGCGATTTTTTGCAAATGATTAAACATTGCTTCTAAAGGAATACGGCGAAAGTCATACCTCTGACAGCGAGAAATAATTGTTGGTAAAACTTTTTGCGGATCGGTAGTGGCTAATATAAATACTACCTGCGGCGGCGGCTCTTCTAAAGTTTTTAAAAGAGCGTTAAATGCCGCAGTACTGAGCATGTGAACTTCGTCAATTATGTATACTTTATAGCGGCACTGAACAGGGGCAAATTGTGACCGTTCGATTAATTCACGAATATTATCAACGCCGGTGTTACTAGCAGCGTCTATTTCTATAATATCCAAAGAATTGCCTTTGGCAATGGATTGGCATGTTTCACACTGGCCACAGGGGCGGTCTGTAGGTACACTACTGGCCAGACAGTTAAGGGATTTAGCAAAAATCCGGGCGCTGGAAGTTTTGCCAGTACCCCTTGGCCCTGTGAACAGGTAGGCGGGTGCGATTTTGTTCTGGCGCAGAGCGTTGCTGAGGGTGGTAGCGATCGCTTGTTGACCGACTAAATCGGCGAAAGTCTGAGGTCGATATTTGTGGTGTAGGGGTTCGTAAGACATGGATATTAGCGACAAGTGCCTACAATCAAAGGTATATAATGCTGAGGGTGCGGGAGATGCTCAAGCAAATTTGGCAAAAGTTGTTTGGTAAGGCTGAAAAATCCGTAGAATCTGAGAGTACACCAGTAGGGAGCAAGCCGCTACCGCCGCTAGAAGATGCCGATTATTTATTGTTATGGACGCAACTACAAGAGGGGTTGAAACGGGGTTGGGATCGGGAGCGGGTGTTAAGGTTTTTCGCGGCTCTGGGCGAGCGCGGTAATGATCAGCTGTGGGGGGATTGGTTGCGTCGCTACGGAGAAAGGTTTTTGTCGGTGCCAACGCCGCATCCGGATTTGGCAAGACAATTGCTGCTGCTGGCGCAGTTTGAATTTGGTTATTTTTCGGCAGTGGCGTCTGAAATTGGACGGCAACTGTTGGAACGAGAAATTAGTCCGCCAGCACCGTCGCCTCAAGATGCTGATGCTTGGGTAGAGCAGGGAAATCAGCAGTTGGGGGCTGGGGATTTACAGGGGGCGATCGCTTCTTATGAGCAGGCACTACAACTACAGCCGGAATTGCTGACAGCTTGGGTGAACCGAGGGGCAGCTTTGTTTTATTTGCAGCGTTATGAGGAGGCGATCGCTTCTTATGAGCAGGCTTTGAAACTTCAGCCTCATAATCCTAATATTTGGTATATCCGAGGTTTAGCGTTTTCCGCCCTGGCACGATACGAAGACGAAATCGATTCTTACGAAAAAGCTCTGCAAGCCAATTCTAATTTTCCGGCTGCCTGGCACAGTTTAGGGGTAGCGCTGACACGACTGAACCGCTATGAAGAGGCGCTTAGATGTTACCAGCAAGCACTGCAACAACAGCCGGATTTTCCGATGGCTTGGCACAATCAAGCCAGTGTTCTCACTAATCTAGGGCGCTACGAGGAAGCTCTTGCTAGCTATGATCGCGCTTTGGAAATGGAGCCGATGGATGTTGATTGCTGGGTGAATCGAGGAATTGTTTTGGGGAATATGCGGCGCTTTGAAGAGGCGATCGCTTCTTTTGATCGAGCTTTGCAAATCCAACACGATAACTATAAAGCTTGGTT
The DNA here is from genome assembly GCA_015295835.1 of Oscillatoriaceae cyanobacterium M7585_C2015_266. Lineage (GTDB taxonomy): Bacteria > Cyanobacteriota > Cyanobacteriia > Cyanobacteriales > Oscillatoriaceae > DVEG01. The sequence goes on from DVEG01000027.1 coordinate 359,189, forward strand.
GAATCGTGGTATTGCTTTGCACAGCTTGCAACGCTACGAGGAGGCTCGCTGCTGCTTTGATGAAGCCCTCAGAATTAAACCTGATGATCCCGATACTCTTCAACGTCGACAAGCTGCTATTGAACAGATGTCAGCCTAATAGATTAAGGCCACTTAATGGCCTGGCATTTTAGTTAAATTTAATCTTTTCTAATTTTTATTAAAAATTAATTTTTTTTATCAAAAAAAATCTTTTTGAGATTTGATTTTTGTCGAATAAAAAGATGCAATTAAAACGCAAATAAACCGCTCACTTCAAAACTGAGGTACTTGTCGGTGACATAGCTCACAGCCGCAAGACAGCCTAAAGCTAAGATAAAGTTGAAACCCACAAGGGTTATCAAAAATAGTTTGTAATTTCTGGCACGTGCCGCAAAAAGCAAATATCAAGCTTTCAGGAAAGTGGCACTTTCTCCCGCCCCACTTTCCCCCCGTGTAAGAAGCGCTGCGATTCCCATGCGGAGAGCTGCGCTAAGGGGAATTCAGCGGGTTTTTGAGATGACTGCTGTTTTAGAAACTACCCTGACACCTGAACAGATTTCTGTTTGGCTGCGGGGGCTCTTCGCTATCGCTTGGGCAGATGGCCACTTCGATCCCGAAGAACAGGAGACAATTGCAGAGCTAACTCAGCAAGAATTGGCGCCCAAAATCGATTTAGGACCTCTAGAACCCATCACTCCTGAAGAATTGGCTGCTGTTTTGGGAAAAGATCCCAGGATTGCTGAAAATTTCTTGAGAACCGCCGTAATGGTGGCTTTGGCAGATGGGGTCTATTCTACCAGCGAAGATGAAAAATTGCATCAGTTTTGTCAGGCGCTCGGACAAAAAGTAGAGGCGCTGGAAGCACTGCGCCACACTCTTTATAATAGTCACAATAACAATCACACTTGCGAGCAGAAGGCATCTGTTATTCCCCCTGCCTTCGCTAAACACCATTTAGATTTGCTGGCGCCGATTAAACATTGGTTGGATGGGTTGGAAATTCATGATCCCAGGTTGGCGCGATTTTTGTGTAAAATGATTCCGTCTCAATGTCCTTTCGAGCGGGATATTATATTATTTGGTCGCAAAGTGGTTCACATCCCCCCTTTGTGTAAACTAAATCCACTTTACGAGCAGTTAGTAGGTTTACGCTTCCGCGCTCTATCCTATTTGGCGGATAAGTGCGGGGAAGATGTTACGCCTTATTGTTAGGGCATAGAGGCATAGGCTAATGGCTTGGAATATAAGGCATTATTAATGAAATCAATGCCTAGTTTCTAGCCATTGCCTAGTTTACAGTTGCCTGTTACTAATAACATAAGATGCAATTTATCGATCGCGTAGAAATAGAGGTTGAAGCGGGCAAGGGTGGCGACGGGCTAGTTGCCTTTCGTCGGGAAAAGTATGTGCCTGCAGGAGGTCCTTCTGGTGGTAATGGCGGTAAGGGAGGATCGGTTTTTTTGGTGGCGGTAGAAAATTTACAAACGCTGTTGGATTTTACTTATAATCACCGCTTTAAGGCAGAGGATGGCCAAAGAGGCGGGCCAAACAATCGTACGGGGGCAAATGGGCGCGATCGCTTTATTAAAGTGCCTGTGGGCACGGTTGTCTATGATGCCGATACTGATGAAATCTTAGGAGATCTCGTAGAAGTAGGTCAAACTCTTTGCGTTGCTAAGGGGGGCAAGGGGGGTTTGGGAAATCAACACTTTCTCAGTAATCGTAACCGCGCTCCGGAATATGCTTTGCCTGGTTTGCCGGGAGAAACCCGACGTCTACGCTTAGAATTAAAATTACTCGCCGAGGTGGGCATTATCGGTTTGCCCAATGCTGGTAAATCTACTCTGATTTCGGCGCTTTCTGCTGCTCGCCCTAAAATCGCTGATTACCCTTTCACTACTTTAGTACCTAACTTAGGGGTAGTACGTAAGCAAACTGGCGACGGTACTGTATTTGCAGACATTCCCGGACTAATTGCTGGTGCTCACTTAGGTGCAGGATTAGGACATGAATTCTTGCGTCACATTGAGCGTACGAAATTGTTACTACATTTAATCGATGTAACGAGTGAGCAGCCCCTAGAGGCATACCGAATTATTCAGGAGGAATTGCAAGCTTATGGGCGGGGGTTGGCAGAGCGCCCTCAAATTTTAGCGTTGAATAAAATAGATGCGGTGGATACAGAGAGGGAAGATATACAGGCGCTGAGGGAAGAATTGCGTCGCATATCTGGTGTGTCAGTGTTTCTGATTTCGGCGGTAGCGCGAATTGGATTAGATGAATTGCTGCGAGAAGTTTGGCGAATGCTTGATGAGATGGCTGCCTGCCGAGGCGAAACGGCAGGGATTAGTCGGTGAATGGGTTCAGTTGCTGGCTTGACTGAAGAATTGATAAGCTTTTTGAGAAAATTGGCGAATTAATTCTTCTGCGCGGGCGTCGTTGTGGGGGCGTTTGACTATTGCTGCTGCTAAATAGCGTTTGCCGTTTGGTAAGTCGATGATGCCGACATCAGCAATTGATGTACCTATATCACCTGTTTTGTGAGCGATTGTTGCGCTTTTGTCTATTCCCTGGGGTAGTAAAGATTTATTAACTGTACGGCGCATAATCTCGAAAATGCGATCGCGACTACGCAAGGAAATTAATTTGCCTTGATGTATTTGGGCTAACAAATTCCCCATATCTCTGACAGAGGTAGTATTTGTTCCTTCTAAATCAGGTAACAAATTGCGGATTGCAGTTTTATTTAATCCCCAAGATTTAAACCTCTGATTAAGTATTGTTGCACCCCCTAGACGCTTAATCAACATATTAGTTGCTGTATTATCACTATTCGTAATCATTAGCGTAGCTACTTCGATCGCTGAGTACAATTTTCCTGGCGGTTGATATTGCATTTCGCCTGAGCCTTGAGCGATATCTTCTGCCTCCATTTTCAACATTTCATCGAGACGGATTTTGCCTGCATCTACATCTTGAAAAAATGCAATCAGTATGGGCACTTTAATCGTGCTGGCAGCAGCAAGGCTCAAATTACTATTCAATTCAGTATAAGCACCTGTATCGACATCGACGAATATTGCTGCCGCTGTTAAATCAGAATGCTGAGCTGCCAATTCTTGCAATTGTTTTTTTAGCGGCTCGATTTCTGATGTCATCTGTAAATTTTGCTGGGCGAAACTATTACTAGTCTTTTGTAGCTCGGTGGCTTCTAATTGAGAATTTTTTTTTGGCATTCGGCTGGCTGGATCGAAAATTGATAGCAGGGTGCCAGCAATTACGCCGATTCCTACTCCCAGTATTAATATTCTAGCACCGTAAATTAGCGGGGAGATAGCTTTTTTCTGCTGTTTTGCTCTTCTAATTCGCTGCTGGCGCGTTGATGATGGCACGTTAAGATTATTAACAATATTGCCGCGATCGCTCTGTGGATTGCGCTCAAAAGCACTTTGTTTGCGCCCACGCTCTCTGTAACGTTGCCACTCTAAAATTTTATAAGTTTCTACCGCTGTTTGCCTGGGTAAGGGCAGCCCGTTTACCATTCTGTTGATTGGGGTTTCTGCTGATAAACGCTGTCTAGATTGCAGCGGCAAAATCGGCTCTTGTGCAATTTTTTTATTAAATTGCTGCTTTTGTTGTGGCTGTTGTGTATTTGGCTTTGTCTGACGTCTTTGTCGAGGTGGTTGTCTTTCGGAGGCATTGCGCGCTCTTGAAGCTCCTCTTTCAGAGGGTTGCTCTTTTTTTGGCATTCCCTCTGTTGACGTTTGTGTTGATGGTACTACTGATAAAATTGAACGGATGGGAGTTCTTTGAGCCACACCAGACTCCTTTACACCACATTAATTGTTTTTTAATTTTATATTTCAGCGGTTGTGTAAAAATGACAAAGCAATCAGTATAATCAATCACTTGTGCCCTGTTTAGAAATATCTGGCGACGCTTTTAATATATCATTAACTTTTTGGTGTTCAGAGGCTAACCATTCTATTTGAGAGAGAATCCCTTGCAACATGGCTACCTCAGAGGTAGAAAGCTGTGCGCGGTTGAATATTCTCCGGAATTTTTCCATCCGCGAGGCGACGGTGTGAGGATAGAGGTAGCCAATTTGTAGTAAAACATCCTGCAAATGCTGATAATACCTTTCTAAGGCTTCTATTGAAGCTGCAGGTAGGGGGGGAGGGGGAAAGGCGGATTTTTCTGCGGTTGTTTGAGAGTGTTGCAGGTTGTCGGGGGAGTAGGCACCTATGGCTGCCTGATACAGTTCGTAAAAACAAATAGCGGCAGCTTGTGCTAGATTCAAAGAACAATAGGCGCTGCTGGCGGGAATACGGATAAACCGCTGTGCATAATTTAATTCTTCTTTATTCAACCCTCGAGCTTCGGGACCAAAAATTAGGGCTGAGGGGGCTTCTAATAACCAAGGTAAGGCGGTACGGGGATGTTCGATTTGGAAGTTTTTTGAGCAAGCGCGCCCCGTTGTAGCGATCGCTCTCTGACAGTTTTGTAAGGCTTGCGGCAAGGTATCCACCGTAAGAGCTGTTTCCAAAATATCTACCGCATGTACCGCCATCTTCCGGGCATCTTCCCCCAGGGGATCACACTGAGGGTTTACTAGAATCAACTGCCGCAACTCCATATTTTTCATCACTCGCGCTACTGCTCCCACGTTTAAAGCACCAGCAGGCTCTACTAAAACAACCCGTACATTATCACCTAAACTCATCCTAAAAACATCACAAGCAGTTTTTGTAAAATCGCATCTAAATAGTAATAGGGATTGAAATAAACTAACACAAACTCCTAGTCTATGGCACGCCAGCGAGCCAAATCGGATTTTCCTGTTAAAATTTGTCCTGTTTGTCAGCGCCCATTTGCTTGGCGCAAAAAATGGCAAGATTGTTGGCATGAGGTGAAATATTGCTCGGAGCGTTGTCGTAGGCGCAAGTCTCAGGCTAAATCTCAGGATTGAGAAATGTAGCGCCGCTCAGAGATAGATTATCAGTTGTGTTTGAAAATCAAGAGGCAGCACAAGTGCAACCAAAGTTAATTATTCACGGAGGGGCGGGTAGTTCCCTGAAAGGAAAGGGAGGCGCTGAAAAAGTTCGCCATTCTCTATACAAGGTATTAGAAGATGTATATGCTTTTTTGCTCACAGGTGCTAGTGCAAAGGAAGCTGTTGTGCGGGGCTGTCGATTGTTGGAAGATGATCCCTGTTTTAATGCTGGAACCGGTTCGGTTTTGCAATCTGATGGGCAAATCCGTATGAGTGCGTCGCTTATGGATGGGCAAAGGCGGCGTTTTAGTGGCACTATTAATGTATCGCGGGTGCGAAATCCGATTGATTTGGCGTTGTTTTTGCAAGATTCCAGCGATCGCGTTTTATCAGATTATGGCTCAGCAGAATTACTCAGGGAGCTACAAATCCCCATCTATGATCCCCTCACAGACATTCGTTTGCAAGAATGGATTCAAGAGCGCAAGCAAAACTTTGTTAAAGAAATGGCAGGTGTTGTTGCTGAAAAAGAACTTTTGACAGAACCCGGATACGGAACTATTGGCGTTGTTGCACTAGACGCGCATGGATATATTGCAGCTGGTACTTCTACTGGCGGCAAGGGATTTGAGCGCATTGGGCGTGTCAGTGACTCTGCTATGCCAGCAGGAAATTATGCTACTACTGAAGCTGGTGTAAGTTGCACCGGAATTGGGGAAGATATAATTGATGAGTGTCTGGCAGCGCGAATTGTGGTGCGAGTAACGGATGGTATGTCTCTGCAAGCTGCTTTTGAACGCTCTTTTGCAGAAGCTGAGCAGCATCAGCGAGATTTGGGCGCTATCGGCATTGATGCTACAGGAGCAATGGCTTGGGGCAAAACTAGCCAAGTTATCCTCGCTGCCTATCACACAGGTGAGAAAATTGGCGATACTTTAGATGCAGGTCCTGGGACTATAGTGAAAATTGTGTAGCTTGTAACAGGGTGGGAAAATCATATTTCCTGCCCCTTATTTTTTCAACCGAGATTCGAAATTCAGATATTTAAAAACTAGGAATCTTTATAAAAGATGTCGCTACGCGAAAACCTATATTTTCTCCCCCAATATCAAACCCAATTCTATTACGATAGGCTGCACGGCAAAATCTAGAATAAATATCCCACGAGCACCCACGCAACAAACGTATTCCCTTTTTCCCTCCAGTCTCCCAAACACTCCCATCACTCGGCGCACCATCGTAATTGTCATGCCAAGGATCGGCAATCCACTCCCAAACATTACCATGCATGTCGTATAAACCAAAAGCATTTGGCGGAAAACTCCCTACTGGTGTTGTCTTCCCCCTATATATCCCTCTTGGCTCTAATGCATAAGTGTCAGCAGCATTATAATTGGCTAATTCTGATGTAATTGTCTCTCCAAAATAAAATGGTGTGGTAGTGCCTGCACGGGCAGCATATTCCCATTCGGCTTCACTCGGAAGTCTATACTCTCGCCCTGTTTTCCGAGTTAATCGCACACAAAATTCTACTGCTTCCTCCCATGATACGCTATCTACTGGTAAATTATCTCCTTTGAAATAAGAAGGATTTGGTTTCAATGGTATCTTGACTTGAGGTAAGGCGGCAACTGCTCTCCACTGTGCTTGTGTAACTGTATATTTTCCCATAAAAAAAGATGCAACTGTAACTCGACGCTGTGGGCTTTCAGAGTTTGAGCGCCCTTTCTCTGTTTCGGGAGAGCCCATGAGAAATGTTCCCGCTGGTATTAATACCATATCCATCGTTATGCCATTCCCTAAGTTTTCACTAAAGTATTGCGCTTCGTGCTTTTCAGATTTTATTTTCTCTCCTTTTTCATTGATGGTTATGGTTTCAAAGCTAAATGTTTTTAGTGGAGGTGGTGTCGCTTGGGCAAAATGAGCATTCTCAATATATGTCTTGATGGGTATCCCCCAACTAAATGTCTCTATTTTTGCTTGTAACTGGGATTCTATTTCGGATTTCTGCTCTTGCGATAGTTTGGCTAAATCTGCTTTTCCATGAATGGCAATTACTTCTCCCTCTTTGTTTATTATTGGGCTGCCACTCATTCCACTAAAGGTGCTTGCATTGTAGGAAATGGCGTATCCCTGTGGTAAGGGCGGCTTTTGTATGTTTGTTATCTCTCCGCTTGAAAATTGCAAAATTAATCTCTCTTCTCCTAATCTTTGAGGATAGCCAAATACTCTGACGCGCTCACCTAGTTTTAATTTATCGGAATTTCCTAATTTTAATGTTTCATACCGGCAAGTTTCCCCTCCCGCCGGAAATGTTACTAGCGCTAAGTCGTAATCCCCTGGTAAGTATTTTACTATCGCATATTTTGCTTCTTCAATCAATTTGTTACTATAGTCTGTTAAAAGCAATCTTTTTTTTCCTTCTACGACGTGGGCTGTTGTTATTACTGTGCATCTTCCTGCTTCTCCTTTTACAAAAAATCCTGTGCCGTGCTCTGCTTTCTCTGTCTCTCCGTTACTGATTAATACTATGCTTTTTTCTACAATAGCACGAATCTCTTCTGGTGTTTTTTCTCTCCCACATCCGCTTATTGCTAATACAACAATTATTCCTACTATAACTGTTATCAAATAGTGCCGCTTTTTCATTCGCCCCCCTATCATATTACGGCACACTCCTGTAATAATTTAAATTTGGCTTGCTAAACCGGTAGTCAAGAATGATTTAAAAATAGTTTATCTTTTGTTAAAGAAGGTAGGGGGCGAGGCTAGTATGATAAAACCTGAGATTATATGACGCTACATTTTCCCACGGTAACATTATATGTCAATTGGAAGGGGATGTCAAGAGATTTTAGGAAAATTTTAGGATATTTAATTGTAAAAAATGGAGGCAGAGCCTCCGGATGATAGAGGTTGGTAAAAATACGACTAGAAATGATAGGTTTAATTTTTTTGTTCGTCTTTTTTCTTCATTCGCCAACCGGGTTTGACTACTTGACGCGCTCGCGCAATAACTAAACTATCACTTGGTACATTTTCTGTTACTACAGAGCCGGCTGCAACGGTGACATTTTCTCCTAATACAACTGGTGCTACTAAAACGCTATTGGAACCGACTTTTGTACCGCTGCCGATGTGAGTAGGATGTTTATTTATGCCGTCGTAGTTAGCAGTGATAGCGCCTGCACCAATGTTAACGCGATCGCCTATGGTAGCATCACCTATATACGCTAAGTGAGCTGCATTATTTTTCTCACCAAGCTTACTATTTTTCATTTCTACAAAATTTCCGATGCGGCAATTTTCGCCAATAATAGTATGAGCTCTTAAGTGGGCGTAAGGACCTACTCTTGTTCCTGCTGCTATTTTACTATCAGAAATTACTGAATACAAAACAGTTACATTTTGACCTATTTCGCTGTTTTCAATTAAGCTACCTGGACCTATTCTACAGCCAGATTGAATTATGGTATTGCCACGCAGATGAGTTTGTGGTTCAATAATTACATCTGGGTATAATTTTACTGTATCATCAATAGTGATACTATCGGGATCAATAAGAGTGACGCCGGCTGCCATCCAAGTATCTTTGATCCGCGTTTGTAAGATATTATAAGCTGTGGCTAGTTGTTTGCGATCGTTGACACCGAGAATTTCTTGATAGTCTTCGATATCTACTACCATTACGGGATTGAGATAATTTACTGCATCTGTTAGGTAGTATTCTTTTTGGTCATTTTCTGCTTTGAGATTGGGCAAAACTTTTGCTAAAGCAGGCCAATTAAAACAATAAATGCCTGCATTGACGCGGCGATTTTGTTTTTGAGCGGGAGTACAGTCTCTGTCTTCTACTATTTCTTTAAGGATATTGTTGTTGTCGCAAAATACTCGTCCGTAGCCTTGGGGATTGGGTAGGTAAGCGGCGATGAGGGTAGCGGCGTTGCGATTTTTTTTGTGGGTTGTTAATAGTAATTCGATGGTTTCGGGGCGTAACAGGGGTACGTCACCGTTGAGTACGATTAAGTCGCCTTCAAATCCTTCTAGGTATGGTAGGAGTTGTTGTACTGCGTGCCCGGTTCCTAGTTGTTGTGTTTGCTCAACGAATTCGATGTCGGGATAGGATTTGAGGGATTGTTTGACTAAGTCGCCTCCGTATCCGATGATGACAAATTTTCTCAAGGGGTGGAGTGGGAGACAGCTATTGACTATTCGTTCGATGAGCGATCGCCCTGCTAATGAATGTAAGACTTTGGGCAGAGCAGATTTCATTCGTGTTCCGCGTCCTGCCGCAAGAATTGCTACTGCTACCATTTTTTTATTAGTCTATTTTTCTTTATGGAGTATACCGCGCTTTTTGTTTCCGCAGTCTTTTTATCTCTCAAACTTTATAAAAATTTGAGGTTGATAGTTTTTATTCTCTTATCAAGGTTGCTTTTCCGGTTTTCTATTCAAACATGGTTTGAAAATGGGGCGATCGCTTTTTAGGGATAGGTTCAGGGAGTTTAAAAGTGCTCCCCGACATATATCAATCTTACTATATTGGCGAAACTTCTGCATTTATTAGTTCACCAGTGATTGGTTTCAATTCAGTTGTTCTCAGATTTTGGCTACGAATGAATTCAGTAAATTTTTGGATTAGTTCGGGATTGCGCCAGCCTTTGCGAGTTTCTTCGGCTATAATTTCTAGGGCTGCTTCGGGTGTGAGGGGTTGTTTGTAGGGGCGTTCGCTAGTGAGAGCGTCATAAATGTCGATGATTTGAAATACTTGAGCTATATATGGGATGTTGTTTCCTTTGAGACCTTCGGGGTAGCCGCTGCCATCCCAGCGTTCATGATGAGAGCGGATAATCGGTAGCACGCCTCGCATTGTCCGTAGGGGTTTGCAGATTTGTTCGCCTATTAAAACGTGTTGGTTCATTATTTCTCGCTCTTCGGGGGTCAATGGCCCTTTTTTCAGTAGTATGGCGTCGGGAATACCGATTTTGCCGATGTCGTGGAGGTAACTGCCCCATATTAAGTCTTTGATTTCTGAGCGTGAGAGTTTAAGATATTCGCCAAATGCTTTGCTTAGGATTACTAGCCGTTCGCAGTGATCTCCTGTATTTGGATCGCGACTTTCTACGGCGCGAGCGAGAGAAAATAGTACTTGTGCGGCGTGATCGAGGTCTTCGTTGAGGCGTTTTTGACGGATGAGGGATTTGACGCGGGCTGAGAGTTCTAAATGATCGAAGGGTTTGGTGAGGAAGTCGTCGCCGCCGGCTTCTATTCCTTTGATGCGCGCTCGCCTATCGTTGAGGGCGGTAATAAATATTACCGGTATCAGGCGTGTCTGTTCGTCTTGTTTTAAACGCCGACACACCTCGAACCCATCCATTCCTGGCATCATTACGTCTAGCAGGATCAAGTCGGGATCTGTTTCGCCGACACTTTTCAGAGCCTCTGGCCCACTTTCTGCTTCGTATACTTCGTAGCCTTCTACTGACAGCAGGGCTACCGCTGTCATGCGACTTGCTGGATGGTCGTCTACTACGAGAACTTTTGGCTTTTCTGATTCGAGAAACGTCACTGCAACTCCTTGCCAATTAAAACTATATATGCTTTTGAGCCATGAGTAGCCACCTTATAATAATCGTTGTTTATGAACCCTTACTTTTATTATTTTGAGATTATTTTTGGTTCTTTTTACTTCTCATTCTTGGCATTTTTAAGTTTTTATTTTTTGCCTTGGGATCAACGATTTTAAATGGGGCATAAATAGAAAGCTGAGTTTATATACCTGGCTTGGTAATTTTCCTATTTCTAGATTGGCATATTTTTCGGTATTTGCCCAGCTTTTGCAAAATTTTGTAACATTTAATCTATTTATTTTCGGCGGTTTTTTGTAGATAAGGAAATGACCAGCGCTTTTTCCAATGCGAGGAAGGCTCTAGGGAGGAGGCTTGTTGTTCGAGTATGCGTCGCTGGGCGATCGCAAATGCTGAATCTTTTAGGTAAGGATCGCGGTATGGCACTGCTGCCCTTGTTTGTAAGTGTTCTTGCTCTTGCTGGGAAAGTCTTGGTAAAGAGGTCAAAAAGCAAGCCACTGTTCCGGGGGATTTTCGCCCTATTGGTGTTGTTGAACCAATGTTCAATCCGGCTGCAATTAAGGCGGTTCTTACTGCTGCTGAGCAGGAATAAGTGGCTAAATAACCGTCTGGCTTAAGGCATTTAGCGACTAAGCTTAAAAATTCTACTGTCCACAATTGCGGACAAACGGCTGGAGAGAAGGGATCAAGAAATATAGCATCGGCTTGGAAATGCTGATAGATTTCTTGAATAGTTTGTCGTGCGTCTCCTATTAGCAACTGCCCTTGAAATTTATCTGTTTTTACATAGCAATTTTCTGCTAGTTGGGCCAAAAGTTGGGGAATGGGAGACTGCCACTGATTTAAGAACTGGGAAGCGCTCGCTGCTCTTGGCACGTCTATATCTATTTCCAACCCTATACATTCAATTCTGCACTGGGGATTTTCTGCCCAAATTTTCGCCAAAGCCGCTGCCGTATTATACCCCAACCCATAACAAATGTCAAGAATTTTTATTACTGGTTGTTTGGCTTTGAGTAACAGTTGAGTCGGCTCGACAAATTTGCGTTCTGCTTCTTGTTTGGCACCCCCTAAGGAGTGAAAGGTTTGACTAAATTCAAGGGAGAAAAATGTGAACGAACCGTCTGCTGTCTGTTGGGTTATAAATTTTTCTAGCTCCTGCATAGGAGTGCGATCGCCTGCTGTAATAAAATCAAGTTTTCTGACATTTAAAAATATAAATTGCTAACTATAGAAGCGAAGGCTATTTCTAGCAACAAACTAGAAAAACTAGAAAAAACTAGAAAAGAGATGGGTAAAACACCCATCCCTTAAATTTCATTGCCCGACGAGGAGTTTAATCTTCCGGCGATGTAACTCCTCCATTTAACTGAGTTTTTTGCATTTGTTCTTCTGCTAGTTCAGCTCTTGCCTCTGCGACTAAATCTTCTAGTACTTCACCTGCTTCTGCAATTATACCTTTACTCTTTTCATATAGAGAAATTCCTCCCTTAATAGCAGCTTTGGCAAGGGGTTTGCCAACTCCAGCGATAACAGGAAGCAGGATGACGGCTCCAATTCCGGCCACCAATCCAGCTGGGCCAACATCTTCTAATAAATCCCCGAATTTTAGTGCCATAGCATCTATCCTCCAGTAATATAGATTTCACACTTATTGTTTAAGAAATTGCCCCCGCATCTTTCAACCCTGCAATTAGAGCGTGTATCGGAGGCAAGCCTGCACGTAAGCCCTGAATTGTGGAGCGGATGGTTTGCCAGAAACAGGGCCATATGTTAAGTGGTTCTTCTGCTTCGGTTTTGCAGAGTATTGCTTGTGTTTGTGGTGTTTGTAGGGATGGCTCTATTCCTCCTTCTTCTTCAGTTTGTATTAAGGGTTCTATCTCTTTCTCATCTGTAGCGATCGCGTTTGTATTTTCAGCCGTTTCACTTTCCATTGATTCTGGAGTGCTTTCTTCTATTTCAATTTTACTCTCTTCTTCTGAGGTATAATTATTATTTTCGCTTTCAATAAAAGTTGTTTCGGTTACACTTGTGAGTTCCGAAACAGATTCCTCTTCAGAAGGATTTTCCGTTTCAGCCGGGATATCAAGGGTAGCCTCGGTGGTATCAGCGGCGGTATCGCTGACTGTTTCGTATGCTGCTGTTATTTTATCATTTTCTGGGGGTTTTATTTCTAGAGGTGGTGTTGGTGGGGGAGGGGCTTTTACTTCGGCGGCATCTTGAATTAGCTCGGTGATGCGCGATCGCATTTGCCCAGGGGATAGTAAGCTTATATCATATGTTATTATTATTGCTCCCGCTCTTGTATTTACCCGCACCCCCGTAACACCTTCTGTTGATTCGACTAACTGTTGCAAGCGTTGAGCATATTCGATATCTTCAGCAATTCGCGGTACTTGAAATCTTACTCTTCCTGGGATAGCATGAACGATATCATAGGTAATTTTAGGTGGTGTTTGGTTTTCTACTTGTGACGGTAAAAACCCATTTTTTTGCCATTGCTCATGTTCATATGGCATAGTCTGTTCGCTTGAATTTTCCTTTCTTAAAAGCGGGGAGACTGGTAGCAATACAGATTTTTCCCAATCCAATTGCTCAATTTCCTTAATTAGCTCGCGAGTAGCGCTAGCTGTTAATATATAAGCCAGTATTGCTCGCCACCCCACAAGCTTTAATCCTCTTGCAACTAGCAGCCCTGTCAAAATTGGCAGAAAAGTTTTTCCTTGTTTTTTCCAATAGGCGGCAGACTTCCAAGTAGCCAAGGTATCGTTTTTGATTGTTTCTGTGACGCCATACTGTTGCAATTGCTCTAACAACTGTGGCAGGGGCAGAGTCAGGGCATCAAAATAAACAGTCAAACTGCCCGTTTCTACATTTTTGCGTATTTCGTAAACGCCTGTTTGCTGACGCAACTGTGTTGCTAGCGTCTCTAGTGTTGATTGCATTTCTTTACCGCTTACACGCAATCGAATACGATTTTTTAGCGCGTGTACGATTTCAACCTTGTCAGTCATTTTTTACTCCCATCCCCTTGTTTTTATTTTTCACTTTATTCTATGTGTCTCAACTCCTTACGCAAGATATCAATCGCTTCTACTACTGCTAGCCCAGTTGCCATTACTGCACTCACTAATAATAGTACATATCCTTGTGTTTCTGACTGCCCTGTCATCCAGACTCCGTCTATAAACGCAAACATACAGGGGCAAATCAGGGCTAATTTAATTCTCATGAGTTTTGCCGCCCCTCTGTCTTTAATTTTTTTGTTCTTTAGAGCTTTTAAAATGTTTGATATCAGTTGATTATTACCCTCTAGGTTAATCATTTGTTTGCCTTCGCCATTTACTATCATCTTGCTTTTTTCTAAATCTAGTACTTGATACCATTCCGGCTTACTTTCACAGCTCATCCTTCCAAAAATTTTTATTTTTTTTATCCCCTCTAATTGCCAATTTAACAAATTATATTCTATTACTTTAACTAAATTATTATAATCTATCTGCGCTCTCCTGGCGCGATTTATTATAAGAATTAATTCATCTTTATGAAAATGCGTTTTAACAGTGAATCGTTGCTCTGGTAAAGCATCCTGCAGGGATTTTTCTATGTCAATTGCAGCATTTACCATCATTTCACACCTCCCTGAAAAATTCCCTGAAAAATATTGATATGAGGATGATAGTTGCAGCGGCAGGCAATTTTCTGCTCTTACCACTGCTTATGCGGTGCCCAAATTATTTTATCGGTTTGGTGGTAGCTCATAGCTTTCTCTTGGCTGCCCTTTGTGAGTGTAATGCAGTTTAATAAAACTGTCAAAGGCATACCAAGCCAATACATACCAAGGCACGCTTTCCAATTGTAGCCCTTTTACTAACAATTGTCGTATTGCAAGTGTTCCCAATCCCAAGGGTATGAGGAATCTTAAATCTACTTTGCCAGAGGTTGCTTCTGCAACTCGTTGGTTAAGCTCAGCAAAGGCATTAGCGACTTCTGCTCCGGCATAGGATTCTCCGTGATTTAATTGGGAGAAAATGATCCCCAAATCTTTTAAAGTGGAGTAAACAGCATCGCGGGCACTTTGATTATGGTTGTAGTGGATGACGATGCTGCCAGTTTTGACATTAATGCGCACTTCGGTGATGTCAGGATGCTCTTGCAGTTTTTCGGCTAGTGCTTCTAAATATTGTGGTATTCGCTTTTGGTGGGATACTTTTAAGCGAATGCGCCCTGGTGCATAACTGACGATGCGACTGCGGAAAAGTTTGCTTGCTGAATAGGAGTTTGCTCCTGGTGCGGGAATATCGGCTTTGGTGAGATTGGCAAAATTTCTATCCATAGTCGTAACTGATGCTTCTAATAGCAAAAATGTTTTTATAGAAGGGGGATAGGGAGACAGTAAAAAGCCCGCCAAAGACACTCAAACATAAAATAAAAGGCAATTCAAATTGTACATTTGTTTTTAGGTTTGCCTTCTTACTTTTACTGTGCGCTGGCGGGCTTGCTGAATTGGCTTGCAGCGATTTTCGGGCTAATTGCTATTTTTCGGCAATCGGTGTGGGTTGAGATGAGTCTCCTGCTTTAGCGAGGGCTTGTTGTTGTTGCTCTGCCAATTCGGCGCGGGCTTCAGCCACTAAGTCTTCTAAGCTTTCTCCTACTTCTGCCAGCGCTCCTTTTGTTTTCTCATAGAGCAATATTCCGCTTTTGACTATCCCTTTAAATAGAGGTTTGCCGATTCCAGCTGCTACTGGGATGACGACGGGTGCTAAAAGTAAGGCTCCCAGCCCTACGGCTACTCCGGGGGCTCCTGCTTCTTCTAGGAGGGCAAATGGTTGCTCGAAGATATTTTTCAGTGCCATGTTTATTCTCTCCTGTTTTCTGTAAGCTGTCAATTGTTTTTTTTTGCTGCTTGGGTAGTTGCTGCGCGGGCAATCTGTTATATTTCACGGCTCATTTTCGGCGGGAGCTGGTAGCAGGTGAATTTTCTGAGTTTTTGACTGAGAAATTTCTGCTTTAGCTTCGGCAATAATATCTTCAAAAGCTTCTCCTATTTCTGCAAAAACAGTTTTGCTTTTTTCGTACAAAATGAGTCCGCCTTTTATTGCTGTTTTTGCCAATGGTTTGCCGACGGGCAGTAAAACTGGGGCAAGAATCGCGGCGCCGATGCCAGCTATAACAACTGGTAATGCTAAATCTTCTGCAACTGTTTCAAATAAATCATCTAAACCAAACAGCATAGTAGAGTGCCTCCTTGTTATAAGGAAAAATTTGCAAAGAAATCTAATGCGGTTATTGGGGGGAGGAGGGGAGCGGGTTTAATGGTAGAGAATTAGGATAGTAACCCGCTCTAATTTCTTTTATTTTCTGTTTAAGAGTGGTCGCAAACCGTTGACGCCGGCGAGTATACTTGAGCCATTGTTAACTACTGTGGCTGCCAGTGGGTTGAGCCCAAAAGTACCAGCCATGATTAAACCTGCGAGGTTGGGGATAGCAACGATCGCTGTGTTTTGATGAATGAGAGACATTGCTTGACGAGCGAGTGCGATCGCTTCTAATAATCCTTGCAAGTCATTACGCATCAACACTACGTCAGCGGTTTCGCGGGCGATATCGGAGCCGTTGCCGAAGGAAATTGAGACATCGGCATAAGCCAGAGCTGCCGAGTCATTGATGCCGTCGCCGATAAAGGCCACTGTGCGGCCAGATTCGTGCAATTCTCGGACGACATTTGCTTTTGTTTCTGGGAATGCTTCGGCGTGAACATTAGTTTCTGGAATTCCCAGACGATTGGCTGCGGATTTAGCGCGTTTCCAGTTATCCCCGGTGAGCATATGAACTTCTATGCCTGCTTGTTGCAGTTGGGTGATAACTTCATAGCTTTCTGGGCGAAGGGGATCAGTGTACTGCAAGACGCCCCGCAATTCTCCGTCGCTGGCAACATAGATTAAAGAGCCGGTTTGCAAGTCGGGGTGTTCTTCGTACAGACATTTGAGGCTAATCCCTTCTTGTTGCAGGAAGCGTTTGCTGCCTACTAAAACTGTTTGCCCTTCAATGTTTGCGCGTACGCCTAAACCTATTTCATAGTTCCATTCACCGCGTGGCAAGAGGCGTAGCCCTTGTTCTTCGGCATAGCGTACTAAAGCACATGCTACTGGGTGAGTGAGACGTTGTTCGGCTGCCGCTGCTAATTCTATTACTTGTTCTGCTGACATGCCGTTTACTGTCTTGACGCCTACGATTGCTATTTCGCCTTGGGTGAGGGTGCCTGTTTTATCAAAAACGAAGGTATTGACTTTGGCGAATTGTTCGAGGGCGCGCCCGCTGCGAATGAGGATGCCACGTCGTGCGGCAGAGGTGAGGGCTGCAAGAACTGTGGTGGGTACTGAGACGCGAATGCCGGTAGCAAAGTCGAGGGTGAGTACGGATGCGGCTCGCGCTAAGTTGCGGGTGGTTCCGAATACGACGCTTGCAAGGAGGATGATAGGCAATACGGCGCGATCAGCTATTTTAGCGGCGTAATTTTCGATGCGGGTATCGTGTACGGGTGCTTCTTGCATTAATTTGATGCTTGCGCCTGCCCGTGTGTCGCTACCGACTCGTTCGGCAACAATATAAATTTGTCCTTCGCGTACGAGGGTGGAGGCGTAAACTTCGTCTCCTGGTTGTTTGATTACGGGCATGGATTCGCCGGTTAGTTTTTGTTCGTCGATTGTAGCTTGTCCCCGTAAAATGCGGCCATCGACGGGAATTTGTTCTCCTGGATATACGATGACGGTGTCGCCTCGTTGAACTTGTTCGATGGGGATTTCTTGTTTTTCGCCGTCACGTTCTACCCAGACGAATTCAGCGAGAGAATCGAGGAGATCAAGGGTTTGGCGAGCACTTTTACGGGCGGTGCGTTCGCGAATGATATCGCCAATTTCGATTAGGCAAAGCATTAAGGCTGGGGTAAGAAATTGCCCTTGCAGGGTGGTAATTGCGATCGCTGAAAAGTCTAAGAAGTCAATATTGAGTTTACGCTCTTGGCGAATGCCTTCCCACGCGCGTTTTGCTACTGGCAAACTGGTAATGGCGATTGTGCTTCCCACAATTATTGCTGGTATCGGCAGCCCTAAGGGTCCCCCCAATATTGCCAAAGAAGTAGCCAGAATTGGCAGTTTTAGATTCGACCATATGTTATTTTCTTCTGAGGTTGTTGTTTCGGCGGTGGCTGTCTGTGTTTTTTCTTGGATGTTGCTGTTTGCTGCTATTTGAATTATTTTAGCCAGATGCGCTCGCATTTCGGCATCGCTTATGCTGCCGCTTTCGTATTTAATTGCTAGCGAAGCTGCTGATGGTTTAATCCGCACTTTTGTTACGCACTCTGTTGAAGACACCAATATTTCTAGGCGATGTGCGTAAATGTGATCATACATTAATCTTGGCACTCGAAATCGTACCCGCCCTGGTATGGCGTGAACAATTTGATAATGTACTTTTGAGTGCTGATGATTGATATTCCCATTCCGCTGAAATTGGTGTTCATATCGAGTTGCGGATTTTTCTTCTCCTGGCGTGGTTAGCACTCCCGATGTTGTATTTACTGCCAGTTTACCAATTGCGTTTGCCATTTTCTTTTTGATTAACCTCCCTGCTTGTCTGGTTTGAATGGTGCAATTCTTTCAGTTTTGGTTTTCAAATATTCACGTTCTTCTCAATAAAGATTTGCCATGAATTTCAAAAATATCGAAAGCGCTGGTGGTTTATAGTTTGCCCAGAAGCTTTGTTTTTCTAATGCTGTTGTTGGTGTATATACTATTACTCCTTTTGCTTGATTTTGGCTTTCGATTTTTGTTTGGGCTGGTGTTTCCCGATTGGGGCTACATCCGTTTTTAATTGCCGTTTCTTCTGGGGCAATTTCTAAATTTTGCAGATTGTTATTCTGCTCTACGGGGAAACTTTCTCCTATAAGTTGCGGCTGTGGTTTGCCGTTTTTGACTCTGGTTTCTAGAGCTATTTTTGAAAGTTGTTTTGACGCAGGAGGAGTGCCGGCTTGTTGAATAAGTGCAAGCAGGCGATCGCAAAAATCTGCCTCAGAAACTGCATTTATTTTATAATTAACAATCAGAGATGCTGCTGCTGTATTTACTCGCACGCCCGTTACTGCTTCTGTTGATTCTACTAATTGTTTTAGGCGGCGGGTATAAGCGGAATCGCTAGCTATTCGAGGGATATAAAGGCGCACTCGCCCTGGAATAGCTTGTATAATCCGATAGGCAATTGTTTCTGATGATTGCACGGGCGTAGTTTCGCTATTTACATTTCCTAATAATAAATTCAGCTCTAGCGGCAATTGTTCGAGCACTTGACGGGTGGTAGTAGCGGCTATCAAATAAACTGGTAGCGCTGGTAATCCTTGGATTCCCAGGCGTTGGGTAATAAGCATTCCCACCATTAAAGGCACGAATGACTCGACTGATGTTTGTAGTGTCGGCACACGGTGTGTTGGTGTTTCTCGTTGCCATTCCACACCATATGCTTGCAACAGTTTAAATATCTGTTGCATTGAGCATTCGCTTTCATTAAAAGCAATCATTAAACTATTTGTTTGCTGATTGAATTTTACTTCAACAATTCCTGATTGCTCTTTCAAATAGGCAACTATTTTTTCTACCACCTTAAACGGTGTGCCGCGTCTTACTTTTAGCCGCACCCTTCCCGGTATAGCGTGCACAATTTCCAGCCCTATTTCTGGGCTTTGTGCTGCTATTAATCCAGCCATTTTTTATCTCCAAATCAGTTTGTTCCCACGAGCGACGGGTTCCCCCACTTTTTCTCGTGTCAGAAATATTTACTGCCTTTTTGCCTCTATCAATACTCTCTTAGAGGCGTTAGAGAGTGTTCTCCCCGTTTGTAGCGTCAACGCCTCAATCGCGCGATGCTTCTACCTTTGCAGCAGCAACAGCAAAGCGGGATTTTATTTGTTGTAATGCTTGTGGTGACAGGCACCAGCACAGCTTTGTGTGACATAAGAGTTGCCCCCTCCTGACTCCAGGATTAGAGATCCAGAGATGTAAGCAGCCTCCCCATGCTGGATTGCCGTTTTCGCAAGTGAATCTCCAAACAAACTAATATGGGAGATTTCCTTGGCTGGCGGCTTACCCCCTCCCTCGCTCCGAAACTCTAAGCATTGCTTGTTTTTCGGTTGCTGAGGATAACAGCAGGTTAAGCTTCTGTTTAATCTAAGGTTAAGATAACACAAATTTCGTTGTCAAGTAGATTCTTAAACAAATTTTCCATTTTTGGCAGTTAAGGTTGAAGTAGCCAGAGTTTGATGGTTTTGTCGGCACTGCTAGAGGCAAAAGTGCTGCCATCTGGAGCGAGCGCTAGAGAATAAACTGCCCCCGTGTGCCCTGTTAATGTTTTGCATTCTTCGCCACTGTGCAAGTTCCATATTTTTATCGTTTTATCAGCACTGCCGCTGATGATTATCTGTCCATCGGGACTAATGGCCACTGTATAAACGGTGTCTTGGTGGCCAACAAGAGTGTGTAATAGCTTACCAGTGGATAACTGCCAAATTTTGACGGTTTTGTCGGCACTGCCACTAACTAAAAATTGGCCATCAGGGCTGATAGCCACAGAATAAACAGCCCCTTCGTGCCCAGAAAGGGTACGTAGTAGGGTTTCTGAATGTGGTTGCCAGATTTTGATTGTTTTGTCTTCGCTGCCAGAGGCGATTAGTTTGCTGTCAGGGCTGATTGCTAGGGAATATACCCATTCTCTGTGCCCGAATAAGGTGCGCATTGGCTCGCCGCTCAGCAGGTTCCAAATTTTAATTTTATGCGAACCACTGGCGAGAAATTGAGCGTCTGGGCTGAGAGCGAGGGCATAAACGCATTTTTTGTGCCCGAAGAGGGTACGTATCAATTCGCCTGTGTGGATATTCCAAATATAGATATGACTTCTCTGCCCTGTGCGCTCGCTGCTGGCTAGGATATCGCCACTAAGGGCGATCGCTAGTAATTGACCAGCATTTCCGCTTAGTGTACGTAATAAAGATAGCTCTTGGGTATTTTTCTGTTTACTGGGCACTTGCCACAATTTAATTGTGTTATCTTCGGTGGTGCCAGCAAGAATTTGATTTATCTCTCCTGTGGATGTTTTATGAATTCCGATTGCTACTGCGGCGGTTCGCCCAGAAATGCCGTTGAGGGTTATAGTTTCCAATACTTCAAGTTTGGACTGATTTTTTTGAGCGGCGAGCGCACTGAGCATTTCTTTTACTATTGTTACAGCCTGCTCGTTCCCTAATTCTTGCCAGCAATCTCTAAGTGCTTCTAGATATTCTGTATCTTGTCTTGATACTACTGATTTCATTTTTTCTAGTCCGGAAATTCCGCTCTCTGGGTTTAATTGATGCAATTGCAGCCATGACTTAATTGAGTAATTTAGTTGTTCGATAGCCCATGATTTTTCATTTAAATGCACTAGACTTTGGGCTAATTTTATTAGTGTTTCTGGGAGTTTTTGAATAGCGATCGCTGCTAGTACTTGGCGATAACTTCCCAACGCTGCATTCATTACTGCTTGTAATAGCTGTTTGTCTGCTGTTGTTTCTGTCAAATCAGGCAACAATTGCGGCAGGCGAGGAGTTACATTATTATATACTAGATGATGAATGTCTGCCATCCAGCCTGCTACTATACAGTGACTTCTTATTAGCAGTTGAGTGAAAGCTTCAAAATCTTTACTGTTTAATTGATACATAAATAATAAATTACTCGTTTCTATTCCCACTCTTTCTAATTCCTCTTCCTCTTCCAAAATTTTTAAATTTATCTCACTGTCTCCTGCTAATTTTTCTATTTCTTTAATATTTTTACCTAAAGCTATTAATTTTTCTTTGTTTTGTTTCCACTGTCTGGCTCGTGTTTTTACTGCTGAGCGAATAATTTCTCGATAAGGCAGTTTGAAAAGCGTCACGTAGCAATATTGGTTTTGATTTTTTCCCCAATAAGCCATGCGAAAAATTAAGTGTTCGCCGTCGATTTCTGATTCCAGAATCAAAATAGGCTCTGATTTTAGCAGAGCAAATATTGCTTTAATACTAGCTTCGCCATAAAAGCGATCGCTATCCCAAGCTCCACCTAAAAATTCAGTTGGTCTTTCCGAACCGTGTAGAGGATAATTTTGATAGAGAAATTCTCGTAAACCTTGAGCTAACTTAGAATCAATATCTGGAATCGCCGTCGCCACTGAGTTAAACTGCTGTGCCAGGGATGCAGACATAGCTTTTAAGTCAGGTGGAGCTATAATAATTCGCAGCGGTTCTGGAACAGTATCTGCATGAGATGCTAAAATTTGTGAAGGCAGCAGACGCAAAGGCCACCGCTCAAGAATTTTACCAACTTCAGCTAATTTTAGATTCGTTTCTCGCTGAACATGTGCTAGTTTTAGTTGCGTCTCGCGATTATAAATAGCCAGTTGTTGCTGTAAAGCTTTTTCTTGGGCAAAACGCCAACGCTGAAACTCTAAACTATTTTGCTGAATCGCCCAAACTGCACTTTTAATAAAATCTTGTGCCTCTTCGTAGCCTAATTTTACGAGTTTTTCTTTACATGGCTGAGAATTACTGTTTTTCTTCTCAGAATCCAGAAATTCCAGCATCAGTTGTGCTTGCTGATTATCGTCTATTTGAAGATGAATTCCACTTATTGGTATACCGTTTTTCAGATTGACTAAACTATTTAAAATAGGCACGCCGTATTCCAGAATTAACTTAAACCAATATTCCATAACTCTCCTTTTGCTTGTGCAGTTAAAATCTACTCAGTAAATTTAAAATTAGCTGCCAATAATAGTATACTTGGTTTACATATAATTCAAACTGGCGTTGCTCACGTCAGCAACGATACAATATTTTTATTTTTTGCATGCTGAGTAATGTTAATTCTAAGAATCAAGACTTATATATATTTATTGAAAATTTTTGTCAATATTTATTTGTGAACTTCTGAATTTCTTGCCAGTTTAGGCATCTGGTTTAGAAAGCGGCTTATCATGAGACTGTTTTTTAGTCAATACATATTCAATACAACAATACAAATCTTTGCAAACAGAGCCAGCAATAAAAATCTCTATAAATTGCTGATTGCTGATTGTTAATCATTTATATCTTTTTTCTTTGCTCCAGAGAAAACGTGAGAAAATAATGAAATATATTCTCAATTAGTCGAGTTTGTTGAAAAAAGCTCTGAAAAATAGGTATGATTTTCAATAAAGAGTCTTTTTTGGCAAGATAATTATGGCTCTCTACACAGCAGCTTCGCTAAAAGCCGAACTCAACGCCAGAGGATGGCGCTTAACACCCCAACGAGAGACTATTTTACACGTCTTTCAAAATCTTCCCAGGGGAAATCACTTGAGTGCAGAGGATCTTTACCACCTGTTGCAGCGTCGGGGAGAAACAATTAGTCTATCCACGATTTACCGGACGCTAAAATTGATGGCTAGGATGGGGCTGCTGCGGGAATTGGAGTTAGCTGAAGGGCATAAACATTATGAACTCAATCAGCCTTACCCGCACCACCACCATCATTTAGTATGTGTGCAGTGTAACAAAACGATTGAATTTAAAAATGATTCGATTTTGAAGAGTGGGTTGAAGCAGGCTGAGAAGGCGGGATTACAGATGATTGATTGTCAACTGACGATTCACACGATTTGTCCTGAAGCGCTGCGGCTGGGATGGCCATCTATGTTACCCAGCAACTGGGCGTGCCCACGCTCTCAAATGGAGACGCATTCCTGGGAGGAAAGGGAAAATTCTACAGAAGTATAAGATCCTGTTAGGGAAGTAGGGGGCGTAAGCCATTGACACTAGCAGCGAGCGCTGAACCGTTATGAACCGCTGTAGCAACCAGGGGGTGGATGCCAATAGTCGTAGCAAGTCCGAGAGCCGCCAGATTGGGAAAAACACACAAACAATTATTCTGATGAATGATTTGCATGGTTTGCTTAGCTAGGGCGAGCGCCTCCACCAAACTATTCAAATCATTAGACATCAAAACCACATCTGCCGTCTCCCGGGCGACATCCGAGCCCTCACCAAAAGAAACCGAAACATCCGCGCAGGAAAGAGCTGCCGAATCATTAATACCATCACCGACAAAAGCAACTGTTTTACCTGATGCGTGCAACTTTTCCACAACTTGAGCCTTTTGTTCAGGAAAAGCGTGGGCGTGAATTTTATCTTCCGAAATGCCCAACTCAGCAGCTACAGCGCGGGCACGAGGGAGACTATCGCCAGTGAGGATGTGAGTTTCTATATTTTCTAACTGCAAACAGCGAACAACTGACAAGCTTTCCGGGCGTAGAGGATCGGCATAGCAGATCGTGCCCAAAAAATGGCCATTGCTGGCGACAAAGAGTGCGGCAGTGCCTGGTGGGAGGGAAGCGATATTTCCTATTTCTACACCTTGCTGATGTAAAAAGCGATCGCTCCCTACCAACACAGTTTCGCCGTCGATTTCTGCTCTTACCCCTAACCCTATCTGATATTCCCACTCACCGCGTCGCAGTAAGCGAATACCCTTTTCCCGCGCACAGCGCACTATTGCTGAGGCTACAGGATGAGTAAGACGGTATTCAGCAGCAGCAGCAAGTTCTAAAATACGGGTTTGCTCTTTACTCAGCCCTGAGGAAATGCCTGATATTTTATCCCCAATTGCTTGTATATCAACTACAACGATATTACCAGTTGTGAGCGTGCCAGTTTTATCAAAGACGACGGCATTTACCTTAGCGAGTTGTTCCAAAGCTCGCCCACTACGGATAAGGATACCACGTCGCGCCGCTGCTGTCAAGGATGCGAGTACAGTAGTAGGTACAGAAACGCGAATTCCTGTGACAAAATCAAGAGTAAGAATAGAAGCTGCTTTTGTTATATTTTTAGTCGTAGCGAGAATAAAAGCTGAAAGCAGCAGTGCTGGAGCGAGCGCTCGTTCAGCTATTTGTGCGGCATAATTTCCCATACGTGTATCATGAACCGGGGCATCCTTAATTATTTGAATACTGACACCAGCACGAGTTTGACTGCCTACTCTTTCAGCAACAATGTAAATCTCTCCCTCACGCACGTAAGTAGAAGCATAAACTTCATCCCCCGGTTGTTTAAAAACAGGCATAGATTCGCCTGTGAGTCTTTGCTCATCAATAGTAGCTTGACCACGCAAGACGCGCCCGTCAACGGGGATAAGTTCGCCAGTACAGGCGATAACAATATCTCCCTGTTGTATTTCTTTAATGGGAAGAAGTTGTTTTTGACTATTTCGCTCTACCCAGGCGAAGGCAGAAAGGGTATTGAGTAATTCAAGGGTTTGACGCTGAGTGCTACGGGCGGTGCGTTCGCGAATCGCATCCCCTAATTCGTGCAGCGTTAACATTAAAGATGGAGTGAGATAGCTGCCTTGCAGGCTGGTAAGAGTAACAGCTATTAAATCTAAACAGTCGATATTTAGTTTACGATTTTTGCAAATACTCTCTACTGCTCGTTTGGCAACTGGCAATGTTGCTACTGCTAGAGTTGCCGCCACCAATGGAGGCGCGATCGGTAGCCTTAATAGCTCTGCTAACAGGGAAACGATTGTAGCTAATATTGGGAGTTTTAATTCACTCCAGGGATTTTCTTCTGTAGGGGTATTTTCTTGGGAGTCAGCAATTTGTTCTAATTCTCGGTTAGTTGTAGCTAAGGCGAGCGCGTGCTTAAACATGTCACCGAAGTTTTTAATTTTGGTGGTGTAAGTGATGACTACTGACGCCGACGCCTGAGAAATACGAACATCTTTAACGCCATCGAGTTTTCTAACTGCTTTTTCTAATCTGCGGGCAAAATTGACATCCTGCCGAAGTTGTGGCACTCGCAACCGGCTCCGCCCTGGACATGTATGTATCACGCTCCAAGTAGGCTCTTGTGTTTTTATCTTTGGAGCAAATAGACGCCAGTCTTTTGTCGCAAGGCTTAGGTTTGATGTCAGATGCCCCGTAACCATTGATCTTCCTCCCACAGAGTTTCAGACACCAATAGCATTAGTGTTCAGCAATCCAATATTGTTTTTGCGCTCGTTGACTTTTGCACTAACATTAATAAACCGCTAAAACAATACTATTTTTAGTTTAATTCCCTAATATTTACTCTGACTTTTTTTTAAAAATTTTTAATTTTTTTTATAAATAAAAAAAATAAAGTGCTTACTATACCGCAATTAGATAAATTATTAATTTTTGTTAAAAATCGCCAAAAAATCAATTATCTGTTTTAATGAAAAGTTTTTTTAAAAAATCGGAAAGTAAATGTTTAGGGAAAAAGGCGAGCGCTACTTAATTTATTGAGAAAAAAAATCAATAAAAAAACCGGGCAGAGAAACCCGGTTTCTTTGGCTACCAGTCTTCAAACAGGACCAAAATATTCCTGACAGAAACTGCCGTGCAAGCCATAAGGAATATGATGCTTCAGGTGCAAACGCGACTGCACATTCAAATCGCGAGCATCCAAAATCACCACATCAGAGCGGTGCATAGCGGCGTCATACACTAGCAGCAGCACCCAGCCATCATCCTCTCCACAGCCACCTGGGCGAGGAACAAACAAAGGTTCACCGATAAAACCACGCGGTGCGGCACTCCAGAGCTGGCAGGCTCTTGTTTGTAAATCTATTTTCAAAACAGCTTGCAAAGGCGCATTCCCCGAAGGTTGGTGAGCTGCTCCTATATATAGATAACGATATGAGCGCCCTACTTTATCAGGGTGCAAACTAGGAAATTCACAGCAGCGAGTAGCCAGCACTTCTTGCTGCACAGATTTATCTATAAGATTACAGCGAAAGCGCCAAAGCTGCCCAGCCGGGAGAGACTCGAAATTTATTTCGCGGAAATCGCTATTTGGCTCGACAGTCGGGAAAGAGTCATAGCAAACTGAGTCGAGAATGATTTCATCTCCCTGCTCAAAGGCGTTGGCGTGGTGAAAAACAAAGCACGGTTTGGTTGTCAGAATTTGAACAGCTTGCTGGTTGTGGCGGGGTATGAGAATGATTTTCGTGGGTTGATTGGGGAGAAAGTTAATGCACTGAGCAGCTGCTCGCCATCCTAAAAAGAAAGGCAAGGGATTAAATGAGACGGGATTTTGGATAAAGATACAGTAATTAGGCGTAATCGCCATATCGTGCAGGAAGGCAAAGCCGGGAATTGAGTGAGCATGTTTGCGTAGGAGTTTTCCAGTTGCGTTGATTTCATAAATAGTGATAGTGCTGGAAATTCCGGTTTTAACAGAAAAATTGATTAAACAGGGGTTCCCCCCATCTATATCGCAACTGGTATCAATTCGAGGATGTGCGGCAAAAGCGTCGCCTTCTTGTAAGATGCCGTTAAGATATTCTTTGCCAAGGGTATTTAAAGTGTAAGGATCGAGTCGGTAGGGTTCAGCAGCTTCCCACAGAGCAAGAAGTTTTCCTGCCCAGTAAATAATATTAGTGTTAGCTATGTTTTTGATTTTAGTATCAAAAGCATTTGCTAACCAACCGCCTGGTTTTTGAGTGCCGAAGATTCCGCGATAGATAATTTTTCCGGCTTTTTGTTCTTTGAGATAGCCTTCTGTGCGCACAAAACGATTGCGGAAATAGGCACGACTGTTTTTGAAAGCGATCGCACAAATCATACCATCTCCGTCAAAAGGGTGGTGAAGGCGATTGCCGTTAATATCTAGTAAACCAGGACCATTTCTAAATAATGTGCCTTGCAATTCTGGAGGAATTTCACCTTCAATGTCGTCTATCCAGTATTCGAATTCTTTCGTTTGTGATTCGTAACCTTTTTGCCAGTCTTTACGGTTGTAGTAAACAGATGCGTTAATAAATGAAGGTTTGGAAGTTTGCAATTGCATATCTGTGTAAAAATATCTGATTATTAATTTCAAAGTAAAAAGGCAAAAGTAAAAAGGTAAAAGTATTTGTCTTTTTCCCTTTTCCCTTTTTCCTTTTTCCTTTTTCCTCTCAATTTAGCGGCGTTCTTCTGCTGCTAGATTTTCTGGTAAGACACCAGTTGGTACTAATTCAGGTAGAAAATCTGGAACAAAATGATTGCCTGTGGCTTTGGCGATTTCGGGCTCTAGTGCAGGTAGAGAAGTTGCTTCTACAGTTTCGCCAGCGGTTTGACTGCTACTATCAGGAAGCCAAGTAATGAAAGGCAAGGGTAAGAGTGTAGATATATTGGCAATAACTATGAGTAGCCAGAGGTTTTCAAAATTTGTCTGAGTTACGCCTAGTAAGTGCATGAGTAATGCACCTGTTTCATATGAAAGCAATCCTGCCAGATTGGTTACCGACATCAGCAGGGCAAAGAATGTTGCTTCTATTCCTGGTGGGCAAAGACGAGCGGCAAGTACGAGTACAGGCATGTAGGCAATTTGTCCCATAACTGTGAGAATGAGACTATCGCCCAAGCTAAACCAATGATCGTCAATACCTAGAGCGCGGTTAGCATGGGTGACGAGTAGCAGGGTACTCATGCCCAATACTGCTGAAATAACTGTTGAGCATGCAAAAATGGTGCGGAAGGGAACAGCTTTGAAAAAGCGTTGGAATAGCCAGATGCCAATTAGGGAAGCGATGCTAGTGACTAGGCGCACGCGCCCTAGAAATTCTGGCTGAAATTTTAGTTCGTTGGTGGTGAAGAAGAAGAAGGCTGAGTCAGCGGTTGGGGTGACTTGCCAGAGGAAGAGGAAAGCAGTTGGCATCCAGATGGATTTCTGGGTGAGCGCACTGCGCAGTTTTGTGATTTGTTCTTTGATATTGTGGAAATCGGGTTTTTCGTTTATTGGCTCTTCGGTGATTAACCATGCTGTAGCCGAGACAATTAGGGGGAAGGTGGCGGTAATTAAAAAGATGGTGTGGGTGCTAAAGTGTTCGAGAAGGGAGCCGCTGAGGTAGGCGGTGATTAATCCACCGATTGCGGAAGCACCCCAACTTAAAGATTGTAGGGAACCGGCGTCTGTTTTGGATTCTTTGCGTGCCCTTTCGACTACGAGGGAGTCTACGATAACGTCACTGACAGCGACAGAAAGGGAACTAAGAGCGATCGCTGCTGTTGCTGCTTGCGCTGTTTCGACAATTGTAGCTAGGGCAACCCAAGCAAATGCTCCTGCAAGCCCAGATAAAATTAAGTAAGGGCGTCTGCGGTAACCAAAGATAGGTAATCCATCGGAGATGAAGCCAAATAGTGGTTTTACCATCCATGGTAAAGCGACAATGCCTAGTAGGGCGGATACCTCTGCCGGAGAAAGCCCTAGCTCGTCTTTTAGAAAAAAGCTGACGGCAAGACGCGCTAACCCCAGAATCCCTTGAACGAAATAGACGAGTAAAATTGCGATTAATTCTGGAGTTGGCTCGTTGCCAAACAATAGTTTTTGTGTTATCGCCTGTTTGATTTTATTTTGGCCCTTAGAAATCACCATTACATTAACAATCGTTAAGAAGTTATAACTTTTATATCATAACTTGTTCACCACAAGGTCAATAGGCCCGGGCCATATTTGCGTTTATTTTGCAAAGTGGTGATGATCAATAAAAATTAAGTAAAAATAAAAATTTATTCTGAATTGGTAAAAGCTCTCAGATATTAGAATAAAAACTACTATAGTTTAATTAGTAGGGATGATTGAAATGCGTAAATGGCAAATAGGCTCTGCCTTATTCGCAGCTATAGGAATAGTAGTAAGTAGTTTAACTCCTACAGTTGCTAAATCAACATTTTACGATATACAGGGACACTGGGCACAATTGTGTATTGAACAATTGGCACAGCGAGGTATTTTTAGTGGCTTTCAGGATGGGAGTTTTAAACCGGAACAATTTATTACGCGGGGTGAGTTTGCCTCTATTATATCAAAAGCTTTTCCTAATGCTCCTGCTGTCAGCTCTGAAACTCCTTTTTTTGACGTTTCTCCCCAAACTCCAATAGGAGAAGCTATTCGTAATGCTCGTCAAAGTGGTTTTTTGTCGGGATATCCTAGCGGTTTATTTAAGCCTAATGAGTTGTTGACGCGGGTGCAGGCATTGGTAGCGTTAGCAAATGGATTGAAACTCTCTCCTACTGTTTTGGATATTAATCAGTTAAATCAAGTATATGATGACGCTAATGCTATTCCATCATTTGCTCTGAATGCGATCGCAGCTGCTACACAACGGGGTTTGGTTGTTAATTATCCTTATCCTCGTTTACTTAACCCTAATCAGCCCGCAACACGAGCAGAAGTTGCCGCTTTTGTCTGTCAAGCGATCGCTACTTCTGGCAAAGCTTCCCTCGTACCGCCCCAGTATGTAGTTGCTCCTCCCAATTCTGGCGGTATTCAAACTCAAACTCAAACATTCGGACAAATAAAAGCTGAGCTTACTTATCAAAAACAAACTTTTGTTTTTAGTGATTTGCGTTTGAAAGTTAACCGAGGAGAAGAAGTTTTTCTAGATACACCTTTACCAGTTGGTGGCGGTGTCAGTTCTATTCTTGGTTTTCGACTTACTGATTTAGATGGAGATGGTGAACCGGAAATTTTAATTGACTTATTCCCGCGCGAGCAAAGGTGCTGTGCTTATTCTATAATTTACCGTTATCTCCCGGCTTTAAGACAATATAGTTATATTCAACATCCTTGGGGAACCGCTGGCTACAACCTTAAGGATTTTGATCTAGATGGCATCCCGGAATTTGAAAGTTCAGATCGTCGATTTTGGATGCTTTTTTCTTCTAATAATCCCGAAAATTTTGCTCCACTGCAAATTTGGCAATACCGTCAAGGTCAAATGTTTGATGTAACTCGTCAATATCCAAATTTAGTTGCTGCCAATGCTGATAAATTATGGCAATCTTATCAGTCGCTTAGTAGTAATGGGCAGGATGTCAGGGCAGTCTTGGCTGCTTATTTGGCTAATAAAATGCTTTTGGGGCAAGGTCAAGATGCGTGGAGTATGGTGCAGGCTATTTATGAAGGAGGCGATCGCATTCAATATCTGGAAACTTTGCGTTCTTTTCTCCGCAGTACGGGTTATTTTCGATAAAAATGCCGGGATTTGCAGATGGGGAATTGGTTTTAGTACTTAAGTGAAATGATCCCTTTGCCTCGGCATTGGTAAACGGAGAGGGTGGGATTTGAACCCACGTTGGAGTTGCCCCCAAAGCAGATTTCGAGTCTGCCGCATTCAACCACTCTGCCACCTCTCCACGTGTTCCCGTTTTAAATTTTATATTAACTTATTAGGTGATATTTTACAGCAGGGTTGTTTCATTTTCTGTGGCTTCTAACATTTTTTCAAATCCACCATCTGGTGTCCAACGAATGGCCCCATCGCGTTCTGTCCACAAGAGCTGGATTTGGTTTTGGAGTAGGTATTTTGACATGTTTGGGTTGATTGAGTAGGAAGAGGAAATCGCTACTTTTGGTTTAATTGTCTCTAAGAGTTTGCGACTTAAGTAATCTCCTTCCCACCAAAGTACCTGTGCTGGCTGCAAAACTCCTGACTCTAGAAGGAGTTGCTGTTGGTTGGGATTGAGTTTTTCCAGGAGCAACCACTTTTTACCACCTAAGAATAATTCTACTATTAAAGGCTCGGTATTGATTAGTTTTACAGATGTTGAGCCTACTGTTATTTGTTGAGCAATTGGTAAGGGCAGATACGATCCTTTATGGGATCTTACTGCTAATGCGAGCGCACTATCAAGGGCTGCTCGCCCGTAAAATGTTTTTATGGGTAAGGCTTGCAATATTTGCCCCCAACCGCTGCGGGTGTCTTCTGGGCTTTCTGTTGCCAGCGCCCAGTCAATTTTATTAATTCCTTGTTGTGTTAAAAAAGGCAATAGTGCAAATCTAACTGTGTCGTCATCGCCACTATTGATGAGGGTTATTTCTCCTTTATCTTGTACAATAACTATTTTTTCACCGCGCGTTGCTAGTAGTGTTACCTGAAATATTGTTGATTGAGCGTGCCACAGCGGTACTACTATAAAACTAACAGCAGCTAATAAAGCTAATATCCATCGTTGCCCTTTGTGCCACCATGGAATCAGCCACACTCCAATCCATAGTGCGTAGAGGATTAACATTTGTAACAGTGAGATAGAACCTGTTGCTACTGTATTCCCTGGTAAGTGGCTGAAAAATTTCGCGAGCGCTATTAGTGCCTGAGCTGGATAATATAGGAGCCAGGCTAAAGTTGTTCCCGCTTTTTGCCAAATCAATGCTGCTAGAGCGCTGGCTGTACCGCCAATACTAATTATAGATATAAGAGGAGCACTAATAACGTTGACAATGACGCAGTAAAGTGATATAGTGTTAAAATAGTATATTTGTAGAGGTAAAACCCAAGTAGAAGCTGCAAGAGGGGTGGCAATTAAAGAAGCGATCGCTACTGGCATCCAATCTAAGCGCGCCATTATTGCCGGCTGCGTTACTAATAATCCTAGAGTTGCTAAAAAACTTAGTTGAAATCCTAAATCCCAAATTAAGTTAGGATTAAACAGTAGTAAAATCGTTGCCGAAAGGAGCAGAGATGAGAGAGGTTTTACCTGGCGTTGTAATACTAATGCCAGCAAGGCTGCAAATCCCATTACAGCGGCGCGCAAAATAGGGGCATCCCCACCAGTTAAACCTACCATTAAAATGAGCGCACCAGTACCAGCAATCAATTGTATGCGTTCAGAGAAAAATTTAGTAAGCCCTAAAACTATTCCTAGGATAAGGGAGACTTGAGCGCCGGATGCAGCTAGAGCGTGAGAGAGCCCTACTTGACGAAACTCGTCTTTAATGTCAAAGGGAACATCAACTGCTTGTTTTCCAAGGGCGATCGCACTTACTATTGGTCCAGTAGGTACACCTAACCATTCTACTTGAGCCTGAACAATCCGTTGCCGTATTGCCCACCATCCCCATTTAGGTTTGATTTCGTCATTAGGCAAAGTGACTCGTAAGCCAGCTAATCCTGCAAACGCACCTTCTTTTGCTAAGTAAGCTTGAAAATCAAAACTACCAGGATTTGTAGCTGGTTTGGGTTTGTATAACTTCCCTGTTACTGCAACGGTTTGACCAGGATAAAGACCTGTAGCTTGTAGTAAAGGTACAGTAACATAAAGTTTGCCTGTGACGTTATAATAAGAAGCAGTTTCTTGCGAGACAATCTGGCTAATACTTGTTGCTTGTAACCAAAATTGAGCTTTTTGAGAGCGGGTGAGACGGGGCATACTGTCTAGCTTGCCCCAGACTATAACTTCTTGCGGCTTTGCTCCGTTTTCAGGTGGCAATACAAACCGACTGATGTCAGTGGCTGCTGGCTGCGGCACTCGTGATTGTAAATATAGGGTAGCTAGGAATCCTATAATGCCTGCACTTAGCCACAGGAACCGTTTGGGGCCAGTTGGCCATAAACTAGGCAGGGTGATCGCTGCTATTAATCCTAGAACTAGCATTCCTAGCCCGCCCAGTGGCAAAGCGAAAATTTGTCTGGGTATAGCTGTAGATAGCAGCCCTAGGATATAGGCAAGACTGAGGAGCACCCCACCCGCAATAGACATAGAGCGATCGCAAATATAAATCTAAATAGCCAATCCCAGCTTTATTCCCAGCACAGCATGAACAAACATAACTGCCAGCGCCAAAGAGCCTAAATAAGCATGAGCCGTACGCATTTCTGGTTTCCCCGTTTTAAAACCAAAAAGCGAGATAGCCCCATTTGTAGCTAACAACAGCAAAACAATTACCGAAGTCCAGAAATGCGCACTTTGCAAAATCGGCTGATGCTGCATCACTAGAGACAGCAGCCCGCCCATAGCCCCCATTGACATAAACAGAAACATCCACAGTGCAATCCTGCGGTGAGCAACCCCCAAAGAGACAACCAATTCACTGGCAGTCACCTCATTAGTCAGTACCCGCCTGCGCCATCCAGTGAAGCCGACAAAACCTCCCATCACAAAAACAACAATCCCCATCATCCCCGGATGACCCCAATGGGTAATCGGTTCGGGAATTCCCAGACTACGGAATTGTTCAGCGATCGGTTCAAGAAGCTGACTCAGATCGAGCATTAGTTTAATACCCTTTTCAAGTTTAAATTTTTTCAAATTCGCAACAAAGCAACCTTTCGGGAATATGCTTCCCGCCTGATGCAGAATCCCTTCTAGCGTAGCAGGTAATGGGATTACAAGAAAAATCCGTCACTTTTGAAAATTGTAATAACTGAATTTTCTTCCCCCCATACCTCATGCCCTCTCCCCCTACAAACAGGCAGTTGCTACTATTACTATATATAGCTACGCCACTGGTTTAACCGCAGATGGTACAGCCTCCTGCAACCGCAACAGCGGAAACGCCAACTTTTCCCGCTGCTGCAAATACAGGTGAGCAACACGTCTAGCCAAATTACGAATTCTTGCAATATAGCGAGTCCGTTCCGTTACGGCAATCACCCCTCTGGCGTCCAGCAAATTAAAAGTATGAGAACACTTGAGTACATAGTCCAGACTCGGCAAAACCAACCCCTTCTGCGTTAGCTGTTCCGCCTCCTGTTCGTAAAGCCCAAACAAAGTGAACAGTAATTCAGGATTTGACGCCTCAAAATTGTAGATACACTGCTCCACCTCGCCCTGGAAGTGAACATCCCCATACGTCACTTTATCCGTCCAATAAATTTTCGTAAAGGCATCTACCTCCTGTAGGTACATGGCCAAACGCTCCAGACCGTAAGTAATTTCGATCGCCACAGGTCGGCAATCAATCCCCCCGCACTGCTGGAAGTAAGTAAACTGAGTAATTTCCATGCCGTCGAGCCAGACTTCCCAGCCTACCCCCCAAGCACCTAAAGTTGGAGATTCCCAGTTATCTTCCACAAACCGAATGTCGTGATCCTCAGGATGTATGCCCAGAACTCGGAGCGAATCCAGATAAATCTCTTGGATGTTATCTGGAGAAGGTTTTATCAGTACTTGATATTGATAATAGTGCTGGTAACGGTTGGGATTTTCGCCATAGCGCCCGTCCGTGGGACGCCGACAAGGCTCTACATAGGCCACCGACCATGGTTCAGGGCCAATTGCCCTTAAAAATGTATGCGGGCTCATCGTTCCTGCCCCTTTCTCGATATCGTAAGGCTGGGCTATTAAACAGCCGCGCTCAGCCCAAAATTCATGCAGTGCAGCAATCAGCGATTGAAAATTCACGATATTTTTCTTCCCATGCAGTACACTACTTTACCATTGTCTCTCAAAGCATTACCAGACAAGCATTTCAGCCTTGACAAAAAATTTTGCAAAAATTTTTAGGAAAAGTGTTGACAAACCAAAGTAGGCTTGCTAGAGTGGTATAGCGGTGAGGCAAAGAGAAAGCGACTACCGCTAGACTGCATCACAGCCCGAACCTAGAAAAGAAAATAGTTTGAAAGCCCGAGACACCTCGTCAAAAGTATTATTTAAAATCAGCAGGCTTAAGAAGTAAAATTCTTAAGTCAGAAAAGAAGTCAGAAAC
>DVEG01000018.1 GCA_015295835.1 Oscillatoriaceae cyanobacterium M7585_C2015_266
AATAATTAACTATCCTGGTGCTTTAAGCGTGGTGGAACCACTCCTACTCCATCCCGAACTAGGAGGTGAAACGCTGCAGCGGCGAAGATACTTGGTGGGTGACTGCCTGGGAAAATAGCTCGGTGCCAGGGTGATTTTTGAGAGGGAAGCGTCTTCTTTTTAAGAAAAGAGGGCGCTTCTCTGTTTTTGAGTTTAAAAAACGCAGGAGATGTTGGATTAACGGCAATGCGATCGCACTATGCCCGCATAACGCAAAAAAATGTTTGTGAGTATGTGCAAAACAACTGTAAATTATAAAATTATAAATAATAAATGGCAATAAAATAAATATAAATAAGGATGATACAACTGCAAGCTTTAATTTTTGATGTAGATGGAACTCTTGCTGATACGGAGCGAGATGGTCACCGTGTTGCCTTTAATCGGGCTTTTGCAGAAGCAGGGTTAAATTGGCATTGGGAAGATTCTCTCTACGGTGAACTTTTGGCAATTGCTGGGGGAAAAGAGCGGATTCGTTTTTATTTAAATAAATATTTGCCTGATTTTCAGCCGCCTGATGATTGGGATAAATTTCTTGCTAATTTGCACGCTATCAAAACGAAATACTATGGGCAATTGCTGGCAACTGGTGCGATTCCTCTGCGCCCAGGAGTGAAACGGTTACTGCAAGAGGCACGTGCAAATAACTTACGACTTGCGATCGCAACTACAAGTGCCTTACCCAATGTTATAGCTCTTCTAAAGCAACATATTTCTCCTGAATGGTTTGAAATAATTGCTGCAGGAGATATCGTTTCCGCCAAAAAACCCGCCCCAGATATCTACCTTTACGTTTTGGAAAAAATGGGATTAACGCCTGATGAATGTCTGGCTTTTGAAGATTCCCATCACGGTTTGCAAGCAGCACTAGCAGCTGGTTTAAAAACGATTATCACTGTTAACAGCTACACCCAAAACCAAGATTTTACAGGTGCCTCCCTAGTAATTGATTGTTTAGGAGAGCCGGGGCAACCATTTCGCGTTTTAGCTGGAAATAGCGGTGCCGCAACTTACGTTAATTTAGAATTATTACAGCAGTTGCTTCTTTTGCAACCCACAAAGACAATTTAAAAAAAGTGGTTTTTCCATTTGGCACAAAAATACAACAAAACTTATCCCTATACCATCCCAAAATATACAAATCCTGGCATTTTCCTTTTTTTTAGCATTCTTCAGTAAATTGTTTTGAGCAGGAGGATGCGATCGCACTTTTTAGGGATTAGGTTATGCGATCGCTTCTTGTTTATTTTTTATCCAACAGCCCCGCCATCGTCCATACCAAATTGACGACTATAGCTTTGGCAAGCGCTTTCATTTGTGTGTCATCACCATTTTCTTCTTGCTGCTTTTGATCATTTGTTTCTGTTTCGCAGTTATTCGGAATGGAAACGCCCGCGTTGACTTCTGGCAGTATTTCTGCCGACATTTGCTGTAACTCTTCAGACATCAGCTTGCAATTTCCTGTTTATCAAATCATGATTTTTGTCGTAGATGCAAGCCACCTTTTCACTAGAAATCAGACTTTTATTTCTGATTTTTAAATTAATCAACCGTAAAAACACTGATTTTACCGTTCCTACCACGTATTACAGTCAACCACCCTGATTAATACACTTAATTTATTTTTACTATACTCGCATATTTTTGATAGAGAGTCAAGAGCTTTAACTGCAGGTGCATTGAGGGTAGGCAAATACCATACTTTTAATTCCGTTTTTTCTACGCAATCTCCACAAAAATTAAAGCGAAGCACAAAGGCAGTCTAAAAACATCCGCATATTTACGTGTTTTTTAAGTGTTTTTTTTGGATTTAGAAATTTAGCCCTCCCCCTTACCCGTCTGTTGCTATTCATTACAGTAGTGTTACCCTCTACCCTTACCCTTGAGAAATGCGCCAATTAATCCAAAAATCAAATAAAATCGGGATGATGAATTATAATTTGTCAGCAAGTGGCCAGAGAAAAAAGTATTGGATTGCCGAACTTTAGGGGATGACAACCCTAGAGAAAATCTAAAATTTAAAGTTTAAAATTTACAAAAGCGCTATCTGAGGGTAGAATAAAATAATAAGAAACGTAAATCCAAAATGCCAGCTAAGTACACTGAAATAGAAAAGCGCCTTTGGGCAGCAGCTGATGAACTAAGAGCCAATTCCAAACTAAAACCGTCAGAATATTCACTGCCGGTGTTGGGGCTGATTTTTTTGCGGTACGCCGAACACAAAGTGTCAACACGCTCCATCCAAGTAATAAAGCGCCAAACGGCAGATAATCAAATCAAACCAGTGGGAGGCATACTAAACTTACCGCCAAGTGCCCGCTACTCCCGCCTGCTGCAACTGCCGAAGGGAGCAAATGTCGGCAAAGCGATCGACGACGCCATGAGGGAGATAGAAGAAGTAAACGAAGATCTCAAAGACGTCTTGCCAAAAAACTATCACCGCATCGACAGCGACATTTTGCGGGCGTTACTAAAAAACATCAAGATGATCGGCATGGATATCGAAGGAGATGCCTTCGGTAGAATTTACGAGTATTTCTTGGGCAATTTTGCCATGAGCGAGGGACAAAAAGGGGGAGAATTTTATACCCCGACTTCCCTGGTAAAATTAATCGTAGAAATAATTGAACCGTTTCACGGAAAACTGTTCGATCCCGCCTGCGGCTCAGGAGGAATGTTTGTACAAAGCGCAACTCTGGTGGAGAAGCGGCGGAAAATAAATCCGAAAAACGAAATTAGCATCTACGGTCAAGATAAAATCGCAGAGACAGTGCGTCTGTGCCGCCTCAACTTGGCGGTTCACGGCTTAAAAGGAGATATTCGCCACAGCAATACCTACTACGAAGATGTCCACGATAGCGTTGGCAAGTTCGATTTTGTAATGGCTAATCCACCGTTTAATGTGGATAAAGTGGATAAGGAACGGCTAAAAGGCGATCGCCGCTTTCCTTTTGGAATGCCTAGAATGGACAATGCCAACTATATCTGGATTCAACTTATCTATAGCGCCCTCAACGAAAATGGGCGAGCAGGATTTGTAATGGCCAACTCAGCCTGCGATGTATTAGGCTCAGAGCAAGAAATCCGCCGCCAAATAATTGAGAGTGGAGTAGTAGACGTAATGATAGCAGTCGGACCGTACTTTTTCTATACGGTGCGGCTGCCGTGCAGTCTATGGTTTTTTGATCGGGCCAAATCTAGAACTCCGCGTCGGGACAAAGTGCTGTTTATTGACGCTAGGCACATTTTCCAAAAACGCGATCGCGCCCACCGCGAATTCAGCGAAGAACAAATACAATTTCTTGCCAATATCGTACGTATGTATCGGCAACAGCCGATTGACACCGAATTAATGTCGCAGCCCATCTACTTACAACCCAACGGCACCGTAGCCAACTGGCAAGAATTATTCCCCGACAATACCTATCGAGATATAGCAGGGCTGTGCAAAGTTGCTACCATTGCTGAAATCAGTGAGCAAAATTGGAGCCTTAATCCGGGACGATATGTAGGATTTGCTAGAAGACCAGAAGAAGATATCGATTTAGCCGAAAAATTAGAAGAGTTAAATGAGCAACTCGTCAAACTAAATTCTGAAGCCCAGGCATTAGAAGAACGAATTGCGGAAAACATATCACTCCTGCTAGAAAGTCTTAAAACTTAGGCAAGTTTAATCAAATATTAAAAATATCTGAATTGCTGAGTGAGGCGGTTAACTTTTCCCTAAAATAATCAATTATTAGAAACCCGGTTTCTTTTAGAAAACGGGTTTTAAAAACCCGTCTGCACTCATTTATAGGTTGAAAAATTTTTCTTTCCTACTTAATTATGTCGGCACAACTAATCTTGA
Organism: Oscillatoriaceae cyanobacterium M7585_C2015_266; assembly: GCA_015295835.1. Taxonomy (GTDB): domain Bacteria; phylum Cyanobacteriota; class Cyanobacteriia; order Cyanobacteriales; family Oscillatoriaceae; genus DVEG01. Next base: position 3,890 of record DVEG01000018.1, read on the forward strand.
ATCCCTTATCTTCAAAAGTTACCTCGAAGAAGTCTACACAGTGGACAGAAAAACGCATTGGCGATGTCTGTATTGTGGGAAATGGAACTCACGCTAAAATGAAACGGGTTTCAGAAGGCGTAATGTACTTAACCGCAAAAAACTTCAAAGAAGACGGGCTGAATTTATCGAGAATTGATTACATTTCAGAAGCAGATTTTAATAAATACTTTCGGGACAATTCGCAAGCCCTCACAAAACCAGCTGGCGGGGATGTAGTGTTGAGTATTATCGGCACAATCGGGCGGGCTTATTTAGTAAAACCTTATGAGCGTTTTGGTTTGTCGAGTAGTGTAGCTATTTTAAGACCGAATCGAGAAATTTTGTGGCCAAAATATCTTTATTATTGGGTCAAAGGACCGACTTTTCAAAACGCCTTGCGCGGGATTGTCGGAGGGGTAGTTCAGGGGTATGTTAGTCTATTGGCGCTGAAAGCACTGTCTATAAGATACCCCAGTCTTGTCAATCAACGCAAAATCGCGGCAATTTTATCAGCATATGATGAATTAATTGCTAACAATCAGAAGCGCATTCAGATTTTAGAAAACATGACGCGATCAATTTATCGCGAATGGTTTGTTCGCTTCCGCTTTCCAGGAGGGGAAAATATAAAATTGATAGATTCGCCTGTAGGAATGATTCCGGAAAGTTGGGAGGTAAAAAGAATTGAGGAGGTACTCGAAACTGTAACCGGTGATACTCCTTCTACCAAAAAGCCAGAATTTTGGGAAAATGGAGATATAACCTGGTTTACTCCCTCAGATTTGACAGCAGCAGGGACGATGTTTGTAACGGATTCTCTCAGAAAAATTACTCAGTTGGGGTTGAAAAAGACAAAAGCACGTATTTTCCCGCCTTATTCGGTAATGATGACGTCTAGGGCTACAATTGGCGTGGTGGCAATCAATACTCGCCCTGCTTGTACAAATCAGGGTTTTATTACTTGTATTCCTACGGAAAGACTATCGGCTTTTTACCTTTATTATTGGCTGGAAGAGAATATCGAAAAAATATCTAGTCTTTCCTCTGGGGCGATGTTTAAAGAAGTGTATCAAAGTAATTTTCGTCAATTACCAATCGCTATTCCAGAGCCGAAAATTCACAGTTTATATGTGGAATATGTAAAACCTTTTTGCAAACAAATTGAAATCTTATTAGCCCAAAATGAACAACTCAGAATTTGCCGGGATTTATTACTGTCTAAATTGATTTCTGAGGAGATAGACGTGGAAAATTTAGAAGTGGATTTAGACGAAGAAGAAGATTAAAAATTTCAAAGGAAAACTCTCAGGTAGCACATTGCAGTTTCCAAGCTGTGCCGGGCTGGCGTCAGATAAGCAACATCTGCACCCGCCCCTGTTTGGTGATGCAACAGGAAACATCAGTATAAACTTCTCCAGCTTGCCCGCTGACATCTTTGTAGGTTCTCCAGTAAGTTTATAGGCAAATTTATACCTGATAATCGCCACCTGAACCGTATTGCCAAGCTTCAAACCAGCGGCGGAGATAATACTGCAATGTAGGAGAGAGCCTTTTAAGCAGTGGCTCGGCTTTAGCTGGCTGTAACGCAAACAGAGCACTATAAGCGCCGAGATTAATATAATGTCGCATCCAGTCTAACAATGCTACAAGCCCCAATTGCGGAATTAGCTTTGCAACTAAAGCGGGATGCGCCAGCGTCGTGCCCAAAAGAGTTTGCGAGAGGGCAGGAAACTGCACGACATCTTGAAGAAATGGCTTGAGTACAGGTTCGCCTAATTCTTCCATTACTTGAAAGACTGCAGAAAGCAAGCAATTGATTTGCTCAGGATCGACTTTTTGCTCTATGCCTACTGTCATTGCTTTTTGAAACAGCCAAGTGACAGATAAACTGGGCTGGTAGGGTTGTAGCGCAGACATTGCTTTCTGACTGAGGGAATCTGTTTGCAGGGCTTCATCGATTCCGTTACTGAGACGCTTGAGGTGGCGCAGCATTGCCCCAAAGCCGCCAAAACTTAGGGGTGATTGACAGCCGCTACTGTCTCCAACTGCGAGGGTTCGATTCCAAGGTAGTTGCAGCGGGCTTTGACGGTAGGAGGGAAAGAAACCAAATAGCGCTCGCTGAAATTGCAACTGCTCTAGTTCAATGCCTTGGTATTCCGGCAACAGACGCAGGTATTCTTCAAAAAGAAATTCCAAACTAAAACGTTCTTTGCGGGCGTCGAGGTAAGTAAATAAATAGGTAGTGCGCCCGTCTCGTGCCGGGAAGGCTTCCCAAAAATATTGACATTGGTGCTGAATTGGTGTGAATGAGACGAACAAATCCCCGGTGTCGTTGCGGGGAAACCCTCTAGCGCAACTGCCAACTACTAGACAAATGCCGTCGGGTTTTTTTCCGCAGCGTGCTTGCCGCACGAGGGGGGAAAAATGCCCCATTGCATCGATTAATAATCTGGTTTTGAAGTTGCTGCTTGCGCTACTGGCTTTTACCATTACTCCATCCGGATGAATGACAGCGCTTTCAAAGGGGGTATTTTCAAAAAGTTTGCCTCCGGCTTGCAGAAATCGCAATTTGAGAGCTTCTAATAAATAGATGGGATCGACGCCGATATTGAGAATGTCTTTTACCCAAATTTCTACGCCTTTGAAAAAGCTGATGCGGGCTGGGTTATATTCGGTAGCGATCGCTTTTTCTACTTGCTCTGTTTCCAGCAGCTCTAGCTCCTCAAATACTTTCAGCTCTTTGCGGGATACATTCCATTCTTGTTGCCTGCCCCGCAGCATCCCCCGCTCGATTAATGCCACTCGCCATCCCCGCACTGCCAGGGCTGCACCGATAAAAATTCCCAAGGTGCCGCCGCAGATGAGTACATCCCAATCTGTTTCTGCTAAAGGCGTCTGGCTCTGCTCGACGACAACTGGCACGGGCGCGCTGTTTTCTTTGATTGCTTGCCAGAGGCTGTCTGCCCGCCGCAATCCTCCCAAAGCGTCTCCAGGCAGTTGCCTGAGAATTTTCTCTGTTTGGCTCATGGTATGGTCTATGGTTTTGAGATGTTTTGCTTAAATGTGATCGCTCTTGACAAATTTTACTATATCCGTTAATATAACTCCTCTCTTCTTATTAAATCCTAGACAGTATATCTAATTTTATTAAGTTTTATTTAAACAGAAATTGTCACCTACTATTTATTTTAGAGCATCAATCCTTAATAAATACTTAAGTACTGATTTGTTTTTTCCCGGCTATGTTATAATGCAGCTGCGTGTTGATACCTAAGGTTTTATTTTTTAGATTTTCTCCTCAAAGTAAATCTATGCTTGATTCAGCAAGCATTGTAGTATTTTAAATTATTGCATTTATTTAAAAAGGAGTAATATTAAGTTTTGAGACAAAAGCAGAAAATAAAGCTGTAGGAATATTTGCAAATTATTAAAACTTAAATTAAAATTTATCAAGATAAAAGAAAAAGGCTTAAATTTTCAGGGAGTTAAGCAAAACTTAGACAAAGTCAGGGAAGTGGGTGCGTCAGGCAGAAACAAAAAAAATACAACCCGCTCGGGCTGATAAACACCGCTACTAGAGCAGAATGAATACTACCCGTAGCAGGGAAGAGGAGAAATAATATATGCCCCAATTGCTAAAAAACTTATTAATAACAGGGACGCTAGTCCCAAATGGCCATTGGATAGGGACGGCGGCGCCGTTGCAGATAACGTCAGATGGAATAATTGCCGTAGTTTGCTACGCGATGGCGATAATTTTGGCGCGCTCGCTATTAACCACCCGCCCACCCGAAACAGAGGCAGTGTCTGGAAGTGCTTGCCGACATAAATCAATGGCACTGTTGGGGGCGATCGCAATTACCTTTCTGGGAACATCACACCTAATCACCTTTATACAAAACTCATCTCTACAAGAAAGCCAGGGAATCCTAGACGATTGGCTTTTCGGAGGCATAAAAGCCCTAACAGCAATGTTTGGGCTATACTCAGTTGTGCAGGTAGCACCAAAAAAGCCCAAAAAGCTAAAAGCGCTACACCCAGAAGATAAATTAAGCTTCCACGTAGAAAATTCGCCGCTAGCAGTTATAGAGTGGGACAAAAACTTTCGCGTCCAATGGTGGTCACCGCAGGCAGAAAAACTTTTTGGCTGGAAAGCGGAAGAAGTAATCGGAAAACATCCAAGCGAATGGCAATTCGTCTTTATCGAAGATATCGAAACCGTCAACAGAAATATCAGTTGTTTGCAAGACGGCAGCTCACCGCGCAACGTTTGCTGCAACCGTAACTATACTAAAGACGGATCGATAGTATATTGCGAATGGTACAACTCCGTTTTGCTTGACAAGCAAGGTGAGTTAGTCTCAGTACTATCATTGATTCAGGATGTCACTGCTCGCGAGATTGCTATAGCAGCGTTACGGGAAAGCGAAGAGCGCTTCCGCAACTTAGTAGAAACGACAAGCGATTGGGTGTGGGAAGTAGATGAGAAAACCACCTATACTTATGTAAGTCCTCAAATTCGTGAGATTTTGGGATACGAACCAAATGAGGTGCTCGGCAAAACTCCCTTCGACTTCATGCCGCCAAGCAATCGGGATAGGGCACGAAATATGATTGCAGAGCTTTTTGCCGAAGGAAAACCTCTATCAGCGATCGCCAGCCGCCACTGTCACAAAGACGGGCATCTCGTAGTTTTGGAAACTAGCGCCGTTCCCTTCCACGACAAAAAAGGCAACTTCCGCGGCTATCGCGGCATTGCTCGTGATATTAGCGAGCGCGTGGAAGTAGAAAAAGCCTTAAGAAATTCTCAGCAATTTTTGCGGCAAGTTATAGATACAGCACCGAATTTGATTTTTGTCAAAGATAGACAAGGAAGATTTATTCTAGCTAATCAGGCGATCGCAGAACTTTACGGCACTACCGTCGGCAACCTACTTGGTAAGACAGAAGCTGACTTTAACCCCAATCCTGCAGAAATCGAAAAATTTCGCGCCGATGATCAGGAAGTATTCCAGCAGCTGCGTGATAAAGTAATTCCAGAGGAAACTATTACCAGTCCAAATGGGGAGGTGCGCTTATTTCAAACCATCAAAAGACCACTGCTAAGCCCAGATGGCAAATCACGTCAAATCCTGTGTGTAGCAACCGATATCAGCGAGCGCAAACAAGCCGCCGAAGCACTTGCCCGCAGCGAAGCTAAATTTCGCTCCTTAATTCAAAACTCCTCTGACTTAATCGTCATCCTCGAACCAGACGGGGCGATTCGCTACGCCAGCCCCTCCGTAGAAAAAATATTAGGCTACAAACCCGAAGACTTAATCGGGCAACAGGGTTTTAATTTCATTCACCCAGAAGATATAAGCAAACTATCTTCTGCTGCCTCTGAATTGCTTGCCGGCAAAGCCGTTTCCGTAGAATATCGATTTCGCCGTCAAGACGGCTCCTGGTGTTGGTTAGAGTCTACTGGTAGTAACCTGACAAACGATCCAGCTGTAGGCGGCATCGTCGTTAATTCCCGCGACATCACTGAGCGTAAATTAGCAGAAGTTGCCCTGCGACAATCGGAATTGCAACTGAGAACCCGAACTCAGCAGCTCGAAGTAGCTCTGTATGAATTGCAGCAAACTCAAGCTCAGCTTATTCAAAATGAAAAAATGTCTTCTCTTGGGCAGCTCGTTGCCGGAATTGCCCACGAAATAAACAATCCGGTTAATTTTATTTATGGCAATGTTAACTATATCAGTCAGTATATAGCTGACTTGCTACACTTCGTAACTCTCTACCAACGTTACTATCCCAACCCCGTATCGGAAATCCGCAAGGCAGCAGAGGAAATCGATTTAGATTTCATTATACAAGACTTGCCAAAAGTTTTAGAGTCGATGCAAACGGGAGCTAATCGCATTCGCGAAATCGTGCTGAAATTACGTAATTTTTCCCGCCTGGATGAAGCGCCAATGAAGTCAGTGGATATTCATGAGGGGTTGGAAAATACGTTGATGATTTTACAGCACCGCATTAAAAGTGTTCCTGGTGGTATTGAAATTATCAAAGATTTCGGCAATTTACCAAAGGTGGAATGCTGTGCCGCTCAATTGAATCAGGTTTTTATAAATATACTAGCTAATGCGATAGACGCGATCGAAACCCAAGCCAAGCCGGGATTAATTGTAATTCGTACTGAAATAGGGCATCGGAAGCCAAGCAGGGAGCATAGATATTCGGAAACTAACTCCCATCAATATTCTGATGTCTCTGATGTCGTATTAATTCGCATTGCCGACAACGGAATTGGCATGACAGAAGAGGTGAAAAAACACTTATTCGAGCCGTTTTTTACTACAAAACCGGTTGGGAAAGGTACTGGGTTAGGGCTGGCAATTTGTTACCAAATTGTCGTGCAGAAACACGGCGGCAAAATTGAGTGTATTTCTTCTCCAGGGCAAGGAACGGAGTTTATTATTGAAATTCCAATTCAGCAATCAAGAAAAAAAAGCGCTCGCCAGATTATTTTTCGCAAGGAAAAGCCGCTTTTCTCAGATTCCGGTGTCAAAGATGCAGTTGAATACAGCCCTTAATTATTCTATTTTCTTGTATTTTAGAGCGCTGGTGGGCGCCTCTATCTGCTTTTCCTACCCCTTTCCAGTCATTCATAAAAATAAAATAATCAACTTAAAATATCTTAAAATCTTTAAAATTTCTTAAAAAATTTAACTTAGTCTGTTTTCGCATCGTTAACCCACTTCCAGAGAGGATGACTTTTACCTTGCTGACGAATCCGCATCACCTGCATTTCCAAGCGTTTTTTTTCCGAAGGCGATATTCCAAACAGAATATTGCGACTTTGCCAAATTAAAATCGAAAGAGTCATAGCAATACACAAAGAAAGCCCCAGAGTAGACAAGGGATTATAACTCAAACCGTAGTAGACAGCAACCCAAGTAAAATGTTGTAGCCATAGAGCAATTTCTTTGCGTAAACCCCAAAGACTCCAAGTTCCTACACTTGCCCAAAGTAAGCCGACAAACAGCCAACGACTGTAAACGGTTAATTGGTACAAACGTTGTACTTGCAACTGAAAATTCGGATCGGAATTGTCAATTTGTTCTGAAATCTTTGTAGCTGAGCTATGTTTAGAATGGTGCATAATTGTGTAAATTTTAGGTAAAACCATTAACAATTGTGTAAATTTTAGGTAAAACCATTAACCATTAACCATTACTCAGGTTTAAATCTCATCAACAGAAATTGAATTTTCTGAAGGTTGTGCCGGCAGGGCATAAGCTTGCCCAGTGCGTTCTCTCCACCATGCGAGCAGGCTACTAGCGATAAAGATACTAGAATAAGAGCCAGCCGTAAAGCCAATAATTAGCGCTAAAGCAAAATATTTGAGAGTTTCGCCCCCAAATATAAAGATAGCAATTAGTGGCAGCAGAGTGGTTAAAGTTGTATTAATTGAGCGCGTCAGGGTTTGATTGACAGCATCATCCACAATTTTATTGATGTGTTCGCCAGTATTTGTAGCGATAATTTCCCGAACGCGATCGTAAATAACCACCGTATCATTAACTGAAAATCCGATAATTGTTAATAGAGCAACTATAAACAAGCTATCCACTTCTACCCCCAGCACTAAGCCCAAAATCGAGAATACGCCTAGGGTAACAAAAATATCGTGAAACAGGGCGACAAAAGCAAAAAATGCGTAGTCGAGTTTAAACCGAAATGTTAGATAAAGAGTGATACCAGCAAAGGCAGCGATAAGTGCCACTAAACCGTCTTGAAAAATCTTGCGCCCCAAAGTAGGGCCAACAGTATCAATCTGAATCGATTTCGGATCAAAAGCACCGATTTTTTCACTCAGTGCCTTTTGTAGTTGTGTGCGTGGTTCCACATCTAATTTTTTCGTGCGAACCGAAAGCACTTGTTGGTCTCTTGCTTGCGGATTTTTATCAAGAATTTGGATACTGCTGTTACCCAAACCTAGCTCGTTCAATACTTGGCGGACAGTGGCAATATCGATAGGTTTGCAATTATTGGGGACATTACAATCTAACTCAACCTGTAGCCGCGTGCCGCCTACGAAATCCAAACTGGGGCGAAGGGGAGCGCGGATATCAGGGCGAGAGCAAGAAATAATCATTGCAACCAAACCGGCAAGAATGATACTGGCAGAAATTGCCCACCAAAGGGATCGCAGTTTAATAACATTTAATCTCATGACGCTGCCTCTACTTAAACTTAAGATTTAGTAGCTACTTGCAGATTAGGACAAAACAGTTCCGGCTTGCGCAAATTTGGAAATCCAATTACCAACAACATAAAAGTGCGACTGCAAGTAATAGCGGTAAACATGCTTACCATCACCCCGATTCCCAGTGTCAGAGCAAAACCCCGCACCAAACCGGTTCCCAGCCAGAAAAGCGCCGCACAGGCAATCAAGGTAGTGACATTGCCGTCGAGAATACTGGAAAAAGCCCGGTAAAACCCGGATTCCACAGAACGATAAAGGGATTTGCCCGCTCGCAATTCTTCCCGCGTGCGTTCAAAAATTAGTATATTGGCATCAACAGCCATACCGATACTGAGGATAAAACCGGCAATTCCCGGAAGAGTTAAAGTCACACCCAAAAGGGTAAAACTCGCAAGCGTCAGTAGAGTATAAATAACCAGTGACAAATCTGCGATCAATCCAGGCAGTCGGTAGTAAACTGCCATAAAAATTAACACCAACATTAAGCCGCCAATACCAGCATAAATACTGCGCTGGATACTATCTTGTCCGAGGGAGGCACCAACGGTGCGGTTCTCGACAATTTCCACTGGTAGAGGCAAGGAACCGCCGCGCAACTGCACTGCCAGTTCGTTTGCGGCTTCCAATGAAAAGCGACCGGTAATCACAGCAGAGCCGCCGGTGATGCCGGTTTGGGCAAATTCTGGTCCGACGATGGGAGCGCTAATTAGTTTATTATCGAGAAAAATACCGATCGCCCTTCCGGTGCCGGCGAGACTTTTGGTAAGTTCAGCAAATTTTTCTCCGCCTTCAGCATCGAAACGAATAGCGACTTCCCAGCTTGTCCCGCTAGCATCGGGTTGGGGGTTCGCGTCTTTGAGATTTTTGCCGGTTAAGCCGACGCGTTCATATATTTTATCATACAGAGCATTAATTTGAGCGGTTTTCTCTTCGATTGCTTTTTGAGTAGCGGCGAGAGCTTCTGTATCGCCTTTTGCTTGCAGTTCTAACTGTTTATTCAATAACTCCTGTAGTTCTTTTTGTCTGACTTCAAATTCTGCAGTAAGTTCTGGATTATTAGTTTGACGGCGAAATTCTAGTTGGGCGGTACCGCCGAGAACCCTTTCTGCCACTGCTGGATCGTTGACTCCAGGCAACTGCACCAGAATTTGATCTTTGCCGACAGTTTGCACGAGGGGTTCGGAGACGCCGAGGGCGTCAACGCGGTTTCTGACGACGCTCTCAACGGCTTCGAGCATTGTTGGGGTAATTTCTTTGATTTCTTCGGTGGTTTTCACCTGAATGGTTAATTGCGCCCCCCCTTGTAAGTCTAATCCCAGTCGGATCGGTATGGTTACTAATATTGCGATCGCCGCTATTATCAGACCTAAGATTAAAATTAAAACTGAACTTTGTTTTTGCATCTTCTCACCTGCTAAAACGATTTTAGATTTTAGATTTTAGACTTCACCCCTTTTCCCTTTTTCTAAAATCTAAAATCCAAAACCTAAAATCTTAACTTACTCAGAACCGCAGCTCCATCATTTTGTGCACCGCTTCAACTATTTGTTCCGGCTGCACAATAGTTAGTCGTTCTAAAGTACCGTTGTATGGCGTGGGGATATCTTGAGAAGAAAGGCGCACCACCGGGGCATCAAGTTCGTCAAACAGGCGCTCATTAATTGAGGCGATTAATTCTGCCCCAATTCCCCCGGTTTTCATGCACTCTTCCACAATTATCACCCTATGGGTTTTGCGGATAGAGGCACCGATAGTATCGAAGTCAAGGGGTTTGAGGGAAATCAAGTCGATGACTTCCGGATCATAGCCTTCCTTTTCTAGAGTTTTCACGGCTTGCATGACGTGGTGACGCATCCGGGAATACGTCAGAATTGTGACGTCTTTGCCCGAACGCACTATTTCTGCCTTATCAAGAGGTAGCAAATATTCTTTTTCTGGCAGATCTTCCTTTAAGTTGTACAAAAGTACATGCTCAAAGAATAAAACTGGGTTTTCGTCGCGAATAGCCGATTTGAGTAAGCCCTTAGCGTTATAGGGGGTAGAGCAGGCGACTATTTTCAATCCAGGAACTGCCTGAAAATATGCTTCCAGTCTTTGCGAGTGTTCTGCTCCCAGCTGACGCCCTACGCCCCCTGGGCCACGAATCACCAATGGGATTTTGTAGTTGCCGCCTGATGTGTAGCGCAACATGCCAGCGTTGTTGGCGATTTGGTTGAAGGCGAGGAGCAAAAAGCCCATGTTCATACCTTCGATAATGGGCCGCAGTCCTGTCATTGCTGCTCCTATGGCCATGCCGGTAAAGCTATTCTCGGCAATCGGGGTATCTAGAACTCGCAGTTCTCCATATTTTTTATATAGGTCTTTTGTGACTTTATAGGAACCCCCATAGTGACCTACGTCTTCGCCGAGGACAAATACTGTAGGGTCGCGGGCCATTTCTTCGTCAATGGCGGCGCGTAGGGCGTTGAAAAAAAATGTTTCGGCCATCTTATATAGCGTTAATGGGTCAAACTTTGATTGTAGCCTTTGCTAGGGGAGCAGATCTATTTTTGATTTTAAAATTTAGATTCTCGCTCGCAGCCAAGCAAGGAAAGCCTCGATTTTTTTATTTTTATTTAATTGTTCAATTGCCAGAGCCTAATTTGACTATCAGGGCTGCTGATATCCTCTCCCGCTATCCTTACGGTATACGCCCGAAAGCGGAATTTTGGATAGGAGCTTCTGGAATGCAGATGGCAGCAGCAGTTTACCTGTGTAAACGTGCCCAAGGTTTAGGGTACCACCCTCGCTGTCGACAGAGAGGGATTCTCCTGTAAACACCCTTGCCGAGCGCTTTTCTGTAGACATGGGTATAGGGGAGTTTTATTGGAAAGCGATCGCAACTGCTCCCTGTTTTGATTTTAGCGAGCGCTCTGCCATATTTTTACCTCTGCCACTACTGCCTTTTTTCTTCTTTTTTGTTTATACTTACAATTATCGAAATCTTACCTTTTTATCAAACCCACTATATTTATTCCTGAGCGCTCTTATTCTATCAAATCAATTTATAAAAGTCTAGAGTCTTGTAATATTTTTTTACTTGCTTTTGATGCCGGGTTGTAATTTTACCGGGATTTAGGAATTAGTAGATTTAGAAAACTTGCTAAAAGTACTCTCATCTCGCTATCCTACAGAAAGGGTTTTTTAATGGCTGGCAATTATGATGGAAGCGAAAAATGTTTTGGGTGGAAAGCTTGAGATTTGCTGCACTTCACCAATGACGGGGTATTATCGAGATGGCAAGTGTAATACTGGAGGGGGTGACTTTGGCGCTCACGTTGTCTGCGCGCAGGTAACTGAAGAGTTTCTTAGGTTTACTAAATCAAGGGGTAATGATTTGATTACGCCTGCGCCAGAGTTTGATTTTCCAGGTTTGAAGCCGGGGGATCGCTGGTGTTTATGTGCTTCTCGCTGGAAAGAAGCATTAGATGCTGGAGTGGCACCGCCGGTGATTTTGTCGGCAACTCATGCGTCAGCTTTGGAATATGTTTCTTTTGAGGAGCTTAAGCAAAATGCTCTTGACGCTTAGGTAATAATTTATATGCGATCGCTTTTGACATTTATATCTGGGCGATCGCTTTTTTATAAAAATTTTTCTGGATTTTTTGAAAAATAGTTTATATATTTTAGAACGTTTTATTTTTGAGTATATCTTTCCTCGCGAATAGGTAGATGATGTGTGGTTACTAAAAACCAGGTTTCTTTAAGAAACCCGGTGCCTTTGCTTTTATACTTTAAATTTATCTCCAATCCGCTGCATAGCTTCTTCTACATTTTCCCGACTATTAAATGCCGAAATCCGCACGTAGCCTTCACCTGCAGCACCAAAACCCGAACCAGGAGTTACTACTACATTGCATTCATTCAACAATTTATCGAAGAAATCCCAACTAGACAAACCATTCGGTGTTTTCACCCAAACGTAAGGGGCATTGACTCCGCCGTATACTGACAAGCCAGCTGCTGTCAATTTTTCGCAAATGATTTTGGCATTTTGTAGATAGAAATTAACTAGCTCTTTGACTTGTTTTTGCCCTTCTTCCGAGTAAACGGCTTCAGCTCCGCGTTGAACAATATAGGAGACGCCATTAAATTTCGTAGATTGGCGACGGTTCCACAGTTTCCATAATTGCACATCGGAACCGTCGCAGGCTTTAGCTGTCAGATTCTTCGGCACGACAGTAAAAGCGCAGCGGGTACCAGTAAAGCCGGCTGTTTTAGAAAAAGAGCGAAATTCGAGCGCGCAAGAATCTGCTCCTTCTATTTCGTAGATGGAATGAGGAATCTCTGCATCAGTGATGAAAGCTTCGTAGGCGGCATCGAAAAAAATTATCGAGCCATTAGCTTTAGCGTAGTCTACCCAAGCTTTTAGGTGTTCTTTAGTAGCAACAGCTCCGGTGGGATTATTAGGGAAGCAAAGATAAATTAAATCGACTTTTTGGGAGGGAAGCTGCGCGGTAAAGTTATTTTCGGCGGTGATAGGCAAATAGACTAAGCCTTCATATTCGCCTTTTTCATTAGCTGCACCGGTATGACCCGCCATGACGTTTGTGTCCACATAGACGGGATAAACGGGGTCGGTGACAGCGATGACATTATCGTCTCCAAAGATATCGAGAATATTGCCGGTGTCGCATTTGGAACCGTCGGAGACGAAAATTTCGTCAGCGTCAATATTACAGCCCCGTGCCTGGAAGTCATAGGCTGCAATTTTTTCTCGCAGCCAAGGGTATCCTTGTTCGGGACCGTATCCTTTGAAGGTGGCGCGCTCGCCCATTTCTTCTACTGCTTTCACCATTGCCGCCCGACATGCTGCTGGTAGCGGTTCCGTTACGTCGCCTATGCCGAGGCGAATAATTTTCGCATCAGGGTTTGCCTGGGCGAAAGCGTTAACCCTTCTAGCGATTTCGGGAAATAGGTAACCGGCTTTCAGCTTAAGGTAGTTATCATTGATAGTTGCCATTTTGGATATCAGCAAGAACGCCGTAGATCAGCTTACTGTGATTAGGTTGATTGAAAAAGCGATGACCTTCGCTACGTTACGTTACGCGCTCGCAATTTTTCTTTTTTTCCCTAGATGCAATCATCTTTACTCATCTGCAAAAACGTATTTGTAGAGATCTGCCGGGTTTGGTTCGGGACTTTCTTCTGCAAATTTTACAGCATCATCTACTACAGCTTGAATTTTGTGCTGAATTTCTTTGAGTTCTTCCTCAGTAGCTAAATTTTGCTCCTTGAGGTATTTACCAAACCTTTCGATCGGATCGCGGGTAAACCAAAATTCTTTCTCTTCTTTAGAGCGCAGCTCATCGGGATCGGCTAGAGAGTGACCCCGGAAACGATAGGTGAGACATTCTAGCAGAGTTGGCCCTTCCCCAGCGCGGGCCCGGGCGATCGCTTCTTTAGCTTTGTAGTGTACCGCTAGCACGTCCATTCCATCTACTTCATAACCTGGCATTCCGAAGACGCTTGCTTTTTTGTAAATTTCCGGTTCCGAGGTAGCGCGTTCGTGAGCCATGCCGATCGCCCATTTGTTATTTTCTACTACAAAAATAATCGGCAGTTTCCACAGCGCTGCCATATTTAAGCACTCGTAAAACTGACCATTGTTACATGCTCCATCTCCGAAAAAGCACGCTGTTACTTGATCAGCTTTTTCATCTCCCATGACTTCGCGGCGATATTTAGTTTGGAAGGCTACGCCTGTGGCAACTGGAATGCCTTCTGCTACAAAGGCATAGCCGCCAAGGAGGCGATGCCGGGATGAAAATAGGTGCATCGAGCCTCCCCTGCCTTTACTACAGCCTGTTTCTTTGCCGAAGAGTTCTGCCATTACTTCCCGGGCAGGAACACCTGCGCTGAGGGCGTGAACGTGATCGCGATAGGTGCTACAAACGTAGTCTTCTCCTGGGCGCATGGCTTTGATGACGCCGCTGGAAACTGCTTCTTGCCCGTTGTATAAATGGACGAAGCCAAACATTTTTCCCCGGTAATACATCTCGGCGCATTTGTCTTCAAATAAGCGCCCTAGAACCATGTCTTCGTAAAGTCGCAAGCCCTCTTCTTTAGTGATTTTTACTGAATTCGCGTCAAATACGGGTAAGGTTCGTTCTTTAATCATTGGTTGTTTGTACCCTTGCAATACTACTTAAAATATCAGGCTATTTCAGGGCCAAATTTTCTGCACAGGCGAGCGTAGCAGCTGCAAATGTCTAAGCCTAAAGCTGGCAATACAATTTTTTGAGCGCTTCAGGATTTTTAAGTAAGCAAATTGTAGTTTAGGCTATAACACAGGCGGATTCAATAAGTAAAAAACAGGCCCAGAGGGAGGAGATGGCCAAACTGTCGGAAGTCGGCTAGTGTTTGTAGTAAAAAAACTATTTTAAGTGAATGCCTCGCTAATATATTAATCTAGTTGCTCACCCCTGGGGAAGTGGACTGTGCGCATCCCACTCGATTATTACCGGATTTTAGGCTTACCGATTCAGGCTACAGCGGAACAGCTGCAGCAGGCACATCGCGATCGCGTGCGGCAGTTGCCGAGAAGAGAGTATTCGGAGGTAGCGATCGCAGCCCGCAAACAGCTTATCGACGAAGCCTATACCATCCTAAGCGATCCTGAGCAGCGCCAAGCCTACGATGCATCTTTTCTAGCCAAAACCTACGAACTAGATAATATAGAAATAGAAAAAGGAACCGCAGCCAGCTCCACAGAGGAAGCACAGGTTGAATCGCACTCGCCCAGCATAGAAATTGACGATAAACAATTTGTCGGTGCTCTCCTCATCCTACAAGAACTCGGAGAATATGAACTCGTCCTCAAACTCAGCCAACCCTACTTAGGCAGCGGGCGTTTCGCATTGAAGCTGGGGCGATTTGGAGAACCGCAACTGGTAGGGCCAGATATTATTCTAACAGTCGCCCTTTCCTGCTTAGAACTAGGGCGTGAGCAGTGGCAGCAAGGGCAATACGAAAACGCTGCAGCCACTTTAGAAACTGGTCAAGAACTGCTTTTGCAAGAAGGTTTATTTGCTAATGTCCGGGGAGAAATACTCACCGATTTATACAAGCTGCGCCCGTATCGAATTCTAGAACTACTTTCCAAAAGTGAAGAAAACGTTGCCGAGCGTCGCAAAGGATTGCAACTGCTGCGGGATATGTTTCAAGAAAGGGGCGGCATTGAAGGCAGCGGCGATGATCAGTCTGGTTTGAATGTCGATGACTTCCTGCGCTTTATCCAACAATTGCGGTGTTATTTGACGGCAGCAGAACAGCAGCAACTATTTGAAGCTGAAGCTCGTCGCCCCTCAGCAGTAGCTACTTACTTAGCAGCGTATGCTTATATAGCCTCCGGTTTCGCCTACCGACAGCCTGCTCTCATCCGTAAAGCCAAACAGTTGTTAATGCGTTTGGGCAAGCGTCAGGATGTGCATTTGGAACAAGCAATATGTGCTCTGCTTTTGGGACAAACTGAAGAAGCCTCGCAAGCGTTAGAACTTAGTCAAGAGTACGAAACTCTTGAGATGATCCGGGAACAATCCCAGGGGGCTCCTGATCTATTGCCTGGTCTTTGTCAGTACACAGAGCGCTGGCTGGCGGAAGAAGTTTATCCTCACTTTCGGGATTTGGCTTATAAAAAAAGTTCTTTAAAGGATTACTTTGCAGACAAGCAGGTGCAAGCTTATTTGGAAAGACTGCCAGCAGAGGATGAAGAAGCAACAAATCAGTGGGTGCCTGTGCAATCTCAAATAACTCAAACTCCTAAGTTAGAGCAAAAGGATGTAGCTGAGTGGGAGCCAGTGGCAGCAATTGGTTCGCGAACTGCTCTGTCGGCGAATATCTCTTTAACAGGGGTTTCTAAACAGTCTGCTGCAGTGCAGCACTCTAACCCAGGGGCAGCGGCTTCAGGAGCGGCTGCTACTAACCCAGGAAGTACTCTAGCTAATACCGAGCCGCCAAGTGCGCCTTGGGAGGCAAAACGTACGGGAAGTGAAAAAACAAGGCAGCAGCCAGCGATGACCTTAGGTCCGCTTTCAGCAAACGCTACAAGTAGGAAAGCAACAGCTGCAACTGAAGCGGGAAGCTCCCTGAAGGTTGAACGCCCGCACAGTGCACGACGCCCCTCTTTGCCCCTATCGGCGCCGGCAAGGGAAGAACGCCTCAATCGCCGTGCAGTAAGGAAATCAGAGCGTTCTTCTGCTAGACTGCGGCGCTCGCTGAAAGTAGAAAGGCTGATTGGTGTCGTGGTTTTGCTGCTTTTAGCTTTATTCGCTCTTTTATTTGTGAGTGCCAAAATTTTTGGGTTGATTGCAGAAAGCTTAAAACGAATGTCAGGACCTACACTTTTGGCAGAACAGCCTTCGGTACGTCTTGATAGCCCACCTCTGCCAATTCCGGAACCAACGCCAGATCCGCTCACAAGCCCAGGGCCAATTTCGGAAGCGATCGCTCAGCAAGTAATTCAGAAATGGCTTTCGACTAAATCAGAAGCAATGGGAGCCAATCACGCCATTGAACGCTTGCCGGAAATCCTCACCGGCTCAGCTTTATCGAAATGGGAGCAGTGGGCAAAAGAACTGAAGCAGGAGAATTCTTACTATAAGTACAAGCACAATCTCAAGGTGAAATCGGTAGATATTGGCGACACCCCTGAGCGCGCCAAAGTTGAAGCTGAAGTCAACGAATTAGCGGAACTCTATAAGGGTGGCAGGATGATCGATTCTCGCAATGACATCTTGCAGGTTCGTTACGATTTGGTTCGCCAAAATGGACAGTGGCGTATCCAGAATTGGGACATATTGCGATAGAGTTCTATTCCTTAGCATCTAAATGTTTAATTTTTTTAATTTGTAAATTAAATGTGCTTTATTTTTTCAGCCAGCTTTTTGTCAAGAAATATTGATAAATTAGCCGAGTCAAGACATCTCCTAACAACAATTGTTAAGAATTGCTGACATTTTGCTCCCGATTTTGCCCGCAAATCGGTAAAAATGCCCATTTTGTGCAACAAAGCCTCTTGACCGAACCTTGGAATTTCTGCAACATATAACTTAACAAAACGATCCCCACGATCCCAAAAAAATGCTTATAAAAAAGCATTATGGCCAGCTAGAAAAAGCGAGCGCAAATTCTCCATGAAATAGCTGTCCACAGAAAAGGATCGTCAAACAAAACAGACAGGGTTATAGGAGGCAGAAAGCCACCAACAGCATCTGTATCTGTCAAGATGCACGCTAACAATCGGAGGCCAATACATGGCAAAAGAACGCCCACCTTTAGAAGAGATGACATTGCGGCAACTGCGTAAAGTTGCAAGCGAATATGGCATCTCGCGCTACAGCCGCATGCGCAAGGCGCAATTGCTGGCATCAATTCAAGAAATAGAACGCACCAAATATAAAGAAAATCAAGCACGCGGTTTGGAGGCACAAGAAGAAGTGGAAGCAGCAAAATTTGAACTCGGTCAAGAGGATATTACCGGGGGCGAACTGACATCAGTTGACGAAGGGCTTGCAGAATTGCCGGGCGGCTATGGCGAAAGCCGAATCGTACTCATGCCCCGCGACCCCCAATGGGCATATGCATACTGGGATGTTCCTAACGAACGCAAAGAAGAATTACGCCGCCAAGGCGGGCAGCAACTGGCACTGCGCATCTACGATGTCACCGATATAAACCTCGATCGGCAAGCACCTCACAGCATTCAAGAATATCTCTGCGATGAACTCGCCCGCGAATGGTATATACCTATACCAGTCAGCGATCGCGACTATATCGTAGACATCGGCTACCGCACATTTGACGGACGCTGGCTGATTCTAGCGCGCTCGGCACCAGTACACATCCCCCCCGTCTATCCCTCCGACTGGATAGAAGACCACTTCCTCACCGTCAACTGGGAAGAAGAACTTCGTGGCAAAACCTTCATCCAACTGCACCCACCCACCAAGCGCATCGCAGTCACAGGCATCTACGACCAGATGTATCAACTGGCTCAAGCAGCCGAAGCCGATCGCGTCACCGGTTCTCTCTTCGGTTCCATGCAGCATGTCCCCGGCTCCGTTCCCGGTTCCGCTCAAATGATCGGCGCCTCTGAAAAATACATCGGCGCCTCTGAAAAATACATCGGCGCCTCTGAAAAATACATCGGCGCCTCTGAAAAATACATCGGCGCCTCTGAAAGATATATCGGCGCCTCCGAAAAATACATCGGCGCCTCCGAAAGATATATCGGCGCCTCCGAACAATACATCGGAGCATCGGAACAATACATCGGAGCATCGGAACAATACATCGGAGCATCGGAACGATACATTGGCGCCTCCGAACAATACGCCCTCAGCTCCTACGTATTCGCATCAGGCGTCGGCATGTGGGCTGTACCTACGGTGTCTGGACTCACTATGTCCGGAGTCGGTTTCTCCGCATCTCTGCCTATCGCCCGTCCTCGCAAGTTCTGGTTAATAGCCGATGCCGAACTAATAGTCTATGGCGCGACTGAACCCGATGCCACTGTCACTATCGGCGGTCGTCCTATCAAGCTTAATCCAGACGGCACCTTCCGCTTCCAAATGTCTTTCCAAGACGGTTTGATTGACTACCCGATTATGGCAGTTGCAGCAGATGGTGAGCAAACCCGCTCTATCCACATGAAGTTTACCCGCGAAACACCTTCTCGCAATACTAATACCAAAGAAGAAGCTGTCCTCGAATGGATTGGCTAAAGCCGCTTAAATGTCGGTCGAACTGGCAATAACAACTCTCGCCTTTTCCCCCGATTGTTGTCGGGGGATTTGTTTTAGTTAACTATTTTTCACTCTTCAAAAATTATGAAAGTTGAAGAAATTTCCGATACCCTTAAAGAAATGTTTGGCTCTGCTGTCGAAAGCCCCTCCCCTAACTCATGGCAAGTCGAAACTCAGACAATTCGTCTGCTCGTCTTGCTCTCAGATGATGGCTCTTGGCTGCGCATTTTGGTTCCTATTGTCTCTTTCAAAGAAGCAGAACCTTTTCTGCAACAGCTACTAGAAGCAAATTTTGATGCTACTCAGGAAACACGTTATGCTCTGCATGAAAATGTTCTCTGGGGCGTTTTTCAACACGGATGCGAAAGTTTGACTAAAGTTGACTTTCTCCAGGCACTGGGCAGGCTCGTGTCGCTTTATGAGCAGGGGCTTTCGGAGGTTTTCAACCAGTTTGTAGAATTGCGTGTTCGTCAAATTATCAAGGCTGCCAAGCAAATGGGACAATCTCTGGAAATGACGCTTCAAAATATCGAGCGCTTTTATCAAGAAGGTGTGATGGGAGATATGGAACAGGGGGCAGCCTCTCGGGAAGCTACCCTAGAGGCTTGGCGATATCAGTTGCAAAGGCTTTGGTCTCAGGTCGATCCCTAGGGGTTCACTTCCAGCGAGCGCTTATAATCGACTAAAATATCTCTATTCCCCTTTTTTACTACTTTGCTATAGCTGGTACTCCTTAAAACTCGGGTTCTTCAAAAATCCGGGTTTCTCAGCCTGGATAGCAAAAAATCTCATCATAAAAAATATATGGATATAATCGAAATATTAAAACAAGATTATCAAAGATTTCCAAATGAGCAAACCTACAGCATCTACGCCGAAGATGTCTATTTTTGCGATCCGATGAACCGCTTTCAAGGCATCGAGCACTACCGAAAAATGATCGAGTTCATCAGCACTTGGTTTCTCGATATCCAACTAGATTTGTACGAAATTGAAAAAAAAGGTGATACCATTGAAACACGCTGGACTTTGAGCTGGACTTCTCCCCTGCCGTGGAAACCCCGTATCGCAATTCCCGGTAGGAGCGAATTAAAACTCAACACTCAAGGACTTATAGTCAGCCATATAGACTACTGGAACATCTCTCGTTTGGATGTACTCAAACAACACTTACCCTGGAAAAAGAAATAAATTTCAACCCATTCAAACCCACAGACTAAGATAGAGCGAGCGCATAAAAAACCGCTAAAGTAAAAAAAAGTAAAACCTATATTAAAGCGGGGTTTAATTGTCCATGCGTGTAATCTTGATGACAGGAAAAGGGGGAGTAGGCAAAACCTCGGTAGCCGCAGCAACAGGCTTGCGGTGCGCCGAACTAGGCTATAAAACATTAGTATTAAGTACAGATCCCGCTCACTCTTTAGCAGACAGCTTTGACATGGAACTGGGCCACGATCCACGCCCGGTACGTCGGAATTTGTGGGCAGCTGAACTCGACGCCTTAATGGAATTGGAAGGAAACTGGGGTGCCGTCAAGCGCTACATTACCCAAGTTCTGCAAGCGCGTGGGCTTGAAGGTGTACAGGCAGAAGAATTAGCTGTATTACCGGGAATGGATGAAATCTTCGGCTTAGTGCGGATGAAGCGCCACTATGATGAAGGTGAATATGACGTATTAATAATCGACTCAGCACCAACTGGCACAGCACTGCGCTTGCTGAGTTTGCCAGAAGTTTCTGGCTGGTATATGCGCAAATTTTACAAACCCCTACAGAGTATATCTGTAGCGCTTAGACCTCTCGTTGAACCTATTTTTAAGCCGATCGCTGGGTTTTCTCTCCCGGATAAAGAAGTGATGGACGCTCCCTATGAATTCTACGAGCAAATCGAAGCCCTGGAAAAAGTCCTCACGGACAATACCCAAACTTCAGTGCGCTTAGTCACCAATCCCGAAAAGATGGTGATAAAAGAATCATTACGGGCTCATGCCTATTTAAGTCTCTACAACGTGGCGACGGATTTAGTAGTGGCTAATCGAATTATTCCCGATAGCGTGACTGACCCATTTTTCCAGCGCTGGAAGGAAAATCAACAGCAATATCGGCATGAAATTCATGAAAATTTCCGCCCACTGCCAGTAAAAGAAGTTCCTCTCTACTCTGAAGAAATGTGTGGCTTGTCAGCCCTTGATCGCCTAAAGGAAACCCTATATGCAGGGGAAGATCCTACACAAGTTTATTATAAAGAAAATACAGTCAAAGTAGTACAAGATAAAAATCAGTACAGCTTAGAACTGTATTTACCTGGAATTCCTAAAGATAAAATCCAGTTGAGCAAAACCGGCGACGAGTTGAACATTAGAATCGGCAACCATAGACGCAATTTAGTGCTGCCGCAAGCACTGGCGACTTTGCAACCGGCTGGCGCAAAAATGGAGGATGATTATCTGAAGATTCGTTTTGCTGATACGGCAAAAGTTTAAGCATAGAAAGGAGAAATGCGCGAGCTACCAGGTGACGCGATCGCGCAATTTCTCAAGTAATTTTGGCCCCACCCCAGGCACTTGCTGCAAATCCTCCAGGGATGCAAACGGTTTTTGCTGCCGCGCTTCTACAATCCGCTGTGCCAATTTCGAACCCACTCCAGGGAGCGCTTCTATTTCTTCTAAAGTCGCCGTGTTGAGATTGACAAGTACTTTATGTTGTGGCTTAAGTGTCGAGTTTTGAATTTTTGTAGAGCTTTTATTTATCGCATCTTCAGAAAGTAGATTTCGAGAAATTGACGAATTTCTACACTGTTCTTGTCTTTCTTTGATTTTTGCTTGCAGGCTGGCGGTGATGCCCAACTGAGCACCTGCATAGAGCCGTTCAAATTCGCGAAGGAAATGAGCGGCAACGGTTGGGTTTTCAATAACTAACAGTGTTTCGTCATTGTTATTATTAGCAGCAACAGACCAATTGTGAGAGCCAGTCAGTACTATTTGCCTGTCGACGACGGCAAATTTGTGGTGCAGAAAATCTCCTGCGGGTAGATTCGGAACTCCTACGGTAGAAATTGGGTTCTGCCAGGGTTTGTTATTTGCTTCGTATTTGCAATTTTCGAAAAGTGTTACTCCCATCATATCCAAGGCTTCGCTATAACTTCTATAGGCAAAACTTGGCTCAATAAGCGCTCGCAATTTTACCCCCCGCTGATGCAATCTTTCTAGAGTATTAACAATTCTCTGCTCTGAAAACACAAATAGAGCCATATCAATCGATTGCGTCGCCTTATTCAAAGTTTTAGCGATCGCACCATTCGTACTTTCTTCCCACAGCACTTTTTTCTCCGTCGGTGAAAACTGCACCGTAATTATTCCGCTGCCAATTCTTACTTGCCTTGCCCCTCTAAATGGCTTTTTAATACCAAATTTACTATCCTGCTTTCCTCCAACCCCATCTCCCCACATGAGAGCAAATTCTTCGGCAAATATAGCTGCCAATTCTGAACTTTCTATTTTTAATAAGTTATTAGCATTTCCGCGACTTTCAGAAAATTTGAAATCTCCGTGTAGATCGCTGGAAGTAAAATTAGCTGATGTAATAATCAATCTTTTTCCATCGATAATAACAAATTTATGGTGCATCAAACCGCTACCTTTAGAACCGTCTGCAGTATCATCGATAACGGGAATGCCGGCATCTCTCAGCATCACCAAGGCATCTCCTTGTTTGATTTCCTCTGGAGTAAGTTTGTTGTCGCCATTCGCATCTGCTAGTCGACGATATTCTGCATAGCGATCGCGCTCTCTTTCCGTTAATTTACCTAGTTTATTTTCGTTAATTTCGCTCCAAGGCGTACTGTAATTATTTTCCAAAATCACTCTCACTTTCACCCCTGCTTTATGGCGAGCTACGAGAGCAGCTGCAATCCTTGGCAGACGCAACTCCTGAATGGCAACATCGACGGAAAAATTGGCAGAAGCAAGCGCCTCTACAATTAGTTTTTCCAAATCATCACCAAATCGGGATATCTTCCGATACGGTTCAATATAATCATCTGCTTGGCTATGATTCATGTAAACTTGAATATATGGATCTTGCAGTAGCGGCGGTAATTTTACTTTCTGGGTTTTAAATTTAAAGATGCTGAAAATTACCAAAATGCCGAAAATACCCAAAAATCCCAGTAAGACAATAACGACGATTTTCTTTGTATTCTGTTGCGGCGGTTTAGAGGAAGCAGGAGATTTTACATAAGAGCTTTCGCGACGGAGTGGGGCAGACACATCAATCCTCCAGAGCTATTCCAATTTAAAATTAATTAATTTAACCGGGCAGTACATTCTAGAATCAAGCGTTGATTCACGAGGGAGTAGGGTTGAATTTCTAGCGCTTGCCGAAACGCTTGAATAGCAGCCCTATAATCTCCTATAGCTGCATAACATAAGCCAAGCCCGTGCAAAGCTCCAAAGTGAACGGGGTTAAGTTTAATAACAATCTTACAATCTTCTATTGCTTTTTTGTACTCTCGAATAGTATAGTAGAGAATTGCTCGCCGATTCCAAGCTTCGGCAAAATCAGGTTGATCATTGATTAGCTCTGTGAGTAAAGCTTCTGCTTGCGCTATCTGCCCTGTTTGCAGCAAAGTCTGGGCTTGCTGAAGCAATTCTAATCCATACACACCTTTTTGGTAAAACCAAATACGCCAAAGTTCTTGAGTAGCTTGGTTGCGGATTTTTTCGTCAGGGTTTTTCAAGTCTTCTAGCAGACGGTTAATCTTTGATTTATCCATGATGACAGGTGGCGAATTTAATAACTTTAATTATCTACTCACTACAATAATAATTGTCAGTGATTATACAAAAGATATGTCAATAGTTTGACAACAGACAAGCTATCATAGATAGATAAGCTAAGCAAGGGATCGCTTTTTCCCTTACTCCTTTGCGCGGAAAGTTGCACTTATGAGTTACTGCCTTAATCCCGATTGTCAGAAGCCTCAAAACCCAGCCGTGACTAAGTTTTGCCTAAATTGTGGCTCGAAATTGCTGCTGGGGGAGCGCTACCGCGCTATCAAACCCATCGGGCAAGGTGGATTCGGTAGAACTTTTTTAGCCATAGACGAATACAAACCCTCACAACCCCGTTGCGTCATCAAGCAGTTTTTTCCCCAAACTCAAGGCACGAGCAACGCCGAAAAAGCCGCTGAATTATTTACTCGCGAAGCCCAACGTCTCGACGAATTAGGCAAACATCCGCAAATTCCCGAATTACTGGCGCACTTTCAGCAAGAAGGGCGGCAGTATTTAGTGCAGGAATTTATCGACGGGCAAAATTTATCCCAAGAATTGGCAAGCAAGGGTGTTTTTAATGAATTCCAAATCCTCCAACTTCTCAAAGATTTACTGCCCGTGCTGCAATTCGTTCATTCTAAACAGGTAATTCACCGCGATATCAAACCAGAAAATATTATCCGCCGCAGCGCCGACGGCAAAATTGTTTTAGTGGATTTTGGCGCTTCTAAATTTGCTTCGCAGACGAGTCTTGAAAAACTGGGAACAGTTATCGGTAGTGTGGGATTTGCCGCACCTGAACAAATTACAGGGAAAGCCTTGGCTGCCAGCGATTTATATTCTCTTGGAGTTACTTGTATTTATTTGATGACTAATAAATCGCCTCTTGATTTGTTTGATGCGGAGCGCAATATCTGGGGTTGGCGGTATTATTTGCAAGAACCTGTAAGCGAAAGCTTTGCCCATATTCTCGACAAGTTGCTGCAACCAGCTCTTGAGCAACGCTATCAGTCAGCCGCAGAAGTATTGCAAGACTTAACGGCACTTAGCTCAGAAAACAGTGCTTATAGTTATTCAGCCACAGCAGAAAAAATACCGTATCAATCGGCTTCAAATTCTAAAAATGCTACAAAAAATCTCTCTTTTATTGCTAAGATCCTAGGCGGGACACCGCAGGTGCTTACTGGCAAAATTATGCAGAGTTTGGGGAATTATGAAAAAGCCCTTGATTTATATGATAGGGCGATTCAAATAAACCCAAGAAATTACGATGCTTGGTATAAGAAAGGCTGTTTATATTGGGAATTACAACGCTACGAAAAAGCGATAATTTGCTATGAAAAAACATTGGAAATAAAACCGGATCATTATGAAGCGTGGCGCAGTTTGGGCACGTTACTTTATAGCTTGCAACGGTATGAAGAAGCAGTTTTTAGCTATGATAAAGCCCTGCAAATTTATCCCCATCAGCCTACACTTTGGCTGTGGCGCAGTATGGCGCTTAAACTTTTAGGAAAATCCGCAGAGGCACAAATTTCATTTGCTAAAGCAAAAGAGATACTGCCGGCAAATTCTGCAGAAAAAGCGGCGATTTTATTGGAGGCTTGGGAAAATCTTATTAAATTATAATTTAAATTAAATTTAAAGGCAAGGAGAAAATGCGCTTTAAGCAAGAAGCGAGAAAATAAAGAGAATCTGTAGAATTGAGAAAGGTTATGATATATTGCCTACACCCAACCTGTCAGAAACCCCAAAATTCAGAGGATGCCAAATTTTGCAAGTCATGTGGAAGACAATTACTATTAGGCGATCGCTACCGAGCTATAGAACTAATGCGACACGACGGGGATCGCCGCACTTTCTTAGCAATCGACGAACGCAAACCCTCTCAACCCAAGTGCTTAATTCAGCAGTTTTTTCTACCTGGAGGGCAAAGTAGTACAAATTCTCAGGGCAATATCATTCGCGAAAAAGCAGCGGAATTACTACATAAAAGAGCTTTACTACTGGATGAGTTGGGGAGGCACCCTCAAATTCCCCGACTACTAGCGTACTTTCCAGAAGCGCAGTATCCCTGTTGGGTGAAAGAGTTTATCGAAGGGCAAGATTTAGCTGCCGAATTTGCCGCAACCGGACGAAAAAACGAAACTGAAATTCGCTCGCTCCTCAGTGACTTGCTGCCAGTCTTAGAATTTATTCATTCTAAAAACGTCATTCACAAACATATTCAGCCCGAAAATATAATTCGTCCCAAGGAAGCTAAGAAAAAACTTGCTTTAGTGGGTTTTGCCTCGGAAAAATTAACTCCGATAGAATCCGCAGCCCCTGGGCAAGGTAGTAGTAGTTACTCTGAATATAGCGCACCGGAATTACTGGAGGGTGAGGCAGTTTTTGCTAGCGATTTATACAGTTTGGGGCTTACCTGTATCCACCTCCTGACTGGCAAACGCCCCCAACAGCTTTATAATAGCCGCGAAAAAACTTTTGTTTGGCGTGAACATTTGGGAAATAATACTGTTAGTACGGAAATGGGCTTGCTTCTGGATAAGATGATTGCTAAAAATGTAAGCGATCGCTACCAGTCAGCAGCGGAAGTTTTAAAAGATTTACATAAATTGCCTAAATTTTTGTATTTTGACCTTAATTCTTTACATCTGGAACAAAAACGCTTTCTCGCCAAACAAGCTTTGAGCAGTGTAATTCCCGGAAAAAATCTTATCTTGCGGTCTAATGATGAGTTAAAAGCTGGGCAGGAAATTACTGATCGTATTTATGAGTATATTAGAAAATTTACTCAGGAAGAATTAAAAAAAGATAGCGTTACCGAAGAGGAAATGATAGCAGTATGGGGAAATTATACCCGCGAAATTTTAAATAAAATGCCCGTTCCTCCAGAATGGCAGCACAAAAAAGAAAAAATTGCATTAGCCCTAGATAATTTGAAGTTTCTCACCGAAGATTTAGTTATACAGAATGAATTAAAGTCAATAGCCAAAGCTATTTTATTGTTAATTTATAGAACTCTCAGTAAAAACGAAAAAGATGAATTTATTAAAAATTTGTTAGAGGAGCTAGAAAAAAATCATAATATAAAACTGCCAAAGAATCATATTAGTGCATATAAAATTGAAAAAATTCTCCGTGGTGATCATGTTTTTCCAAAGGCTGTAGAGCCGCTCATTTTTCAAATACTTGTTTACCGATTAACTCAAATATTTTTAATCCCTATTTTGTCTTTTCTGGGAATACAGCAAGTTAGAGATTTTGCAGGAGTAATGACAGGTTCAAACGAATGGGGTTTCGTCATTCTTACCACTTTGGGCGGAGGAGTATCGGCTCTGTCTAAGTATAGAAAAGAACGTAAAAAAGTGCTTTTCATTCAGACGATTTTCTGCATTTATAGCTACAGTTTTAAGTAAATTAAAATAAGGGGGCGGAATTTACAGAGAAAATAGGCGATCGCCTCTATAGTAAAAGTTATAAAAATAGTATAATTACGATGGATACCCAGCTAAAAACGTGCAAAATAGAAGTAGAAAGATTTATATCTTTGGATGCCAAAGCAGGAGCTTTTTATGAAAAATTACCTGCTATATCAGTATATATTGCCCATTTGCCAAAAACAAAAAAAAGAAGATTGGGGTGTAACAATTTTTGATCTGCTCTTCGAGATTGTTTTGCTGGGAATTGTGGTGATAACGATTCCTAGTATATTCAAATCTTCAGTAACCTGCAACAGCGTAGGATGCAATAGCAAGGCTGCGTTAGTGCTGCGGATGAGGTAATACAGATAACCCGAAACGCCTAGAGCTTTTAGGTACGGAAAAACTGGGTTTCTGTAGAAGGGGTTGAAAAACCCAGTTTCGGCTTCACTTCTACTTCTAGTTAGCCTTTTAAAATTAAGTTACGCTAGCATAGAGCTGCTCAAAAGTTTTTTCTGGAGCTTCTGTCTTAGCAATTACTTCTACTATTTTATTGCGTGCCCCTGGTTGAAACAGCGCCTCCACACAGACTTGGGCCACTTTCGGGCGGGGAATACGACCTTCAAACAGGGTGTCGGCACTCGACATAACGATACGATCCTGATTATCTTCGTTCAACAGCCCGCCTGGGCGGACGATGGTGTAAGTCAAACCGCTTTTGCTCAGGTACTCCTCAGCTTGTTTCTTCCATAATAAAATTAGCCAGAATAGGTTAAGAGGGTGAAATAGCTGAGAAACGCACAGAGATGTCACTAGCACGAAATGCTCGATGCCTTTAGCTTTGGCTGCGTCCACAAGATTTTTGGTGCCTACAAAGTCCACCTTATAGGGAGCGGTGATGTCAAGGCTAGGGCGAGCACCAGTAGCACATAAAATTACCGTACTATCTCCGATCGCATTAGGGAGACTTTCGGGATTGAGAACATCCCCGGTAACTAGCTCTGCCTCTGGTGGCAGCATTTCTCGCCCTCTTTCCAAATTGCGAACCATTGCCCGCACGGGAATTTTGCGCTTGAGGCATTCGAGGACGATCCGACTTCCGGTTTGACCTGTAGCTCCGGCTACAAATGCTTTCATCTGTTGTTTTCTCCTAGTAGTTTCCTGGATGGGAGTTACCTGCACTTTCGATAGATTTGCAGGCTGGGCATTGCCGGTACCACTACAATTTAGTATAAGTTAGCGAATCTAAAATTTTGCTAAAAGTTAAGCGGGGAGAATGCCAGCTTTTAACTACTCTATTTGCTGAACTGCCGCAGCGATCGCGATCGCCTTTCCTCTGAGAGTTCGACCACACACAAGCTTTCTGCCTTTTATTATTCTAAGTCAAGAGAGAATTCTCTCAGTATTATTTCAAGATTAAGTAACCTAGGCTGCAAAATTCACGCAGAATTACTGATCTTTTTACTAAAAGAGAACAGTTAAATTAAAAAATTAAAACCCCTAGGCAGAATCCTGGACGCAACAAAACTAAATGTCAACCATTGCAGAGAGGATGTCATGCAATCGCAAGTAAGTGAACCTTACACTTTGACAGCAGAAACCGTTTTAAATCCAATAGCAGAAATCGCAACGGCAGAGGAATCGGAGTCACAAGAGCAAGTAACTAAACAGCCATTCTGGTTTCGTACACGCTTTATCGGCTGCATGGAATTGTACGCCGATGCCGACACCGTTGCCGCATATCTCAACACGCACCAAGGCTGGTTTCGCCGCTGCGCTCATCCGATGAAGGCAGAGCCTATCGGCGAAAACGGTTACGCAATAACAATCGGGCGTTTTGGCTCCTTCGGATACGAAGTAGAACCAAAAGTCGGCTTGCAATTGTTACCACCGGAACAAGGCGTTTATAGAATTGTTACAATTCCAGTACCGGATTATACCCCTCCCGGCTATCATGTGGACTTTAAAGCTGATCAAGTGCTGGTAGAAGTACCGCTAGAGCAAGCGACAGTTTTAGGCTCGGTGATGACGCGGGTAGAGTGGAAACTCGATTTAACAGTTTCCGTGTGGTTTCCTAAGTTTATTCAGGTTTTGCCCTCTTCTCTAATTCAAAAAACCGGAGATAGCCTTTTAGCCCAAATCGTCAAACAAGTTTCCCGCTGTCTGACAAGAAAAGTACAAGAAGACTTTCACGGCACTTTGGGGGCTGAAGTACTGGAAGCTTTCAAAAAACAGCGCTCGCTACTTGCTCACCAACCGGTTTGTCAGCAATGCGAATAGGGATTGGGCAAACGGCAAACATATAAAACCCATTCCCTATCCTCCATTTCTACTAATTACATCTTGCTGATAATCCGCTGTACGATTTCCACGCCAGTTACGGCTTGCCAACCAAACAGCCCCAAAATGCTGATATTCAGCAGGATGTGAGTGTAGCGCGCCCAGTCTTGACCTTTTTGCATATAGGGAGACATGGAGGCAGAAACGGCAATTAGCCCAGTCATGGCCAAACCTACAAGCAAGTGTGGCCCGACAAATAGCTTGCCATTGTTAATATAGGTTACTGCCATGCCGCCGATGGAACCAAGCACCATCAGCGCAAGCAGCGCCGAACCTACTTGGTAGTGCTTGAGGTTGTATTTTCCCTTAATCAGTTCTTTTTTCTGTTCTCCTTCAGCAGTGCGAGTGCGGCGCACTAAAATACCTAGATATAGGGCATAGAGAGACAGGGCGAAAAGAATCCACATTAACACGGGATGGAAAAATTGGCTCCAGACTTTAACCTCTGGCGGAATAGCATCAAGCATAGAAATCAAATAATTGTGTAAGAAACCTTAATAAAACTTAGCATAACGACAATAACTGCTGCAGCGCAAAATTTGCGATCGCTGTCTCATCCGACTTCTCAAAGGTTCCATTTGACGCTAAAAGTTGTCATTGCTACCCTCCTACTGCGGGCTTTTCATGATCTGCAAACAAGATGCTTTATTAATAAGGGCTGCTAGAATTGGCGACATCGTTCAAGTCAGAACCCAACTAGCCACAGGTGCCAACCCCAATGCCACCGATACAGAAGGCACCACACCCTTGATGTTTGCCGCCCAGAAAGGCTACACCGAGATCGTCAAAGCCCTTATCGCCGCTGGTGCAGAAGTTAACAAAGCAAGAAAACGGTTTGGAATTACGGCTTTAATGTTCGCTGCTGCTAATCACCAAATCGATACCGTGCGTACCCTCATCGCCGCTGGTGCTGACGTCAATGCCAAAAATGAAGACGGCACGACAGCGTTAATGGCAGCCGCCCTTAAAGGGGATACCGAAGTAGCGCAGATTTTGCTTGCAGCAGGGGCTGAAGTCAATGTCACCGATAAAGATGGGGATACCGCCCTGAAACTGGCAGCCAATAAAGGCGCTATCTCCCTAGTGAAATTATTGCTCGACGCTAAAGCCGATGCTAATCAACCCTACAAAGATGGAACAACCCCACTAATGCGCGCCGCAGCACAAGGAAATTTGCCCCTCGTGCAAGTGTTACTCGCCGGCGGTGCCGATGTCAATGCCCGCAACAAAGATGGAGATGCAGCACTGATGCTGGCAGTAGACTTTTGCCGCACTGAGGTGGTACAAGCCCTGCTGGCAGCCGGCGCACAGGTGAATTCTAAAAATCAAGAAGGGTGGACACCTTTAATGGCAGCAGCAGCGGCAGGAAATGTGGCGATCGCAACCACCCTCCTCGATGCCGGTGCCGATGTCAATGCCAAAAACAACGATAACGATACCGCTCTCAATCTCGCTGCCGTCGAAGGTCACCTCCTACTGGTAGAACTTTTGCTCAATAGAGGCGCTGACATTCTCACCACTAATCGATTCGGCGACAACTCTTTAACCCTCGCCATTATACATAATCACAGCCAAATTGTTAAGATTTTGCTACAGCACCTCGACGCACAACATGTAACCTCTCTCCTCAATACCAAACAATTTGGCGAAACACCGCTTACTTTAGCAGCTGCTGCTGGTTATACCGAAACTGTACAAGTTTTGCTTAATAGTGGTGCCGACGTTAATACAACAGCCGCTGACGGGAAAACACCACTGATGAAAGCCGCTGAAAAAAATCACGCCGAGGTTATCCAACTCCTACTCGCCAATGGAGCTAATCCCAACCTACAGGATAGTGCAGGTGCTACTGCCCTGATGTGGGCAGCACATCGAGGTAATCTTGCTGCCGTAAAAATTTTGCTGCAAGCAGGGGTTGATATAAACGTTAAAAATCATGGAGGCTACACGGCTTTGATGCTAGCAGATTTCAATAAACATAAAGAAGTGGTAAAATTGCTTCGTGCTGCTGGAGCCCAAGAGTAACATTTTTAAGAAAATGGAAGAGAAAAATTGACTATACGCTGAAGTGTTGGTTATTTTTTCGGCAAATCTGGAAATTTACTATTATTTTCCCGCAGCTCGAAGCTAGAACCTGTGATTAATCATTTAAATGCCTAATTCAGCTATTTATTTTTATTATATTTTACAGAATTTGTAAGAGTAAAATTTACTACTATCAAGTCAACCCCCCTTCTTTTCCTGTAATTAGTAAATTTTGGCCATTGATTCGGTTGGCAAGTAGAACTGAGCCGGCAGCAAGCTTTGGCTATCCTATAGTTATTGTGCGCTCAGAACTCTGAGTGACAATTTCTGATTATAATGACACAGTCATAATATTTCCATGTAGGGCTGTTTCTGTTCAATTGCTTTCAGAGGCGATAAAAATAAAGCAATAACTGCAAATAAAATAAAGTTTTTTAGTGTATTAATCAGGAATTTAACCGCAATAACCTAAAATTCCTTGCTTTTTTTCAATCAAAGTGGTAATAACATGAGGAGTGTCACTGGAGGTTTTGGTTTGCGCCACCGTCAAAAAAACCAATTGAGAAAACGTTTCCTGCTGGGCTGTTTGCTGCCTGGCTTTTTTGGAGTCGTGATGCTGGCATCAAAAGCCGAAGCGGCTAGATTGAACTATTGGCGGTTTGATGCCGCTCGCAATCAACTGGAGTTTACAACTGAAGGCGGTGTTCAACCAAAGGCACAGCTAATTTTTAACCCAACTCGTTTGGTGATTGACTTGCCGGGTACAACCATAGGGCGAACGGCAAGGGCGCAAGAGATAGGCGGCGCAGTGCGAGTAATTCGCGTCGGGCAGTTAGACGCGCAAACGAGTCGGATTGTGGTGGAATTAGCGGAGGGATACACAATCGATCCACAGCAAGTCCGCTTTCAAGGAGCTTCTGCTAGCCAGTGGACAGTAGAAATACCGACGCCGCAACTAATTGGCCAAACTTACCAGAATGTCGGTGCTGCCGCTCAAGAATCGCGATCGCAAGATGCAGCATCTGTTTACCGGGGAGCGGCAAATCAATTGACAACTATTAAGGCGATCGAATTCGACGGCAGCGGCAACCAACTTTTAATAAAAGCAGACGCAGGGATCACTTTTACCGGAGAATGGGATCAGGCAACAGCAGCTTACCGGATTACGATTCCCGCCGCCAAAGTAACTAACCAGCTAAGAACTCCTATTCTAGATAGAAATAGAAATTTACTGTGGCTACGGGTAGAGCAGGAAGAACCGCAAACGGTGGCAATTCTTATCCAGCCGGCTTCCGGTGTCCAAATTACGGAAGTGAATCAGCCGAGTGCAGAAATGCTGTCAATACAGATGCAGCGCCAGCAGGGGGCTGTTGTACCGCCTCAGAACACCTATACTAGCAATATTAATCCCACTGCTTACTATCCGACTGCGCCACAACCAAGTTATCCCGCTCCCATGCCCAGTAATGGGCGAGTTGTGGTTGTAATCGATCCGGGGCACGGAGGGCGTGATCCTGGGGCAATTGGTATTGGCGGCTTGCGCGAAAAAGATGTGGTGCTAGATATTTCTCTACAAGTGTCTAGTATTCTGGAGCAGCAGGGCGTGCAAGTGGTTATGACACGCACTGATGATCGCGAAATTGATTTAGAACCAAGGGTACAGTTGGCAGAGCGGGTGAATGCGACTTTGTTTGTCAGTATTCACGCTAATGCTATCAATATGAGCCGCTCTGATGTTAATGGGGTGGAAACTTATTATTATAGTAGCGGTTTGGGCTTGGCTAGAGCAATTCATAATAGTATGTTGCAATATACGGGAGCAAGAGATCGCCGGGTACGCCAAGCTAATTTTTATGTACTCCGTCGCACCTCCATGCCCGCTGTTTTAGTAGAAGTCGGTTTTGTAACTGGGGCTGAAGACGCTGCTAGACTCGCCGATCCTGCTTTTCGCACGCTGATGGCACAGGCGATCGCTTACGGTATTATGCAATATCTACAGCAAAGGCGATAAATAAAATATAAAATAAATAATTGGTTTTTTGCCGGCATGGGGGGATTAGGGTTTATTTTTATCTCCGCACCCAGCCATTGATAGTAAATCGACTGTCGGCAAATGCTTTTGAAGGGCAGCTTACTGGCAGCACTTCGTGCATGTAGCGGCTGAGGAAAAAAACAATACTGTTGTTGCGCGGTTCAATAGTTTTGAAAGAATCCGCTTTGACATAGAAATTATTTTCTATTTTGCTGTCATAAATTACTAATTCGCCCCCGCTGTATGCTTTTGGTTCGCGGTAAAAATAGTAAACATAAGTGATAGTTCTTGTAGCGGTATCTGCACTGCCGTTGTCGTTGTGTACTTTATAATAGTTACCGTCATTGTGAGCTGTTATTTGCGCTTCTATTTGTGATATTTTAAATGGCTGTAGCCCTAATTTGCGGCAAATATCAGGGAAAATAGCGCGTATTTTACTGATTAGCAGTTCGGAAAATTCGGGGAAGGAATACAGAACCCACGAGCGTCGATAGTCAGCTGCACCGGTGGAGGTACTCGTCGGTACGAATTCTTTTTCTTTTTGAATCACGAATTCGATCAGCCTTTTCTGTTCATTGGGGGAGAGAAAGTTATCTAACTGTAGGTACTCGGAGGGTAAAACGTTCGTCACCACAGGTTGGGCTGGCTGGAAGTAGCTTTTTTGAGGTGTTTTGGATTCACTGTTTACCGCTGCTTGTTGCTCTTTGCCCTGCTGTACGAAAATCGGCGGCTCTGTTATCACTCCGATAAGCTGTTTGCTGGAAAAATACAAAGCTGCATGTCCTTCGTTGATAGGCAGTTGAAATAATATGTTAGTTGATTGATTCTGAGAATGAGCAACTACAACTTTTAACAGGTTTTCCAGTATGGGAGAATCGGATTTTAACCAAAGGGGGTATTGGTGCCCTCCTTCTAAAAGTAATGTGACTTTGACATCGTAGGAGTTGAACTGCTGGTGTTCAGATTGCATGAATTTAGTACTAGAAATGGGGCTTGAGGTATGGTCTAATCTTGTGTATATTGTTGGGTTTTAACTTCTTGCTTTTGTGTTTCGGTTGCTTTTTGTAGAACTTCCCTAATTTCTCTTTTGTACTTTCGGAGTTCATATAAACGGCTAGAGAAGCTGTGGAGTATGGATAGTATATCCTGTACGATTTCTTGTTGTGGGGAGAATGTAATTTGATTGAGAACTACGAGTTGGCAGCCAGTTTTTTGACAAAACCATTCAATAAGAGGGAATCCAAAACGCAAGAGTCTGTCTGGGTAGGCAACGACTAAAGTTCCGACATCGCCTTGATAGATTCTATCCAAAACGCTAAGGAATCGTTTCCGCCTAAAATTAAGTCCGCTTCCCACTTCTGCAATGATTTCTGCTGTCGGGTATTTTGAGCGTAATAACTCAATTTGGCGAGTCAGGTTATCTCGTTGTTGATGAGAGGAAACTCTTGCATAACAAATTACGGCTTTTTTTTCTTGACTGTGGGTAAACTCCTCTAAGCTAAACCGCCTATGCCCAGTAGGGGTGCGGATGCACTTTATTTTGCCCTGACGCTCCCACCTGCGCAAGGTAGAGGAACTTACTCCTAATCTTTTGCATGCTTCTCTCAGTGGTAAATACTCCACTCGTTATTACCTCCTCAAAACCACTGAGGATATTCTAAGATATATGAGTAGATTTGAAAAGCTTTTAGGATATTAGATGCTATTTCCAATTCTCCTGTTGCTAATTTCGGCTTAGTGCATGAAGTGACGTATGCCGGTGAATACCATGACTATTCCTAGTTCGTTGGCGGCTTTGATGGAATCGGAATCGCGCAAACTGCCTCCTGGCTGGGCGATCGCAACTATTCCTGCCGAGGAAGCTGTTCGCACTGAGTCGTCGAATGGGAAAAAGCCGTCGCTGGCAAGAACTGCTCCTTTTGCTTTTTCTCCTGCTTGTTCGAGAGCGATTTTCACTGCCCCGACGCGATTCATTTGACCCGCTCCTACTCCTATTGTAGCGCGATCGCGTGTTACCACAATTGCATTAGATTTAACATGCTTAACTACTTTCCAAGCAAATAACAATTCTTCTAATTGTTCTTTTGTCGGCTGCTTCTCGGTAACTACTTGCCATTGCGTGGGTGTTTCTATAGCGTCGTCAGCAGCTTGTACTAGAAACCCGCCAGAAATCACTTTTATTGTTTCTTTTGGCCCTTTTTTTAATTCTGGTAGGGTTAAAACTCGCAAATTCGACTTTTTCTGTAGGATTTGCTCTGCTTCTGGCTCACAACCAGGTGCCACTACACATTCTAAAAATATTTCAGTCAGAGCAATAGCTGTAGGCACGTCGATCGCTCGGTTGAGAGAAACTATGCCGCCAAAGGCTGAAACCCGATCTGCATTGAGGGCTTTTTGATAGGCTTCTACTAACGTGCTACCTAAAGCAACGCCGCAAGGATTGGTGTGTTTGAGAATAGCTGCGGCTGGGGGACTTTCTTTCTCGCCAAATTCGGCTATAATTTGGCGCGCCGCTTCTAAATCAACTAGATTATTATAACTAAGTTCTTTCCCCTGGAGTTTAGCCGCAGCAGACCAACCGCTGGGAATGGCTCCGATTTGATACCAGGCAGCGCTTTGGTGGGGATTTTCGCCGTAGCGTAGGGTTTGCAGCAGGTTACCAGTAATTCCGAAGTTTTGGGGAAATGTTGGGGTGTTGGCGGGATTGAGGTAAGTAGCGATCGCTATATCATAAGCTGCCGTATGCCAGAATGCCTGCAGTGCCGCTCTTTGCCTGAATTTCAAGGAAGTTTTTCCACCTCCCTGCCGCAATTCTTGTAAATAACCCTCGTACTGTTTTGGATTACACAGCACTGTCACATATTGGAAATTTTTTGCTGCCGCTCTCAGCATTGCTGGGCCACCTATATCGATCTGCTCGACTGCTTCCTCAAGGGTAACCCCCGGTTTAGCGATCGTTTCCTCGAAAGGATACAAATTCACCACCACTAAATCAATTGGGCGAATTTGATGCGCCTGTAAGTCAGCAGCATCCTCTGGCAAGTCGCGCCGTGCCAAAATACCCCCGTGGATACGAGGATGCAGTGTTTTTACCCGCCCTGCCAATATTTCTGGAAAACCTGTATAATCAGAAACCTTTGTTACCGGAACTCCCGCCTCTTTCAGGGTTTGGGCTGTTCCCCCACTACTTATCAGCTCGAATTCAAATTCTTCTACTAGAGTGCGGGCAAAATCACTCAGCCCAGTTTTATCAGAAGTACTCAACAGTGCCAGACGCGTCATGACTTAAATATCCTCTTATACCATGCTTGTCTAGAATAACCGCTGCTTGCGTTTATATTTTTAGACGTAATATTTACTTTGGTTTTCAACTTTCCCGCGCGTCTTGTGGCCCTATTTTGTCCCGGTTTGGTTAGGCTGTCTCCGCTCCCCTTCTCAGTAATTTTTGAGGAGAAGTTGGGATTTGGTATGTTGTGTTTGTGCTCAATTCTGGTGTGTGAGTGCTGTTTCGATCGCTTTTACAAATGCTTCAGGCGAGCGCGAACCAATGAGAATTCTTTCTCCGTTAATTAATTCTAATTGAATTCCTCGATTCCCACTGACATTAAAAGCTTTTCCTTTTCTCCCGTAGCGAATTCCCCACCCTCCATAATCTCTCAGGGGTCGATATGTTTTTACTGTATAACTTTTCAAAGCATAAAATGGTATTATTTCCACTGAAAATAATAGCGGAAAAAAGCTAATATATACTCCATCCTTACGAACTTCGGTTATTAATTTGCACTTGAAAAATATTAGAGGCAACCCTATACCAAAAACACAACCAAAAAGAAATATAATAATATCTTGTAATGGTCGATTTGTAAAATTATTTCCTGCAATAATTGGATAAATACCCGTATACAGAGAAAGGGCGGATACAACAAAAAGCATTAGCCAGAGCCAAGGCTGGCGGAATTGCTGAATTTCTTGATAGAGTAAGTTATTATCTTGCAGCATTTTCATATTATCAGATTTTCATGAATTTATACAAATCACTCAAAAGCAGGCATTCAGGCTGTATACGCCTAAAAAATAAGTGGCAGCCAAATGCTTGCTCGTAAGAAAAGTATTCCCCGTCAGGGGGTTATAACTTTCTCTCTGCATCTGCGAATTTTCCGCCCTTTACTTACTTTGGTAAGGAATAGCCTCAATCTCCTAATCTTCTAATCATAGCAAAAATTAAAAAGTAACAGCAAATGCCTGCTGGCACGAAAGCAGCTCTAAATCTAACGTACAATTCCTCTAGGGGCGCGAGCGTGATGCCCGCCTCTCCCGCGCGTAAGATGTTTTTAGTTTGAGGGGCTTGGAGCTGAAACAATGGGTAAGCAACGCATTCTCTCTGGCGTGCAACCAACTGGAAACCTGCATTTGGGTAACTATCTCGGCGCAATTCGCAACTGGGTACAAGGGCAGAGCCAGTATGATAATTATTTCTGTGTAGTAGATTTGCACGCAATTACTGTGCCCCACAACCCGGCAACGCTGGCATCAGATACTTATAATGTTGCGGCGCTTTATCTGGCGTGCGGGATAGACTTAAAATATTCTACTATATTTGTGCAGTCACATATCCCTGCTCACGCGGAGTTGACTTGGCTTCTTAATTGTATAACACCAATTAACTGGTTACAAGATATGATCCAGTTTAAGGAAAAGGCTGTTAAGCAGGGAGAAAATGTCGCTACAGGTTTGCTAGATTATCCGGTGCTGATGGCTGCAGATATTTTGCTTTATGAGCCAGATAAGGTTCCAGTCGGCGAGGATCAAAAACAACATATAGAATTGACACGGGATATTGTCAATCGGTTTAATCACCTATTCGGGCAAGGTAAACAGATACTTAAACAACCAGAGCCTTTGATTAATAAGGAAGGAGCGCGGGTGATGAGTTTGACTGATGGCACTCGCAAGATGTCAAAATCTGATCCGTCTGATTTGAGCAGGATTAATTTGTTGGATTCGCCAGATGAAATTGCAAAAAAAATTAAGCGCTGTAAAACTGATTCTGTGCGAGGGCTGGTGTTTGA
Organism: Oscillatoriaceae cyanobacterium M7585_C2015_266; assembly: GCA_015295835.1. GTDB lineage: Bacteria > Cyanobacteriota > Cyanobacteriia > Cyanobacteriales > Oscillatoriaceae > DVEG01. The sequence continues at coordinate 42,611 of DVEG01000018.1, forward strand.
TGATCCAGCTCGCCCAGAGTGTAATAATCTATTGACGATTTATATGCTACTGTCTGGGAAGACGAAGGAAGAAGTGGCGGCAGAGTGTCAGGATATGGGTTGGGGGCAGTTTAAACCGCTATTGACGGAAATAATAATCGCGGCGCTAAAACCAATTCAAGAAAAGTATAAAGAAGTTATGGCGGATAAGGGGTATCTGGAATCGGTGCTGCGAGAGGGGCGGCAAAAAGCAGAAGCGGTTGCTTCTCAAACTCTACGCAAGGCTAAAATAGCAATGGGCTATTCTATGCCGCTGTGAAAATTTCCCCCGCTGGGAGTTGCAATTCCTGGCGGGTTAATATAGTACATAGTAAGATAATTGAGCTACAACAGTGCGAGGATTATTTTTACTTTGGTAATTTTATCGTTCCTCACTGATTCTTTGATATGACTGAGTATTTCCTCGCACATGCTGATAATAAGTCTTTTTCGACTTTTACGTCTTACCGCTTCCGTGAAGCAATTCGCGCAGGTGAGTTTCTAATTACGGCTGAGGTGTCGCCACCAAAGGGAGGTAATCCCTCGGAAATGATTAAGATGGCTAAGTTGCTAAAAGATCGCGTTCACGCAGTGAATGTTACTGATGGTAGTCGGGCGGTTATGCGAATGTCGCCACTGGCTGCGTCGGCGATATTATTGCAGCAGGGAATTGAACCGATTTGTCAATTCGCATGTCGCGATCGCAATCGTATCGCTATGCAAGCAGATTTACTCGGTGCACATGCCCTCGGTATCCGTAATATTCTAGCACTTACTGGCGATCCGGTAAAAGCGGGTGATCACAAAGATGCTAAGGGCGTATTCGATTTAGAAGCTGTGCGGTTAATAAAACTAATAGATAAATTAAATCATGGCTTAGATTTCAACGATGCGCCCCTAACTGATGGAGCAACTGACTTATTTGTTGGCGCTGCAGTCGATCCCCAATCGCACAGTTGGTCTGGTTTACAAAGACGATTTGAGCGTAAAATCGAAGCAGGAGCGCAATTTTTCCAAAGTCAGCTTGTTTGTGATTTTGAGCGATTGGAAAAATTTATGCAGCAAATTGCCAGCGGATGCGGTAAGCCTATTTTGGCTGGTATTTTTCTAATAAAATCTGCAAAAAATGCTATTTTTTTAAATAAAAATGTGCCAGGAGTTGAGATTTCTCAAAAAATTATTGACCGTTTGGAGAAAGCGTCTGATCCCCTGTTGGAAGGTATGAAAATAGCGGCTGAGCAAATACAAATGGCACGAAAAATTTGTCACGGTGTACATGTTATGGCAATTAAACGCGAAGATTTAATTCCCCAAATATTGGATTTGGCAGGAGTGCCGCCAATTACAAAAATTTCCATGGGCTCGGTATAGTCTTTTTAAGAAACCCGGCTTGAAATTTTTATTATAGTTTTGAAGAAACCGGGTTTCTAATTATAGATATCTCCCCGAAACTGTAACCGAAAAACTACTTTGCGATCGCTCGGATTGTCGGGTTCTTGCGCTTCTATTTCCCCCCTCCCCGCTGTCATAATTTTTTTACCCAACTTTTCTTTACTCTCAAACTTCATTGCATTTGAGAAAATATACCGCGTTACTGCCAATGCTCGCCGCAAACTTAATTCCATATTTTCTTCATAGGAACCTTTTGAACTCGTATGCCCTTCTATTATCACGCGGCTGATTTGCTCTTCTATTTCCCGATTGGCAAAAATAACTTGACTGTAAATCGGTATAAATCTTTGCAGCTCTGCTTTGCCTTCTGGTTTCAATTCAGCACTATTTTCGTCAAAAAGAATCGATTCTCTGATGCTGACATCTCCCGTTTCTTCATTCACCTGTATGGTAATATTGTTTCCCCGTAAATGCCCTATTAATTCTCCCACAAAAACTCGGCGCTGCTTTGCTATTTGCTCCCTCGCTTCTTGTAACTGAAATAGGGTAGTAATAAACAGCAGTGCGAAAAACATCAGTAAACTAGACATCAAATCACCAATAGATAGGTAGATGCTGGCGTCGTCATCAATTTCATCTCGTTTTGGCAATTTCTTTATATTAATCACGGCGGCGGCTCCTGTTTTCTACTGTTGCGTTGAATAAAAGCTCTATCTGAGTCTGACAAGCTTGAAATACTTGCTGCCAATCTTCTCGAATTCCTTGAAATGTTGCCGCTACATCTGCTATACTTTCTTTAAATGCTCGACGTTGTGCTTGTATTCCATTAACGCTCTGGTAAAATAAATCATGTAAGCTATTGTGGTAGTTTTGCTGAAATTCTTCTAATTCTGATTGTATAGTTTGGTTGGTACTCAGCAGCATGCTGTTTATTTCTTGTAAACCTGCCAAGAGTTCAATTTTTGCAGAGTGTATTAAGTTGGATGCTTCATTGCCTACTGTCTGCAATGTAGTAGATTGTTGCTGAAATGCTGTATTGGCTTTTTCGATAATAGTTATCATTCTTGCATGTGTTTCCTGTAACATTTGCTGCTCTATTTCGGCTTGTGTGTGCAGAGTGGCTTGCAATTCTTCACGAATATTTCGGAAAGTTGTCGCTGCTGTTTCGGCGCTAGCTTCAAAAGCTGCTCGCTGTGTTTCCATTGCCCGAATGCTTTCGCTTACTGCTTTATGAATTTCTGTTGCTGTTGGCTCTAAAACTTTTTTTAAGTTGTCTGCAAACTCTTCTAATTTTATTAATGTCTGCTGTTGAAAGTTTTGAATTGTTAAAATAGAATTGCCTAAATTTTGCGAAATGCTGCCTAACTCTAGAAAGGTTTCTCGCACTACTTGGGAGTTTTGTTTTAACTGCTGTGCCACTGGCTCGATTAATTCACTACGTATCGTCTGGATGAGGGTTTTTAAGTCTTCACTTGACTCTTGTTTTTTTTCCTGGAATTGTATTATACTTTGTAGGGGTAAAAGTTGGGTAGCGATCGCATTTTCATTCCCCCCTTCTCTGACTTCAGTTGTAAAAATTTGGTTTATATTCGCTATCAAGTGATCGCGTTTTCGCATCCTCAATGAGTCGCACCCAAATAAAACCAATGTAAAAAATGTGCCAGCCCCCAATCCCATCAAAGAAGTAGAAAAAGCTGTTTTCATCCCCAGCAACAGATTTTTTATCGCTGCCAATAATTCCTGAGAATCTGTCAAATCTAAATTTATTCTTTGCAGCCCTTCTTGGATGCCGTAAAATGTCCCCAATATACCTATAGCAGTACACAATGCTGTTATAAAGCGAAGGTTACTACGGGGCGAGCGCTCTAAAAAAATTGGATAATTCAGGAGTATAAATTTATCCCCTTTTTTTTCCGGTTTACCTGTAGAATTAATTTTTAAATGTTCTGCCAGCCAAGTCAATATTTCTGAAGATAGTGGCGGATTTTTGCCTTTTTTAAATTGCTGCAGAAAAGCGATCGCACGTTCAATCTTATGAGATTGCGAAAAATACTGCCAAACAGCATAACTTTCACAAATCACAGCACCTAAAAAAACAATAACAGTAGCCCAGTGAAAAGGTGTATTATCCCAAATGATATCCCAAAATTTAGTAATTCCCACGCCGCACCTCCTGATGATTTATATTCTCCATTCTATCAAAAAATAAAAAACCCGCGTGAGCGGGTTTTAAAAGTGATGTGGCAGGATTAAATTTATTGAGAAGCCATTGGTTTATTTGGCGATTGCGCTTGCAACACTGCCACCGCACGGGCATAAACGGGATCGTTTTTTGATGTGATATCATTCGGATTAGAAACCAATTTTTTGCTTGCTTCTTCCGACATATCAACTGTAATATCCGGGGTAATTCCCTTGTGAGAAATATCTTTTCCATTAGGGGTATAATAATGAGCGATGGTGACAGCCAAACCTGAGCCATCGGAAAGCGAGTGAACTGATTGTACTAAAGCTTTGCCGAAAGTTTTGGAGCCGATAATTATTGCTCGCCCATTATCCTGTAGTGCTCCTGATAAAATCTCGCTGGCAGAAGCCGAATTTTTATCTACCAATACCGCGAGTGGCAAATCTGTCAAAGCACTATTATTGTTCTTAATTTCTTCGTCACGCCCTTGACGATCTACTGTTTTAACGATCGCACCTTTGTTCATCCACATGCGGGCAATATCCACACTTGCATATAGCAACCCACCTGGATTTCCTCGTAAATCTAGTACGAAGGCATTTACTTTTTTAGACTTCAAATCTTCGATCGCTCGTTGCATTTGCTCGGCTGCGTGAGCGCTGAATTCTTGTAAGCGAATGTATCCCACTCGTATTCTGCCTTCTTCTTTAACACTGTAGCGTACGGCTTGTAATTCTATACGGGCGCGTGTCAGCGTCACTTCAAATATTCCCTTGCCTTCTCGGGAAAGCTGTAGTTTTACCTGGGTGCCTTCTTTTCCTCTAATTAATTTAACTGCTTCTTCTACAGTCATGCCCTGAGTAGGTTTGCCGTCAATTAGTAAAATGCGATCGGCTACTTGGATTCCTGCTTTTGCTGCTGGTGAATTTTCAATCGGTTCCACCACCCTCAGGGTTTTAGTTTTTTCGTCTACTTCCAATTTAATCCCCACCCCTGATAATTCGCCGGCGGTTTGCTCTGTCAGCGCCCTATACTGCTCAGGGTTCATAAATCTAGTGTAGGGATCTCCTAATTTTTCTAGAGCTTTTTCCAGTGCCGCATATGCTTGTTCGCGAGAGGTGTAATTTTTACTTAAAAGTTCTTCCCGAACTTTTTGCCAATCGACTTTATTAAACGTGCTGTCAACGTACTCTCGGTTGATTATTTGCCATGCTTCATCCAAAACTACTTTAGGACTATCTTGTAGAGCGGCACGTACAGATGAACTTAAACCAGGAACAAATAAAGATATAGTAGCCGTCGCTGCGATCGCGCTACTAAACAACAAAGCTTCGGAAACCAGAAAGCGTTTTGTAAATGACATTGTCACTTGTAAAAAATAATTAATCTCAACTTTGAGCTTGGTCCTATCTTATCTTTTTCTGTTCAATTCTTTACCTGTACTCTTCTCCCTTTCTACCTGGGTAGGTACAGGCTATGTCCATTGTTTCTATTTTAGCTGTAAACTGCCAGAGTACTAGCACCAGCTTCTTTTTGTTTGCGATAGTATTGTCTGTGGACTATGACAGTCTAATCCTTTCCCTGTTTGCTTTCGACAGTCATTGTTTATCAAATTACTCCTTAAGTTTTAAACTATTCTAGCTTATTGCGATAATTTTTGCTCTGGTAATATGGTTTTTCTGATTTTAAGATACCCCTGCTCTGCCTTTGACTTACAGGTCATGTGACAGTTAGCTTTAGTGTCTACTCCCTACAGAATGGATGGGTTGGCTTGGTTTATATAATTGCTTAGTGAGACTCTAACTCCTTTAAAGGTATAATCTGTCTATTATACTGGTAAAACCCCTTTTTGCTAGATATGGGGGCAACTACCGTGGAATCGATAACTGAGAACTTATTGCCCTCCCCCCCATTACCGCCAAATCAAGGAGTAAAGAATTGGCGGGGTTGGGGGCTGCTGCTGAATGTCTTAGTCGCCGTCGTTGCCCTAATTGGGGTAGGGTACCTACAGTGGTTGGGAATGCAACGCCCTCAGAAGAGTTTAGCAAATCAACAACTTGCTATACAACAAGAAGCCCGCAGATTGGAAACTTTCAAACACTTACCCCCACTGGGCTTCGACAATCTTATTGCTGATTGGATATTTCTTAATTTTCTACAGTATTTCGGTGACGATGCGCGAGAGACGACGGGCTTTTCCCTAGGGGCTGAATATTTCGATATCATTACTCGACGGGATCCCCGCTTTGCGGATATTTATCCGTTTCTTTCTTCTACTATTTCTTTCTATCTCGCCAACCCTAGGCTGGCTGTTGAATATATGCAGCGGGGCACTAGGGTTTTGACTCCGCAAATGCATCCTAGAGCTTTTCTTGTCTGGCGATTTAAAGCACTTGATCAATTGCTGCTGTTAGGGGATATTAAGGGTGCTATTCACTCTCTAGAAATGGCGGCTAAGTGGGGAAAGGGAACTCCCTATGAGGAATATGCTAAGTTTTACCAACAAACGGCTGATTTTCTTAAGAAAGATCCTAACAGTACTCTCGTTCGTTTTATGGCTTGGAATGATGTTTACTATCAGTCTACAGATAAAAAGATAAAAGAGAGAGCTAGACAAGAAATTTTGAAATTGGGGGCTGAGGAGCGCCGGGATGAGAATGGGGAAATCTTTTTTGTCTTTCCCCAATCACCAAATCAAAATCGGTCCCGCTGAGGGGTTAAAATGCAGTTAAAAAATAAAAATAAAAGTTATGGAAGAATATTTTCAAAGGTTTCTGGTTTAATAGCAGGCAGGATATTTGCAATTATAGGTTTAGTGTTAACTGTTACGGTGGTTGTATGGTTGACGCTGAATACGATAACATTGCGCTCGCGGGCTGATGGAAAGATAGATGCGATTCTCGTACTGGGTGGGAGTATTCAACGGGAAATCCACGTTGCTGAGTTAGCAAAACAATATCCGCAAACGCCGATTTTAATTTCTCAAGGTTCTCAAGAACCCTGCATTTGGTTAATTTTCCAAAAAGCCAGGGCTCCTATGCAGCAGGTGGTTTTAGAAAAATGCGCCCAGTCTACTTTTGGTAATTTTTACTTTACCCTGCCCATCCTAAAAAGTAGGCAAGTTCATAGGCTGAAAGTGATTACTTCCCCTACCCATTTGCCTCGCGCCCAGTGGTTGGCACAAATTCTTTTAGGCTCTCACGGCATTTGGGTAGATGTGGAGCTAGTAAATGAAAAGGGGATTCCAGGGAATCGTGAGTCGTGGCTGAAAACTACACTAGATGTGACTCGCAGTCTGATTTGGGCTTTTATAAGTCACTTTTATCAGCCACAATGCACGGCTATAATTTCGTTGGTTTCTGTAGATATAGAAAATTGGAAACGTCGAGGTTTTGTCTGTGAACATCAAGCCCATTTGTAAAATTAGGGAGAATGAAATTTATAGGAGTTGATTTGGGTTGGATTTCTGGTGCTAGTGGTTTATGTTGTTTGAGATGGGAGAATAACCAGTTACATTTAGAAGAATCAGATAGACTAGATGCGCTCGCTGATATACTAACTTGGATAAACAAGAAAGCCCCGGCACCAGAGCCAGCAATCATTGCAGTAGACGCTCCGACTATAATTAACAATTCTACTGGCATGAGATTATGCGATCGCCTAACTCACAAATATTTTGGACGTTATCACGCTGGTTGCTATCCTGCCAATCTCAAAAGTAAATTTGCTGCTCGCACAGTAGGATTTAGTAAAAGTTTAGAAGCTCTTGGCTTTGAACACGCTCCCGAATTAGAACCCCGAAAATATGAGCGCTATCAAATAGAAGTTTTTCCCCATCCTGCTATTATAAATCTTTTTGGTTTAGCACAAATTCTCAAATACAAGAAAGGTACACTAACAGAACGCCGCTCAGGACTGGGAAAATTGCAGAAATATATTATAAGTATTTTACCAAAATTAGAACCAAAATTGGAGCTATTAAAAACAAAAAGGATGCCAAACTCGCCAAAAGATTTATTTGGCGAGCTTAGCGTCCTGAGTAGTAAAAATCTCAAAGCGGTAGAAGACAGACTAGATGCACTAATTTGTGCATATATAGCAGCTCACTGGTGGTATTGGGGATTAGAGAGGAATTGGGTAATAGGGGATCGCGCTGGAGGCTATATCATCATTCCGAAAACAGGAATTAGAGACATCAAGATTGTGCCCACAAAACCAAAGCTGGTTCATAGGGACTACTCAGATAGGGGTGATTAGGTCGCACCCGCAGAGACAGACCTTGCAAACCGGAGGTAGAGTAGATAACATTGCCGACATATACACTGCGGTTGTATTCATCAGTGCCTTGATAATCCATAACAGCGATTTCGCCATTAACAATTTGACCCTTTTCATCCAATGGTCCTTTATAAAGTTCGACTTGAACATCTTTAGGCTGGAGGGCACCGAGATTGATACAAGTTTTAACGCCGATAGTTTGATTAACTTTCACCTCTGAGGGGGCGGCGATATCGATAGATTCTAAGCGGATGTTATACCAGTGTTCAAAGAGATGCCGTTGCCAGTCAGCGAGTTCCTTAGCGGCGGCGTAGCCATTAGCAGACATAGTGTAGTAGCGATCGCTAGCTGGGAAATAAGCGCGATGGGCGTATTCTCCCACCATACGAGCAGTATTAAAAAAGGGACAATTAATACGGATAGCATCTTTCATTTTTGCCACCCAAGAGCGAGGAATCCCTTCAGCATCGCGTTCGTAGAAAAGCGGTATCACTTGTTTTTCCAGGAGCTCATAAAGAGCATTAGCTTCCACTTCATCTTGATACTCGGGGTCTTGATAGACTTCTCCGCCGCCTATGGGCCATCCTGTGCGGACATAATCTGCTTCATCCCACCAGCCATCGAGAACACTTAGGTTTAGCAATCCATTCATAGAAGCCTTCATGCCGCTAGTACCGGAAGCTTCGCGGGGGCGTCGGGGAGTATTCAGCCAGACATCACAGCCCGAAATCAAAAAACGAGAAACATTAATGTCGTAATTAGGTATAAACACGACATTACGTTCCATACCTTGTTCTTGGATGAAGTGAATAATTTGTCGAATTACTTCCTTACCCGGCATATCTTGGGGGTGAGCCTTACCGGCGATTACGAATTGCACCGGGCGTTCTTTAGATTGCAAAATTCGTTTGAGGCGTTCGACATTGCGCATGAACAGGGTGCCGCGCTTATAAGTAGCGAAGCGACGGGCAAAGCCGATGGTAAGAATATTAGGATCTAAGACTTCTTGAGCCTTAGCGATTTCTATGGGAGATGCAGCCCGTTCACGCAGATATTTTTGTAGTCGTTCGCGTATGAATACTATCATTTCGGAACGACAGCGCTCGTGATTGCGCCACAATTCCTCATCGGGAATTGATTTGACTCGTTCCCAGAGGGGATTATCAGATGGTGCCGAGGCCCAAGAGGGGCCTAAATAGCGATCGTAAAGCTCTTGAGTAGACTTAGCTACACAACTGCGGGCGTGTACGCCATTAGTAATTGAGGTTACGGGCACCTCATCTACGGGCAAACCAGGCCAGAGGTTTTTAAACAATGCCCGGGATACTGAGCCGTGGAGTTTGGAAACGCCGTTGACAAAGCTGGCGGTTTTAATTGCCAGGGTTGCCATATTGAAAGGAGATTGTAAATCGCCGGTATTTTCCCGCCCCAGGGCCAGAAATTCTTCTCGTGACAGTCCGAAAATATGGGCATAGTGGCCCAGGTAGTGCATGATTTTATCGGGTGGGAATAAGTCGAACCCAGCAGGCACGGGAGTGTGGGTGGTGAAGACGTTGCTTGCTTTTACTACTTGGAAGGCTTGATGGAATGTCAAACCTTGATTTTGAATTAATTCTCGAATTCGTTCTAGGGCTAAGAAGGCGGAGTGCCCTTCATTCATGTGGTAACAGGTGGGATTGAGTCCGAGGGCTTTGAGCATTCGTACTCCGCCGATGCCCAACATTATTTCTTGGTGTATGCGCATATCCAAATCGCCACCGTAGAGGCGATCGGTGATGTCGTGATCGTAGCGGTTGTTGGGTTCTATGTTGGTGTCGAGCATGTATAGGGGTACCGTTCCTATCTGTATGCGCCAGACGCGGGCGTAAACGGTGCGCCCTGGATAATCTACTGCTATTCGTAGTTCATTGCCGTTGGCGTCTTTTTCTAGGTGCAGGGGCATGTTGTAAAAGTCGTTGATTGGGTAGTGCTCCTGCTGCCAGCCGTCGGCGTTTAGATATTGGCTGAAATATCCTTCTTGGTAGAGTAATCCTACTCCTACTAGGGGAATGCCTAAGTCGCTGGCTGATTTGAGGTGATCACCAGCCAGTACTCCTAAGCCGCCAGAGTAGATTGGTAGGCATTCTGCTATTCCAAATTCGGCAGAAAAGTAGGCGTAGCATTCTTGGGGTTGGGCTTTTCCTCCTCGGTTTTTGCGATACCAGTTGCGTTGGTTGAGGTAGTTGTCTAACTGGCGGACTGCTCTTTCCATCTGGGCAAGAAAGCCTTCGTCTTCTGCTACTTCTTGCAGCCGCTGTTGTGAGATGATTCCAAGCATTAATACTGGATTGTGCCGGCTGGATTCCCATAAGTCGGGATCTAGGCGTCGGAATAGGTCTTTGGTTTCCATATTCCAATCCCAGTAAAGGTTGTATGCTAATTTCCGCAATGGTTCTAGTTGTGGCGGTAGGGATGGGGAAACGTTAAATGTACGAATTGGCTGCATGTATACAACCTCCTAGAAATTTTCTCACTTGAACTGGGGCATGGGAATTCCTCTTGTAAGATAAGTATCTCACTTTAATATTTTTAAAGTTTCTTACTTTAAGGAATGGTTACCATCAACCACCAGTAGTCAGCTTATTTTCACCTTAGTTGCGTAAAAATGGGATTCTCTTAATAGAAGTTTTGGTATTGCTGTGAAGGGGATGAGTGGGATAGACCGATCGCGTTATCCTAAAAGAAGAAATGTAAGGTGCGATCGCAAGCTAGCAACTATTTAAAAAGGAAAAAAATGCTAGAGCAGAGTCGGCAGCGCTTAGAAAGTGAGCAGAGGTTTCGCTCGCTGATTGAAAATGGTACAGATTTGATCCTCATTCTTGATGCAGAGGGTATTTGTCGTTATACCAGCCCCTCACAAGAGCGGCTCTTGGGCTATAGTCTCAACGAAGTCATCGGTAAGGCGGCATTTAACTGGGTACACCCAGATGATATCCCTGTGCTCACTGAGGTATTTCAGTGCTCGCTTTCTTCGCCTAGAGTTCACTTGACTGTGCCGGAATATCGTATGCAACACCGCAATGGCTCTTGGCGCATCTTTGAAGCAGTAGTCACCAATTTACTCGATCTCCCTGCTGTTAAAGGAATAGTTGTCAATAGCCACGATATCACTGAACGCAAACTCTCAGAAGTAGCCCTCAAACAAGCTAAAGAAGCTGCTGAAGCCGCTAATCGTGCTAAAAGCGCTTTCCTTGCTAATATGAGCCACGAACTTCGTACTCCTTTAAGTGTAATTATCGGCTATAGCGATATGCTTCTAGAAGAAGCTGAAGCTATAGGCGATCGCGATTATGCCCGTGATCTTCAACAAATTCGCACTGCCGGCACTCACCTACTCTCCGTAATTAATAACATCCTTGAAATCTCTAAACTCGAAGCTGGGCAAATGAAATTATACCTCGAAACTTTTCAAATCTCTACAGTTGTCGAGGAAGTTGTAAATGTTATCCAACCAATGATACACGATAACGGCAATACTCTACAAGTATTTAAAAGTGAAGATATAGGAGTCATTCGCGCTGATCCCACTAAATTAAGACAAATCCTACTTAATTTACTTAACAATGCTGCTAAATTCACTCAACAAGGCACAATTACTCTCTCGATTACAAAGCACCAACCAATAAAAGAAAATATTCTATTTCCCGGTGAATTTTCCCCCTCTCATACTTTCCCTTTCTCTTCAGATTTTTATCTTTTTGAGATTAGCGATACAGGTATCGGTATTTCTCAAGAAGCTTTGCCAACGCTTTTTGAACCCTTTACTCAAGCTGATGAATCTACTACCCGCCTTTTTAGCGGTATCGGTTTGGGTTTGGCTATCAGTCGTCACCTTTGTGAGATGATGGGAGGCAGAATTGCTGTAGAAAGTGAGGTGGGAGTCGGTTCTAAATTTAGAGTTTATCTCCCTACCATAGTAACAAATAATCACACCTCGCTAAATCCCCTAATCAAATGCTGAGGGAATATACGCTTTTAGGGTTAAATTAAAATTAATGCGAGTGCATGCCACTACTATTGCTACATCAAATCGGCATGGTAACTCTGCTAAATCTGGGTGCTCTACAAGATATATTTCTGCTGCTTTCCTTAATTTGGCTTGTTTGTTAGTAGTAAGCGCTTCTAATCCACCTGCATCCCAATTTTCAAAACTCCTCGTTTTTACTTCTACAAAAATTAATCCCTCTACTTGTGAATAAGCAATAATATCTATCTCCCCCCAACGACAATGCCAGCGACGGTGTAGCACTTGCCAACCTTGCTTCTGCAACCACTGTGCTACTAAATCTTCTCCCCGCTTTCCTATGTCGGGGGGATGGTTATTTTCGAGTGATGACATTAATGAGTAACATTCTCCCACTTATATGTAAGAATTAATATTAATATACTGGTGTTGAGGTAAAAATAGTATGGGCAAACGAATCTTAACTTTTTTCTTAACTGTCACTTTTATCACTGTGGCAGGTTTGACGGCAGTTTTGGTTAGTGCTCCTTCCACTTTGGCTTTAGACTATAATAAAGAAACTCTCATAAACGTTGATTTATCGGGGCAGGATCTCAGAGACGCTAGTTTTACTAAAGCTAATATGCGCGGCAGTAATCTTAGTCATGTTAATGCCCGTGGTGTTAGTTTCTTCGGAGCTAATTTGGAATCAGCTAATCTAGAAGGAGCAGATTTACGGGAAGCTACTTTGGATACCGCTCGTTTCACTAAAGCTAATTTAAAAAATGCTATTCTTGAAGGTGCTTTTGCTTTTAATGCTAAATTTGATGGCTCTAATATTGAGGGCGCTGATTTTACTGATGTAATGCTGCGTGAAGATACTCAAAAAATGCTCTGTAAAATTGCTAAGGGTACTAATCCAGTAACCGGGCGCTCAACTCGCGCTACTCTTATGTGTGATGAGCTGTAATTATTTATATTCATGAAAAGGCGATCGCTTTTTTAGCTTCTTAAAAAGCGATCGCTTAATTATATTAAATCATATATTGACGGAAATCTCTCTCTATCTAATTCCTGAATTCTATTTTTTTGAGCCAGACTTTGCTGCCAATAATACCTACTTAATTCTGGATTAGCATTCAAATCTATTTGACTCCACATTTCCATATAATAACGATAGCGTTTCTCACATATTATACGCTCTATACATGCCGCAGCCGAGCGAATTATTAAAGGTTCCCGCGCTATGTCTTGTCTTGTCTTTTCATCTAAATAAAATAATTTCGATATTTGTGCCATCTCTTCCGGATATTCTAATTTTCGCTCTTGAATTTTTGAAATTATCTCGCTGGCTGATATCTCTGGAGTTTGTATTTCTAAAATTTGTCGCCATAAAAATCGGTGATGCGAAAAACTAAATTGTATGTTTCTTTCTTCTAAAATATCAAGTATTGTTTTTCTGTACTCTGGGCAATGCAAGTAGATTCTTAATATTAATGCTTCTGCTTCTTCTAAAAGTACTATTTCTGGAGGCAATGGAAATATTTCTTTGTCTTTTTTTTCGTTTTTTTCGGAGCGACGAAATTTGATACGGTTTATTTCTAAAAGGAGAGAGCGCACTCGCAATGGCACAAGGCTGCTTTCTCCCATACTAAGCATTTCTGCGCAGCGGTTTAAATAATAATTTCGTATCTGATTCTCTTCAATCCTACTTAATAATTTTACCATTTCTCTCGCTACTTGTTGATAATGCCCTACTTGTTTCAGGTTTTTCCCTGTTAATATTCTCTCTATCTGCCAGTCTATCCATAAAGGAGATTCATTTAATAATTTTTCATACTCTTGGCGAGAAGAATTTTTTAGATATTCGTCGGCGTCTTTCCCATCGGTAAGATTGAGGATTTTTAACTGTATCTCCCCTTTATAAACTAGATTTGTTAATTCTTCTATCGCTCTTTCTGTAGCATTCGTTCCTGCTTTGTCTGCATCAAAGTTTAGTATTATTTGTTTCGATTCTGTATAGCGTAATAATATCCGCACTTGCTCTATACTTAAGGCAGTGCCCAAGGAAGCAACTACGTTATTTATACCTACTGCATGAAGCGCGATCGCATCAAAATATCCCTCTACTATTATAGCATAATCCTGTTTGGAAATATATGTCTTTGCTTTGTCTAATGCAAATAATGTTTTCCTTTTATTAAATAATTCTGTTTCTGGAGAATTGAGATATTTTGGCTCCTCATTTGTCAGGCTTCTGCCCCCAAATGCGATCGCTCTCCCTTGGCTATCATGAATTGGTATTATTATGCGATCGCGAAATAAATCTATATAACCTCCTCCCCCTTTCTTTTGTTTAATAAGCCCTGTCTTTTCTACTAATTGAACCGGAATTTTTTTTACTTCTACTAAATAATGATATAATGTTTCCCAGCCAGGGGGTGCATAGCCAAGTTGAAATTTTTGTATGATTTCTTCACTTAAATTTCTATTTGATTTTAAATATTCAAGAGCCTGATGCCCTTGTGGTTGTCTGAGAGCGTGTTGGTAAAAGTTTACTGCGATCGCTATTATTTCATAAAGTTGTTGTCGTAATGTTATTTGTTGTTGTAATTCTTTATTTTTTTCCTGCTCTAAAGTTTTAATTGGCACTTGATAACGTTTTGCTAACTCTAGCACTGCATCAACAAATGAGTGCTTTCCTATCTCCATGATAAATGTAATCGCATTTCCACTAGCTCCACAGCCAAAACAATAATACATTTGTTTACTAGGGCTGACATTGAAGCTTGGAGTTTTTTCTTCATGAAATGGGCATAAGCCTACAAAATTTTTTCCTCTTCTTTTTAGAATGACACGCTCAGAAACAATTTCATAGATGTCAGCTTTTTCTTTGACTGCTTCTATCGTATCTGGATGTAGGCGGGGAATATTCATATTTTATTCATAAGTTAACGGGTGACGGTTGATTGCCTGACAACATTCTTCTACAGAGAGACGTTTAAACATTGCTTCTACTAGAGCATTATAGGCAGAGCGATTAGTTTCGATCACATTTTTAGCTTGTAAAATACCAAAACGCTCTTTGACATCAAAAGCAACAGGTAACTTAAGTTGCGACAAAACAGTACGAAGAGCTTGACGATCCTCAGCACCACCTTCAGCATTACCATAAATTAAGATTTCTGCGGCGATACCTGCCATCCAAAAAGTACAATACCGATCGAGCATTTGAGCGGAAATAATACCCTTTTGAAGTTCTTCGGTTAAACAATTATCATCAAAATAGATACCGCCGCGAGCGGATTGCCCTTGTTTAAGAGCTTCCCAAGCATTGAGAGCATAATTGGTAACAGGGATACCATAAAGATAAGCAACGAGAAAGTGAGCCGCTTCATGATATAAAATGCGCTCGCGATATTTAGGATTAGCGGTAGCCAATAAATCCAAAAACAAATTAGAAACCCGCCCCTGCCAAGTAAAATTATCCAGAGTAGCCAATCCCAAGAAAGCAAACATAGCGACGGCAGGTATAGCTGGCGGCAGGTGAAAAAGTGGTCCTAATAAACTGATAATAGTAGTAGTAAAAACTGCGATCGCAATAATATTAATCGAAGTTTGATTCATTGCTTTTCTCCTTAAAAAAATTGGTAATTGCTAATTAGCTAATTAGATAATTAACAATTACCAATTATAATATTTATTATTTCTTACCGCGCACCTTATAGAAAGTTTCGAGACTATGAATATCGCCGACAAAGCGCCAATGCCATGGCTCATAACTTATACCTTGAGGATTATCTCTAGGGAAAGAAAGTTCAAAACTAAAGTGAGCGGCATTAGCTTCCATCCACTTAAAAGCCTCAGTTTTTTCAAAATCGATACTCAAATTTGTAGACGGAACATTACCATCTCCGATATCTACAGCATAGCCGGTATGATGTTCACTATAGCCTGGGGGGGCACTAACCTCTGCCCTTTTAGTAGTGACTTCTCCTCGAGAAGCCTTAACATCAAAAAACAGATAATTTTGCTCAGTAAGACTACGGAATCCAGAGATTGGCACAATATGTACCCCCTCAGCCAGAGCGGCAGCTTGCATAGCCTTAAAAGCCTCAGCAGCAGCCTTACGCAGTTTAATACTACCATCAGGAGTAATAGGCTGGAGCTCAGCGGCGGGGGCTTCTTGATAAGGAAAATGCCCAAGAAGAGCATCAGAAGCTGGAGTAGGAGTAGAAGTTGGTTGTGGAGCCACTTTCAACTCAGAATCTTCATCTGAAGGTAGCCGCCGAGAAGCCATAGACTGAGTTTCTGCCAAAGCGAATAGCAAACCAACAGAGAGAGCAAGTACTAATCCCACCAATCCAAGCATCAGCCATATGCTACCAGGAGGCGACTGAGGCTTAAGCTTAGGAGTATCTCGCATAGCCACTGGGATGTCGTCTATAGCTGGGATTGAGGTTTGCAAAGGTTTTCTAGCGTTATTCAAGATAGCCACTCCTGCACTTTGAGCTAACACTAAATATTACAGATTGTATATGCAGATGCCTATTACTCTGATAGAAGCCAGATAAACTGCACTACCCAGCGCTGCTAGCGGGCAGCCAGTAAAATCTTATACTTTACAATTAAAAGACATGTCAGCACTAATCATTTCTTTAGTTAATCTATACGTCAAGCTAGGGGGCGGAGTTTTACTGGGAGTTATTTTAGGGCGTATATTACCAAAAATTTTAATCGCTCATTTAGGAAAATTTCTTTTTTGGGTAGGGATTCCCATCAGCATAATAGCATTTCTAAGAGGTAGTGACTTATCTAGCTCAATTTGGGTTGCCCCTGTTGTTGCTTGGGCAGCGATTTTACTTGGAGCCATTATTGCTAGAGTTTGGATTGCACTAGAAACCAGACGACAGCAATTCAATTTTCCTTTTTCCTCTTGCCCAAACTGGAGCCTACCCACACAAGGCAGTTTTATTTTAGCGGCAATGGTAGGTAACACTGGCTACATGGGTTATCCTGTAGCATTAGCATTACTGGGGGAAAAATACTTTGCCTGGGCATTATTTTATGACATGGTGGGCACCTTATTTGGAGCTTATGGTTTAGGAGTAATGATAGCTGCTCGCTTTGGCATGGGAATAAAAAACCACTGGCAGCTTGCTCTGACAATGTTACAAAATCCTAGTCTTTGGTGTTTTGGGTTTGGTATACTAATACGGGATATACCGCTACCTTACTTTTTGGATAATATTTTAAAAGGGTTTGGCTGGGCAATAATATGGCTAGCACTGATATTAATGGGGATGCGCTTGAGCCAGTTATCTTCCTGGCACAGTCTTAAACAGGCATCTATCAGTCTGGTAATTAAAATGCTGGTAGTGCCGTTAATACTGGGTAGTGTTTTATCACTTTTAGGTTTTACTGGATGGCAACGTCTAACTTTAGTATTGCAAGCAGCAATGCCTCCGGCTTTTGCGACTTTAGTGATTGCAGAAGCCTATAATCTGGATCGAGATTTAACAGTTACAGCTATTGCTGTAGGTTCATTAGCTTTACTACTGACTCTACCGATATGGTTATGGTTGTTTTAAATGACAGAAATTTAAATTTTCTCTTTTTCTTTTTCATAGATAGTAGTAAGTTCAGCAGGAGTAATTTGTTCGTAACGTTCAAAAGGTTGGTGAATCCAGGGGTTTTCAGGCAAATAATAAACGTAATAATCGGGGGCGAAACAAGAACAAGCTTTATACCAAAGTACAGCGGTGCGAATTTCTGTGATATACTGGGAATAACGGGTATTTAGCCAGTGGAGAGTTTCTTGTAAGGAAATACCAGAATCGACTAAGTCATCGACTAATAAAATGCGCTCGCCTAATTTTTCCTCAATCATAGTCAAATGTTGAGAAAAGCGAATTTTCCCGCGCACCTGCCCATTCGCACCGCCATAAGAAGACACCGATAAGATTGCCAGTGGTTTTCGATAAATACGAGAAAGTATATCTCCCACTCGCAGCCCCCCTCTAGCAAGACAGATAATTTGGTTAAACTGCCACTGGGATTGGTAGATTTTGACTGCCAATTTTTCGATAGTTTGATGATATTCTATCCAAGAGATGTAAAGCTCAGGCATGATGATTTTAATTTATATAAGAAAATTTTATATTTTAAACAGGTTTGACGGTAACAGAAATGATATCATAATCTAGAGGTGTAAGAGCTGACTACAGCTTAGCAGTCAGACAGATTTAGCGTAATATCATAGTTCGTAGTATCTTTTCCACACCTGCGAAAGTATTTATTTGACAAAAAACATGAATGATAATTCCTCTGTCGTCTCTTCCCCTGCCGTACCCAAAACAGAAAAGTTGAGCTTTTTCACTAAATTAGCATATGGTGCTGGAGATTTGGGTTCAGCTGTGACTGCTAATATATTAGTGTTTTTTCTTTCCCCTTTTCTTACGGATGTAGCGGGTTTAGCGCCGGGGTTAGCGGGATTAACACAGTTAATAGGTAAAATATGGGATGCAGTAAATGATCCAATTGTAGGGGTATTGAGCGATCGCACGAATAGCAAATGGGGGCGTCGTTATCCCTGGATGATTTTTGGTGCCTTCCCCTTTGCAATTTTCTTTTTTTTACAATGGATTATTCCCTTACCACCAAACAATCAATGGGGGCTTTTTTGGTATTATACAATCATTTCTATTCTTTTCAATGCCTGCTACACAGCAGTTAATTTACCATATACAGCCCTAACACCAGAATTAACAGAAGATTATGATGAACGAACGAGTTTAAACAGTTTTCGGTTTACATTTTCGATAGGCGGTAGTATTTTATCAGTGATAATTTTTGGATTAATCACTTTGATAATTCCTAACGAGCGTATCAAGTATATAGTAGTAGGAATTATTTTAGGATTATTATCGATTGTATCAGTGTTTTGGTGTGTATGGGGAACAAGAGAGCGCGTTACTGCTATTGCAGCCCAGCACCCGGAGACAGAGGAGCCAGTAGGGCAACCTATTTTAGAACAATTACGAATAGTTTTTAGCAATAAACCTTTTTTATATGTTGTTGGGATTTATCTGTGTTCTTGGTTAGCTGTGCAGCTTACAGCGGCTATTATTCCATATTTTATTCGATTTTGGATGAGACCCTCTGAAGATCCGCAGATAGTCAATCAGGTGATAAACCAAGTCATCCTAGTTGTACAGGGAACTGCTATAATAATGCTTTTTGTATGGAATGCAGTGAGCGATCGCTATGGAAAAAAAGCAGTATACTTTATGGGAATGAGTTTATGGATTATAGCCCAAGCGGGATTATTTTTCTTACAACCAGGGCAAAACACAATCATGTACATTTTATGCGTTCTAGCAGGTTTTGGAGTATCTGTAGCCTATTTAATTCCGTGGTCGATGTTACCAGATGTGATAGAATTAGACGAATTAAGAACCGGACAGAGAAGAGAGGGAATTTTTTACAGTTTTATAGTATTTCTTCAGAAAGTATGTTTAGGGTTAGCAGTTTTTGTAGTTTTGCAAAGATTAGAATTTTCAGGCTATATTTCTCCCACTGATGCCATACCTTTGCCGCAACAATTACCAGAAGTGCTTCTAGCAATTCGTATTTCTATTGGACCTTTACCGACTTTAGCTTTAATTATTGGCTTAATCCTAGCATATTTTTATCCTATTACCAGAGAAGTACATGCTGAGATATTGCTCCAATTGCGAGAACGCAGAGGTTCAGAAAATAACTGAAAGGAGCAATTGAAATATGTTTATAGATATTGAGAGTGTAAATTGTTGGGAACAGTGTTATAAAGAAGGAATTACACGTTGGGATTTAGGGGAACCAGCCCCGCCGTTAGTAAGTTTACTCAAATCTAAACAAGCCCCATTGCCGGGGCGAGCGGCAATTTTGGGATGTGGGCGTGGTTACGAGGCGATATTATTTGCATCACATGGATTTGAAGTTTTGGGGTTTGATTTTGCACCCAGTGCCATAGCCGATGCTATCCGTCTTGCTGAAAAGAGCGACAGCTCTGCCAAATTTTTACAGCGGAATATTTTTGATTTACCAGAAGAGTTTCCTAGTTATTTTGATTATGTGATTGAGCACACTTGCTTTTGCGCCATTCCTCCCAGCAGACGTTGGGATTATGTACGAGTAGCGCACACAATATTGCGCCCAGGGGGTGAATTGATAGGGCTTTTTTTCACGCACAGCCGTCCTGGAGGGCCACCTTTTGGCGTTACCCCAGAGGAAATCAGAGAATATTTTACACCAGATTTTGAAATTCTTTGTCTGATACCAGCCACTAATTCTATCCTCTCCCGCCAAGGCGAAGAACACTTTGCCCGCTTTCGCCGTGTATAATAGAAATGTAAATTTTTGTAACAAAGGGGTTATGATAAGTCTGGAGAAAATAGCGGCTCAGTTGGAGAGCGAGAATACACGCGAGCGCATGATGGCGTTAGCATCGCTGCGGGATGTACCGGCTGCCGAGGCAGTGCCATTGATAAAGAAAGTTCTCAACGACGAGAGTTTACAAGTGCGCTCAATGGCAGTATTTGCCCTGGGGATAAAACAGACAGAAGAATGTTATCCGTTACTGGTGAGATTATTGGAAACCGATCCAGATTACGGCATACGAGCAGACGCGGCGGGGGCATTAGGTTATTTAGAAGACAAGCGAGCTTTTGAGCCGCTGGTGAGAGCATTTTATGAGGATACAGATTGGCTAGTACGTTTCAGTGCAGCAGTAGCTTTAGGGAATCTGAAAGATCCGCGAGCCGAACAAGTTTTGCTACAGGCACTAGAAAGTAACGAAACAGTACTCATACAGGCTGCGATCGCTGCTTTAGGAGAAATCAAAGCAATTAAATCCGTAGAAGCGATTTTACGTTTTGCGCAGTCAGAAGATTGGCTGATTCGCCAACGTCTTGCCGAAGCTTTAGGGAATCTTCCCACTCTCAAAAGTCTTTCTGCTTTAAAATATTTAGAGAAAGACAGTCATCCCCAAGTTGCAGAAGCGGCAAGAATTTCTTTACAGCGTTTATCTGAAATGAATATATCAACAAATTCTGAAAGTTAAAAAACCACAAGTAGGTGCGAAGAAGAAAGCCCTTACTTTCTAAGCTTTCTGCTAGCTCCTACAAATAATTATTCCCTTGGTATTAAAGAAAGAGCGCGTTGTAATTCTGCAAGTTCATCGCGATGAGCTTTAACAATGATTAAAATACCGGATTCGTCGTTTAAAGATTCCAGCTTAAGAAAAACTTTTTCTAAACGCCCTGCACCTTTCCAATAAAAAATTCCAGCCGTTGGTGCAAAAACAAGTAGAAAGAAAAACAGATTTCCCCATTGGGGAAAGAGAATAGCTAAAACTAGAGCCAGACAGAAAATACCAATTGCTGCCAGTAAAGTAAGAAAGAAAGCAAGAAACAAACTAGGTTGAACATACCCTTCAAAAGTAACTTGTTTTTGAGACTCATCGGCTGAGACAACTCGGTAGGCTCGTTGGCTAAAATACTGTTGCAATTGTGCAACTAGAGAATCTTCTGGTTGTGGGCTGATTAGTTTGACTTCTTCGGTTCTGTCTTTGACAGAAGCTCGGATGAAGAAAAACAGCCCCACAGCTAAAAGTAAAGTAAGCAGGAAAGTTGATGAGAGAGTCAGTTCACTCATTACAGCTATTAGGTTAATCAAATTTATTTTACAATTTAATCATTTTCAATAGAAGAGCGCTCACTGGTGGGAGGCACAGAAAAATGATTAGCCCCAGAGACGTACTCCTGCCAAAGGCGGGCCAATTCCTCAGCTTGAGAAAGCCATTCAGGGCGAACGATATACATACGCCTAGGGCGTCCGCGACCCTCGACTTTTTTCCAATAAGCAGTAATCGCCTGTTCGTCTTCTAAAAATTTAAGAGCGCTATAGAGGACAGTATCAGACAGTCGGTAAGCAGGATATTGGGTTTCTAGGCGTTGGATCAATTCAGTTCCGTAGGAATCTCCCCGTAACAAAACAGAGAGGATATAACAAACAGTAAGTTCCTTATTAAGATAAATCGGAGGGGGGTTTTGAAAGAATTGATAGATATCTTCAATTTTCATCAGCATCACCCGCACAAAACCCTATCCAACATTAGTT
This sequence comes from Oscillatoriaceae cyanobacterium M7585_C2015_266, assembly GCA_015295835.1. Classification (GTDB taxonomy): domain Bacteria; phylum Cyanobacteriota; class Cyanobacteriia; order Cyanobacteriales; family Oscillatoriaceae; genus DVEG01. The sequence continues at coordinate 64,627 of DVEG01000018.1, forward strand.
TAGGCGCTTTGATCAGGCTGCCATCAACACCTGGAGCGCCAAAAATTAGAAGTCAGGATTGTCGAGTAAGAAAAATTACCCTCCCAGGGTATTTTGGCGAAAAAGCAGAATTTTTGTAAGCCGATTTGGTTGTAGCTACTCGGTAAAGGTAGAATGAGTGCCATCCGGTAAGATACGACAAGAGTACAATTTAATTGTAAACATTTAGTTTAAAGTTGGCCTGTTTTTATAATTGCGATCGCAGGTAACTGGGGGGAAGGCGTGAGAGAGTAATTATTCTAAAGAAAGAAGCAAGCGAGCGTAATTGGAGCTACCTATGTCCAACAAGTCAGAACTGCCAGCCCTTCCCCCAGCAGTACAGCGAGTCATTCCCATGCTGCGCTATAGTGGCTGGATCAGTTTTTGGATACAATTAGTCTTAGCAGTAGTTGCTGGCGGAATTCTTTTATTTGCAATAGCCACAGCCAATGCAGGTAAAACCCCTCCAACAGCCAACAATCCCGGCACAGGTCCTGGTATTTTTTTTGCAATTTGTGGATTAATAGTTTTGGGATTAAGTATTTATTGGGCGTGGCGGTATACAAGACTTTCGCTACAACTACAATCGGCTAACCCCAACTCGCGCCCCAAAAAAGCAGACGCATTAAAACTGGTGAGAAGGGGATTAATAGTAAATATAATGGGAATGACTTTAACCCTGATGGGAGCAGAGGCGATCGCCGGGACTTTGTTGGCCAAGTCTTTTCAGTCAACAGGTATAGGGTTTACCGTCAATTCCCAGATGAACAATTTTATTCAACCGGTGGATATATTTGTGGTGTTAGGGAATACACACACGATAGTAGCCCACTTTGTAGGCATCGTCACAGCGCTTTGGCTGATTAACTGGATTGATAGCGACTAGGAGTAGAGAAGAGTGATCTTAGTTAAGACGTCCCCAAAATGGGTATGTTCAGAAAACAAAAACTAGCCTGAGTTTAGTATATCTGGAATAGCGTTTATTATCCGGAATCAATAGAAATTTAGAGAATAAGTATCGCAGTATCTTTCCAGTATCCAGTGCAGAAAACGCTAATAGCTAGCGATAGTGCACGACTGAAAGAAAGAGTTTGTTTCACTAAAGCACGGAGCGCAATCATGACAATAACACCAGCGGCATATCCTAGCGTGACCAATATAAATTTTACACTTACGTCTCAAGAACTGCGAGCGCTAATAGAGCAAATTGAAAGTGAACTATACAGCAGCGAAATTTACCAGCGAGCTGTTACCAGTTTACAAACATTACTAGGGGAAGCAGCTCAGGGAACACAGATTTTCATACAGGCAGTAGCAAGAGAAGCGATCGCACTAACTTTAAAATATTTCAAAAATGAGCGCGGAGAAAAAACTATTGTACCGAGACATCCCGAATATATAATCAATGTTGCTTTTAATAGAGAAATGCCAACAAATCCACCGGAAAATAACTGCGAAGATACCTCAACAACAGTAGCTCCCGTCATTTCTTGCCAAAATTTTACCAGCCAACAAAAAGCTGAAAAAACTTGTAATTCAAAAAATTCCAAGAAAAGCGAGAAAGAAGCGGCTCAAGCAGCAGAACAGATACGACAAGAACGCATACGACAAATAGGTAAAGAACTGCGTTTAGCTCGCCAAGCAAGAAACTTATCTTTAGAACAGCTTCACCGTCAAACCTTAGTATCGATCACTCATATAGAAGCATTAGAAACCGGTAATTTAGAGCGCTTACCAGAAGATGTATATATTCGAGGTTTCATCCGCCGAGTAGCAGATGCCCTAGGATTAGACGGTACAGCTCTAGTTGCCTCCATACCCGCCCCCGATCCGGTGAAATCCGTAGTGCCATCTTGGGGAATGCATAAATACGAACCAGAAACAAGATTTTATCTGGATACAGAACATTTATACCTTGGGTATGCTGCTCTTGTAGTGGGAACCGTGGGAGGATTGTCTTTATTATCTGGGCAAACAGTACCAGGAGCCTTAGCAGAAACCAATCCGGAAATTTTATCTCCTGCCGCCATAGTTCAGCCGCAGAAGTCTACTGCACCCACTACTAAAACTGAACTAAAGTCAAGCCATGCCGACATACCAGTTTGGTCTGGTATTGCCCCTCCAGAAATGCAAGCTTTCTAAAAAATGAGTACTCAATGCTGAGTGCTTCTTTTGGATACCATAAACCCGGTTTTTTAAAGAAACCGGGTTTCTATTTCATATGTTAATGACTTAAAACTAAGTTATCCCGGTGAACGACAGTTTCGGCACCAACATAACCTAAAATACTAGGAATTTCCTCAGACTTGCGCCCCCGAATCCGATGCAAATCAGCGCTGTTATAGTTGACGAGACCTCTAGCAATTTCTCGCCCGCGCAAGTCGCAAAGCACCACAGCATCTGAAGCATTAAACTCACCTTCTATAGCCGTAATGCCTGCTGCTAGCAGTGACTTACCCGATTGGCAAATTGCTGCTACCGCTCCATCATCGAGGAAAAGTTTACCAGATGGAATTAAACCATAAGCAATCCAGCGCTTACGGGCACTATCGGCAGTCGCTTGCGGTTCAAACTGGGTGCCGAGCGCTTCTCCATTGAGGATTTTCTCGATATTTCTTGGCTCAGAGCCTTTGGTAATCACTGTGCGAACCCCAGCCCCAGAAGCAATGCGCGCCGCTGCAATTTTTGTCGTCATTCCTCCAGTTCCCCAGCCAGAGCTACTGCCGTCAGTTTGTAGCTGCAAATCCGTGAGTTCGTCTATGTGTTGTACTAAACTGATAGGCTGAGCGTTAGGATTGCTGCGGGGATCACAGGAGTAGAGGTGATCGACATCGGTTAGTAAAAACAGCCAATCTGCCTCTAGTAAACTGGCGACTAACGCTGAGAGGGTGTCGTTGTCTCCAAACTTGAGTTCCTCTACAGCTACGGTGTCATTTTCGTTAACAATCGGTATGACTCCAAGCCGCAGCAGTTCTTGGAAGGTGTTGTATGCATTTAAGTAGCGACTGCGCTGCACTAAGTCAGTTCGAGTTAATAGTACTTGAGCGATCGGCTGTTGCAAGGAAGTAAATAAGTCATCGTATATGCGCATCAAGCGACCCTGCCCTACTGCGGCTACGGCTTGCTTGAGTGCAATACTGCGAGGGCGAGCGCTCATCCCTAAACGGGCACATCCCACCCCTACGGCTCCGGAGGATACTAAGATAATACGATTTCCTTGGCGGCGTAGTTTGGTGAGGGTTTCAACTAGGGTGGCAATGGTGGAGAGGGCTAAGTCGCCGTTCTCCGGTTGAGTGAGGCTGGAAGTGCCAATTTTGACGACAATTGTTTTTTCGGTTTTTTGTGGGGATTCGGTTGTTTTCACTTGTACCGAGGTTGGTAATCCACCAGAAAAAGTTTTAGTTTTATTATTTTTATTATTATTTTCTCTCTCGGGGCGAGCGCTCAAGCTCCCTGCATAACCAAACCAAACAAAGATTAGAGAGCGCCAGTCTGGAAAAGCTGGCGCTCTTTAGGGAAGGTTAGTTAGGTTTTATGGTTAGGGTCTTTATATTGGCTGACCCCATTTTAACTATCTTGAGTGTGCCACAAATATTTATGAGTGCTTATTTTTGTAATTTTTTCTTTATATTTCAGAGTTATGATTTGGGGGTGAGGGAGGCACCGAGGGCTTGAGAAACCCACACTTCAAAAGCGCGCCAGGGATAGAGACTAGGGGTGGCAGCGGCAGCGCTCATGGGTTCGACGAGAATGGTAAACATGCCCAGACGATTACCGGCGAGGATATCGGTGAATAGGCGATCGCCCACCATTGCCACTTGTTCCACAGGCAATTTCATATTTTCCACTGCTTGTCGCAATTTGCGTCGCGAGGGTTTTGCCGCACCTGCTATATACGGCAAATTGAGAGAGTAAGCGATGCGGGCGATGCGATTTTCGCTGAGGTTATTGCTTACCAACCACAGCGCCGTCACAGAACGAATCTCTTTTACCCATGCTTGGAGTTCAGCAGATACCTCAGCAACCCTGAGGGGAACTAGGGTTTCGTCTACATCCAACACCAACCCCCGCAGTTGATGTTGCTGCAGAATTTGCGGTGTGAGATTCAGAATTGAACCTCCCAGAACTAAGTCAGGCTGTAACAGTTTTCCCCAAGACATAAAAGGGTTTTAAGCTGTTTTATAACTTCCTTATTATAAGTTATAATATTAAAATTAAAAACCGCCTGAAGAAAGGCGAGGGCAACATTCTGACAATAGCGCGTAATTTTTCCCTGTTTCACCCCAGAGAGGGAAGCAACCCTTGCTAGGAAGGTTAGGGTTTAGCGGGGCGACTGAGACTGGCGTTTTTGGGCGCGTTCGTTATGGATAGCGTTTTGGGCGGCTTCATGTTCTGCTAAAGTGCGACTGAAGACGTGGCTACCATCATAACGAGCGACAAAATATAAATATTCTGTTTTTTGGGGATTGAGGGCAGCTTTTAAACTGGCTAAGCCTGGGCTAGCGATCGGAGTAGGCGGCAAACCGGGATTGATATAGGTATTGTAGGGATTAGGGGTTTTAACTTGAGCAAAAGTCAGGGGTTGATCAGGAGTTTGGGTTATGCCCAACCCATATTCTACAGTTGGATCGGCTCCTAGGGTCATACCTTCTTGTAATCGTCGGGCAAATATACCTGCGATTATATATCTTTCAGAGGGAATGACAGATTCTTTTTCTACAATACTTGCAAGTGTTACCCATTCGAGGAGGCTGAGCTTATTGGGTTTTTGACTTTGTTGGTAAAGGGGAAGGGCGACTTCTTGAAAGCGAGTGAGCATTTGTTTCAAGACTGCTTGGGGGGTGACATCATCCCTGAGCAGTTGGTATGTGTCTGGGAAGAGAAAGCCTTCCAAGTGAGGAATGCCATCGGGAAGCCAAGGATATTGAGATTTAGGGATTTGGCTGGCAGCTTTGATAAATTCTTCTGCTTTGAAAAAACCTTTTGATTCAAATTCTTCTGCCATGCGTTTAATTGACCACCCTTCAGGGATAGTGAAGGTGAGAGTCATGACGTCGCCCTGCCAAATTTTTTCGGCGATCGCAGTCATCGGCTGAGTGGGGGATAGTTCATATGTGCCTGACTTAAAATCGCCGCTACTATCTTTCCATTTCAGCCATCTTGCCCAGAGTTTCCACGCAGTTGCTGAGCGAATTAAACCGGCTGATTCCAACTGCTGCCCGATTTGTTGAGCTGGTGTTCCCGGAGCAATTTTAATAACTTTAGTTGTGGCTGTGGAGGAGTTTTTTTTCTGTGTAGCTTCTAAAGAAACAGGGGGTGCGATCGCTTGTTCCCACCAACTCCTACTCTGCCAAACACCAAATCCCACAAATCCTGCAAATAGGGCTAGATAAAACGACAACCGGGCAATGCGCTGGAGGGACTTCATATTGAATACTGCGAACAACCACTAAGGTATTTTAGAGGTTCACTTGCCAATAAATGTTTCCAGTGAGCCCCTATCTTATAAAGGCATATTGGTTGGTTAGACAATTATTTCTACTCCATATCTTCAAAGAGGCGATCTTGAATGATACCTTCTATAGTTGGTAGTATGGGTTCGAGATATTTAATTTCCTCAGGTGAGAGAAGTTCCGGCTTGCCCATGGCATTAATGCGAGCCAGTATAAATAAAGGATCGAGGGGAGTATAGACGGCAAATTCTTGTTCTTTGTGGTAAAAGCTAGCCAACCATTGTAGTTCTTCGTAATCGCCTTCCGGCACATCATCATCATCTTCGAATTCCTCGTCTGATACTTCTGGCAGCTCCCCTTCTACTGTGAGAGTGATCGCTGTACGTTTGAGGATAAGATTTTGTTCTGCGAGTACAGCTTTAGCGGTAGAGAATAGCTCGTCGTCAATTTGGCCATCTTCTAGAGGCACAGGCTCTTGATCATCTTCGTTTCCAACCCATGTAAAAATCTCTACCGGAGTATCAACTGGCAGGAGTAAAAGGTATTCCTGCCCGTCTATCTCGAAAGTATGCTCGACCGAACACAGGAGCGCTCGCCCTGTTTCATCCGTCAGGGTGACGGTTTCGACGTAGGGACGCCCATTTTCTTTTGGTGATTGGGATGAGAACATAGCGATATAGTACAATTGAGGGGGACGTCTCCAGGGGGAATTGTATTCGCTCCTGGGAGGGAATGGCGGAAGCTTATTTTTTGTGTAAGTTTGAGCTACGTGCCCGCAGGCAAAAGTCAATAGTACTGATCAGAATATCACGACAGGTTTTTTTTCCCCTGTGCTTGCCGACGTTCATCTAACCATTGTTGTAAAATCAGGGAAGCGGCTGTGCGATCAACCAATGCTTTATTGCGGGAGGGGGAGCGTTTTTGCGCGACTAACAATTGTTCTGCCTGCACGGATGTTAGTCGTTCGTCCACATATTCTACGGGCAATCCCAAGGCTTTACTTAGTCTAGTGGCAAATTTTTGCACTTGGCGAGCTTGAAATCCTAGTTCGCCATTCATCGAATAGGGCAATCCAACTACTAACACTTGTACTTGTCTTTCTTCGACAAGGCGGCGAATTTGGGCTAAAGTTTGGTCGAAGGAGCTGCGAGATAGGGTTGTCAGTCCACAAGCAATTAGCCCTGTGCCGTCGCAGCCGGCTATGCCGATGCGTTTGCTGCCGACATCTAACCCCAGTGCAGAAATTCTTTCCATTCTCTAGTTCTTGCTCTTAGCTATCTGCCGTTTTCGATCCTTCTGTTGGCAGGTGTCCATTATTGCTAATAGAAGATGGTTGGCAAGTGTCAGACTGAGGGCATTGGCGGGGATTAATTTCAGATTGAGGCTGACTGTGTATGGAATGCAGCCAGGAAGACATCCGCCCAGGTACTGGCTTGCGTACTGGCTGAAAGCTGCTCAGTACATCTGACAGTTGTAGTGCTTCCAAGGCTCCTAATTTTGATTCCCGCAGTTTATGCCAGACGGAACGAGACATGAGCAGGGTGTGTTCGATTCTTTGGGCTCCGATTTGCTGTAAGTATTCTTCGCGTTCGGGTTGGTAGTCTGCCGAAGCCAGTTGCAAGGATTGTGGCGGCAATTCCTGAGTGATGCGAGCCATTTGGGAGAGCAGCTCTGGGTAAAGCCAGGTATAGGCTGGGTGGACAGTGAGCTGAGCGGTGTGGGGTGTTTTGCCGTCGCGGCTTAGTTGCATTTGAAAATAGCCGATCGCTGCTTTGCGCTGGGGTTCAAATACGTAACCGCTGACGACTTCGGTACGGGTGAGCCACTGTTTGACGGCTTCGATGAGTGCGCCGAATATGCTGGTTTGAAAGTCTTGGATATGGCGATCGAATACTTGTCGCAGCAGGGGTGGCATGGCGGCGCTGTCTAACTGGCAGAGCAGTTGGGCGTCGGCGTTGCTTACGGGTAGTAAGTTGGGTAAATCTGGTTCGCGCTGGGCAAGTTGCTGTTGTTTTTCTGGTGCGAGCGCCCAGTATGTCATTTTCGCTAGCGGCTGAAACCCATTTTGCCGAAACATGGCCATGGCCGTTTTCTCATTGACGTTTACTTCCAGTAGCCAAGTGCGAGCTTCCCAGATCACTTCCATACAGTGCCGCAGCAGTAGCGAGCCGATTCCCTGACTGATTGCTGCTTCATCTACCAATACTCGCTCGACGCGCCATGTGCTGCGGGTGCGGTTGAATGGCGATATCTGAATCATCCCCCGCAACTGGCCATTTTGCTCTGCTACGTGGCTACAAAATAGGTATTGGTATGGATTTGGAAATAGGCTTAGTAGTTTTAGTAAGCCGTACCAACGTCTTACGTGAGCCAGTTGCACGCAACTCTCGGTGAAATGACTACGGGTTTCCGCTAATAATGCCTTTGCGAAGCGTTTTTCGATCACTTCCAGATCCCGGTATTGGATTGGGCGGATAACGGTATTGGAGTTCTGGGGCAATACGGTAGCCATCTAAACCTTTTACGCGGTGGAATTTCCCTTTCTTATTGAGAACTATCTGCAACCGAGAAAATTTCTTGATGCCTGTCTCTTGGATTTGGGAAAGCCGTGCACTCCATGTAAACGACACTTCGCCTAGTTTTTGGTGTTAGCAATTCGCCCCAGTCTTTTTTCCCTACAAGCCAAAAACATGGCTCAACCCTTGTAGGGGCTATTCCCAACCGCCCCCCTCACTTTATGGTTGAAAAGTGAGATGAACTCTTTTTCTCACTTTTTTCTCCCTATTTTTTAAAGTCGGGATTTGTTGCGGTTGAGGGGGCTAGAACTGCTTTCAGGGGGTGCTGCTGACTGATTAGCCCTGGGTTTTGGGTCTAATCAATACTACTGGGGTTTGCTCGTCGGCATTGCCAGCAGGATTGTTTCTTAAGGCTTGCTCTAGGAAAGCCTGGGATACGTCAGCAGTTGCTGCTAATATTTTAACTGCTTTTAAGTCGTTTACGTCTACAATCGCGGCAGAAATTCCTGTATTGCGCTGAATTTCCTCTACGACTTTTTGCGGATTTTCCGGACCTAGTACGATAAATTGGTCGTAAGGCGGTAAGGTGCCTGTCACGTCGTCAATTAAACGCGCTTGTTCGCCTGCAAGTTCGTAGAAAACACCAGGGCGGCGAAAGATGACTTTGGCGCTCGCTCCTATAATAAAAGCAAATACTACCCGCCAAGGGCCAACAATATCTACCAAGCTCTGCATCCCACACGCCGTCGCTAAACTCGAAGTAGACATAAAGTAGTAACAGAGGCGCTTGGCTACAAATCCAGGTTTGATGGTTGCCGGATCGATAAACCGATTTTGCATTATAGCTACGGGCGATTCCGCGATCGCTACTATATCCCCTTTTTGAGCATATGGTAAAACGTAGCGTTTTACTATTTCAATGGGCTCGTCTAGGTGAGTGAGTAAGTGAGTTTTTATCGGTAGTACTTCAGCAACGGGAGTTGAGCGCCATTGGGGTTCTATGTTCGTATCAGGATATTGCAGCGGCACGAGCGCATGATAAATTTTGGGAATACGACCTTCTGGACCATATGTCAAATAATTAACCCGAATCCAAGCTGTCTGTAACTGCTCCAGCTCTGCTCCCTGAATCTCGACAATAATTTTGGCTCGTGTTTTTTTTCCTGCTTTAACTATATAAGCAAACCAGTATCCGTCTTCCCGCGCTGGCGCATCTGGATGCAGGGGAACTACTAGAGTACGGTAGTTGATACCCAAGAGACTGCCTTTTGAAAGCAGGGTAACATCTGCTTCTACTTGCGGTAGTATTATCTCTAAACTGCGGGTGCGGTTGCGAAACTCTACCTCACCCACTAAAAGATAGCGATTGGGGTCGGGTTTTTCTAGTTTCCACTCGCCTGAAGTAACCTCTAGGTTATTGCCAGGTTGTCGTCGATACTGGATTTCTAGTGCTAATCCCACAACCCCAAGCAATAAAGCAGCGGAGCCCATACTAATTCCGATGGTTTCTGCGATCGCCATAGCTATTTCTCTACAAATTTCAGATGCCGTAAGCAAGTATACAGAGTTTTTTCTATATTTTTGAAATTTTTCCGGTAAAATAGCTATCTTAAATATCTAGTTTTAAATAAATAAAAAATAAAAAATAAAAAATAATAAATATTCACTTTGCGAATAACAAAATTTAAAAAACAGAATTTCTATCGTTTTGGAGATTCCCCTCCCCTCTTCTTGACACAAAACACAAATATATTTACCCTCACAGTTACCTTAAAAAAATGTTAATTTTGGTAAAATAGAGAAAATTTTGTGAAAAACGATACAATACAATGAGTGTACCCTCCATTACCTCAACTTTACTGCGAGCAGAGATTCAATCTCTACAGCCTCACCTAGTCAAATGGCGTCGGCAATTACACAAATATCCAGAACTCGGTTTTCAAGAATACCGTACAGCTGAATTTATTTCGCAAAAATTGCAGGAATGGGGAATTAACCACCAAACAGGCATCGCTAAGACAGGGATTGTCGCAAATATACCAGGCCACAAAAAAGGCCCAGTTTTGGCCATTCGTGCTGATATGGATGCTCTGCCGATTCAAGAAGAAAACGATGTGCCCTACCGCTCCCAATATAATGGGCGGATGCATGCCTGTGGGCATGATGGGCATGTTGCGCTCGCTCTTGGCACCGCTTGGTATCTTTCAAAAAATCCCCAAAACTTCGCCGGCACAGTAAAAATTATCTTCCAACCCGCAGAAGAAAATCCCGGCGGCGCCAAACCAATGATAGAAGCAGGAGTACTAAAAAATCCAGACGTAGACGCAATCATCGGCTTACACATCTGGAATAACCTCCCTCTTGGTACAGTAGGCGTACGTAGTGGCCCATTAATGGCCGCAGCCGAAACATTCCGCTGCACGATTTTCGGTAAAGGCGGGCACGGGGCGATGCCCCAGCAAACAATTGACTCGATTTTGGTTGCCGCCCAAATCGTAAATACCCTACAAACTATTGTCGCCCGTAATGTTAATCCTATTGATTCAGCAGTAGTAACAGTTGGGGAATTCCATGCTGGCACAGCACCCAATGTAATAGCCGATACTGCACAAATAAGCGGCACAGTGCGCTATTTCAATCCTGCATTAGCTGAATTTTTGCCGCGACGGCTTGAGGAAATTATTGCTGGCGTCTGCCAAAGTCACGGCGCAAGTTACAATCTTAATTATATGCGACTTTATCCTCCCCTAATTAATAATAAGACAATCACTGAATTAGTGCGCTCAGCAGCATCATCTGTAATAGAAACTCCTGCTGGCATTGTGCCTGAATGTCAAACAATGGGCAGTGAAGATATGGCATTTTTCCTGCAAGAAGTACCCGGCTGTTATTTCTTCCTCGGTTCGGCAAACCTCTCCCAAAATTTAGTCTATCCCCACCACCACCCCCGTTTTGATTTTGATGAAACTGTTCTCGGTATGGGAGTAGAAATTTTTGTCCGCTGCGTTGAAAAATTCTGTGTATGACTACTACAATCCCTACTATTAAATTTCTCAAACAACCTACTAAACCAGAATGGGTAGAATTAGCGCTTGCCAACCTCGACACAATTTTACTCGATCACTCCCACTGTGAACGCAAAGCAGCAGGAGTGGCAATAAATTTGATGTTTCGCTATCCTTCATATACAAAATTAGTGCGTTCATTAACAGCGCTCGCTCGTGAAGAATTAGAACACTTCGAGCAAGTAAACCAAATTTTAGAACGTCGGGGCATTGCTTTAGCTCCTCTAGCAGCTCCCCCCTACGGTGCAAGTTTAAACGCACTTATTCGCCGTGACGAACCCGCGCGATTGTTGGATACTTTGTTAGTTTGTGCTTTAATAGAAGCACGTAGCCATGAAAGACTTGGGCTTCTGGCTGCTCACTGCCCTGATACTGAATTAGCAAAATTTTATCGCGCATTGATGGCTTCTGAAGCGCGTCACTACGGTATTTATTGGCTACTGGCAAATACATACTGTGATGCGAAAACTGTAGCGGAGCGCTTAGAAGAATTGGCGCTTGCAGAAAGTAAAATACTGGCAAATCTTTATCCCCAACCGCGAATTCACAGCTAGCAAGCTTTCGGGGATGTTACTATGATAATAACAGGAAATAAAATTATTAAAGCACGTGAGAACTTATTATAGAGATTTTATAATTCGTTCCTGGGAAAAACGCGATCGCATTGCTGCCGCTGAAGTCATCCGTACTACTCTTGCCGAATATGGTTTAGGATGGGAGCCAGAGGGGGCAGATAGAGATGTATTGGAAGTTGAAACCTACTATCTGGCACGTAGCGGCGAATTCTGGGTAATCGAAAAACAAGATAAAATAGTCGGCACAGGAGCATACTATCCAGTAGAGAGAGGAGAAAAAGCTGTAGAAATCCGTAAAATGTATCTTTTGGCAGGAGTGAGAGGGCAAGGGCTGGGGAAATTTTTACTGCAAAAGCTAGAATCAGCGATTACTGAGAAAGGGTATAAAACTATCTGGATAGAAACAGCAAGCGTTCTTAAAGAAGCTGTAAAATTATATGAAAACAGTGGCTATCAACCGACAACAGGGGTGGAAACTAAACGCTGCGATCGCATCTTTGTAAAATACCTCTAAATAAAAATTTATAAAAATTTACAAAGAAGTACTTATCCCAAATATGCCTGCCTGACGCGCTCATCCTCGATTAAATCGGAAGCCTTCCCAGACAAAGTTACAAAGCCGGATTCTAAAACATAAGCGCGATCAGAAATTTCCAAAGCTAGATGAGCATTTTGTTCTACTAAAAGAATTGTTACACCCGTTTGGCGGAGATTTTTTATAATAGAAAATATTTCTCGAACAATTGCAGGAGCTAATCCTAGACTCGGTTCATCCAATAGCAACAATTTAGGACGACTCATCAAAGCCCGAGCGATCGCTAACATTTGTTGTTCCCCTCCGCTCAAAGTTCCTGCTAGCTGATGACGTCTTTCTGCCAAACGTGGAAACAACTGAAATTGCCGCTGTAAATCTAATTTAATTTCAAAAGAATTAGAGCGAATATAAGCGCCCAATTCCAGATTATCCTGAACCGTTTGCCGTGTCAACACACGTCTACCTTCCGGGCAGTGAGCAATTCCTAATTTTACTATTTCATGAGCCTGACGACGGGTGATATCGCGCCCTCTGTAGATAATTTTGCCACTGCGAGGAGAAACTAATTTGGAAATAGCCCGGAGCGTCGTGCTTTTGCCAGCTCCATTAGCACCGATTAGGGTGACAATTTCTCCTTCATTAACAGTTAAATTGACTGATTGGAGCGCTTGAATGCCGCCGTAATTGACACAAAGATTTTGAATTTCTAACAGGGGAATAGCTTGACTTTCTGCCATAGAAAGGTGAAAATTATTCATCTCCTAAATAGGCTTCGATAACAGCGGGTTCATTCTTAACAATTGCCGGCTCGCCAAGAGCAATTAATTGCCCGAAGTTTAAAACGGCAATGCGATCGCATAATCCCATTACTAAGGGAACGTGATGTTCGATAATAATAATTGTTAAATCAAACCTCGCCCGCAACTCACGAATAAATTCACTTAATTTATGTTTTTCGTAAGGATTCATGCCAGCGGCTGGTTCATCAAGTAACAGCATTTTTGGAGACAAAGCAAGAGCGCGGGCAATTTCTAGACGGCGCTGCTCCCCATAGGGAAAATTCTTAGCTTTTTCAAAAGCGCGCTCGCTCAATCCCACCAACTCTAGCAAATCCCAAGCCTTTTTTTTAGCTTTGTTTTCCTGACTGCGAGCTAATGGTAAGCCCAGCACACCTTGAAAAAAATTACTTTTAATATCAAGGTGACAGGCGATAATCACATTTTCCAGCGCCGACAATTCCCCAAACAGACGAATATTTTGAAAAGTTCGCGCAATCCCTTTGGCAGCAATTTCATGGGGGCGAAGTTGAGATATTTCTTCCCCTTGATAAAAGATTTTACCACTTGACGGCTGAATCAAACCAGTGATAGTATTAAATAAAGTAGTTTTTCCAGCTCCATTAGGACCAATTAAACCAAATATTTCCCCCTGTAGAACAGTGAAAGAAACATTATTAACGGCAATGAGACCCCCGAATTGACAAATCAGGGCTTTGACTTCTAGAATAGGGGTGTAAGAGGAAGTAATTTGATTATTCATGGCTGTATTTTCACTGGCTGCTTTTGATGGCGATTACCGCGTTGGAATAAAGCCGGCGTTATCAAGCCTTGAGGGAAAAATATCGTTCCTACGATTATCAGAGAGCCGAAAATAATCAGGCGAGCCTCTCGCAGGAATTGTGATAGCCATGAGGGCAAGCCGGAAATATCTGCGAGGGAGCGCAAAATTTCTGGCAGTGCCGTGAAAGTCATTCCTCCCAAAACAGGTCCCCAAAAAGTTTTAGTTCCACCAATTAAAACAGAAGTTAAATATATAATACTAGCATCAAAAGTACCTTGGCGGGCATTCCAAGTATTGAGAAAATGAGCGCTAACTACCCCAACCACTCCAGCTAAAATAGCCCCCAGAGTAAAAGCCAACACCTTATAATAAGTAGGGTTAATTCCCATAGCATCGGCTGCCAATTCATCTTCTCGAATTGCTATTAAAGCCCGCCCAACACGAATACGCTCAAGGCGGTAGAGCAATGCCATACTAATACCCAGCAGAGGTAGTGCAATCCACAAATATTCTAGAGGCGTAGAGAAAGGTTGAGGGATAGCAAAAATTCCCACAGCACCGCCGGTAATTTCCAGATTTAGAGAAAGCACACGCAAGATTTCCACAAAAGCAATAGTTGCGATCGCCAAATAAATTCCCCGTAATCTCAGCGCTGGAATTCCCACAGCCACCCCCAAAATTCCAGAAATCACACCTGCAATTATCATTTCCAATAACAGCCAGTGAAGAGGAAACAAACCGTCATTACTGGGAAAAACCTTAGTTGAAAGAATAGCCGCCACATATCCACCTAGCGCATAGAAACCAGGGCTAGCGAGAGACAGTTGCCCTGCCATCAGAGGCAAGTATAGAGACAATCCCATTAGCGCCCCCAATACCATCGAGACAATCAAAGGCGCGTAATCATTTAAAAATGAAACCATAGAATAATTTTAGACTTTAGCCTTACACCTTTTGAACAAAACGCCGCCCCAGCAACCCTTGTGGTTTAACTAGCAGCATAATAAACAAAATTCCGAAAGCAACAGCTTCTTTATAAGCCGAAAACTCTGCAGGCACAAAAGCCTCAACTATTCCGATAACCAAACCGCCCAAAACCGCACCTGGAATACTTCCCAAACCGCCCAACACTATAACTGCCAGACCTTTTAGCCCGAAAGCAATGCCAAAATATGGCCCAGCAATACTGACACTAGAACCCACTAAAGAACCCGCCAATCCAGCCAGAAAACTGCTAATAAAAAATGTCAGAACAATAAAAAAATCCGGATTAATACCTAACAAATTTGCTGTTAGCGGATCTTCTGCAACTGCTTTCATTGCCTTACCAAATTTAGTATAATTTATAAAATAAGTAAGGAGAGCGACAATCACACAAGAAACAGTAAAAATAACTATCTGTACGCTCCGAATAGGAATCGGTTTTTCTGCCGTACCGAAATTAATAGAAGCAGGCAAATTACCATAAGTATTACCGGGAAAAGTATAGCTTTCTGCACCGACTAAATACTGAATAAAATTAACGATAACAAGAGCGACACCGAGACTAGAAACCACGCTTAGTAGAGAATCAGCACCTCGGCGCCGCAAAGGGCGAAAAGCAATAAATTCGATCGCTATTCCAACCAAGCCCGCCAATATACTTCCCAAAAACAATGCAACAGCAAAAGGCAATTGTATCGGCAAACTAGCATTTGCCAGCAAGCCATTAAAACCAAACTTACCTCCCATCAGGGCATAAGTAAAATATGCCCCAAGAGTAAATATTGCCCCGTGGGCAAAATTAATAATACCCAAGATAGAAAATATCAGCGTATATCCTAATGCAAAAATAGCATAGACGCTGCCGATAGACAAACCATTTAAAAATGGTTGCCAAAATAAGCTCAGCTCCATAACATCTTTAATCTCATTTTCTCACAGCTCAGTCCATACTACTTATTAATTTTTTTTAATTATTCATGTTTGCCTGCTTATTTTAGAAAAACAAACTTGCCATTCTTGCCATCGGGATCAACCTTCAACTGTGCCACATAGAAATCTTTTTGAATTACATCGCCCACGGGGGTGAATGAAATTTCACCCAATGGAGTATCATATTTTCCCGCCAATAACTGCTTATTTAGTTCAGTGCGTAATTGTTCCAAAGGCATTTTGCTAATATCCGTTCTTTTATCAATTTCTTTTAGCGCTTCTACAAACACTTGCACGGCTGTAAAGGCTTGGGCGCTAAACTGCGGTGGTTCTTTTTTGTATTGATTTACAAAAGCTTTACGAAATTCCTGATTAATTTTGTTTGGGTGAGCTGGGCTATAAGCTTGCGCGATTAAGACTCCATCGCAGAGAGCCTGACAGACATTAAATATATTAGAAGTATTAAAACCATTACCGCCAATAATAATACCTTTATAGCCTAATTCTCGTAATTGTTTAACCAAATTGCCGCCGTCTACAGCCAAGCCAGAAATAATAATTAAATCTGGTTTGAGATTGAGGGCGTTCGTAGCTTGAGATTGAAAATCAGTGTCGCTAGTTTGAAATTTTTGCACAGTTACCAAATCGAGACCATGTTCTTTTACCGTTTGCTGAAAAATTTCGGTTTCCGACTTGTTAAATGCGTCGTTTTGTGCATAGAACACAGCTACTCTTTTAATTTTTGGGTTGAGTTTGAGAGCAGCCTTGAGGGAATTTGGGGCGACGACAGAAACAGAGGCTGAAACGCGAGCGATATAATCGCCGATTTCAGGAATGCCTTTAGCGGTATTAGAGGCTCCGATAGTGGGTACTTTTGCTCGCTCGGCGATGGGAGCGGCACTGAAAGCCTGCTGAGAGAGGGTAGGGCCAACAATGCCGACGACTTTATTTTGTGAAATCAAGGTTTGAAAGGCATTAATAGCGCCAGCTTCATCGCCGCCAGTATCTTGAATGACGAGTTTAATCGGGGTGCCATTGACGCCACCCCTATCATTGAAATATTTTTCGGCAATTTTAACCCCTGAAATACCTTCTTGACCTAAGAGGGCGACGTTACTTGTTTGTGCGAAGGCAATGCCGATGGGAATAGCAGTGGAGGAATCGGCTCCGGTTGGGGTGGTATTGGCAGAGGTTGTGCCCGGGTTCGTCTGACTACAAGCTGTCAGCAGCAGAGCAAAGGTGACAAAGAGTGAGGAAGTTGGAATTGCTAGTTTTTTCATGGAAAGAGGGAGAAATGTTACTGGAATTATCTTAGCTAGGTTAGAACCCCCTAGACCACGAACTTGCGCTCGCCACATCCTAGCAGACATCTGGCTTTTAAGCAAAAGAATTTTTGCTGTTAGCCAATAGGCATTATTTTTACAATTTTCTTTACCTACATACTCCGCCATAATATTATTCGCGCCCTCCGGAAAGCGTGGAAAAACCTTTTTAATAAGAAAATGAGAGTAATGCAGAAGAAAGGCTTGACTTTTTAGCGGGGGATCGCTTAATAATGGAGTTTAATTCGCGTCTGGCCCTTATGAATATTAAATAAATGTTGCTTATATGTCTTAAAAAAATGAATCTATCTCATTCTGGTTGTAGCTGAAAAAAGCCCATGCCATTTTTAGGACTTGTTTGGATTGCCTCTTGTTGGACTTGTTTGCTTACAAGCCAAGGTATTTTAAAGGCACCTGATAGCTTATTCAATACATCTGCTGCCAAAGGTTGGTCGTTTTTCAGCTCTCCTGTTGAAAAACATCCTTCCTTCCGTCAGGCAGCGGCAAATTCAAGTTTTTTACCTTCATCGCATCCTCCCAGTGTCTGGCTGCCACTGAGTAAAATGTTCAATTGGGGACGCAGTTATTCTCCATCCAAGTGGCTCAGTCCTTTGGATAACTGGTTTGCCAGTAACGCTACCTTCAAGGCAGGAGAAACAATTAGCTGCGTACAGTCAGCCTCACTACTAGGAAATTCTGCTAATACTACATTCGGCGAGCAGGTAGATCAAGATAGTGGGGCTAATAAAATATTACGGTTTTTGCAAAATTTACTTCCCAAGCAAAGACACTCCAAGTCTAATACTTCCGAGTCGATATCGGTTGTAGTTGTTCGTCCAGAGCAGCACAACCAAGCTAAAAAAGGTGAGGCAAAACTAGGCTACCGCAAGCTGCTGAGCTTCTGGCAGAAGTCTGCACTGCTCAAACCTGAGAATGCGGTGACTGTTTCTAAAAAAGGAGAGTTTCAGGTTTGGGTGAAGGGGTATTTGATTGCAGAAATACCCGATCGCGAACGAGCTAGAGCGATAGCATCTAATCTAGAAAGCTTTTTTAAACAGCCGGATTGGCAACCGTCGCAACTGCAACCAGCATTGGTGAATGGGATGCCAGCAATTAAAGCGGGCGAGCGCATCTTACTGACAATCGACGAGCAACTTGCCGCCCATAAAAACCGCAGTCGCGAACTCTTGGCCATTGAATGGCTGAATAATCTTCGTATTGCTCTTGGCACTACCCCACTTACTCTCGTAGAAGCTCAAACTCAGATGTACGGGCTAGTAGAAACTAATCACAAAATTCAGGGTTCCGCCTCGTGGTATGGTCCCTATTTTCATGGTCGCCTCACCGCCACCGGGGAAACTTTCAACCAAAACGAACTGACGGCAGCCCATCCGAGTTTACCTTTTGATACTTATTTGAAAGTGACTAACCTCAAAAATGGCAAGCAGGTAATTGTACGGGTGAACGATCGCGGTCCCTATGTAGATGACAGAATTCTCGACCTTTCCAGGGAGGCGGCTCGTTCTCTCAACAGTTTAGAAGCTGGTGTCGTGCCGATTGAAGCAGTGCTAATGAAAACCACAGAGAAAACTCCCTCTATCTTGCACCAGCCGCTTACAAGGTTATGAGCAATTCAGACAGCGAATCGCTACTAATAACCCTCTAGCTTTGTTGAGGGTTTCTTCGTATTCTTTTTCCGGATCGGAATCGGCAACTATACCGGCACCTGCTTGCACTGACACGACGTGCCTGCCGTCATCTAGGGGGCGAACCACCATCGTGCGAATGGCGATCGCTGTATTCAATTGCCCCTCGAAATCATAGTATCCGTAAGCACCGGAATATGGCCCTCTTCTACACCCTTCTAGTTCATGGATGATTTCCATTGCCCGAATTTTAGGAGCACCGCTGACTGTGCCTGCCGGAAAGCAGGCTTTTAGCAAATCCCAAGCGGTTTTGTCCTCAGCGAGCCAGCCTCGCACATTGCTGACAATATGCATGACATGGGAATACCGCTCTATTACCATTAATTCGTCTACTTTTACTGTGCCGTTGATGCAGACACGCCCCAAGTCATTGCGCCCTAGATCTACTAGCATGACGTGTTCGGCAATTTCTTTGGGGTCTTGCAATAATTCTTTAGCTAGTTGTTCATCTTCCTGGGGGGTCTTGCCCCGGGGGCGCGTACCGGCGATCGGTCGCACGGTGGCGATTGTTTTTCCTTCTGGAGTTTTTTCGCTTTTAACCATCACTTCCGGACTCGATCCGATTATTTGCCAGTTGCCAAAATTGAAGTACGCCATGTAGGGGGAAGGATTAATCAGGCGCAGGGAACGATACAGGGCAAAAGGCTCGCCAACATACTCGGCGGTGAGTTTTTGGGAAAGAACTACTTGAAAAATATCGCCGGCTTTAATATATTCTTTTGCTTTCAGCACGTTTTCGCAGAAGCGTTGTTTTGAGATGTTGCTGGTATAAGTAAGTTTTTCAGTTTTGGTATTTTCTGGAGGCTGCCACTCTAAAAGGGTGTTGTGGCTGGAAAGGGGTTGTTTGAGTTTATTGACTAAGGTAGAGACTTGAGAGCGTGCTTGCTGGTAGGCGTCAGCTATATCTATTTGGGAGCGCAAGTCGGCATAAGCGATCGCCCATATTTTTCTTTTCACTTGATCGAAAATCAGCAGGTTATCTACCTGCATCCACAATCCATCTGGTAGTTCTGTTTCTGTTGCCTCGTATACTGGTACTTTTGGTTCAATCCAATGAATTAGTTCGTATCCCCAAAATCCAAACAATCCCCCCACTCCTGGTGGCAATTCTGGCAAATGCACTGGGTGAATTGATTTCAAACATGCGGCTAAAATCTGGAAGGGATCACCTTTAAATATTTCTTTTTCACGGTTCCGGTGCTTTTGAATAGTGCGCTCGCCTCTTGTTTCCAGCACCCACAGTGGCTCACAGCCCAATAAACTATAACGCCCTATTTTTTCCCCTCCTTCTACCGATTCTAATAAAAAACTGTATGGTTTTCCTGCACAAACTTTGTACCATGCAGAAACTGGCGTATCCATATCCGCCGCCCATTCTTGATATACTGGCACGAAATTGCCTTCTTTTGCCAGCCGTGAAAACTCATCAAAATCTGGAAAAATCATACTAATTATAACTTTTTTCTTTTTGATATAATATATTCATTTTTTTATTTTTAAAAATCTTTTAATAAATTATTTATTTATTATTTTTTAATTTCTTTGTCTAGGCTTTAGAGGAAGGCAGAAGTAGGAAAGCCAGATTATTACTTTCCTACTTGGTACCTTCTGCCAAAGCGATTGTTAAACTTCCCTAAAAGCGAGTTTAGACATCATAAGGATTCTGACCGCTGAACTTAAGCTTAGCGGGTTCAGGATTGCTGCCGATATTGCGATCCTTCTTGCCCACATAAGGACGACCTTGATTCGCTTTTTCGGGGAATACACCATCTTTGGGATGGAGATATTCGATTTCACCGTTGGGATATATGCGGTAAATTTTGTAATCCTCGATTTTGGGCTTAAATTTTGTCCGCAATTGAGCACCCAGGGCAAGACAGTGTTCTTTGCGGGGGAGATAAACCAGGTTTTCACCGTTACGCATGATAGCTGCTCCGCCGGTGGGCATTTCAAACACCTGCTCCTTGGTGCTAGTCCAAGTGATTGCGTATTTTTCCTCCACTTCCGCCTTTGTCAACAAGCCGCCGGTGCAGCCGCCAAAGATCGGGGGTTGTCCAGTTAAAGTTTCTGCCATGAATAAGTCTCTAAAGTTGTTTACAGGAATTTTTAGGGAATCGTAGCATTGTAACTGCCACCTACTATAGTTTTGTTCAAGAACTGTAACAGTTCTTAGCGTTTTCTAAGTGGCCATTACAAAGGGGCAATTAGTTGAGGGTTGGCGGGAGGCTGTCAGAATTTAGACTGCGAAGAGAGCGGTACTGGCGAGAGGAAACTTCTGAGCTGGTTTCTTGGGATAAGCGGGCGATAGGCAGGGTAAAGTGAAACTGACTGCCTTGGTCTTTTCCGCCAGAAGTGGCCCAAATTTGACCGCCCCAACTATTGACTATTTGTCGGCAGATTGCCAGCCCTAAGCCGGTGCCGCCCTGGGTGCGTCGCAAAGCCCCTTCTTCTTGATAAAAGCGATCGAAAATCGCTTCTAGGCGATTGGGTTCGATACCACGCCCGGTGTCGGCGACTAGAACTTCTATTTCGTCGGGGCTGCTGCGCCGTGCTTGAATTGTCACTAAGCCAGACTGGGTAAATTTACATGCGTTATCAATGAGTTTGGTGAGTACTTCTACGAGCCATTCACCATCAGCATAGACGAGGGGCAAGTCAGGGGGTAGGTGGGTGGTGATTTGCAGCATGCGCTCATCAGTTACTCGTCTAGCGCGAACGCTACTAAGGGCAAGTTCGACACATTCTTGTAGACGTAGAGGTTCTGCGTGCCATTCTACCCGTCCACTTTCGAGGCGAGACAAGGTGAGAAAGTCTTGTACGAGTTTGCGCAGTCTCTCAGCGTCGGCAAGGGCTGAGTTGAGCATTGCCTGACGCAATTCTGGGGACATGTCGGGTTCACTTGCTAGGCTTTCTAGGCACACTTGGATGGTTGATAGGGGTGTGCGCAGTTCGTGCCCGGTTATGGCAATTAGGTTGCTGCGAGTGCGTTCTAGGGCTTCGAGTTGTTCGTTGAGTTCTTCGAGGTTGGCATAGGCTTCGGCTTGGATAAGGGCAACGCCTACTTGAGTAGCGATCGCCTCTACCAGTGTCAGTTCTTCTTCTCCCCACTGATGCGCACACCCTCCACAGTGGTGCAGCTCTACTATCCCGACTACTTGGTTTTGATAAAGTACTGGCACCATCAACCAAGAGACTATTTCCCACTGCTGCACTAACGCCTGCATTCGCTCGTCTGCCAGACAAGGATCTGTGCGGGCATCTTCTATATAAACTCGGTGTTTGCTGCGCGCTACTTCCTGAAACAAGGGATTTGATTTAAGTGGCCAGGTTTGACCGACGAGGGAACTGACAGAGGGACTTAAATATTCCTGGGTAATCTTGACGGTTTCGTCGCTTGCTTTGCAGCGATAAATTAAACACCGGCAGGCATCTATTGCAGTTCCAAGTTCTTGAACGGCTATTTTAAAAATTTCATTAGGATTGAGGGATTGACGAATCGCATAGGCGATCGAGTTGACTAAACGCTCTTTACGTTCTTGGGCGGCAAGGGAGGCGTAGGTTTTGAGTAATTTATGTTGCCCGGCTTGTAGGTAGGTGACGAGGCGCTGGGCAAATGGCCCCGGATCGATTTTGTACTGATTGTTAGGTATGTCTGTTTTCAAGAGCGCTCGCGCCTGGGCTATTTTTGGTGCCAATTCCGGGCGATACTTTAAAATCCGATCAAGCAGTAATTCTGCGGCTTTACAGCTTACTTCTCTCTCGAAGCTCCAAATGCCTTCAAAACGACGGGCTTGATCCATTTCTGTCGGTAATATCAGCCGTTTTTTGCTGCCTTTACCTGTGATGGGAGTGTATTTTTCTTGACAAATTAAACAGGTGGCGTAAGTTTTCGCGATCGCTACCAAATGCCATTCTTCGCTCAATCGATCTTTTGGATCAAAAGCTATTGTTTCACAGCCATCAGAGGCATTGACGAAATCTGTCTCGGGTGCGGCGAGAACGTAAACCTGATTTGTGCGTTGGGCAATTCGTCTATATCGGTGAGCCTCTTGACGGTAGAAGCGCTCGCGCTGAAAACTTGCAATCACTAAGGGCTGCTCAGAACCTGCCAACACTTGATCTTCCATCGCGTGCGAAAGTGCCGTTAGGGAAGATTTAAAATAAATCTGTGGCCGCAATTGGGGCAGGGCTTGCAGTAAGTCTTCGAGCACTGAATTTTGGAGGCTCATTTACTCCTCTCTGTCAATCCTATCTGGGCAAAATCCATCGCGCGCAAACTACGTAAGGGGCTGGCGCTACAGGATAAAGCCCTTTTTCATATTTTTGGGCACTTTTATAGCTAAATATACATTTTCAGCGATAATCGCAAAATTTTTGCAAGTCTGTTTCTCTTGCCAGCCCTTGCTCGTCTTTTCTCTCCTTGAGTATATTTACTTATATTCCCTAGCTGGGGGCGACGGCGATGAAAACATAATCGAACTATAAAAAAATTGCCGGGATTGCTTATTTATAAGCAGGGGCCGTAAATGGTAATAAATAAAACAAAAGCTAGAAGACAAATGCAAAGTAAAGTCATATTAATAAGCTCCCTCATTTTTATTGTGAATTTTATCTAAATTGGAAAAATTAATTATAAATTACATTAATTATATTTATAATAAAAGCATCTAATTTTTTATTTAGTAGATTTTGTTTAGAGTTGACAAAAAGCGAATTTTATGTAATGATAGAAAAAATAGGAAGCAAAAAATAAGCGAAAACAGAAAATTGTCAGATTTTTATGAAGAAAAGTAATAAAAAGGGAAGAGAAGCGAGATAATCTGGATATAGGTACTCCACAGAGACTATCAGCCGCTCTAATTGTAGCCTTATTTCAGTTCGATCCATGAAATCTTATCTCGCTGCCGCGATTCAAATGACAAGCACGCCTGACTTGCAAAAAAATCTGGCTCAGGCGGAAGAACTAATTGACTTAGCTGTGCGTCAGGGAGCCGAATTAGTAGGCTTGCCGGAAAATTTCTCTTTTATGGGAGAAGAAAAAGACAAGCTGGCTCAAGCTGAGGTAATCGCTTTAGAAAGCGAAAAATTTCTCAAAACAATGGCTCAACGTTTCCAAGTGACGCTACTGGGAGGCGGCTTTCCAGTGCCGGTAGACAGTAATAAAGTCTACAATACTGCGGTGTTGATAGATCCCAGCGGTGAAGAGCTACTTCGCTATCAAAAAGTTCACCTATTTGATGTGAATTTGCCCGACGGCAACACTTATCAGGAATCTAGTACCGTTATGGCGGGCAAACAATTACCGCAGGTTTATAAATCTCCAACTTTGGGCAATATTGGGCTTTCAGTGTGCTACGATGTGCGTTTTCCAGAACTATACCGTCATCTTTCTTATAATGGCGCGGAGATATTGTTTGTACCGGCAGCGTTTACTGCTTACACTGGCAAAGATCATTGGCAAGTGCTGCTACAAGCAAGGGCGATCGAAAATACCTGTTATGTGATTGCACCAGCGCAAACGGGTCGTCACTACGCTATGCGCCAGACACACGGGCACGCAATGATTGTTGATCCCTGGGGGGCAATTCTAGCAGATGCCGGAGAAGTACCGGGAGTAGCGATCGCAGAAATTAATCCTGAGCGCCTTGAACAAGTGCGGCGCCAGATGCCCAGCTTACAACATCGTGTTTTTATATAGCTTAGACTAAAAATTTCAATCATTCAGAAAATAGCTTGACAGCTTATCCTACCCCATTTGCCTGATAAATTAAACAGGATGGGTTCAGGAGAATGAATGGTTGATGCAATTTCCTGGGTGAGTGCCTTCACTCCCACAATACTAGCAACTGAAACAGTAGCAGCCGACAGCGCTCTTGTTCTGGGCGGAGTACTGCTAAGTTTAGTCGTGATTTACCTAGCCAGCAAGATTGGCGGCGAATTATCTAACTCCGTGGGTTTGCCGCCAGTACTTGGTGAACTGGTGGGCGGTGTAGTAGTGGGGGTTTCTGCTCTACACCTGCTGGTTTTTCCAGAAGCAGGAGTCACCAGTTCAGATTCTGTGATTATCGCTTTTCTAAAAGCAACTGCCGGTTTGACTTCTGAGGGAGCAGAAGCAACTTTTAACGCTCAGAGTGAAGTAATTTCGGTTTTGTCGGAACTGGGTGTGGTTATCCTGCTGTTTGAGATTGGTTTGGAATCGAATCTCAAACAACTGATGGCAGTCGGCTTGCAAGCAACGTTAGTTGCGGTGGTGGGAGTGGTGACGCCTTTTGCCCTGGGCACGGTGGGGCTGATGACTATCTTCCACGCCCCGGCAATTCCGGCTATTTTTGCAGGAGCCGCTCTGACGGCAACCAGTATCGGAATTACTTCTAAGGTACTCTCGGAAATTCAGCGCCTTAATTCTAAAGAAGGTCAGATTATTATTGGCGCTGCGGTAATCGATGATATCCTCGGTATCATCGTTTTGGCGGTGGTGGCGAGTTTGGCGAAAACTGGTGAGATTGACGTGACTAATGTTATCTATTTGATCGTCAGCTCTACGGTTTTCCTCGTCGGCGCTATTTTGTTAGGGAATTTCTTTAATAAGACTTTTGTCGCGCTCGCCGATACGCTGAAAACCAGGGGTGGAATAATCATACCGGCTTTGATCTTTGCCTTTATTCTCGCCTACATTGGCTCGGCTATTCACCTGGAAGCAATTCTCGGTTCTTTTGCCGCTGGTTTAGTTTTCGATGAAACGGATAAGCGCAAGGAATTGGAAAATCAGGTAAGACCGATCGCTGATATGTTGGTGCCGATTTTCTTTGTTGTCGTCGGTGCCAGAACAGATTTGGGAGTTCTCAACCCTGCTATTCCCAGTAATCGCGAGGGGTTGATAGTCGCTACTTTCTTAATTACTGTGGCGATTATCGGCAAAATTGTCAGCGGCTGGGCAGTATTCGGTATCCCCAATATTAACCGCTTAGCAATTGGTATAGGCATGATTCCCCGTGGCGAGGTGGGGCTGGTGTTTGCCGGCATCGGTACTGCTTCTGGGGTTCTCTCCGATTCTTTGAATGCGGCGATTATTATGATGGTCATCTTGACTACGTTTTTAGCGCCGCCTTTGTTACGCGTGGTGTTTGGAGAGTCTGAACCTACGTCAGAAGCGCTCGCTTCTCCAGAAAATGTCGAGTGATCGCTTCCTAGTGAGAAAAGCTAAGTGAGAAGTTTTGAGTTGTGCTTAAACTCTGGCAACACTTCTCACTTTGCTTAGCACTCAGCACTAAAATTTTTAATTTGGGAAAAATATTCTAGCCTACCTTAACTTGATCGGTTGTGACTGCGGTAGCTCCATAAGTTCTTTGAGCGATCGCCACCAACTTATCAAGCAGTTGTTGATTTGGTACTTCTCCTTTCAAAACAACGGTGCTGCCAGTCTGAGCTACCCAGACGCGATCAAGATTAGCAACTTCCGGATCTTGATCAAAAGCTAGGGCTACTCGCTTGGCAAGCCCGCTTTCATCGTATTCTCCATTTAAGCCTAGCCTTTCTGGCGGAATATCCGGTGCCAGGGGTGCTGTCGGCAAAGTATAGTTTTGTCCAGTATTAGCAGCCTCAATGGTAACGGGTTCTTGCTCCGGTTTTTCCAGACCAAATAATCTTTGCAACCAACCCATTAGTGTTTCTCCATTTTAGTTTAACTTTCGATTCACCAGTGATTTAATTTAATCTCTGGCTAACCTAGGTAATAATATTGTTAAAAATATTCTAGAGTGTCGATACTATAGATAAAATTAATTTTTGGATAGATATCTGATTTTTTGCGCTCGCAGTAGCGATCAAATTTGGTTTAAACTATGAAACACACTCTTTCCGTTTTAGTTGAAGACGAAGCAGGGGTCTTAACTCGGATTGCCGGTTTATTTGCCCGTCGGGGCTTTAACATTGAAAGCCTAGCTGTAGGTCCTGCTGAACAAGTAGGTATATCTCGCATCACGATGGTAGTGCCTGGTGATGATCGAGTGATCGAGCAACTCACCAAGCAGCTCTACAAGCTGATTAATGTTCTCAAAGTACAAGACATAACAGAAATTCCCTGCGTCGAGCGGGAATTGATGCTAATTAAAGTAAATGCCACCAGCAGTACTCGTTCAGAAATTATCGAACTGGTTCAGATTTTCCGTGCTCGTGTGGTAGACGTGTCGGAAGATTCTTTGATAATCGAAGTAGTAGGCGATCCGGGTAAGATGGTGGCGATCGTCCAGGTATTGAATAAATTTGGTATTCGCGAAATTGCCCGCACTGGCAAAATTGCTCTCACTCGTGAGTCGGGGGTGAATACGGAGTTTCTCAAGTCTTTGGAATCGAAGATTTATTAACGCAAAAGAGAAAAACAGGTGGCACTGCCGCTTTTGTATTTCTCTCCTAAAGATAAACGGCAGTGTCTCACTTTATTAAAATTTAAAAAATTAAAATTTAAAAACATAAAAAAATAAAATTGCACTTTAGTGATAAAACCTGGAGAATAAAAAAAATTTAAAAAACCCGGTTTTGAAAAAGCCGGGTTTCTTAGTAGAGTATCTCTATTCCACAATCAGGGCAATTTTACCCGTCATCGAACCAGTTTCCAGTAATTCATGAGCAGCAGCAGCTTCTGCGAGGGGAAAAGTTTTAGTTAACTCTATCTTCAGTTTACCCTCATCGATCAAACGGGCACATTGTTGTAGTATTTTTGCTTGTTGTTTTTGCTCTTCTACCAAATTTAGTAGCATTGGCGTCAGCATCAATTCCAAACTAATACGGAGGTTACGGGTTCTAGCTGTTTTTAAATTGCCTTTATCGGGTTCCGGCTCTAAAATTGTTACCAAGTCACCGTACACACGCACTGCTGAAACGGTTTTATAAAAAGTTTCTCCACCCACGGTATCAAAACCGATATCAACCCCTTCGCCATTCGACCAATCTAACACGGCTTGCACAAAATCGGTTTGCTTATACAAAATTGCCAAATCCGCACCCAGTTTGCGAACAAATTCTGCCTTTTCCTGAGAACCCACGGTAGTGCAAACCTCAGCTCCTTGTAGTTTTGCCAATTGAATGGCAACGTGCCCTACACCGCCTGCTCCAGCGTGAATCAGCACTTTTTGACCCGCTTGCAAACGAGCGCGATCGTAAAGCGATTCCCATGCGGTAATCAAAACTAGGGGAGCGGCTGCAGCTTCAGCAAAGCTGAGTGAGGCAGGCTTTTTGGCGACAAAACGTTCGTCTACGACTGCATACTCAGCATAATTACCTACTGGCCCTCCTATTCCGCCATTGCAAAAATATACCTCGTCACCTGGTTTAAACTTCTCGACGCCTGTGCCGACGGCTTCGACAATACCGGCACCATCACACCCCAACACCGTTGGGGTTTTATCGGGGTAGAAGCTCCCCCGTTTACGGATTTTTGTGTCGATGGGGTTGACACCTGCGGCTTTTAGTCGTACGAGGATTTCTGTTTCTTTTTGAATGATGGGGGCGGGTATTTCCTGTAACTGCAAAACTTCAGAGCCGCCGACTGCTGTCATAATCACTGCTTTCATATTTATTTTTTCCCTTGGAGTATTGTTTGTACACTTGCTTATCGTACATTAGGAATAGGGTTATACTCGGTGCACTCGCGATCGCGTCTATTTATTGACCCCATGCAAAGGCTTTTCTACCCCCTGTTCTCTGCGTGCCTCTCTGAGGAAAATCCTCTCTAACAGACACTCTGAAGTTTATCAAATTAGATCCTATGTCTGATGTCCATTTACTACAAGTTGCCTACCGTCTTTCTAAGACTCTTGCACTAGACGATTTTGTTCAAAAAACAACAGACGAACTGAGACGTTCTTTTCAAGTTGATCGAGTGGTTTTGTATTATTTTTATTCTCAGTGGAAAGGGCAAGTTACTTTTGAATCTTTAAGTTTAAAAGAGTTTTCGATTTTGGGTTCAACAGGTCCCGACGAGTGTTTTAATAGCGAATATGCTGCTTTGTATTTAGCAGGTCGCGTACGAGCGATCGCAGATATCGAAAAAGAACCTATTCACCCCTGCCACCGAGATTTCTTACGCAGTCTGGGAGTTCGCGCCAATTTAGTTGCACCGATTTTAAATAAACGGGGACTGTGGGGGTTATTAATTGCACACAACTGTCTTGCTCCTCGCTACTGGTTACCTTTTGAAATTGAAACCATAAAACGCTCTGGAGAAATACTAGCAAAAGCTGCTTCCATTCGCGATAGTTAAAATACTAACTAAATAGGCAATTCGGTAATAAGTACATTGTATTGATAAATCTAATCCAACAATTCGCCGCTTTCTTGCAGCAAGTGCAGACGGCGGTAAATCCCCTCTTGGCTCAGTAGCTGCTCATGGCTACCCACTTCCACAATTTTGCCCTTATCCAGCACCACAATTTTATCCGCTTCCCTTATAGTACTTAACCTGTGGGCGATAACGATCGTGGTGCGGGTGCCGAGAATCGAGTGCATAGCTTGCTGAATCGCTCGCTCCGATTCGTAATCCAAACTAGAAGTCGCCTCATCAAAAATCAGCACATCTGGATCCACGAGTAGGGCTCTGGCAATTCCCAATCGCTGCCGCTGCCCACCCGACAAGCGCACTCCCCGCTCGCCCACGACTGTTGCGTATCCTTCTGGCAACTGCTGAATAACTTCGTCAACGCGGGCAACGCGGCAGGCTTCCCGTACTTGTTCAAAACTAGCTTGGGGATTGCCGTAGGTGAGATTATCTAAAATCGTGCCATTGAAAATATCCACTTCTTGGTGAACTATTGCTAGCCTTCGTCGATAGCGGCTTACATCCAGGTTGCGGATGTCTTCGCCATCGATTAAAATGCAACCGGAATTCGGTTCAAAATAGCGCAGCAGCAATTTGACTAAGGTAGACTTGCCTGAACCTGAGCGCCCCACCAGTGCCACTGTCTGATAAGGTTCAATTAATAGATTGATATCCTGCAACACTGGGCGCGAAGGATCGTAGCCGAAAGTTACATGAGAAAATTCTATCTTGCCAGTAAATTTATAAGGTAGTTCTTGTGATTTGATGCTATAGCTGCTCTTGTTTGATAAACTTTCGGCTTCAATTCCTGGAGGTAAGTGCATGAATTCGTGAAATCTTATCATTGAGGCATAGCGGCGAGCAAAAACTTCAGCTAAATTGCTGAGAGGGGTGAGTTCTGAATAAGCCATGCTTGCCAAAGTATAGGTGGTGACGAAATGACCTAAAGACATTTCACCTCCTATGGTGGCGAAAAGGGTAAAACCGAGAACTGAGAATAAGCAAAACTGCACACAGCTTGTCTGCCAGGTGGTGAGAATGGTGTAATTTTTGTGAATGCGATAATCGACGTAAAAGAATTCGCGCTTAAGGCGTTGAGACTGGCGATGCAGTTCTCTTGCTTCTGTTGCAAAGGCTTTGACGGTTTTGATATTGGTGATAAGTTCCGAGGTGCGACTCTCGGTATTTTCCATGTGTTTTTCTAGTAGTTCTTCCCGTGATATGATACTGTTTAGGCTTTTGAGAGTGAAAATAAGAAGAAAGAAAAATGATACTATGGAGAAAAGAGCAACTTGCCACTGAATCCACCAGATAATTGTGAAAATACCGAATACTCTAGTTAATTTTGGAATTAATTGACCTGCAATTTCTGGGTATGTCCATGTGTGATTGCTTATTCCTCTTGCGATGCGACCTGCTATTCTTCCTGGGTTATTTTCGTCGTAAAATTCTAGGGGGAGGGTGAGAATTTTTTTGATGACGTTGTGACTGTGATCACGACGCGATCGCAAGGCTATATCCCAGTGAAACCACACCCCCAACCAAGGCTGTATAGGGGCTCTGCAAACTGTTACTAAAAATATCAAGCCCACCATAACTATTAGGGTTAGGGTGTGATCGCTTTTCATGCCGCTTACTTCACTAATGCCTGCTATTAAATTTTTTGCTATTTCGTCTACAGGCTGCCCAGATAGGACATTTAAAATTTGACCGATCGCATAGGGGACAATTAAATCTAATATTTCAAAAATGCTCGATGCTAGAATGCTTAATACGGAAATTTGCCAGTATTCCCTATAGTAGCTGATGATGTTTTTCAAAGAAGCCATATTTGATTTTTTGAAAAAATTAATTTGTTATTTGAAAATATTTTAATTATTTTAATTTGGCAATTAGAAAGCGCTTTAGCGCTTCCCGTTGATGGCGCTCGCTAAAGCGTTTCTGAAACCAGATTTACTTTCAGAGGATGAGGGCTTATCATCCGGCGTAGGCGCTTTGTAATGCCCAGATAATCAGGGCAATAATGCCTCCCAATACAAGAATTGAGGATATGGCAACAGCGAGGGGACTATCCGCCCCTTCAAATTTCATAATTCCACGGTTTAAGTCAGACATGGCGTTTTTTCACTCAACGCATCTGCCTTGGGAAATCGGGGTGTGGCCCGCAGAAGAGAGCGAACACATCTACATTATAATATTAACGAAACAGTCATTTTGCCGAAAAATCCTTTTTCCGGGAGTAGTAAACTCTAAAAGGCTGTATAGTGTACCATAGGATACACGAGAGAATAACAAATCTTAACGCCGCATGGGCAAAAAGCCAACCATTGCCATTACTCACTTAGGTTGTGAGAAAAATCGCATAGATACAGAACACATGATAGGCTTGCTGGTGCAAGCAGGCTATCAAGTAGATACTAACGAAGAGCTAGCCGACTACGTTATAGTAAATACCTGTAGTTTTATCGCCGCCGCACGCGAAGAGTCAGTGCAAACGCTAGTAGAACTGGCAGAAGCTGACAAAAAAATTGTGATTACAGGTTGTATGGCACAGCACTTCCAAGAGCAACTGCTTGAGGAATTGCCAGAGGCAGTAGCGCTAGTGGGCACAGGTGACTATCACAAGATAGTAGATGTGATCGAGCGGGTGCGAGCGGGCGAAAGGGTAAAAGAAATAACACCAGAACCCACATACATTGCTGACGAGACAACACCCCGCTACCGTACTACGACAGAAGGAGTAGCGTACTTAAGAGTGGCAGAGGGGTGTGACTATCGCTGCTCGTTTTGTATTATTCCTCATCTGAGAGGAAATCAGCGCTCGCGCTCCATTGAATCCATAGTTGCCGAAGCCCAACAACTGGCTGCTGAAGGGGTAAAAGAAATTATTCTCATTTCTCAGATTACAACAAATTACGGTTTAGACCTTTACGGCGAGCCTAAGCTTGCGGAATTACTACGGGCTTTAGGGAAAGTAGACGTGCCTTGGATTCGGATGCACTATGCCTATCCTACAGGGCTGACTCCGAAAGTGATTGCAGCAATTAAGGAAACGCCGAACGTACTGCCATATTTGGATTTACCTTTGCAGCATTCTCATCCAGAAATATTGCGTGCAATGAATCGACCCTACCAGGCAGGAGTTAACGATGCCATCATTGAAAGGATAAAAACTGCCCTGCCTGAGGCGGTAGTGCGCACCAGCTTTATAGTGGGATTTCCGGGAGAAACTGAAAAACATTTTGAACATTTGCTACAATTTGTTAAGCGACATGAATTTGATCATGTAGGCGTCTTTACATTTTCTCCAGAGGAAGGAACGCCAGCCTACAACTTGCCGAACCAATTGCCGCAAAGCGTCATGGAAGCCCGCAGGGATGCCCTGATGCAGTTGCAGCAGCCGATCTCGCTAAAGAAAAATCAAGCAGAGATAGGCAAAATAGTGGAAGTTCTAATTGAACAGGAAAATCCAGAAACAGGTGAGTTGATAGGGCGCTCGGCAAGATTTGCTCCAGAGGTGGATGGCATAGTCTACGTACAAGGAACTGCGTCGCTGGGTTCTATAGTACCAGTAGCCATCACAGACGCCGATATTTACGATCTTTACGGGCATGTCGCGACAGCGACAGATTTCTAAATTTCTAATCAACGGCTGCGAAGAGCTGAAAAAAATTGCCAAAATGTTGCGATTAACTTAACAAAAGTTTATTATTGAGTTAATCTGGCGCAAGGAGCTTTGAGAGCGAGCCGATTCTCTATGGCTTAATGCCCAGAAAACAGAGTCAGCCGACGCTCAAAAATGATTGATCCAAGCCCTACGCTGTTCGAGGGCGACCCTATAGCGATTTGGCTGGTGTGAAATTTTCGCACGATTGTCTCGCTCTCGAATTGCTCAATCGCAGCTTGGCAATTCAACAGCCACATTAAAATTCGTAATTAGGAGATTAAATGGATTTATCATTCAAAAGCCTAGGCCTTTCTGAGGAGCGTGTAAGCCAACTAGAGAAGCTAGGTTTCGCCCAGCCGACTGCTATTCAAGCAGAAGCGATTCCCATACTGCTGTCAGGTAAAGATGTGGTGGGACAAGCCCAAACAGGCACCGGCAAAACGGCGGCATTTTCACTGCCGATATTAGAGCGAGTGGATGTGAACGAGGCGGCAGTGCAAGCTCTAATCCTGACACCGACGCGAGAGCTGGCACTACAGGTGACACAAGCAATCCGAGATTTCAATTGCGATCGCCGTCTCCGAGTATTAACAGTATACGGAGGACAAGCGATCGAGCGCCAAATCCGCCCGCTAGAACGAGGAGTACATATTATAGTAGGAACCCCCGGACGAATTATAGACTTACTAGAACGCGGTAGCCTGAAACTGGACAAAGTAAAATGGCTAGTTCTCGATGAAGCCGATGAGATGCTAAGCATGGGCTTCATAGAAGATGTAGAAAAAATACTGGAAGCCGCACCGAAAGAGCGGCAAACAGCTTGTTTTTCGGCAACGATGCCTCCTTCAATCCGGGCACTGGTGAACCGATTCCTAAGAGAACCTGTAAACGTAGTCATTAAGCAGCCGAAAGCAACGCCAAAGCGCATTAATCAAGTAGTATACATGGTGCCCCGCGGCTGGACAAAAGCTAAAGCCCTACAGCCGATTTTAGAATTAGAAGATCCAGAATCAGCGATTATCTTCGTGCGCACACGGCGAGCAGCTGCAGAACTGACTAGCGAACTGCAAGCAGCGGGTCACAGTGCAGACGAGTATCACGGGGATTTGAATCAGTCGCAGCGCGAACGCTTGTTGACGCGATTCCGTCAACAACAAGTACGTTGGATTGTGGCAACTGATATCGCTGCCCGCGGGTTAGATGTGGATCACTTGACACACGTTATTAATTATGATCTGCCAGATAGTGTAGAATGTTATGTCCACCGCATCGGACGTACGGGACGCGCGGGTCGTGAAGGTACGGCTATTTCGCTAATTCAGCCGATTGAACGACGCAAACTGCGGTTGATCGAACGCCATGTTAACCAGACTCTGAAGATACAGTCAATTCCGACGCGCTCGCAAATTGAATCTCGTCAACTGGAAAAATTACGGCAAAAGGTCCTTGCTGCTCTCACAGGTGAGCGCTTAGCTTCCTTCCTGCCAATTGTAGCTGCTTTAAGTGAGGAGTACGATCCCCACACGATCGCGGCTGCTGCCCTCCAGTTGGCTTATGACTCCACTCGTCCCGCATGGTTGCGCTCGCTTGCTCCTACAGAAGAGCTGCCTCCTGTCACCACTCCTAAGCCGAAACTGCTCAAACGTGTGCAAACTCCTTCGGTTTCTCCCCAATCTTCCTCTGTTTCCCAAGGTTCATCTGTTTCTCATTCTCAAATTTCACAAAATGGTTAACTTCGGCTCATCTCACTAAAATAAAATTAAAACTAGGGGCGTTCTCACTTAAAGCCAGCGCCCCTTTTTTCAACAGATACGCGGCAATTGTTCACCACTGAGCATATCGACTATTCGACTAGCACCAATACGGCTAAGCATAAATACCTGCCCGGAGCTTTTTTCTGTCACAGAGCCGATGATAGAGGCATGGGAGCCGAGGGGATGCGAGCGCAAAATTGAGAGCGCTTTCTCAGCAAAAGCCTCCGGCACGAAAGCCACAAATCGACCCTCATTTGCTACATAAAGCGGGTCAAACCCCAAAATTTCACAAGCTCCCTGCACATCTTCCCGCACCGGTATTGCATCTTCAACTATATTAATAGTCACTCCCGCCGCTGTAGCAATCTCATTGAGAGCACTTGCCAAACCGCCGCGAGTTAAATCGCGCAAACAATGAATTTCAATACCCGCCTCCAGCAATTGTAAAACTAAACTCGCCAGAGGAGCCGAATCACTCTCGATCGCCGTTTCAAACTCCAATCCCTCCCGTACCGCCATAATAGCAATGCCATGACGTCCGATATCTCCATTCACCAGCAACACATCACCGGGCTGCACCGATTGAGGAGAAATAACTTGAGAATGTTCTACAACCCCAATACCAGCAGTATTAATAAAAATACCATCCCCCTTACCCCTATCCACTACCTTAGTATCCCCCGTAACAACCTGCACACCACTTTCTGTAGCAGCGCGCTGTAGACTGCACACCACTTGCCACAAAGTTTTCATTGGCAATCCTTCCTCTAAAATTAACCCCACGCTCAGATAAAGAGGGCGCGCTCCACTCATAGCCAAGTCATTCACCGTACCGTGAACCGCCAGCGAACCAATATCGCCGCCGGGAAAAAACAGCGGGCGGATAACATAAGAATCGGTAGTAAAAGCGATTTTGCAGCCAGAGATTTCCAGCACCGCAGAATCATGCCGTACACTCGGGGAATTGCCGCTGAATACAGGTAAAAACATAGTTTCGATTAACTGGTTCATCAATTTACCGCCTCCGCCATGCGCTAGCAGCACTTGGGGATATTCAGCAAGCGGGATAGGGCAAGACAAGGAAAAGTCCTCTATGGCTTTCATTGCGGGTGACTCCTTTGCTGGCTTTCATTTCTGGAGAATTCTAGCGCAGGAATCGCTAATAGCAAAAACCCGGTTTCTGAGAGAAACCAGGTTTTTGCAGCCGTAAACATTATTCACTAGAAACAGCACGCCAACAAGCCTCTACACCCTAAGCTTTTTGCTGTTGTTTGCGGCGTAGCCACTTCGCTAACAAGGAGCCACCCAGGAGCAAACCGCCGATAGTAGTAGGTTCGGGCACCACTTCTCCCATAACTTTGTCAGAGCCGCCACTAATACCAGGAGCTTCTACTTGTTGGAAACGAGCTGCTGCTTTCAGAGTTCCATTCTTAAAACCTTCGAAGAAAGCTTGTTCCACTTGGGCGGCAGTGCCGGTTACGCCTTTGAGCAAGAAACTAACACTGGTACTTTGATTAGCAGTTAAACCAGCAGTGGGATTGCCGCCGACAAAGTTACCACTGCCAGCAGAGCGAATACCAACTGTAAAGGGTTTATTATTATTCAATCCAGGAATAGAGGGATTAGTGTAATACTTTGTAAAAGTACTGCTACCTGGATTGTAACCATACTGGGGAGCGCTTACTCCTGTGAGCAAGTCAAAAGCAACTCCCACCAATGTTGCTGAGGTTGCTCCGCGCCCAACAGAGCCATTAGTAGTGTTTTTGATTCCCAGTTGCAGCAGCACGCCCTGAACGGTATCGACAAAATTGAAATCTAGCAAGGCTGTAGCACCCGTGTTCTCGGTACTGCCATACTTGGGATTGATGTTTAAGCTAAATGCTTGTGCGGGGGCAGCTGTGAAGGTAGATGAAGCGATCGCTAAACTGGCTGCTGCCAGGGTGCTGCCAACTAAAGCGCGTTTCGAGACAACAGAGGCAAATTTCATAGTAATTCACTTCCAGGCAAATCAGATGGGTAAAAGGAGAACGGATTTAACGAATGCTGCGATATTGCCTTTTTAGGAATATCAACTTTTTTCGAGACTCTATCTAAAAGCTTGTTTAAGAAAATTTTTATTTTTGCCCAGCTTTTGCAAGCTCGTAGATGCCACTCTAATAGTTTGTTTATTTCCTAAAAACTGGGTTTTTCTTTTCTGAAACCATTTTGGCATCCCCCCTACGGGCATGACAAGCATTTTTAGTCATCTTTACTCAAAAAAAATATTTCTCGGAGTATTTTTAAAGATTTAGTAAAGAAATGCCTGGTTCAGTAATTTTATTTAGGCCAAAGAAGGGAAAAGCAATAGAGGGAGGAGCGATCGCTCCTCCCACTTGAATTATTCAGCTAAGCCTAGTCGCCACTAACAACAAGCAAATTACTTATTGCGACGGCTGTTGCGCCATTTCATGAGAGCGCCGAAGCCGAGAGCCAAACCGCCGATAGTAGTAGGTTCGGGCACTGCTTCAACATCGCCGCCACTGCCGGGGGTTTGATTACCGCCACCTGCTTGTTCACTGCTACCAGTAGAGCCGCCACCTGCTTGTTCACTGCTACCAGTAGAGCCGCCACCTGCTTGTTCACTGCTACCAGTAGAGCCGCCACCTGCTTGTTCACTGCTACCAGTAGAGCCGCCA
>DVEG01000002.1 GCA_015295835.1 Oscillatoriaceae cyanobacterium M7585_C2015_266
CCTACTCCATCCCGAACTAGGAGGTGAAACGCTGCAGCGGCGAAGATACTTGGTGGGTGACTGCCTGGGAAAATAGCTCGGTGCCAGGGTGATTTTTGAAAACAAAACCCCTTCCCTAGGATGAGGGGGTTTTGTCGTTTTTGGGTATATTTGTCTCTTGAGAATACTCAGACAATACCCAATGCACACGATAAGGTATCAGTAAAGCTGGTTACTCACAGAAGCATTTGGGGAAAAGGTCAAAAAAAGTAATGTCCAGTCTGTGCTGAAGCGATATTTACGGCGGCATCACATAACTTTACAACACAATAAAATAATAGGAGTCAATTTCAGCGCCTCTAACTTAAGTGGAGCTTGGCTTTTATTTGCTTACATAGAAGCCGAATCCTGTCAAGCATATTTATACAAGGATACAAAACAAGATGATAAAACTGAATTAGAAGAAGAGGAGATAAAAGCTGAAAGAGATTCAAAGCAGCTCGCCGATTCTCCCCCTGAAATACTCACCTATGCTTGGCTTGGGACGGTTGGCAGTTTCGTTCGGCAGCAGAGGTGAACGTTGCTGAGGCGCGAGCGAGCGCTGGGGTGTTGTTTTTCCCCAAAGTTACTGCTCGCTTGACGACTCCCGACGGTAAGCAAAACCAAGATTCTCATTTTCTTATCTGTTACCAAGGCAAATTAGGGATTCTGGTGGTGGATGTGGAAGACGCGGCGCTGGAGGCGGCAACCGATGGAATTCTGCAATCTCAGGGTATCCGCCATATCCAGCATTACGATGTTACTGAATGCACTGCAGAACCCCATGGAGTCGTGCTGGAATTTTTACAGCTTTTGAGTCAGGCATAGATGAATTATCAGTAGGTGGAAATAAGATAATTTCAGTTGAGCGATATCGTAGCGGCGAAGATGCTTGGCGGATAGCTACCAGGGAAAATAGCGATCGCACCAGGGCAATATTTCAAAACAAAACCCCTCCACCATAGTGAAAGCGTTCTATTGTTTAGCGAGCGCTCGTTGCTGATGGTAATCGCTCTTTCGCCTACTCCAACTCCCGCCTGCCTTCCAATGCTCGCGCCAGCGTTACTTCATCTGCCAATTCCAGATCACCACCCATTGGCAACCCAAAAGCAATTCGCGTTACTTTCGTAAAAGGTTTCAACAACTGCCCAACATAAAGCGTTGTCGTCTCTCCTTCCACACTTGGACTAATTGCAATTATCACTTCCTTAATCTGTTGCTGGCTCACCCGCCGTACCAGCGCTTGGATGTACAATTGCTCAGGACCAATTCCCTCCATTGGCGAAATCACTCCGCCTAAGACATGGTATTTGCCGCGATACTCCCGCGTTTTTTCTATGGCGATCACATCCCTAGAATCCGCCACCACGCAAATAATAGTATTGTCTCGGTTTGGGTTGCGGCAGATTTCGCAAACTGGCTCGGCTGAAAGGTGAAAGCAGACTTGACACAATCCTACCCGCTGTTTAGCTTCAATTAGGGCTTGCGCTAGGGCTTGCACTTCGGCATCTGGGCGCTTGAGAATATGCAAAGCCAACCGCTGCGCGGTTTTGGGACCAATTCCGGGCAAACGTTGCAGGTGTTCAATTAAACGAGCTAGAGGACGAGTATAAACTTTGAACCTCCTGTGAGGCTGTAGAGTTTATTTAATATGATCATACTTCAGGGAAGGGCGCTCGCTTCCCCATACAACTCGTGTGTGAGCAGAGGCATGTAGCCGGGATTTGGGAATTAGGGGATTGGATTGTCTAATTTTAAGCAGGGTTTTTCTTGAAAGCCTGTATTTCCTCTGACTGTAATATGAGACGATGCTTCTACAAAGCTGCTATTGTTTCCCTTATTGTTCTGAATGATGTTACCGCTTTCTCCGGCACTAGCTTTGGCAAAAATACTACCATTTACTGTATTGTTTTCTATCCGCACCTCGTCCATTGAATTAGAACTTTGGTTGGTATCCGCTTGTACATAAATCAGGGAAGTGCTTGTAATATTATATAAAATTTTGTTTTTGGCGATCGCCAATTACGACTCGATTGCACTTTATATAAACCAATCTAATAATTTCCTTCGTTTTTACTAATAATTTCCCCTTTACTTCTGTGCCGCCGCAACATTCTTAAATCAGAATTCCTTCTCCATCAACGCTCAAATATTTTGAATCCATTATTTTGTGCCTATTAACTTCATAAACATTTCCTTCTATTCTCACATTCCATACCGTGCGCGATTTTCTACCTTTTGAGGCCGCTTTGTGCCTGTCGTATCTGTCCACCAATGTTTACCTTTTGGTCTTTTATTTGATTATTTTTAATGATTAAACCATTGCCCGATTTGGAATAGCTACTCTCATAGTATGATAAACCCAATTATCCCGAATAACAATGCCTTTGCGGAATAATCCTGGCTCTATCTGATAGCAGATGGTTTAAATCCGCCTGTTTTAGAGCGATTTACGACAATTCTATAGTGGTTGCCATAATGAAAAGGCACTTTATTGCCTTCCATATAACTATTGAATCGCCTTTCACAGTTTTGACTTGATAACCGGGTTGCTCGTAATTATCCGTGATAGCGTCATTAATGCGATTATTAGCTATCAATATATTTTCACGGGCATTAATTTTGATATTGGTAGAAATCGATGACTCGCAGGTTTTTGAAAAGTACTTTTTGCTCTGTTTCGGCACTGGCTGCGAATACCAAAATAATAATATTTAAAAGCAGTTTCATTAGGAGTTCCGTTTTGGGTTCATATTTAGGAAAAAATAACCGATTTGGGGGTATGTAAGAAGGCGATCACGCTTCTTTTACTGATTGATTTTATCCACAAATTACAATTCCACTTTTTAAATAAATACTATCTTTAAATTTATAATTTCCGGCTGTAAAATAAATCAATACTCCACGATTAGCAGCGGCAGCATCTAGCGCTGCTACAAACCGCTCATCCATTTAGCACCATTAAAATAATTGATATTATAAACACAATGCTACTTAATTCTTCAATCTACGGATAGGCTAACTTTCTATACCGAGTTGCGATCGCATTTTCAGTTTTGCTACCTTTAGTACTGACGCAAATAGATAGAGAATTCGCTTTAGTGAAAGCGGATTCTCGTGCCAAATACTCATAACTCATAACCAACAAATAAAGCGTAAATTCCCCCAAAGAGAGTGAATACCAAAGTTGCTACTAAAAAAATTGCCATAACTTTTTATAACGACGCTGCATCTACCTGCTTCAATGATTGTTAGAGAATAAAACTCTCCTAATCCCCCAATCCCGACTTTCACCTATAACTGCAAAATGCAAAAACCCGGCTTTTCCAAAAAAAACCGGGTTTCTATCTCTGACATTAGCAGTAACGGCTTACATCCTCACCGCACTCATCCGCCAAATAGCACAAAGCCCGGAAGCGAAGACTAACAGTTTGCTCGTAGAGCGGGTTGAGCTTGCACAGTGGTGGAATGTGAAACAGAGTTTTGCCAAAAAATATAACATCCCGTTCAAAAGGACATTTGGCTGGAATCAGTTGGCACAGTAGCCTTGCCAACTTGGGATTTTTAATTTCTATGCTATCCATCCACTGCTTCAAAGCTCTCAGCAGAGCGAAAGCGGGTTGTGGTGCAGTATAGCTTAGCGTTGTTGTTACACTGGAATAACTTTCAGCTTTGCGAATCCATACCCAGCTCGCCAGGGCTAGATTTTGTATGGTACTATGAGACACATTCATTTTTTCTTTCCTCTGTTGGCAGGAGGTGTCTGCAATCCTCTGCCGATTCTGTACACTTTTTCGGATAGTTATACCGGATAGGTGCTTACCTCGTTAGGGGTTCTTTGTCAAGGTAGTTA
Source organism: Oscillatoriaceae cyanobacterium M7585_C2015_266 (assembly GCA_015295835.1). GTDB lineage: Bacteria > Cyanobacteriota > Cyanobacteriia > Cyanobacteriales > Oscillatoriaceae > DVEG01. Next base: position 3,872 of record DVEG01000002.1, read on the forward strand.
ACTACCCTAGTCCAGGAATCTTCTTATTTAATATTGGGGGTGTTTTTACATCCCTAGGCAATAATACCCGAAAATTCGCTTATGTTATAAATCTTTAAGATGAATATTATAAATATTTCACAGTATTTAAAAAAATTATAAATATCATTAGTAAAAATTATGAATTAAGAAGGTGATCGCGCAAAAAAATCAGGGGTTGGGCTAGCTCCACCCCTGAGCAATAAACAAAATTAGAGTTAAGAAGCAACTTTGGCAGTTGCGCGGGTTCGTCGGCGTCCGCTTGATTTGACGGGGGGGTCCTTGGGAGCTTGCATCAAAAACACCAGTAGGGGATTGCTCTGTAATTCTCGGCGCAACATCCGCTGTAGTTCCTGTTCCAATTGCACCTGCAAGCCAGCCCAGTCTACCTCAATTTCTCCATCAGCCTGATACTTAGCATATTGCGACCAGCGATCACTCAGACAATCCTCCAGGGTTTCTGCTACCCACTTTTGCAGGATACCGCGCTGTACCGAGGACACCACACCTCGCAGGTGTAGTTCTGGTTCGGTCAACATCTGGCCATTCCAGTCAATCGTAGCCGCCACCGTCACCACACCTTCTTCTGCGAGTTGCTGACGTTCCTTAAGTACGCGCTCGCCCACCACCCCAGAGCGAGAAGAGTCCACCAGTTCCAGTCCCGATGGCACCTTATCAACAATGCGGATGCTGTTCCGAGTCAATTCCACCACATCGCCATTATTAACAATCACTATATTTTCGGCGGGAATACCCATACTTTGAGCCGTTTTGGCATGTTCAACTAACATGCGATATTCCCCGTGAACAGGAAAGAAAAATTTAGGACGAGTAAGAGCCAACATTAATTTCTGATCTTCTTGACAACCGTGCCCGGAAACATGAATTCCTTTTTCCCGCCCATAAATTACATTAGCGCCTTGCATCATCAATTTATCGATAGTATTTACCACAGCGATTGTATTGCCGGGAATAGGGTTAGCCGAGAACACTACCGTATCGCCAGGACGGATTTTTACTTGCGGGTGTTCACCGTTAGCAATCCGAGTCAGGGCTGACATTGGTTCGCCCTGAGAACCAGTAGTGAGAATTAAAACTTTTTCGTCTGGCAGGTTGCGGATAGCGTGCAAAGGTTGCAATAAATCATCTTCACACTTAATATAACCCAAATTGCGGGAGTGAGCGATCGCATTTAACATTGATCGCCCTACCACAGAAACCACCCGATTGTGTTTCTTTGCCAATTGCAAAATAATATTCAGGCGGTGAACTGAAGAAGCAAAAGTTGTCACCAACAACCGCCCCGAAGTTTGCGCGAAAATACGGTCTAAATTGGGATACACAGATCTTTCCGACGGCGTGAATCCGGGTACTTCCGAATTTGTCGAATCGCTCATCAAACACAAGACACCTTTTTCCCCGTGTTCAGCCAATCTGTGCAAGTCAAAATATTCCCCGTCTACTGGCGTGTGGTCAATTTTGAAATCACCCGTGTGAATGATCACTCCCACTGGCGTGTGCAGTGCTACTGTGAAACTGTCAGCGATCGAGTGAGTATTGCGGATAAATTCCACAAAAAAATAAGAACCAATCCGCACCATATCTCTTGGTCCTACAGTTCGCAACTCAGTGCGGTTTGCCACTCCTGCTTCTTCTAACTTGCCTTCCAGCAATGCCATCGCCAAGCGGGGACCATAAATAACTGGAATATCAAACTGTTTAACATGAAAGGGAATTCCGCCTATATGATCTTCGTGACCGTGGGTAACGATCATGCCTTTAATTTTATGGCGATTTTCCCGCACATAAGTCATATCTGGGAGTACAATATTAACTCCGTGCATCGAGTCAGTCGGAAAAGCCAAACCTGCGTCTAGAATAAGAATTTCATCTTCGTACTCAAATACACAGGTATTTTTCCCGATTTCATGTAATCCGCCTAGGGGAATTATTTTTATTGCATTTGAAGAACCGTTTTTATTCATTGGTATCTATTTTTAGATAGTTTGTTAGTTAAAAATAATTACTAATAGCCAATTCTATAAATAGCAATTAGCTATTAGCAATTAGCTGCCAAACAGTGAAAAATAACAGCTTCCTTGAAAGCTCAAGGTTGCCGAATGGCATTTAAGAAGTATTCAGTTGTCGAAAAAGATGTTTCAGGTTCTCACTCGCTAGCTTTAAGGAGGGATAGCTTAGTCATCTCTGCGATTAAAGTTTTGTTGATGTCAACCGATGGCTCGTCACATAGCGGCAGTCTCGTGGAGCCTACATCCCAACCCTGAAGTCTGAGAGCAGCTTTCACGGGAATCGGATTAGTTGTCTTAAATAGAGCTTTAAACAAAGGGAACAATTGAAGGTGAATTTGAGTAGCCTTTCGAGTTTCACCAGCTTCAAAGGCTTGAATCATTTCTTGCAGTTGTTTGCCAACAAGATGAGCTGCCACGCTTACGACACCTGTTGCCCCAATAGCCAACAAAGGAAGGGTAAGGGAATCATCACCAGAATAGATAGCAAATTCAGGTGGTGTTTGGCGGCGAATCTCACTAGCTTGATCGAGACTGCCACTTGCTTCTTTAATTGCAACAATGTTAGGGATTTCAGCAAGACGTGCCACTGTTTCTGGGGTAAGATTTTGACCGGTGCGCCCTGGGATGTTATAGAGCATCAGCGGAAAATCGGGACAAGCGGCAGCGAGCGCCTTGAAATGTTGATAAAGTCCTTCTTGGGGTGGTTTGTTGTAGTAGGGAACGACTTGTAATGATCCATCTAATCCTAATTTAGCCGCTTTCTGAGTAGCTGCGATCGCCTCCTGAGTCGAATTCGATCCCGTGCCTGCTATTATTTTAGCCTTTCCTGCTACTGCCTTTTGCACAACCTGGAATAACTCGTATTCCTCCTCCCAGGTTAAAGTTGGTGATTCCCCCGTTGTTCCGCACACCACTAGGGAATCCGTGCCAGTCGACGCTAAATGATCTGCCAATTTTTCTGCTACAGCATAATTCACGCTCCCATCTTCCTTAAACGGCGTGACCATTGCTGTTAGAACTCTTCCAAAGTTTACCACACTCTTGTACCTAGTATTCTTCACTTACATTTTTCAAAACCTCAGCCTTCAGCCGTCATTTACGGGCTGATTGCTTACTTACTTGCCACAGCCGCTGTAGCCGGTTGCAGCCAATTTTTAGCGATCAACAACTCAGCAATTTGCACGGCATTCAAAGCCGCCCCCTTGCGAATTTGATCACCGCTCAGCCATAGTTCTAACCCACAGGGGTGAGAAATATCTTCACGAATTCGTCCTACGAGGACTTCATCGCAACCGCTAGCTTCTGCTGGCATAGGAAAATAATTAGCCTGCCAGTCTTCTACCAATTTTACTCCCGGCGCATTTCTTAGAATTTCTCGTGCCTGGGCAGCGCTGAACGGACGACCAAATTCCAGATTTAGCGCTTCAGAATGGGCGCGCAGTACAGGCACCCGCACGCAAGTGGCACTAATCCGCAGTTCTGGCTCTGCAAAAATCTTGCGCGTTTCGTTAAGCATTTTCATTTCTTCTTCACAGTATCCCTGCTCATTCAGCGGCGAGTTGTGCAGGAATAAATTAAACGCTAGGGGATAGGGAAATATTTCAGTTTTAGGTGTCTCACCATTTAAAATTGCTTTCGCCTGTTCTTTCATTTCTTCCATTGCCCTTGCTCCGGCACCGGAAGCAGACTGGTAGGTGGCGGCAACGATACGTCGTACTGGCTCGACTTTATGCAGAGGCCATACTGCCACGGACATTAATATAGTCGTACAGTTAGGATTGGCGATAATGCCTTGATGTGATGCGGCTGTTTCTGGGTTAACCTCTGGAACCACAAGGGGGACATTGGCATCCATGCGAAAAGCGCTGGAATTGTCAATTACCACCGCTCCTGCTAGTACGGCTTTCAAAGCCCAGATTTTAGACGTGGAGCTGCCTGCAGAAGCCAGAACCAGATCTATACCCTCAAAGGATTTTTCTCCCACTGGTTCGACAGGGAGTTGTTCTCCCTGAAAGGGTAGAGTGCGCCCTGCCGACCGGGGTGAGGCCAAAAGTTTTAAGTCGGCTAGGGGAAACTTTCGGCTTTCCAATAATTGGAGCAACTCCCTTCCGACTGCACCTGTTGCTCCGAGAATGGCCACTTTATAAGATTTCACTAATTCGTTTCCTCCACTTGACTAATGAGAAGTATTTCTTGGTTTTACGATACTTGACAATTGAAAAACCGCTGTAAATTTAGAATTTTAATTAGACTTAATTTTACCTTGGCAGCGGGCCAATGAACGAGTTCTCGCTTTTCGGCCAGCTCGCCAGACAGTTTTTTGAAAATCTTTCTACTATCCATCGGGCAGGGTTACCAATAAACTGGACTTAAGGCATCGCTCTCATGGGGGACTTTTGATTTATTTTGAAATAATAGGATTTCAGGTTGCGAATCTGCACTTTACATGTTCGACAAATAGAGCTTAAACAATCTGCACTTTACATGTTCGACAAATAGAGCTTAAACAAGGTGCCTATGAGTGACTAGAAAAGATTTGCCGCCAGGCAACAAGGGAGCGCACACGGAAATCTCGGTAAAATATTGAAAACATTAAGGAAGTAGTCCACTCAAGGGCATCTAGAGAGCAAGTTATATTCTAGTAGGCTCGGATTAGATATAATCATGTAAGACCTCTAAGTAGGGACACCCAAAAGGGCAGTGATGAGCCGAAAAATCGCCGTACTATAGGGAGGGCGGTGGAGTGTCAATCGATATCTGTTTTGATCTTAGCTTTTTTGCACTGATGAGGCTGTACGAGTTATTTTATCGAGACGTGGACGGCACGGGGCTTGTCCTATTATTTAGGTTAACCACCTTATCATAGTCGTGGAATGGTTAACTGGGCTGTTTGTAGGAAACAGATTTAAAAGTTTTCTGGAATTGCGATCGCAAAAGAATAAATTAGTTGGTTTAGATAGGTTACGATCAAAATCTGGGCAGTTGCAGATATTTAGTGGCCTCAGAACTTCCCGGATAAACCAGTCTGGTTTCGTCGCGGCTGTGGCTCGTCTGGCAACTGCTGCGGCGCGGGATTGGCCGCTTTCTTAAGCCTACTTTCAACCCATCAAACCCATAGAGGATAATTACACAATTGTCTGAAACGAATGCTAAGATGAAAGTTACCCAGGAAAAACTCCCAGCCAGCAAAATTGGCCTAGAAATTGAAATTCCCCCAGAAATGTCCCAAAAGGCTTATGAGCGCGTTATTCAAGAGCTAAGCCGAACTATTAATATTCCTGGGTTTCGCAAAGGCAAGGTGCCACGTCACGTATTGCTGCAGCGGGTGGGGACGCCGCGTATAAAAGCAGCAGCTTTAGAAGAATTAATTCAAAAAGGAATTGACGAAGCGATCAAACAGGAATCGATTGCAGCGCTCGGCAATTACCAGCTCCGCAGTTCTTTTGAAGAATTAATAGGTAAATACCAACCGGGACAGCCGCTTGTATTTTCGGCTACAGTGGATGTCGAGCCGGAGGTCAAAATCAACCAATATAAGGGCTTATCAGTAAAGGTAGAAGAAGTTAAGTACGATCCGGCTCAGGTAGAGCGAGTTTTAGAAGAAAAACGCTCTCAACAGGCGACATTAATCCCCGTAGAAGGAAGAGCAGCTCAATTGGGAGATGTAGCAATCGTCGATTACGTAGGTCGATTCGCTGCTACAGCTGAGGGTGAAACCCCCAAAGAAATACCAGGCGGCAAAGCCGAGCATTTTCAAATCGAACTCGTGGAAGGGCGATTCATAGAAGGCTTTATCAAAGGCATTGTCGGGATGCAGCCGGGAGAGACAAAAGAAATCTCGGTTGATTTTCCAAGTGACTACATTCGCGAAGAGTTGGCGGGCAAATCAGCTATTTTCACTATCACACTTCAAGAATTGAAGGAAAAAGAATTGCCAGCTTTGGATGACGATTTTGCTAAAGAGGTGAGTGATTTCCAAACTCTGGCAGAATTGCGGGAATCTCTGGAAAAAAAATTTCAAGAAGAGGCAGAAAAGAAAACAAAGGCTAATCAAAAAGAAGCCGTGGTAAATGAGCTGCTCAATCATGTAGAAATTGAAATTCCCGAAACTCTAATAGAACGGGAAATCGACATAATGATTCGGCAGACAGCTTTACAGTTGGGAAGTTATGGCTTGGACATCAACAAGATCTATACAAAAGAAAATGTTGCAGAAATGCGTAAGCGCTTACGCCCTGAAGCAAGCGATCGCGTCAAAAAGTCTTTGGCTCTCAAAGAAATCGCCAAGCTAGAATCTATCGAAGTAGAAGCTTCAGAAATTGACGCCCGCCTCGAAGAAGTGATGCGACAACTTGCAGGGGAACCCATCGATGCCGTGAAATTGCGCGAATACATCTCCTCAGAACTGCTTATAGAAAAAACGACTAACTGGCTAGTAGAACAAGCTATAATCGAACTGGTTCCCGAAGGCTCCCTAACTCAAACAGCAGCTTCGGAGAATCAACCTCAGACAACAGTTACGGAAGGCATCAGTGCTGCTGAGCCTTCCCAACCGCCAGAAAACCCCGAAATGCCCACGACATAGGGCGAGTGAATTGCTCTTCTATCCCAAAGTCTCTTTCTTACTGCAGCATAATCAAAGCAGAAGAGGAAAACCATACCCCTGAAAAACTCCGCTTCTCCGCTTCGAGTACTACCACTATAGCCAGCGCTTAGTGGTGGTACGGGAAATTGCGGTTTCACCTTTTAGTGTATTAAAATACGCACTAGTGTAGGAGTTTCCAAGCCAACAGAAGCATAAAACTCCAATCGTGAGCTGGGCAGCGGTTGCTGTAGCGTAAGCTACAGCATCAGGGGATATTACTTCAAAACAAGTGTACCAAGCCTAGAAAAACAAAAAACAATTGCCGCTCTATGCCTCCTGCGTAACCTAAGAAGGGGAGTTGGCATCTCCCTTTTGGGAGTGTCAATGAGTGTCAAAAATAGATAAAATAGTTGTATAATACACCTATACCTAGCAGCGGTGAAAAAAACCGTAGGATAAAATAAAAAACATAAAAAGTAGGCTGAATGCTGGGAAACTAGCTTTCAGAAGAGGGATAATTTGGCAAAAGTATTTGTTAGTTGGACTACCAACTAGAGAAGAATCCCCCGTAATATTGGTTTGAGTGTTAGTTAGTTCGGTATTACACCACCTGAAGGATAAGAATAGGTTAATAGCGCTATGCTAGATTGTAAGAGACCTTGAGATCATTCTATATGATTCTATCTCAGACCCAGAATTACACTCTCACTAGCTTAAATTGCTCGGACATATATTCTCAAACCATCAAGGACGTTGTCCCAATGGTAGTGGAACAGTCCGGCATGGGAGAACGAGCATTTGACATATACTCGCGCCTGCTGCGGGAACGAATTGTATTTCTGGGGACACAAATAAACGATGCTGTGGCGGATTCGATTGTCGCCCAACTCCTTTACTTAGAGGCTGAAGACTCAGAAAAAGACATCCAGCTTTACATCAACTCCCCAGGCGGTTCGGTGACTGCCGGCATGGCTATCTACGACACAATGCAACAGATTCGTCCCGACGTAGTGACCATTTGTTACGGTCTCGCTGCTAGTATGGGGGCGTTTCTCCTCGCCGGTGGAGCAAAAGGCAAGCGCATGTCACTGCCATCTTCCCGGATCATGATTCACCAGCCCATAGGAGGTGTTCAAGGGCAAGCTGTTGACATCGAAATTCAAGCTAAGGAAATTCTTTACCACAAACGAATGCTGAACGAGTTGCTGGCCCAACATACAGGACAGCCGCTAGAAAAAATTGAAGCTGATACGGAACGGGACTTCTTCATGTCGGCTGCTGAAGCCAAAGAGTATGGCCTGATTGACCAGGTGATCTCTAGACAAAGCCCTACTCCCCCAGTCCATGCTGTGAGCGCACTGAAATGAGAGGCAGATATGTCTAAGTATGACTCCCATCTAAAATGTTCCTTTTGTGGCAAGTCTCAGGAGCAAGTCCGCAAGTTGATTGCCGGTCCGGGAGTCTATATTTGCGATGAATGCGTGGACCTGTGCAACGAAATATTAGACGAGGAACTCTTCGATTCAGGGGCCGCAGCGCCACAACCGGCACCAACGCGGGAACAACCACAAAAAAGAAGAGTTCGCTCTGCTAATTTTTCTATGAATCAAATTCCCAAGCCGCGAGAAATTAAAAAGTACCTAGACGAACACGTCATCGGTCAAGATGAGGCGAAAAAGATTCTGTCTGTAGCGGTTTACAACCACTACAAGCGCCTGAGCTTCGCCCAAGCTAAGGCGAGCGGCAGGGTGGCTCCTGACGATACGGTAGAGCTGCAAAAGTCGAATATCCTGCTGATTGGCCCGACGGGATGCGGCAAAACTCTCCTGGCTCAAACGCTGGCAGACATCCTGGACGTTCCGTTTGCAGTGGCAGATGCGACAACGCTAACAGAAGCTGGATACGTCGGCGAAGATGTGGAAAATATCTTGCTGCGCTTGCTGCAAGTGGCAGACTTGGATGTGGAGGAAGCGCAACGAGGAATTATCTATATTGATGAAATAGATAAGATTGCGCGCAAAAGTGAAAATCCCTCAATTACGCGAGACGTGTCCGGCGAAGGGGTGCAACAAGCGCTTCTGAAAATGTTGGAAGGAACGATCGCTAACGTGCCACCTCAAGGAGGACGTAAGCACCCTTATCAAGATTGCATCCAAATTGATACGAGTAATATCTTATTTATTTGCGGTGGGGCGTTTGTCGGTCTAGAAAAGGTGGTCGAACAGCGCATAGGCAAGAAGTCTATGGGCTTCGTGCAAACGGGTGATAATCAGCCCAGGGAAAAACGCACGGCAGATATTCTAGCACATTTGGAGCCAGAAGATTTGGTGAAATTTGGTATGATTCCAGAGTTCATCGGTCGCGTGCCAATCGTGGCGGTGGTGGAACCTCTGGATGAAGAGGCGCTAATGGCGATTTTGACGCAGCCGCGTAATGCACTGGTTAAGCAGTACCAGAAACTGCTGAAGATGGATAATGTGCAGTTAGAATTTAAGCCAGATGCAATTCGAGCGATCGCTCAGGAAGCATACCGCCGCAAAACAGGGGCGCGAGCACTACGGGGCATCGTGGAAGAGTTGATGCTGGATATCATGTATGAGTTGCCTTCCCGTAAGGATGTGACTCGCTGCACAATTACACGAGAAATGGTGGAAAAGCGCTCAACGGCAGAACTGATATTACATCCCTCTTCTCTGCCAAAACCAGAATCTGCGTAAGCAGGCAATCAAAAATCAAAAAAATTGGGCAGCACGCCTGATTGTTGTTTTACGTGCCTTATGCCCTATGCTCCCTCCGCCATTGTTTATTAGGATCTTCAGGATGCCTTTCATTCAAGTTCGCGGCGTCGAGCATTATTACGAATGGATTCGCACACCGGTTATTTCTGAAAAAAAGCCGGTGCTTGTTTTTATACACGGCTGGGCGGGATCGGGTCGCTATTGGAAAACTACCGCTCAAGCCTTGACAAATTTTTTTGATTGTGTATTGTACGATCTGCGGGGTTTTGGGCGCTCGCGTCTGCCAAAGCAACCTACTGGTTTAGATTATGAGCTAGAAACCTACGCAGAAGATTTGGCTGCTCTCTTGGATGCTTTGGGGTTGGAGCGGGTATACCTAAATGCTCATTCCATGGGAGCATCGGTGGCAACACTTTTCCTCAACCGCTATCCCGAACGGGTAGAAAAGGCTATTCTTACCTGCAGCGGCATCTTTGAGTACGATGAAAAGGCTTTTAAGGCTTTCCACAAATGGGGTAGCCAAGTGGTGCGGTTTCGACCAAACTGGCTGGTAAAAATTCCTTTGCTCGCTCGCCTATTTATGGCGCGGTTTCTCAAACAAGCGATCGCTACTTCCGCTCGGCAGGCATTTTTAGAAGATTTTATAATTGCAGACTACGAAGCAGCCCTTGGAACCATTTTTACTTCCGTGAGTGAAAAAGCCGCCAAAGTGATGCCGCAAGCATTCGCTCAGTTACAAGTGCCTACGTTGTTAGTATCGGGAGAATATGACAAAATTATCCCCGCTGAAATGGGGCGGCGAGCTGCCGCACTCAATGAAAAAGTAGAATTTGCAATTATTCCGAATACGGCTCACTTCCCCATGCTGGAAGATGCGGATACTTATTTGCAGAAGGTGCGAGAGTTTTTAGGTGTTAGCAGTTAACTACTCTAGAATCCCTCTTCTTTTATTTAAATTATTTCCCTATGCATGATATCACATTCAAATACAAGTTGTCAAGAGAATAAAGTAAAAAAATTCTAAAAAGATGCGATTGCTAAACACCAGGTTTTCTTTCACCAACTAAGCATACTATAGAGAAGGCAAAGGAGATTGAGGAGCAGGTGCTCCCGATTGCGGAGGTAGCGGTGCAGATTCTTCATTTAACACAGAAGATGGTTGCTCCCTTGCCTCTTCCTGTTGCCGGGATGGCTGAGAAGGCAATTCTTGCCGGGGCGCTATTTTTTCTTGTGTTGATTGTGGAGCAAGCTTTTCCTGCTCACCAGTAGTTATCACTTTTTTTAATTTCAATACTGGAGATTCTTCCCGAATTACTTCTTCCGGTTTTTGGCGCTGCTCAGTTGCTTTTTCCTGTAACTGTAATTGGGAAGGCGCGGGATATACTTGCCCATTAACTGGTTTGAGAGCTTCCGACGCCGCCGGCGATGCTTTCTTGGGAGGAGGTACTGTTAACTTTTGCGCTTCCGGTGGAGGAGCAGCTTGCCCAGAAGAAGGTACTGTCAACTTTTGCGCTTCCGGTGGAGGAGCAGCTTGCTCATTTTGCTGCTTAGCTGGAGGAGGCAATTGCGGCTTCAATTCACTTTCTGGTTTAAAAGTGACGATAACTGGATAAGCTTCATATTTTTCACTGGTTGGAAATGGATAATTTCTAACCACCTTTTCAGCTTCTTGATTCAAAACCTCATTGCCCGTACCCAATAACAACTGCACATCAGTAATTTCCCCTTTCGGGCTTACCACTACCCCAACTAAAGCAGAACCGAATTGCTCTTTTTCACCGGCTGCTGGGGGATAAACAGCTTCTATCTTTTGGTAGGGTTTAAAATTCTTCAAATCGGGGTATTTTGGCTCTAAACTTTGACCCCAAGAACTAAGAGCGCTAAAAACCTTATTCGTAAATTCTGCATTGAGTGTATTAGCGCCAGCTAGCAATAGTTGAGAATTGGCATTTCCTGGTGGATTTGTGCCAGAGAGCGCTCGCTCCTCATTCTCTTCTACTTGCTGATTATTCTGATTACCTTCTTGCAGTTGAGTTGAATTACCTTTTGGTAAAAGCTCCCGGGCGCTGCCGAGTGTTGGCATAGTATGCGGTTGCGTCGTCATTGCCAGCTCCGGGGGGCGATCGATTGGTTGTTCAGGAGTATCTAATTTCCAAAGACCCTCGCCTCCATCAGACAGTGTCGTTTGTGGCGGAATATTATTAGCAGCAGGAGGAGGAGGAGGAGGAGTGAAAACAGTTGGTGGAGATGGATTCTGCTCCCAGTTAGGTATAAAAGAAGGCAGTTCTCCTGCTAAAGGAGATGGGGGCGGTGGCAGTTGTGAGGGTTCGAGGGGGGTAGTAGGTTGTAACGGCGAATATACGCCCTCTAGATACGGTAGCACCGAATCAGTGGCAGTAAAAGGCGAGAAAGTCATCTCTTGCCGAGGCTGGCTATCTGGCGAATTTAGCTTTGCGGATAGAGAGGGCGCTGAAGTGAGAGGGGGAGACTGAGTTAAAGTTGAGACATCCGGCAGGGGTGGGAGTGGTGGCAGGGTGGGATAATTAGAAGAAGTGGTATCTGAAACAGAAGGCGCCGACGAGGGCAGTTCAACGGATGAGCCTAGTGGTGGCAGGGGAGGCAGGGAGGCGTAGGGAAGCTGCCCCTGAAGCTGTGGCAGTGCTAATTTCGGCTGTGATAGAAAAGGGAGGCGTTTCTGTTCTTCCGGAGTAAGCTGTATTAGTTCAACGGTTCGCTCTTTATTACTTTCTGGGGGTTTGGACAAAGCAGCCAAAAGAGGCCAACTCAACCCTACGAGTGCGTGAAGCCCCACAGATGCGAGAATAGCTAACCAAGCTTGGTTAAACCTGGTTGCTGGAGGGGGTTCGATGGGTAAGTCTTTGTATATAGGGGGTAGGCTATGGCTCACTGAGTTTGGCTGGCTTGTCAGCATTTGAGTAGAGCGATATAAGTTTTTTCTTTTTTTTTTAGGCAAGGTGTGGTGCTGATGACGTTTTTAGAGAGGGGAAATGTTGCCGACTGCGGCTTTATTATTTTTTGAGTTAGGTACTTGCACGATTGCTAGGGAGAAGTAGGATAAATTCAAGTGGGGGCGATCGCTTAAGTTATTATAAATTACTTGCTGCGATTGTGTTACTCGTTCCACCACCCAACTGCTCTCTAACAGCCCACGTTGTTTTAATACCCCCCAAACTTGCTCATAAACTGAACTCACTTTTAGAAGCACGACTACATCAGCCCAGTCTAGCGCCATTTCCAATTCCTCGATCGCATATAAAGCCGGCAACACCGCTAGACGCTGAGCGCGATAAGTCAGCGGTATTCCTATAGCTGCCGCCGCCGCCAAGGGAGAACAAATTCCCGGCACGATTTGCACTTCCACTTCTGGATGTAATTCCCGTATCGTCTGTGATAAATAAGTAAAGGTACTGTAAAAACTCGCGTCTCCCTCTGAGGCAAATACTACGTCTAGCCCTTGCTGTAGGTACTGCCAGACTTTTTCAGCGGCTTCTTGCCATGCTTGCTTTAAAACGCTTTCATCCTGAACGTAAGGAAAATTTAATGCTAATTGCACCTGTTGCGGACTCAGCCATTCAGCAATTATCTGCTGGGCAATTCCCGGCTTGCCTCCCATACCGGCGGGAAATGCTACTACCGGTGCAGTTTGCAGGCGCCGCAATCCCTTGAGTGGGATTAATTCTGGATCGCCAGGACCTACTCCAATACCATATAAAGTTCCTATTTGCACGTTGAAACTTAATTATTTTTTTGATGATTTTGATTTAATTTTATAAAACACGCGGCTTATTATATGTGTTGTTATATGTGTTGAGCATCTCTTTAGGGAAGGGGGTAAGCAAGAGGATTGGCAACTGTAGGCGAAATATTTACAGTGAAGCGCATCCACTCTACCCTTGCAGGTTTTTTTGTAAGTGCGCTCGCCTACTAGATTTTTTTGTGATATCATTCTGATAAAATGATATCAGTGTGTGTCTATGATCCGAACTGTAATCAGTCTCGATCCAGAAGATAAGCGCTGGCTCGAACAAAAATCGAAAGCGACTCAGACGCCAATGACGACGCTGATACGTCAAGCAATTCGGAGAATGCGCCTCGATGAACAAGCAACAGCGCCCTCTCTAGATACACTATTGGATCGTACTAAAGGAATGTGGAAAGGAAAAGACGGTTTGGTGTATCAGCAAGCAATACGCTGGGAGCAAAAATGAGACTGCTGATAGATACAGTGATTTTAATTGACCATTTTAAAAATATCCCAGCAGCAACAAGTTATCTGAGAGAACATCAAGGAGATATTGCTATTTCGGCTATTACTAGAGCAGAGGTGCTGGCGGGATTTTCTCCGTCAGATGCCGCGCTTGCAGCACAACTTTTGAATCGGCTTTGGACTTTACCTGTAGACGAGCGGGTAGCTGATTTAGCAGTGGCACTAAGGCGAGAGTACGGATTGAGTTTAATAGATGCAATGCAAGCAGCGCTCGCTAAAATTCATGACTTAACCTTCGTCACCCGCAACATTCGCGATTTTCCACCAGAACGTTTTGATTTCGTATTAATTCCTTACAGGATCTAGGAAAGTGTGTTTGACTGTCGATATACCCCCTTTTTAAAGGGCAGGGGGTTATGCTACCTTACCCCCCTGCTTACCTGCTAGAAATTCTCGCAAGCGCAACAAATTTATAGTCTGAGCCAATTTCAGCGGCAGTAAAGATACCCCTTCTAACCGCGACTGAACCCAACCGTCTCCCCAATACCACTCGTGAAAGCCGTCAATACCCTGGCTCAACAGCAGACGCAGACAGTTTGAATCTGCCACCTCTACTTGGTGATGAATCGTCACCAGCCCGATAGTACTTGTGAACGTCAAGCCTGGGTGCAACTCTTCTGGCAGCCCTGGGGGGAAGCGTTGAGGCCACAGCCACTGCTGAAACAATGCAGGTCGCAATAGGCTGTCTCTAATAGCCGTAGCCGAAGCTTCTACCTCGATTCGCAGATGGCTTTGTTGAAAATTGCCTAACATAGTTGAAAAGTGCGCTCGCCTCAGTAACTGTTTTTCAGTATGACAAAGTAAACTAGACAGAAGTCTTGTTTTCGCTCCCACACTTACAATAAATTAAAGTAACTAATTGTTAAGAAAAATTAGGATTTTTCATGGCCGATCAGTTAATTCGCGCAACAGCAGCAGACGGCGGCATTCGGGCGGTTGGCGTCATCAGCACGCGCCTGACACAAGAAGCGCGAGTAAAGCACAAACTTTCTTATGTTGCCACTGCCGCTCTAGGGCGCACTATGACAGCAGGGCTATTGCTTGCTTCCAATATGAAACGAATTGGATCGCGCGTCAACATTCGCATTACTGGCAATGGCCCATTAGGTGGAATTCTGGTAGATGCTGGTTTAGACGGCACCGTGCGGGGTTATGTAGACAATCCAAGTGTAGAATTGCCTCCCAATGCCAATGGCAAGCTGGATGTCGGTAGAGCTGTGGGCAATGAGGGATTTATCTACGTTATCCGCGATGTGGGCTACGGTTACCCTTACTCCAGTACCGTTGAGCTGGTGTCTGGCGAAATCGGCGAAGATATCGCCTATTATCTAGCAACTTCTGAACAAACGCCCTCGGCTATGGTGCTAGGGGTATTTGTAGGGGCAGAAGGGGTGACAGCGGCAGGGGGAATTCTTTTGCAAGTGATGCCGAAAGCAGCTACCGACGAAGTGTTGGTGGCAACTTTAGAATCTCGCGTAGCAGCTCTGTCGGGATTTACGCCCCTCTTGCAGGCTGGCAAAACCTTGCCCGATATTTTCCAGCAACTGCTTGGAGACATGGGGCTGGAAATTTTGCCGGAAATTCAGATGGTGCGCTTTCATTGCGGCTGTTCTTCTGATCGCTTCCTGGGAGCGCTGAAAATACTAGGCGAGGCGGAGCTGCGAGATATGATCGAAAAAGACGAAGGTGCCGAGGCTACCTGTCAATTTTGTGGAGAAGTTTATCAGGCAAACAGCGATGATCTCTATCGGCTGATTGGTGCACTAAAGGCAGAATCGGGAAGCTAAATATTCTGATATAATCAGCCTTCAGTATCTATGGCGCGGTAGCGAGATTTTTGCATTCATAGGGGGCACGGGCGGGAGAAAGCGATCGCTCTGTACTTTAAAAAATAGTTGGGGGACTGAAATTTGGCTAAAGCTGGATATAGAGATAGGATAGCAAAAACGGCATATTTGCAGCCGAGTTCGACCGCTGATTTTGGTGTGTAGGATATGACAAAAAATCGTCAAGAGCCAGCCCGACAACCTGTCTTTAGGTTTAAAAAGCCACTTGAGAACAGCAGATTGCCAGGATTTCCAGCTCCCACCCCTGCAGATTTTCTTGCTGGCGCCGCCAGTGAATGGGTAATAAGCAGTACTCTGCAAATGCATTCACTGGATTCAACTTCTTCCCATGAAGCGCAAACTAACCGCAGAGAATTACGTCGTTCTCGGCGACGCAAAAGAAGGGAGCAGCTGGGGCTTATGCCAAGCCCTTTCCAGCCACCAAAGAACCTGGGCAGCCTACTGAAAAGCTGGAAGTTTTGGGTGAGCTTGACTGCTCTCATCTGTGGGGCAAGTGGAGCGATCGCAGTTGCTTCCCTACTGTTGCTCCCCGCTTCCCCCAATTGTAAGGGTATATTTTGGCCAACGGCATCAGCAAGTTTGCGCATCTACTGCGCTCAGGAAATGGCTGAGAAAAATACGGTAGAAGATTTGCTGGCAGCGATCGCCCTCGTAAATGCCCTGCCCGCAGAGCACCCATTACGTCCAGAAATTAATCGCAATATTGAAAATTGGTCAAAACAATTATTAGACTTGGTTGAATCAACTTTCCAAGAAGGTAAGCTGGATGAGGCGCTCGCTTTGGCACGCAAAATTCCTGACAACGTGCCCGCCTACCGCCTCGTTGACGAACGCATCAAACAGTGGCAAGCAATATGGTCTAAGGCTGAAGAAATTTACAAAAAAGCTGAAACAGAACTACAAAGACAAAATTGGCCAGAGGTATTCCGACAAGCAGTACAATTGCTAGATATTGGCAACAAGTATTGGGAAACTACTAAGTATCAAGAACTTATCAACAACCTACAAGCAGCGCGAGAAGATGGTGCTAAATTGAATAAGGCGGAAACTCTTGCCGAACAAGGCGGCTTGGAAAATCTCTTAGAAGCGATTAAACAACTCAGCTCTATCGGCGAGAAAAGTTATCTCTACAAGGAAGCGCAAAAGTTAATCCTGCAATTCAGCCGCCAAATGATGGATTTAGCCCAGGAAAAGCTAGATAAACGAGATTTAGAAGGCGCTTTGTCCATTTTACGCAAAATACCTGATAATGCAAAATTAAAGGAAGAAATTAAGGATTTTACAGAATTGGCTAAGGCGCAAGCTCAAACATGGCAAGGAACTGTCGCTAGTCTAGAAGCTGCGATCGCTGCAGCACAAAAAATTACTCCCAATCGCCCTCTCTACGCAAAAGCTCAAGAATTAATCAACGACTGGCAACAAAGTATTAAAGAATTAGCCTATCTAGAACGAGCTCGCAATCTAGCAAGCAGCGGCACTATCAGTGATTTAAAAGCGGCAATTTCTCAAGCAGAGCTAATTACCAAATCTAATCCACGCTGGCAAGAAGCCCAGGAAGAAATCGCTCGCTGGCGCTCTCAAATAGAAATCCAAGAAGATCGCCCCTATCTAGATAAGGCTATATTGCTAGCTCGCTCTGATACGCCAGAAGCTCTGCAAGCAGCTATTAATGAAGCAAGCCGTATCGGTAGCGGCAGGGCACTGTATGCAGAAGCTCAAGAAAAAATCGAAGAGTGGATACAAAAGCTGCAAATCCAAGAAGATCGCCCTTATCTCGACACAGCCATACAACTGGCTATGTCTGGCGAGCCGGATGCCCTGCAAGCTGCTATAAGAGAAGCAAGCAAAATTGGCAGGGAAAGAGCTCTCTATGAAGAAGCTCAAGAACAAATTCAGGAGTGGAATCGGCGACTACAGGAGCGGGAGGATCGCCCCTACCTTATCCAAGCACAAAATTTAAAGAATGAAGGGCGTCTGTCTGAAGCGATCGCAATGGCTCAGAAAATACTACCAGGAAGGGCTCTGTATCAGGAAGCCCAAGATATGATTCAAAGTTGGCAGCAAGAAGTGCGCGCCCGGCAAAATATCGATCAAGCCTATCGCTACGCTAGCTCGGGAACTCCAGAAATGTTGGCGTCTGCTATTCGCATTGCTAATCAAGTACCTTTTGAAAGCGAGTTGCGCGCCGAGGCTGATACTGTTATTGATAGTTGGAGTCAACAAATTTTAGCGCTCGCTAGAGAGCGTGCTGCCTCCAACTTGCAAGAAGCAATCAATATTGCTCAAAAAATCCCTACCTATGCCAGTGCTTATTCAGCCGCACAGCGGGATATTCAGGCTTGGCAAAGATTGCTCAATCCCCCCCGTATTTCTTCACCCGCACTTACTAATCTTTAAGCAAAATCCTAACCTCCAAGCCCCTTTTTCACGGGAAAAGGGGTGTTCTTATTTCATAAGAGTGAAACTATAAATGATTACAATTCGCAAAGCAGAAGCACGGGGATACGCAAATTACGGTGGGATCGAATCTTATCATACATTTTCATTTGCCAATTATTATCACCCCGAATATATGGGATTTCGTAAACTGCGCGTAATTAATGAAGATATAATTCAAGCAGGGAAAGGTTTTGGAAATCACCCCCACCGGGATATGGAAATTATTTCTTATGTAATTAAAGGATGTTTAGAGCATAAAGACAACATGGGAAATAATTCGCTTATCCGCCCAGGTGAAGTGCAAAAAATGAGTGCAGGTAGTGGAATCGTTCACAGTGAATACAACCATTCTAAGACAGAATGTACTCATTTTCTGCAAATTTGGATTCTACCGGATAAAAAAAGTCTGCCCCCCAGTTATGAACAAAAAATGTATTCGGAGGAAGAAAAACGTGGGAGACTTCGCATTATTGCTTCTCAAAATGGGCGTGAAGGTTCGGTTAAAATTAATCAAGATGTAGATTTATTTGCTAGTTTGCTAGATGTCGGGCAGCAGGTTGAATATCAAATTAAACCAAACCGTTATGCTTGGGTTCAGGTTGTTAAGGGGGCGATCGCTTTTAATGAGCAGGTACTCAGTGCCGGTGATGGCGCAGCAGTCAGCCATGAAAATAGATTAGTTTTTGAAGCCAAAAAAGATGCGGAGTTTTTGTTATTTGACTTGGCTTAAACTGGAGGAGATAGCCAATAGGGGGATTAGAGGATTTGAAGATAGTGTATTATTTTTATAGATTGAAAATATAGTTATAGTTTTGTGAAATTCCTTGGCTAAGCAACGACTGGATATTTTACTGGTAAAACGGGATTTATGTTGCTCGCGGCAGCAGGCACAAGCGCTGATTCGCGCAGGTGAGGTAATGGTGAATCAGCAAGTTGTAGATAAACCGGGTACTGAGGTTGATATTGCAGCGCTGATTGAGATTAAAGAGCGAGCGCGTTATGTTTCTAGAGGCGGCGAAAAATTAGCTAAAGCTTTAGAATTCTTTGGTATTAATGTACAGAATCGTATTTGTCTCGATGGCGGTATCTCTACAGGAGGATTCACGGATTGTTTGCTGCAAGCCGGTGCTAAGCTCGTATACGGCGTTGATGTCGGTTACGGGCAAGTAGACTGGCGTCTGCGCAATGACGCTAGGGTGATTTTGAAGGAGCGTACTAATCTCCGATACTTGACAAAAGAAGAATTATATGGTAGAAGCGAAGATTTACCAGATTTGGGGGTGGTGGATGTTTCGTTTATTTCCCTAAGCAAGATACTGCCGGCGCTATGGGGGTTGCTGCGCTCGCCACGAGAGGTGGTGTTATTAGTAAAGCCGCAGTTTGAGGTGGGGAGAGAGCGGGTGGGCAAAAAGGGCGTGGTGCGCGATCCCGATGCTCAAGCAGAAGCGATCGCTTCTGTTTTGCAAACAGCCACACAGTTGGGATGGCGCTATCGCGGCTTAACATGCTCGCCGCTCACAGGAGCTGCTGGCAATCTCGAATATTTATTATGGCTAGATATGTATAGCCAAACCCCCGCGCCAGAAAAGCAAGCGCTCTTTGAGTTTACCAGAATTGCTCAAAAGGAAATAAACAAATAATCCTCTATTAAAATAAAATTTTTAGATAAATATCTTTTTAAAAACTTCTGTATTTCCTAATTTCCCAATCCCGGCTGCAACAACTCCTGACGTAAACGAGCAATAACCGTATTCGGCTCAGCGGCAGCGAGAATTTCACGAATAATCGTATCTGATCCCATTGGTCCCCAAGTGCAGCCCCTTTCCAGATAGACTTGGGCGGCTTGCCCAACAGCATAAGTTCCGTAGCCAGCTAAACTGGCTTGGGCGAGCGCTGCTCCTGCATAACTGAGAATGCTGCCGGATGCCGCTGACAGACTCTTACCCGCACCGAAAAGTAGGCTGCTACCTAATTCGCTCAGGAGCAAGCCGCCAGCACTGAATGAAATCTGTTTCCAGAGCTTACCGGCTTCGTAACCAGTCATTGGCAAGCCGTAGAGACGAGCAAGGGAGCGAATCAAAGCCAAATCAGCAAGGGTGGCAGCGAGGATGTCTAAAAAAGCGATCGGATTGAGGGCAACTGCTAGGGCTTTGTATTTGGCAAATTCCCAAATTAGTTTATCTGCTTGTTCTTGGCGAGATTGTATTATTCGGTTGGCAATTGTTGCTTGAGCTTCTTTGGCTTGAACTAGCGCATTGAGGGCTAGGAGCGCTCGCCCTTCCCGCTGGATAATTTCTAAAATTCTCTTTTTCAGCTCGTCGATTTGCGGCGGTGGTGTCTCCCATTCGTGAGTGACGCGACCATCTGGCCACTCAACTCGCACCAGTATTGGCGCCGGGGATGCCGCTACCATTACTATATCATCGAGAGATTGGGTTGTCTGGGAAGCCGGGTTTTGGATATTAGGGGTTTGAAGCTCTGAAACCCAGTTTTTCTGTGTCTGCCCCCCGGCTGCTAGTTGTTGAAGTTTTTCGTAAATCTTTTGTCGATCTTGCTCTGGATAAAGGTCTATTTTGTTAAAGACTAAAATTATGGGCTTATGGCTCTGGCGCAGTTCACACAGGGCTTGATATTCTGTGCGGGTAATATCGCCGGCGACGATAAATAATATTAAGTCAGATTGACGGGCTATTTCTCTTGCCATTTGCGCTCGCGCTTGCCCGTCTACTTCGTCTAATCCGGGAGTATCGATTAATTCGATTTGCAGTTTACTGTCGGCAGTAGGCAGCCAGCGCACGGAACGCGGCCACTGTGTGACGCCGTTAATCGGGCCAGTTTGCAGGATTTTTTGGCCCATTAGTGCATTCAATACCGCCGATTTGCCGCGACTGACTAAGCCAAAAGCGGCTATGCGAAGCAGACTCTGATCTAGTTTTGCTAGGATGCCGTTTAAGACATCTAGTTGTTTCTGTAATACGGATTGTAAGTCTGTGTCTTTGGAATGCTGCGGTAAGCGGCGGATGTGAGAATACCAGGAAAGTGCTTGCCGCAAACTGCCACGGGCGCTCTTAAAGTGAGAGTCTTGTCGGCTGGCACGTGCTGGGGCTGTTTGAGCCTCTGTATCGGTTTTGGATTGAGACACTTGAGGATGATTTATGTATGTTGTCATTTAATGATTAAGGTACTTTTTAACTTCTTAACTCTCTTAACTCTTTTTTATAGGGTGCGCTCGCCCCTTTAAAGTTTATCTACTCTGAAAATAGTTTGTTTATGAAAATACACAACTAGACAACTTTTTCAGAGTGAAGTTTATTTTGTAAAAATTCTGGTAAAATATGCTCTCTTGCTTGTTTGACAAACTCTTGTAAAAATATAAGGCGCTGATTTTGCTGAAACACTTTTTGCATAATTTCACCCAACTTTTCAATATTCCAAGCATTACTGACTGTGATTTCTTGTGTTTGGAAGTATTCAATTAAGCTCAATCCAGCGATGCGTGTCAGATAAGCTGCACTGATTCCCTGTACTACTCCTCCGGCAACAAAGGTAATGGCATTACTTTTGAGGATGCTGGTAATTGCTTGGGTGGAAAGTTCGACGAATCCTAATTTGAGAATTAAATTACCGAGGATTCCGGCTACTGTTTGAGCTTGTTGGAGGGAAAATTTTTGCTGGTAGATTGCGCCTAAATCCGCAACTAATTGGGCGTTGACTGCGGCGGTTGCTAATAAGTCGAGGGCGGGTACAGGGTTGGTAAAAGTGGCGGCAGCGGCAATCCATTGATATTGTTCGATTATAGGTATGGCGCGCTCGCGTCTTATTTTGTTCAATGTTGCTTTCGCTTCTATCAGGAGGGCACGAGCAGAGCGTTCGCTGCTAGCAAGCACTAACTGTTGTCTTTCTTTCTCGATAATTTCATTTAAGCGATGAGTAAGTTCGTTTATTTCGGGTGCGGGTTTTTCGAGCCTTTCTTGTAAGGAGCCGTCGGATTTGTATTGTCGCACTTTAATTGGGCTAGGAGCCGCTGCTATGGCTATTATGTCTTTTTCGGAAAGGATTTCTTTGAGGCGATAGCGCAACTGCTGCAATAGTGTTGTTTTCTCTTCTGGCAAGTATTGATCTAGTTTATTCCATATGAGTACCGTGCGGGTGTTGGAGTCGGTGAATTGCTGTAAGATTTGAAATTCTGGCTCGGTTAAATCGCCGCTGGTGAGGAATAAAATTAGATCGGAGGCGAGTGCAATTTCTATTGTTTCTTTTTGGGCGACGGCACTGTTTTCACTTGCGGCAGCGGCGAATAAGGGGGGAGTTTCTGTAAGACTGACTGGATGTGGAAGTTGCGACACCCAGTTTGATTGTAAAACTTGAATTAGGGAGGTTTTGCCTGCTGCTTTTGCCCCTGTGACGGCGAGGCGTAATTCTTTACGGTTGAGTTCGGTTTTGAGTTGTGTCGCCTGTTGGCGCATTTTTTCGCAGGCAATGGCGATGGTTTTGCTAGCAGTTGATTTCAGGGTTGCTGTTTCTGCCTGCAAGTGGTTAATTGCTGCTTCTGCTTTTGCGAGCGCGATTTCTACTGTTTGACGGTTGAGTGGGGGATTTTCTTGCGACAGTTGAATTTTTTTAGTGGTTTTTTGGTATAGCCACAACCCGCCACTGACAGTGAGCGCGCCCACTAGTGCCCACTCACTAAGTGCGTTTGCCGATTGCTGTAGCCTCTCCAACATCCATATAGCCAATGATAGACCTATTCCCCCCACTAAAATCGGTCGTCGCCAGTTTCTTTTCATAGAGATAAATTTATAATTTATAAATTTTTCAATTCAATTCTAACTTTAGGGGGAGTTTTTCCGGAGTGCGCCGTTTTTTTTCATCTGTTATTAAAACAAAGCCTTGTACTCTTTAGGGAGCACAAGGCTTGTTTTTTTATATGGCGGGAAGTGGATTTGAACCACTGACCTTCGGGTTATGCGTACCATCTACAGCTTTCGCTGCCTGGTTTAACCAGTTTGTGGTCTGGACTCTCTCTTCACCCTCAGCTTACCTGTTAGGGTGCCTCCTGTTGAGTCTCTACACCTTCTCCGTTTCCGGAGCTTGGCTCGGGATTGCCGCGCCACTGGCTTCCCCGAATTTAAGAGGCGATCGCACGCAAATTTCTTTGCGTACAGCCCATTGCAAAATTAACCTTCAAGCGTCTAGTTAACTTTGCAGATTGAGCCCGACGAGCTACCAGACTGCTCTATCCCGCGTCGCTCTCCCCAGTATAAACATATTTTTGCCAAAATTGCAACCCCTTTTTAAAAAAATTTTTGTCTCCAAGCTATTTATGGAAACCCTTATACTACACTAGGGAGAGTTCTCCTACCACTTCTAGACGCACGAAGTCGCTGGGGCTGATAAATTTTTCTGACAGAGTTTCAGAAGCACTCAGAGAGATCCAGCCCATTTGCCTAAGTAATTGTATGGCCACTGCATGTTTAGCCCGTTTTGCTCCGTCGATTACCTTAATTGCCAACCCCATGCCTTCGCCAACGCGACCGATACATTGAATTCCTTCGGCGCCGCCCTTGCTTACGAGTTCTCCCTCACTCAAACGCATTAGTTCTGTATCGAATTCCCCGTTCCCGGCCACCATCACCGGGTGATGGGTCATGGCGCGGACAATTCGTTCCATATCCAAACTGTCGCCAGACGCCAATTTTGCATAGAGAGAAGCCATTTGACCTAATTGCATGAAATAGGTTGGAGCGCCGCAGTCGTCGCGGACGCCGATAAACTCTGCTGCTGGCATTCGCAACAATTCAGCCACTTTAGTTATAATTAGTTGCTGCACGGGGTGGTTGCGCTGCAAGTAGCTATTTAGGGGCCAGTTGCGTTGTTGGCAAACGGCGAGCATTCCTGCGTGTTTACCAGAGCAGTTGTGTTCGAGGGGGCTGCGTTTGCCCTCTGGTATAGGACACTGGAGCGCTGACGGTTCGATATCACAGCGCCAGAGTACGTTAAATGCTTGCCGTGCGTGTTCGATAGTGCCCTTGTGGGAGCTACAGATAATTGCCAGGTCTTTATCGGAGAGGTTGTAACGTTCTAGGGTGCCGGTTGTAGTGACTGCTAGAGCCTGAAATGGTTTTAGGGCTGAGCGGATGAAAGCGGCTGTTTCTGCGCTGCCGGCTACAGAGAGAACCCGTCCCCGGTTGTCACATACTACTGCCTGGACATAATGTTTGGATTCGACTATGCCTTCGCGTAGCAGCCGGACTTCTATTTCGGCTGCTTGGTTTCGCTTTCCCATTGTCATGGGTTTTGTGTATTGGTGGGGGAGAGGTTGATAAACAATTTTAGATTCTAGACCTTATATTGGGAATTTGCCTTAAAAAGATTTTAGGATGGAGTGATTGCTGACAATAAATTCCAGAGAATGCCGCCGAGGACACAAAAAGCGGCCAGTACTGCAAAGGTTTGTTTTAGACGCCGGAGAATCGGTTCTACTTGGTGGGTGACGATTAAGCGATCGCGCGTGAGTATTTCTGGGGTTTTCGTCCAGACTTGACCGTCGTACCAGCCCGATTCTTCATAGTCAATGGTGGTACTTTTTAGGCGCGCTCGCACATAAGACCAGCCCAAGTACAGGCGTAGCAGTAGCAGTGCTAAAATAAACGTTGACCCTGCTGCCCCGCTGAGGATAAACTGGCCCAGATGTTTTTTAGGAGCGAAACTTGCTGCTGCCACTGGTCCGGTTATTAGCCAAGCCAAGCTCCACACACAGGCCATCTTAGTGATATATTGACGCAGGGAATAAGTGGGCCATTGAAAAAACCAGGTTTCTTTAAGTTGTTGATATTCATTTATTGGTTGCTGTTCTTCTGGAACTGGGCATACTGAAACTAAACCATCTTTCAAAGTCATCCTCTCCCTATCTGCGTATCTGCTGAAAAGTTAATGCGGCGTGCATGTCCCCAAAATGCTTCTAGATTATAATATTCTCGCTCTTTTGGCATCAATATGTGGACGATTACGTCGCCATAGTCCATTAACACCCATGTACCTTCGGCTTGTCCTTCTATTTGCCGAGGCAGGCGATTACACTCCTGTTCTGCTTTTTCTTGTATCGACTGAGAAATGGCTCGTACCTGCACCCGAGAAAAGCCTGTGACAATCACAAAGTAGTCTGCCAGATACGACACTTCTGCCACTTCCAATATTATGATATCGCCGCCTTTGCGAGCGTCTGCTGCTTTAGCAATCGTTATGGCTAATTGGTAGCTCGTAGCTGGTTTTAGACTTTCTTTTTCTGTCACTAGGTCTAATTTGGTATACTCTGTCATTCAATCTCCAATATTTACAACAAAAATACTCATTTGAAAAATAATCTTAGCGATTCCCCCTCCTGTTGTATCTGTTGTCAGCATAACAAACTTTCTCCATTTAGGTTTATTTTTTAATCAATCAAAACTAAGCCGTCTTGTAGGTATCTTTAGCAAGCTCTCCGAAAACTACCTGCTGCGAAGCCTTTTGCAAAGCCCAATTGCGAGTAAAGATGGTTTGGGGGTGAATCAAGCAGCGAGTTTCCAGTAAAAACGAGAGCGAATAATCGCAAGTCAGCCAAACTGCTTTGTACAAGTCATGCTTGCTGGTTTCTCGTAAAGCCTCCAATTCAGGCGAACTACCGCGAGTCGGCTCGATGCAGTCGGCGACGAACACGACACAACTAAGTTTGCTCATTCCTGGTTTGCCTAAAGTGTGGTTGGCGATCGCTTCTAAAACTTCTGTATCTCTTTCATCAAAAATGTTTTTGGCAACAATAGCGCTTACCTGTGCGTGCAGCAGGTGCGGATTCGCTTCTGTGACAGCATCTATCTCCACTTCTGCTTCTTTTGCCATTTGCAACAACCGAGCTGGTTTAAAACATTTAGCAAGATCGTGCATCAATCCTGCGCGAGCGGCTTTTTCTGTATCGAGATGGTGTATACCAGCTAGCTCTTTGGCTGTCTGTTCTACTCCCAGAATATGTTTCAACCGAGAAGTGGGAACATTATCTGCTAACCAGGCTAAAACCCGCTCCCGCATCACTCTTTATGACTCCTTTGCCTCGAAATGTTTGACTTGAAAAGATTTTGGCTAAACAAAATATTTTATTTTTTAATTATTAATTTTGCTTTCATTTTAGCCTAATTGTAGAGCGGAATATTTTCCACCTTTAACAGGTTTTTTCCCTAGCAGGAGATACCCAACTAGCAACCACCGTCTCAAATAGAGCTTCATACCGCTCCAAAGCTAGCTCAAATCCATAATGTTCTACAGCAAATCGCCGCCCTTGTTGACCTAGGGCTTCGGCGCGTTCGGGGTGCTTATACAGCTCTAGTATAGCTTCTGCCAAGGCATTCGGATCTTCTGGGGCAACGACGCAACCGCCGCCACTTGCCTTAACAGCAGCAGCTGCCGTGCCGGTGGCAGGAACCGAGGCAACGATTGGGCGAGCGCTAGCAAGGATAACCGGGATTTTAGAAGGCATGTTAAAAGAAATAACATTGCGCTTTTGCATCACTAAACTGACATCTGCTGCCGCTAGCATCTCTGGCAAAGCTTCTCTGTCTTGAAAAGGCAGGAGTAGTACATTTTTTGCTCCTACTTTTTTGCAAAAATTATGCAATTCATGAAGAGCAGTTGGCTCTCCGACGATCGCAAATACAATATCTGACAAATGCTGTAAGCGGACAGCTGCTAGGACAGCAGTTTCCAAACCTTGAGTCAGGGCGATATTACCGGAGTAGAGAACAACAAACTTGTCGTCAAGTTGGTGGGCTGCTCGGAAAGGATTGTTTTTTTTGGGCAAGGGGCGAATGAAATTCACATCTACCCAATTTGGAATAACGACTATTTTTTCAGGTGGGACTCCTTTTTGAAGTAAATTCTCTGCCAACCCGTCGGCAATAACGCTAATTTTATTTGCGTGATGGTAGGCAAATTTTTCCAAAGCAGCAAAAAGAGCAATCATTGCTTTATTTTTCAGCAATCCAACGTGAACGGCAGCGTCGGGCAAAATATCCTGTACATTAAGTACAACGGGACAATGGCGCAACCACCCAACTAGGGTTGCAGGAATGCCTATCGGCAAGGGAGGAATGGTAGCGAAGATCAAATCGGGTTTCCAGCTTTTGAGGGCGTGTATCATGCTGGTACAAACAAAGCTAGCGTCTAATAAGATTCGATCCACAAGCCCGGGATGGGGTCCGCGAATCCAGAGGGTGCTGCGCTGAATTGTGACGTTGTTTCTGCGTTCGGTCATGTACCACCGACCCTGGTAAGCTGGATAAATGCGGCGTTCTGGATAATTGGGCATACTGGTTACTACTCGTATTTGATGCCCTCGCTTCACCAAGCCCTCTGCAAGTTCTGTCATCAGAGGGGCAATACCAATTGGCTCTGGGTAGTAGTTATATGAATAAATCAGAATGCGCATCGTCTGATGTTTGTCCCTGGTATGAGGGAAGAGTTTTTCATATATATGTGTGATTAGAGATAGGGGAGAAAATCAAGAGCGCCACCCAGCCGCGATCGCTCTTTGCCGAAAACTGCTTTTCTCCCAAGGAAGGCTGCATTTTTCTCCTCTACCTATTTATTGCGATACATTTGCAATTCCTGACTTTTAAAAAGCAGCCCGCTCCTAGAGCCACTCCGCTCCTATCAACTATCATAAAAGGCTAAATTTGCAGTTTTTTCCTACTTGCTGCCGAAATTGCACAGTTAGGGGCTCAAAAAAGATGCAACCTGATTTTCTGCTGGCATCAGCAAGCAAGCACTTTTTATTTGCAAAAGTTGCACCCTATATTTACTTTGATGGTGAAGAGTACTGAACAACCTTTTTGATGTTGGCGATTCCCTACTCTACCCTATGGGTGGAAAACCCTCAGCCTAGGATTTCCTCTGCGTAACACGCCCAGTAGGAGTTTTTTTGTTTTTTCGCTGTTTTTCATTGAGAATCATTACAATGATAGATTAGTTTCAACAAGCGTGCAAAAAAGATTCTGTAAAGCTTTGAAAAGTTTTTTGGGGTATTGATGAAGATGAGGACCTGCGCTCGCTCTTCTTTGATTATATTTTTTTAATTTCTGTTGCTCATATTCTTTTACGTCCCCACAAGCGCCAAAATTTTTTTTGCTTATTCTAGGTTTCTCTGCGATCTTGGAGCCGCAGCACAATTGCTACTTTCTCCTTTCAGAGTATAAAAGTTAACAATCTGTAATTTTAAAATAGCTAAGTAGCAATCGGCAATGTGATACAATATTATTGGTTTTAAAATCGAGACACGAAAATGTTTTGATGCCCCAAAACGTACTGAAAAAAAACCGCAGGTTAACGCAGCTAGGGCTGCTCCAACTAGGCAGATACTTGCGCTGGCTAAGACACTATCGCGGTTGGCGTTCAGTCCACGAGCTGGGAGCATACATAGCGGCGCAAGAGTCGGAACTGCTTCAAGCCAAGGGCAAGGAGCTGTACATAGATCCAGAGCTAGTGCCGGGAATATCCGGACCTCAAATTAATCGTATTGAAGGCGGGAAAATTACTCGTCTTGCCATAGATCAACTACTGCTGTTGATGGATGTTCTCGAACCAGTACATCCCCAAACCTTAGAACCTCTAAGCTTAGAAGATTTACTAGATATGGCCACTGGGGAAGCACTGATCGAAGTGCCACCGCTGGGCAACAGCTAGAAAATGGATTTGGCAACAGCAGCAGGATTTTAAGGGGAGCGCTTCCTATCTGGCTGTCAAAGAATTCTGCATCAAGTGTCGAGCTAAAAAAAATAGCTTTAATGAAAGCAAAATGTTTTGTTATCAAACTGTGAGCAATAAATACCAAGCAAACAAAATCCAAGGAGAGTGCGATGATTTTTCCCCGTTGGCAAAGGATTTTAGCGCCGTTGCTTTTATCGATATTATTACTAATCACAGCCTGTGGCGAGGCTAAACAACCATCTCGCTGGGATAATGCCCAACAGCAAAGTATCCAGCAACAGGGTAAAGTCCAACCTGCAAATCCCCAATCGGAGCAAGTTGGGCAGGCACAAGCGGGCGTTCCCGAGCGCGCACCTACTGGTAAACCAGTTGAAGGTAGCAAGTTTAATAAATTTTTCCCCAAGAGTAGTGATGGCTACAATGTCGTCCCTGCTCAAGAGAAAACCGGCTTTGCTGAATATAAATTAAACAAAGACGGCAAAAATGTAGCGATGCTATCAGTTAATGATATCGCCAATAACCCCAGCGCGCTAAACAAATACAAAACTAGCAATAAAACAATCGCGGGCTATCCGGCAGCGGTACAGGGAAATGGTACAAGCATTCTCGTCGGGGGTCGCTATCAAGTAAAAGTCCAATCCCGGGATACATCATTTACAGAGAGCGATCGCGAAGCATGGCTACAAAAATTCAACCTCAAGGGCATCGCCGAAATCAAATAATAACCGCCATGCTAGTCTGACTCGCATAACCAACCTAAAACAAGGAATTTCCAATGAGCAAACCAATTTTTGAATTAGTCGATTCACTTCCTACCGATAACTTAACCGTCAAATCACTGCGAGCCCTCGATTTCGTAATCCCTGGCGAGTGGAAAAATATCGTCGGCTTTACCAACACTATTCGCGAAGTCACCGGCGAAACTGACGAAAATTTAATTCAGCAAATCGGCGAGCGCGCCATTTGGTTATATAACGACAAATCCCAGGGATATCAGACAGCACTGTGGCTGTATCAAACCATCGACAGTGCTTCTACCGCTTTGGGAACAGCGGCAATGGCAAACAAAATAGGCGAGAGTATTTCTTTTCTATCCTTTTTGAACAAGATTACTCCCAAAGCAGAAAAAGCGCAAGCTATTGATTTATCTCTGAAAGTCATCGTCGAATTATTAGCTTTCTGCCAGATTAATGGTATTCCCGGTGACAGCATTGGCGATTTTTTAAGCGCTCTGGCAGATTACGGCGGCGAATCACTAATGCGCATGGCTGCTTTGGTTTGCTTTGACGGATTACTACCCCTCGGTCCTGATTTTATTATGAAAGTACAGGAACGCCTAACACAGATGGGGGCTTCAGACTTTCAAGAAAATCAAGGCTTCCGGCAAATAAGCGATTTGATTCCCGGCGGCAATATTGCTGTCAAACTAGGCTTTATTACAGAAAGTTTTAATTCAGTTGCTGGGTGGTTGAGTAATTTCGTCGCCGCTCGCGGTTTGACACCACAAAATGTGGCAAACAATTTAAGTCGATTTATCGAAATCGCCGAAGATAAATTGGACTACTTAGCGGCTTTCCTCGACATGACTACTAATTACTACGAACACACTGGCATCCAAACTCTGGCACGCCGCTTGATCGAACGTGCTGCAGCTGAAATTTAGAAGTATAGCAAGGGAGAAAAGATATAAAATAGTAGGGCGTGCCTACGCGCGCTCTACAAATATTTGCTATCGGTTGGCTATGAATAATAATTACCCAACTGCTAAGTTAATCGAAGTTTTCTCGGCAATTCAAGGCGAAGGATTAAATGTGGGAACTCGCCAAATTTTTATTCGCTTTGCGATTTGCGATTTGCGTTGCTGGTTTTGCGATAGCGAGCGCACTTGGCACGCCCCTTCTACTTGCGAAATTGAAAAAACTCCTGGGCTGCGCGATTTTGAAACCCATCAAAATCCCGTAGCGCTACCTATTTTATTGGAATGGGTAGAAAGGCAAAATCAACCCAGGCTACACGACAGCATTAGTTTAACTGGCGGCGAACCGCTGCTGCACGCTCCTTTTTTAGTACAATTTTTGCCACAGGTGCGTGCGGCTACCGGTTTGCCTATCTATCTGGAAACAGGAGGTCATCGTCCTCAACAGTTAGCAATGATTTTGCCTTATTTAGATTCAGTGGGCATGGATATAAAGCTGCCAAGCGTTAGCGGTGAATGTCACTGGAAAGCGCACGAGAATTTTCTTAAATTATGTGTAGATGCACAAATTGAAGTATTTGTCAAGATAATTATTTCTTCTCAAACAACTTTAGAAGATTTAGAAAAAACGGCTGAGTTAGTTGCAGGAATTAACCCGGAAGTGCCGGTATTTTTACAACCCGTAACGCCTCTTACTTACACTACAGAAGTATCTTTGCAAGCGCCAACGCCAGCGCAAGTGCTGGAATGGCAAGGGTTGATGAAGCGCCAACTAAAGTGGGTTCGGGTTGTGCCGCAAACTCATAAAATGTTAAATCAATTATAATAAATATATTGGTAGACTGTATATCTACTGGGAAGAGCGGCGGATTTTAGGAAATCGATAAAAGGAATCTCCGTCAGCATCGACTTCTAGGGTAGCAGAAAAAATTTTGGCTTGCCGCTCTAAATACTTTTGGGCAATTTCAGCATCTACTCTGGCAGTTGCTGCTAATTGAATCAGGGAAATCTGACCATTTTGATTTTCTAGTAACTGATAAAAAGCATTTTCTAGTTGTTGTTTTTCCTGGTAGTCTTTAAAATAATTAATGGCTGTCAGAACTATCAGCACGCCCAAACTGATGAGAAATACAAATTCAACGGCTATCATGTAATTAATTCCTCTATTATTACCGACAATATGCGAGGGAAAAGAAAATAACCTGCCAAGATGCGAGCGCAACAAATAAAACCGCTAACAGAGGTGGGCTTTCCCCGTTACTAGTTAATACCAAGGGAGTGCCCACCCTATAGCTTTTATCCCTGCCTAAGCGGCTTGAGGTTGTACGAGATACTCAGCGCCGTCGATAACTTTCGCTGAGATAATCTTATCCCCCTGCTTAAGCTTGCCCAAAACTTCCTTGCCTTCGACAACGTAGCCGAAGACGGCATAGCGACCGTCTAAAAGATTGAGGCCGGCTGGCGTCAGTTCTGGTTCAAATAAGAAAAAGAAAAATTGCGACGAAGCACCATTGGGATCGAATTCAGGGCGAGCCATTGCCACAGCACCATAAGCCGAGAAAGGAAGCACGGGCATATCTCTATAACGACCCGCATCTTCTAAAGTAATACCATAGGTGGGCACGGTATCACCTTTAACTAGGATTTCTAAAGGAATATTGCGGTATTTACCCGTAGCGGGATCGATGAAACCTTCTTCGGGACCTGGGGGATCGCCTGCTTGCAAGACATAGGATTCTTCAGAGCGGATGAATTCCAAACCGTCGTAGAAACCGCGCTGGACTAAATCAACAAAGTTGCCGGCGGTGACGGGAGCGCTGTAGCCGTCTACAATCATGGTGATGGTGCCCTTTTCAGTGGTCATTTCCACGGTAGCACGCCCTTTAAGTTGAGGTAGGTGGCTGTATTCTGGGGGCACTTCAAACGGGAATTCTTTGACCATTAAGGCTTCTAGCTGTCCCACTAACATTAGTAATTGGGCACGCTGTTCCCACGTCTGATTTTTATCTTTAGCCTCAACGGCGTCTTTTATTGACAGCAGCCCTTGTTTGATTTGGGCAATGAGGGATTCAGCTTGAGGTTTTTTTTCGTCTGCGACGCTGGATAGTAGTTCGTCAAAGCGGGAGTTGAGAATTTTTTCTGCCTCGCTAATGTCGCTTTTGATGGCACTCCAGCGTCGATTTGCCCGCAGTTGGGTAGCGATATCTTCGATACTGGCTTGAAGTTTTCGTACTGCTTGATTGTCAATCGGGAGAGCATAGCGCAATAGAGCTCTGCCGTCGGTAATAGCATTTCCTGCGGGCAAGCGGCTCTGGCGAGAGGCGGCGATGCTTGGCTCAATCCAGAGGGCGAGCAGCAGCACTGCGACAAGGCTAATTTTAAGCCAGGGTTTGAGTGCATTCATGATGATTTTGCTGAAGTAAAGCATGAGTCTTCCGAATGGGAGGAGGCGGAATTAGGCGGAGTTGGGGGGCAAGTTAATTGCCGCCTTTACCATCTTGCCATAGGGCTGTATTTTGCCGATACCTGTGGACGAGCGCCCCTTTTTAAGTTTTTACTTGACAAAAATGTATTCTGCTTGGTATATTGACAATTTTGATGCAGATATATAAATCCGCTCGCAGCCGTGTTTCTTTTCACAAGCCGCCGAAAAGTAAAAGACTGCGATCGCGGTAAAATAAAAGCCCGATTGTTCTGGCAACAGCATTGATTCATGATTTCTTCTAACGACTTTCGCCCTGGCGTCACAATTGAACTAGATGGGTATGTTTGGCGGGTAGTAGAATTCCTCCACGTCAAACCAGGTAAAGGCTCTGCCTTCGTGCGCACCAAACTCAAAAATGTGCAGACTGGTGGTGTTATTGAACGCACCTTCAGAGCAGGAGAAACGGTTCCCCAGGCTAATCTGGAAAAAAGCACAATGCAACATACCTATAAAGACGGCGACGATTTTGTCTTTATGGATATGACAACTTACGAAGAGGTTCGCCTCAGTAGTGCTCAGATTGGCTCTCGTGTTAAGTACCTTAAAGAAGGCATGGAAGTTAACGTCGTCCGCTGGGGCGAACAAGTGGTAGAAGTAGAATTGCCGAATTCTGTAGTGCTGGAAGTGATCGAAACCGATCCCGGTGTAAAAGGCGATACTGCTACTGGCGGCAGTAAACCGGCAATAGTAGAAACCGGCGCTCAGGTAATGGTTCCCCTGTTTATTGCAGTGGGAGATCGGATTCGCATCGACACTCGGGATGATTCTTACTTAGGCCGCGAATAATTATAGGCAGTCAGCGCAGCGTTCAGCTAGTTGCCTGTTTGATTCTCAGGTGCTTAATAATAGCTGAAGCGCTGATGGCTATAAGCTGAGAGCTGATTTAATGGAGTCAGACAAACTGTGCAACTAGACTTAAAAGAAATTCGCGAGCTGCTTGCGGCTATAGATAGAACTGACATTTCAGAGCTGACATTAAAAAGTGGCGATTTTGAACTGACGGTACGCAAGGCAACGGGGGCGGCAAGCGATTCTTCAGGAACTGCGATCGCTTCCCGTTTGCCTAGTGTATCACCAGCTCCAGCCTCCCAGAACTTGCCTATTCCCTCCCCTGATGTCTCCATCCCTACTCCCGAGCAGACAGCAAGAGGGCAAGCTCAAAGCCCTGCTTGCGTGTTGCCCCTGGAAAAAAAATGGGTAGATATTATTTCTCCTATGGTGGGCACATTTTATCGGGCACCCGCACCTGATGAACCCCCCTTCGTATCGGTAGGCGAGCGCATCACAGTAGGTCAAACAGTCTGCATTATTGAAGCGATGAAGCTGATGAACGAAATCGAATCTGAAGTATCCGGACAAGTAATGGAAATTACCGTCCAAAACGGGCAACCCGTAGAATATGGTCAAGTTTTGATGCGAATTAATCCAGATTAGACTATAGGCTATCAGGGATGGGAGATTGCGGAATCTGGCTGTTATCCCAGCAGCAATTACCGATTTTCCTCATGCCTGATATCAGGAGCCTTATTCTATAGTAGACAGGTAAAATGGTAAAATCTGGGGATCAGTTCTTTCAGGCAGAACTCCGATGAAATCAGCCCAGCCCGTACCCGAAGAAGTTGTGCAACAAGTTGCTGAATATTTCAGTATATTGAGTGAGCCAATGCGGCTGAAAATTTTAAATTTACTCCGCGATGGGGAAAAGTGCGTACAAGAATTAGTCGAAGCAACAGAAACCAGCCAAGCTAATGTTTCCAAGCATTTAAAAGTCATGCTGCAAGCAGGTATTCTCAGCCGCCGTACAGAAGGAACTTCGGCTTACTATCGGGTGGAAGACATGCTGATTTTCGATTTGTGTAACTTAGTTTGCGATCGCTTAGCAAGTCGCATCGAACAGCAAGCCCGTCAGTTTCGTGCCTTCACCTTACTCGCTAAAGATTGAGTCGCCAAAGCTTTCATAAATTTGTACATTTCTAAAGAAAGAAATAGAACATCCGTGCCTTCACCGCCTACATAGCAAAGTTGGGCACGGCATAAATCTAATTAATGTTTATTGCCCTGACAAAAACGTGGACAGCTCCTATTGTCCAAATTCCTTCTCAAAAATTTCACGAGTGATAGGCTGAGCCACCTCCAAGCCTTCACCGCCCAATAACTTTAAAGGTTTGCCATCCACAGATATCCACAGTTTGGCATTTGGCTCGATACTGGTTGCCGTATAAACCACCTGCGCCAAACGCCCCACCATCGACGCACTGCCTCCACCAGAAGTAAATTCCTGCGATAAATCGAGGTGAATACCATCTTCTTTCACCGTCACACTCCGCAGTTTCGTACCCTGGGGAATAACACTGAAAGTTCCAGCCGAGGCAGGCTCTGTTAGCAAACGATTAAAGGCTGCTTCTAACAGTTGGCTGGGTTGGGCAGACTTGTCTAAAGTTATCGGTACTTCAACTAACTCTGTATTTTTGGGGGTATCCCTGAGCCAATAAATTTTTACAGACGGTTGCTGTGTGGGCTGTGCCGTTTGGATTGGCTGTATTGGTTTGATAACAGGAGCCGGAGTGGGTGAAGGGGAAATAACCGGCGTAGCAGGCATGGGAGGCGTTTTAGGCGGTTTTTGCGAATATATCGCCCACCAAGCCGTGCCGCCACCGACAGCCAAAACCAACGCCGCCACACCGACTAAAACGCCTGTGGAAATGCGATTG
The DNA here is from genome assembly GCA_015295835.1 of Oscillatoriaceae cyanobacterium M7585_C2015_266. Lineage (GTDB taxonomy): Bacteria > Cyanobacteriota > Cyanobacteriia > Cyanobacteriales > Oscillatoriaceae > DVEG01. Next base: position 39,440 of record DVEG01000002.1, read on the forward strand.
GGTTGTTGTTTCTCTTCCATACCAGAAGTTTCTCCTTGAAAACTGAATAGAATTAATTGTGAGGGGCGGCTTTCAGGCTTTTCTCGAACAGGGCAGAGCCTCCGGAGATTTTACCTCTACGCTTGAGCTGAAAATCTAGTTTCCTTATATCAAAAACTAGATTAGCGCAGAATTCCCTTACTTTTGCGCTCGCAATTCCCGCACCCTATCTAGCGAGGTTCTATGTGCACAAATGCCGCCATCTCCAGTTGAGCTGGCGATATTTTCAATTCTAAAATCCGCGCCAGAATACCTGTTTTCTCAAAATTCTGCAAATCTAGCCGCCTGCTAATTCCCACCACCAGCCCTTTTACTACTCTAGCAGGTGCTGTTTCTCCATTCACTAACACCACCGGCTCAGTCAACTGCAACCGTCTTCCATCGATAACTTCTATTCCTGCCTCGACTAAAATAACCAATCTTTCTGGCTCCCCTCTCTCCTGTATTTCTACTTGCAAGCGTGCTCGATTATTATCCAAAAATTCTACCTTAGGATTGAAAATTTCGTAGCGCTGCAATTGCTCTGCTTCGGAAACGTCGAGTACGCGACTGCCCAAATTTCGTAAGCGGTTGATTATTTCTGGCGAGCGCAGGGCTTGATTGACATCCTCCTGGCTCAACACCACACGTGTTGCGGCTTGCAGAGGCGCTCGCAGCGTTTTTAGAAGTGGCATTTTCCCGCCTCTTCTCAAACTCTGTATGTCTATGTCTATCGGATCGGTTTCTACTTCCAATGCTGCAATCCGAATATCTGGCGTCACCCGTAATCCTCTACCGGCAATTCGCACCCGCTCTATTTTTCCCTGCAGGATTTGATAGCTGGGGGTATTGTCTACTCTTACTTTTAATTCTTCTACCGATTCTAATCGTGAGCGGATGGCATTTTCAGCTGCGCGATCAATAACTAATCCCGCTGGCGATATAAAAATTAACAAAGCCGATAAAAGTATTGTTAAAAATTCCATAATTCAACCGTGCTACGTTCGTTTTTATGAAAAATTTTCAATTATTTTTTAATTTTTTAATATATAAATACATGTGGAATGCGTTAATATTATGGGTTATTTTTGCAAATATTTAAATTTTATTTGCTGCTAGGTTTGGGATGCATGATGATCGCAAAAATTATTAACCAAAGCCAAGCCGAGATATTGTGGCCCAGGTATAGGTAAATAAAACTGCCTAAAAAGTAGGCAGGATCAGGAAAAGCATATCGACAAAATAACCGCAGTAAAATACTTCCAGTGAGGGCATGCTAAATTATAATTAGTCGGTATTGAAATAGTAGTAATTTGCAGCTGCGAAAAGTTAAGATCGCTTGCTCTTATCAGATGAATAAAAGAAGAAAAAATGCTGACGGAAAGGGGTCAGGTATTTGTTGCTTGCATTTTCAGAATGAGCATGAAAATCAAAACGAGTTATGGATTATTAGAAACCCGGTTTTCAAAAAAAACTGGGTTCCTACTGATTTTTGGCGAATTATAGAGTGCAATTATTTAGGCTTCAATGATTATTACCATGCTCTATTTGATAGCTTCGGCAATCCACTGTTTCAAAGTAGAAGAAATTTCTTCGATCGCAATTTCCTGGGTGTTATGGTTAGCACGTTCGACGACTTCGACTTTACCTTGTTTAATAGAGCGCCCCGTAACAATACGATAGGGAATCCCAATTAAATCGGCATCTTTAAACTTGACGCCTGCTCGTTCATCGCGATCGTCGAGTAGGGTTTCAATTCCAGCTTGATTTAATTCATTGTAGAGTTTTTCTGCAATTTCTACTTGTTGGGCATCTCCGATATTGGGAATTGTAATGATAACATGATAGGGAGCGATCGCAACCGGCCAAATTATACCATCTTTATCATAAGATTGTTCAACTGCTGCCTGAGCCAATCTGGAAACGCCGACACCATAACAACCCATTACTAGGGGAATTTCCTCGCCCTGTTCATTAGTATAAGTAGCTCCCATTGCTTGAGAATATTTAGTACCAAGTTGGAAAATGTGACCGACTTCAATGCCTCTAGCAGTTTGCAGTATTTGACTGGGCTCATGTACAGCGCGATCGCCTGCTTTTGCCTTACACACATCTACCACCAACTCCGGCAATTTAAATTCCTTACCCCAATTAGCACCAACAACGTGATATCCCGATTCATTAGCACCCGTAACAAAATTTTTCAAATCTACCGCTGTTTTATCCACCAACCGCAAAAATTTCGGGTGTACCTGTTTGGCAGAAGCAATATAATCATCTTCCAAATCGGGAGCAATATAACCCAGAGGCAGAGATTTAGACGCCCATTTTTGTTGTTCTTCTGCGTCAGGAACCTTAAGAGCAAGAATAGTTTTCCCGCCAAACTGGCTTGAAAGCCTAGTCAATTCGTTAAACAATTTAACATCGTTAACATCCCGATCTCCCCGGATACTTACCAACACCAAAACCGTCATGCCATTATCGTAAACAGCCTGATAAAGGACATTTTTCACGACTTGAGTGGGAGAACACTTAAGAAAACTACAGAGTTTCTCAATAGTTTCCGTATCGGGAGTTTCTCGTTTTTCAAAATTAGAAAAAGGTGAAGGTTCGGCATCGGGTGGTAAAGAAACAGCCTTTTCTACATTAGCGGCATAGCTACCGTCTTCGGTGTACAATACCTCATCTTCACCAGCTTCTGCCAATACCATAAATTCTTGAGAACCAGAGCCGCCAATGGCGCCAGAATCTGCATCTACAGCCCGAAACTTTAAACCACAACGGCGTAGTATGTTGCTGTAAGCCTGATACATATCTTGGTAAGTTTTTTGCAGGCTTTCTTGATTAGCGTGGAAGGAATAACCGTCTTTCATAATGAATTCGCGTCCCCGCATTAACCCGAAACGCGGACGAATTTCATCACGAAATTTAGTTTGAATTTGGTAGAGGTGCACAGGAAGTTGACGGTAGGAGCGGATCATTTCCTTGGCAATAGTAGTAATCACCTCTTCATGAGTTGGGCCAAGGGCCAATTCACGTTCTTGTCGGTCTTTAAGGGTGAACATTATTCCTTCGGCTTGGGTGTAGGTATCCCAGCGACCGGATTCTCGCCACAAATCTGCGGGTTGTAGCTGTGGTAGCAGACATTCTTGCGCGCCTGTGGCGTCCATTTCTTCGCGTACGATTTGCGAGATTTTTTTCAAGACGCGCCACATTAGTGGCAAGTAAGTATAGATACCGCTGCCAATCCGCCGAATATATCCGGCGCGAAGTAGGAGTTTGTGGCTGGGGATTTCTGCTTCTGCTGGAGATTCCCGCAGTGTGACGAAAAGCATTTGTGATAGTCGCATGGCTTGTTCCCTTAAAATATGAGATAACTATTATCTCAGAAAAATAGTAAATTAGGGCGTTCTGAAAATATTTTTAAAGGAAAATATCTTATAAAAGGGGAGATTGAAAAGGCTTTCTTGCTTGTCTGATAAAAATGTGCTATTATCTATTAATAGCTGAATGCATTTGCTCTTGTTCCGACGATTTTTGGCTCTCCTGCCACTAAACGCAAGTCGTCACAGTAAACTGTCAGCCAGGGATGACCTAAGTTTAAACTAGCAAATGGGCTTTCTGTGGGGATTTCTATTTGGCTGTCAATCAATCCCAAGCGAGCTGAAAACTCACCTTTAAATAAAAGAAAGTTGGAATTTAGAGCGCTGAAAATTGGTGCTGATAAAGAGAAGGGTAGAAGAAAATTTGGCTGTTTATAGCTGAGATGGCATAAAGTGCGATCGCCTTTTTCAACTGTGACGCTACAAAAGGCATTGGCATCAGTGGCATTGCTCTGCCAGTTAAATTTAGCGATTTCCTTTGGCAGTCCCCAAATTTCGTGCCCTCCAGTCAGCGAAGCGGTATTATCTACATAAATGTGAGAAATCCAGGCTCCCCATTCTCCTGAATAATTAACTAAGCCTGGAATAACAATTAACTCATTGTATTCTAGAACTGAACCTGTCTGATAAGCAGCTATATAAATGCCGCCTAATGTTTTTCCTGGCCATACAGAGAGAATTTCTAAATCGGAAGGAATAAACCGTCGCGATCGCTCTAGATCTAATAATTCTACAGTTTGGATTGCGTAGCCTTTCAGGTACCAAGGAGCTTGTGGATATTTCATTTTAATAACCTCCTCATATAATTTATTTTTCTAACAAAAAAAGGTTGATAACGAGCAATATTACTGCCCTTATCAACCCTTTAAAAATTCTCTTCATAGACAGGAAAATGGGAAATCAAAATTCCCATTTCCTTCTTTTTATTGCCTTACTTAGTTTCAGAGAATTCAGCGTCGATCACGTCATCGCCACCAGAGGATTGAGAGCTGCCAGTGCTGCCGCCAGCAGTACCGCCGTTACTGCTGCTTCCAGCTTGCTGATAAATAGTGCTGCCGATCGCATACAGAGCTTGTTGTAATTCTGGCGTCAGCGTCTTGATGCGATCGAAATCATCCTTACTGATAGCATCCCGCAAATCCTTAATCAACCCTTCAACCTTAGTCTTTTCAGCCGCAGGCACTTTATCGCCCAGCTCCTTCATCTGCTTTTCAGCTTGGTAAGTCAAGGAATCAGCCTGATTTTTGGCGTCTATACGTTCGCGGCGTTCTCTGTCTGCTTGAGCATTGCGTTCAGCTTCCTTCACCATCCGCTCAACTTCTTCTTTCGGCAGAGTAGAAGCGCCAGTGATGGTGATAGATTGTTCTTTGCCAGTGCCTTTATCCTTAGCGGTGACATTGAGAATGCCGTTAGCGTCGATATCGAAGGTAACTTCTATTTGAGGCACACCGCGGGGAGCGGGAGGAATTCCGTCGAGGCGGAATTGACCGAGACTTTTGTTATCTGCAGCCATTGGCCGCTCACCTTGGAGGATGTGGATTTCCACATTAGTTTGCCCATCGACAGCGGTTGAGAAGATTTCCGACTTTTTGGTAGGGATAGTAGTGTTGCGGGGAATAATTGTAGTCATTACGCCGCCGAGGGTTTCCACACCCAGAGATAGCGGGGTGACATCCAGCAGCAAGATATCTTTTACTTCACCGGCGAGTACCCCGGCTTGAATCGCAGCGCCAACGGCTACCACTTCATCGGGGTTGACGCTTTGGTTAGGCTCTTTACCCAACATGCGTCTGACGAGATCTTGCACTGCCGGAATTCGGGTAGAACCGCCAACGAGTACCACTTCATCGATCGCTGCTTTATCTAGTTTGGCATCGCGGAGGGCGTTTTCCACTGGCACACGGCAGCGATCAATCAAATCGGCACAAAGTTCTTCAAATTTTGCCCGCGTCAGGGTCATTTCTAGATGTTTTGGCCCATCTTGTGTAGCGGTGATAAAGGGTAAGTTAATTTCTGTTTGCGTGACACTAGAGAGTTCGATTTTCGCTTTTTCTGCCGCTTCCGTCAGCCGTTGCAGGGCTTGTCTGTCTTTGCGCAAGTCGATGCCTTCAGCTTTGCGGAAGGATTCGGCGAGGTAATCGACAATCTTTTTGTCGAAGTCGTCGCCGCCGAGGTGGGTATCCCCAGAGGTGGCGAGTACTTCAAATACGCCGTCACCAACTTCTAGGATGGATACGTCGAAGGTACCGCCGCCCAAGTCAAATACGAGGATGGTTTCGTTGGTTTTTTTGTCTAACCCATAGGCGAGGGAAGCGGCGGTAGGTTCGTTAATGATCCGCAGCACTTCTAAACCTGCTATTTTACCTGCGTCTTTGGTAGCTTGACGCTGGGAGTCGTTGAAGTATGCGGGAACGGTGATTACGGCTTGGGTTACGGTTTCGCCGAGGTATTTACTGGCATCTTCTACCAGTTTGCGCAGTACTTGAGCGGAGATTTCTTCTGGGGCGAATTGTTTGCCTACGGCGGGGCAGTCTAGTCTGACGTTGCCGTTGACGTTGAGAACTTTATAGGAGACTTCAGTTGTTTCGTGAGTTACTTCGTCAAAACGGCGACCTATGAAACGTTTGACCGAGTAGAATGTGTTCTCGGGGTTCATTACTGCTTGACGCTTGGCGATTTGGCCAACCAAGCGATCGCCATTTTTAGTGAAAGCCACGACTGAAGGTGTGGTTCGGAATCCTTCTGCATTTGCAATTACGGTGGGTTTACCACCTTCCATAACGGCAACGCATGAGTTCGTCGTACCTAAGTCAATTCCAACTACTTTTCCCATAGGGGCGTCCGGCTCCAATCACTACAAAAATTTGCTCTGTATTAGTGTTTTTTTGGGATACAAAAGACTTCTAATCTTATTGCATCCAGTTTGTTTAGAAGCACTCAGCAGCAGGGTGCGATGGCGGCAAAAAGTCATATACATCTTTCTTCTATATACTGTGCCCGATCTGACTTTTTGTTGAAGGCGTGTTTACCGAACCTGAGATAGGGCGGTTTGCATGTCACCGCTGCCAGAGCGCCCGCAATAGCTGCTGGAGTAGATACCCCATCTATTAGGGCTATTAACTGGCAGTTTGGCGGGTTGTAAAGTTTCTGTCTCACTTAAGTTTAGTTTCACCAGGGTAAGAATGCTGTCTTTTAAATTCGTTGAGTATTGGCTCTTGCTCAGTTCAACACTACCATAGCGGAATTCTGAGTGGAAAACGCCTTGCGTCTGTATTTGTTTCGATGGTATAAGCCTGCTCGCAACTGTATTCCCACTAGCTTGCACGTTTAAATCTTTTCTTTCTCTCCCCTGTAAGAGCTGCAAAATAATCGCTTTTTGCAAATTCTTTATTTGTATTCGCATGCCGTGATTTTTAAATTTTTTTTGAAAATTTTGTTAACAGTTATATATTTGATTTTTATATTTGCCCATAGCCGGCGAGCAGCTGCAGTAAATATTATTTAATTTTAGAAATTGTTGCAATTTAATTCTCTAATCTGTATTACACTTGTATTTGCCCTTCTTAGTGATTGGGATATCTACAAGAACTATTGCAGCCGATGCGACTTAGGTGATATCCGTATTCGGGGTGCGATTCATGCTCCCGCGCCAGATTTTGGCCCTCCTCCACCGGCCCACTTTTAAAAGTTAAATTTTAATAACAATCTTTATAAAATTTAAAATCCTCTTGCCACTGGTTTAATATGAATGATAACTTCTAATTTAAGTATTATTTAATGCCTCCACATTAGCGTGCAATTTACTGCCCTCGTGTTCGCAGTATGCGCTACCCTAAAAAAGTGCCACATTCTGGAATTTTTAAATGGCAGTTTAAACGGGTATTTTGATGGCAGTTTAAAAAAGTGAAAATTTAGAAAGGGTAGCATCTCATTTGGCACTAAATTTTGTAAAAAATGCTAGGGATGTGTTCAAACAGAAACGAAGTAAATTTCTCAGCTAATTATATTTTTAAGAGGCTCCAGATAGGAGGTTCTGTACAATGAACGATAAAAAAAGTAAACGACTAAATGCGGAAAGTAGGATGGATAACAGAAAAAACAATAATAAATTTTCTAATTTTTATTTATTGTTCCTCACATTAAAGCTCTCACTTTTAACAATTTGTTTACTATTTATAGGTTGTGTTGGGATTGATGTACTACCCTTGTCAGCCCAACAAGTTGATCCAATTCGTATTCCCAATCCGATTCCTCTACCTGAACCAACACCACCGCCTGTGCCGCCCTTACTACCGCCCCAGTTGCCTCCCCCTGAAGAATTGCTTCAACCTCCTACGACAGCACCGAAACCGCAGGAAGAACCACCATTAGGTGTTCCGGAAACGATTCGGGTGGAACGATTCAAGTTTGAGGGTAACACGGCTTTCAGCGAAAAAGAACTAGCCGAAGTTACTAAAGCTTTTGTAGGTAAAGATTTGACGTTTGCTGAACTCCTGCAAGCGCGCTCAGCAGTCACCAAGCACTACATAGATGCAGGTTACATTACCTCTGGTGCATTCATTCCGCCTCAAACCTTAGAGGGAGAAACAGTAACAATTCAAGTGGTGGAAGGAGAATTAGAAGGGATTGAAGTAAAAGGCACTAATCGCCTTAGAGCTGAATATGTAAGCTCTCGATTAGCAAGAGCCGCTCGTAAGCCCCTGAATGTCAATCGCCTTCTAGAAGCTTTGCAAGTACTCCAACTTAACCCTCTGATCAAAAATCTTTCTGCCGAATTGTCGGCGGGTTCACGCCCAGGCAGTAGTTTACTAGAAGTCACTATCAGCGAAGCCGATAGTTTTGATATACAGTTAAGAGCAGATAACGGGCGCACGCCCAGCGTCGGCAGTTTCCGACGCCAAGTAGAAGTCAGGGAAGACAACTTACTGGGATTTGGAGATGCCGTTAGTCTAGCTTTTACCAATACCGATGGCAGTAACGAGTGGGTTTTCAACTACACGGTGCCTTTCAATTCCCGCAACGGCACAGTGAATTTTTCCTTTTCTCGTACTAGCAGCCAAATTATCGAGCCGCCTTTTGATCAAGTAGATATTGAGGCAAAGTCTCGCAATTTTGAAGTATCTATTCGCCAACCTTTGATTCAAACGCCGACGCAAGAGCTGGCAGTGGGTTTGACGGGTACGCGTAGAGAAAGCGACACTACCCTGCTGAATACGCCTTTTCCCCTTTCTCCGGGAGCTAATGAACTTGGGCAAACTCGTGTCACAGCGTTGCGATTTTTTCAAGAGTGGACACAGCGGGATTCTCAACAAGTTTTTGCAGCACGTTCTCAGTTTAGTATTGGGCTGGGATGGCGGGCGACAGTGAATGATGAACCTCCCGATAGTCGTTTTTTTGGTTGGCGGGGGCAGGTGCAGTGGTTGCGGCAATTGGCTCCCGATACGCTGTTGCTGCTTAGGGGCGATATGCAGCTTGCTACTCGCGCCCTTTTGCCGCTAGAGCAATTTGGGTTGGGGGGGCTGGAAAGCGTGCGGGGCTACCGCCAGGATTCTGTGCTCAGCGATAATGGTGTTTTTGCTTCGGCAGAATTGCGGCTACCGATTTATCGGTTACCCCGTCAGCAGGGAGTTTTGCAGGTGACGCCGTTTTTGGATTTTGGCACTGCCTGGAATAGTTCTGGAAAAGAGGCGCCGGAAAATAACATGTTGCTTTCTCTGGGTTTGGGTTTGCGGTTGCAGTTGGGCGAGCGCTTCACAGCTCGTTTGGACTATGGTATTCCTCTAATTCACGTTCCCTCTGGCGACAGAACCTGGCAAGAAAACGGCTTGTATTTTTCGCTCGTCGGCAGTCCTTTTGATTGATCTGTTTCACTTTTTTGTTTCTATTATGGTAAAAAAGGGGAGGTCGATTATCAAAGGTTAAATTTAGGGTTTAACTAAAAAAGCAGAAAGTGCGCTCGCACACTAAACCCAGTCTCACTCATCAACGGCCATAAACTAAACACTATCTGGCTCTACTCCCATCGCCCGCAACCGTTCTGCGAGACGTTCAGCCCGCTGACGAAAAGCTTCAGCCCTTTGGCGTTCCTGTTCAGCCCGCTGTTCAGCCTGTTCAGCCCGCTGACGAAAAGCTTCAGCCCGCTGACACTCTTGCTCAGCCCTTTGGCGAAAAGCTTCAGCCTGCCGTTCAGCCTGTTCAGCCCGCTGCTGTGCCGCTTCCTCCGGTAACAGCACCAGATTCCCTTCTGGTTCGTAAAACCGCAACCACACCGCCGATTCCCCTTCTATCGTTCCCTCCCAAGTTCCCAGCCAAAACCCCAAAGTCTCGCACCATAGCCTCCCCTGTTCGTTAGGCACTAACGGCTGATACCCACAGCCAAGATGCAAATGCCAGCCCTGTAAAGAATTCGGCTCAAAAGGATCAAAGACAAAATAATCCGGCGTTCTAAAAATCTGCTCGTAAATATCTTTCTTAATTCCCTTATCTATATGAGCTGTACTCGGTGACATC
>DVEG01000031.1 GCA_015295835.1 Oscillatoriaceae cyanobacterium M7585_C2015_266
CGCATAACGTTGAAGTAGTCATCCCCAAGCGGGGCGTGCATAATGGCGTGGACGTTTTTAAAAGAACTGGCAATGCGGAGGGTACCAATGTGGGCGGGACCTGCATACATCCAGTAAGCTAATTTCATACTTTTCTCCCTTGAGCAAATCGAATAAATCCCACTAAGTGGAAGTGGGTGCTTTCCGATTTTCTCAGACTTGCAGCTTGCAAGAGTAGTAGCATCCCGGCCGTTAAAACAGGAGTCGTGAGGGCTGAAATATTGCTGCTGCTTGCTCTTGAGTGCTTTATTTAAACAATATTTCTGTCGTTTTATTGCAAAAATTCTTAATTTTTTTGTTACTTTTCGCAAACAATCCAGGCTCCTCCTGAGTTTGGATTTTGTATTTGCCGTCTAACTACCCCAGTTAGGTACAAATGCCGATCCACCCAGATTGTAAAAGTTGAGCGGTTGTCTGTAGGATGCTGCCCTTGATGATATAGGGACGAACGGCTCATAAAGTTTCTTCTCTTTTCTTTACTGAAGCCAACATCTCCAATAGGCGCGAACCTGACTGCTTGATACACGGTTTGAGTCAGCCGCTTATTTCCAGTACTTAATTGTTGAAAGTGCTACTCCTTGTCGTACGACTTGATGAACTACCGGGCACTCTGGGAATTGATCTGAAGCGCCCCACCGCGACCAAGCTAAGTAGTAGAATGGTTCTGTAGGCTTCTGCATGGGGGGTTTATATTCAATTACAGTGAAACGAGGGTCGGCAAACACCTAAGCTGAGTAAAGATTTCCACCAACCAAAATCAGTTCATTTTGACTGTTGTTTTTGTTCAACCACTCCATTCCCTCTCGCAGGCTCAACCCCCAATAATCTGTTTCATAGCGATTTTGAGCTGCAGCTAATCCCCCAGATATCCGGTTGAAGTATACAGGTTGATAAGGATGTAACTGAATCATCTCATTGAGGATTTGAGCGAAGACAATCACAACAAAAGTTACCGCCGCCACCTGAAGATATTTTTTTCCAGATAGGGATTGGTAGGTCCAAATCATCGCTGTTGCTGCCAGAGTGGCCATTCCAGGCAAAATAAACATAAAATGCCGCATGTCGTCGTAACCAGATGACCCTCTAATTACTGCCACAAAGAGCAGGCCAAATATTTGCAGTAAGATTAAAATAAGAGCAGCTTGTTGAAGTTCTGAAAATTTTCTATATTTTTTGAAAGCCCAAATTATGCCAACTACAAAAAATATTTGAAATATCAGCGGAACGGTTATCAGCAACCATTTGACCGTAAAGTATCGGGGAATGTTTTGAATCGGATACAATTTTCCTTCAAATAAAGTTTTTATTTGCAGGGGATGCTTAGAAAGATATCCTATAGTCTCAAAAAACCATCCTATCGGGTCAGCCCAAGCAGCCGGATGAAAAATATATAATGTCACCATCCAGGCTGCCATCATCAATCCATAGTTGAGGACAAACTTGCCTAATTTTTTATAGCTTCGGTTCCCACCTTTACCTACTTGCAATAAACCGTGAGCTAGAAAAACAAAAAATAACATAAAGAAACCACCAATTCTTATGCCGGTTAAAAGTCCTACTAAGAATCCATACAAACTCGAATAGATCGCGGCTCTTTTTTCTTCTCTCTTTACGGTTAAATCTAAGTTGATGTAGTAATTAACCAAATAAGCTCCGAATAGCGTACACAAAGTGAATATTGCCGCCAAAAGGTATATCTTTGGGGTTGAAAAAGCTGTGACCCCAAAACCTCGGAAAAAGGGCTAAAACTACAGGGGCTAACCATGCAAATTCCCAACCCGCAAGAATGCCAACAAGTCCGGCTACAGAAATATAAGTTATTAGTGAAACTAGAAAAGTTAGAGGGTGCTTGATTTGAATGCGATCATATATATTTTTTAATTTGAGATAATCATCGTTAGCGGCTGTCTGATATTGCGTCGGATCATATCTCCCCCCATTCTTAATATACTGAGAAATTTGAAAAATTATCTCTGACGTGACATTAAAAACCGTGCCAAAGTATTTCAGATCACCGGGGATGGGCTGGCCTTTCGTAATGAGTTCGTAATTTCTCCTGACCATAGCCAACTCGGTCGGTTCATCGGTGGTCAGCCCATATTGTCCAACCGTTGAAAATCCTACTATCGCTAGGATAGCAATGACCATCCCTACTTTGAGATAAGAATTTTTGTAGGCTTTTTTACAAAATGCCAAAAAACCTTTTACTTTCACAAGTCAAAATTTAGTGTACGTTAACCTAAGCGTTTTTCTTCCGAGAACTACTAATCTTTAGAACCAAACGTGAGGTTTTCACCATCACTGGCTCCTCAGTTAATGGATCGTTGTCATTGGTACCTGCTGTCATCTAGACACTTCATCAGGTAGATTTACCTCTCTAGGTGCTAACATCACCACTCAGTTGTCAAAGTTCTTTGTTTTGGTCGGCTTACGGGTTAACCGAGCCTACTATTGAACAATACTAACCTTTCCTCCCAACTGTCGTTAGGCAATTTGTTTTGACTATTTAGGTTAAACGAATCGCATTGTCAGAAGTTTAACATAACTGGCGTAAACAACCCCTGACTTTAGTCTTTAGCTTTTCTTTAGCTGTACCCATAATCCTTTCGGACTTTGCTTTCGGGCTGGCTAACAGACAGCCCCAAAGGTTGGTTGGAAAGATTGCCATTAACCGTTTTCTCTCAGAGAAGAGTGCCTTAAGGAATGAAAAGGAATGTAAATATTTTTTTAGCAAATCAATCTGCGTTATGGGGCTTCCCTCTCCGCAATGAATTGATCTGCTTCCAGCTTATTCCGAGGTAAACTACCCCAGGCACATTTAAGGCTTGCACAGTACGGTGCTGGCTTTCTACTATTCTACTAGAAGCTGCGCCGAAGAGCGTCTACAACGAAATGCTTTCTACCCCAAAAGAAATAGCTAGTCTTTCTTTCCCTTTCTTGGCAAGAGTCCCAGTTCCTGAGACCCTAAACCGTTACTTGCAATACTTTCCCGTTTAGAGTGGATACCCCCTTTTTAAGCAGTTCCTGCCTTTTTAAGGAGGGTTATGGGAGATCTGAGGGTTATGGGGGATCTGAAAGTAATGGGGGAGTGGTTATTGCTTTAAGAAATTAGTGGTCAAAATTTGAATTATTATAGCATACTTGAGCGAGTCAATTAATACCACAACTTACCCATCGCGTTGGAGTGCGGAACTTATAACTCCCTCAAACTACCTCATTAGCATTAGGTTAAACCGATAAAGCTAATCGCTGAGCTGCGAACAGTTTCTCTATTCCCTGTTGTGCTAAATCTAAAATCTGATTCATCTGAGTGCGGCTGAAACTGCCTTCTTCAGCAGTTCCCTGGACTTCAATAATGCCCAATTGGTCATTCATAACTACGTTGAAATCGACGGTGGCGGCGACGTCTTCGACATAGTTTAG
>DVEG01000022.1 GCA_015295835.1 Oscillatoriaceae cyanobacterium M7585_C2015_266
GCTTCACCCACTTCCAATTCTCGCATTAACACCTCTTCATAACTAAACTGGTTGACTTCTCTAAATACTTGTGCTTTCACAGTTTATCTTAAGATCTAGTGAAATTAATTATTTATTATCAAAACTTAACAATTCATGCAAGGGCAAGCCTGCTCGCTAGCAAAATTATCACAACTAACTACAGATGTCTTAGTCGTAGGCGGCGGCACTGGCGGCACTTGTGCTGCTATCCAAGCAGCGCGTCGGGGAGCTAAAACCATTTTAGTCAGCGAGTTTCCCTGGCTTGGAGGTATGTTAACCTCTGCTGGAGTTTGTGCTCCTGATGGCAATGAACCCGCTGCCTTCCAAACCGGTATTTGGGGAGCTTTCCTCCAAGAACTTCAACTGCGTCAACCTGGGGGTCTAGATAATGCTTGGGTCAGTTTTTTTACTTATGACCCACGCATTGGTGCCCAGATATTTGCTGACTGGGTACGTCAGATTCCCTCCTTAAAGTGGATTATCGGTCAAGTGCCACTGGAAGTGTTCCGGCAAGGAAACCGTATCACTGGTGTTCGATTCACCGACTTTATTGTCCACGCCCACCTGACACTAGACGCAACTGAACTCGGAGACGTCTTAGCTTTGGCAGAAGTTCCCTATCGTTGGGGTTGGGAATTTCAATCTGAATGGAATGAACCAAGCGCTCCTGTTGCAGCAAATATTCTAACAGAAAAATACCCAGTACAGGCACCTACTTGGGTTTTTATTATGCGGGATTTTGGTGCTAATGCGATCGCTCCAGAAATTCCTCCTCCACCCTCATACAACCCCGAGCGCTTTATTGGCGCTTGGGATAAATATGGAACACAACAGTTTCTCAACTACGGGCGCTTGCCTAACGGCTATTTCATGATCAATTGGCCCATTCGCGGCAATGATTATGGAGAAGGTGTCGCTCGCCTCATTCAATCTCAAGCCACACGGCAAGAGTTTCTCCAAGAAGCCCTCTGGCACTCCCAAAGTTTCGCCCGCTTCATCCAAACTCACCTTGAGCGCCGCTACGGATTAGCTGAAGATATTTTCCCCTTATCTGTCTCCAATACTCTCGGTGGTGGTGCCTATGCTCTACATCTTTATTATCGTGAAAGTCGGCGAGTGCGTGGATTAACAACTATACGAGAACAGGATATTTTGCCTCTTCCTGGTGGCCGAGTGGCCTGCCTCCCCCTTGATAACAATGGCCAAGTTAGTGCGATCGCCATCGGCAACTATCTCAACGACCATCATTACCCAATCGAAAAAACAGAACTTTTCCTAAACTTGCATCAAAAATCTATCCGCTGGGGTGGCCGCTTGACTGGCACCGCTTTTACCATCCCCTACAGTTCCCTAATCCCAGCCGAAATCGATGGTCTTCTCGTTTGCGAAAAAAATATTTCCGTTTCCCATATCGCTAATGGTGCTACCCGCCTACAACCGGTAGTAATGGGAATCGGTCAGGCTGCTGGTATGGCAGCAGCACTTTGCGTAGCTCGCAACTGTCAACCCAGAGACTTGCCAGTCAGGATACTCCAAGAAGCTCTTTTACAAGACCCGCAATGTCCCGCTGCAATTATACCCCTGTTCAATTTGACGAGCGATCGCTCCGATTGGCTCTACTGGCAACGCTATTACCTCGATCATCCTGACCTCTATCCTTCTAACGGTGATTGTCCTTTGCCAGAAAATAATCGCTTTTATTTTGCCAACTCAACGCCAGCAAAATCATCCTCTTTTTCTATTTTTTCAGGCATTTTTCAACGCCATGGCGATCAGGATTACTCCCTCCAAATCACTCATCCCTACACCTTAGCCCATCAAACCTGGACCCTCGTCACACTGCGCCCCGAAGTAGATCAGCAGCTAAAAATTCTTCAGACAAATCAGGCGATCGCAGTCGAAGGTCGTCTCAATCCCTCCGGTAATTGGATACTTGTAGAAAGAATTTGCCAAAAACTGCATATTTAAAACCGTAATTACAATTTTAAATGTGCTTAAAGTGAAAATTTATCCTGATAGACTAACTGGAGATGCGTAATAGGAAAAAGAAACTCTGATATAGACATCTCTCATACGGACTCACGCTTGTATCCTCCTGTCAAGTTTATTATTTGTCTTAGGGTGAGCGAAAAAAATAAATGCTTTTTAGGAAACTTGATACCCTCTAAAGCCGTGAGTTCTGAGAATTAAATTTGGCCATACCCTGTTGTTTGGTAGGCCACTAGCTGGTATTCTTCATCTGTGGAATGTTGAAGGGGTGAGAAAAAGGCCAAATAAACTTTCTGTTTATTATGCACTCATACTTCAAAATTGCAAGCGCACCTCCTCTGATAAACTCTCAACCTCGGTTTTCTAGGTTTTTATAATTAATATAGTTGAAGGCAATCATCTACATGTTAGCGACCTCATGCTGGAAGGCAAGGTCTGTAATAAAAACTTATTAGCACCCTCCCATCAGGGTAAAGCCGATACAAACGAAGATTAGTCACAGCCTACACTCCCAATCAGGCTGAGACATCTTTGGTAAACAAATCTTGAAGGGTGACAAGCTACATGATCAGCAACGCCTCAATCTCTTCATAGAGATAGGCACATTCGAGGAGGGCTGCTGACTCATCAGCCAAAAGGCGGCATCACCTACTCTGGTTTTGTCGCCACCATCATACGCAAAAATTAACAGAGGAGCATTTAACTCCTCCCGATGTATCCATCTTAGGGATTGTGATGACTAAAGACCTCAATCTGATCAAGCGCCTAAGCCCCAGCGCAATGGATCAGATCTTGTTTTATCTTGCCTTCAGTGCTCTGAGAACCGGTGGGCATCGGCACGGAGCATTTCTAGATGCAGCCGCAACAGCGGCTAAATGTGCCATTTATATGACTTATGAAGAGCAGGGTAGAAACCTGCGTATGACGGGTCACCTGCACCATATTGAACCTAAACGGGTTAAAGCAATTGTAGAAGAAGTTAAACAAGCACTGACAGAAGGCAAACTTTTAAAGATGCTAGGCTCTCAGGAGCCTCGCTATCTGATTCAGTTTCCTTATGTCTGGCTAGAACAGTATCCCTGGCAACCGGGGCGATCGCGCGTTCCCGGCACCAGTCTGACTTCTGAAGAAAAACGTCAAATCGAACAAAAACTTCCGCCCAACCTGCCCGATGCCCAGCTAATTAACTCTTTTCAGTTCATGGAGCTAATCGAATTCCTGCACGCCCGTTCGCAGGAAGACTTGCCCCCTGAACGACGTATGCCTTTAAGCGAGGCATTGGCGGAACACATCAAGCGTCGCTTAATCTATTCCGGCACTGTGGCGCGAATCGATTCTCCTTGGGGAATGCCTTTCTATGCTCTTACCCGCACTACCTACTCCCCTGCCGATGAAGAAGAACGCACCTATATCATGGTGGAAGATACCGCTAGATACTTCCGCATGATGAAGGATTGGGCAGAGCGGCAGCCCAAGGTTATGCGGGTTTTAGAAGAATTGGATGTGCCTCCCGATCGCCTCGAACAAGCTATGCAAGAATTAGATGAAGTAATTCGCGCCTGGGCAGATAAATATCACTCCCCTGGCGGAGAAACAATGATTTTACAAATGGTTTTTGGTCCCAAAGAAGATTAATGAGTGTTTCTACAAACCTACTAGGGCGGTAGTAACACGGCGTGCCTTATAGGGGCACGCGCTTTTTCATTTTATTCAAATCAAATAATTCTCAAATCGGGATGACAGGATTTGAACCTGCGGCTCCCTCGTCCCGAACGAGGTGCGCTACCAAGCTGCGCTACATCCCGCGATCGCGTTTCACCGCTACAAGATATATGGTATCACAAAATCTTGAGTTACTATAAAAGAATTGTAAATAAAAAATGTAAATAAACAAACGTGACTATCAAGCCAGACTGGTTGCGGGTGAAAGCGCCTCAGAAAGAGCGCGTCGGCAACGTTAAAGAAATTTTACGAGATTTAGCCTTGAATACAGTCTGCGAAGAAGCATCTTGTCCCAATATTGGTGAATGCTTTAACGCTGGTACGGCCACTTTCCTGATTATGGGACCTGCCTGTACACGGGCTTGTCCCTACTGCGATATCGATTTTGAAAAAAAACCCAAACCTCTAGATCCTACTGAACCATATCGCTTAGCTGAAGCAGTACAGCGATTAAAACTAGCTCACGTTGTAATTACTTCTGTTAATCGAGACGATCTTCCAGATGGTGGAGCATCACAATTCGTTCGCTGTATTGAAGCTGTGCGAATGGTATCTCCCCATACTACTATTGAGGTTTTGATTCCAGACTTGTGCGGTAATTGGGAAGCTTTGGCGATAATTTTGGAGGCTAAACCAGAGGTACTCAACCATAATACGGAAACAGTTCCTCGGTTGTATAAAAAAGTTCGCCCCCAAGGAAATTACGATCGCAGTTTAGAGTTGTTACGGCGATCGCGTGCTGGGGCTCCCTCAACTTATACTAAATCGGGAATAATGGTTGGATTGGGCGAAACCGATCAAGAAATTGAACAAGTAATGCGGGATTTACGCTCAGTTGATTGTGATATTTTGACTATTGGTCAATATTTGCAGCCTAGTCCTAAACATTTGCCTGTTATGAGATGGGTAACGCCACAGCAATTTGATTTCTGGAAACAGTTAGGTGAATCTTTGGGTTTCTTACAAGTTGTTGCTTCCCCCTTGACAAGATCGTCTTATCATGCTGAAGAGGTGCGATCACTGATGGAACGCTATCCCAGAAAAAAATAGTTTTTTCTTCTAGAGATGAGCTGGCCATTTTAGGTGAAAGCCAAAATTAGGAAATTAGGGAATGAAAGAAGCTTGTCATTTATCGATTTTTTCGCTGACAAGAAGTTGTTGACTTTTCAAATTGAAAAACTGAGGCGACCGGTAGAAATGGCCATAATTGGAGCAGGGGTTTGGGGGACAACCCTAGGAACTTTGGCTGCTAAAAATGGCCATAAAGTGCGGTTTTGGTCGCGAAATAGCTCAGAAAGTTTGAAAAAGCTAGTGGCTGGGGCTGAAATTGTAATTTCAGCTGTTTCTATCAAAGGTGTAAGAGAGATAGCAAACCAGCTTCAATGTGAACAACTTTCACAAGATACTATTTTAGTGACAGCAACTAAAGGTCTTGAGCCGCAAACAACTTGTACCCCTTCTCAAATTTGGCAAGAAGCGTTTCCGTATTTGTCAGTAGTTGTCCTTGCAGGTCCAAATCTATCCAAGGAAATTCAGCAAGGTTTGCCAGCAGCTACAGTAGTAGCAAGTACAGATTTGGAGGCAGCAGCAAAATTACAAGCAGTATTTTCTTCTAGAAATTTTCGGGTTTATACTAATAGCGATCCCTTGGGTGTGGAACTGGGGGGAATCCTGAAAAATGTTATGGCGATCGCAGCAGGAGTGTGCGATGGGCTACAATTAGGCACTAATGCTAAAGCAGCTCTCCTTACACGTGCTCTTGCTGAAATGATCCGCATTGGCACCCACTGGGGTGCTCAGACTGAAACTTTTTACGGCTTATCTGGATTGGGTGATCTTTTAGCTACTTGTAATAGCCCCCTTAGCCGTAACTACCAAGTAGGATATCAGTTGGCTTTGGGCAAGAGTCTTGAAGAAATCCTCTCTCAGTTGCAAGGCACTGCAGAAGGCGTTAACACGACTAGAGTGTTAATTGAGCGCGCCGAACGACACGGTATTTACGTTCCTATTTCGTACCAAGTCTATCGCTTACTCGAAAAGGAAATCACGCCCCAACAGGCAGTTGAAGCTTTAATGTTAAGAGATGTTAAGCCAGAATAATCTCAGACTTATGCATTGAAGCAGATCATCGGGGGGCTATGTTATGCTGAAAGGATAGTATTTACTGTAAAGGATAGTATTTACTGTAAAATTTAATTATTTGTTTGGGATTGATAAAATTCGCTCTTATACTATAACCGCGCTCGCCACACCACCGACAACAAACTAAGATAAGCTCAGACAAGCTCTTCAGTAGTGATCGGGATAACTTCTCAGGAGTGACATAAATTATCGCATCAGCTAACAAAGGTCACAACTTCTACCCCATCTGAATTTTATACTATCTACTAGAAAAAGAAACGAATATCGTATTTTTTCCCGCTGACAGTCTAGCGGTTTGATAGCAGCTTGCTTATACCTGTTAGTAACTGTCGCTTGCTTTCAGTAAAATCCGACTTTCTGAGGGGACCAGTTGAGGACAACCAGTCGTCACCTCGTTTCCTCAAGTTTAGTTATGCTTGCTAGTCGGTCAATGGCGGGAATAATAAAACAGAGCGACAGCACAGGTGTATCAAAAATCACCCAGAACCACTTTCGACGAACGCTATTATGGCAGGAATCTTCTTCTACTCTGATGCAGAATATGACGAACAACTGAATACCACTGGTATTCAGCCTGCTGGCACCGTAAGCGATGCCGAAAAGCTCGAGGATGATCTAATCAATATGGAGGTGGAGGGTGCCGATACTGTCAGCTTTGGGACAAATATAAACTGCCGAACAACTGACTTGGTACGTTTGTATCTCCAAGAAATTGGTCGAGTACGTTTATTGGGGCGAGATGAAGAAGTATCGGAAGCTCAAAAAGTCCAGCGTTATATGAAGTTGCTGGAATTGCGCAAACAAGCGGCTGAGAAAGAAGATGGCCCAATTCGCCGTTATGTCCATTTGATAGAAGTGCGCGCTCGCTTAACTGCTCAACTGGGAATGCGCCCGTCTTTAGAACGGTGGGCTGAAGAAGCAGGAGTAGACAGCAGCGAACTGAAACAAATTTTGTCAGAAGGAAAACGTCGCTGGGCAGAAATCGCAGGTTTGAGTCTGGAAGAATTAGAGCAAATACAAACAGAAGGCATCCAGGCAAAAGAACACATGATCAAAGCTAACCTGCGGTTGGTGGTATCTGTGGCCAAAAAGTACCAAAATCGCGGATTGGAATTGTTGGATTTAATTCAAGAAGGAACTTTGGGATTAGAACGGGCTGTAGAAAAGTTCGATCCCACGCGGGGTTATCGCTTCAGCACCTATGCTTATTGGTGGATTCGTCAGGGCATTACACGCGCGCTCGCCACACAAAGTCGTACCATTCGCCTACCAGTTCATATTACAGAAAAACTCAACAAGATTAAAAAAGCACAGCGCAAAATAGCCCAAGAAAAAGGTCGTACTCCCACAATTGATGACATCGCTGCTGAATTGGACATGACACCGGCGCAAATCAGAGAAGTTTTGTTAAAAGTTCCCCGCGCTGTATCTTTAGATACTAAAGTAGGCAAGGAGAAAGATACAGAACTCGGCGACTTACTAGAAACTGATGATATCTCTCCAGAAGAAATTTTGATGCGAGAAGCCTTGCAACGCGACTTGCAGCAACTGCTAAACGACTTAACCAGCCGTGAAAGAGATGTAATTGAAATGCGTTTTGGTTTAGGAGATGGCCATCCTTACTCTCTAGCAGAAATTGGGCGCGCTTTGGATCTTTCTCGAGAAAGGGTACGTCAAATTGAAGCTAAAGCCCTGCAAAAATTACGTCAACCAAAACGCCGCAATCGTGTGCGAGACTATCTGGAATCACTCAGCTAGATTGCAAGTAAATTAGTGATTGTTGAGGGCTAGTTTTCAGCCCTCTACTTTCTAGAACCTGCCAGCAAGAATATCATTACTGCTGACACCGTAATAACGCTGAGCACTGACAACTGCCTGCCGAGTCAAAAAATTAAATTGATTATCCAAAGGTCCAGAGTAAAAGCCCCTCTGTTTTAGCCGCTTTTGCAGCTCCAATACACTATAACGGCGGGCAGGAAGACTACCTTTATCAATGTCAGAGAAATGTCTATCAGAAATATCTGTCTGTTCTAGTGCCAGTAGAGTGATTTCGTCAGCAACGCCTTCTGCTATCAACCCGACATCTTGCTGAAAGCAGATGACAGCAGCTTCAGTCAATTGACCAAACACCCCATCTATCTCACCTTGATAATAGCCCAATTCTTGCAGTCTTTTCTGTAAATCCTCTACATCTTTACCCCTGTCACCACGCCTCAAAGTGCGGCGAGCGATTTTATCTTTATCTAAATTCGGCGGCAGGTTTGTTACTGTTAAATCTCTGAGTAAGTTTTGGGTTGATAAGTCGGCGATTCCATATGGGTACAATCCCTGATTTTTCTGGAAACGTTTAACTGCTGCCTCGGTTAAAGTGCCGTAAAAGCCTGTTATCGGACCTTCATAATAACCTGCTGCTTGCAGTTTCTTTTGTAATTCTTCTACATCAGCGCCACTGTCGCCTCGCTTTATTATTCTTCTGGTTTGAGGGAAATTAGTAGTTTTAGTAGTTTGGGTGGGAAGTTGCTCAACTTGTCTTTGCAAGGCTATTTCGGTATCCTCTCTTACAATCCCATCTGCTAATAATCGATTGGCTCGCTGAAATCGAATCACAGCATCTTCGGTGAGGGTACCAAAAAAGCCGGTAATTGGGCCATAGTAGTATCCGGCAGCATTTAAATTTTTTTGTAAAGTTATGACTTGGGAACCGCTATCGCCTCGCTTTAAGATGGCTTGAGCGCTGCTAGCAAGAGTGAGAATGCTTGTAGCAGCAAAAATAGCAAGTAAGCGAATGAAAGCAAGGCTAGAGAGTTTTTTCCAATTTATTTGGGGAAAGATTTTTAGGTTTTGGCGAGCGCAGACGGTTTCGCTTATCACTTGAAGATAATCAGGGGTTTTCATAATTTTCTGTTAAATATTTATCAGATAGTTATAGTGGTTAAAATAAACGACTGATACTCTTCTTCTTGCTATTTTCTCAGACGCAGGCAAGCTTTGATTGGATTCAATTGTTATAAAAAAATGAAAAATCACCAAGTTGCTATAAAAAAGCCCCAAGGTGTGCTTGGGGTTTAGCTTTTATTATGCTAATATGTCGCTATGGCAGTAAGGAATCGTACATTAATGCGCTCGCTACGGCCAAACCAGTAATTCCCAATGCAATTAGGGGATTTTGACCTTGACTGACAGCAAATGAAGTTACAATCCCCGCTCCCAAGGCAGCAGTTACAGCAGCTCCCACTAAGTCTGTATTGGAATTTTTCTTGTACATCTTTCCTATCAATGCAGTTTTTAATCTTGAAGAGTAATCCTACCACTCTATTTTTCCTCTTTCTAAGTTTTGCTGAGATTTTGTAATTAAGATTTATATTTTTTCAATTTTCTTAACAAGTGAAGGCGCCTGGCAAAAAAAATAGCTATTAGTTATTTGCTAACAGCTACCAGCTAGGGAAATTTTAAGAAATTTAAAGCATTTAGGTTGTTATTCATCGCTGAGACGCTCTGTATTGCCACCTTTTACCCAACCTTTGAGATCACTATTTTCTAAGCGCACACGCTGCCATTCTTTATCAGAAGTTTCTTCAAGTACGATAACCGTTTCGTTAAAACCCACCCCTCCCAGGGTATTGGCATCAAAACTGGGGCGATCGCGTAACAATAGACCTTGGGGCCAAGTAACGCGGGCTCGGAAAGCACCGGGCTCCAGCTTTTTGGCAGCAGGGGTTTCTGTAGGAGTAGGAGTAGGAGAGGGGGTTTGTGCAGCTTTTGGTGTAGCAGTAGGATTTTTAGCTGGCTGGGTTGGTTTGGCAACCACCTGTTCTTCTGGAAAAACAGGTCGCTCCGGATGCGAGGAATGTTTAGCGGCTAAGTAAAGGGCGGCAGCGATTCCTCCGGCAGCGAGGAGGGCGAGCGCCATAAACACACCAAGTATAAACTGTAATATCGCAACTATAGTTTTCAAGGCTATTCAGTCTTAGTACTTATTAATATTTATTCAGAGCCGGCGAGGGAAACTGCTTTGCTTAGATGCTAGACGAGCTTTCCCTGCAGCCGCCCAATCTTGTAAAAACTTAATTTGCTCTTGGGCGGTACGAGCAAGGGGGACGATCTGGCTGGCGGCTTCTAAAATATCATCAGTAGTAAAGTCTCGGTTCTGACTAAAGCCTATATGCATGGCTTCAATAATAGCCTGTTCAATTTCTGCCCCTGAAAAATCAGGCGTTTCATAAGCCAACCGTTCTAGATCGTAATTTTTCAGATTGTGGGGGCGCAATCGGGATAAATGTACAGCGAAAATAGCGCGGCGTTCTTCTTGGTTAGGCAACCCGACGAAAAAGATTTCGTCAAATCTCCCTTTGCGTAGCATTTCCGGCGGTAAAGATTGGATATTATTAGCCGTAGCTACCACAAAGACTGGGGAAGTTTTTTCTGCCAGCCAAGTAATAAAAGTGCCGAAAACGCGGCTACTCGTGCCGGCGTCTCCTTTGCTGTCAAAGCCAGCAAAAGCTTTATCGATTTCGTCAATCCACAACACACAGGGAGCTAATGCTTCTGCCACCTGAATCATTTGGCGGGTGCGGGATTCGGATTCCCCCACCAAGCCGCCGAACAAACGACCAACGTCCAAACGCAACAAGGGCAGATGCCAGTGGTGAGCGATCGCCTTTGCCGTTAAAGACTTGCCCGTGCCTTGAATCCCCACCAGCAGCAAGCCTCTGGGATGGGGCAGCCCGTACTGTCGCGCTTTTTCCGAAAAAGCTCCGCCGCGCCGTAGCAGCCAATCTTTTAAATTGTCTAATCCGCCAATATCAGAAATTTTCTCGCTAGTGGGATAAAAGTCTAAAATTTGGGTTTGGCGAATGGTTTGGCGTTTTTCTTCTAGAATCAGCTCTAAGTCGTCGGGTTCGATCTGACTGTGAGAAGCGATCGCTTTAGCCAAAACCCGCCGAATCCGCTCTGTGGAAAGTCCCTGACACGACTGCACCAATTCATCCAGAAATCGTCCTTCTAATGTTTGACCTGTAGCCGCTAGCAGTCTTTCCACCTCTGCTTTGATTTCTACCTTAGTGGGTAGAGGAAACTCCACAACCGTGAGAACTTCGCTTAACTCTTCGGGAATTGCCAGCGCCGGTGAGATGATAACAATATTTTTTGGCTGGGATTTAAGTAGTCTAGCCAGATTTCGGAGTTTGCGAGAAACCGAGACATCATCGAGAAAACGGTGAAAATCTCGCAGGATAAAAATCCCAGCAGCCGAAGATGGTAATTTCTCTAAATATTCCAAGGCTTGTAGGGGATTGCGTCGCCCAAAACCAGCGTCGTTGGGGTTACCCTGATAGCCATCTACGAAATCCCAGATATAGACTGCTCGATTGCCCTGTCGGTAAGCGCACTCTTGTATTGTCTTTTCTACTCGTTCTTCTTCACGAGTGGGAATATATATCAGCGGATAGCGAGCTCTCAGTAGCAATTCAAATTCTTCGCGGAAGGGCATAAAGTTTGTCTGGTGTCAGCAGTCAGCCGCTCATTTCAGTTAGGCTTTGAAAGTTATTAGGGAAAAACAATATTAAGTTTAAGTTTATTTATTATTACTAACTTACTATTGCTTTCCCCTTATTTTTGCTTGTTTTTTTAGTTCGGCAGCTTTCCTTTGAGGGCTTCTAAAGCCGCCCAACGGCGATCGCCTACTATTTCTGGTGAGGAAGTTTGTTTTTGAGGTTGAATTCCCTGACAATTGGCATCGCACAACTGCCGATAGGGAATTGCCAGACACATTTGTTCATAAAGCCATTCTCCCGGCTGAAAATAGCCTTGTGGGGAAATGGTTTCTACTAAATCTTCTAGGGTTGTTTCTTTTTCTAAGGAGCCAAAATCTTGCTGACTTGCAGCTGATTCTTCTAGCCAAATTAGTTCAGAGGGCGTGATTTTGACTCGGAAATTGTATTGCTGTAAACAGCGATTACAAGTTAGAGTTACGATAGTTTCTGCTTTTGCCGATATTTCTAAATAATTGCCATTATGTTTTACAGAAATCCAGCCTCTCACGGGAGTAAGAGTTTCTAGCTCCGGCAAAAATTCTTCAAATTTAATTACTTGTGTTCGTTCCCGTGATTTAGTTAGCTGGGGAATATAAATTGCCTCCATAATTTCCCGCCCTCCTGCCTAGGAAGCTTTCAGCCATCAGCTGTCAGCCTTCTGCTATTTGGTGGTGACTTTAGTTTACACTAAGTTGCCAATTTTTGGCATTGTAAATTAAACTACTGATGGCTGAGTGCTTGTATTTTTAGGGCTTTCTTTTGGCGAACGAATCGTTTAGCGCGCTCGCAGGCGCACAACCAGACGTCGATCGGGTTCTTCTCCGCGACTTTCCGTTTTTAACTCACTCCACTCTTTCAAGATGGTGTGTATTTGACGTCTTTCTGCTGCCGACAGGTGTTTCATTTCAATTTCTTCACCAGTTGTGATCACCTGCTTGGCGACATACTCTGCCATTTTACGGAGTTCTGCGCAGCGACGAGCCCGATATCCTTGCAACTCAATTGTATAAGAACACTGGTCTTCTGGTTCTCTCCCTAGGTTCAGAATAGTATTAATCAGGTACTGAATGGAATCAATTACGCTCCCATCAGGACCGATTAATATTTGAATTTGTTCTGGCGTCAGTTGTTTTTCGTCAATAATTAGCCAGTAGTTATTTTCCTCCTCTCCAAATGGAGAGAATTCTGCTCTCACTGTTGAGGGGATTGATGCGAGGAGCAACAATTTTTCCAACCACTGCCGACCTCGCTGCATTTTACTCTCGTGATTCATAAAATACCATCAGGCTTTTTTCTTAGAACGCCCGGGTTCAAAGGGAAGTGACTTTCTTTGTTTTATAGACTGTGCTTTTTCTTCAGCGTCCACCAGCTTCTGGAGGTTTTCCGGAAGTGGTTCTCTGGACAATATAAAAGCTTGAACTGTCTGAAAGATATTAGCAATCACCATGTACATCAGCACCCCAGCGGGTAAGGGAAAGAATAAAAACATTCCCGAAAAAATCACTGGTGTAAGTTTATTCACCGTGTCTTGCTGGGGATTAGCACTAGCTCCTGTTTGACCTTGTCCCGAAAGCAATTGGTTAATATACAAAGTGACGCCAAAGACGATAACCATACCCACGATATCCCAGTGTATGGTTCCATCTTCATCAACTGCGCCAACTCTTCCGAGGGCTTCAATGAATAGGAATCCTTTATCTGCTGCCAAACCCGGAATAGTTCCTTGAATCGTTACTTCTCCGGGTTGTAAAGCTTCAAGAATACCATCTTCACTAATCCTGGCGCGCTCTTCACCTTTAATGATTTTCCAATGGGGAATAATTTTGCTTTCCGGATATTCGGCAAGAAGGGCTGTTAGTGGTTTTCCCTCAGTGGTTTGAAATTCAATTTTTGTTTTTTCTCCGACAATTAGTTGGTTCCCTCCAGGTAGTAATGCTATGATTGGCACGTGTACACCATCCGCCACGAAAATGTTTTGCGGCGGTGTTGAGAATGCTTGCGGCTGAATTCGCTCTATTTGTTCTTGAGGAAAGATTTGCAGGTTAACTGTGTAATTGACATCAGAAAAAGGCGAACCCCTTAGGGTGGCAAACAGGGCAAACAATATCGGCATCTGGATGAGCAAAGGCAGACAACCCGATAGGGGGTTGCCAAATTCTTGATATACCTTTTGCATCTCCTCATTCATTTTAGCCGGATTGTCTTTGTACCGCTCTTGTATTTCTTTTACTCGCTTTTGCATGACTGGCTGAGCCACTCGCATACGTCGCATATTGCGAATCGAGCCGGCATTGAGTGGATAGAGAGCAAAGCGAATAACTAATGTCAGAGCCACGATCGCTAAACCATAGCTTGGCACGATCCCGTAGAAGAAATCGAGGATCGGCAGCATGACGTTATTGGAGAGAAACCCGACACCAAAGTCCATTCGTTCTATGTCAACCTGTGTGCTCTGAAGTTTTTGTAATTTGACCTAACTAATAAAAATATATTAGCCAGCTTGAAGTCCATTTGCTACGCTGAGGGCGCAGTTTTTGGCAAGGGGCTATTTTTTGCCAGCATGTTTGAAATATGGAGCCAGAAGATGACTGGCTCCTGCTGGCACGATGCTGCCTAGATTTTTATCCGCTTTATTTACTTGTGCTGCCGATGGCACCGCTGACTTTCCTGGCATTGGCGGACAATTTATCGTCTATATATTTGTAGATGTCCCGAAACTTAGGAATGGCTCTGAGTTCGAGACGGCTACCATCTTTTAAGGTAATCACCATATCTCCCCAGGTGCCAATCCCTCGGGGAATGGTGACGATTTTAGCAATTTCCGAGTAGATGATGTCGGTGCGTTCACGCCCCATCCAACCTCCTGTCACGGAGATGCGACGATTGGTAATTCGGTAGCGCAGCCAAAGCGCCCTTACGATCGCCCCTATAGTTAGGGGCAAGCAGACGATAGTAAAGCCCAGCAGGATATTTATAATCAGATCGCCAATGTGCGGTCCACCATCATAGTAGACTTCCTCTTTAATCCCCATTCAGTACCTCTGCCTGTGCCAACAACTGCTCTAATTCTTGCAGAATTTGACTGTAATTGCACTCTTGCGCTCCTGGTTGGGCGATAACAATTAAATCCCAACCAGGTGACACTCTTGGCAAGAGCTTACGTATAGCCGCCCGAATCAGACGTTTTACTCTATTGCGAACCACTGCACGCTTGCTCACTTTCTGACTTACTGACAGCCCGAAACGAGGAGCCAGAGCGATCGCTTTTGGCGGCGACTCACCCCCTGTATTACTAGCTTCTGATTCTACAACTTTTGCCCGCAAACCTCTAAGACTTATATTTTGTCCCCGGCGGCGGATGCCATTACGGTATACGGCATTGAAATCTTGCCGATGCCTGAGTCGATTCTGGTTTGGCAACACTAGCTTTTCGACTCTTTCCCTTCAGGCTACTGCCAAACGAGCCCGCCCTTTAGCTCTGCGTGCTTTAATTACTCTGCGGCCATTTTTTGTCCTCATTCTCACTCTAAACCCTGATACTCTTTTTCTTTTGCGATTTGTCCCCCGTAATGTGCGCTGAGTCATAGAAATTTCTCCGCTTTTTGCTCTTTAGTTCTTAAAAAAGTCACAAACTATTATCATATCACCCAAATCACTTAAAATATCTTAGAGTAAGCGGAGAATTCAGTTTGAGGATGGCCTTTGGCTTGTGACTGCGCTGGTAGCGAGCGGTACAATTGACTGCAAGCTTCTCGCTGTTTTCAGAAGCCCCCTGATAAAAATGCTGAAAAAATCAAAAGTCTAGAAAAAATTAACTTAACTAATAGTCAACACCCAACTACCGATATAGCGCAGGAGCGGCACATCTCCCGGTGTCAGGATCCGACAGTTAAACTGGTACATACCACGACTGGTTGGGTTAAAGACGTTAGAGAAGACTATCTCGATATCGTTATTAGCGGCAATAGGCTCTTGAGGATAAATTTCAATCAGACGGTTTTCTTTATCCCAAACTACTTCTTGTAGGGGAATTTTCTTACCTTCGACGCGAACGGAGATGGCATTTTTGTCAAACTTTCCTTTGTAGTGTTCTGGATAATCAATAGAAAATTGCGCGATCGCTAGTTGCACTTTTTTCGCTGGAATTCTTAGCCGATAGCGATCCCATACTCCTGCTGTGCCATAGTCCAACCGAAAATTAAGCAAGTTTTCCCGTTTCGGTCCTCCAAACAGAGTCAACCCTGGCAATCCTTGGGCTAAACTAAGAGCAGGCACTGCGGCAATCAGACAAGTGCTTAGGGCTACTGCAGAAGCAAAACGGGGCACAGAGACTAGTTTAAGCAACATGGTTTTTATACCTCAACACCAAATTATTAAAATATTCCAGTCTTAGTTTAATAAATAATAAAAAAAATAAAATATAAAATAAATATTACCTTTCCTGTGGGATAGGCGAGTGCGAGCGCGCTTGACGTACTGTCACCGCCAGAGGTTCCGCTCTTTTCACCTTGGCAACACTCCTCTTTCTCCCTCACCTTAATGAAACTTCTATTAAGAAAAGTTTAAAATATCCCTTGCTCTGTGGGGATCAAAACAAAATAGGATGCGGAATGTAATTGCGCCCTAGAAGCTAGTCAGTATTATCTACCCATTTAAGTCTCTTGAACTGTCATGTTCTAGCAGAAATTTTACAGGCTCCCATATTGTGCAGGCTGGCTGCTGTGGCTGCTTTACTGCAATTGGGGAAGCATAAGTGCAGCAGACACTCTTCTGCCGGATGGCAAGACTAAAGCAAAGACAAACCAAACCAGAGGAGAATAGAAAATATATGAAAATTGCATTTGTAAAAGAAATAGAAGTTGGTGAAAGACGTGTGGCCGTGATTCCAGAGGTTGTAAGCCGTCTATTAAAACAGGGATTAGAAGTATGGGTAGAAAGCGGAGCCGGAGAGAGTTCATTCTTTTCTAATCAAGCTTACGAAGCGGTAGGAGCAAAAATCATTCACGAAACGGCAACTCTGTGGCGGGAAGCCGATGTAATCGCCAAAGTGGCGCCGCCAAAAGAAAGAGAAATAGAAATGATACGAGAAGGCGCAGTACTGATCGGGTTTTTAAATCCCCTGGGAAAGCCGGGAATAGTGCAACAACTGGCTCTGAAGGGGGTAACGGCATTTGCAATGGAGTTAATACCGCGCACTTCTAGGGCGCAAAGCATGGATGCACTTTCCTCTCAGGCTGGAGTAGCTGGTTACAAAGCGGTATTGATTGCTGCCTCAGCGCTGCCAAAATTTTTCCCAATGCTGACAACAGCAGCGGGCACAATTCGTCCGGCAAAGGTATTTGTTATCGGAGCTGGAGTGGCTGGGTTACAAGCGATCGCCACTGCCCGACGTCTCGGTGCAGTCGTAGAAGCCTTCGACATCAGACCAGCAGTTAAGGAAGAAGTACAAAGTTTGGGAGCAAAATTTGTCGAAGTCCAACTGCCAGAAGACACAGTAGGAGAAAACGGCTACGCCAGAGAAATCTCTGAACAATCGAAACGCCTCACCCAAGAAGCGATCGCCTCTCACGTACGCACCGCCGACGTAGTCATCACCACCGCCCAGGTTCCCGGTAAGAAAGCGCCGCTGCTAATCACCGAAGAAATGGTGGCGCAAATGCAGCCTGGTTCCGTAATTGTCGACTTAGCAGCTGAACAAGGGGGCAACTGCGCCGTCACCGAACCGGGCAAAGACGTAGTACGCAATGGCGTAACAATTATCGGCCCGATAAACTTACCCTCATCCATGCCAGTACACGCCTCTCAAATGTATGCCAAAAACATTTTCACCCTAGTGCAATACCTAATCAAAGACGGGCAATTACAAATGAATTTTGACGACGACATCATCGCCGAAACCTGCGTCGCCTATGCAGGCGAGATTCGCAATCAACGAGTACGGGAAGCCCTGGAACAATTCAATCAAAGCACTATTCACGCCTAATTAATCTGTTAATCAAGAGGAAATTTCATATCTATGGCAGAAGGATTAATTGCCGGTTTAGTGGTATTTGTACTAGCATCATTTGTAGGATTTGAAGTCATCAACAAAGTCCCGCCGACACTCCACACACCCTTAATGTCCGGGTCAAATGCTATTTCCGGAATAACATTGCTAGGAGCGATATTAATTTCCGGGCAGGGCAATTTAAAAGTCACCGCCATTTTGGGCGTGATTGCGATCGTGCTAGCTACCATAAACGTTGTAGGAGGCTTTCTCGTCACCGATCGCATGTTGCAAATGTTTAAAAAGAAAGAAGCAAAAACTTGATAGTTTGCCTAACTAAAATAAGAGCGGCAAAGCTTGGCTTTATTTTGGAAAAGCAAACAGGTTCAAGAAATTTAAAAACCAACAACTAATTACTAACAAATAACCCCAAGTATGAACGATTTTATACCATCAGGCATTCAGCTTAGTTATTTATTAGCTGCAAGCTTATTCATACTCGGTTTAAAAAAGCTCAGTTCGCCAGTAACAGCTCGTCAAGGCAATGTAATCGCCGCCGTGGGAATGCTGATTGCGATCGCGGCCACTCTGCTCGAACGGCAAGTAGTGAGTTACGAGCTAATTCTGGTGGGAATAATCATCGGTTCGATTTTAGGAACCATAATGGCTCAAAAAGTGGCCATGACCGCTATGCCACAGATGGTTGGTTTACTGAATGGCTTTGGCGGTGCAGCCTCTGCCTTGGTTGCCGTAGGTGAATTCTGGCGCTACCGCAGTCTCTCAGAATCTCCCACCCCTGGTGCTACCATTGTCATCACTCTGGGAGTGTTGATTGGGGGAATTACCTTTACAGGCAGTCTGATAGCTTTCGCCAAACTACAAGAAATCCTCCCCGGAGCCCCAATTACCTTTCCCCTACAGCAACCATTTAACGCTTGTCTAGCGCTAGCTCTTCTCGGCGGCAGCGCCTATCTTATCACTAATCCCGAAAATGTCTCAGTATTCCTAGCAATTGTCGCGCTCGCCAGTATCCTCGGCGTCATGTTCGTCTTGCCGATTGGCGGCGGAGACATGCCAGTAGTCATCTCCCTGTTAAACTCCTATTCCGGTTTGGCGGCAAGCGTGACAGGTTTCATCTTGATGAACAACATGCTGATTATCGCCGGCGCTCTGGTGGGAGCATCTGGGATTATCCTCACTCAGATTATGTGCAAGGCAATGAATCGCTCCTTAACCAATGTGCTATTCGGTGCATTTGGCTCCGGCAGTGGTGCAGCTGGGAGTGGCGGTAGCTCTGCCAAAATTAACAAAACTGTTCGCACCATCGATCCCGAAGAAGCTGCGATGATGCTGGGATATGCCCGTTCTGTAGTAATCGTGCCCGGTTACGGTATGGCGGTTGCACAAGCGCAACATACAGTCAGGGAATTGGCAGATCAACTCGAACGTCTAGGAGTTGACGTAAAATATGCAATTCACCCCGTTGCTGGGCGCATGCCGGGACACATGAATGTACTGCTGGCGGAAGCAAATGTTCCCTATCCACAATTGTATGATATGGAGGATATCAATCCGCTGTTTGAAGAGACGGATGTTGCCCTGGTAATTGGCGCAAATGACGTAGTAAATCCAGCAGCACGTCACGATAAGAATTCTCCGATTTACGGAATGCCAATTTTAGAGGTGGATAAGGCGAAGCATACAATTGTGATTAAACGCGGAATGAATACTGGTTTCGCTGGAATTGAAAATGAATTATTTTATAAGGATAGAACGATGATGCTGTTTGGCAATGCTAAGGAGGCAGTTGCCAAACTTGTTGCTGAAGTGAAGCAGTTGTAAAGGATAGGATAAGTAATTTAAAGGGCGATCGCTTAGCTAATTGTCTGCGATCGCTCATTCTCTTAATTCAAGAATCGATTGCACTACTTCTTGTATAGTTTTGCGCCTTTCAGCAATAAACCCGTCGATATTATTTTCTTTTAAAGCCAAATAAGCATCCATTGAAATAAAATGACTTTTTAACGTTTCCAGCAATTTAAGCTCATCGCCCCCATGTTCATCTAAACACTCCTGTAAAAACTCTGATGGCGTTTTAGCTGCTGCTTTAATTTTATTTGTTTGTTTTGAAATCAACGTCCGACATAATATAGTCCTTCCATAATCCTCACCTGATTTTTTAACAAACGATTTTGGAAACAGAGATTCGTCTTCAAGTTCGCTTGGATCAACACGTTGCCCACTCAACAAATCTTTAGCACCTCCTTTACACACGATCAAATTCATTATCCCCCGGTATGAAGCCGACTGCTGAGTTTCATCGAAATCGAAATTCAAGTCTTGGATAGATAACTGTTGCAGCCATTGAGGTTCAAAACCTCCTGCCAACCAAGCTCCAACCTCGCGCACGTCTTGGTGAGTTTTGGTATCCACTGCATTATCATAACGGCTACTAAAAACACATGCCCAATACCAGCGATCCAATTTTTGATAATTTTCAGCATAAGCTGAATTAGCTTTCAGCTTATGCAAGAAAATGGCGAGCGGAATCACCAAAGTCGTGTAGGGAATCCATTTAGGAGAGAATGCACCGTATTTTTGAGTCATTTGCTGAGTCGCCTCGACTATTGACTCAACTGCCTGATTCCAGAGTTTATTAAAAACATTGGGTTCTAAGTCAATCGCATCAAGTAAGGAACTCTTGCGAATTTCCTTCCCTTGCAAAAGAGCAACCACGCGCAGCAAGAATTCAGGCTTGACTTCCGAGCCTATACCATTATCCAGGCTAACTTCTCTCCATAATTCGCGCAATTTTATATTTTTGCGGTATAATTGTGCTACTGCTAAATCAAAAATAGAAAGATTAACTCCAGTTCTATTTATACGCTCAAAAATATTAACAATATCACCTTTACTTGTTTGCGGCGACAGCGATACCACCGGTACCATAAATCTGTCTATATTTTCATATATCTCTCGAATTTTATTGCGTTTTTGTTCCAGCCATTCTGATCTATTTGAATACAGCCATTCATGAAACTTATTAGAATCGTGCAATAGGGAAAAGCGTACAGCTTTACCTTCTTTACAAAGTTTTTTGTATTCTTGTGAACGCTTACCATCTTTGCCGGATATACCTACAACTGCTTCATCAATGTTGCCTTTCAAAGCTTCCTCGAAATTTAAATAAAATCGATAAGGTTTCTTACCTTTACTTAAAGTGATATCTGGTTCGTACAAAGCATAAAATAGTGAAGTGATTCTCTGCTGCCCGTCTAAAACTAGTTGTACTGTTCCGTGATCTTTCCAGTTTACTTGGGGATTGACTCTTTCTACACCCTCAACGCTCCGAAAAGGAAACATTGGCTCGGTAGCAGACGTTTCCAACATCAGAAATGTCCCCGTGAAATATCCATATAGGAGGGAGGTTAAGAAATCTTCAATATCTTGTCTTGTCCATACAAATGAGCGCTGAAATTCTGGAACAACTACCTTAGCGTTATAAACGTCGCGGATTAGCGCCATGAGGTTGACTGGATTAGCTTTGGGTGCTTCTGGCACGAGTAATTCCCCTATTTTGTCTAAATTTTGAACTTGGTATAATTATACTATATCTACAGGATACGTTACAGTCAAACTCTGGCAGGCGAGAACAGCTCTCGGCTTTTCCAGTGGTGAATCTGGCGTATCTAAGTAGAATAGTCAGGCAAATAGGCGGTTTTGAGCCTGCTCAAAAGTTAAAAATTGTAACAATTCGACAAATAATACGAAGCTGGGAAAGAGAGCGCTGTTTCTTGATTAAAGTATTCTTATGGGCGGCTTTCGCAGGCAGATTAATGTTTCGTAATAATCATCGAGCGATCGCGGGCGAGCATTCCTTAAATTTAAGGTTAGAAAACTGATAAAAAGGACTATTTTTGCCAATTACTACTATTGCTATTCCTCCTGCTTTTAAGACGCGATCCAGTTGCGCATGGCACGCATGTCTAGAAAATATCGTGTCGTTGGTTTGGCTTTAACCGCAATTTATCTTTCTGTAACCACTTGACTGAATGCCTATTTGAATAAGGTTGATTTCTTGGCTTAATTCAGATTTTCATCAGACGGCTTCTAGTTTAGCAGTTGCGATCGCCACTGATAAGGTATTATTTAAGAGAGAAAGAGCTAAACGGGAAAAACTTAGTATAATAGTGTATGTCCTGGTATAAGTGAGAGCCAATTTCAGCGCCGCAGCCGCTATTTAAAAACAAAAATTGCTGGTTGAAGGTTCATAAAGTTTTATTGATGCGGGCTGACAGTTTCGAGGGCTACTTTTTCTTTCCTTTTCTCTCTATAATAGCAAATATAAAATTTTAATATAATTTTAACATTTTTTAAACATGATTAGCTGGAGAATGGTTATAATTTGGTTGGATTTATCGTATTTCAGCGCTAGCAAGAAAACTTTTTTAGAGATATAAAATACAAGCCATATAGTTTTGGTGCTTTCGGGAGCTGTTCGATGAAAAAAATCAGTACTGGGAAACTATCTATAGCGTTTGTAGCCTCGCTAATGTTTGGGGTTACGAATTTGACAGCAGCTTCTTATATAGCCAGGGCAAACACATCCTCGAATCAGGATGACAATCAAAAGGTAGTTACCCAGGCTTGCCGTCGGGTGAAGACGAGTGGCAACCCTCTGAATGTGCGATCAAGTCCTAATGGTACAATTATAGGCACCTTAGCGAATGGAACGATTGTCACTATAGAAGGAAATGCTAGCAATGGCTGGGTGATGATTTCATCTCCCCAAAAAGGGATGGTGTTTGAACAGTATCTTACCTCTTGTGACGCAAATACTACTACGACTACGACTCAGACAACTGCGACTCAGACAAAGCCTGAGACTACAGCCCAAGGCATGTGTCGCCGAGTGAAGACTGCAGGTGCTCCTCTTAATGTGCGCTCGAGCCCGAATGGTGCGATTATTGGCACTGTTGCTAATGGAACCGAGGTGACAGTGGAAAAAAATGTTAATAATGCCTGGGTGATGATTTCATCGCCTCAGAAAGGGATGGTATTTACAGCTTATCTTGTACCGTGTTCAGAAAAGACTGCTACGGGCACGACTGCGACTGCGACTTCTACTGAAAATTGTCGCCGTATTTTATCTTCGGAGGCGGTTAGTGTTAAGAAAGAACCTTCTGCCACCAGTGAGTCTGTAGGAACTCTTGTCAATCAGCAGCGGGTAACGATTGTTAATCGCGGTGCGAATGGCTGGGTGCCGATTTCAGAGCCGGTGAATGGTTATATTCCTGCTAATAAGCTGATTCTCTGTCCGCGATAATAGGGTTTTGCGGTTTTTTTGAGGTTGAGGGTTGTCGGTGGAAGTGGGCGGGTTCGCGCTCGCCCCTTGTTTATTTCGGTTAAAACCTGCAATTACCCTAGTTGCGTAGTAGTATTTTTGGTTTTTTCCATGCAATCGAAAACACCTACAATTTTAGCGCTTGACTTTGATGGCGTCATCTGCGACGGATTGTTAGAATATTTCCAAACAGCATGGCGCACCTATTGTCAAATCTGGCAGCCGAGTCAGCAGACGCCGCCACCTGGTTTAGAAGAGATTTTTTACCGCTTGCGCCCTGTTATTGAAACTGGCTGGGAAATGCCGGTGCTAATACGTGCGCTACTGCTGGGTATTTCCGAAGAAAAAATTTTGCAAAGCTGGGTGAGTATTGCGTCGCAGCTATTAGTTGAAGAAAATTTGCAAGCAAAAGATATAGGAGAGAAACTGGATAGTTTGCGGGATGAGTGGATTGCCAGGGAGCTGACTGACTGGCTGAGTTATCATCGCTTTTATCCAGGTGTAATAGAGCGATTGCAGCAAGCGATCGCACTAGCAGTGAAAATAGTGATCATTACCACTAAAGAAGGGCGCTTCGTTTGTCAGTTATTGCAGCAGGCGGGAATCGAGCTGCCGCCTGGGTATATTTTTGGTAAAGAATTGCAGCGTACCAAGCATTATATTTTACGGGAATTGTTGGAGAAAAATACTGAAACGCAAACAATATGGTTTGTAGAAGATCGCCTGAAAACCTTGCAAGTAATAAAACAGCAACCGGAACTGAAAAATGTTAGACTTTTTCTGGCAGACTGGGGATACAATACCCTAGTAGAGCGGGAATCAGTTAAACAAGATCCGCGCATTAAGCTGTTATCGCTTTCCCAATTTACCGGGGATTTTTCAACATGGCCATAAAGCAATTTCAAGTTTAAAAATCCAATGCTCGATCTAACTAAACTCGCTGCCAAAATCCCAGGCATCAGTAAGCACTTGACGCAGGAAGCGGAAGCGTCTAGAAAGCGCTTGCAAGTAGCGTTGAAACTGATGCAGGAGATTTCGGCACGCTCTCAAGATTTGGTGACGCTACAGCAAACTTGGCAGCATCGCTTGACGTTTACGGCAGCTGAACCGGTAGAAGGATTGAGCGATCGCATATATATTTCCCCACCGCAGAGCCAGCACACCGTCATAGCCACAGATGGATCTCAAATAGCCCCCAACCAGCACGAAATTGCCTACTGCTATCTGATAAATATCGGGCGAGTGGTGCTGCACTACAATCAGAGCCGCCATCCTTTTTTAGATAGTCTGCCAGAAGTTTTCTATCGCCCGGAAGAACTATATGAATCGCTGCAGTGGGGGATTCGTACAGAAGAGTGGATGGGATATATGCGCACTGTCTTGGAAGCCACAGTGCTAGCAGAGCTGGCATGTGGAGTGTGGGCTTCTGAGAGTGAGCCACCTGTGCCGACAATTGCCTTGGTGGATGGATCACTGATTTACTGGTTTCTAGAACCACTACCAGAAGAAGCGCGCGCTCGCATTCTCTGCCCAATTCTTACAGCCTGGGATAAACTCGAAAACGCCGGTATTCCGATTGTCGGCTATGTCAGTGCCTCCCGTAGCAGTGAATCAACTAACTTCCTGCGTCTAGCCGCCTGCCCCTACGAAACCCCTGACTGCATCGCCCATTGTTCCCCAACAATGCAACCGGATGTTAATGGCAAACCAAAGAAAGCACCCTGTCAGGTTTTTGAACCCCTGCGAGATGTTACTTTCTGGAGTTGTCTGTTGCAACCGGGAGAGCGCAGCCCCCTGTGGCGAAGTTCGGCTTCGATTTTAGAACTCTATGCTCACCACATTATTTATTTTTGTTATGTTAACGTCGGCAGGGAAATAGCTCGCATTGAGGTGCCGGAATGGGTGGTTAAAGATAAAGCCCTGCTAGAAAATGTTCTCAGCATAACCGTGGCTCAAGTACAGAAGGGTTACGGGTATCCTATAGCCCTAGCTGAGGCGCACAATCAGGCAGTGGTGAAAGCAAGCGATCGCGCCCGCTTTTTCTCTATGTTGGAACGCGAGATGATCAAAGCAGGGCTGCAAAACGTCGGCACCTCCAATAAAGAAGCCCGCAAACGCGGTAGCATTGCATGAAGGAAGGCATGGGAGCGAACTTATGAGCCAAGAAAATCTCGATCAGCCTCATCCTTTCAGTGACGAGGACCGTGAGCTAGCAAGAGAAATTCAAGAAGGGCGAGAACTTCGTAAACGTTTTTATGAACAACTTAATGGTTCTCTAAAAGCTCTTTTCAGCCATTGTGAGTGGCGCATCACCCGCCATGAAAACGCTATGACGGAACTGTTTGTTCGCTGCCCTACGATGGTGATTTACAAGCGGCTTTATGAAAAGGTAATTACTATCCAAAGCCGCCTGGAAAAAACAGTGATCGTCAAGCACACGAAGTTTATTCTCTACTGCCCTCAAGATCCTGATGCGTGGTATGAAAATGAAATTACTTGCAGCGATTGGATTCGCACGAATAACTATAGGACTATTTGGGATCTAGACTATCCAGAGGATTATTTCTAGTACTATAGTGAAAGATGTACTATAGTTACTCACATAAAAATTTATAAAAAAGTGACATTGATTTTGTCATACAAAAATTAACAAAAATTATCAATTGCCGTACAGGAAAAACGGCGAAAAGACTTGCAGGCAGAATGAAGTCAACTGCAGATCCGATAGCGTAAACGCTACAATAAAATCTCTCCCCCCAACTCCTAACGATCCAAATTTCTCACCCCGAGGCGAGGCATGGCTATAGTTACAGAAAAAGATGCAAAGCAAGAAGCCCTAAAACGCGTATTAGATCAAATCGAGCGCAATTTTGGCAAAGGGGCAATCATGCGGCTCGGTGATGCCGCCCGCATGAAGGTAGAAACGATATCCAGCGGAGCACTGACATTAGATTTAGCCTTGGGCGGCGGGTTGCCCAAAGGAAGAGTGATAGAAATATATGGTCCGGAAAGTTCCGGTAAAACAACTTTAGCACTGCACGCGATCGCTGAAGTGCAAAAAGCTGGTGGAGTCGCCGCCTTCGTCGATGCCGAACATGCCCTCGATCCCACCTATGCCGCCATACTAGGAGTCGATATCGAAAACCTATTCATTTCCCAGCCCGACACTGGAGAGATGGCATTGGAAATTGTCGATCAGCTTGTTCGCTCCGTCGCCGTCGATATTGTCGTCATTGACTCAGTAGCCGCTCTAGTGCCTCGCGCTGAAATCGAAGGCGATATGGGCGATCCTCACGTCGGCTTGCAAGCTCGCTTGATGAGCCAAGCCCTGCGGAAAATTACCGGCAATATCGGTAAATCCAGCTGTACTGTCATCTTCCTCAACCAGTTGCGGCAAAAAATCGGCGCCAGCTACAACAACAACGAAATCACCACCGGCGGTAATGCCCTCAAATTCTACGCCTCCGTGCGCTTAGATATTCGCCGCAAAGAAATCATAAAGAAAGGAAACGAGGAGGTTGGCATCCGCGCCAGAGTTAAAGTCGCTAAGAATAAAGTCGCCCCTCCCCTCCGAGTTGCCGAATTTGACATCTTGTTTGGCAAAGGCATCTCCCGCCTTGGATGTCTTATAGATATCGCCCTAGAAACTGACGTAATCGGGCGCAAGGGAACTTGGTTTAACTATAAAGGCGACAATATAGGTCAGGGGCGAGACAACGCCATCCGCTATCTGGAAGAAAACCCCAAGTTAGCCGAGGAAATAGAAAAGTTAGTTTATCAAAAACTGGATGGAGGAGCCGTTGTTTCCGCTACCTCAGTGACACATGTGGATTCTGAAGGGGAAGGAGAAATTATAGAAGATGTCGAGTAAATAAAAATCTGCGGCACAATATTTTAAACTACAAGGGAGATGGCATTGCTTTCTCCCTTTTTTTTCGCTTAGTGACTCACGCGCAATTATCTGAAAATTCGATTGTCAAACCTACACATTAAAAAGCTTTACCCTTTGAATATAATCAGTGTGACATTTTAAAAACAGTCTACTTTCAAAGTGCGCTCGCCTTTCCACGTGCTAATGGCGATGAAATACTTTATCAGAGAGTAATTCGATATATCGATAATTCGCAATAACTAGAGCTAAATCTGGGAATTTTAGTCAAAATGGGAACTTAAACAAGTGAATCTAAGTCATTATAGCGCTTTCAAACAGCATTTTTCTAAAATTTTTCGGAACTTTCTGAATTTAATAAACGACTCTGTAAGTAACAGATAGGAACTAAATTTAAAGAGAATTCAAGGAGAAAAATATGAGAGCTAATTTGAAATTAGCTGTTACTATTTATGCTTTATCTGCACTAGCGATCGCACCTATTTTCATGCCAAAATCTGCCGCCGCTGTTGCCCCAAC
This sequence comes from Oscillatoriaceae cyanobacterium M7585_C2015_266, assembly GCA_015295835.1. Lineage (GTDB taxonomy): Bacteria > Cyanobacteriota > Cyanobacteriia > Cyanobacteriales > Oscillatoriaceae > DVEG01. Next base: position 27,144 of record DVEG01000022.1, read on the forward strand.
CGGCATGACTGGACACTATATAGGAGCTGGCATTTCCGCAGGCGTTACCAATGGTGGACAAGACGGAGATGCTGCTACTTTAGGGGGAAATATACAAGGTCGTTATCAAATTTCTAATGCACCAATTTCTCTGCGAGGTGCCGTACTTTTCAGCGACGAAACAAGCGCGATTATGCCGATGATTTCTTATGACTTGCCAATAAATAATAATTCCAACCTCTACTTAGGTACGGGCTATTCTTTCGTAGAAAGCGACGGCAAGCCAACTCCCCTCGGCAATAAAGATGCCGTTGTATTAACCGCTGGCATAGAAACAAACCTCACCAAAAAGATAGTATTCTACACCGATGCCAAACTAGGGATTAATGCTTACCAAGACAGCCCCGCTTCAGCTCTTAGCTTCCAGATGGGAGCTGGCTATCGCTTCTAAACTCCCAGTCAGTAATATTTAACTAATGCTCTGAGAAAACCGCTCTGCTAGAGCACTTCAGTTGCCAGGAACCCGTTTTCTATAATAAGAAAGCGGGTTTTTCTGCTTTTGTTGAAGCTAAATAGTATTTAATCTTCACTCTGGAATAGGCTTTCGGCACAGCTAATCTTTTCTTCTCTTCCCCCTCTTTGCTTCCCCTATTTGCAGAATTGGCAGTAATACAGTGAAATTTTTTTGTAAGGGGTGGACATGGCTCTAGTATCTACTGTACAGTAGAGATTACCAATCTCACTTGCAACAGCAGCGAGGTATAACCAATCTCAACCTTACCCAGCTATCTTTAAATTTAATTAAATTTTACGAATTATTAAGAATAAGATAGTAAGCACTAACATTCAGGTAGGGTTGAGGGATTGACATCAAATCAGATTGGCCGAAAAAATTCTGTATTGGGGACAAGGCCATGATAAGATGGAAAGATAGAACTTAATTTCGACTGGATTGCCGGGAATAAGACGCCCGCTGAATGGGGAGAAATGCTTGAAATCACCTCCTCCCTGGTTGAATCGGTTGCGGGCGGGAAGTACTCTTGGCAAGAGCAGCCTTTTCCCAGGCAGCCTTCCGCCCAATAAAAAGCCGTCGAGTTTAACCGGGCAATTTTTTTGAATTCGTACAGTAGTAAAAATGGTTAACGTAAAAAATCCCACTCCTACCGAACGCAAGCTTTCTAAGATAGAAGCTATCAAAGAAAAAAGCAATTATTTGCGCGAACCGGTGGCAACTGAGTTGCAGCAAGAAACAACGCACTTCACAGAAGATGGCGTTCAGATTCTAAAATTTCACGGCTCTTACCAGCAAGACAACCGCGATAATAGGGTGAAAGGGCAGGAGAAAGACTATCAGTTTATGCTGCGCACCCGTAGCCCAGGAGGGGTGGTTCCCCCACAGCTGTATCTGACGTTAGATAGGCTTTCTGACGAAGTAGGCAATCACACTATACGGGCAACTACACGGCAGGGATTTCAACTACACGGTATACTCAAGAAAAATCTTAAACAGGCGATCGCGTCTATCGTTAAAAATATGGGATCGACTTTAGGAGCCTGCGGCGATCTCAACCGCAATGTGATGGCGCCGCCAGCTCCTTATACGAATCGCCCGGAATATCGCTATGCCTGGGAGTACGCAAACAATATCGCCGACTTACTAAAGCCACAAACCGGTGCTTATTACGAGATTTGGCTCGACGGGGAAAAAGTAATCACCGGCGAAGAAAATCCCGAAGTAGTGGCAGCGCGAATGCGGAATAACCACGGCACAAATTTTCCTGAGCTCGAAGAACCCATCTACGGCAAACACTACATGCCCCGGAAATTCAAAGTGGCAGTAACCGTACCGGGGGATAATTCCATTGATTTATTTTCTCAGGATGTCAGCTTAGTAGTCATAACTGACAGCAGCGGCAATCTGGAAGGATTTAATATATACGCCGGGGGTGGATTGGGGCGCACGCGCGGCAAAGAAGAAACATTCCCCCGTCTAGCAGAGCCGCTGGGATACGTGGCCAAAGAAGATATTTACGATTTGATGAAGGCGATAGTGGCGACACAGCGAGATTTCGGCGATCGCAGCGACAGGCGGCACGCCCGTATGAAGTACCTCCTAGAAGAATGGGGCGTAGAAAAATTCCGCGAAAAAGTCGAATCTTACTTCGGCAAGCCAATCCAACCCTTTAAACCGCTGCCCGAATGGAAATACGAGGATTTCCTGGGATGGCATCCTATGGGCAACGGCAAGCTATTTCTGGGCATTTCTATTCCAAATGGCCGCATAAAGGATGAAGGCAGCTTCCGCTTGAAAACGGCACTGCGGCAAATCGTGGAGAAATTTAACCTACCCATGCGAGTTTCGCCGCATCAAAATATAATTCTCTACGAGATTGAGCCAGACTCCAAGGCAGAAATTCAGCAAATCCTCGACAAATCTGGAATTAAAAGCGAAAAAGACATCGATCCCATAGAACGGTACGCGATGGCTTGTCCGGCTCTTCCCACATGTGGTTTGGCCATAACAGAATCAGAAAGGGCCATACCTGGTATACTGGATCGGGTTAGAGCATTGTTGGACAAGCTGGGTATGAAGGATGAGTATTTTGTCATCCGCATGACTGGCTGCCCCAATGGTTGTGCTCGTCCATATATGGCAGAATTAGGGTTTGTCGGCAGTGGCCCTGACACTTACGAGGTGTGGCTGGGAGGCTCTCCCAACCAGACACGGCTGGCAAAACTCTATTTGGAAAAGCTATCCATTAAAGATTTGGAAGCTTTTCTAGAGCCTATTTTTGTTTACTTCAAGATGCATCGGCTTGCCGATGAGAGTTTTGGAGATTTTTGCGAGCGCGTCGGCTTTGAAGCGATGCGTCAATTTACTACTACTTACTTAGCTGATTCGAAGATGACGACCGAAACTAACGAAACCGAAGTGACTTCTACTCCTACTGCTAATACAAGCGAACTGGAAACTCCCACTCCAGCAGCAACCGAGCCAGAAGCTCCCGCAGCAGTCGCGACTGAAACTGAAAATCCTGTTGCTCCTGCCTCAACGGCAGCCGAAAATGGCCAAGCAAGCGCCCCAGCGCCGGAGACAACTACAACTATAAATACAAACAAAATTCGGCACAGGGTAAGCCTTCGCCATGAAGTGTACATACAACTGAAAGCCGAGGCTGAGCGTCAAGGTAAGCCGCTAGTACAACTGGCTACAGAGATAATCGAGGCTTACTTGAAAACCTTGAATAAGGAAGAAACCTAAAAGTCAAGGGATAGGAATACGGAAAGGAAGCAGCGGGAAAATAAAACTTCCAAAAGCTGCTTTCTCGTTTAATCTCTCCCTTGAGCTTGATTTTTCTACTACTCGTTACTAGCTGTAACCCTGTTCCTTGGCTCAACTGCAAAGATTAGCGATCGCTCCTTTCCAATTTCGAGACGGGCAAATTATTCTCACCGTCGAACAACAGCATTACTTATTACGAGTATTGCGGTTACGGAAAGGCGATCGCTTCATTGCCATAGACGCACGAGGACAATGGTGGCTGGCGCAGCTAGAAGACGCGTCTTCGGCTCAAATTAAAGAGCCGATTGACGCTAAAACCGAGTTGCCCGTAGAAGTAACTCTGATAGTCGCCCTACCCAAAGGCTCTGGATTTGATGAAGTGGTGCGCCAAACTACTGAGTTAGGAGTGACAATGATTGTGCCCGCCCTTTCACAGCGTACCCTCATCAAACCTAGCCCTCAAAAACTCGCTCGCTGGCAGCGTATCGCCACTGAAGCCGCCGAGCAATCCGAGCGTCAGATTGTCCCGGTGATTTTAGAGCCAGTTCCATTTTCCACTATTTTATCATCTCTTTCTCAGGAGGTTTCCCAAGAAGCCAATATGCAATTTATCTGTGTAGCCCGTGGCGAATCTAATCACCTACTCACCTGTCTGCAAGAAAAAAAACTCGCAAATATTGACGGCAAAAAAAATATTAAAATTATTATAGCTACTGGACCGGAAGGGGGCTGGACACCCGCCGAAATCGAACACGCTCGTGCAGCACGCTTCCAACCCGTTTCTCTGGGGCGTCGCATTCTCAGAGCTGTCACCGCTCCCGTAGTCGCCATGTCTCTGATTGCAGCAGTCTGGGAATCGAATAATTTCATAGAAACATTTTAGATTAGATTTTATTCTTATAAAAATAATTTATATTAGTAGCAAAATCAGGCCCACCCCCATGAGCGAAATCGAACGAGTGGCCGCAGCCTTTGAGCAAAAAGACTATCGAACAGCATCCGAACTGCTAAAAAAACTCTATAAAACCTCGCCGCAAGACCCTTGGGTGCAATTGTATATCGGACGCTTGCAAGAAGTAAGCGGCAAAGTAGAAGCGTCGGAAAAAATTTATCGGCAATTGCTGCGAGGAACAACCATACCAAAAGTGCTAGCCCAAGCGCGTCAAGGATTGCAGCGCCTAGAAGAAAAAGAAAAACAAAAGCGTCAACAAGCACTCGCCCTTGCCAAAGCCGATCCCCGCAATGCCGAACCGGGCATTTTAGTTTTAGAACCCGTCAGCGCAGAAGCAAAACCCCAAGCCGCCAAAAACTTGGCTCGCATAATGAACACCGATCCCTATACCGCACGACTGCTGCTGCCAAGCCAAGGTTGGCGCGCCTATCGCACTGGTGCGATTGGAGAGTTGCAAGTTTATAGCCAGGAACTACTAAAAGCCGGCATTCCCAATTTTTGTGCATCCCTAGCAGAAGTTAATAAAATTAATGTTTTTCGTGTTTGCTACTTCCAGTCAGTATCCCCACAGGCCACCGTTATTTGCAAAAACGAAGCAGAGCAAATCGGAGTTTTGAGCTTTAACTGGTCAGAAGTCAGCCAGCGCGTCGAAGCACTTTTGCCAGTTTTTGAACAAATTGTCGAGTACAATCTTAGCCGCAACGAAGTAGAGCGCAAAGAATCCACTCAAGATTACGCACACTTTTGCGACTTGCATTTACCAAACCGCAACAGTATTCTGCGTCTTAACAGTTTTACTTATGAATTTCAACAGGGGGTGGAGCTGACTGCTGCTGCCGAAAAGCCTACAGACCACATCACTAATCGCCTATACTGGAATAATTTGATTGATTTGCTTAAACAAAAATTGCCAAATGCAACTGTCTGGTCGAATTTTTTTCTTTTTGCAGAAACAGTGCAAGACTACCCAGAATTGTTAAGGCGTGTCAAGCCTCACATTGATTTGTTTCGCCGCGAACCCACAGACTGGGACCCGGCTTTTCAACTTTACAGCGCGCTTGTCTTTGTGAAAAACAGGCGTAAGTGATGAGTAATGAGTGCCGAGCGCTCGCTAGCTTCTAAAACTCAGCAGCACGCGGCACTCAAAACTCTACTCGCTTTTATCGAGACCGATTCATTTGCCGCGCCATGTCCAAGAATGAATTCATATTTGCGCCAGGTCGGCGACGAGGGAAGGTGACAGTAGGCACTAAATAGGTGGTAGCAAACCCACCCACAAGAGCAGGAGCTTTGGCAGGCTCAGATTTGGGAGGAGCAGAAACCTCTGGTTTAGACGGTTTTGCTGGAGCCGACGCAGGTGCAGTGGCTTTAGCCGATTTACTCTGCTTGGTTGCTGCTGGTTTAGCAGGCTGAGTGGTTGCAGCTGCTGCGTCTGCAGGAGCCGACTCGAATTCCAATACGTATTCGGACTTTTTGAAGCCCAGAAGACTGCCGAGAAAGCTAAAAATTCCGCCTAATAAATTCTTGAGAAAACCAAACATGCAAATAACTCCTAAACGATCAAGAAAAGTGCCCGTATCACTACAGGCAGTCTACAGCCCGGAAGTAAGGGTGGAACCTTAACACTTTTGCCGTTCATTATTAATTTTTTATAAGACATATTGCCAGATTATGATATTTAATTAAAAAAAGTTAACATACCTGAAAAAAATAAATCGCCAGATAAAGTTTTGTAACAATCCACATCAAACTTCTGCCTAGAGCTGAGTGAAAAACAAATAGAGATGCACCCCAATGACAACCCGCAACTACTGCGGGTTTTTTATTATTTTGGAAAAGGAGCAGCAAAGCCCCTGCTTTTTAGAGAGGCTTTGGCGTCGTTGAGTAGCGCGTTCACAAAAAATAGTCTTCAGATTCGGGGAGAGGCGGCAGACCATAAGCCGCGCGCACCCAGTTTACATGACTCATACCGCCATGCCAAACAGGAAGCGGTAGCGTCAACATCCAGTCGAGCTTAACAGTAGTATGGACAGCTAGGTGCGACTTTTCTCGGTAAAAATTAATTTCAAATTTCACGGTACTCCCTCACTGGGTTCGTGTTGTCTGCTAATCTGCGACAGCCGTTCGCGCCCAAGGTGGAAGGCAGAGCCAAACTCTGGCGCAATGGGCTGCAATATACAAGCATTGCTGTTGGAGAGCGCTCTACTCATCTCCCTCCTAAGTCACAGAATAGAGCAGACGTCACACTTTATTATTGGGCAGCATTTTCGCTCAATGGTAGCCCTTGGTAATGTTGAGGTTATCTAAGCACAGTAAAAGCATTACTATGCCAAGTTGAACCGGCCAAGGAGCGATCGCCAACCCCACGAGCGAGCAGATACTGGCGATAATAGCACACAGCAAGCAATAAATTTCTTCCGAGCTTTGCAGGTAAATCCAGGCAGTGCTTAAAGCAATCGCCAGCAGGATAAATTCAGATAAAAACATTGTTTTCACCTCTTAGCGTGGCATGATAAAGCATCCCACGAGGCGGTCATTAGCTGCTGGTGGCCAACTTCGAGGGTTATTTGCTTTGTATAATTTCTTTCTCTTTTCTATAGTGTTCCCTCTCCAGAGAAAAGTTTTCTCGAGTAAGGTGCAGAAAGCCGAACAAGTTTAGGGAGAAAATACGTCAAAAAGTAGAAGTAGAGATTGTTAAAAAAATCCAGATGGAAGAATTTTCCGGCTGGAGGAAATTTGGCTGATTTTAAGCCGGTTTACAAATAACTTCTGTTCGTCTGGTTGACGATAATCGATAGGCACGCTTCAGCCCACTTGCGGTTTTGGGGTGGGATTAGGGCGGGAAAATTAACGGTTCGCTAAACCAGATGGTTAACTTATTAATAATTGCTTATTATGCAGTGGAGAACACTTTGGCAATGGTAGTGAATCTTAGCTTTTCGAGCTTATATTTTTCCTGATTTTATTTTTACAAAAATTCACAGCATATTATATAAGCCTATCTGGATGAATTAAATGCCTCATAGTTTAGTTCTTTCCATACTACCTAAGTCTACAGTGCCACCGCAATTTCTCAGCGGTCGCCACCTGCACGCTTTGTTTTTAAATTTAGTTAGCTCTGCCGCTCCGCAACTGGGCACCTATCTGCATGATCAAAAAACTGAAAAAGCTTTTACTCTTAGCCCTCTGCAAGTTGAAAATCTCTCGAAGCGTTCTCAAAGCCGCGAGAATACCCTACAGTGGGAACACCGCCATCCGCTCCCGCCTTATACTCGGTGTTGGTGGCGAATTTCTCTTTTAGACGATACTTTATTTGGTCATTTGATCCAGCTTTGGCAAAATATCAATCCTGCTCATCCTTGGCATCTCGGACCCGCTGATTTATACATTACCGGGCTGGCAGACACGCCGCAAGATAATCAACCTTGGGCAAATTCCTGCAACTATGAGCAGCTTTACGAACTCGCTTCCCATAGCGATCGCCATATTGCCTTTAGTTTCTGTACGCCTACTACTTTTCGTAAGGGGCGCTACGATGCTTCTTTCCCCACCCGAGAGTGCGTTTTTTTTAGTTTAATTCACCGCTGGAACAAGTACAGCTCTTTTCCTATTTCAGAAAAAGTTGTCGATTTTATTTTCCCTAGTTTTTTCAACATCCGCACAGAAGTTATTTCAGACAATCGTAGTAAACTTATTGGCTGTGTCGGAGAAGTTAGTTACCGTATTTTGGGAGAAGCGCCTGTTGATGCTGTCAAGCAAATTAATGCTCTTGCTAATTTTGCACTTTATAGTGGTGTAGGTCGCAAAACTACTATGGGTATGGGAATGGTGCGCCGTTTAAATTTGACATGATAACTGCAAATTTTTAATTAAAATAGAAACTGTAACAACAATCCTCCCAAAATTTGTAGCAAATTACTGCCACTGCCGCCGCCTCGCCCTCCTTCTCTTGCTCGCTTTTGTTGAATTTCTACTGCTTTTATCAAAGTTTCTGAGGCTTGAACGCCACTAGGATTGTTTTGTGCAGTAAAGAGTTCTGCGGCTAATTTAGCATCTGCGAGCGCTCCTCGATAATCATTCAATTCTGCACGTGCTGCTCCCCGCCCTAAATAAGCGGGGGCAAATTGAGGCTGTAGCGCCAATGCTTGATTAAAATAAGCGAGCGCTCCTGGATAATTGCCTCTTTGCCCTTCTTCAAGTGCCCATTGATACAAATCATCAAATTGCCCTGGATAAGAAATTTTTCCTATAGCTCCCTTTAGGTTTGCTCCTGCCAAATTAGCACCTTCTAATTTCGCGCCAGCAAGGTTTGCCTCTCTCAAATCCGCACCTGCCAAATTAGCACCCCTCAAGTCTGCCCCTTCCAGATTTGCACCAAACAAACTTGCACTTGTCAAATTTGCTTGCTTTAAATCTGCTCCTGCTAGTTGGGCGCGGCTCAAATTCGCTCGATTCAAATTTGCACTGTTGAGATTTGCACCCTCTAGATTTGCTAAAACAAGCCCTGCATTACTCAATTCGCACTTAGGGCATTGTTTAGTCGCCAGTAATTGTCTTACGTGCTCTATATTTTCAGCAAATGCTGCACTGGCAACGCCCCAGACTGTTAGTGCAATTATAGTCGCTACAGTTTTTTCTTTCATATCTAGGGCTTACTCCTGCACTCAAAAATTTAATACATCGGGTGTCAGCAATATTTCTCAAACAATTTGATTTTATAACTGTCACCCGATTCAGTTGATTATACCTTTCCCAAAACTGTTTTACTGTTCGGGGTTTAGCTCTTTTATGCGATTCATGGCGTCTTCATAGTCTGCGGTTTGCCCTTGTTTTTTGTACAACTCAGCTGCTTTTTGAAAATCTGCCAAAGCTTTTTCCGGTTTTCCTAATGCCGTATGAGCCAATGCTCGATTATAGTATGCGTTAGCATTTTCAGAATCTTTGTCGAGAGCGCGATCGTAATCTTCGATCGCTTTCTCATAATCTTTTAGTTCCGCATAAACCGTGCCCCTGTTATTATAGGCGTAGGTATTTTTAGGATCCAGACGAATCGCCTCGCTATAATCCTTAATTGCTTCTTCGTTATCTTCTAGTAAGTCGCGAGCCAACCCCCGGAAGTAGTAAGCGTCAGAGATATTAGGATTGATTTTCAATACCTCCGTAAAGTCGTTAATAGCTCCCTGAAAGTTTCCCTGCTCTATTTTCTTCAAGCCTTCGCGGAAAATCTCTTCAGCATTATTTTTTTGCACGATTTGGATTGGCTGGGGCTGTGCCTGTACGGCTACTGCTCCTGCATTCAATAGAGTAACGATTCCCAAAATAGTTGTGATCCGGTGAAAGTGATTCATTATTTTTACTTAAACTATGGCTTCTGTTTGACACTCCTATCGACTCTAGTCTAGGGATTCTTACGCAGTCTGTGAGAAGACTGGTAAAGGCTATGCCAAATAGCCCCTATTCTTTCAGTTTACTGCTCTTGGGTATAGACTTATTATACACCAAAACATCTTATGCGCATCTATCAAGCTAATTTTTGGTGTTGTTTGCCTTACTTACAGAGCGTCCTACTCTGAGATTTACTTTTTCTCTTTGTTGAGAGAAGTAGTATACTCATTTCTATTTTAAAACTAATATCTCAAATCGCAATTCCCTGTATCGGTATTTTCACTTATACGGCAAGCGATTAGAAGATTGATTTCAGCTCTATCGTCTGTTTGGCGTCAGGCATTGCACCCCTACCCAAACATGCAGAAAGAAAAGCCATGTCGAAAATTTTTAAAAAATAAAAAATAAAGCTAGCTAAGATGAAGGGGAGAGAGGAATTAAAATGACAAACTCAGTCCCCTGACCCGGAGCGGAATAGCACTGTAATTTACCGCCGTGTTTTTCAACGACAATATGATAACTAATAGACAAGCCGAGTCCGGTGCCTTTGCCTACAGGTTTAGTAGTGAAAAAAGGTTCAAAAATGCGCTGTTTAATCTCTTCAGTCATGCCGGGACCATTATCAGAAATGCGAATTTCCACTTGCTGATCATCCGTGACAGAGGTACGAATCCAGATAATACTGCGATCGCTATTTTTATCCTGTTTTGAATTGGGGCGGTGTTGCTCTTCTAAAGCATCAATTGCATTACAGATTATATTCATAAATACCTGGTTAAGCTGTCCGGCATAGCAGGGCACCAAAGGCAATTCTCCATATTCCTTTATTACCTCGATATCAGGGCGTCCCGCCTTAGCTTTGAGGCGATTTTGCAAAATTAACAAAGTGCTATCAATTCCCGAATGAATGTCAACAGGTTTTTTCTGGGGTTCATCTATGCGAGAAAAGTTTCGTAGGGACAAAACAACATCGCGAATGCGATCTGCTCCTACTTGCATAGAAGATATAAGTTTAGGAAAATCTTTGATCAGAAAACTGAGGTTAATGCGCTGAATGTGAGCTTGAATATCAGGAGTGGGATTAGGATACTGCTGAAGGTAAAGTTGCACTAATTCCAACAAGTCTTGGGTATATTGGCGGGCGTAAGTAAGATTACCGTAGATAAAGCTAACGGGATTGTTAATTTCGTGGGCGACACCGGCAACTAACTGCCCCAGAGAAGACATTTTTTCAGTTTGAATTAATTGAGTTTGCGTTTGTTTGAGTTCTTGCAAAGTCTTTTCTAACTGTTGAGCTTGTTGTCGGAATCGTTCTTCCGATTGCCGCAGTGCTTCTTCAGCTTGTTTGCGCTCGGTGATATTTTGAATCATTATCAATCCAGCCAAAACTTCGCCGTGTTCATTGCGTACTGGGATAGCGTGCATAAGGTAAATGCGATCGCCATAAGGCACCTCAGCAACCGATTCTTTACCTGCGAGTGCAGCCCTACATAGAGGTTCACTAACAGTACAGGTTTCTGGCGGGAAAACTTCCCAGATAGTTTTGCCTTGCATCAAATGTTTAGAAAGCCCGATTTTTGGTAATTCCGTACCTTCCGCTAAAGTAAAGCGCAGCTCAAAGTCAAACAAACATACTGCACCGTTAGGAAAGTTACGGGCAAGGGTGCGGTAAAGATTTTTACTGCGGCGCAGTTCAATTTCCATTTGTTTGCGATCGCTAATATCCAGCCCGACAATCACCGCTTTTGAACCGTTATGATACTTCTGTGCCACCAACAAATAACTGCGGTTTTCTCCCCCCACCCCCAAACAAATTTCCTTGGATACAGTCTGTTCAGAACTAGCAAAAAACTGACGAACAAATTCGGCAAATCCAGGGCGCGACTCTATAAATCCCACCTCTTTACCGACAAAACTTTCTGGGGGTAAATTGAAAGTCGCCGCCAACTGTCGGTTCACTCCCAGATAACGTAAATCAGAATCAATGGAAGACACCAATCCCGGCACAGCATCCAACACAGCTTGCAGCCGATCTTTAGCACTTTGCAGCTCATCAGTTGCTTTCTTGCGGGCAGTAATATCTACTCCGACAAATACCGCTCTCGTGCCTTGATGGTATTTCTGAGCAACAATTAAATAACTTCGCCGTTCTCCCTCAATCTCAATATTAACTTCCCGAGCTGTTGTCTGCTCCGGGCTGGCAAAAAACTCACGTACCAATTCAGAAAATTTCGGGCTAGTTTCTAAAAATCCAACTTCTCTACCGACAAAACTTTCTGGCGGCATGTCGAAAGCAGCAGATAAATGCCGATTTACTCCCAGATAGCGCAAATTGGAATCAATCCAAGACACTAATCCCGGCACGGCATCCAACACAGCTTGCAATTGCTCGTTGGCATTTTGCAGAGCTGCTTCTGCCTGCTTGCGCTCAGTAATATCCCGGGCAAAAGTGCAGTGATATTCGTAGCCGTTGAATTTCAAGTAATTGACAGTCATTTCAACGGGAAAAATGCGGCCATCCTTACTGCGGCAAGTGGATTCAAAAGTTAAGGATTTCAATTGTTTGATAGCGCGCCAGTGCGTCGCCCACATTTCAGGGGAAAATGCCGGATTAATGTTGTGCAAGGAAAGCGCCAGTAGTTCTTCTTTGCTGTAGCCTAGCAACTGGCAGGCAGCCTCGTTGACGTACCTGATTTTGGCATCCGGGGTCATCCAGAAAACGGCATCAGCAGCTTTGTCCATCGCTAGCTGCGTAAGCTGCAGCGCTTCTGCTAGGTGCTGACGCTCTGGGGCAGTCTCGGCAAATACGATTAAACCACCGACGGCACCATCTGAAAAGTACCAGGGAAAAATATTCCACTTCACCCATTCTACGCGGCCATCAGGTCGAGTGGTATAATTTTCTAGATATTCTGTTTGTCCAGTCGTAACTGCTTGCTCAAATAGTTGCAGCCAGCGCTCGCTACACTCTGGAAAAATATCGCAGTGCGCTCGCCCTATGATTTCTTTAGCATCCAGTCCGAATACTACTTGCCACTGGCGAGAAACAGCCATAAAGCGCATCTGCAAATCTAGCATCGCCGCCGCGGCTGGTACGTGCTCTACAAATCGCCGAAATTGTTCTTCAGTTTCGTGCCGTGCCACGGGTTCCCTCTGGCGAGCTGGTAAACTTTTGCTTTCGCAGCATGTTTTTTTATTACAATTTTCTATGTCAGATGCTTGGCGGTGAATAGTCGGCCGCTGGACGGGCGTATTCTGCACGGTTTAGAACCTCCTGCGCGGATAAAAGTGACTTATTTTTGGATGCAAAGTTTTAATCGGGCATGGGCTTTGGCATTGGGCTTAGCGAAAAATACCCACTGCCCTCAGCTCGCCACTTTGGAGCTGGGCGATGCACCCTATTACTCGGTCAAGTCAAGTGACGTCGCAGATGCACGCTCGTCTGATGGCCTTTTTTCTCTGCCAACAGCAGGCCACTGCCAGACGTTATTGTTACCAATTGTAACTAACTTAACTTTTTTTTACGATATTTTTACGAAAAACGTCAATTTGACTTGCCAGTAAGGAAATATTTTTTACATAAACTTTTAGATTTTTACATAACTTGCTATATTATAACATTTAAGCGGAGTAAAAAAAATCGAAGAGCAAATCTTTTCAGGGGGAGTACAATGCAAAAAAGTGATATAATTACCTTTTACTGGCAAGGATTACAGAATGGAAATATATATCCTCCGTCACTCCAATCACAGGAGCAAGACATGTGCCCTCGCACCCCCACAGTCGCTATTTTCCCATTTTAACCAAAAACCCCTCAAAGTAGCAATCTTAAGTCAGCAGCATATCCAAACTGTAATTTTACAAAATTGCTAAAGCGCTAAGATAACACATATTCTGCAAGACGGCAAGCTTTTATTCACTCAGCGATCGCTCGCAGAATTTATTGAAGCATGAAAACAAGGCTTGCTGGAATCCCAACAATACGAAACATAATCTGCTTAATTAGACATTTTAAAATCTGAATATCAAGATAAGAAGGGGGGAATTTTAGAAATAGTTAAGTTTAAAAATCAATAAATCAATAAATTTAGTAATTTTAGTAATTTATCTGCTTACTATAGCCAGTCAGAGCTTCTTTTACTTACGCCTATTGCAAAATAGATACAATCATAGAGATATGTAAATTTCACTTGCCTATGAAAAGCGCGTTTCTTGCACGCCTGCATAGCCCCGAACGCTCTGTAATCGTCTTCGACGGGGCAATGGGCACCAACCTGCAACTGCAAAACTTGACAGCAGAAGACTTTGGTGGTAAAGAATACGAAGGTTGCAACGAATACCTAGTTCACACGAAGCCAGAAGCAGTAGAAAAAGTCCACCGCAGCTTTTTGGAAGTCGGAGCAGATGTCATCGAAACCAACACCTTTGGCGGCACATCAGTAGTACTAGCAGAATACAATCTCGCCGACAAAGCCTATTACTTAAATAAAACCGCTGCCACACTTGCCAAACGTATTGCCGCTGAATATTCCACCCCGGAAAAACCCCGTTTTGTTGCAGGTTCAATGGGACCTGGGACAAAGCTTCCTACATTGGGACACATTGATTTTGACACTTTAAAAAACGCTTTTGTTGAACAGGCGTCGGGGCTATACGACGGCGGCGTTGATTTGCTGATTGTAGAAACTTGCCAAGACGTATTGCAAATCAAGGCAGCACTTAACGCAATTGAGGAAGTTTTCCAGCAAAAAGGCTCGCGCCTACCCATAATGGTATCCGTAACTATGGAAACCACGGGTACAATGCTAATCGGCAGTGATATCAGTGCCGTAGTGGCAATTTTAGAACCCTACCCCATAGATATTTTAGGGCTTAACTGCGCTACAGGTCCGGAAATGATGAAAGAGCACATCCGCTATCTGTCGCAAAACAGCCCATTTGTAATATCCTGTATTCCTAACGCCGGTTTGCCGGAAAATATCGGCGGCAAAGCTCATTATCGCTTGACACCGATGGAATTGCGGATGTCGCTAATGCATTTCGTAGAAGATTTAGGTGTACAGGTGATAGGAGGTTGCTGCGGCACACAACCGGCTCACATACAACAGCTTGCAGATATTGCTAAAACTCTACGTCCGAAACCTCGCCCCGTCAGAGTTGGGAATGGAAAATCTCGCCCAGTGCGAGAATTACTGCAATATATTCCTTCGGCGGCATCAATTTACAGCGCCCAACCCTATCAGCAAGATAATTCTTTCCTAATTATTGGCGAACGTCTCAATGCTAGCGGCTCTAAGAAATGTCGCGACTTATTAAATGCGGAAGATTGGGATGGATTGGTATCTATCGCCCGCGAACAAGTGCGGGAGGGCGCGCACATTCTCGATGTTAACGTGGATTATGTCGGGCGCAACGGTGTACGCGATATGCGGGAATTAGTGTCGCGGCTGGTGACGAATGTAACGCTGCCACTAATGCTCGACTCGACAGAATGGGAAAAAATGGAGGCGGGTTTAAAGGTTGCTGGCGGCAAATGTTTGCTTAATTCTACTAACTTTGAAGATGGGGAACCCCGTTTTTATAAGGTGTTGGAATTGGCAAAGCAGTATGGTGCTGGTGTGGTGGTGGGCACTATTGATGAAGAAGGAATGGCGCGAACGGCTGAAAAGAAATTTGCGATCGCTTCTCGCGCTTATAAGGCAGCGCTCGCTTTCGGTATCCCCCCCTATGAACTCTTTTTCGATCCCCTCGCCTTACCAATTTCTACTGGTATTGAAGAAGATCGCGCTAACGGTAAAGCTACTATAGAAGCAATTCGACGAATTCGCCAAGAATTCCCTGAATGTCATATTCTTTTAGGTATTTCCAATATCTCTTTCGGCTTGAATCCTGCAGCCCGACAAGTGCTGAATTCAGTATTTTTACACGAAGCTGTTCAAGCAGGAATGGATGCTGCAATCGTCAGCGCTAGCAAAATTCTTCCCTTGGCAAAAATCGAACCACAACATCAAGAAGTCTGCCGCAAATTAATTTACGACGAGCGCCAGTTTGAAGGAGATGTTTGCATTTATGATCCCCTGGCAGAATTGACGAAATTATTTGAAGGCGTATCAACAAAACGCGAGCGCATCGCTGACGAAAACCTTTCTCTCGAAGAAAAACTCAAACGCCATATAATCGACGGCGAACGTATTGGCTTAGAAGAAACCCTCGCCAAAGCTCTCGAAAAATATCCCCCACTAGATATTATCAACACCTTCCTACTCGACGGCATGAAAGTCGTCGGCGACTTGTTTGCCTCCGGGCAAATGCAGCTCCCATTCGTATTACAATCAGCCGAAACTATGAAAGCTGCCGTCGCCTACCTAGAACCCTTCATGGAAAAAGCAGAAGTAGGCAATAATGCTAAAGGTACATTCGTTATCGCCACTGTCAAAGGTGACGTACACGACATCGGCAAAAACCTCGTCGATATCATTTTATCCAATAACGGCTACCGAGTCATCAACCTAGGCATCAAGCAGCCAGTAGAAAATATCATCGATGCTTATTACAAATATAAAGCAGATTGTATTGCTATGAGCGGATTGTTGGTAAAATCCACCGCTTTTATGAAAGAAAATTTAGAAACTTTCAACGAGCGGGGAATTACCGTACCCGTCATTCTTGGCGGAGCAGCACTGACGCCAAAATTTGTCTATGAAGATTGCCAAAACACCTATAAGGGAAAAGTCATCTACGGTAAAGATGCTTTTTCCGATCTTAACTTCATGGATAAATTAATGCAAGCTAAAGCAGCCGGAAAATGGGATGATATTAAAGGCTTTTTAGATGAAATAGACGAAAATCCCCCATCCGGAAACAAGCAAAAACAAAATTCTACTGCCGCTTCTCTTGTCGATTCTTCTAATCAATCAACTACCATAGATACTCGCCGCTCTGAAGCTGTTGCTGTCGATATTGAGCGCCCAATACCACCTTTTTGGGGCACAAAAATATTACAGCCAGAGGATATTTCTCTAACAGAAGTCTTCTGGTACTTAGATTTACAAGCTCTTATAGCAGGTCAGTGGCAGTTCCGCAAGCCTAAAGAACAATCACGGGAAGAATACGAGCGCTTTCTAGCTGAGAAAGTTTACCCAATTTTGGAACAGTGGAAACAGCGGATCTTAGAAGAAAAGCTTCTGCAACCGCAAGTGGTTTACGGCTATTTCCCCGTGCAATCAGAAGGTAATTCTCTGTTAATCTACGCCCCAGAACTTTTGAATAATGAGCAACATATCAGTAACGCCTCCCCTATAGCAACCTTCGAATTTCCTCGACAAAAATCTCTGCGCCGCCTTTGTATTGCGGATTTCTTCGCGCCTAAAGAATCTGGGCATGTTGACGTTTTACCAATGCAAGCAGTGACGGTTGGGTATATAGCAACCGAGTACGCGCAAAAGCTTTTTGCTAACAATCAATATACTGATTATTTGTATTTCCATGGATTGGCAGTACAAATGGCAGAAGCGCTTGCAGAATGGACTCATGCTCGTATTCGTCGAGAACTGGGATTTGCTAATGAAGAACCGGATAATATTCGTGATGTTCTCGCACAACGATATCGCGGTTCTCGGTATAGTTTTGGCTATCCGGCTTGCCCTAATATTCAGTATCAATATAAACTGTTGGAATTGTTGGGATGCGATCGCATCAACCTTTACATGGATGAAAGCGAACAATTATATCCCGAACAATCTACTACTGCTATCATAGCTTATCACCCCGTCGCTAAATATTTCAGCGCTTAAAATCGCTTAAAAAGGGTGGCATCACCACCCTACTTTTCCCTACCACAAATTAAAAAAATGGCTATCGAATTATTTGCTCCAGATTTTTATTTTAATATCTACCCAGACTTGGGAGATGCTGGGCTGGTAACCGACGAAGAATTATTTAATCACTTCATCTTTAATGGTTTAAACGAAGGGCGATTATTTTCCCCCTTAGTTGATCTCAATATTTATAGGGCTAATAACCCTGATTTAGCTGCTGCTGGCTTGACAACAAATCGTCAATTATTTGAGCATTTGCAAACATTTGGCATCAAAGAAGGGCGTATATATTCTCTAGTATTCGATGCCAATTATTATCGCTCGCTCTATCCAGACTTACAAGCAGCAGTTTTAGATAACGAAGAACTATTTGAACATTTCCTTAATAACGGCATTCGAGAAGGGCGAGTTGCTTCTAGAAATTTCGATGTCAACTTTTATCTAAATAATAACCCCGATTTGCGTGCAGCTGGCTTTAATAACTTTCAGGCTCTCGAACATTTTGTCGTCAATGGCATAAAAGAAGGGCGTCAAGGCAGCCCCGGAGGTAGCACTGTCTTTGCAGGCAGCACTATAACTCCAGAATTTGTGGGTAATAACGAGGCTGTTGATATTTACAGATTTATTCTACCTAGGGCTAGCAATTTGAATGTTACTCTCAGTGGATTAACTGCAGATATTGATATAGAAGTAATTCGAGATTTCAACGGCAATAATCTTATTGAGAATAATGAAATTCTCGGTTTTTCTGAAAATGATGGCACTAGCAATGAAGTAATTAACCTCCAAAATTTAGCTCCAGGGACATATTTTGTACGAGTAATTCAATTTGAAGGCGAGACAAATTATAATCTTACTATGACGACAACGGTGATTTAGTTTTTTATTTTTAATAAAATTTTACAGATTTATGAAACGGCGAACTTTTCTGCGACATAATATTCAATTATTATCATTGATGGGGCTGTTGCTGGGCAGTTGTAAATCTGCTGAAAACAACCCAAACAGTAAATCTCAATTGGCAGCAAAAATTATGAAACTTGAAAGTAGTGCTTTTGAAGCCAACGGAATGATTCCGCCGAAATATACATGCGATCGCGAAAATATTTCCCCACCCCTGCGCTGGGATGAACCTCCAGTCGGCACCCAAAGCTTCGCCCTCATTTGCGACGATCCCGACGCCCCACTGGGAACATTTGTGCACTGGGTACTCTACGACTTACCACCAGAAACCCGTCAACTCCCAGAAGCAATTCCTATTGTTGCCAAACTACCTAACGGAGGCATTCAGGGAAAAAATGATTTCCGCAAACTGGGATATGGTGGCCCTTGTCCACCCAGTGGCACTCACCGCTATTTTTTTAAACTCTATGCATTAGACAAAAAACTTGGGCTAGAACCCGGCGCCTCCAAAATCCAACTAGAAAAAGCTATGGAAAACCACATCCTAGGAGCAGCTGAACTCATCGGACGTTATGCACGTCAACGGTAAACTTTTGCCTTCTCTTTCTGCTTTTTATAGTATAGGGCGATATTATAATTTTTAACCACAACTATACTAATTAATCGCTCTGGCATCATCGTTTACCAATAAATCCCTTAAAATCCACCATGCTCAACCGTAGCCGTGCCCATCAGTACCTCCAACAGTTTGATTTTGAATCACTATTTATTGAAGAATTGGGCTGGGATACCGTCAATCGCGAAACATTATCCCTTGAAATCGCTCAACAATCATTTGAAATAAACTCAATCGCCGAAAAGCGA
>DVEG01000019.1 GCA_015295835.1 Oscillatoriaceae cyanobacterium M7585_C2015_266
AAGATCTTTTGGTAAAGATTTTCCTCCGTCATGCCATCGTGGCTTTCAAAGTCGTGGGCTGTGGCTATCCCGTACCAAATCCTCCTCGTTGTTGGCTCGGCTGCCAATTCTTGGCTAAATTTCGGGAATTTCGTCGCCATAATTTCAAGCTAAATCCTGATTGGTTTGGCTGAACATTCTTTCGCAGAATATTCAGAAGCAATTTCGTTTTTTAGACTCCATTATTGGAGGTTTCCCTCAGAGCTTGGTTTTACCCAAGACATTTCTCGAAAGTCTTTGAAAAATATTTTATCAGACACTTCAAGCTTTCATTTTTTCTTTTAGAGCCCTGAAATAGCTCTAAAAAAAAATTAAAGCTTTCGTTCTGATTATAACAATTTCAAGACTTTCTTTTATTATCCAACTTTTGAGAAAAATTGAGTTTGAAAAAATTTGATTTTTTTATTTATTTTTCAGAGTTTCATTTTCAGGTTGTTACTATCAGCTAGCAGCTTTTTTAACTACTAGCTGACAGTTACTTATCTGAATTCTAGCTTACGGCAATGATCCGTGCTAAGAAGAACGCCCAAGTTGTTGCAATTCCTCCTAGCAGATAGTGAGCAACACCCACAGCCCGACCTTGAATAATACTCAAAGCGCGAGGCTGAATTGCTGGAGCGACTTTCAGCTTGTTATGAGCCCATACGATAGACTCAATCAGTTCTTGCCAGTAGCCGCGACCGCTGAACAGGAACATGAGGCTGAATGCCCAGATAAAGTGAGCGCCCAGGAAAATCAAACCGTAGGCAGACAGAGCCGAACCGTAGGATTGAATTACCTGAGAAGATTGTGCCCACAGGAAGTCACGCAACCAACCATTGATGGTGATAGCACCTTGAGCGAAGTTGCCGCCGGTGATGTAATTTATCGAGCCATCTGGTGCAACTGTTCCCCACACGTCAGACTGCATCTTCCAACTGAAGTGGAAAATGACGATCGACAGTGAGTTGTACATCCAGAACAGACCCAAGAAAACGTGGTCCCAAGCAGAAACTTGGCAAGTGCCGCCGCGACCTGGACCGTCACAGGGGAAGCGGAAGCCGAGATTCATCTTGTCTGGGATCAGGCGAGATGAACGGGCGAACAGAACCCCTTTGAGGAGGATGAGAACGGTGACGTGAATAGTGAATGCGTGGATGTGATGCACCATGAAGTCGGCAGTACCGAGAGTAATAGGCATCATTGCCACTTTGCCAGCTACGGCAACTGTACTACCGCCGAAGGCATGGCTGACAATTTCCAGTGCATTCGGTGCTGTATTGCCGGGAGCTAAGGCGTGCAGGTTTTGCACCCACTGCGCAAACACCGGCTTAAGTTGAATAGCGGTATCGGAGAACATGTCTTGGGGACGACCGAAAGCCCGCATGGTATCGTTGTGAACGTACAGCCCGAAGCTGTGGAAGCCCAAGAACATGCACACCCAGTTGAGGTGAGAGATAATGGCATCTCGGTGACGAATGACCCGATCCAGTAGGTTGTCAACATTTTTGGCCGGATCGTAGTCTCGCACCATGAAGATAGCGGCGTGAGCGCCTGCACCGACAATCAGGAACCCGCCAATCCACATGTGGTGGGTAAACAGGGATAACTGTGTCGGGTAGTCCGTGGCGATGTACGGATATGGAGGCATCGCGTACATGTGATGAGCCACGATGATGCTGAGAGAACCCATCAGGGCCAGGTTAATGGCCAGCTGAGCGTGCCAGGAAGTTGTGAGGATTTCGTAGAGTCCTTTGTGGCCTTGCCCAGTAAATGGGCCTCTGTGAGCCTCAAGGATCTCCTTCATGCTGTGGCCGATGCCCCAGTTGGTGCGGTACATATGGCCCGCAATTATGAACAGGACTGCCAGAGCTAAGTGGTGGTGTGCCGTATCAGACAGCCACAAACCTCCTGTGACCGGATTCAGACCGCCCTTGAAGGTCAGGAAGTCGCTGTAAGCACTCCAGTTGAGGGTGAAGAAGGGAATAACACCTTTGAAAATCCCCCATTCCACGCCAGGATATAGCTCTGTCATCAAGCTGGGTTTCAATATGAACTCGTGGGGCAATGGAATGTCCTTAACCGCCACGCCTGCATCTAGGAGCTTGTTGATTGGCAGAGAAACGTGGATTTGGTGGCCTGCCCAACCTAGGCAGCCCAGTCCCAGCAACCCAGCCAAGTGGTGGTTCATCATTGACTCCACATTCTGGAACCATTCCAGTTTTGGAGCCTGCTTGTGATAGTGGAACCACCCTGCAAACAACATCAGTCCAGCCATTACCAAAGCACCAATGGCTGTGACGTATAGCTGATAACTGTTGGTGATGCCGGAAGCGCGCCAGAGTTGGAATAAACCAGAGGTGATCTGAATGCCGTGGAAACCGCCGCCAACATCAGCGTTGAGGATATCTTGACCAACAATTGGCCATACTACTTGCGCACTTGGCTTGATGGCGGCGGGGTTGCTCATCCAAGCTTCGTAGTTGGAAAACTTGGCACCGTGGAAGTACGCACCGCTCAGCCAGATGAAGATGACGGCTAAATGCCCGAAGTGGGCGCTGAATATCTTACGGGATACGTCTTCTAGGTCGCTGGTGTGACTGTCGAAATCGTGAGCATTGGCGTGCAGGTTCCAAATCCAGGTTGTGGTTTTGGGGCCGCGAGCCAGGGAGCGGTCGAAATGTCCGGGCTTAGACCACTTCTCAAATGAAGTAGGAACCGGATCTTTATCAACTATTACCCTGACTTTCGCCTCTCGCTCTGGAGGACTGATTGTCATCGGGACTCTCCTCTCTATAGACAAGAACCGAATATACGCTCCACCCTATACGTTGCTTTCTGGCAACGTTTCGCCTCTCTCGCGAGCAGTGGGTGGCATTTTTGGAAACGCGATGCTCATTAAACCCGTATTGAGCTTCTTAACTTTTATAGTTTAGTGCACGCTTCAGGTTTAGAGAGGCAACTCCTACTAACCTATAGAGCTTAAGGCTGGACGAGCGCTCGGAAACGCATCGGCAGCTTCTGCTGAATTATAGGTCTTCCTCGTCATTACCTCTGATATTACTTAACAAAAATTAAAAAATATTGACAACCCTGTAAGGGTAAATTCGGCAAAATCTTTGAAAAAAGTCAAGAGGGACAGGCAAAAATTTATAAAACTAAACAATAGGTTAAGCTATGGCGGCCGGAGCAAAACTGGGTAAGGTTTTTAAGTCTATCCCCCCTAAGAAAGAAATCTAACGGCAAACAAAGAGAAGAGCTCTGCGAAGATATTTGAACTGAGAGGAAAAACAATTGCAATCCTGGCAATTAAAAAACCCCTCAGTGCATTGAAATATTTGTCGGTATTTGATTAAAAAAATCAATAGAATCCAAAAGGAGTATGGCTGCGTGTTTGGTATTAATTGGCTACCGACTGCTGCAAAAGTTTTGTTGACAGCTCTGCTCACAGTCTTTCTAGTATTCAACCTAAGCGGCTGTGGCGATCGCCTTGCCACTTCCAAAGAAATCCCCCCTAGTAGTACTCTAACCTCCGCACCGCAAGAAAAAATATCTGAAGTATCTCCCCCCGATACCATTCAAATACTGCGCGAAAGCTTAGACACTTATCGGCCACAGGTAGCGATTTTAAGTCCCCAGGCGGATGAAGTCCTTCAAGACACAACAGTTACCGTGCGCCTAGCAGTTCGGGATCTGCCCATTTTCAAAAACCCAGAATTAGGCCTAGGTCCTCACCTGCACCTAATTCTCGATAACCAACCCGCTCAGGAGATTTACGATATAACTCAGCCAATAGTATTCGAAGATTTATTACCCGGAACTCATACACTGCGCGTCTTTGCCACCCGCCCCTGGGATGAAAGCTTCAAAAACGAAGGCGCTTACGCCCAAACTACTTTTCATCTATTTGCCAAAACCCAGGAAAATAATCCCGATCCAAACAAACCCCTGCTGACTTACAATAGTCCAACAGGAAATTATGGCGCTGAACCGATCCTGCTTGATTTTTACCTCACTAATGCCCCACTGCACCTTGTAGCCCGCGAAAACCCTAATGACGAGGTTGCCGATTGGCGAATTCGAGTTACAGTGAATGGCTCTAGTTTCCTCGTCGAGCGCTGGCAGCCAATTTACCTCAAAGGTTTCACCCCAGGGAAAAACTGGATACAGCTTGAGGTTCTCGATGAAAACGGCAATCCTGTCATCAATAACGCATTTAATAATACCGTGCGAGTTATAACCTACTCTCCACGCGGCAAAGACACTCTCTCTAAACTGATGCGAGGCGAACTTTCCGCAGCCGACGCTCTTGGCATCGTCGATCCCAACTATATAGTCAAAGCACCAGCTCCAACCCCAACACCAGAACCAATTCCTACACCAGAACCCACAGAAACTACAGAACCCACTCCTACACCAGAAACGGAAATCCAGCCTCAAGTGCCGCTATCAGAGCCTGAGCCTGCTGCCACACCGGAGGCAGCACCTTTGCCAGAACCTACAACCGAGCCTACAGCAGAAGAAATCCCCCCTGCTCAAACGGATGAAGGTGAAGCAACACAGGCTTCTTCGGAAGGAGTTTGAGCTAACAGCTGGGAAATCAGACTTTTATATCTAAATGGGAACGCTGGCGATCGCACTTAGTCTAGTAAATTACCAGAATTCAGGGAGATTGTAGCAAAAAATACTACTTCAACCATGACAAACCAAATTTCTACTTGCGCTCGCCCTTCCCCTCTCTTCAGCCACCCCCCAGCAAACCAAAAACCTCAAGTAACCACCAATAGCCCCTTGCTATTTTTTCATTTCAAAACTCATGAAAAATAAAATAGCCCTCGCCCACCCTCCAACCAACTCCGTGCGTTATCGCTATTTACTCTTTTACAAACCTTATGGCGTTTTGAGCCAATTTACAGATTCCTGCAGTAATAATGTCAAGCGTTCCACCCTTAAAGATTGGATACCCGTTCCCTCAGTTTACCCCGTCGGTCGTTTAGATTTCGACAGCGAAGGCTTAATGCTATTAACTAATGACGGTCTTTTACAACACCGACTTTCCGATCCGCGATTTAACCATCCCCGCACTTATTGGGTGCAAGTAGAAGGTATTCCAGATGAACAAGCCCTGCGAAAATTGCGACAAGGAATTCTGATTAAAAATTACCTTACCCGACCCGCTCTAGTCAAAATACTACCAGATGAGCCATCACTTCCGCCACGCAACCCCCCAATTCGCTTTCGTAAAAACATTCCTACAGCATGGCTGGAAATGACATTAACCGAGGGACGAAACCGTCAGGTACGGCGAATGACAGCAGCAGTTGGATTTCCAACCTTGCGTCTAGTGCGAGTTGCGCTCGCACATCTGCGAGCCGATGGACTAAAACCTGGTGAATGGCGCCATCTCACTTCTGAAGAACTGAAAATACTTACTCAATTCAAGCAATCAACTCTCCGCTTTCATTGCAACTCTTAGTTTAAAAATTTCTTAAATAAAAAACTAAAACATATCCAGCAACTATTCATTTTATATAAAACTAGCAATATATCTGCCCAGTATACATGAGCGCTCGCATATCAACTCCTTGGGCAATAGCCTATCTAGGCGTCGCGGTTTTTCCATTCATAACAAATTCGCTGGATTTTTCCCGCCACCTGCAATTTCGCTACTATGGTAACATATAAATTAATTTCTTGTTAATATAACTTAAAATTTGATAAAGCTAGCCAGATTTAGACGCAGTAGGGGATACTAAAAGAATAAACTGCCCGTGTACAAATTTCCATCTTTGTTAAAAAGCTTGAAAAGCATAGGATTTTCAAAGCGGCTGTTTTCAGGCTTATCTTGAGAACGCAAGCAGGGGAGGAAAGAAGACGCTCAAACTGAAATTTCTATATTTGTCTACAACCTAAAACTCCTGTTGCGAATTGGCAATTAATTTTTATTGCCAGATGTACCCCAGACGTGCCACTCCGGCGGGACGAATATAACAAATTATACAAAGTGAAATATAAAAAGAGAATCACACATATGCTTATCTGTCCCAAATGTCAATCTAAAAACCCGCAACAGAACAAATTTTGTCAGGAATGCGGCACTTCCCTGACTCAGAAAACCTGTCCAGAATGCAAAACAGTAGTGGCATTGAACGCTCTCAATTGCCACAACTGCGGTACTCCTGTGGGCACAGTGTGGCGGGCAATTCTGTCGAGACGGAGAATTGGAATTACTGCAAAGGCAGCAGTAGAAGCATCACCTGCATTGGTTACGTCTTATCAACAACAGCTAGCGACTCGAGAAGAAAATGAAGAGCAATCGTACTGCCTTGATGTCGATAAAGATAAAGACGATAAAGACAATGACAGGGAGTGGCAAGAATCGGAAAAACCTGTAGAAAAGAGCAATCTAGAAGAGACAGCATCAGAAACAAATACAGAAAGTGGCTGTAATTCTGCCATAAGTAGTAAAATTTCCAAAATTGACAGTACAATTGAAAAGACTTATATTCAAACACTTCCTGGGATACCAGCGGGGGCATTTTTAGATGCTCAAAAGCGCTATCAGCTTCTAGAACCTCTGCCACCAAGAGCGAGCGCATCTGCAACAGATGTAGAAGTGAAGGTTCTTGATTGTAATCCTTTTTTAATGTCTCCCCTGAAAACATTCGTAGCATCGAAAAACGCCGGAAAAACCGAGAAACAAGCTGACAATCAAGAAGTGATAGAGGCAGCTATTCCGCAAATTGCCGAGCCTTATTTAGCCCTGGGAAAAAAGTTTTATCCACACTTGCCAGTGATTCACGATGCGTGGGAGCAGAAAGAAGAAACAGTTCTGCTACTAGAAGAACGCTCTGATTTAGATAAACTGACGGAAAAGTGGAGCGATGAAAACATAGATTCTATACAGTTATTGCAGTGGCTGTACGATATGACGGAACTATGGGCAGCCTTAGAACCATGGAAGTGCCGTCAGAGTATATTAGAGGAAGAAAATTTGCGGGTAAATCCGGAGCAGTTTTTTTGCATACGACGGCTATATTTTGAAAAACCAGATAGCAATCTGGAAGTGCATGACCTTGGTGAAATTTGGCAGTTGCTTTTTCAAAAGTCGCAGCGCACTCAAATCGGTTCGGTGACGGAATTGCTGGCTGATTTGCGCTGCAGACAAATTCAAACAATAGAGGAGCTGCGAGCGCGCCTCAAAGCTATCTTAGACGAACTAGAAACCTCTAGCACCTCCAGTGTCGAAAATTACAGCGACGACGACGAAGACACCCCCACTATCGTACTGCCTATGCAACTGGTTGGTTTAGATTATGTCGGTCGCACTGATATCGGTTGCCAGCGAGATCACAATGAGGACTCTTTTGGTATCGAAACTGACATTAAATCTACAGAAGGGCCCTTGGGCAGAACTGTGCGCGCTAAATGTGTGTATATTCTCTGCGACGGCATGGGGGGACACGCTAGCGGCGAAGTCGCAAGTGCTATGGCTGTCGATACCCTACGACACTATTTTCAAACTCACTGGGGCGAACAGATGCCTTCAGAAGCGACAATACGGGAAGCGGTGCTATTGGCTAATCAAGTAATCTATGATAAAAACCAAAGTGAGAAAAACTATGGCAGTGGGCGAATGGGCACGACCTTAGTTTTAGTTTTACAACAAAACACCCACTTTGCCGTCGCCCATGTAGGAGATAGCCGCCTCTATCGCCTCAGTCAGCGGCAGGGGCTGGTGCAAGTAACAACAGATCACGAAGTCGGTCAGCGAGAAATTCAGCGGGGCTACCCAGAAGAAGTGGCATATTCCCGCCCTGATGCCTATCAGCTCACTCAAGCTTTGGGACCGCGCGATCAGGATTTTATCAATCCCGATGTGCAATTTTTTGATCTAAATGAAGATACTCTGCTGATTCTTGCTTCCGACGGGCTAACGGATAATAATTTGCTGGAAAATAACTGGAAAACTCATCTATTGCCGCTGCTCTCCCCTGAAGCAAGCTTGACACAGGGGGTGGATCGTTTGATAGACCTTGCTAATCAGTATAATGGTCACGATAATATTACGGCTATACTGATTCGGGCTTTTGTTAAGCCCAGCAAGATTTAGGGTAAGGGGAAAGAGAAAATTGCATTTTTTATATTGGGGGTTGGTGACGAAGGCATTTTTGATTGAGGCGACGCCCACCCCTAGTATGCAATTTAGTTATAATTGAAATATAGTAGTAATCTATTTGTTTCTTTTCGGCTATCATCCCGACGCTGAGATTTTTTCAGCAAAGGAAGCTTACTGCCGACTAAGTAAAACTTAGATAGTATCGCCTGTTTTCTGACGTGGTTTTACTGACGCTTTTAGAGCCGCGCGCTCGCACTCCCCAGAAACAGTGGCAGTTTGAAAATAAATCAGTGATTCTAATTGGCCGCTCTCCAAGCTGTGATGTCGTTCTTGAAGACCCCCAAGTCTCACGAAAACATGCAGAGCTTCAGCTCAACTCTAAAGGCGAGTGGCAATTGGTGAATTACGGCACTAATGGCACGTTTGTAAACGGCACGGCTTTTTATGGAGGAGCGATCGCTGATGGCACGATTTTTCAGCTGGCTTGGGAAGGCCCCCTGTTAAAATTTGAGACTGGGTTAGGCAAAGGTAATATTTTTGTCCCTCAAAAACAGGCGAGTGCTCCTGTCCAGTATTGGCCAGTTTGCACTCACCCTGGCAATTCGCCTAGTAATTTGTTTTGCATTCATTGCGGTCAGCCTATTAGAGTTGAACGCATGATTCGCCAATATCAGGTATTACGCTGCCTGGGGAAAGGGGGAATGGGCACTACTTATTTAGCTTGTCAGCAAGCCGAGCCGCCCAAACGCCCCCAGCTATTGGTTCTCAAGGAAATGAATGCAGACATGGCTAAAATTGCTAAAGCCCGCGAACTTTTTGAGCGCGAAGCAAAGGTTCTGCAGGCACTTAACCATCCTGGCATTCCCAAATTTTTTGATTTTTTTGTCGAGAATGGCAAGAAATATTTAGCGATGGAACTTATACACGGCCAGGATTTAGAAAAACTGATTTACCAGCAGGGGCCAGTTCTCCCACAGGTGGCGATCAAGTGGATGATTCAGACATGCGAAGTATTGGAATACATTCACAGTCAATCCCCTCCGATCGTGCATCGGGATATTAAGCCTGCGAATTTGATTTTGCGCCACGCTGATAATCGGATTGTAGTGCTTGACTTTGGAGCAGTTAAAGAAATCGGCACTCCCACAGGAACTCGCATCGGTGCCCCAGATTACAGTGCTCCTGAACAGAACCGGGGGCAACCTTTACCCCAGTCTGATTTGTACGCAATTGGACCTACTTTAATTTTTCTGCTTACTGGCAGAAGCCCCTACGATTTTTATCAGCGGCGGGGTCAAGGCTACGGTTATGTTCTAGATAGTATTCCGACGATTACTCCTCAATTGCGAGAGACGATTGAGCGGGTGACGGAACCCCGCCCTGGCGATCGCTACCAAACCGCAAGAGAATTGATTGATTCTTTGGCTGCTTGTTTATAGCTCAGGTTAGGGGCGATCGCCTACTCTTTTCTTTCCCCTATATTTTTTGCAAAAAATTTGCAAAATTTACCCATCACCCCTCATCTTCTTCCCAGCTCTCCACAGCTAACAATTCGCTCACTGGATCTTGCATTGAAAATTCAAATTCTAGTAGTTCTTTTTTCCAATAGGGCCATTCATCGCCATAGAGCAGAGCTATTTTCCAGAGACTGTCTGAGGGCTTAATAATTTTTTTCTCTACAAGAGAACGCACCTGACGCTGGAATTTCACCATTGGGTGAATAACCTGCTGGTTCATACTACTTTTTACCATGATTGAATTTTTCAAAGTCTTTTTAGGTTTGGCTTACCAGTCCCGAATTTCACTCGTGCGTAGATAAAGTAGGCAGTCTAGATAAAGCCACCATTACCATTATCGCAGCACCTTCGGGTTTTGGCAAGTTTTTTTTGGATTTTGTACTTTCTTACTACTGCAGGATTTGGAAAATGTTCAAGCGCAAAAAACGCCTGCTCTTTTTTTGGCGCACCGCAAAGTAATAATTTTCCGCTCTTTTGAGCGTTTCTCGGCGCGCTCGGTACTGAACCCTTGAAATCGATTGTGTGTGAAATTGATTTTAACCGATACGTTCAAATTTACAACATTTCTTGTTGAAATTAAAAAACTACTGTAGAAAAATTGCCAAATAGGAGAAGAGCTGAGGGCAATTAGCGATATTGCCATTTTCCAGTCACTCCAGAGGAGCGAAAAACCTGCTTATCAGCAT
Organism: Oscillatoriaceae cyanobacterium M7585_C2015_266; assembly: GCA_015295835.1. Lineage (GTDB taxonomy): Bacteria > Cyanobacteriota > Cyanobacteriia > Cyanobacteriales > Oscillatoriaceae > DVEG01. The sequence goes on from DVEG01000019.1 coordinate 10,341, forward strand.
TTTGCTCACAACAGCATTGAGACTTAAAACAAGATTTCTCTTTAACCGCTCAGTTGCAACTGCCACAGGTACAAGCTTGTTTGCGGGTAGAGCGAATCAAATCGATATCGCCCTTCCCTTTTATTTAGGGCTTGTCCTTTTGGAGCACAGTAGTAAAAGCCAGGAATTGGCGCAACTGGGTATGAGTTCAATTGCATACAACCATTGCTACTCTACAATATAGCTACTGTGCGCTCAAGCTGTTGGTAACGTGCGAACCTCTAAGTGCAGGCGCTTACCAAAAGCGGATCTTTCTCAAAGCGTTAGGAAGCAGAAGTGCTTTCCAGCCCTGATTGTATTTGTTAGAGAGAATAATGGCCGCACCTGCTAAAGAATGGGAGCGTTTTTCGCTGGGTAACTGAAAATACGGGAACCTCAGCTCTATACTTCGAGTATACCATATCCCGGATTCTTGAAATGCACCTTGCAAGCAAATCTACAGACTTTCAAAGAGAGTTATCACACCGATGCCTAGGAAAAGAGGCAGGGATGCACTGCCTGTGCTTTCTCCCAAAAATTTTCTCCAGCGGCTTTTCTATGACAGTTTACTGGGCAAAGTGCTAAGTTGGCAATTGTTCAAAAATCCGGAATTCTCCTTTCCGTTAAAGGAGTGGTAGGTTTATCGAACCGGATTTATAGTAAATAGAACTCCTTGTCGTTCCGACTATCAGTTTTGGATGCGTTACGATTGGGAGGGTTTTAATTTTGCGCCTCCGGAGTTGCCTATGGCTCGCTACACTGGTTTATTTGTTGTTGCAGTTCCGCTCGAACGTCTGAGGCAATTAGTGATCGACGTTTTAGAATCCTGCGGTTGTAGCATTATTTACGACACGGGAGAATACATTATGGCCCGCGAAACCCCAGGGCAGGTTCCCTTTGGCAAGTTAGTGACAGTAGAAGTGCTGCTCAACCGCTCAACCAACAATGAGCGAGAAATTCGCATGAATATAGTTATGAAAAACGAGGAATTACCTATCTACGCTGACAACCACTGCCGTCAAATATTTGAAAAGGTAAGACAATCTATTATGCAAAATCGTCAGTGGCAACTGGTAGAAAGTGCCATTGGATAAGAAGGAAGAGTGTGCAAAAAGAGAGCGGGCAGAGAGTTGGCTTACCCGCTGCGCTCTGGCGGTATGGCTTTCTTGGATAAACACCCAAGCGGTAACATTACCGCCAGTTTGGGTGAAAAAAGCCGCGCAAGAGCAGAGAGTTGACTACCACACTCACGGAACTGAAAGCCATGAGGGCACCAGCAGCAGCAGGGGAAAGCGCTATTCCAGTAGTGGGAAGCAAAACACCTGCAGCTAGGGGAATTGCCAAAAGATTGTAAACAAAAGCCCAAAATAAATTCTGGCGGATTTTGTCAAAAGTAGAGCGGCTGAGTTCAATAGATTCGACGACATCCAGGAGACGATCTTGCATGAGAATAATGCCGGCGGTTTCTACCGCAACGGCAGTGCCAGAGTGCAGAGCAATACCGCAGTCGGCTTGAGCAAGTGCGGGGGCGTCATTGATGCCGTCGCCAACCATGGCGACGCGGTATCCCTTTTCCTGTAGGCGGGCGATCGCTGCTGCTTTATCTTGCGGGCAGACATTAGCCAGCACGTCAGCTGCTGTTAGCCCCAGTTCGCGGGCAACGACGTCAGCTGCTTCGCGGGTATCACCGGTTAAGAGCATAACGCGCAATCCTAAACGCCGCAACCGCTCGACTGTAGCTTTGGCATCAGTTCTGAGACGATCAGCAACTGCGATAATGCCACAAATTGCATCTCCAACAGCGACGTAAACTACAGTTTTGCCCAATAAAGCCAGTTCCCTTGCTTGCCTGAGCGTAGCCTCGCTAACGGTAATGCCATGAGCTTGCAACCAATCTAGAGACCCCAGCACAACACGCTGCCCATTAACAAGAGCGCGGATGCCTAAACCCGGTTCCGTGTGGAAGTAGGTAGCGTCTAGCAGTGGCAGAGAAAGCCGTTGTGCTTCCCGAACGATGGCATCAGCTAGAGGATGGCGAGTGCCGTTTTCTACAGTAGCGGCTAGTTGCAGGAGCCTTTCCGCAGGCAAGAGAGGATTTTCTGTAAGGGGTAGACAATCGGTTACAGCCGGAGAGCCGACGGTGAGGGTACCGGTTTTGTCAAACACTACTGTATCTATTTGGGCGATTTGTTCTAAGATATCGCCGCCGCGAATTAACAGACCCCGTTCTGCTCCCAAGCTAGTACCTACGAGTAGGGCTGTCGGTGTTGCTAGCCCTAAGGCGCAGGGACAGGCAATGACTAAGACGGCGAGCGCCAGTTTCAGGCTCAATAAAAGTGACGAATATCGAGTGGGAGATGCTGAGTGGGAAGTTGCGGTGGCAAAAGCGTGATAGAAAGCGTGATAGAAGGATGATAGCCCTGTATGCGCCGCGCTCGCCGACAAATCCCACCACTGAGTGCCGACAAAATACCAAAATACAAAAGTTAACGCGGCAATAGTAATAACTCCATAAGTAAAATATCCTGCCACCGTATCGGCTAGCTGTTGGATAGGAGCCTTGCGCGTTTGGGCTTCTTCCACTAAGGCGACAATTTGTGCCAAGGTAGTTTCGGAACCCGTACGGGTTGCCCGCACCACAATCATCCCCGACAGATTCATTGTTCCAGCGAAAACCGTTGCACCTGGTTGTTTGAGAACGGGCATTGGTTCGCCGGTGAGCATTGATTCGTTAACGGTGCTGCTGCCTGCAATCACTTCCCCATCGACGGGGATTTTTTCACCAGGCAAAACTTGCAAGTATTCACCGACTTGGACATGAGCAACGGGAATTTCTACGCTTGTGGCAGACGTGGCTGCTTGTTGGTTTCCGTACTTGCTCGGAGCGGGCACTAAGCGGGCAGTATAAGGCTGCAAGTCGATTAGGGCTTCTAAGGCAGCGGCAGCGCGACGGCGGGCCAGATGTTCTAGAGTGCGGCCTAGTAGTATGAACCCCAGCATCATTACTGGTTCGTCAAAAAAGCATTCCCATCCCAATTGGGGGAAAAATAAGGCAACACAACTGGCTGTGTATGAAGCCAGGGCACCTAAACCGATGAGGGTATTCATGGTGGGAGTTCGTCGCCAGGCAGCCTGCCAGCCGTCAACGACGATTGACCGACCTGGACCGAGGATGGCTGCTGTGGCCAGCCCCCAGTGAAACCAAATGTTGTTAATGAGGGAAATTTTTCCTCCGTCGAGTAGGGGTATTTTGCCAAAATCTGTCGAGGTGATATGGCTTATGCCAGAGAGGAGGATGAGTACTGCAGCGATCGCAATTTTCCAGAAAACCTCTTGGATTTCTTGGCGGTGTCGCTCTGTCGGCGGGATGTCTTTAGCGGCTAGTTGCTCTGGTGAATAGCGCAAAGTTGCAGGAAAGCCTGTATTGGTAAGTTTTTTAGCAAGTGCGATTTCGTCAACGGCTCCTGGTATACAATCGACCCTAGCTATTTCCAAGGCTAGGTTGACGCTGGCAGAGGTAACACCGGGATGCTGTAGCAGTTGGCGTTCTACGGCTTTGACGCAGCCAGCACATTTCATGCCACTTACTTCTAAAATTATGGTTTTTTGGGCAGTGCTGGAAATCGCCTTTTTTGCAGAGGAAGAAAGTTGCATAATTTAGCAATAATTTGTTTGTTATCCGCTTACTTTAGTGCCGGTTTATATTTTCTGCTGCACTTTATTTTTTTGTATATATATAAAAAATAAGTTAAGAGCGAGAGAAAATTTTTATAGTATCTCGCTCTTTGTTAGCTATCTTAAGTTAGGGAGTAATACCTACCCTTAAGCCGCCATTTTTTCTGCTTTAGCTGTTAAACGCTCGTAAGTCGCCCGCATCTTCAAACCTGTCAGCACTTGGAACAAACCAGTACCATTGTTGGAGCCTGGATATTCGCGGTGCTGGAGTAAGAGGTGAGTCAATTCGCCGTAGTATTTGGTTGAGGTATTGCTGAGGTGACCTTCAATATAAATCACCTCTTCTAAATTTTCAAATTGACCGTCTATTTCCAAAACCGAGACTTCGTGACCGTAATAAGTATCTGGTCCGTAGAACATCTTAATACCGGGCCAAGAGCAGGTAAGTTTACGACCGCAGGGAATCCAGTGAATGGTTGACCCTTCGTCAAACAGATAAGCTGGCTCATAGCCTTCTACACCAAAGCGTTGCACCAAGCGGACTCGCAGGATTTTGTTTTCCTTGTCATCGGGAATGAGTTGCGTGGGCAATACCTGGATAACCACATCTGCAAATTCTCTTTGCGGTTCGACGTAGGCGGTGAAGTCAGGGCGACGAGCGTTGATAGCAGCGATGACATCTTCGTAACGGTGGCCTCTTTCAGCCATGTCGCGCTGGATTTTCCAGGCGATTTTAACTTCATCGCTAATGTCCAGGTAGACACTAAAGTCAATCAGCGATCGCACCCGTTGATCATAAAGTGGGTGAAGCCCTTCAATCACAACGATGTGGTTTGGTTCGACCCATTCTGGCGGGTCAATCGTGCCAGTTTCATGATTGTATACAGGCTTGTAGATCGGCTTGCCGCTCTTGATTGCTGAGATCTGCTCGTACATCAAATCAAAATTGTTAGCCCTAGGATCGAGCGCGGTAATTCCAGTTTCTTTGCGCTGCTTGCGATCCAGACAATGATAGTCGTCCAAGCAGATTACCGTTACAAAATCCTCGCCAAATAAATCTTTGATTCGGCGCAGAAATGTAGACTTCCCGCATCCGGAGTCTCCGGCGACGCCAATTAGAACCACGCGATCCGGCTTACTGGTCATAGATTCCCTCTATCGATATAGATAAGTTTCCTAACTGAGTCCCAATTGCATTTAACCCGCAGCCGGGAAATTGCCCCGACAGTTTGGCGCAACACTATACCCAAGTTGACATTCCCACCAACATTAATCGGGGAATGCTTACGCAGTTAAGTTACCCTAACTCGTAAAGGCGTTTACCTTAACGCCCCTAATCTGAAAGCTAGTTACCAAAAGCATCCAGCCTACTTTTGTTTGTTTTATCTTGCGGGTTTTTCACCGCTCGCTGTTGGGTATATCTCATATTATTATGCGAATGTCGCCATCGGGCTTTTCTGTTCCGTACTGAAAGTACGGGGCTCCCAAGCTAATCCCAAGTGTTTTTCAAGCTTTAATTTAGGACTAACTGTTGGGCTTGATTTTACCAGAATGGGATTTTCCCTACAAGACTGCTGGGAAATAGAATTATATGCTTTGAATACTTATGCTAATAATTGCCTCTTTAGAACTAGGCAGTCATATTATGCCCAGATTCTGGTTGGTAGGGGCACAAAAGTAACTCTGCGGATGAAAGCCGCTGTATAATACAGATATTATTAAGGCCAACTATATACTTGAGCAAAAAAATGGGACACATGCCTCCTTCCAGAGGGTGCTGCTAAGGGTAAGCTACCCATAACTAAACTCAGGTTGCTGCGCGTATAGACTAGCTTACAGACAAACCTAAAAAGGTTAATACAGAAAAAAGCTATAGCCGTTTTTCCCAGAGGAATTGCCATTGAGAATTGCGCTTCAGGGAGTTACGGCCAAGATATGTTAGAGTAATTCTAGTTGCCTAACCTAATAGTGGCGGTCATACACGGTGAATTAGACAACTACACCGTAAATCTCCCTTCCTGGTGTTTGCCTGTGAAGGCTTCGTCGCAGGACAGCCTGTAAAGCAGGATGTTCCAGTTGTGAGGCTGGAAACTACCACTATACCAAAAGGTAAGTGGTATATGATGTCACACTAATTATGGTAAATCAATTTGCGCTAGGGGTTTCCTCCTTGCAATAAATTGCTCTGCTTCCAGCCTGAGCTTAGGCGATCGACAGCTAGGATGGGGGCGCGGCAGCAAGATGTTAACTAGGGTTCGGAGAAATTTGAGCAATGTACAATCCCAACGCAGCGGGTGCTGCAAATACAGAATCTGGTAGCCGCCTATTTGTTTACGAAGTCGTCGGGCTAAGTCAAAACCAAGTCACTGACAACCTCAATTACCCCATTCGCCGCAGTGGCAGTGTGTTTATCACAGTGCCCTATAACCGCATGAATGAAGAAATGCGGCGCATTACTCGCATGGGCGCACAGATAGTCAGCATCCGGCCCCTGACCGGTGGCAGCGTAGGGAATGGCCAAGCCACCTCAGCAAATCTAAGGCAAACTGTGAAGTCAGAAAACCAACCCAAGCCAATGATTCCAACTAAACACAAAACTGATATTCCCGTTAACATTTACAAACCGAATAATCCCTTTATCGGTAAGTGCATTTCTAATCAAGAATTAGTTCGCGAGGGTGGGGAAGGCACCGTCCGTCACCTGAAGTTTGACATTTCTGGCGGAAATCTACGCTATCTGGAAGGTCAAAGCATTGGCATCATTCCCCCCGGAACTGATGAAAACGGTAAACCCCACAAGCTCCGACTCTACTCGATCGCTTCTACGCGCCACGGGGACGACGAAGATGACAAAACTGTCTCTCTGTGTGTCCGCCAACTGGTTTACAAGCACCCAGAAACTGGCGAAACGGTTTACGGCGTCTGCTCCACCTATCTGTGCAATCTTAAGCCGGGGGATGAAGTCAAAATTACCGGCCCGGTAGGTAAAGAAATGTTACTACCTGATGATCCGGAAGCCACCATTATTATGATGGGCACTGGTACCGGTATCGCCCCTTTCCGCGCTTTCCTGTGGCGGATGTTCAAGGAGCAGCACGAAGACTATAAGTTTAAGGGTCTGGCTTGGCTATTCTTCGGAATTCCCTATACAGCTAACATTCTCTATAAGGACGAGTTGGAAGAGTTAGCACAAAAGTTTCCTAATAACTTCCGTCTCACTTATGCGATTAGCCGCGAACAAAAGAATCCCGAAGGCGGCAAGATGTATATCCAAGATCGGATTAAAGAAAATGCCGATGAAATCTGGCAACTGCTTCAAAAGCCCAATACTCACGTCTATATTTGTGGTTTGAAGGGCATGGAAGGTGGCATTGATGAAGGAATGTCGGTAGCAGCTGCTAAATTCGGTGTCAATTGGAGTGAATACCAGAAGCAGTTGCGCAAGGAAGAACGCTGGCACGTTGAAACTTACTAATTCCGTAGTTGCTACTTTTGAGGTAGAAACTTTACAGGTAAAGCTCTGCTGAGTGGGGCTTGTCAGGAGGGGCGGGCAAGAGCCTGTCCTTTTTTTTCCTGTGCTTGTACCAAAATTAAATTAATTCAGATAAGCAGGGGTGAGTAAAAATTACAATTAAATTTAAAGGTTTGTAGAAATATAAATAAAATAGAAGTGATATTGAAGGGGTGTAGATTTGATTTTAATCACAATTTTTTATTAAAAAAATAAAAATGTGGAATTTTTATTTTTTATATTTAAAAATCGATTAAAGGTAAGCTTGACGCAAGTGAAACATTTTTGAAAAAGAGTGGGGAGCTTGTTTATTATTAAAATTGCGTCGGGATTGAATACAAAGGGGAGAAAAATGTCAAAATAGTTGTGGCAAAAAGTTAGTCAATACGGATTAGCATCGTGACTTTCAAGATTGGTTTGTTGGGCTTGGGAACAGTTGGCACGGGAACGGTGGAGATTTTGCGTTCTCCAGAGGGGCGTCACCCGATGCTAAAGGAGTTAGAAATCTATCGAGTGGGGGTGCGCTCGCTAGACAAGCAGCGAGCTATACAATTTCCCCCGAATACAATAACAACTGACTTGGAAGGGATAGTAACCGATCCGGCAGTTGACATAGTTGTAGAAGTAATCGGCGGGCTAGAACCGGCACGCTCACTGATTCTGAAAGCGATCGCCTGTGGAAAACACGTAGTCACTGCCAACAAAGCCGTAATCGCCCGCTACGGCGATGAAATCTTCGCAGCTGCCAACGAAAAAGGCATTTACGTCATGCTAGAAGCAGCCGTAGGCGGTGGCATACCGGTGATTTCTCCCCTGAAACAGTCTTTGGGTGCCAATCGAATTCAATCAGTGATTGGCATTGTCAACGGCACCACAAACTACATTCTCACCCGCATGACAACAGAAGCCGCTGACTTTGCGGAAATACTCGCCGATGCTCAAAAACTCGGTTATGCCGAAGCCGATCCGACTGCAGATGTGGACGGATTTGATGCTGCCGATAAAATAGCAATTTTAGCTTCTTTAGCATTCAACGGGCGGATCAGATTAGAAGAGGTATATCGTGAGGGGATTCGGCAGGTAAGTGCCACCGATATTGCTTATGCCGATAAATTAGGCTTCGTGATTAAATTACTGGCGCTTGCCAAACGTGAGCAACCATTCCTCACCGACACCACTGAGCGCTTGCAGATGCGAGTTCACCCCACTTTAGTTCCCAAAACCCATCCCCTTGCAAACATCAACGGCGTTTACAATGCCATCCTGGTTGAAGGCGAACCTTTAGGGCAGGTAATGTTCTATGGAAGGGGAGCGGGTGCAGGTCCCACTGCTAGTGCGGTGGTTTCGGATATTATGAATATTGCTGCCATTCTCTTAACTGAGAGCGAACCGATTCCCCATCCTTTGCTGAGTTTAGCCCCCCAACACTATTGTGCGATCGCTCCTATTGAAGAAATAGTCACCCGCTTTTACGCCCGCTTTCTGACAAAAGATCAACCTGGGGTGATTGGTTGCTTAGGCACCTGCTTTGGCAACCATGGCGTCAGCTTAGAATCCGTGGTGCAAATCGGGATGCGCGATCATCTTGCAGAAATAGTCGTCGTCACCCACGACGTACGGGAAGGCAATTTCCGAGCAGCCCTTGCCGAAATTCGCGCCTTACCCACAGTTGACAGTATTCCTAGCATTTTGCGCGTGCTTTAGATATTGGAGTGCGCCGAAATTTCTCTGTGAGGGCTTGCGCTTTTGGAAGGGAGAAGAGCGTAGGCGAGGGGTTGTTTCTCCTATTCACCCGCATGCGCAAGCTCCTACTACTCAATCCGGCTCGTTTATAATTTTGGGAACTTTGAAAAAATCATCATCGCGCTCTGGCGCGCAGTTGAGAATTGCTTCGCGATCGCTATAAGGTTGCAGCTCGTCAGCCCTGGTTACGTTGCTGACGTCAATCGCTCGCGTCGTAGGCTGTACATTTTCGGTATCGAGTTCTTTCAGTTGCTGGAAATACTCTAAAATACTGCCCAACTGAGGGGCAAAGCGCTCTTCTTCTTCTGGGGTTAGTTCTAAACGGGCAAGATGGGCTATTTTGCGAACGTCTTCTTTAGAAAGCATGGTTGTAGTATCGAGTTTGGTGTTTAGAGTTATGAGTGATGAGTCTGTGATGTTAAGTGAGTATATTATTTAAGTTACATATTACTTAAGTGAATCAAATTTTCTTCAACTCAATCCTCAACACCACCAAATAGGCACTCAGCACTCAACACTAACAAATCCTTAGAATTAGAAAAATACATCCATTGTCGCCCGCCCAGTGGTTTTAAGCCAGTTTTGGGCTTCAATATAGTTATTTGGCGCCAGACGAATAGCTTCTTTCCAATAGTCAGCAGCTTTATCAAACCATTCTTCTGCTTCTTCGAGATTGCCGGCTTCCTTAGCTTTTTCGCCGCGATAGTGATAAATCACGGCGATATTGTTGAGTGCTTGGGGCATACGTGGGTTAAGTTCCAGTGCCTGATTGTAGTAATCCAGGGCTAACTCATGTTCGCCGTTACTGGTATGGATTAGCCCGATATTGTAGAGAATGAAGCTCCGATCATAGGGATCTTCTTCCAACTTCAGCGCTTCATAGTAATTATCTAGGGCTTCCTTATATTCTCCGTCTGCTTGCGCCGACATGCCATCGCGGTAGTAGGCAAAAGCTTCTTTAGCTTTTTGGTTGGTGGGGAGAATCTTAAGGATGATGTCTGCCATCACCGTGAAGCTTTTATCAATAAAGTTGTCGTTACGTTGACTTCTTGGCATAGTTCGGGAATGGTGGCTCAAAGATTGCCGATTTGTTTTGGCGACTTATTGCTTGTTAGTTTAGCTTATTTGCTCCCCTAAAAGAGATTCATCTTTGAAATTCTGGGCTCTTCTAGTTGACGCTGTCTGGTGATAGCGATCGCTCCCTTTTCAACAACTTATCACACTGATACTTGCTTTAAGTCACTGAATGTGATATGGAAATCCCCCACACTGAATATAAAAGAGAGGGGAGGAAACCAATTATGTCTTACAATCCCAACTATAACCATAATCAAGATCAGCCTCCATTCGTGAAAGTAGTCTACTCAACAGTTAAGGTAAACGGTAAAACCGAACTTGTGCCAATGGAATTGTACGCAGACGGAACATTAAAACCCTGTCTTCCATACTAAATGCTTCACTCCGCCCGTCAAAACATTATAGTTCATAATCTAAATTTTCATGATATAATAACCCCCCGGCAGTTTTCCGGGGTATTTATTTTTGTAAAAAAAAGATTAATTAGATTTTTTAAATATTTGTAAAAGTGTTCGCTTCAGAGAATCTAAAAATTAGCAAAATAAAAGGCGATAATTACATGACAGAGGTAAAATAACCAATTTGAAATTAGGAGTAAAGAAAACTCGGCTCAACTATTTGTAAAAAAACCGATGTCAAAAAACTATGCTAACGCTTATTTAATCGCTGCTTTCGGGCTGGCAATTCTCCCAGCCATTATACTACTGATAGTAGTTTTATTAACTCAGACATATCTACCTATGATATCAGATGCTAAGCTACTAAGCGATCCTTTTTTGCAACTGCCATCAAAAAATTCCGTGCGAGTAGTTTGGTTTACCGAATTTGCCGGTACCTTCCACGCAGTGGAATATGGGGAAAATCTTGAGAAAGAAGCGATCGCTTCTACGCGCCAACTCAGCCACACAAGAGAAGATCAAAAATCAAGAGTTGGAGAACAAACCAAAGAAGGCACAATATATCAGAAACCGACTCCTCGCCAAATTTGGCGTCATGAAGCCGAAGTCAGAGGGCTTATACCTGGGCAGCGTGTGCCCTATCGTGTCACCAGCGTGCGAGAAGACGGAGCGGAAGTCAGTAGTGACATATTCACCCTTGCCCCCTTACCGCCGGCAGGAAAGCCCCTGAAAATCCTGCTCACCTCAGATCATCAATTAATGCCTATGACAGCTGCCAACCTTCAAAAAGTTGTCGAAACTGTGGGGCAAGTAGATGCAGTTTTCTTTGCCGGAGATTTAGTTAATATACCCGATCGCGCTTCCGAATGGTTTGACGACAATCGGGGGCGTGCTTTTTTTCCATGCTTGCAGGGGCGAGCGAAATCAGAATTAGAAAAAAACGGCATCAAAACCACATACACTGGCGGTCAAATTATTCAAAACGCACCGCTATTTACTGCGCTTGGAAATCACGAAGTCATGGGGCGTTTTTCCACAGAAATTAGCCTCAACGAACAATTTGAAGACACCTTTCCCCGTTCTGTTGCTGAGCAAATCTACGCCCAAAACGCTAAACAGTGGAATCCTAGCGGTGATCCAGCTAAAAAAGAAGCCCTGATAAAAGCAAACTCATTCAATACCGACACATATGAAGAAATTTTCACTCTTCCCCAGAGTCGAGAAGGCGGCAAAAAATATTATGCCGTCACCTTTGGAGATGTGCGACTGATTGTTTTGTACATTACAAATATGTGGCGATCGCCCAGTCTAGACCCCGATACCAAAGGAAGATATCGTGAGAGAGAGCAAGATTTCAATAACCCAAACGCGTGGGGTTATGGACAAATCATTTACGAACCAATCGCTAAAGGTAGCACCCAATACAACTGGCTAAAAAAAGAACTCAACAGCCCCGAATTTAAAAAAGCGCGGTATAAAATAGTCATGTTTCACCACCCCGCGCATACATTAGGAGAAAATATCGTTCCTGCCTATACCGAGCCCATACAAATAATTGAGCGAGATGCCAACGGAACAATTAAAGCCATCCGCTACGAATATCCCAAAAATGCCGATTATATTATTCGCGACGTAGTACCTCTTTTAGAAAAAGCCGGCGTGCAATTAGTATTGTTTGGTCACTCTCACTTGTGGAATCGCTTTGTCAGTGCCAGTGGAATGCACTTTCTAGAAACCTCAAATGTAGGTAATTCTTACAATGCAGCAGTTGGAAACAAAAAACGTATAGTACCAACTGGATATGGATATAAAGAAAAATATGTCGAATTAGGCAATCCTAATGGATTAGAACCAGTCATGCCGACAATTTCGCCCCTGTTAGATGAAAATGGAAATCCTATGCCCTATATTGCCAGTAACGATATTACGGCATTCACCATTTTAGATACAGGATTGGGAACAGTTAGCAGTTATTATTTCGATACTCGCAAACCAGATTCAAAAGTCGTAAAATTTGACGAATTTAAACTAGAAAGAAAATCCACATAATAGTAAAAACCATCACACAGTATCCTGTCAGCATTGAAAAAACGCTTTCCCATCCTCCTAATCCCCCCAATCCCGGCTAATTCTAATCATGGCACTATTACAACTCACCTTTAGCGACAAATCCCTTCTCAAGGCGGAAACGGGAAGAATGGCAGGGAAAGGAGGAAGCGTTTTCTCTACTTTATTACTACCTATTTTACCTATACTATCACATATCACAAATTTTGTCAATTGTCAAAAATGCTACAAATAAACGCCAATAAAAATCACAAAAAATAAGCAATTTGTCTAATTGAAAAAATTTTTACCTTTAATTACAATAAAAGTGCGATAATATGGTGTGTTGCTGTTATTTTGAATAAATTTAAAAAATAAAAGTATTGACAAGCAATAAAAAATATGAAAATATTAAGTAGGGCGTGGCAGGCCCCTCCGATTTTTCTCTAAATGCCTGATTGTAGAAAAAATTTTTCTACTAAATTAGGTAAAAATGTGACTGCGGAAAAAGTAAGCTTTTTTCGCAGTTTTTTTTGCTACAAAAAATATTATTAAATATTATTAATTAATTAAAGAGTTAAAGCAATATAGCGAGCGCAGAGGGTTTGATTGCCAGAAGAGTGGAAGTGGGTGCGCTCGCTTAGCGCTTTTAACATTTTATAGCAGCGGAAACGGAAAAAGACAGAACCATGCTGCACTCCATCCGCTGCCACACGATTACAGACAACAGCCTATTGAGATGAGGATATTTTCCGGGTATTAATGGGATGAGGGCAGATTCAAGCGTCGCTTTCGATATAGATGAACAAAAGCCCCATTACCACAGCGGGCATGAGCCAGCAAACTACCGGAATAAGAATCCAGGGTAGGTATGAAGCTGCGTATGCACCTGTCATGTTAATTTCTCCTATCTAAAATTACTGTTGGTTCAGAGTGATATTACCGTAGGCAGTGCAACATTTAACATCATCAAATCTAGTCATTAGTTACTAAAACTAAATTTGATGATAGTATAGCAAGACCATCCTCACACAGATGGTCCTGATTAAAGCCGTGAGAATCTTTAGGAGTTAACCAAACCCCGGAAGATAGCATCTACACCGGCGAAATTTTCCAAGAGGAAATAGGCAACGAAAGCGCCGCCCATTGCTCCGACGAAGAAACCAGCAGTTAATTGGCTCCAGCCTTCAGAGGTTTTCAGGCTATCGCTAGAGCTAGAACTATCTCCTTGGAAAGAGACAATGCCGTAAGCAGATAGGCAAGCAGTGGCAACGAGAATCAAGGCGAGGGCTGAAATCAAACCGCCCAGATTGGCGGCATCTGGATAGTCGCGCAGGGGGCCAAGCTTGACCCAGGGGCCACCTAGGAAATAACCGTGAGCCATACCAATTTCCAACCCGCGCAAGATGGGAGACAGCCCCTTGCGATAGGCGGGCAAATTACCGATGAAAGCCCTGGTGAAAGCGGAATCACTGATGGGGGTGGAAAGGTGGCCCAAAAAGGGATCGTCGTTATAGGGTTTAACTACTTGCGTATCTCTTGCATCGGGCATATTGGTTTTTCCTTTTTCTTTGAAAATCTTCAGAAGAACTTAAGCTCATATTCTATGCAAGGAAGTGTTGCGTCGTAGCAGAAATGAGTGGCAGCTTTAAAAAAGTTAATTTTTTTCGAGGCCAGGTAAAAGCATCTGCTGGCCTTTAGAGCCCTGGGGACGAATGGTGAAGGGCGATCGCCAAATAAAAATTTAAATTTAAATTAAATTTTTATTAAATAAAAATATCAAAGCGATCGCTATTGACCGCAGCCTAAACTCGGCGGCAAACAATAGAAGCTATAGAAAAAAATTATGATGCTATGATGCAGCAAGTTTGACAGCAGCAGTTTACCAGGGCGACAGTCAGCCCCAAAGCCAATGATAAGTTTTATTAATTTCTGCTTTTTGAAGAATGAAGAAATTTGGAAATAGACTTCCGCTTTAGAGGTAACTAGGTACAAGAGAAAACTTCCAGCCAAAGGGAATTGTCAAAACAGGGCTTGAAATACTGGCAAATAATCGCTATCCTTTGTTGATAAACGATCTTCCCAGCTCAACAAATCGCAATAATAAGAGCGAAGAGGACATACTCCGAACTATGGCGACGAAATTCCCGAAATTTAGCCAAGAATTGGCAGCCGAGCCAACAACGAGGAGGATTTGGTACGGGATAGCCACAGCCCACGACTTTGAAAGCCACGATGGCATGACGGAGGAAAATCTTTACCAAAAGATCTT
>DVEG01000003.1 GCA_015295835.1 Oscillatoriaceae cyanobacterium M7585_C2015_266
ATCAACATCGGTTTACTTTCAAAACCATCACCTACAATTATCTGTTTATAGTGCAAGTGTTAATAGTGTGCGCTCGCTTTCGAGATGCCGTTTTAGGCAGCCAAAACCATTACCCTCCAGCGGCGACAAAATCATCATACATTTGAACCAAAGTCATCAGACTCCCCAGCGCCAATCTAAGGGTTGATTTCTAGAAGCAATTCTCACCCCCTCCAAAGTTAAAACCAGCATCACCTGAGCGCCTCGTTTTTGCTGGTTTCAAAGCCCTGCCGCGTGCAAATCGGCTATGAGTCAGGTGAATAATGATATTTTACCCCTCCCCCTGTGCAACTGAAGTCTGAGCTTGAGCCAAGACTGTGCGGGGTTGACGAATGGTTCTACCACCACTGCTAAAATAGGAGAATAATATAACAGCTTTTGACTTTCATATGAACTTAAAATTATTTGAAACCCTGGGGAGTTTAGTAGTTTTTTGTGTTTTTTGTGTATTAGCTAGCCCCTCTGTGAGAGCGCAAATAATACCCGATACTACCCTACCTGTCAATAGCCAAGTCAATTTAGAAAACAACCAAAATATAATCACAGGTGGGACCCGTAACGGAGTAAATCTTTTTCACAGCTTTAAAGAATTTTCTCTTGCCAGCGGTAATAGTGCTTACTTTAATAACGCCCCAGATATTCAAAATATCATCACTCGTGTTACCGGCAAACAGATTTCTATAATCGATGGGCTTATCAAAGCCAATGGCCAAGCTAATCTTTTTTTAATCAATCCCAATGGAATAATATTTGGAGCCAATGCCTCCTTAAATATCGGCGGTTCTTTTATTGCTAGCACCGCTAACAGTATTAAATTTGCCGACGGAAATATCTATAGCGCCACCAACCCTTCATATCCACCACTTTTAACTATCAATTCTCCTATCGGCTTGCAATTTAATTCAAATCCAGGTAAAATAGTTGTACAGGGAAATGGCAATAACTTAACCATCGATCCGAATAACTTTTATCCAGAAATAACAGACTTATATCTATTAAACGAGCGCCCTGTAGGTTTAGAAGTAACTCCAGAAAATACTCTAGCCTTAATAGGAGGAGAAATATTACTAAACGGTGGCAATCTCACCGCCCCAAATGGAAGAATTATATTAAGTAGTATAGGAGCTAATGGAGAAATTTCTTTAATTCCGGCTCAGGCTGGTTGGCAACTATTAGATAAAAAGGGAGAAAATTTTTCTAATATTCGTCTAACCAATGCTGCCTCCCTTTCAACAGCAGGGGAAGGGGGAGGCAATATTCAAATTCTAGGGCGACAACTGACTCTGGAAAAGGGAAGCGCAATTTTATCGGCTACTTTAGGAGAAAAATCAGGGGGAAATATTGACATCCGCACTACGGATAAAATAGAATTAAGCGGTGCTAATCCACGAGAGCTATACAGCTTGATTGTAACAGAATCTTATCCCGGTTCAAAAGGAAGTGCGGGAGATATTAATATTGAAACAAAAAGCTTGCGTCTGTTGGAAGGCGGGTTGATATTTTCATCTAGCTTTGGGGCAGGAAATGCGGGGAATGTAAATATACGCGCCTCAGAATTAGTAGAAATCAGCGGTACTGATATTTCGGGATATGGTGGTTACTTAGGCTCTGCAACCCCGCCAATTTCATCAGGGAATGCTGGCAACCTAACTATAGAAACAAAACAGTTAATTTTATCTGATGGCGCTCTGGTAACTTCGGGAACCGGGGGTAAGGGTACTGGTGGCTCTCTATTAGTGCGGGCGACAGAATTAGTAGAATTGAGTGGCGCAGATAAATTAAGATCTGTTAGTACTATACAAACAGAAGCGTCACAAGGTAGTACGGGAAATGCAGGGAATTTGATTATAGAGACAGGAAAACTAATAGTGCGGGATGGGGCGTTAATATCGGCGGGAACCGCAGGGGCGGGAAATGCGGGAACTTTGATAGTAAAAGCTAGAGATTTTATAGAAATTAAGGGAATGTCTTCAGATGGAAAGACTGCAAGCGCTTTATCGACTTCTGTAGCTCCAGGTGCGATAGGAGCAGGAGGGAATTTGACGGTGGAAACTGGGCGATTAATATTGCGCGATGGGGGGGTGATATCAACGGCATCAATTGGAATGGGCAGGGCAGGTAATCTTAAAATTAATGCAACAGATTTGGTAGAATTAAGCGGAGTAGGAAATTATGTAGATTATTTTAATAGTTTAGTTGGTTTTACAACTTCTCCTTCGGATTTGAAGAATGGCTTATTTACCACTAGCTTTTCGCAGGCAGATGCAGGAAATATAGAAATTAATACAGCTAGGTTGTTAGTGAATAATGGGGCTTTTATAATTACTTCTACTGTAGGGAGTGGCTGGGGAGGTTATTTGACAATAAATGCCTGGGATTCTGTGACAATGGATAATGCAGGTTTTCTAGTAGGGAATCGCCCAGGTAGTATAGGGGGAGCAGGCAATATTACTATTAATACAGGAAATTTGATAATGCGAAATCAGGCAACTGTTATCAGCGGTACAGCAGGAGCTGGGGCTGGGGGAAATATTAATGTAAATGCTTCTGAATCAGTTGAGTTAATTGGAGCAAATCCGTTTTTGTTGTTAGGTTTTCCTACAAATACAACGTTAAATACAACAACTTTAAGTTCAGCTCCTGCCGGAGATATAAAAATAACAACAAAACGTCTGATTGTACGAGATGGTGCAACTATATCAGCAGGTACTTTTGGGGAGGGTAAGGGCGGCACTTTAGAAGTGAATGCTTCAGAATCAGTAACTGTAATGGGAATGACTCCCAATCGCGTTTTTAACAGTCGATTATTTACTACTTCGGAAAGAAGTGGGGCGGCGGGAGATATTCGTATTTTTACGCGTAACCTGCGTGTAGAAAATACGGCGGATATTTCTGTTGATAGTAAGGCAAATGGTAGTGCCGGCAATTTAGAAATTGTCGCTGATTCGATAAAACTTCAACGGGGAGGGAGGTTGAGTGCGGCAGTGACGACGGGTTCCCAAGGTAATATTATTTTACGTTCGCCTCTAGTTGTATTACGAGACAATAGTAGTATTACTACTAATGCCAGTAGTACAGCGATCGGAGGTAATATTACTATCGATACCGATATTTTGGTAGCTTTGAAAAATAGTGATATAACTGCCAATGCCCAAAAAAATTTCGGCGGGCAAGTCAAAATTGATGCTAAAGGAATTTTTGGGGCTGAGTTTCGTAGTTTTGAATCGCCTTTAACCAGTGATATAACTGCTAATTCTGCTCTGGGTGTGGAATTTAGCGGTACAGTGGAAATCAATACGCCAGATATCCAACCGGCTACGGGATTAATAGAGTTATCGGGAAACCCAATCGACTCTCGTACTCAGGTTATTGTTGGTTGTAATCCCTCTGGAGATAATCAATTTATTGTTACTGGTAGGGGCGGTGTGCCAGTTGATTCAGTAGAGTTTCTGACTGGTAAAACAATCTGGCGAGACTTCTCTTTTCCAGAAGAAAAGAATGAATATATGGATGAATTCCAGGGGAAAGTTTATAATAGCCAGTCTGCTCAATATCCTCTATTGGTAGAAGCAAGTGGAATTGCTAAATCTCCTGATGGTAAAGTAATTTTAACAGCGATCGCATCTCCCTATAACCAATCTACTTTTAAACATCAACAAAAAAATTGTATAACAAGCCCGGCAAAGAAATACTAAACTCAAGGCTTAACAACAGGGCTAACTCGTGCAAAAGCTTGGTGAGGAGTTGCTCTCCCAGTTTTAATGTTTACCCAAGCAAGCCCTTCACTAGTACCTACCCATAATTTATTTCCAAAATTAGGAGCAATCGCTATAATTCTACTTGAAGGCAAACCAGTCACCTCTCCTAGTAATTTCCCATTTTTTGGATTAAAACGAAATAAACCATTATCCGTACCCACCCAAATAGTGCCCGCCGTATCAAATCGTACAGAAGTGACATCTCGCCCTACCATTTCTGTAAGCGAACGTAATATTTGCCCAGTTTTTGGATTAATTTCTAATAATCCTGCCGGCGTGCCTACCCACAGGGAGCCGTCAGGTGCAAGGGCTATGGTACGAATAGCAACTCCTGGCAACCGCTCTATACGTTTAATTATTAAAGCACTAGCAGTATTTATTTGTACTAAACCTTCAAGAGTTCCTACCCATAGGTGCCCCTCTGTGTCGAGAGCAAGAGCATTAGCAGCAATTCCTGGCAGTTTTTTTAATGTCGTTATTAATAAAGCACGCTCCGGGCTGACTAATGCTAAACCGCGCTCGCTACCTACCCATAAATAACCCCGTTTATCTATTAATAAGGATAAAATTCGGTTAGAGGGTAGGGCAATATTCTGGGCTGTAATTTCGTTAGTACGTGAGTTTACGCGCTGAAGCCCTCCATAAGTTGCCACCCATACCCGCCCTACTTTATCTTCTGCTAAAGCACTAACAATGGTATTAGGCAGATTAATTCGTGCTAAAATATTACCAGTATTGGGGTTAATACGTGCCAATCCCTGCCATGAACCTACCCACAAGTCTCCCTGATTCCCCGCCTGTAAAGCACTGGTACGATAATCTGGCTGTGGTAAGTTTTCTCGCTCTAATCTTTCTTCTGGTAATGGTGATATTCCTGGCGGCGGGGCTTGTGGTGGATAAGAAAATGAGTTGCCTCTGCCGCTTGGTGTGTTAAATTGCGCTAAAACTTTTGTATTGTCTGTAAAAAAAATTAATCCTAGTATCCAAGCGAGTGCGATAAAGTTTATACGTAGGTGGAAAAGGGTTGTCATATTAGTGGATTCAGATTTTCGGTTTTATTTAACACTAGCATAAAAGTCACTCTGTAAATTTACTGATGTAAATTTTTGAAGTTTTTATGACTCAAAAAGAACTAATTCAAGTAAAATTAGGTTATAATGAGTATACAATGATGATTAGACAACGGATTTAAGCTCAGAGAACTACTATGGAATGTCAAAATTCAAATACAAGGGCAGAGGGAGATTTAAATGGCAGTGCTTTCCGGGAGGAGAAAAACGAGCGAGCGCAAAAACATTTATCATCTCTACTAAAAATAACCAAATGCTTAAGTCTTCGATATAAAATATGTTTCGGATATGCACTAGCTTTCAGTATCGCTATTTTAGGTACTAGCACTGGGCTGACAATAGGTAATTACTATTATCAAAGAGCGCAACAGCAGGGAATAAAAATAGATGAGGAAACTCGCCGCTTAAGTGAATTATATGAATGTCTAAATCATGCTAAATTAAACATATTACAAATTATTACAACTACAAAACTGACACCTGCACAACTACAGCAACAATTTCAGGGAGTCGTTAAAAACCAGCAACGGTTAAAGAATGTATGGGCTGAAATGCAAGCAGAAGCAGATATAAAAATATTGCCAGAATTGAGAGATTTTTTCAATGAATACGGAGAAACAATAGAAATATATAAGCAACGGTTAGGCGAAATTGCTGAAATTAAGTTACCACTAGAGGAAACAAAAGTTAGGGAATTGCTTTTGGAATTTGTAAACGAGCCAATATCAAGGCAAGTGATAGAAGCATTAGAGAAAATGGAAATAATAAAAGAAATAGGTGATCGCTTGGAAGATGAAAGTCGCACTGCCCTAGTAAAAGCTGAGGTATTGCGAGTTAAAATTATAATATTTAGTATGATAATTTCGAGTGCGATCGCATTTATTTTAGCCCTGCGTACCAGTAAAGCAATAATTCGCCCTTTACAAGAATTAACAAAACTCGCTAATCGCATTACTGAAAACGCGAATTTCGACTTGTGCGTTACCGTTAAAACTAATGATGAAATTGGAATTTTAGCAAATTCTTTTAACCAACTCATAACCAAGTAAAACAACTTTTAGAAGACCAAAAAATAGCGACTGAACGTCAAATAATTCAAACTGAGAAATTAGCTACTTTGGGAAGAATGATAGCAGAAATAGCTCACGAAATCAATAACCCCATAGGGTGCATTTACGGCAACTTACAATACGTACAAAAATATTTTCAGGGGCTATTAAAAATTATAGAAATATATGAAAAAGAAATTTCCCTACCACCACAAATAAGCGAGAGTGCAGCCGAGATAGAAGTTAATTATATTAAAGAAGATTTGCCCCAACTCCTGCTAGCAATGAAAATAGCAACCGAAAGAGCAAAACAACTCGTTTACAGTTTGAGAAATTTCTCCCGTTTAGATGAAGTAAAACCCCACCCCGTAGACTTGCGCTCCTGTCTTGATAGTACATTAATAATTCTTAATAGTCGCATAAAAAATAAAATAGAAGTCTACTGCGATTATCAAGAAGTGCCAGCAGCAGTAGAAGGATATGCAGGAATGCTATCGCAGGTATTTTTAAACGTAATAAGCAACGCAATCGAAGCATTAGAAGAAAAAGATTCTAAAGAGAAGCGAGAAATAAGAATTACCACCGAAAAATTGAATGAAAAGTGGGTAGTAGTGCGAATTGCGGATAATGGTGTAGGAATAACACAGGAGAATCAAGCAAAAATTTTCGATGCTTTCTTCACGACAAAACCACAAGGCATCGGCACAGGTTTAGGATTGGCAATTAGTTATCAAATCATCGTCGAAAAACACGGAGGTAAAATAAATTGCTATTCTCAAGTGGGAAAAGGGACAGAGTTTGTGATTACTCTGCCCGTTAAATTTTCTTTACCTGCCGCTGCACCCATTTCTGTTTGAGTGATTTAAGCAGAGGCACCCTTGCTACATTGATTATAGCAAACTATCCGTGATTAACGTAAGCCTAACAACCGCAAAAAAGGAATGAGAAAGTAGTAACTCCCGCCCAGACAAAAAGCACATGTACACCCAAGAAGAGTAAAAAATAGAACACTAGCCTCAAATTGTGGCCAACTGGGGGTGATAGATTGGGAAAAAGAAAGAAATTGTAAAATAAAAGGGAAAATCTTTAAGTTAATTGTAACGGCAATAAAAGCGGCAGAGCCCAAAGCAGTAACGGCAGCATAAAGGAAATGCGGGCGAGATAAACCTAAACCAAGGGTAAGAAAAGCGATCGCAATTACAATAAATTCCATTAAGCCTAAAAATAGGTTAGCAAATTTAGTGGAAGGGATGACATTCAGATAGAAGCTCCACCAACCCAAAAAGTAGCCGCAACTACCCATGAATCCAGCAATTGCAAACCTACGCAACTGCCCAAAGCTTCCTGCCTCCGTTAGCCCTAAAGCAGTACCCAACCCCGCAAAGGTGAATAAAAGAATAGTTGGCTGAAAGGATATACTGAAATGTTTAGAGAAAAAATTATTCAGCAATTCCCCTATCGGCAACCAGTAAGCTAAAGCAAACCCAATAATAGCACCACAGCCACCACCAAAACCACCAAGTAGCATTGCTAATAAAGTATCTGCGCAGGCTTGGGCAATCCAGCGGATAATCCCTAAGCAAGTATCAGTGATGCGCACTATATTTCGATATAGGAAATTGCTGAATCTTGAGAAAGCTTTGTAGAGGAGTTTGAGAACTGGTGATAGTATTATTTTAGTTAGATTAGTAAGCGCTTGTAGACGAGCGATCGCAATTCGTCTCCTTCTATATAGGCGAATTATTTTCGCTAGGCGCCCCTGAATCTCCTCCGCTGTAGCGGGTCGAGATTTAATATCAAGCATCACCATTTCATCAAGGAGTTTTGTTAAACCTGGACTCACCTTAGCATAGGGATGCCAGCGACACTCCCCTGTTAATGGATCATCCATTTCCGCTGGATAACGCCCTGTCAACAAATGAATCATCGTTCTTCCGAGGGCGTAAAAATCTGCAGTTGGTCCTACTGCGGCACCGACAATTTGTTCTGGAGGGCTATAGCCGGGAGAAAGTAAACGCGTCGAATTGTTTTCAATAGTAGATAATCTAGTATTAATTTTTTTAGCACCGCCAAAGTCGATTACTACAAGTAGTCGAGAATGCGATCGCAGCATGAAATTAGCCGGTTTTAGATCCCGGTGAATAATTTGGCGACTATGCAATACCCGCAAAATCTCCACTGCCTGAGCCAGCCAATCAAGTACAAGTACTTCCGGGCAACCTTGAGGGTATTGAGCAAGTACTTGCTCCAAAGTTTGACCATTAATCTTTTCCATTACTAGACAAGGTAGGTTTTGCCCCTTTCCCTTGTCTATTTGTACAGTAAAATAACCATCTGATTCTACTCTTGGAATACCAGGGTGCCGCAAACTTGCCAAAACCGCCGCTTCCTGCTCAAACAGTCGCAATGCCTGCAAAGAAGTTTCTAACAGCACTTTTAGTACCCGCTCAGTTTGAAATTTGCAATCATATACTGCATAAGTAACTGCAAATCCTCCACTCCCCAACTTTCTTAATGGAATGTAGCGGTTGTTTAATAAAAGAGGAGCCCCGCAACTTTGACAAAACTTATTTTTGTCAAATTTAGAAACGGGATGGGGGCAGTTAGGATTGATACAGTGGGTATAAATCTGAGACTGTTGCACGATTGGCGACAAAAGTCAATAGGTAAATTTGGCAATTTGTCTGCTAATACAAATAAACTGCCATTTGTCAAGTATTAACCCAGAAAATTTTAACAGTTTCTCATAGGAAAATATGCTTAGTTTGAAAGCAATGTAACAAATCATTAAACAAGCTAAAAATATATAAAAAAAGTTTATTTTTTGTAAAACAAGAACAAAAGTTTAAATAATTCAATATACTGGTATACTTGAATGAGTTCAACCAAAGCAATCTCCTAATTGCAAGATTCCTAGGAAGGGGGATTATGACTTACGCTTCGACTAGAACACAAACCAAAGCCGGATTTCAAGCCGGGGTAAAAGATTACCGACTGACATATTACACGCCAGACTACACGCCCAAAGATACAGACTTATTGGCGGCTTTCCGCGTTACACCCCAGCCTGGTGTTCCCCCCGAAGAAGCAGGTGCTGCAGTAGCGGCGGAATCATCCACAGGGACTTGGACAACAGTGTGGACTGACCTATTAACCGACTTGGATCGGTACAAAGGTCGCTGCTATGATATAGAACCGGTACCCGGAGAAGATAACCAATATATTTGCTACGTTGCATATCCTTTAGATCTGTTTGAAGAAGGCTCCGTAACCAACATGTTTACCTCGATCGTAGGAAACGTGTTTGGTTTCAAAGCATTGCGCGCCCTGCGTCTAGAAGATATACGCGTTCCCGTAGCCTACTTGAAGACATTCCAAGGGCCACCACACGGGATCCAAGTAGAGCGCGATAAACTTAATAAATACGGTCGCCCCTTACTCGGTTGTACAATCAAACCGAAATTGGGACTGTCGGCGAAGAACTATGGTCGCGCTGTATATGAATGCTTGCGCGGCGGATTGGACTTCACCAAAGACGACGAAAATATTAACTCTCAACCATTCCAACGTTGGCGCGATCGATTCTTATTCGTCGCCGAAGCAGTCAAAAAAGCACAAGCAGAAACAGGTGAAATCAAAGGTCACTACCTAAACGTCACCGCTCCCACCTGCGAAGAAATGCTCAAACGGGCAGAGTTCGCAAAAGAACTCGAAATGCCCATCATCATGCACGACTACCTAACAGCAGGGTTCACCGCTAACACTACCCTCGCTAAGTGGTGCCGCGATAACGGTTTGCTACTGCACATCCACCGCGCTATGCACGCCGTTATTGATCGCCAGAAAAACCACGGCATCCACTTCCGCGTATTAGCTAAAGCCCTGCGCATGTCTGGCGGCGATCACATCCACACCGGAACCGTCGTCGGCAAACTAGAAGGCGAACGCAACATCACAATGGGCTTCGTAGACTTACTGCGGGAAAACTACATCGAACAAGATAAATCTCGCGGTATCTACTTCACCCAAGACTGGGCTTCTATGCCTGGTGTAATGGCAGTCGCCTCCGGCGGAATCCACGTCTGGCACATGCCCGCCCTAGTAGAAATCTTCGGCGATGACGCCGTACTCCAATTCGGAGGCGGTACCCTCGGTCACCCCTGGGGCAACGCTCCCGGAGCAACCGCAAACCGCGTCGCCTTGGAAGCCTGCATCCAAGCCCGCAATGAAGGCCGCGACTTGGCCCGCGAAGGTAACGACATCATCCGCGAAGCCGCAAAATGGTGCCCAGAACTAGCCGCCGCCTGCGAACTCTGGAAAGAAATTAAATTCGAGTTCGAGGCAGTAGACACCGTCTAATCAGTTAGATTTAGTTCTACTCAGTCAAGAGTGTTGAGTGAAAACCTTCACTCAACATTCCTTCCTCCCAGGTAGAGGCAAACTCAAAAAATCTTTGGCTAATATCCAGTACAAACTTGTCTAAAGTATCCCTCAATGCTGTTTTGCTAGAGGAGAATGGGTATTCTAATCTACCCAGTAAAGACAAGCCAGTTTATCAAAATACACAAGCAAGTAATGGATAGTGCGATTCGTTAAGCCTAAATGGCCAAAAGCCAGGGACGGCTTACAAGGTTCCCCGCCAGTAAATGAACCTTGATAACTGAGTGATGATGGTGGTGAAGCAACAAAGCTAAGTCCACCCGGTGCAGTGCCCACCTGAAAGCACTACCCCCACGGTAGCGAATGGTCATCAATCCGTGAAGCGGGGTAGAAAGACGACAATACTTGCAGCCTAACCAAGTATCCGTCGAGCAAGGAGTCATGGGGACGTAAGGAAGGTACGTTTCAACCGTCGTTATCTGCAAACAGCCAAATAAGGCTAATAGGCTGTGGCCAAAATGGCTAAGGCACAGGGAGATAGCAAATTATCCATTGACTATCGGCACAAACCCATAAACCCGGCGGATAGTACCCCCCTAAAACTCTAAACAAATCATCACTCGGAACGAAGTAACCCCTCCGTGTTTCCTATAGTCGGTCGATACTATAGGTAGTCAACCAAGACGCAACCCTCTGTGAGCATCACAGAATACGGAGGGGAGGGATGGTGTCAAAAGCTAAAGCCTCTGGGAAAGCTAGAGGATATGCTGACGGACACCCGGTTAATGGGAAGTAAGATTCTTTAGTAAGAGCAAAAACCAGCAAATACAAATTAGCTGGAGATAAAACAAGATAAACAATGGCTCCAAATCGATTGGAAAGCTATTGAAGACAACGTTTATAGGCTCCAAAAAAGAATCTACTTGGCTAGTAGTCGGGGTGATATAAAAGTAGTTCGTTATCTGCAAAAAAATTGCTCCTGGAGCGCAAAAATGCTTGCTGTAAGCTCGTTCACCCAAAATAAGCAGGAAAAAATTTGCTGGTATGGAAGAAATATTAACACCAGAGCAGCAAATGGAACTGTTAGCTAGTCTGAAAATAACCGAGAGAAAAAGTAAAAATACTCCTTTTGAGAGCGCATTACGAGAGCAAGTAAAGCAAGCACTAAACCAGCCCCCCAGGTTAGCCCAAAAATACTACAGGTTTAGTTCTGAATCATCCTCATGCCATGAAGCGATCGCAGTCATATTTAACGCCATAAAATATCAGGCAAAATATGTACTCACTGCTGACCTCTCCAAAGCTTGGTTAAAATCCAGAACATTGGAGAATCAAAAAAAAGGGGTAATCTCGCCTCTCTTAATCAAGCTCACATTTTCCGATATGGAAAATCGTATTAACCAATACGCAGATAGCCTATCGGATAACCGAGAAGCAAATACCCCCTTAATAGTGCAGTATGACAACAGTCTCGTCATCTTGCACGAAAAACTAGAAATAATCCAAAAAAGTCAGCAAATCCTCCAAGAATGGCTGAGCAAAATCAGATTAGAACTAAATCAAATACAAATCACCCATACCTTGCACTCCTTCGAAAATCAAAAACCCGGATTTGACTTTCTTGGCTTCAATATCCGACAATTCCCCGTCGGAAAACATCAAAGCCAAATTATAAACGGGGAAAGATTAGGGTTCAAAACCATAATCAAACCATCGAAGGAAAATGTCTCACAACATTACCGAAGCATCGCCGAGGTAATAGACAAGCATAAAGCCGCCTCCCAAGAAATTTTAATCAACCGACTCAACCCGATAATTCGGGAATGGGCAACCTACTACGCCACAGCATGGAGCAGAGAAACATACTCCAAACTAGACTGGCTAGTAGAAAACAAACTCCGGAGATGGGCGCAAAGAAGACATCCCAACAAGGGGAAAAAATGGGTAGCCGAAAAATACTGGCACACAGTAGAAGGGAAAAACAGGGTCTTCGCAGCCAAAGTAGAGGATAAATTTATATCCCTAATTAAACACACCGACTACAACAAACAAAAAAGCACCAAACACATTAGCCCATTAACCGAGGAGCCGGATGAGATGAAAATCTCACGTCCGGTTCTGGAGACGAGCAGTTCTCGTAAGAGAAATGCTTAGTTTAACTAAAACAAATCGCCAAAGATACCGCCAAACACCTGACGAGCTACTTAACTTATCAAGCAGTTCGCGTCGTCATCGCTCAACTAAGCGAAACTAACCCACCACTCGCACTCTGGCTAAATCGCTTTTCCTCAACTGATAAAATCCAGGATGGAGAAGCCTACCTGCAGGAATTACTCCAGCAAAAACCAGATTTAGCCCTGCGGCTATTAACTGTACGCGAACATCTGGTTAAAGAAGTAATAGAATCTTTGCCAGAGCTAGTTCGTAGCAGAATTCAGGATGCGAATATGCAACATCGCCGTTATCATTTGGAGCGGATGACGCAATTTAACGCACCTGAAACTGCCTTCCACCCCGAACTGGAAACCAGTTCGGAAGTTAACCGGGATAATCTGTCGAGTTAGTCGCCTGTTGCAGACGCATATTTGCGCTCTTCAGCATCGACAAGATATCCCCCATTTCCAAACAACGCAGATATTTCAATAGTTAACGAAGGAAACAACATGAAAACCTTACCCAAAGAGCGCCACTACGAAACCCTTTCCTATCTACCTCCCCTCACCGATGCTCAAATTACTAAGCAGGTTCAATATATTTTAGACAAAGGTTATATCCCTGCTGTTGAATTCAGCGAAACCTCTGATCCCGCCCAACACTTCTGGACATTATGGAAACTGCCCCTGTTCAGTGCCCGCACCCCTCAAGAAGTACTCAATGAAGTACAAGAATGCCGCTCTGAATACCGCAATTGCTTTATCCGCATTGTCGCTTTCGACAATGTCAAGCAGTGCCAAGTGCTGAGCTTTATTGTCCACAAACCCGCTGGCGTCCGCTAGTGGCTGTGCGATAGTACAAATCCTTTAAATTTTAAATTGTCAAGTAGGGGCCCTGAAAAGCCCCTATTTAATTTTCTTAGTATAAAATTAAAATATTTAAATATTCAACAGTACATAATTAATATAGACGCAAAAAATGGGCATAAATCCTGAGAGAACTTAATTCCCATATTCCTTCAATCCCGGCTTAATCCCCTATTTCTATCCAGCCATGTTAAGTGAACAGCAATCAGTCAACAAAAAAGAGATAATTTATCCCGAAAGTGATGGGCTGCCAATGGCAGAAAATACAGAACAATTTAAATGGATTGTAACGATAAAGGAAAACTTAGAATTATTATTTGCCGATAGAGCTGACGTCTTCGTAGCGGGAGATTTGTTGTGGTATCCGGTGGAAGGAAATAACAAAATTAGACAAGCTCCGGATACGATGGTAGTTTTCGGGAGACCGAAAGGGCGGCGGGGTTCTTATCAACAATGGCGCGAAGATAATATTGCTCCTCAAGTAGTATTTGAAATCCTCTCTCCCGGAAATAGTTTGTTAGAAATGATAAAAAAATTAAGATTTTATGAATGTTACGGAGTGGAAGAATATTACATATATGAGCCCGACAAGGTTGAATTAACAGTATTTTTAAGAGAAGGCGAGCGCTTAGAGACAGTTGAAGAAATAGCCAACTGGGTAAGCCCACGTTTAGGGATAAGATTTGACACATCAGGAGAAGAGCTGGAGATTTATCGCCCAGACGGCGAGAAGTTTCTCACTTTTGTAGAACTTGGATTAGCCAGAGAGCGAGAGCGCCAACGTGCTGAAGAAGCCGAAGCCTTGCTACAACAAGAGCGCTCTCGCCGAGAAGCTTTAGAAGCACGATTGCGGGAAATGGGCATAAATCCCGAGCAAATTTAATTTCCATAAACAAAGAGATGTTTTATTTTAAGAGAAGAGCTTGAGATTTATCGCCCAGACGGCGAGAAGTTTCTTTTTTTTGTAGAATTTGGATTAGCCAGAGAGTAAGAGCGAGACTGAGGGAAATAGACATAGAGCCATAGGGTATATAATTTCTATATTCTTCTAATCTCCTAATCCCGGCTGATATCGATAATATAAATACATGAATCCACAAATAGCCGAGGAAAAATCAATGAAACTTTTCGTACCGGGGCGCTTATGCCTATTTGGTGAACACAGTGATTGGGCGGGTGGGTATCGTCGCTTCAATCCTTCTTTAGAGAAAGGCTACACGCTGATTGCTCCTACTAATCAGGGGATTTATGCCCAGGTGAAACCTCATCCTTCACAATTGATTATTCGCTCTACTCTAAATGATGGCACTGTTAAAGTGAAAGTTTTTCCTATGCAGCAGTCGGCTTTGCTGGAGGAAGCACAAAAGGGTGGCTTTTTTAGTTATATAGCTGGCGTAGCTGCTCAATTTCTTACGTATTTTCATGTGCAAGGGCTAGAAATCGATAATTATTTGACTGATTTGCCAATTCAAAAAGGGCTTGCTTCGAGTGCTGCTATTTGCGTTCTTGTTGCTCGTGCTTTCAATCGCATTTATGATTTAAAATTGAGTGTAAGGGGTGAAATGGAATTTGCTTATCAGGGGGAAATTGTCACTCCTTCTCGCTGCGGGCGAATGGATCAGGCTTGCGCATATGGAGAACGTCCAATTTTGATGATATTTGATGGCGAGCGCGTGGATGTTATCCCTCTGAAAGTGCCGAAACCTTTATTTTTTGTTATTGTCGATCTAGGAGCTAGCAAAAATACACCTGAAATTCTTTTTGAATTAAATAAATGTTATCCTTTTGCTACTAATGAAATTCAGAATAATGTTCATAAATATCTAGGTAACATAAGTTCTCAAATAACTTTAGAGGCAGCTGACGCATTGCAAAACGGCGATGCTGAAAAGTTGGGTAAATTGATGAGAAAGGCACAGGAAGAATTCGATAAATACTTAATTCCTGCCTGCCCTTCAGAGTTAACTGCTCCCATTCTACACCTTCTTCTAAATTATGAACCGATTCAACCTTATATTCTCGGTGGTAAAGGCGTCGGTTCCCAAGGTGACGGGGCAGCACAGTTTATCGTAAAAGATGAGGATTGTCAAGATAAGTTAATAAACATTATTGAAGAAAAATTTCCACAAATGCACTGTTTGAAGCTGAAAATTCAGATTAATGAAGGTAGCTCATATGAGATTCCATTACTTCCTAAAAAAGAAGAAGTATTGCTAACAGCTACTGTCAAAGAAAAAGATGATAAAAAGGTTAAGAAAGTTCGCAAAGCGGTAATTCCAGCAGCAGGGTTTGGCACGCGTTTGTTTCCCGCTACCAAGGCGGTAAAAAAAAGAACTTTTCCCGATAATTGATAAACAAGGCAGGGCGAAACCGATAATTCAGTCAATAGTTGAGGAATTGATAGAAGCGGGAATAGAAGAAATAGGAATCGTCGTGCAAAAGGGAGATGTTGAAGTTTTCGAGGATTTCTTTAAGAATCCGCTACCACCAGCATTTTTTAACAAGCTTTCTCCGCCGAATCAAAAATACAGCGAATATTTGCAAGATTTGGGGCGTCGGATAACAATTTTAACACAAGATGTGCAAGAAGGTTACGGGCATGCGGTATTTTGCGCGCGAGAATGGGTAAATAATGAGCCGTTTCTGTTGTCGCTGGGGGATCATGTTTATTCATCGGATACGGAAATTTCCTGTTGTCGTCAAATTCTTGATATTTATGAGAGATTTAATAAAAATGCGATCGCATTAACAGTAATGCCGGATAATATTATTCATAAAACTGGTTGTGTGACAGGAGTTTGGCAGGAGTCAGGCTCGCTGTTGTCGTTAACACTTCTTATTGAAAAACCTACTCTCGAATACGCGCGTAAACACTTGCGGGTACAGGGAATGCCCGAAAACGAGTTTCTATGTATATTCGGATTGTATGTTTTAACACCAAAAATTTTTGAATATTTGCAAGCTCACATTAATCGCAATTTTCGCGAATATGGGGAATTTCAGCTTACATCTTGTCTTGAGCGCTTGCGACAGGAAGAGGGAATGCTTGGATATTTAGTTAAAGGCAAGTGTTTTGATACAGGAATGCCAGATGCTTATCGACAGACAATGATTGATTTTCGCTTCTAGAAATAAAAAACATGTCTGCAGCTGATGCCTTCTCTGTAAATTATGCGAGCGCACGTATTCGTTTTCGTCAAGGAGCGAGCGCGCGCGGGTTTCGTTTGGAAGAATATGATATCGGATTAAAAAGCCCGGAAGGAGAATCTCTTACAATTGACGTAGGAATTCTAGGAAGCTCTGAAGCAGAGGGAGTTGTTATTATTTCCAGTGGTTTGCATGGCGTCGAGGGATTTTTCGGCTCTGCAGTGCAAATTGCCTTATTGGAAAAACATTTAGTAGGCTGGAATCCTCCGCCAAAAAGAGCTTTATTATTCTTGCACGCCCTGAATCCCTACGGTTTTGCTTGGGGGAGGCGTTGTAATGAATATAATATAGATTTGAATCGCAATTTTCTTCTGCCTGGGGAAGAATATTCCGGAAGTCCGGAAAAATACGCACTATTTAATTCTTTTTTTAATCCTACCTCACCGCCATCGCGTTTTGAGCCATTTTTAATAAAAGCGATCGCTCTAATTCTACGTTACGGAATTGCAACATTAAAAAATACCCTGCCAGTCGGGCAGTATGATTTTCCCAAAGGGTTATTTTTTGGTGGAAAACGCCCTTCTAAAACTTATGAAATTCTCGATGCAAATCTTCCCCGCTGGTTGGGAAACGCAAAAAACGTTTTGCACATTGATTTTCATACCGGATTGGGTAAAAAAGCCACCTACAAACTTTATACTGAAACCTCAGTAGATTCGCAACGCTACCGCTACTTAGTAGAAAAATTCGGAGCCGATAAAGTAAAAAGAATAGATTCGGCAAGAGACGCTTACGAGATTCGTGGCGGTTTAGGGAAATGGTGCGAAGCAAAATTTCCTCAGTGTAACTATATTTTTCTTACCGCCGAATTTGGCACCTACCCTATTTTAACAGTTATTGAAGCATTGCGCGCAGAAAACCGTGCTTATTTTTGGGGAAAAGTAGATGATTCCGTTTGCCAATGGGCGCGGAAGCGTCTAATAGAAGTGTTTGCCCCTGCAGATAAAAACTGGCGCGAGTCGGTAGTATCCCAGGGGGTAGATTTAGTGCAGCGGGCTATTTCTGCTTGTTGTTTGTAGAAAGCGGGCGATGAGACTCGAACTCACGACATTCAGCTTGGGAAGCTGACGTTCTACCACTGAACTACACCCGCAGCAAGTGTGTTATTGCCTAGTTTAACTGATAGAGCAAAATTTGGCAACTGTACACTTGCGACTTATTATAACTCCTTGCCGATAGGAAGTCTAGTAGCTACGGTTGTGGCTTTGGCAGAAGTTGCCTGTTTTCTTGATTTGGATTTTGAGTTGCGCTTGCCTTTTAAGAAAGCCAGAGGAGATTTAACAAACGAGCTGAGGGAGCGTTGAAAATTATCTACATAAGTGAAGAATACAGGCACTACTATCAGAGTCAGAAGCGTAGAAGTTGTCATACCACCAATCACAGCAATTGCCATTGGAGAGCGCACTTGAGAGCCGGCGCCGATTTCCAAAGCAATAGGTAGCATGCCGGCGATAGTTGAAAGTGTAGTCATCAAAATTGGGCGCAGACGAGACACTCCTGCTTCTTTCACTGCCTTAAACTGCGGCATTCCCTTTTCTTGATTTGCCAGAGAGCAGTCTACAAGCAAGATAGCGTTTTTCGTCACCAGCCCCATAAGCATAACAATACCAATTAGGGCAAACAGGGCTAATTCTTTTTGGGCAATCATCAGCGCCAGCAGAGCACCACCGATACTCAGAGGCAGAGATGCTAAAATTGTTATAGGCAGGATGAAATTGTTATAAAGCAATACCAAAATTGCATAGATACATAGTACTGCCAGCCCCAAGGCTCCGGCAAAGCGGCTGAAAACATCTTGCATGATTTTAGCGTCGCCGGCAGATTCTTCAGATACACCTGCTGGCAGGGGATTCATTGCTGGTAAAGCTTTGATTTTAGCGAGCGCTTCTCCGAGAGATATTCCCTGTAAATTCGCCTCGATTGTAACTTGTCGAGAGCGATTGAAGCGATCAATTTGCGCGGGACCACTGCCGATTCCGATTTTGGCCACTGCCCGCAACGGTACCAATCCTCCTTTCTGACTGGGAATTTGTAGATTTCTGATCACTTCTAGATTGTTACGAAACTCTTCGGCTAGCTGTACACGAATAGGAATTTGTCTGTCAGGTAAATTAAATTTTGCCAAATTGGCGTCAGAATCTCCCAAAGTTGCCAGAGTTGCTGTGCGTGCGATCGCTGCTACTGACACTCCCAAATCTGCTGCTCGTGCCGGCTCCGGTTGAATCAAAATCTCTGGTTTCACTAAAGAAGCAGTAGAAGTCACTTCCACCAACCCTGGAATTTCCCGCATTTGCCTTTCTAAGGCGTCAGCCGCTTGTTTCAGTGCTTCAGGATTTTCACTTTTGAGAACGATCGATACATCTTTTCTGCCACCAGCGCCTCCGCTTTCAAACCCAATTCTTGCTCCCGGAATATTCTCGAACTCTTTGCGCATCTCTTTCTCAAACTGCTGTTGCGAAATTGTCCGAGTTTCCCTTGGGGTAAGATTTACGTAAATTGTTCCGGTATTTACGCTGCCATTATTTCCGCCGCTGCCAGCAGTTCCTAAAGCGTTAGCTACAATCGGATGCTGCAGCACACGTTCCATTGTTTTTTGAACTACTTCGTCAGTTTCTTTTAAAGTAGAACCCGGCGGCAATTCTATATTAATGGTACTCAATCCGACATCGCCATTGTTAAATAACCCTTTGGGAATAAAGGGAATTAGTTGTAGGCTGCCGATAAAGAAAGCAACGGCTATAGTCAGAGTGGTAATTCTGTGTTTTAACCCCCAATTCAATAGGCTACGGTAGGGTAAAAGGCGTAAACTTGGTAATTTTACCAGTTTTTTAGTGTTATTGCTGTTGCTATTACTATTACTATTATTTTCGTCGTCTTTGAGGGGTTTTTCTTTAAGTAGATAAGCTGCCAGCATTGGCGTCATCGTGCAGGCAACTAGAGTAGAAAACATTGTAGAAACGGCTACTGTGACGCCGAATGGCTGGAAAAATTGCCCAGGAACCCCGCCCATAAATGCCACGGGCAAAAATACTGCTACAATTGTAGCCGTGGTAGCAACTACTGCCAAACCTATTTCGCAAGCAGCATCTAGGGCAGCTTGAAAAGGTTTTTTACCCATTTGCATATGTTGGTCGATATTTTCGATCATGCAAATGGCGTCGTCTACCAAATTGCCCATTGCTAAGGCTAGAGCGAGCAAAGTCATGCTGTTAAGGGTATAGCCGAGAGCTCGCATTACCATAAAGGTAGGCAGAATTGACAGGGGCAGGGCTATAGCAGTAATTAACGTTGCTCGCCAGTTCTTTAAAAAGATTCCTACCACTAAAACCGTCAAAACCGAACCCATTACTAACGCATCAATAGATGCTTGATAGGATTCGCGAATTGCTTTACCTCTGGTAAAAATTAGTTCTATTTGGATGTCTTCTGGTAAGGTTTTCTTTAGTTGTGCAACAGCTTTGCGTACGCCTTCTTCTACGGTGACTAGAGTACTGCCGGTGCTACGCAAGATGGAAAAGGCTACTACTTGCGTGCCGATTTCTCCGTTTTTGTTTTCAGTTGAGGAATTTGCTTGTACTTGCGCTCCTTTGCCTAATGCAAAACGAGCTGTCTGTCGGGTTTCAGCGTAGCTATCGGTGACGTCTGCTAAACTTTGCAAGGGTACGGAACCGCCGCCCGGTAAGCGAATACGATAGTTTTTTAGCGCTTCTACGGTGGGAGCGCTGCCGAGGGTGCGAATGGTTTTTTCGGTACCGCCAAAATTGGAACGCCCGCCGGGGAGGTTGATGTTGAAGGAGCGAATTTGATCGTTTACTTCTGTGGCGGTAATTCCTAGGGCTTGTAGTCTGTCGGGGTGGAGGGCAATATTAATTTCTCGATCTACGCCTCCGACGCGTTGAATTTGGGCGACGCCGGGAACGCTGAGAAGGGCACGGCTGATGGTTCGATCAACTAAATCGCTGAGTTCTTCGACGCTGCGCTTTGGTGAGCGGATGGCATAGGTCATAATTGGTCCGCCGGCGAACTCCATTCGTTTGATGATCGGATCGTTAATGTCTTGGGGTAGGTTTTGACGAATTTGGGCGACGGCATTGCGCACGTCGTTAGTGGCGCGATCGCTATTTGTTCCCAATACAAAGTTAATTACGGTTGTGGAAACCCCGTCTCTTATTGTTGATGTGAGTTGGTCAATATTTCCCAACCCAGCTACGGCGTCTTCAATTTTTTTGGTTACTTGGGTTTCTAATTCGGTGGGACCTGCTCCCGGTTGGGTGACGGTGACGGAAACTGCCGGGATGTCGATATTGGGATTGAGGTCGATTCCCAATTGTCCGAATGACATCCAGCCAACTACGGTAAGTACTAAAAATAAAACTAGGGTAGGAACTGGTTTTTTTACGGACCAAGCAGAAAGGTTGAAAGACATAGGAAATAGGGGAATACTAGGGAACAACTTTGACGCGATCGCCGTCTTTGAGGTAAGTAGCTCCGGTTACAACCACGCGATCGCCAACTTTTAAACCACTTTTAATTTCAACTTTGGCATTATTCAAATCACCGCTTCCCTCGATAATTTCTCCAACTTCAACGGGCTGGGCTTTTACTTTATCTTCTCCCTCTAAAACATAAACAATTTTGCGCTCCCCTTCTGACAATACTGCTTTATACGGCACTGCCAAACCTTCCACGGTGTCAGTAGTGATAGCGGCTCGCAAAAACATCCCCGGTTTAAGCAAATCATTTGTTGGCAAGTCGATTTTGACTGTAGCTTGGCGTTTTTCTTTATTCACCAAAGGAGCAATTTCTCGCACAGTTCCTTGCAATTGAATGCGAGCATCAGCATCTGAAGTCACGCGCACACTCGCTCCGATTCGCACTTGCGACAATTGCGTTTCCGGGATTTCCGCTTGCAATTCTAACTGCCCATCCCGTATAATCGAGAACAATCTTTGCCCTCCTGTCACGTCTCCTACTCGCGCCATTCTTTCAGCAACAATCCCGCTTTTTGGAGCCCGCACCACTGTTTGTTCCAGTTGGGTTTGTTGTTGTTCCACTCGTGCTTTACTACTGCGAACTTCTGCTTCGGCACCAATGGCATTAGCTTTGGCACTTTCAATTTGGGCGAGGGCGTTGCTGACGTTGGCTTTGGCACTCTGTAATCGTGCTTCTGCACTGCTGACGTTGGAGCGGGCACTCTGTAACCGCGCTTCTGCACTGCTGACGTTGGAGCGGGCGCTTTTTATCCGTGCTTCGGCACTGCTAATATTTGCTGTGGCAAGGCGCACTTCTTCTCTTGCCGTTTCCGCTCTGGTACGATATACTTCCGCTTCTTGTTCGCTAATCGCTCCTTCTTGGGCTAATTTTTGATAGCGTTGCCATTCTCTTTCTGCTTGCTCCTGATTGGCTTTGGCTTTTCGTAAACTGGCTTCTGCTTGCTCACGAAAAGCTTCGGCTTCAGCTTCGGCAGCTTTGGCTTGCAATACAGCAGCTTCTGTTTCCGCTCTCGCTGCCAAAGCCTGGGAAACAGCCGCTTCAGCTTCTGCTAGGGAGGCGCGGGCTTGTTCTAGATTCCCTTGCGCTTGGGCAAGGGCTGCTTGTCTCTGTTGTACGCTAGAGCGGCTCGCTTCTACCTGTGCTTTGGCTTGCTCTATTTGGGTTTGTAGCACCGCGTTGTCTAAAATCGCCATCACCTGCCCCGCTTCTACTGTGTCTCCTTCATCTACCAATACTTGCTCGATCCGCAATCCGTTTACTTGCGGCTGCACTGGTAGCATCTCCCGTGCAGCAACGGTGCCTGTGGCTTGCAATATTCTTGAGATTCTTTTCGCCTCTACTGGCGCAACTGTGACGGTTTGCTTTGTTGCTTGTTGGGCAACTGCCGCTCCAGTAGCAGCTGGCGCTTTTGCAGCCGGTTGCTTGTTGATAAATCCCATGCCGCCTACGCTCAGGGCTACCCCTAGCCCTATCCCCACCGCCACCCCGCGCCAACCGTTCAGTTTTCCCCGGTGCGAATCTGATGGCTGTTTTTCTGTTTCAGAAAATTCTTCTGCTGATGTTTCTTCTATATTTTCGCATTCTCCCTCTCTCTGTTGTTGCAAATCTTCTTGCTCTTGTTTGTCTTCCGCTTCTTCTAGCGGCTCTGCATCTGTTAAAGCTTTGTAGCTCACCTTACTCCTCCCTACGTTCTTTGCCTTTTTTAATTTTCTCGTAAAGAAATCTTGCGTATTTTTTACTTATCTTAACATTAGTTAGTAACCATGTTCTGTATTTATAAATGTTAGCACGTTTTGAATGTTCAATAAATACTGAAAGTTTAAATTGATAGGGGAGAGGACGCTCCTAGGGACTCCGTAAAGATGATAAAATGTTAGATTTGAGGGAAAACTTGAAGGGGTTGTGCGAGTAATCGCTATGAAATGGTGGCAGAAACTGAAACGAAATCCCTTGGCAAGGGTTGGGGCTACTTTGCTAATCATATTTTATATAGCAGCGATCGCAGCAGATTTCGTGGCTCCATATGAGCCTTATGAATCGCAGCCGAATGGCTCTCTGCTACCGCCGACACGGATATATTGGACAAATAAAGATGGACAATTTATCGGGCCACACGTATATCCTACATTCCAAGGAGCAATAGATTTGCAAACAGGCGAGCGCCAACTTATCGTCGAGCGCGACAAACCCTCCCCGATTCGCTTATTTGTTCAAGGTACCCCCTATCGCCTCTTTCGTATTACCCTGCCGCTACCAAAAACCGCAAGATTCGAGCAAATAAAATGGGAAGAAGTAGAAATTTTCCCTGGCATTCCTAGCAATTTGCATCTATTCGGCACCATCGGCGAGGGTAAGTTAAATCTTTTAGGCACTGATGATCAAGCCCGCGATCAGTTTAGCCGCCTACTCCACGGCGGGCGCGTCAGTTTGTTCATCGGTTTAGTTGGCATTGCCTTCACTTATCCCATCGGCATGTTAGTCGGCGGCATTTCTGGTTATTTTGGCGGCTGGGTTGACAGCATTTTAATGCGACTGGTAGAAGTACTAATGACTATTCCCGGAATTTATCTACTTGTCGCCCTGGCCGCCGTCTTGCCGCCAGGACTCACCAGTGCCCAGCGCTTTTTCCTAATCGTTTTGATTACTTCGTTTATCAGTTGGGCAGGGTTGGCACGAGTAATTCGCGGCGAAGTTCTTTCTATTAAAGAAAGGGAATTTGTGCAAGCAGCAAGAGCAATGGGGGCAAAACCTCTCTACATCATCGTGCGTCACGTTCTCCCCCAAACAGCTACTTATATTATTATTTCCGCCACCCTCACCGTGCCTGGGTTTATTGTCTCGGAATCAGTATTAAGTTTAATCGGATTAGGAATTCAGCAACCCGATCCCTCTTGGGGAAATATGCTTTCCCTCGCAACCAATGCTTCAATTTTGGTCATGCAGCCTTGGTTGGTATGGCCACCAGCAGTATTAATTATTTTAACAGTACTGGCTTTTAACTTAGTGGGAGATGGTTTGAGGGATGCCCTCGATCCACGTAGTTTTCAGCGGTAAAATGTCGAGCGCACCCGTGAGCATTGTGAGAAAAATATTATTATGCGGGCGTACTAATTTATTATAGAAAAATCCGCGAAAAAACAAAGGAGTCAGCATGGATGCAGACGAATTTCTGAGACGATATGCAGCAGGAGAAAGAAATTTTTCTAATACAAAATTAGTGGGGATTTCTCTAAGAGAAGTTAACTTAGTAGGTGTAAATTTCAGCAGTGCTAATCTCAGTAATTCTGATCTGCGAGAAGCTAGACTTGGGCAAGCAAATCTATTTCAAGCAAATCTGGAAAGCACTAATTTAAGCGAGACTATTCTCTGGGGAGCTGATTTGAGCGAAGCTTACTTACACCGAGCTGAATTGCGGGAAGCAGATTTGAGCGGAGCCAAGTTAATAAAAGCATTTTTAGAGGAAGCAAAACTGGCTAAGGCGATTTTGAATGGTGCTGACTTAAGGGGGGCAAATCTTGTCAATGCAATGCTTTTTGCAGCAGACTTTAGCCCAAGTTCTGATCGACAAACCAATTTGAAAGAAGCAATTTTGAGAGGCGCAGAGCTTAGCTATGCTTACTTGAGTGGGGCAAGATTACACCGTGCCAACCTAGATGGTGCTAAACTATGCCGGAGTATTTTAGGAAACTGGAAAAAAGATAAGTTTTATCAGACTGATTTGAGTGAAGCTAGTTTGCAAGGTGCAGATCTTAGTTATGCTGATTTAACTGGAGTTAATTTACAAAAAGCCAATCTCCGGGGAGCAGATTTGACTCGCACTATTTTGACTGATACTAACCTAAAAGGGGCAGTGATGCCTGACGGCACCATTCACGATTAAAGAGTTAAAAAAATTATGTAAAGAATTTTTACAGATAACATTTAACTATGTGATGGCGCTGGGAATTGTTGCCACAGATCCTGAAATGCCGAAGGGTGGTAAAGCTTCGGCATCTAGGCAAAAGAGGTTACTCTTCAACCTCTTTAATAGAAGTTTTGCGTTCAATAATTTCCTTTAAAACCAGAGTAACAATAGCCAACATTGCTAGCAACAATGCAGCCGAAAAAGCCGCTTGTGTTTCATAATTTTTGTATGCTTCTTCTACAAACAAAGGTAAAGTTTGGGTTTGGTTGGCGATATTTCCGGATACTACAGAAACCGCGCCGAATTCACCCATGACGCGGGCATTAGTTAAAATCACACCATACAGCAAACCCCAGCGAATATTAGGAAGAGTAACACGCCAGAATATTTGCCAATCTTGCGCTCCCAGAGTTCGGGCAGCTTCCTCCTCTGCAACCCCTACTTCTTCCAAAACCGGAATAACTTCGCGAGCAACAAAAGGAAGAGTGATAAAAGCGCTTGCTAAAACCATTGCTGGTATAGCAAAAACAATTTTAATGTTTGCGGCTTCAAGCAGTGGTCCAAACCAGCCATGTCGCCCATAAAGCAGTACAATCATTAAACCGGCGACAACGGGCGAGACTGCAAATGGTACATCTAAAAGACTGAGGAGGAAAGTTCGACCTTTGAATTGATTGCGGGCAATCACCCAAGCGGCACAAAGTCCGAAAATTGTATTAATTGGCACGACAATCAGGGCTATGGTAACAGTAAGCTGGATAGCGTGAAGAAAAGCTGGTTGACTCAGGTTGTGTAAAAATGGCCCCACGCCGTTTTTGAAAGCTTGTACGAACAGGTTAAGGGCGGGAATAAAAATGATTAAGGATAAATATGCGATCGCCACTCCGATTAAAACAAACTTAACCCATTCCCGCTCCCCATAATTACTTTGATTTAAATTCATAACGCCGCCCCCAAGCTTGCAAAAGATTAATCACCAAAAGCATCAACAGAGAAATTCCCAACAAAACCGTACCGATAACAGTTGCTCCCGAATAATCATACTGCTCCAAACGCTGTATGATCAGCACCGAAGCAATTAAATCTTTAAACGGCATATTAGAAGACACAATTACAATTGAACCATATTCTCCAACAGCACGAGAGAAACCCAAAGAAACACCAGTCAAAAGAGCCGGCAATAAAGGCGGCAATACGACACGCCAGAAAGTTTGCCATCGAGAAGCTCCCAGACACCAAGCAGCTTCTTCAACATCTTTTTCCATTTCCTGTATAACTGGCTGCAAAGTTCGCACCACAAATGGCAAAGAAATAAACAACATTGCCACCCCCACACCCAAGCGCGTGAATGCGATTTTAATTCCAAATGGTGCCAAGAGAGAACCAATCCAGCCATTATCACTGTATACGGTTGCCAGAGTCAACCCAGCCACCGAAGTCGGCAATGCAAATGGCAAGTCGATCGCCGCATCAATTATTCGCTTGAAAGGAAAATCGTAGCGAACTAATACCCAAGCAATTAAAGTCCCAAAAACGCCATTAATTGTTGCTGCTATTATAGCAGTTACGAAAGTCACTTCGTAGGTTGCCAGAGCGATAGGTGCGGTAGCAATTCTCCAAAAATCAATTGGTTTTTCCGTACAGGCTTTTAATATCAGCGCTGTTACGGGTAAAAATAACATCAGAGTAAGATATCCAAGAGTAATACGCCATGGCCACGAAATACGAGTTAATGGATTTTCCCCGGTTGAAGGAAGACGCGATTTTGTTGCTATAGTCATAATTACATTCAATCAATTTAAATAGAATTATTTTTTGTTTGCCGACTGAATCTGGTCAAAAATTGCCCCGTCTTCAAAAAACTTTTTCTGAATTTTCTCCCACCCGCCATAGTCTTGAACTGTGGCTATATTTTTGACTGCGGGATATTTTTTAGAAAATTCTTTATTTCCTGCTACGGAAGCGTCTACAGGGCGAAATCCAATTTTAGCAAATTCTTGCTGAGCTTCGGGGGTGAAGAGGTATTGAACAAATGCTTCGGCTACTTCGCGGTTGCCGTGTTTGTCAACATTTTTATCTACTATGGCAATAGGATTGTCGATAGAGATATTTACTTCAGGGATAATATAAGGGAATTGCTTGCCTCTCTGTGCTGCTAGTATAATCTCGTTTTCGTAATTGATGAGGGCGTCTCCTTGTTCTTGCTTAAAAAATACGTCACTAGCTTCCCGGGCATCTCTGGCGAGGATGGGGACATTTTTGTAAACTTTGGTAACAAATTCTCTAGCCTTAGCTTCGTCTTTCCCTGCTTTGATTGCTGAATTCCACAACGCAAGAAAACTCCAACGCGCTACTCCAGAGGTTCTGGGATCGGCGGTAATTAAACTTACCCCGTTGCGGGCAAGATCTTCCCAAGTTTTGATATTTTTGGGATTGCCTGGGCGTGTGACGAGCGCAACTACTGATTTACTGACTATGGCATTGTTGGGCGCTTCTTTTTCCCAGCCCGGTTGAATCAATCCTGCCTTTTCTATTTTATTGATATCTAGAGCTAGGGCTAAGTGTACGACATCTGCTTCCAGCCCATCAATCACCGCCCGGGTTTGAGAGCCAGAAGGACCATAGCTTTGATTAAAGATGACGGTTTGGTTGCGTTCTTTTTTCCACTTTTCAACGAATTTAGGAATAATCTGCTCGTGCGCTGCTTTTGTCACGGCAAAAGAAACGAGGGTCAGCTCTACAGTTTTACCGCCGTTTCCCGCGCAGCCGTTAATTGCTATGCAAGCCGTTAACAATAAAATCGCTACAAAACTTTTTTTCTGTATAGAGCGTCTTGTTTTACTGGTTTCTTGCTCTTCCCCCATGTGAAGCCTCTACTATACTCCGGTTATTCGGTCGGTTTACCGTCCATTGATTGATGATATAGGGCGAGGGGTAAAAAGGCAAGAGTCTTTTTAAAATAGAGGGAGAATGAATATGAGAAAAAGTAAAAAGTTGCAAAAATTCTCGCTGACGACTAGGAAAAACATATCCTGGCTTTTAATTTTCGGTTTGCTAGAATAGGGGTGATGGGTATAAACCATATTGACAT
Organism: Oscillatoriaceae cyanobacterium M7585_C2015_266; assembly: GCA_015295835.1. Lineage (GTDB taxonomy): Bacteria > Cyanobacteriota > Cyanobacteriia > Cyanobacteriales > Oscillatoriaceae > DVEG01. Next base: position 28,013 of record DVEG01000003.1, read on the forward strand.
ATAATTAAGTTTATGGTATGTGCCCGCGATTTTTTCAAGAATTCTGGCGATCAGGACAAATGAAGGAAGGTAAAAGGTGAAACGGAGAATTCAAATAGCGTGCGGCGTGCTGGCGATCGCATTAATATCAAGCTGTGGGGCACAGCCGGCACACTTGAACCGCTTGCATCAAAACAAACAGTGTCAAGGTTGCAGTCTCAGAGGAATCGACCTCAGGGGTGCACCCCTCGGGGGTGCTAACCTACGCGGCTCCGATCTCAGCCACAGTGATCTCAGTGGTGCTAATCTCTTTTCTGCTGATTTAACTCGTGCCCGCCTAGTAGGCGCAAACCTCCAATCCGCCAATCTCCGTGGTGCCGATTTGCGAGGTGCGGATTTGCGAGGTGCTAATTTAATAAGTGCAGATTTGAGCGGTGCCGATTTGCGGGGGGCTGACTTACGGGGTGCTGACTTGAGTTACAGTGATTTATCCAATGCTAATTTATGGAGCGCTCAAGTAAGCGGTGTCAAACTCATAGGTGCTCATGCTATCGGTGCTATGTTAGAAGGGGCCATTGGACTAGCAAACGATGACGTAACAGAACTTCAGCAAAACCGATAAGGCACAGCGCTGTTTAAAAATTAATTTTTCTTTATTTTTCAACCCTCGCCAACTGCTGCGTAATTGTCCACTGATAAAACATAGGGATGAGGGTTTTTCCGACTGCTCGGAGCGGTTGCAAACTCTTCACGAATTCCCTCAACTAAGTACATTTCCATTTTTCCTTTATTTTTGGCGTCTATCTGACCACGCACGATATTCGCATTTGAAAAATTCTCTAATTAACTCAAAAGTTTATTACAAACTGTCAATCTCTAGAGCGATCGCATTGGCTGTGGGTTCGGTGAGTTCTTCTCAGAAGGCTGCTCGTCGGGCACTTTGTGGCGCTTGCTGCAAAAAAATTCCCAGATGGGGTTGTCAAGATAGCAGCGGCTGTGCTATTGTGTATAGTGTCGCTGGTGTAACTCAGTTGGTAGAGTAGCTGATTTGTAATCAGCCTGTCGCAGGTTCAAATCCTGTCACCAGCTTTGGCGCACAAGTGATACTTTACTCGTTAAAGCACTCTGAGTATTGCTTTATATTGTTTGTATGTATTTATACTCGTACATTGATACGATAGGTGCTTGTCTGTTTTTTCAATCTAAATAAACCGCAACTATCACACTCCTTGCAATTGAGTTGTTAATCACTCTAGGTGACTTTGAGGAATAATATTGACAGTTGCGGTTAACCTTTTCTTAAAAATCAATTGTCAGTGGAGCTCGTGGGAAAGGAATCACATCACGAATATTTCCCATTCCTGTCATAAACTGTATTAAGCGCTCGAAGCCTAAACCGAAACCGGAGTGTGGCACAGTGCCATAGCGGCGTAAATCCAAATACCACCAATAATTTTCTAAATTTAACTCCTGCTCTTGTATCCGTCGCTGCAATATATCGAGACGCTCTTCTCGCTGTGAGCCACCGACAATTTCACCTATTTTAGGAGCTAGTATATCCATTGCTGCTACTGTTTTTTCGTCTTCGTTTAGGCGCATATAAAATGCCTTGATTCCTACTGGGTAATCAGTAACGATAACTGGTTTTTTGAATAATTCTTCTGCTAAGTAGCGTTCGTGTTCAGATTGTAAGTCAGCGCCCCATCTTACGGTATATTCAAATTTTTTGTCAGCTTTTTCTAGGAGTGCGATAGCTTCAGTATAAGTAATTCGCTCGAATTGGTTGTTAATAATATTATCTGCGCTCGCCAGAACCGTATTATCTATGCGTTGGTTAAAAAACTCCATATCTTCATAACATTTATCCATAACATATTTAAAGATATATTTTAAAAACTCTTCCGCCAAATCCATATTACCTTTCAAATCGCAGAAAGCCATTTCTGGCTCTACCATCCAAAATTCTGCCAGGTGGCGGGAGGTATTAGAGTTTTCTGCGCGAAAAGTAGGTCCAAAAGTATAAACATTAGCAAAAGCCGTTGCCATGACTTCTGCTTCCAATTGCCCGCTTACTGTCAAATAAGCTGGTTTGCCGAAGAAGTCTTGACTGTAATCAACTTCTTGAGAGGGAGTTTTTGGGATATTTTTAAGATTGAGACTTGTGACTGTAAACATTTCGCCTGCCCCTTCACAGTCACTACCAGTGATAATAGGGGTATGAATCCACAAAAAGCCTCTTTCTTGGAAAAATTGATGAATTGCCATAGCGCAGGCGTTGCGAATTCGGAATACAGCGCCAAAGGTATTAGTACGCGCTCGCAAATGTGCGAGCGTGCGTAGAAATTCAAAAGAGTGACGTTTTTTTTGGAGCGGATAAATTTCGGGATCAGCATCTCCATAAATTTTCACTGCCGACGCCTTCAATTCTATGCGCTGCCCTTTTGCCGGAGATTCCACCAGCACCCCTGACACTTCCACTGAGGCGCCGGTATTCAGTCGTTTGAGTATATCTGTATAGTCTGGCAAATCGGGATTGAGTACGACTTGCAGGTTAGCGAGGCAGGAACCGTCATTTATTTCTACAAATGCAAATTCTTTTAGTGCCCGTTTTGTGCGCACCCAGCCTTGAACGGTTAGGGCTTGTTCAGGTAGACCATTTTTCAATATTTCTGCAATTCTTAGTTTTGTCATTATCTAGTAATCCTTTATAATGGCAAACTTCTTTTATTTATAACTGGTTTCTATCCTGTGCAAGATTTGAGTAGCCAGCCGATGGCAATACCCAGCCCACCGAAGCGAATTGCTTGCCAAAAAGGCTCTTTCAGGCTGCTCCAGGTAAAGAGACTGCTTTCTAAGTTAAGTTCTATGGTTTCTAGCTCTGCTTGGATTTGCTGTAGTTCTTGACGTAATTCTTGCCACAATTGTTTATTGTCTTTGCCTTGCAGTTGTTTGCGTATTTCTGCGCGACGGTATTGCAATTCTTTTTGCCGTTGGCGGGCGCTTTGAATTTGGAGATAGCGTTGTTTCAGGGCAGAGAGCGCTTGCTCTACTTCTAACAGTGCTTGCTCGAAATCCGATTCTTCCGTATTTGGTGAGTGACTGGAATCTTTCGGAGGAGGAGAAGGCTCAGGGGATAAGTTCATATTTGCATGATTCTATAGCGATTTCTGTCATCTGTGAGTTTCTACCCTGTAGTTTTGTATTTTACAGAATGACAATTCTTCTTGAATTTGGGATAGCCCTTTTTCTTGATAGCAGGGTTAAAGCAATCATAGAAGCCTGCTGTTGCTTGGATATAACTATTCTATCCTTGGAAAGCTTTCCATTTTTTGTAAATTTTTATTACATATTTGTCATTTGGCGTCATTTATGGTAAAATTGCCCTAATAAATAATAAAATTTGACTTTAAAGCAACTGAGTAGGCCGATTGAGAATTAAAAACTATATGAATTATATGATTAGTGGTGCTGCCAATGCCCAAGGTTTAGAAAGCCCTCGCAGCAGATGTTTGCAGGATGTGAGCACGCAAGAACTAGCGCAAGCTTTAGCAGAGAGGTTAGCGATCGCTGAAAGAGACTGGCACCGATTGAAGTCCAACCGTAAAGCCCGTGCGGGAGAACAAGCCGCTGCTGCTTTAGTCTTTCTTTTGAAAGACAATACAGAGGAAGCCCTAGTGAGACTTCAGCAAGCGGTGGGGTGGCTTGATAGATCGATTTCTGCGCCTCCCTGCCCGACACATGGGAAATAGGAGTAAGAAATAAAACTCCTGTAGCGCTTACTTGGCTTTGCCGGTAGCGGGAACTTATCAGCCGTAAGCAAGCGTCCCTATCAGGAAAGACAAAAAAAGAAAAGATAAAGGAGATGTAGAGTATTGACAATCTCGTACTTAGATGTAAAATCTAAGATCTGAGAAATAACATAAGCCTCAACAAACAAGGGGCAATCGTGCGCGCTCTCCCATATCTTTGCACAGTCTCAACTCTGTACCCGCAGCATTCCAGATGACTTGGTCAAAGATTTGGTAGAGGATAAAGAGACCTCGGCCGCAATCTTGGTCATCGCAGGGCAGTTCGCTGGAGTCAGGGTGACAACATCGAGGAGGGGTAAAGCCAGAGCCTTGATCGGTAATGCACCACCAGTATTTATCGGCATTTGTCCAGAAACGGACGACAACGAGTTTGTTGGGGTCTAGCTGGTTGCCGTGTTTAGCCGCATTCACCAGTGCTTCCTGTAAGCCGAGACGTAATTCTGCCCGCCAGCGGGGGGGTACGTCGGCAAGGAGAATATCTAAAATAGGGCAGAGGTAGAGGGTAGAGGCAAAGCTAATAGTACCGAAAGTACGCTTTCCGGGAAGACGTGAAATTGCAATCACAGGAAAAAACCCCGCAGCTTTGACGTGGATAGACATAAAATTGCTTTGCAATGCCCCTGAGGAATAGAGAATGGTACGTTGACAACTGGTGCATGGAGTCTGTCAACAACTTGCGCTCGCCAGGGATCACACGCGCTCGTTGCCATATATATAAAATGCAGTAACAGAAAAAGCCAGAGTACCGGTAAGGCACTTAGTTAATTACACCCAGCCGGCTGTACCTCGAACGCAGGAGATTCCAGGCTTGTTGATTTAGTTGTTAAAGAAATTCAACGCATTGTCATTTTTTGGTTTTCATCAGCAGGGTTGGTTGTTTTCACGGAACTGTTAATCGCCAGATAACCCACAGCATGTTGTGACCTAAATCACTAACTACCTTTTTTTCCATTGTATCCGATACCTGAAAATAAGATAAAGCTGACTCTAGATTCTGGCAAGAGTTTTTTTCGGGGTTATGGCTAAACCCCCTTAGCGAGCCTGCTGCAGGAGTTGTTCAGCGTAGGCAGCCCACTGGCTGTTTCCCTGAGAAGTATAGAGGTTTTTAGCGTATTGCAAAACTTGTTGGGCTTCACTGTAGCGCCTTTGGCGCAGAAACACTAGCCCAGCACCGTAATAGGCGTTAGCGTAGTTGGGATTAATTTCACTAGCTTTGCGGAAAGATTGGAGGGCGGCTTCGAGATTACCCTGGTTGAAGAGGATAGAGCCGAGGTTGTAGTGAGCTTCTGGGTAATTAGGGGTGATTTTGATAGCTGCGAGGAAAGCGTCTTTGGCTTGAGGGATTTTGCCTTGTTGCAGGTATACAAGCCCCATGTGATATGCGGGTTCTGGTGCTTTGGGGCTGTATTTCCTTGCTTTTTTAAAAGAAGCGATCGCTTCTTCTAGAAAACCTTGCTGTACGAGCACCAGCCCCAAGTTATAGTGTGCCAGCCCCAGTTTGGGATCAAGTTCTATTGCCCTTTGTAAATAATCTTTTGCTTGGGCTTGGTTGCTTCCTTCTAACAGCGCTGCTCCCAAATTTGCATAAGCCAGGGCGAAGCCGGGATTAGCTTGTGTAGCGCGATAAAAGGCATCTGCTGCTGCCTGAAGCTTTCCTTGTTGCCGCAGTGCCAATCCCAGATTATAGTGGGCGGGTGCGAGATTGGGTGCGAGTTGGGTAGCTTCTCGAAATGCCTCGGTAGCTTCTAGTATTTTCCCCTGCTGCACCAACTGTAGCCCGCGATTGACTAATTCTACTGCGCTGGGCTGAATTTGGGCGAGGGCTTGTTTTTGTAACAGCCACATCTCTGATGCCGCCAATCCTACCAACAGCCCTAGGAGCAGCCCTGCCTTCTTATGCCTATCTTTTAGTTCCCTTTGCATCCAATATCTCTCTCGGCTTTTACTATTAATAATTTTAACATTTATTTTCACAAATGTTAAGTCATTTGCCGCGATCGCACCTTCGCAAACGCCCCTCGACCGCTTACCTTTTACATATATACAACTAATTTTACAATTTTTCTCAAAAATTTGTATTTATTTATTAAATTTAAAACAACAGCAGAAAAACACATTAAAAAAAGATACAATTTTTATAGAAGAGAGAAAAGAATGAGGTAATCTCAAAATCATAGGATAAAAACAAGGAGATTGGGATTTTGTCCGCTAGTTATCAAAAAAATAAACACAGCAGTAGGACGTGTATCAAATAATTTATCAAACAGCTTGGATTGTATAGATTTTAGATTTTTGGGGGAAATATGACCGAAATATCATTGGGCTTACGCAACATTGCGATTGTTGGCCCATATGCAAGTGGTAAAACAACATTATTAGAAAGCCTGTTATACGTAACAGGGGCTATTTCCCGCAAAGGCAGCGTCAGAGAAAGAAACACAGTAGGAGATAGTTCGGCAGAAGCACGCGAGCGACAAATGAGCGTGGAAGTTTCCGTTGCCAGCACCGAATATAATGGCACCCGCTTCACCTTCCTAGACTGCCCAGGTTCAGTAGAATTTGCTCAAGAAACCTACAATGCCCTCATTGGCGTGGATGCTGCCGTAGTTGTGTGCGAGCCAGACAACACTCGCATACTCACCCTTTCTCCTTTATTTAAATTCCTAGACGACTGGGAAATCCCACACCTAGTCTTCATTAACAAAATGGATCGGATTTGCTCCGACGAGACGCGCTGCGCTACCACATTTGTAAGCGTGCTTGAAGCGCTGAAAAACGTTTCTAGTCGTCCAGTTGTGCCGCACCAATACCCAATTGGACACAAAGAAAAGCTAATCGGATATATAGATCTAGTCAGCGAACAAGCATATCACTACCATCCAGGCGCTCCTGCCGCTCCCGTGCCCATGCCGGAAGCACTCAAAGAAGCAGAACATGCGGCGCGGATGCAAATGCTAGAAGAATTAGCGAATTTTGACGATCACCTGCTGGAGGAGCTACTGGAAGAAATCGAACCCCCGCAAGAAGAAATTATCAAAGATCTAAAGATGGAATTGGGGGCAGACTTGATCGTGCCAGTATTTCTGGGAGTAGCAGAGCAAGATTTCGGCGTACGCCCGCTGTTAGAAGCACTGTTGCGGGAAGCTCCCGAACCGGAAAGTACAACCTCTCGCCGAGGAATAGTTTTGAAAGCGGATACACCAGTGGCGCAAGTGCTAAAAACTTATTACACCCCCCAAGGCGGCAAACTGTCTCTGGTAAGGGTTTGGAAGGGGCAAATTACAGATGGCATGAGCCTCAATGGCGTGCGGATTGGTGGTTTGTACCGACTAATGGGGCAGCAAACTCAACCGATACAGGTAGCAGAAGCAGGTGAAATTGTTGCCCTATCTCGAATGGAAGGGATTAAAACCGGTGACACCCTAACGAGCAATGGACAAATGCCTTCAGAATTGCCAAAGGCAGAACAAATCGCCCCGGTGTTTGCACTGGCGCTCGCACCGGAAAAACGCAACGACGAAGTAAAAATTAGCGCCGCCATGGCGAAGCTACTGGAAGAAGATCCCTCCCTTGCCTGGGAACAGCACGGCGACACCCACGAAATAATCCTTTGGGGGCAAGGTGAAATTCATCTCAAAGTAGCCCTCGAGCGCCTGCGCCGCAAATACAATCTGCCGATGGTGACACATCTACCTCGGGTTCCTTACAAAGAAACGATTCGCAAAGCAGCAAAAGATGTCCACGGGCGCTACAAGCACCAAAGTGGCGGCCACGGTCAATTTGGGGACGTTTATCTGGACATCAAACCCCTACCGCGAGGGGAAGGCTTTAGCTTCAGTGAAACTATTGTTGGAGGCGTCGTGCCCCGGCAGTACATCCCCGGTGTAGAAAGCGGTGTGCGGGAATATTTAGCCTGTGGTCCCTTAGGCTTCCCGGTAGTGGACGTAGCAGTAACCCTGGTGAATGGTTCTTACCACTCGGTGGATAGTTCTGAACAAGCGTTCAAACTAGCAGCCCGCATAGCTATGCAGGAAGGAATGGCCAAATGTGAGCCAGTCCTGCTAGAACCGATCGCCGCTGTGGACATTTGCACTCCCAGCGAATTTACCTCGAAAGTATTACAATTGATCAGCGGGCGTCGCGGTCAAATTTTAGGTTACGAGGGAATGTCTGACTGGAAAGGTTGGGATAAGATTTCGGCTTATTTACCCCAGGCAGAAATGCAAGATTTGATTGTCGAGTTGCGCAGTCTGACTTTGGGTGTAGGATATTTTAACTGGAAATTCGCTCACCTGCAAGAAGTACCAGAACCCCTTGCTAAGCGCGTACTGGCAACAACCGGCGCTAATAACAACGGTAGTAAGAACTAAGTTTGTCTAGGGGGTAATATTGCTGCTACCCCCTAGAGCGATATATATTAAATTATTTTATATTGTATATAACAAATCGGTTATGGGCAGCGACAGCCAAAATCAACTCAGCAGTGTGACGAGGATACCACCTCTTTTGGGAGCGTCTAAAGCTGAGTTAACCGCATGGGTGCAAGAGCAGGGGCAACCGGCTTATCGGGGAGAGCAATTATATCAGTGGATTTATCAAAAAGGGGTGCGCTCGCTTGCTGACATTACTGTATTTCCCAAACAGTGGCGCGAAAAAATAGCAGATATTCCCATCGGGCGCTCAACTTTATACTACCGCTCTGTTGCCCCAGACGAAACGGTAAAATATCTTCTTAAGTTGGAAGATGGTTTGATAATTGAAACTGTCGGTATTCCTTCAGAAAATCGCCTGACGGTTTGCGTTTCTTCACAAGTTGGGTGCCCGATGGCATGCGATTTCTGTGCAACGGGTAAGGGGGGTTTCAAACGCAATCTCGCTGCTAGAGAAATTGTTGATCAGGTTTTGACTATTCAAGAAGATTTCAAACGGCGCGTTAGTAATATTGTGTTTATGGGGATGGGAGAGCCGTTACTGAATTTGAAAAATGTACTAGCAGCAGTGCGCTCGCTTAACCAAGATCTCGGTATCGGGCAACGCAATATTACAATTTCTACAGTCGGAATACGCGAACGCATCCGCCAATTAGCAGAATACAAAATGCAATTTACTCTTGCTGTCAGCTTGCACGCTCCCAATCAACCTTTGCGAGAAAAACTCATTCCTACCGCTCGCGCTTATCCCTTGCCAGAACTAATAGCAGAATGTCGGGAATACGTCAAGATAACCAGTCGCCGTCTAACATTTGAATATATTCTTTTAGCAGGAGTAAACGACTTACCCTCTCACGCCGCCGAACTTGCACAATTAGTGCGCGGTTTTCAAAGCCATATTAACCTAATTCCTTACAATCCTATTAGCGAGGCAGATTACCAGCGCCCCAGCCGTCAGCGCATAGAAGCCTTCACCAAATTGCTGCGACAGAAAAATATTGCTGCAACCATTCGTTATTCTCGGGGGTTAGAAGCCAATGCCGCCTGCGGGCAGTTGCGAGCATTCCAAGCGGCAAATTAAAAACAAAGGAAAGGAAGGGGAGGAAAGAAATATCCTCCTCTTGAAAGTTTTATTAGTGTATCTATCGACGATAATAAATGCCTGGGGCATAAGCTTCTATAACCCGGCAAGTCAAAGCACAAGTAATCATTAAATAATCGCAGCTTGGGCATTGTGTTTGAGTTTGTTGTCGATGGGCGAGATATTGACGCTCAGCTTGGTTGCCACAGTTAGGGCATCGTATTTTTTGTTTTGCATGCATGTTATCACCTCTGTATTATCAAGAAAATTAGTAGCCAAAGATACATTTTCTTCAGAAAATGGGCGAATTGCCCTTTGCTGCTTTTTAGTTAGTATGTCAGTATTTCTATGCATTGTCAAGGCTGGCAAAAGCCGGGATCGCCTTTAAAATCGTGATCCCCAGCTTGAAACCGTTCATTGCAGAGGGTTTAGGTATTTGATTTTTTCAAAATCAAAATATTAAAAAAATATTAAATTTATATTTAGGGAATAACCTGCCAGACTTGAATTGCTTCCTGTTGTACATTGGTTGCCTCTAACGCACTAGCTACAGCATTAGCGAGCAATTTACCATCGGCGCTGAAGGTGGCTTTTGTAACAGAGTGACTGCTGTCGAGACAAGCTAATAATTCCCCACTGACAAGATTCCACAATTGTATACTTGTACCAAAAGCAGTAGCAAGAGTTAGCCCATCAGGAGAAACCGCAAGAGGAATCCCGGCTTTCAAGATGCGCTCTACTTTCCCAGTGCTGAGATTCCAAATTTTTACCTTTCCTTCATCGCTGCTGCTGACGAGAGTTTGCCCGTCGGGGCTAAGAATATAAACTCCGCCACTAAATTTCTCCAGAAAACGAATAGATTTTTTGTCGCGCACATTCCACAGCGTCGTCGAGTTGTCGCTATCACCACTAACAATAAATTTGCCATCGGCACTGATAGCTAACGGGGAGTTACTAGCGATAATCCCGACTACCTTTCCCGTTTGCACATCCCAAATTCGTACTCTCCCCTCTAGCCAGCCGCTCACGAGCACTTTGGCGTCGGCGCTGATTTGCACTGGCATCCCTACCTGAAATGATTGTTGTAATTTTCCTGTTTCCAAATTCCAAACTTTCGCTGTCATCCCGTCGCTCGTGACAAGTGTTTTTCCATCGGCACTGATAGCAAGTGCTTTTATCCCTTTTGTATGACTTTCCAAGACTCGCTCTTGTTTTCCTGCTCCCAAATTCCAGATTTTCAACTTTCCTAAACGATTCCCACTGATGAGCTTATTGCTTTTGGGAGTAAATGCGAGGGCTTCTATCGTACTTTCTTGCTCTTCTAATGTGTGCAGCAACTGTATTTTCCTCTTCGCCATTGGTTGCTGCTTTGTTGGTGGTGGGGAATCTTGTATGTGCGGGCGTCTCTCCGGCGATATCGATAAATCGCAACTAGCCAATACTGATACTACCGCTCCAGCTAATACTGTGCCCGCTAACCAATAAAAAAATAATCTTAGTTTCATAGAAATTTTAATCATAAAATATAAAATTTATTTGATATTAACTTTTACAACTTTTTTTGCCCTCCCAGATAGCCTGGGAGGGAAAATGTTTACACACGCAAGCCCATTTCTGTTAAACTTTGACGCAATTGGTAACCCACATTTGACTGTTGCTGTTCATAGATTGCGATCGCTTTCCGAAAGGCATCTAAACTTTCTACTACGCTGCCTACTTTTAACAAAACTACTCCCAAGTTTTGATAAGCTTCTGCATAATTGGGATTTAGCTGAATTGCTTTTTCATAGGCTGCGATCGCTTCCTTAAAACGCCCTTTTTGCTTATGAACAATTCCCAAATTATAGTGAGCGATAGCTAAATTCGGAGCGATTTGTAAAACCGCCTCGTAAACTGCTTTTGCACCTGTCAAATCTCCCGTCTGTAACAACAAACTACCCAAATTGTTGTAAGCACCTATTTTCAGTTGTGGCAAAACTTGTACTTGAATCGCATGCCTATAGTGATTTTTGGCTTTCGATAGTTTTTTAATACGCGTGTATGCTATTCCTAAATGATAGTGAATTTCATACAATATTGGCGGTTCGATATATTCCAAATAATTACAGTTTGGTATTGCTTGCAGAGTTGATTCTAACAATTCCACCCCCTGCTCAACTTGCCCTATCTCAATATACAGGGCTGCCAATTTATTGCGAGTATAAATGTCGTTAGGGTGAGTTTTTAGATATGCTTCCATCGCCTGCTGAGCTATTTTGAATTTGTCTCGACTGGCGATCACTTTTGATTCATATCCATAATGTTTAATTGCAACTGCCGACAGAGTTACTACCAGCCAACGATCTTTTTCTTGCTCTAATATCTTAATAATGCTATCATCAACACTGGCGTGATAGGGATGGGAAAAATAAATATCTGGATGATTGCGGAATAATCGCGAAACTAGGGAGTAAGGAGATTGAGCAGCTCCTACTTCGTGACGGATAAGGTTAATAAGAATAAAGCGATCATTCTGTATAGCTTCCTTAATCTGGGGGATAACTTCGGGCACGAGTACCTCATCTGCATCTAGTACTAAAATCCAATCACCCGTGGCATATTTTAGAGATTGATTGCGAGCAACAGCAAAGTCATTGCTCCATTCGCAGGTATAAACTCTAGCTCCGAAATCTTTAGCAATATCGGAAGTGCGCTCGCTTGAGCCCGTATCCAGTACGACAATTTCGTCTACCACGTCTTTAACACTGCCCAGACAGGCAGGCAATGTTGCTTCCTCATTTTTGACGAGCATGCAAAGAGTAAGTTTCATAAGCGCGTTAGTATGGCATTCTAGATATTTACCAGAGTTGTGCGGTTGTTTCCGCTTTTTTCTACCGAAATTTGCAGAGTAAGGGGATTTCGATAGGAGATTCATTAATATACTTTAGGAGGCGGGGTTTCGGGCGCAACTATGTAGGAGAAGACTTACAAGCGCTCGCTATCAATGGCAACTCTTTTTCTTTAGATAATATCTTTACGTTTCTGCACCCCTAAAATTAAGCCTAACATTGTGACCATAATTATACCAAGTTTACCCCAATGACTTGGTACATTGATATTAAAAGCGCCTCCCTGATTTTTGTTGAAGCGCTCGATGAGTGCTTCTGCAGCGGTGATAGCACCTCCTCGGTTTTTCTGCCATTCTTCAAGTTTTTTTCTGTATTCTTCTAATTCTTTTTGGTAATTGTCAGATTTTTCTTCAAACTCTTTGAGCTGTTGTTGAAATTCTGTTAATTCTGCTGGATTACCGCTAAAAGAGGGCATTTCCCCAGGCTTGGCAGGTTCTTCGGGTTTAGGCTCATCTACAGCGGGATCGTATTTACCTTTGATACCGGGAAATCGGCAATGCTGGAATAATTTTGATCCCATGCACTGGCAGCGAGCGCTCTTTTCCTCTTCGGTAAGTTTTTTGCGCTCCTCTTCGGAGAGTTGCCAGCAGGGATCTTGTGCTATATCTTGCCCAACTCCAGTAATTGTCACCATTGATTCATATCCCCAGCGGGTAATCGCCAATTGGCTAATAAATTTCCCGACTCCTCCCAGGGAACTTAAAGGCAAAATCGCTCCAGCAAAAGTAATCTGCGGCACGATAAAAAGAATGGTTAGCAAAGGAGCCATATTTTGGGTAGGAGATATTGCCGAAACCAATAACCCCATTACCATACCAGCAATTGTTGTTAGTAATAGAGTGAAGTATAGGCTGGCAGTAACATCTAATCCGCCGGGTATGTCAACGGCAAGTTTTTTCGTCAGCAAGAATATAGCAGATTGGTAAATGGCAAGTAATACGCCTATCCACAGTTTTGATAAAATATATGGAAAGATTTGCAAGCCGAAAGCACGTTCTCGGCGATAGATTTCCGCTTCTTTAACAATTTCGCGCATAGTTGCCAGGGAGCCTACCATCACGGCGACGAGTACGGCGACGAAGAGCATGGTAAAGATTTGGCTGGCATCGCCTTTCTCGATGTCGAAGATGTTGCGCTTCCACATTACGAAGTCTAATAATCCAAGCAGGGGAGCTAGTGCTAGCATTAAAATTAAACTGGCGTGATCGCGCATTAAAATTGTCAGGTTGCGTTGTGATAGAATCAGAAACTGTTTCCAAGCCGAAACTCGCTTAACTCTTGCAGTAGGCGCTTGTTGAGCAGGGCGATTTTTTCCCCCGGATTGAGGCTGTTGGTATTGCAAGGATCGCTGCCGCTCAACAACATATTTCTGATATTGCTGCGATTTCAAGTAGCGCTCTTGCCATTGCTGCGGTGACAGTTCATGCTCTACTTTTGTATAAATTTCATCAAAATCTTTCACGCCAAAATACGCTGCAGCTTCTTGTGGCGAGCCAATATAAGCAACATAGCCTCCCTTGGCAAGAAATACTACCAAGTCACAGAGAACCACATTTTTTGTAGCATGAGTAATTAAAATAATTGTGCGCCCTTGATTTGCCAGTTCGCGAAGCAATTTCATTATTTCGCTTTCTGTTCCAGGGTCTAATCCGGATGTTGCTTCATCTAAAAAGAACAAACTAGGTTTAGTCAGCAACTCCACCCCAATAGACACCCGTTTCAGTTGCCCGCCACTGAGATTTTTCACCAGTACGTCGTGGCGTTGCGTCAATCCCAATTCTTCCATAACTTCCAGCACTTGCTTTTCGCGCTCGGCTTTGGTAGTGTCGGCTGGCATTCGCAGTTGTGCGGCGTAATCGAGGGCTTCCTTTACAGTTAATTCGGTGTGAACGATATCTTTTTGAGGAACGTAGCCCAGTTCGGTGCGGTAGGCGTTGAAATTTTTGTATAAATCGACACCGTTAACAAGAACTTGCCCGCTAGTGGCGGGGCGGAAGCCGTTGAGGGCATCGAGGAGAGTAGACTTGCCGCCACCGCTGACGCCGGCTATGACGACAAATTCCCGCGCTTGAATAGAGAGGGAGATTTCTTGCAGCAGGTTTTTGCCTTTGCCGACTTCTTTTTTAAGTTTAATAGCATCGAGACGGAGGTTGCCGGATTCGTTTTGGCGTATTAGGGTTTCGTCGGCTTGGAAAATCAGACTACAAGGAGCTATACGTATATGATCCCCTGATAGTAAAACTCGTTCTCCGATGACTTGCTTGCCGCCGACAAAAGTACCGTTAGTGGAATTCAAGTCAGCGATTGCCCAGGAACCATCCGAGCGCTTATAAATACGGGCGTGGAAGCGGGAAACGGCAGGATGGTTTATAACTTCGTCGTTTTTAGGATCGCGCCCTAGAGTCAAACAAGAGCGATCGCGCAAAGAAAGTATTGCAGCAGGAGCGTTAACAAAGGAAAGGGGAGTAGCTCGATAGGTAAGACTGATATCTGATCCTATATATAGGACGTCGCCATTCTGCAGTATTTTTTGAGGAATGCGCTTACCCGCAAAACTTAGACCATTAGTACTACCCTTATCAATAATTTCCCAACCAGCTTCAGTGCGGCGCAGTTCAGCATGTCGTGCTGATACTACCGGCGCCTCGATTAATATATCACAGTTTGGGGCGCGCCCTAGAATCAGTACATCTCGGTTGAGGGGGAATTTTTGTATTCGCGAGGGGGTTTTGACTTCTAGCACTGGCGAGCTTTCTGGCAACATCAATGCCGTGGCTGGCAGAGTTGAAGAATGGAATCGTAGTTCAAAGATACTGATAGTTATGACATCTCCTTCTTTGAGGGGGTAGGGTGTTGGTGGTGGCAACAGTTTGCCATTTACTCGTGTGCCGCCGGAACTGCCTAAGTCGGCGATCGCATATCCATTGCGAGTGCGGATAATGTGAGCGTGGTAGCGCGACACTGCCGGCTCATTGAGGATTATGGCGTTATCCGGTGCCCGCCCTATTTTGATTTCATCGCCATTGAGCGGGAACTCTCCGGTTTCCGATTTGTTTTTGTAGATTACTAATTTTGCAGTGGTTGTAGACATGGCATTTTTCAATACTCATGCTTTGGCGGCATTTTTCTCTTAAAAATTTAAAAAATTTAATTTTTTGTTTTATTTTTTTTTTCAAAAAAATGCGGTTGTGAACCCTATTTTACCCCCCAAGACAAAATATAAACTCTACAATGGAAGAAAGCGATACTCGCCGGCGTGGCATTTGTCCTCCCGATTGACACTCAGCCTAATGAATTACGCGCATAATATATGAAATGGCCAACTCTTCGGCGGCATTACGGATTATTTTTAGAAGTACTTTCTTATAGAATAATTTCTGTTTACGCAAGCCTCATAGCAGTTGCAGCAACGGTGCTACTGTCTGTTTCTGCGTTTGCTGCCCAAAAAGTAATCGTTAAAGCAGGAATATTTCAGATTTCTATACCCGTCAGCCAGCTCGAACACTTTGCCGAAACTGGGGAAATGTCTTCCTCTCTCAGCAAAGTTGTCAAGGCAACCAAACAAGATCCCCCTGTGATTCGCCATACCTTAACTCACGAGGTAGCGGTAGATTTTCTTTTTTTAGAGCGAGCGCTCAATCACCCCCTGGGGGAATTACTGCTGGATAAACTTGGTGAAGTAGTACATACACCCTCCAACCAAGCTAATCGCCAAGCCTTGCGCTCTGCTGTGGTTCTTTCTGCTGCTGCTGACAACAAAATTTCCCTGCTGGAAGTTATTCAAAATTATCCCACATCTGAGGTAGAAGTGGAAGGCGAGCGCATAATTGACGCTGCCGAGCACCTGCGCCGCTTCAGCGACGGGCTAAAAGCACTGCAGCAGCGTTTGCCGAGAATTCCTTGAATGCGGATTGGGGGGAGTTGAAAAAAAAGATGAGATTAGTTTTGCATTCCTTGCCCATTGTTTTGTTGCTGGTACTTTCGCCTGCTAGTTCTTATTTTGCTTGGGTTTTATCGGCGGAATTTTCAATGGTAGCGCAAGCAACTGCTGCTGTGTCTTCTGAGGAAGTTACTCGTTTACAAAAGTTTGCAGAAGCGGATAGGTTGTATCGGGCGGGAGATGTGGCAGCAGCAGAGAAACTTTACCGAGAGCTTAAGCCCTCTTTTGCTATCAGTGAGACTGAAGAGGCGGGGAGAATAAAGGAAGCGATAACGGATTGGCAAAAATTATCTGCAGCCGGGCAAGTATATTGGCAGGAGGCGCAAGCAGAATTGGAGCAAAATTTGCCGACGAAAGCAGCGATTGCTTTACAGCTTTTGCTGGATATGCATCCAGAGTTTGTACCTGGTTATGAGCTTCTGGTGCGCTCGCTATTGACATACGGCGATAATGTGGAAGCACTGAAGGTTTTGGAGAGAGCGACGATTTTATTTCCTGAGCGCCCGGAGTTGTTACGTCAGAAAATTGAACTTCTCGCTGCTAATGAAAAGTGGTTGGAAGGCTCTATCGCGGCGCGACAATTTGCTATACTTAATCCTCATCACCCGCAAGCGACGGAATTTTTGCATTTGGCTGAAGAGAATTGGGAACGCTTTCGTCGGCACCTGCGGCGGAAATTACGCGAAAATACGATCGCTAGTGTAATTACAGGCGTTTTTACTTTGATGAAAGGAGAAAATGCTTTGGGCGAACGAACTGCTCAGGCAGTGAAACAGCAATTGCCCATCATCGAAGATAAGGAAGTTGTCGCCTATATTAATGAAATCGGTAAAAAGTTAGCTTACTTGAGCGGGCGAAATTTTGAATACGAATTTTATGTTATCCGCGACAAAGATTTGAATGCTTTTGCTTTACCGGGGGGAAAAATATTTATCAATGCAGGAGCTATTTTACAGAGTAACTCCGAGGCAGAATTAGCCGGATTACTTGCACACGAATTAGCCCACACTATTTTATCTCATAGTTTTCAACGAATTGCTGAGGAAATTTTGCTCAGCAATGTCACACAAATAATTCCATTAGGCGACCCCTTGACAAATTTAGTCATATTCGATTATAGTCATGAACAGGAACAGCAAGCTGACATTCTGGGAACGAGAATGTTGGTGGCAGCGGGATATGCTGCGGATGGTTTATATAACTTAATGGTAACACTAAAAGAACGTAAAGGTTCAGGGCGGTTTCTAAATTTTTTATCTACTCAACCGCCTACTACAGAAAGAATTAACTATTTAGCAAAATTGATTCAGCGGAATGGCTATAATCGCTATACTTACGAAGGAGTAGAGCGGCACGGGAAAATTAAAGCGCGTTTAGAAAAGATTTTAAAAGGAATAAATCCCGATAAAGAAAAAAAACATATGCGTTCTAATCAGTAACCCGTAAAATCAATCATACCCAATTTCCGATTTCCATAAAAAAAGGGCACGCGGGGGGTGATAAATTATGAAGCGACACTTCCTCGTCCAGCAGCTACCACTCTACCGACTAAGGAGTTTATCCCTGCCCGTGTGCTCCGTCAATTTTTATTTAACACAACTGTCGGCAGGTTTGACGGATAAAGATACAAAAATTTTAAATTTAATAAAAAAAGTTGCAAATGTCAATATAACTTTATAAATTTGCGAGCGCATACTCTAAAAACAGGCCCCAAATCCCCAAATTCTCGTTTCCCCCCTTGACATAGTGTTTTAAAAACACTAAACTAAGTGTATCGATTACACGATACCAATGAAAGAGCAGTTTGAAATCGCAGGCGGATCGGTTATAGGTAGGGAGCACCTGCGAAGTGGCAAAAACAATCAAGATGCCTATTGGGGCATCTGTTCGGCAGATTATGCGATCGCAGTAGTGTGCGACGGTTGCGGTAGCCGCGCCCACAGCGAGGTGGGAGCAAAGATAGGAGCTCGCTTAACGGTTGAGGCTCTTGCCTCTTGCGCCAAAAAAATTACAATCGACGATTCATTTTTTTGGCAGCAAGTACAGCAAGACTTGCTCAAAAAACTGCAAGCTCTCGCCTGCATAATGGGAGGCAATTTTTCCCAAACACTCCAAGACTATTTTTTATTCACGATTGTCGGGGCTTTGGTGACGCCAGCAGGTGCATGGCTTTTTTCTATTGGCGATGGAATAATTGCCGTTAATGGCACTGTTACGCAATTAGGACCATTTCCACAAAATACCCCCCCTTATCTGGCATATGGATTATTAGACTCCACTTCAGAAGCATGGCAATTTCAAATACACAAAACCTTACCGCTAGATGAAGTAAAATCTATTTTAATCGGCACCGATGGCGTCAAAAACTTTATAGAAGCCGCAGAAACCAATTTACCCGGAAAAGAAGAAAAAGTTGGTTCTATTTCTCAGTTTTGGGAACAAGACTGCTATTTTAAAAACCCCGATAGTGTGCGCCGCAAGCTAGCTTTAATGAACCGAGAAGTCACTAAACCTGACTGGGAAGGGCAGCAGTTAGTTAGAACAGTGGGTTTGTTGCCAGATGATACAACTTTGATGGTACTGAGAAAAAGAGTTTAGGAACAGGATAAAATCCCATGTATGTCTGTATTAATCAAAAGAAAATATACTTAAAACCCACTCAATCTATTGGTAAGGGAGGGGAAGCGGATGTATACGATATTGGCGGCGGCAAAGCCCTGAAAGTATTTAAACAACCGGAGCATCCTGATTATCAAAATTCGCCAGCCCAACAGCAAGCGGCTCGTATACGTCTGCAAGAAAAACAAATAAAATTGCAGCAATTTCCTAAAAATTTGCCAGCTCGCGTCGTTCAGCCGGAAGACTTGGTAACGGATTTACAAGGTAAAAATATTCTCGGCTATACGATGAAACTGTTGTCAGGGACACAAGTATTAATGAAATATAGCGATCGCTGTTTTCGACGAGAATCAGGAATTTCCAATCAAACCGTTGTAAAAATATTTCAAGATTTACACTCTTCCGTTGTTCAAATTCACAAAGCCGGGGTTGTAATTGGCGATTTTAACGATTTAAATATTTTAGTTCGCAACAGCGAAGCTTATTTTATCGATGCCGATTCATTTCAGTACGGCGGTTTTTTGTGTCAAGTGTTTACAACAAGATTTCTTGACCCATTACTAGGGGATGCCAAAGCATCCAAACTGGTTTTGGGAAAACCTTATAATTTTTATTCAGATTGGTATGCTTTCAGCGTTTTATTAATGCAAAGCTTGTTGTTTGTCAATCCTTATGGCGGCGTTTACAAACCGAAAAGATCATGCGATCGCATTCCTCACGACGCTAGACCATTACAGCGAATTACTGTTTTTCATCCAGAAGTAAAATATCCAAAACCGGCAATTCCGTATAAAGTGTTGCCAGATGAATTGCTGGATTATTTCTATCAAGTATTTGAAAAAGATAGGCGAGAGGAATTTCCACGCTCGCTCCTCGATAAGCTATACTGGAAAAAATGCCAGAACTGCCAAACTGAACACGCTCGCAATACCTGCCCCAATTGTAAAATATCGATGGCAGTTATTACACCAACCCCAGAAGTAACACAGGAGATTCGGGGAAAGGTGACGGCTACATCAATTTTTGCAACTGAAGGCGTTATACTGTTTGCAACCCTGCAAAGTGGGAAACTACGGTGGATTTATCACGAAAAAGGAGAATTTAAGCGGGAAGACGGTTCCGTTTTTATCAGCGGAGAATTAGATCCAGAATTGCAATTTCGTATTCAGGGAAAATATACTTTAATAGGCAAACAGGGAAAAGTTATTGCGCTCGCTGCTAATGAAAAACCCTACCGCATAGCAGCAGAAACATTCGACGCCAACGAGTTTTGCCTATACTGGATATATAACGGGCAACTATTGCGGCAGGGGCATCTAGGTGCAGAATATATAGGAGACGTATTGGCTAATCAAACTAAGTTTTGGGTAGGCGCTGAATTTGGTTTTGGATTTTACCGCGCCGGGAATTTAAATGTCGCCTTTGTATTTGACGTCAAACGCCAAGGTATATGCGAGCGCGTCAAACTTCCACCCTATAGCGGGCAATTATTAGACGCTACTTGCACCTTTAGCAACAAGCGCTGTTGGTTTTTCTGGGCGCTGCGACAACAATCTCAAACTATCAATCAGTGTGCAGTAATTCGCCCCGATGGCAGCATAGAAGCCACGGCATCATCAGCAACCAACAGCAATTCCTGGCTTTCTACTATTCACGGCAAATGTGCAGTGGGCAATTTTTTATTTGCCGCAACCGACGAAGGTATTGTGCGTGTAGAAACCCAAAACGGAACAATCCTGCCAACTAAAGAATTCCCCGATACAGAGCCTTTTGTTGACAGCAGTAGTCAGCTTTTCAACAGCGAGCGCGGTTTGTATGTTGTCAATCACAAGCAAATTCGACTGCTGCAAATTATCTAATATATCTTCCTTCTTAAAATAGAAAAGGAAAAAACCATGACTGCACAAACTCAACTACCTATTCCCAATCATTTTGACGCCAAACGAGTCGGTGAAGTCTGGCGAGTGCTTTACCAAGAGCGAGCAGCGGAAGCTGAAGCCTGGGCGAAAAAGTATGGCATCCAGCCTGCCGCCAAAGATAAAACCCGCATTTGCTTGATGGTAATTGACGTGCAAAATACATTTTGTATTCCTAAATTTGAATTATTCGTAGGCGGGCGTTCTGGCACAGGAGCTGTTGATGATAACGTGCGGCTGTGTGAGTTTATCTATCGCAATCTAGGTGTAATAACAGCGATCGCACCGACAATGGATACCCACACCGCCATGCAAATCTTTCATCCTATTTTTTGGGTAAACGATGCCGGAGAACATCCCATTCCTGCCGCCACTGTCATCACCTACGAAGATGTTCTTAAAGGAGTCTGGAAAGTAAACCCAGCAGTTGCCTACAGTCTTGCCAATGGCAATTATTTGTTCTTACAAAAATATGCCCTGCACTATGTTAAAAAATTGAGCGATGAAGGAAAATACCCCTTGACAGTTTGGCCGTATCATTCTATGCTAGGAGGAATAGGACACGCCCTAGTTTCAGCGGTGGAAGAGGCGATATTTTTCCACAATATAGCTCGTCACAGTCAAACACTTTTTGAAATTAAAGGTGGCAATCCTCTAACAGAAAATTATTCCGTATTGCGACCAGAAGTATTGGAAGGACCAGATGGTCGTCCGATAGCTCAGAAAAATACTCGTTTTATTCAAAAATTGTTGGAATTTGACGCAGTAATTATTGCAGGTCAAGCGAAAAGTCACTGTGTAGCCTGGACAATTGACGACTTGCTGACAGAGATTATGTCGCAAGATGCAAATCTGGCAAAGAAAGTTTACTTGCTAGAAGATTGTACATCGCCTGTAGTGGTGCCTGGTGTAGTGGATTTTACAGAGCAAGCCGATGCAGCTTTCCAGCGATTTGCAAATGCGGGGATGCACATAGTGAAATCAACAGATGCGATCGCTTCTTGGGAAGGCATTCAGCTTTAAATCCTTATTGATTTTCTTAACATTAATCAAACAAACTATGAGCCAAGCACCAAATCTCAACAATCTTTTTCAAGAAGCCCACGAAGAAGGATTACTCTCAACTGCCTCAGCGCAAGTACTCAATGCGAGCGATATCGGTGCCCAAATCCAAGCGGGATTAGGCATAAGCGTAGATGATGTCATGGCGAGTGAAGTCATACTCGTCAGCATTATGCCGGATGATTCTGCTTCTATCGAATATGGAAATAACACCGCAGCAGTGCGAGATGGTTACAATACCGTTATCGACGCCTTGCAAACTTCTAGTCAGAAAGACAATATTTTAATCCACACCCGCTATCTCAACGGTTTCGTTTTATATCCATATTGCCCCATAGAGCAAGCGGTGCGGATGAGCGAGCGCAACTACAATCCTAACCAAGGCACACCCCTATACGATCAAACAGTCGTATTATTAGGAACGGTATTAGCAAAATCTCAAGAATTTGCCAACAATGGCGTACCGGTGCGCACCATTACTTTAATTATCACCGATGGAGCAGATGAACATTCAACACGTGCCAACGCCAAGACAGTTGCCACCCTTGTCAAAGACATGCTGAGAGCTGAAAATCATATTATTGCCGCCATGGGAATCGATGACGGCAGTACAAATTTCCGCCAAGTATTCTGTAACATGGGTATTAATCATGAGTGGATTCTCACCCCAGGCAATACTCACACAGAAATCCGCAAAGCATTTCAACTATTTTCTCAATCGGCAATACGCGCATCTCAGGCAGCAACAAATTTTAGCCAAACAGCCCTCGGCGGTTTCGGCAATTAGCAGTTAGAGAAAACTTGTAGGGTGCATTATCCCAATCATAATGCCCCTACTTCTTCGATTAACAAATACTTTTTTAACATCTATCGACTTACAGGACTGCCGTGGTGATGGACTAAATACCATTTTCCGCCTAGAAGCTCAAAAACATTCGTTGCCAGCGACTGCGCCTCTATTTTCCTGCCCCGAATCACTTGCAAAACAGTTTCACGAAGGACCACATAAGCGATAGTACCATGAACCTCCGTCGAAATTATATCTGTCTCGATTTCCAGATAATTAGAATTCTTAAAAATTACTTCCCAAGAGGAGCGAATTGCCTCCCAACCACGCAACACATCCCGCCCAGGATGAATGCATAGGCAGCCAGTACCTTTCGACCAAACTGCACTCATTGCCTCGATGTCCCGTTTCTCGAAAGCACGATAAAAAGCCTGGTTAGTAGATAATACTTCTTGTTCGTTAGTCATTTTAGTTTATCAAAAAAATTAGGTCTAAAACCCCGCTTAGGCAATCAAAATAATTTGTCAGCAGGGTACTCCCCCGACACTAGAAATAGCTGGGACTCCATAAAGCATCTTTGCCATAGGGTTTAGGAAGCCGTCCATACTTCCTACTAGAATCTTATTTGCTACTGATTGGAATACTTTTGCTATTACCTACAAACTTTCCTCTGTCAATATCCGACGGCGATATTTCACAAACACAAGATGAGCAAGCAAACAGGATACACTATTTCTTTCTTTTCTAAGTTTCATGTGCTAGACTAAGACCATATCAACTTGATTATAAAGCATGGAGTCCAGATATAGCTACCGCTTCTACCCCACAAACCAACAAAAGCTACTTTTAGCTAAACTGTACCGTTGTGCTAGATGGGTGTGGAATGAAGCGCTTGCTTACTGCCAAGAAATGGGTAAGTACATCAGGAGTGTGGCTTTACAACAAGCACTCAGAAACCTAGACAGAGCCTATAATAATTTTTTCAAGGGCAAAGGTGCGCCACGGTTTAAGCAGAAAAGCAATAGGCAGTCAGTTAACCTCACAAGCTCTGGTTTTTCTCTACGGGGCAAAAAAGTCTATCTTGTCAAAGTGGGGGAAGTAAAGCCCATCTGGATAAGGGCTACTCTCAGTGATGGCACGAAAGTCTACAGCCCTAACTATGCCCCTCTGTACCAGCGTATTGCCCAACTAATTGTTCCTACTGTGGCTATCACTGGGGCAATGCAAATATAGAAGCCGTCGGGAGCGGGCAGAAGCCCGACGTAAAAACAGACACGGAGGAACGAGGGTTCTGTTGAGGTGTCAAGAATCCCCGCTATGGAAAGGCGGGTAAGTATGTCAATCTGGAAAAAGACACAATAATTTAATTTTAAAAACGTACACAAATGAAGCTAACGGCATCAAGCAGAGTGCAATTTACCCCTGATATGAGTATATGCCGCATCTTAAACGGAATGTGGCAAGTATCTGGTTATCACGGGCACATCAACCCAAAAAACGCTATTCAAAGCATGTTTAAGTATGTGGACGCGGGATTCACCACTTGGGATCTGGCAGATCATTATGGCCCAGCCGAGGACTTTATAGGTGAATTCAGGCGTCAACTTGCCGCCACCCGTGGCGAAACAGCTCTAGAGAATATTCAAGCCTTTACAAAGTGGGTGCCCAGACCCGGTAAAATGACTAAAAAGATAGTGGAGGAGAATATTAATATCTCCCGCCGGAGAATGGGGGTTGACTGTTTGGATCTGCTGCAATTCCACTGGTGGGAGTACCGCGATCAAAACTATTTAGACGCGCTCCGGTACATGACAGAACTCCAGGAAGAGGGAAAAATAAAGTACCTAGGTTTAACTAACTTTGATACGTCACATTTGAAAATTATCCTTGACTGCGGTATCAAAATCGTCTCCAATCAAGTGCAATTTTCTATTATTGATCGCCGTCCAGAGCAGCAAATGATTAAGTTTTGCTTGGAACACAATATAAAACTGCTTGCTTACGGCACAGTTTGCGGCGGTTTGCTGTCAGAAAAATATCTCGGACAGCCGGAACCGAAACGGGCAATGTTAGCCACTGCTTCTCTTAATAAATACAAAAATATGATCGATGCCTGGGGCGGCTGGAATTTATTTCAAGAGTTGCTACAGGTACTGAAAGAGATTGCCGACAAACATAAAGTAAGTATTTCTAATGTAGCAGTGCGCTATATTATAGAAAAGCCAGCCGTTGCCGGAGCGATCGTTGGCGTGCGACTCGGTTTATCAGAACACTTGGAAGAAAATGCCAGAGTTTTTGATTTCAAATTAGATGCTGAAGATTATAGCCAAATAGATGCTATTTGCGAAAAATCGCAAGATTTATACGAACTGATAGGCGACTGTGGCGATGAATATCGACGTTAGAAATTAAATACCCTAGGCAAGAGAAATTTTCTCGTTTTATAGTTTCCATGTTTTAGGGGCAATCAGGAAGTGGTTGCCCCAGGAAGGAATTGAAGAAAAATAACTATTTAGAAAGTTTAGAAAGGAGAAAAGCAATGAAAAAGCTATTAATAGGTTTACTGCTAACAGTGGCAATGTTAATTGGTGCCATAACCCAACCGGCATTGGCGGAAGAAATAGGAAACGGGGCGCGGATTTTTGAGGTAAACTGTGCTGGTTGTCATCCCAAGGGTGGCAATATTATCCGGCGGGGAAAAACTCTAAAACTGGGGGCGCTGAAAAAATATAAGATGGATTCGATAGAAGCGATCGCATCTATAGTAGCCAATGGCAAAAACCCCATGACAGCATTTAAAGATAGATTGACTGAAAAGGAAATAAATGAGGTAGCAGCTTATGTTCTGGCGCAAGCTGAAAAAGACTGGAAATAAAACTTCAATTACGGCTTTTTCTGAGCTTTTTTCTGCTCTGCGATCGAAAATCCTCTGGGCTTAGTTTTTCGCTCTTCTATTTGTACCTGGAAACTCACACTATCCGTCATTTCCCCACTTTTTACCTCCAACCTCCACTCGCCAGGAGCCATGTGCCAAAATAACGAATTAGACGACTGCACGGCTAATTTTTTTCCATTCAGCCGCCACTCGACAGGAGCAGATGCTCCAACGATTTTGAATTGCAAACGCGACGGTTCACCAGGATTTAGCAGAAAATAAGCGTCATTTTTAGGAAAGACAATTTTCAGCGACTGATTAGCAAAAATCGGTTGCTGCTGTAGGGAAAGCCAGGCGTCATATTCTCTCGGTAAATTGAGAAGTTGCGACTTGTGAGCTGCAGCAGCCGCCTCGTAATCCCTGATATCTTCCGGATAAAAATATTCACTGACAACCGCAGTACAATCAGGCGTAGGAGGTAAGCCTGTAACAGCACAGATAGGGCGCTGCACGAGATTTTCAGGGGGAGGAAAAGCGGCAGGTTCTCTTTTCTCATGCAGATGCAACATAATACGATTCCAGAGGGAAGCTGCACCCGTTACTCCAGAAACTTTTTGCATCGGTTCGCCATTGAAATTTCCTACCCAAGTCGCTACTGTATAATCGGTAGTAAACCCAACTGCCCAAGTATCGCGAAAATAAGAAGAAGTGCCGGTTTTCACCGCCGCGGGAAAGGGTAAACTTAATACCGATTCGACACCAAAGGCATGAGCACGAGCGTGGCGCTCGCTCAATATATCAGTAATAAGCATCCAAGTAGCAGCCGAACCAATGCGATGAAATTGATTATCCTTATAACCCTGATTTCTTTCTGCATTATCTGAAAATTTGGCAACAAGCGGCACAATTTCTCCCCGTCTTGCTATAATAAAATAAGCCCTCGCCAATTCCCACAAACTAACTTCGCCACTTCCCAGTGTCAACCCTAATCCATAATATTCTGGCGATTGATTCAAATGCTCAAATCCCAGCTCACGCAGCCGTTCGAGAAAATTATCTACCCCCAATTTTTCTAGCACTCTTACCGCTGGAACGTTGAGAGAATTTGCCAGAGCAATTCGCACCCGCACAGGACCTAGAAACTTTTCACTATAATCAATAGGGCTATAAAGTTTTGCACCGGGAATTGCGTAATGAGTCGGTACATCTGCTAAAATAGAATTAGGGCGAATTAGGCGTTTTTCTAATGCCAATTCGTATAAAAAAGGCTTGAGTGTCGAACCGGGCTGACGCAGGGCTTGCACACCATCGTTGCGCCCCATCTGAGCGTGATCAAAATAATCGGGCGAACCGACATAAGCTAAGATTTCACCAGTATGATTGTCGATAACTAATGCGGCAGCATGGCGGGCATTATTTTTCCATAGTGAGCGGATAACTTGCTGTACCTGCGCTTCTACAAATTGCTGAAGCTCTCGCTCAATAGTGGTGCGGATGTGATGGGGATGTTGCGGTGGTAGTTGGTTGGCAAGCCAAAATAAAAAATGAGGAGCCGCAATAATTCCTTGGTTGGGAGGTTGTAGCGAAATTTCTTCTGCATAGGCTCTCTCTGCTTGTGTTTGGGTAATGTAACCATCTTTCACCATGCGAGCAAGTACATATTTTTGCCGCTTTTTTAAAGGATGCCAGAGATAATACGGATTAAAATAAGTCGGAGCGTTAGGAATGGCAGCAAGGAGCGAGGCTTGGGCTAAATTGAGCTCTGATGCAGGAATGCCAAAATAAATGCGAGCCGCTGCTTCTACGCCGTAGATATTTCCTCCCATTGGCAGGCGATTGATGTAAGCTTGCAAAATATCATCTTTACTCATGCCAGCGGTAATCCGCCAAGATAGCCAAATCTCTTTAAGTTTGTTGGGCAAAGTGCGGGGAGCGGGCTCTAACATCCGCGCTAGTTGCATTGTAATTGTAGAAGCACCTGAGATAATTTTTCGGGCTTGAATTGCTTCAATAATCGCGCGGGCAAATGCTTGCATATCCAGCGCACCATGCTGATAAAACCGCCTATCTTCAGCGGCTATTATTGCTTGAATAAAGTAAGGAGAAACTTGACTCAGCGGTACAACAGCGGTATGATTTTGATCGCGAGTGAGAATAGTTCCTAAGGGCAAACCGTTGCGATCGCTAAATGAAAGCGCCTGTTCATCTTGAACTATATCTGTAGCGCGGATAGGAGCCAGATAGGGCAGACTTCGTACCGTTATTGCCAGTAACGTCAAACCTAGAATAATTTGACATCGCCTTTGATTTTGACGACTCATCCTCTGCCAAAGCTTTTGCTGAAACTGCGCCCAAAGCTGGTTAATTTTACTCATGCGATCGCTCCTATCAATCCGCAATTATTTATTATTTTTTTATTTATTTTCCCACAGCCTTCGATTTTTGTTGATTCTTCTCAGTTCCTATTTTATTAAAAAAATCTGTAAAATCAAGCATTTTTCAAAATTTTAAGCTTTAATCATAATTAAACTGCTATCTGGCAACTGGAAAATTAGGAGGTGGGGTTGACTGATAGACACTGCCCAGCCTAACTTGAATCATTTTTTACTGTGAGAGAAGAAATATGCATATTGTAAAAACTTGGATGCGATGTTTGTTTGCCCTCATCCTAGTATGGAGTCTGACAGGATGTTGGGCAATTAACACATCTTCAAAAATCGAACCACTGGCAGAAGTAGCGCCGGTAGAGATGCCAAAATTGCCAGAATGGATTGAGCAAATTAGCCCAACGGGAGAGGCGGAACCTCTTGCCCAAATTCTGATTCGTTTTAAAGAGCCAGTAATTCCGGTTGAGAGCCTTGACAGCTCGGAGCAACAGGCTAAACTAAAACTATTTGAAATTCAGCCGAAAATACCAGGTAAATTTCGATTTTTAACACCCCGGATGGTAGGATTTCAGCCAGAGCAGGCACTGCCAAAAGCCACGCGGATTAAAGTAACACTCAAGGCGGGATTGGCGGATTTGAAAAATCACCAGCTTACTGAGGATTTGGCTTGGACATTTAATACAGAGCCAATCAAACTGACAAATTTACCCAGCACGGAGAAAACAGAAAATAATGAACCTAGCCCCCTTGAGCTAAAACCGACTCTAAAATTTACCTCGAATGTGGAGTTAGATTTAGCGTCTCTTCGCGAGCGCGTAAGTTTAACTGCCGAGGGAGAGAGAAAGGGTGTAGCATTAGATTTCGCGCTGGAAAAATCCGAAGAAACAACGCAGCCACAGGAAAAATTCGATCCTTCACTGCGCAATTGGAATTATACCATAGTTCCTCGGCAGGAACTCAAGAAGGGAACGCGTTATCATTTAGTATTTGCGCCGGGGTTAAAACCGCTTCGCGGTAATATGGTAAGCGAGCGTACTTTCGTCAGTCAAGTAACTACTTATGCACCACTGGCTTTTCAGGGAATTAAATATGTTGGGCAGCCGGATGCGGGGGGAGCTTATGGGCGGTTTGTCAAAGGTAGTGTAGAGTTAATATTTAATAACGGTTTAGATGCAGAGTCAGCGAGAGCAAATATTACCGTCACACCGCCACCGAAAAAAGAGCCGCGTCTTATCAGAGCATATGACGGCGAACCTACAGTTAGTCTTAATCCGTGGGCTTTAGAACCCAAAACCACCTATACTATTAATATTAGTGCCAATCTCAAAGATAAATTCGGACAAACTCTAGGCAAACCGATTTCCCTGAAATACGAAACAGGCGACTTAGCGGCTGACATTTGGGCACCAAGCGGATTAAATATCTTTCCAGCCGGAACAGATTTGCAGCTTAATATTTCAGCAGTTAATCTGCCCGAATCGAAATATAAAGCCGCTTATAAAGTCGTTCAACCGACAGATTTAGTCTATACCGATTCTGCCTATCCCCAAGAGGAAGGAACGAATTTACTACCAAAATCGGAAGTCTGGGAATCTTTCCTGGTAAAGAGTCAAAAAAATCAAATAGTAGAGATAACAATTCCCTTACGAGAAAAATTGGGTGCGCCGACTGGGATGCTCGCTTATGGGATTAAAGCGCAAACGAATCGCTATCAGGAAAATGGCAAAGAGCAGTGGAATGAACCTACATTTTATGGATTAGTACAGTTAACGAATTTGGGAGTATTTGCACAGTGGTTTCCCAATTTGGGATTAATTCGAGTGCATCACCTATCAGACGGTTCCGCAGTTGCTGCTGCAGCGGTAGAGATTTATAAATCACAATTGCAGGCAAAAGCACAACCAAACCCAATACCTTGTGCAACGGGAAAAACTGACAATACTGGTACATTAGTATTGAGTGATCGCAACTGGCAACAATGTCTCAATAGTTCAGGAAAAGCCCCTGAATTGCTAGTAATTGCCCGCGAAGATAAAGACTGGGCATTTACCCGCACGAATGAGTATAGTGGTGCTTATGGCTACGGAATTTATGCCAGTTGGGATGAAAACCCCAAATCCAGAGGAGAAATTTTCTCCGATCGCTTGCTTTATCAGCCAGGAGAAAAAGCCTGGTTTACCGGAGTAGCTTACTATTGGCAAAATGGAGAAATTAAACAAGATAAAAATGCTCGCTACACCCTAACTCTAGAAAATCCAGACGGTAGCAAAACTGACTTGGGCAGTCAAATTACTAACGAATTTGGTACGTTTTCTATAGAATTGCCTCTGGCGAAAAATCAACCTTTGGGTTATTATTATCTGCGGGCAAAAGGAACAAACGGAGTAGAAATTTCAGGCTCATTCCGCGTGGCTGAATTTAAGCCGCCGAATTTTAAGGTAGATTTAACTCTTGAAAAAGAGTTCGCTTTAGTCAATGATAAGATAGAGGCAAAAACAGAAAGCACTTACCTGTTTGGTTCGCCTGTAGAAAGAGGTAAGGCGAAATACTACGTCACCCGTCGCAAAAAAGAATTTAGCCCTAAAGGTTGGGATAAATTTTCCTTTGGGCGGCAGTGGTTTTGGCCAGAAAATGAACCGACAATTTCTAGCGACGTGTTACAACAAAATACGGTGCTAGATGTAAACGGCAAGGGCAGTCAAACAATAACAGTTGCGGAAGATTTGCCTTATCCGATGGAGTATCGTGTAGATGTGGAAGTGTCGGATGTTTCTAATCTGTCTGTGGCTGCTTCTAAGACGTTTATGGCACTGCCGAGCTCTCGCTTTATCGGGTTGAAAAGTAATTTTGTGGCAGAGGCAAATAAAGCGTTTCCTGTAGAAGTAATTGTTACTGATGTAACAGGAAAGGCGATCGCAGGTGAGAGTGTGCTAATCGAGCTGCAAAAAATGGATTACAGCCATGTTACGCAAGTAGTAGAAGGCAGCAAAAGCGAGCACAATCAAATCGAATACAAAACTATCGCCAAAGCAGAAGTAAAATCTGCAACTACTCCTCAAACAATCTCGCTCACTCCTCCAGAATCTGGCGCTTACCGCATCCGAGCCAATTTTGCAGGCAAAGATGAAATCACTGCAACTGACTTACAAATTTGGGCGACAGGTGAAAATGCAGTGCGTTGGGGGCGGCAAAGCGACTACAATTACCTAGAAATTAAACTCGACAAAGAAACCTATAAACCAGGCGAAACGGCAACAGCGCTAATTCAATCTCCCTATCCTGAAGCTGAACTGTATTTTGCAGTAGTACGCGATAAAATACTATATCAAACACTGACAAAAGTTAAGGGCGGCGCACCTCAAATTCAATTCCAAGTCACCCCAGAAATGCTCCCAAATGCAGCCGTAGAAGCGGTTTTGGTGCGGCAGGGTACTCCTTTAGCTCAGGTAGAGCCGGGAAGTCTGGAAAATTTAGCACAAATTGGCTTTGCTCCTTTGCAAATAAATTTGGATGAAAAATATTTGCAAGTTCAAGTGACGCCAAAACAAACCGAATTACAGCCGGGTGCTGAGGAAATAGTACAGCTAGAATTGAAGGATGCCAACGGCACCCCAACCAAAGGACAGTTTACTGTTATGGTGGTAAATGAAGCGGTGCTACAATTGAGCGGCTATCGCCTGCCGGATTTGGTAAAAACTGTTTACGCTGAGCAGCCAATTTCGACTCGCTTTGCTGACAATCGCACCAATGTTGTGCTAGAGCAGCTCCCTTCTCCACTAGAAAAAGGGTGGGGTTATGGCGGCGGATTTTCAGAAGGTGCAGCTAATACTCGCACGCGCACAAATTTTCAACCGCTGGCGTATTATAATGGCTCTGTTATTACAGATGAGCGCGGTAAAGCTGAAATCAAATTTAAAGTGCCTGATGACTTGACGACTTGGCGAATCATGGCAGTAGCGGCGACTACAGACATGCGTTTCGGCAATGGAGAGAATACTTTTATTACCACTCAACCTTTGCTGTCTAATCCGATACTGCCGCAGTTTGCCCGCTTAGGCGATCGCTTGCAAGCAGGTTTATCTGTTACTAATAATACCAAAGAAACGGGAAATTTGACAATTAATGGCTTCGTCAAGGGTGCAGTTAAGTTTGATAACAACCAAACTCGCAAAACTTTGCAAGCCAAGGCAGAAACCGGCACTCGCGCTTACCGCTTTCCAATGGTAGCTGAAAGTCAGGGTGAAGCGCAAGTAAAATTTGTTACGAAACTCGAAAGCGGCGTAAGCGATGCATTTGAAGTGCCTTTGAATGTGAAACCGCTAGAGGTAACAGAACAAGTAGTGGAAACGGGAACGACGACTAATTTAGTTAAAATTCCCCTCGATGTCAATAAAAATGTCTCACCTGATGTGGGGGGCTTGGAAATTTCTCTTGCGAGTACATTGATTCCAGAGATAACTATACCGGCGCGGCAGGTTTTGGATGACAACGACTTGCCATTCCTCGAACCAACTGCCAGTCAGTTAGCGATCGCAGCTGCTCTGCAAACTCTGAGTAAACAGTATAAGCAGATATTGGCGGATTTCAACCCTAATCAAATAGCCGCCCAATCGATAGAACGCTTGCAGAAACTTCAGCAACCAGATGGAGGATTTGCCTATTTCCCCGGAGAAAAAACCTCCGATCCGTTTGTCACGCCTTACGCAGCTCAAAGCCTTGCTTTAGCAAAAGCAGCAGGATTGTCAGTCGACTCTGAAATGCTTTCTCGCTTGAGGAATTATCTGCAAAATCTTCTCGCTAACCCCGGAAAATACGAGCTGTGCAAACAAGAAGTATGCAAAAGCAAAGTGCGTCTTGATGCTTTGATGGCACTCTTCGAATTGGGAGACACGCGCAAGGATTTCCTCGCAGATATTTACGCGCAAAAGGATAATTTTGATGCCGTGACGAAAATTAAATTGGCTCGATATTTATCTCAGTTTCCTGATTGGATGCAAGAGTCGAAAACCCTGTTTGATAACCTGCTAGAAACTACTTATGAAACTGGGCGAGCAACGGCGGTGAATTTGCCGCGCAGCTGGAGTTGGTTGAGTTCGCCGACAACAGCTCAGGCGCAAACTCTGCGTCTGGC
Organism: Oscillatoriaceae cyanobacterium M7585_C2015_266; assembly: GCA_015295835.1. GTDB lineage: Bacteria > Cyanobacteriota > Cyanobacteriia > Cyanobacteriales > Oscillatoriaceae > DVEG01. The sequence goes on from DVEG01000003.1 coordinate 60,917, forward strand.
GCTGGCACAAAAAGTTAAACCCGAAATTAGCGCTCGCTTATTGCAAGGATTACTCAATCTGCGCCGAGAAGGCACTTGGGGCAACACTTACGATAATGCCGCAGCTCTAGTTGCTTTAGTTGATTACAGTAAAACACAACCCGTGCCGCCTGATTTTATTACAACGGTGAAACTAGGTGATAGGCGATTAGATTCGATACGCTTTAAAGGCTACGAAAATCCCAGCGTCTTTATTAATGTCGGCATGACAGAATTGCCCCGCGGTAAAAATGACCTAATTATCCAAAAAATGGGTAATGGCCCCCTACACTATCTGGTTGCTTACCGCTATCGATTGCAGGGAAATCAAGCGGGGCGCTTTAATGGTTTACGAATAGCGCGAGAAATTCGCCCCGCTAATCAAGAAAAACTGCTACAACGAATAGGGTTATATGCTGACGGTAAACCTTTGACTGTGAAGACGGGGCAGGTGTTTAATATTGGGTTAGAAATTGTCGTCGATCGCCCGGTTGAGCGCGTCGTTATTACCGACTATCTCCCCGCTGGATTTGAAGCGATCGATGCCAGTTTCCAAACCTCTAATCAGGCAGTGCGAGCACCGGAAAGTAGTTGGCAAATAGATTATCAAACTATTTACCGCGATCGCATTCTTGCCTACAGCGAGCGCCTGGAACCAGGCGTGTATAATATGCACTATCTCGTGCGTTCTGTTACACCTGGAACGTATCTTTGGCCTGGTGCTGAAGTGCATTTGCAATACGCTCCAGAAGAATTCGGACGAGCCGCTTCTTCTACCTTAGTGGTAAAAGAGTAATCTAGTGTATTCTCGTTCCCAGGAACACTCCTGGGAACACCTATTAATACATTTCAAATATGCTGTCTGTCGAAAAATCTACTATCGGTCTTCCCCCTGGAACTCTGCGGCGCGTTCATCACATTGCTCTTAACGTGCAAGATATCCAGGCTTCCCGCCACTTTTACGGAAATATTCTCGGCTTGCACGAACTCAGCGGCGATGAAATTCCTACCACTTTGCGAGAATTAGTTGCCGCAGGAAAAGTGAGCAATTTTGTTACCCCAGATGGCACCATTATCGATTTATTTTCAGAACCAGAACTTGCACCACCAGCTCCCGCTCCTAAACGCGCTTTTACCCGCGCAAATCATCTTGCTTTTGATATCGATCCGCAGTTATTTGACAGTGCAGTAGAGATACTGCTAGAAAATAAAGTACCTATAGCTCATGGCCCCGTCAGCCGCCCCACGGGACGGGGAATTTACGTTTATGATCCAGATAGCTTTATCATCGAGATTCGCTGCGATCGCTTGTCATAACCATTTTAACACTTTCTGCAAACTTTCGGCAGTTTATGGCAAAATGTAAACAACTATAATATAAATTAATTCCCATAATCTGCCGTGACTGCCAATCGAATCATCATCTGGTATCGCAACGATCTACGGCTTCACGATCATGAGCCACTACAGCAAGCATTGAAAGCAAAAGCCCAAATCATCCCCCTTTATTGCTTTGATCCCAGACAATTTGGCAAAACTTCTTTTGGCTTTCCAAAAACCGGTGCTTTTCGCGCCCAATTTCTACTTGAAAGTGTAGCTGACTTGCGCCAATCACTGCAAAAACTAGGAAGCAATCTTATCATCCGCCAAGGTTTACCTGAAGAAATTATACCACAACTAGCCAAACAATTAGAAGCCTCAGCCGTATATTATCACGCAGAAGTTACCTCAGAAGAATTACAAGTTGAAAAAGCATTAAACAAAGCAATAACACCACTGAAAGTACATCTTAAATCATTCTGGGGACATACTCTTTATCATCCTGATAACTTACCTTTTGATATCGGCAATATTCCAGAACTTTTCACCAATTTTCGCAAACAAGTAGAGCAAACTTCAAGCGTCAAGCCAACTTTACCAACCCCCAATAGCCTGCCGCCACTACCGGATATAGATGCAGGAGCGCTGCCACAAATTACAGATTTCGGAATTGAGCCTCCTGTGCAAGATAACCGAGCTGTATTAAAATTTAAAGGTGGAGAAACCGCTGCCTTATCTCGACTTCAGGATTATTTTTGGAAGCAAGACTTACTGAGAGTATACAAAGAAACCCGCAATGGGATGCTCGGCGCTAATTATTCTTCCAAATTTTCTCCGTGGCTGGCATTGGGTTGTCTCTCGCCACGCTACATTTACGAGCAAGTTAAAAAGTACGAATCACAGCGGGTTAAAAACGATTCTACTTACTGGCTTATTTTCGAGCTGCTGTGGCGCGATTATTTCCGTTTCATCTGCGCCAAGCACGGAAACCGCATTTTTCGTATTTCCGGCTTGCAGGGAATTCCGATTCCCTGGAAGGAAGATTGGGAATTATTTAATATCTGGAAAGAAGGTAAAACTGGCTTTCCTTTAGTGGATGCCAATATGCGCGAACTCGCTGCAACTGGTTTTATGTCTAATCGAGGGCGGCAAAATGTAGCTAGTTTTCTTACTAAAAACCTGGGTATCAATTGGCAAATGGGGGCTGAATGGTTTGAGTCTTTACTGATTGATTATGATGTTTGCAGTAATTGGGGCAACTGGAATTATACCGCAGGCGTAGGCAATGACGCACGTGGTTTCCGATTTTTTAATATTATTAAGCAGTCTAAAGATTACGATCCTCATGGCGAATACGTTAAATACTGGCTTCCAGAATTGGCAAAGCTTCCGGCATCAAAAGTTCACGAACCCTGGAAGCTTTTGCCCGTGGAACAAGAGCGTTTTGGCGTAAAAATAGGTGTGGATTATCCCCAAGCTGTGGTAGACTTGTTTAAGTCGGCTGAGTTGAATGAAAAAATTTACAACGCAGCTTTGAGACGGAAAAGGTAATTTCGTATTTTAAGATGAAAAATAATTCTCTAAATAGTAAAAAACAATTCTTTAACCGCTGGGCTTTGAATTACGATTCCCTCTTTCCCTCAGTCTTCTACCAAGCTATCCATCAGCGGCTACTCGACTATGTTACTCTGCCAGAAAAACCTAATGTACTCGATATCGGCTGCGGCACAGGTCGTCTGCTCGCTCGCCTGGCAACTGAGTTTCCTTCCCTGCGCGGCACGGGGATAGATTTTTCTGAGGAAATGATCCGTCAGGCACGCCTGAAAAAATGCGCTCGCCACCGCCCCCGCTTGATTTTCGTACAGGGAAATGCTGAAGCGCTTCCCTTCGTTGATGAGCAGTTTAATGCCGTTTTCAATACTATCAGTTTCCTACACTATCCAAACCCCGAAAAAGTTTTCTCTGAAGTCAGTAGAGTGCTGCAACCAGGCGGGCAATTCTACTTAGTTGATTATGCACCCCGCTGGGAAACTAATCCGCAATTTTTCACCCTGACTCCGGGTGGCATCAGACTTTATAGCTCTCAAGTACGGGAACAATTCGGTAGGCAAGTGGGACTCAATTGTGTGGGACATTACTATCTTTTAGGGGCGATTTTGCTGTCAAAATTTACTAAAAAATTTGTAGATTGATATCAATATAAAATATTATAAAATTATTTATATTTTATCTCGAAGTTGGCTTTGAATAATTGACTGCCGCAATTGAGAAAGAAGTGCGAATGAGGTAAAATGGTTGTTAATCGAAGCAAAAATTATCTTTCTCCAGAAGAATACCTGCAAGCAGAGGAGAAAAGTATTGTAAAACACGAATTGACGGGCAAGTATACGTGATAGGCGCGACGCTCAGGTTACTATTGCCGGAAACTTATTTACAATGTTGAAAAAGGAGTATGTGTTAATTAGTCAAAAGCGGCAGCGCGGGGAGTGTTTCCGTCGTAATGCTGAGGGGCAATGGGTTTTATATTCTTATAACCAGGGTTTGGAAGTTTATCTGGCTAGTGTGGATTTTCGTATTAGCATTAACGCTTTGTATCAAGCGATCGCTTGTTTTTTTTATTGTAGGTAGTGCCGGAGGCGCAGTCAATAATAAAAAACCCTATAAAAAGGGGAGCCAGATAACCCCAGGTAAAACCTAGGGTTTTGCAGAGATAGATTATCGCGCTCCAGCTTTAGGCATTGCCAAAATATCCTCAATGCGAGGCATTTGTTCCACAGGAATAACGCGCCCTTCATCCTCAAAGCCGGGAATTTGATCGAAATTGAGATACCGATACAAATCCTCGGCAAAAGGATTAATCTTCCTTGTAACAATATCCATATATTCCTGCACCGTAGGAATCCGCCCAAGTATTGCACACACTGCTGCTAATTCTGCTGAACCGAGATAAACGCGTGCGTCTTTGCCCATGCGGTTATTAAAATTGCGGGTAGAGGTTGAAAACACAGTAGCGCCATCTTTGACGCGGGCTTGGTTGCCCATACATAGACTGCAGCCAGGGATTTCTGTGCGCGCACCAGCAGCTCCAAAAATGCTGTAGATTCCCTCTTGTTTGAGTTGGTGTTCGTCCATACGGGTAGGGGGACAAATCCACAGACGCGTGCTGACTGGGGGTTCACCTTCTAGTACTTTAGCGGCGGCGCGGTAGTGTCCGATATTTGTCATGCAAGAGCCGATGAAAACTTCATCGATGCGAGCGCCTGCCACTTCCGAGAGCAATTTGACATTATCAGGATCATTCGGTGCGGCAACAATCGGCTCTTTGATTTCATTCAAATCAATTTCGATAATTTCTACATACTCGGCATCAGGATCAGCTTCCATAAGCACTGGATTTGCCAGCCACTCTTCCATTTTTGCCACGCGGCGCATAATCGTACGAGCGTCTTGATATCCCCGCGCCACCATATTTTTCAACAGCGCGACATTTGATCGCAGGTATTCGGAAACCGTTTCGACGCTAAGTTTAATAGTACAACCGGCACAAGAACGCTCTGCCGTGGCATCTGTGAGTTCAAAGGCTTGCTCGACTTTCAAGTTGGGCAGCCCTTCAATTTCCATAATTCGCCCGGAGAAGATATTTTTTTTGTTTTGCTTCTCAACTGTCAGCAATCCTTTTTGAATTGCCACATAGGGGATGGCATTAACCACATCCCGCAGAGTCACTCCTGGTTGCAATTCTCCTTTAAACCGTACCAGTACAGATTCCGGCATATTTATGGGCATGACGCCCATTGCTGCTGCAAATGCTACCAACCCTGAACCGGCAGGGAAAGAAATTCCCAGAGGGAAACGGGTGTGTGAGTCGCCGCCAGTTCCGACAGTATCGGGCAGTAACATGCGGTTGAGCCATGAGTGAATGATGCCGTCTCCTGGGCGGAGAACGACGCCACCGCGTTCTCGCATGAAATCGGGGAGTTCGCGATGAACTTTGATATCAACGGGTTTGGGATAGGCGGCGGTGTGGCAGAAGCTTTGTAAGACTAAGTCGGCGCTAAATCCCAGACAGGCGAGTTCTTGAAGTTCGTCTCGCGTCATGGGGCCAGTAGTATCTTGGCTGCCGACGGTAGTCATAATTGGCTCGCAGGATGTGCCAGGGCGCACGCCTTTGAGTCCACAAGCTTGGCCGACGATTTTTTGTGCTAGGGTATAGCCTTTGCCGGTATCGACGGGCGAGCGCGGACGGATGAAAATTGGGCTTGGTTCTAATCCCAAGGCGGCGCGAGTTTTATCAGTCAGCCCGCGACCTATTAGCAGAGGGATGCGTCCGCCGGCTCTTACTTCATCGAGGATAGTGTCGGGTTTAAGGGTGAAGGTAGAGATAATTTCTCCAGCTTCGTTGGTAATTTCTCCTTTATAAGGATAAATGGTAATTGTCATGCCGGTTTCCATGCGAGTAACGTCGCATTCGATCGGCAGAGCGCCGGCGTCTTCGGCGGTGTTGAAAAAGATTGGAGCGATCGCGCCTCCTAATATATATCCCCCTCTACGCTTGTTTGGCACGTAGGGAATATCTTGCCCGATATGCCACAACAAAGAGTTAATTGCTGATTTGCGGCTCGAGCCGGTACCGACGACATCTCCAACATAGGCGACTGGATGTCCTTTTTGTTTGAGTTCGGCAATGATTTGCAAGGCTCCTGGCATTCGGGATTCCAACATTGCCAGGGCGTGCAGAGGAATATCGGGGCGGGTTGTGGCGTGGGGGGCGGGAGAGAGATCGTCGGTGTTAGTTTCTCCGGGTACTTTGAAGACTGTTACGGTTATGGCTTCTGGCAGTTTGGGGCGGCTGATGAACCATTCGGCTGCTGCCCAAGAGTCTATTGTTTGTTTGGCGTAAGGGTTAATATCGGATAACTGTAGGATGTCGTTGAAGGCATCGAAGACTAGTAGGGTTTTGCTTAGGGCGGTGGCGGCAGCAGCAGCGATTCCCGGCTCGTTGGATTTAAGTAGTTCTACGAGGGATTGTACGTTGTAACCTCCCATCATTGTGCCCAGAAGTTCTACTGCTCCTTGGCGAGATATCAGGGGGCAATTGATTTCGCCTTTGGCAACGGCGGTGAGGAAGCCGGCTTTGATGTACGCGGCTGCGTCTACTCCCGGCGGTACGCGCTCGCGTAGCAATTCCAAAAGTGTTTCTTCTTCTCCGGCTGGCGGATTTTTCAGTAGTTCGCACAACTGCGAGGTTTGCTCTGCAGACAGTGGCAGGGGCGGAATGCCCATGGCTGCTCTCTCGGCTACGTGTTGGCGATAGGATTCCAGCATTTTTGAACTCTCTTGAAAAGGTGTCAATTTTACAATTTTGTTGTTTGCTCTGCAACACTACTATAAACTGTCAACCTTTTTTGAGCTACAAATCCTGCTCTTGGCTATCTTCTGCTCTGCTTTGCCCTTACATCCAGACTGCCGAGATAGGGGAAAAGCCTGTTTTTTGTTTTATTACTACCCAGTTATAAATCTTGGCTAATCATTATGATGATCAAACAGGCGAGCAGCTGGGGTGGGGGGTATTGGGGGGTGTTGAAAAATTATGCGCTTTTTTTAATGGGAGCGTGCCGAAAGATTGCTAAAATAGGATATCAGCCCCTTTTCCCCGCCCCTACAAAGTCAATTTCAAGTCAGATTAGTAGGATCGATTCCCATTTCCCGTAGTCGAGCTTCCAGTATTTGCAGGCGAGATTCTACTTGCTCGGCGTGTTGCCGCTCAGCAAGAGCGCGTTGCTCTGCCTCGACAGCCCGTTGCTCTGCCTCGACAGCCCGTTGCTCTAATTCTACAGGGGTTAAAAACCGCATGCCATCGGGGCGATAGATGATAAGAGTGTCTGGAGTAAGTTCAAATCGGATGTTCAGTCGGGGACTTACCCACCCATTTATCTCTTCAATCACTTCAAGTTCGGTGTTGCGACGAATCCAACCTGCTAAATCTATTTTTCCCGGATCATATAGGTAGTATTCCTCGACGCCATAGCGGTTGTAGAACTGCAATTTTTTTGCCATTTCTGAGGAGCGGTTATTTGGGGATAAAATTTCAAACACTACCAGGGGGGGGGGAAATGTTGTTTTCTTCCCACTGTTTATAGGAGCCGCGTTTTCCTTTCGGTCGTCCGAAAGCTACCATAATGTCGGGAGCTTGACGGGTTTTATTGTCTCCTTGTATGGGATACCACAAGAGCTCACCTGCGACAAAAATATCGGGATTGGCAGCGAATATAATTTCTAAGTTTTCTTTAATAGTGACAATCCATTTAAATTTTTCAGTATTATCTGCCATTGGTTGCCCGTCACTTTCGGGGTAGATGATGTCTGAGGTTGCCTCCGCTTGCAGTTGCTGTACCATTATGCAGTTCTCCAAGGCGTAAGTGCTGTTTTCAGTATAGCGGTTGTCTTAGGTTATTGCGGTAAAGAGATGCGTTAATTTAAAATTTTAGAATAAACAAAACCACTAGTTGTAGATAATAGGCAAAAGGTATTTATTTATTACCCATTGCCTATTAGCTATTTTATTTTACAAATCTCGGTGAGTAAAAGGTTTGGCATTCTTGCCGGAATAAGTGGTCACGATATGACCGTTGCCGGTAATTTGATATTTATAAGTTACTAATCCTTCTAAACCAACAGGACCTCGCGGCGGCATTTTTTGGGTGCTGATTCCCACTTCTGCACCGAAACCGTAGCGGAAACCATCTGCAAAGCGAGTCGAGCAATTGTGAAAAACACCGGCTGCGTCAACTTGCCCAAGGAAGGTAGCAGCGGCAGCATTATCTTCAGTGACGATCGCCTCAGTGTGTTTGGAACCGTAATTCGTAATATGAGCGATCGCTTCTTCTAAAGAATCAACAATTTTAATTGCTAGAATTAAATCGCTGTATTCGGTTGCCCAGTCTTCCTCAGTAGCAACATTTGCAGATATAATTTCCCGCACCCGTTCATCTCCCCGCAATTCTACATTATGCGCTGATAGCGCTTCTGCAACTAAAGGCAAAAATCTAGGCGCAATCTCGGAGTGAACCAGCAGGGTTTCTACCGCATTGCAGGCAGCGGGATACTGAGTTTTGGCATCGGTTACAATGGCGATCGCCTTATTTATGTCAGCGGCTTTATCAATATAAATGTGACAAATTCCCTCGGCATGTCCCAGCACCGGAATGCGGGTATTTTCCTGTACGAATCGTACGAAAGAATTAGAGCCTCTCGGAATAATTAGATTGATGTATTCGTCTAATTTTAAAAGTTCGATAGTTTCCTCTCTGGTAGTCAATAATTGCACAGCTTTTGGAGAAACCGCTGTTTTTTCTAAACCTCGGTGAATTGCTTTTATTAATGCTTCGCACGAGCGCGCGGCTTCTTTACCACCTTTGAGGATGACGCCGTTACCTGATTTAATTGCTAGACTGGTAATTTGAATCAAGGCGTCGGGGCGGGCTTCAAAAATAACGCCTAAAACGCCTAAGGGGCAAGTCACGCGCTTGAGAATTAGTCCTTCATCTAGTTCCCGGTGAATTTGTATGTTTCCCACCGGCTCGGGGAGTTTGGCAACGTCGCGCACTCCGGCAATCGCAGTTTTTAGTTTCATTTCGTCTAGTTTAAGGCGATTGTAAAGCGGTTTGGCAATTCCTTCTACTTCGGCTGCTTTACAATCTGCTGCATTCGCCGCTAAGATATAGGCAGCATCTGTTTCTAAAGCAACGGCAAGTGCTTCCAAAGCTTCGTTTTTTGCTTCTGATGGTAATAGGGCTAATTTGCCTGCCGCTTCCCTAGTTGCTTGAGCGAGCGCTACCAAGGAGCAAGAAGCAATCTGTAAACTGCTCATGATTTTCTCTCAAACTAAATAATATAGCCACAATAGCCTTTTTTGCGCATCCTTTATTTTATCCCCTCCCGGCAAGCACGTCTATTTCAAAAAATCCGTTAAATTACACATTTTATTTTTTAAAATGTCACATTAAATTGTATAGCAGGACATGATATAATTGACACAATAATAGGGCTGTAAACCTATGTTGGAAATGCTGGCTGAAAAATAGCTAGCTGGGTGCATCTAAAAGCTTGCAAAGACTCCAGTATAACTGAGTCTGCCGAGGTGGTTGCCAAGCAGGGGAACTGGAGTGTAGAAACATTGCCAGGGTTGGGGAAAACAAGTTAATTTTAATTTAAATTAATTTAAAATATGGATGAACAGACTAAAAAGACTTTTAATGTAGGGCGGGATGTACCCAGAGACTACGATACAGATTCAGATTTAGTAGAGTATCTGAAAGAAAAGCGCCGCGAAAGCATAAATAGTAGCCAGTTAGAGGAAGGGGCAAAAGGAGAAGAGGAAGAGAGAGAGAGTGATTTATTTTCTGACATAGAGATAGAAAAAGATTGGTTTAGCGAAGAGCGATCGCTTTTAAACCAGCCTGAAACTACTGCGAGTGAATCCAAGGATAATAATATCAAACCAAAAAAACTTTTTTCTGTTTTTCCCCTAAACTTTGACTTTTTCCAGAGAAGAAAAGCGAACGAAAAATCGCGGCGGGAGCAACAAGAAGCGCCGGGAGACTATGCCACTGTTTCAGAGGTGGAAAAAGACGAAGGCGAAACAGATATGGCGCCAATAGCAAACCGAATTATAGAGATAGGTATAAGCGAGGGAGCAGATGAAATATACTTCGAGCCGCAGGCAGACAGTTTTATAATTCGCATGAGAAAAGACGGAATACTGCAAGAACCGTTAACCGAATTGCCGGAACAAATAACTTCAGAGCTGCTATTATTTTTGAAAAAGTTAGCGGAATTAGACAGAGAGAAAAAACAGGTACCGCAACAAGGCAGATTCAGTCAAATTTTTCAAGGGCGAAACCGCGACTTTTTACTCAGTACCTTACCAAGCCGCTACGGAGAGCGGGCGATATTGAAGATTTTAGGTAATGCAGAAATTGAGGGAGGTTTGGAAAATTTTATCTCTGATTCAGAAACCCTGCACGTGATTAGGAAAATAATCGCCCGCCCATATGGAATGATTTTAATAGTAGGGCCATCAGAATCGGGGAAAACAACAACGATTGCAGCAGCATTAGCAGAGCGTGCTAATCCGGGCACTAATATTTTTACAGTAGAAGAGCCGATAGAATATAATTTGCCTGGAGTAATACAAGTAGAAGTCAAAGCAAATCAGGGGATGGACTTTGCCGCCACATTGCAGTCGGTACTGCGGGAAAAATCGGCAGCAATTTTTGTGGGAGATATTGGCAACCGAGCAACTGCTCAAATGAGTGTAGAGGCAGCTTTTGGGCGCTTGGTAATAGCAAGTTTGCAAGCGCCGGATGCAGCGGGAGCGATCGCTCGTTTAAAAGCAATGGGAATAGAACAGGAACTAATTGCCAACGTTGTCATTGGGATTATCAACCAGCGGCTAGTGCGGCGGCTGTGTAAAGAATGTTGTATTCCTTACCAGCCAACAGCAGAGGAATTAACAGCTTTTGGTTTGTTTTCCAATACGGCGCGGGATATTGGGTTTTCTACCGTATACAAAGCGGCAACTATTCCACTAAAAGAACGCTCAGAGGCGCAGCGCAACGGCAAACTTTGCCCGCACTGTCATGGTGTAGGCTATTCTGGGCGAATTGGAGTGTTTGAAGTAATGCCGATAACCGAATCATTAAAATCAGCGATCGCGCGCGGCAGTTTTGCAGAAGAAAGCAAAAAAATTGCTGTAGAAGAAGGGATGACAACCCTATTCGATTATAGCTTAGATTTAGTATTAAAGGGAGAGACATCTTTTGAAGAATTCGAGCGAGTGATATTAGCTGAATCTCCCTTATCTTACCAGCTTCGCTATTCACGAAAATTGCGCGAACAAATAAAAAGCCCGCAACAGCAACTTCAGGAAATAAAGAGTTTACGACAACGACTAGAGGAAGTCGAGAAAGAAAAAGAAAATCTGATGAAAGCATTAGAGAGACAGAAAGCAGAAATCAAGGAACAGAGAACGCTCGAAGTGTTTCAAGAGTTGTTAAAGATTCTCGATAGTTTCGAGAAGGCGAAAGGGCAAATAAAACTGAAAACAGAACGAGAAATAGCCATTCACAAGGGTTATCAAGGGATTTACCGACAATTGGAAATAGCATTAAAAAATATCGGGATTTCAGTGATAGAAGTAGAAGGGAAAAAATTTAATCCTGAGCTACACGAAATAGTCGAGCAAGAAGTTACAGAAAAATATGCTCCGGGAACAGCGATCGCAGAAATAAGGAGGGGATATGTATTAGGCGATCGCGTTTTACGCCGTGCGCAGATAAAAATAGCAACGCGGGAGGAATAGAAAGCAAAATCACAAGCGCCATGACAGAACTTAGACTGACTAAACCCGATTACCAGAGATTGGGTAATTACCAACAAATATCCGGAATTTACTCTCAGGGAGAATTAATCAGAATAAGTGATAGCATATATCATTCTTTATCGGGAGTAGGAGAGCAATTCCTACAGCCGGCACGCCGATTACTTTCACTGGTACATTGCGCTCGTGCCGCGCACAAATGTGATTATTAATACGGCGCTGCCTGAAGTTGTCTGTGTAGGTTATTGTTAGAATAGTAGCTGGGATTGGGGGGTTGATGGATTAGGGGTATTTGTTGGCTGAATGGCAGGCGGGCAGTTAAAGATATTTCTCAGTTTTTCAGTGGCAGATTCTACTAATTTTCGGGAACCGTTTAAGTTGAGAATATTTTGAGTGTCGTCTGCGAGCGCTTCTAATCCCTTCCACGGGGGGAGAGAATTTTTCTTAGGAAAACAAAAGGCTTCTGCTTTTGATAGCGAGAAAGTGGCAGGGCGTTTTACTCCTAAACTGAATAAATAAGCTGCTGCTTGGCGGGCTGGTATTTTATTTGTAGAAATAGAGCGTGAAATTGTCTCTGATTCTACCTTCTCGACGGGGGCAATAAGGCTGACAACAATAGTACTGCCAACTCGCACGCCTTGCAAGCCACTGAATTGCAAAAGGTAATTGATAATATTCTCTACTTGTTCGTTTTCAATATCGAGAGATATTTTTGCTTTTCGCCGCTCCGTCATCGCGTTATTTTGCAAGCGAGGTTCCTCGCGAAAAACTACCTTCATATCAATGGTATCGCCTAATAAATTCAGCACTTCTTCCAAGGGAACATCTCGCAATTGTAGCCGATTAATTTTCGTAGTTGTTCCCAGACGAATTGGAGCCGTTGGGGGAGCATTCAATGTTACAGTTGTTTCTCCGACTGAAAGCTCTACTTTTCCGGATAGGAGCGGCGATATACCGTTTTGGGGTATCACTTCTTTGCCATTAACTGTTACTTTTGAATCCGGTTGAATTGCATTTATATCTGTTCTTTTGCTTTCACTGTTTGTGCTTACTTGAAAGCTGAGGGCAATTCCTTTAGAATCTTGTCGGCTAATTTGGCTAACAGGTATACTCTCAGTGCCGCTTACGAGAATTAAAATACTATTTAGACTTCCCGGCATTACCGCAACGGAAGCAATTCCTGGCACAGGATTTTCTTTATAAAAACTGCTGCTTTCTGGTAAGCGCATTTGCATATTTTTTATTTCCACAGTCACGGTTTTGGCAAGATTAACAGTAAAAATTTCAGAAAGACGTTGAGGGCGATTATCATTGGATATTTCTAATACAATTTCAACCCCATTGTTGCCATTACTGATAGGATTGAGCTGCACGCCAGTTACAATAGCGATGCTCGCACGTACGGGAGAAGGCGCAACGACAATCGCCATACTTCCCACAACTACTGTACTCAATAATAAAAACGATTTATTCATTTGTTTAAAAAATGCAAAATCAAGGAGTTCCGCAATATACTTACTATAAGTTGCTTGGAATTGTCTTAAACCGCTCTGCTGAGCCTAAAGAATAATCATCTAAACTGAAATCTGCAAACGGCTTATTTACCAAACGCGAGCGCAGAGCTTCATCCAAAATAACCCCTTCAGATTTCTGCTTTACTCCTATAATTATCAAACTCCTTTGATAGGAAGTTGCAGAGCGATCGCTCTGACAATCCTCTCCTATAAATTGCCCCAGATTTAACAAGCGATACCCTTTGACGCTGGCTACCTTTCCAAACAAACTTTTAGTTAAAAGCTGTATCTGTTTTGCCCTTTCAAATGCCCTGCGTTCCTCAACAGCCGGGTTCCCCTCACACGATGCTGTTCCGACAGAAATTATTTCCGTCGGGTTTTCCATAATCCTGTATATACCCTGTTCTTCCAGATAACTTTTTAATTCCTCAACATTAATTACTTTATCATTATGTTCTATTTGATAACTGCTGCCAAATTTCCACTTATATTCTATCGACAAAATTGCTACATTAAATTCAGCGGTTCTACCTTTGCTATCCGTACCTTTCTCATAAGGAAAATAATCGATTTTACCTTTTCTTTGCGGGGCTTGCCCATATGCTCGTTTCACTCGCGGCAAGCACTCTTTAGACGAGGAATTCCAACATTTAATAGTCGGTTGCAGCACAGCTAAAGTTGTCAGACAAAATAAGGGCAGCAGCACCCCCAACAACACCAAAAGCGGAATTTTACTATTTTGCGGCTGAGATTGTGTCGGCGGTGACGAGAAGAGATTGCGCAGTGTATCCCCAAGAAATATCCACCATGCTATTAGCGCTAATACTATCCACCAAAGGGGATATTTTTTTTCCTGGGAGGTTGGCTGCGGCAAGGGTTGCCATCTTTTCAGCCCGCCTACCACATTTACAGTTTCTGCTAATTCGATTTCTATTTCTCTGAGCCGCTGTAACATTGCCTGAGTATTAGCAGGGCGTTTATCTATTTGCGGCTCCATCAGCCAATCGACAAAATCTAATACTAATGGCGAAATGTGAGAGGCATAAGGGCGCCAATTTAAAGTATCATTATGTGCATCGTACATATCTAAGGGGTACCGCCCTGTCATCAATTGCACGAAAGTGCGCCCCAATGCAAAGAAATCCGATTGCGGCACGGCTTGCCCATTAGCTTGTTCAGGTGGGGTATAACCGCGCGAAAAAATTGCTGTGAGCGGATTGCCGTTTTTGCGGGCTGCCATATAAGTATATGTCATTTCTCTTGCCGTGCCAAAATCAATTAACACCAATTGCCCGTTTTGTCTGAGCATGATGTTAGATGGCTTGATATCGCGGTGAAAATATTTATGACTGTGGATGAGATGTAAGATTTCTGTTAGTTGTTTTAACCAGGCGAGCGCTTGCTCTTGATTGATGGGGCGATTTCCCCGTTGCTGCAGCCATTCCTGCAAATTTAGACCATCTATTTTTTCCATGACTATGCAGTGCAGCATAGGGCCATTTCGTGTAGAAAATGTAAAATATCCCTCTTCTTTGGGAATACCGGGATGGTTTAACTGCCCTAACACTACCGCTTCTTGCTGGAATAATTCGACGGCTTTAGAGTTTTCATTCAGTTCATCTTTGAGAACTTTGAGGATTTTGGGCACTCCTGCTTCTTCGACTTCGTAGATTTTGCCAAATCCGCTTTTATCACTTAGTATTTTCTTGACGCGGTATCTCCCGCCGATGAGCAATTCGGAACCGCAGCTCTGACAGAAGCGGTGATTGTTGTTAGCTGGGTTTTCGGGTTGTGGACATTTGGGGTTGATGCACAAGCTCATAAGTGGCAGCAGGAGAATTTTAATCTTATATTATATTATAGAGGCAATTTCTGTATCAATACTTTATCTTAGCAGCTTGCTTCTGCACTGTAAACAAAGCATGCAGCTTTTTTATTCTCCTTTTAGACATATGAAAGGAGTTGTTAATATGATAATAATTCCATTAACACTTGCAGCAGGTGATACAAAAAGACTCAATATATAATTAAATATAGTAATTGGCTAAACATGGCCACTATCTCCTTAGCCCAAGTTTACCGTGAGATTAACAATTGCTGATCAGATAGTAGCGATCGCAGCACGGCGTACTGGCGCTTTTATCACTAAAACGTTCACTTAGGGTGTATTACTGGAGGTAAGTAATGTACGTCAAAAAACAACTGAACAGATATGAAGGCGCCAGAGATTTTGACAAGGAGTTGATAAAGTTATGGGTACAGCAAAAGGCTCCTCACAAACGTCGCCCTTGTTGGGTAATAGCTAGGCAGTTTCAGACTTTTGTGAGAAAGCCCTTAGCACAAGTGACGGCAGAAGATGTCAGGGCATTTGCGCTCGCCCACAAAGCCCTGGGCATTCCCCCGGAGCAAGCGTTTAAAAGGCTATTGGCAGTAAAGTCTCTACTGACATTTGGCTATCGCCTAGGGGTATTGCCAATTAATATTCCAGAAGATCAGTGGCCGAAAATACGTCGCAAAAAACGTCTTGTTAAGAAAAATCTTCGGCTTTCTTTCGGGTTGGGTTTGGGATTAGGGCTGTGTATTTTTGGAATTGCAGCCAGCGCTCCGAAACTTTTCGCTAACGCACAAAATTCATCCAATTTTAAAATAGAAAACTGGCAAGAATCGATGATGTCAGCAGAAATGCGACAATTATACGCCCAGACAGAAGCTGCCCTTGAAAATGCCAATGTTAAAGCCTTTCTCGATACAATCGCATGGGCGGAAGGCACAGCGGGAACCGATGGCTACCGCACTAAATATACAGGCTCAAAATTTACAGATTACAGTACACATCCTGAGCGTGTACAGTGTGCTATCTCGAACGGTAGGCAACTTTGTTCTAACGCCGCTGGCAGATATCAATTTTTAAAGTCAACTTATGAACGGATAGCGCAAAAACTAGGATTGCGCGATTTCAGCCCGCGCTCGCAAGATCTGGCAGCTGTCGAGTTAATTCGTGAACAAGACGCCCTCGAAGATATTCAAAAAGGAAATATCAAAACTGCCTTTAAAAAAGTATCTCCCATTTGGGCACACATTGAAGGAGCTGGCTACGGGCAACCTGAGTATTCTTTAGAAAAATTAGAGGAAGTATATTGGCAAGAGCGAAAAAAATATAATAGCCGCCGGTGATTATAAACTAATTAAATATATAAAAAAATTATGTTGAAAAATTTTTCTAAAATAAATTATTTAACGATGGGAATATTTTAAATGTTACACAAGTATAAAATAGCTATTTTTTTATTTGTTTTAAATTGGGGAGCAAATTCAACAGCAATTGCCCAACAAGTTGATACGAAAACAAATTGTAGTAGATATATTTATGCAGGGGCTACTTTAAACAGCGCCCATATTTTATCTACAAATGCCAATTTCAATAGAAATCCCATTACCATTATCGAAGCCACAGGATCGAAATGGTTAGGACGGTTTTCTGACACGGATGAAGTGATAAGCGGGACAATATCAGGTTCGGATTTTTCCTTGCAAAGGAGTTTTAATAAACAAGTATGGAGAGGAACGTGTTACGGTGGATACAGTAGCGGAATTTCGGGACAAGTGAGCGATAGTAATGTGCCTTCCCTGTTGGGTTCGTTTACGATTTATCCTTAAAATAATCATAGCAGCGAGAGCAAAATGAATGAAAATTCACATATTACCGTTTACTATCCGCAAGCGTTTTGCCCTGAGGATAAGTCGCGGCACCACTGCTTTTACTGAAAATATTTGGGTAAAAATAGAACACGAAGGGATTGAAGGATGGGGAGAAGCTTCTCCTTTTTCTACGGGAGGCACTTGCCAAACAACCGCAACTATTCTTGCGGCTTTGAAGCAAATCGCGCCAGTTTTGGAAAAATTCCATCCATGCGAGCGCCAACAGATAGAGCAACTTTTGACAGAATCTAGAAATAACTTTCCTTCAGCAGCCCGCGCCGCCATTGATACCGCTTTGCATGACTGGTTGGGTAAAAAAGTTGGTTTGCCCCTGTGGCAGATGTGGGGGCTTAATCGCAGCCGCATCACCCCGACATCTCTCACAGTCGGTATCAATACACCAGAAGGCGCTAGAAAAAGGGTGAGGGATTGGGCACAAGTCACCGACGTGCAATTTTTGAAAGTAAAACTCGGTTCACCCGACGGTATAGAAGCCGATTGCGCTATGATGGAAGCGGTAATCGCCGAAGCACCTGCCAACACAAAATTTAGTGTAGATGCCAATGGGGGTTGGAATTTGGAAGATGCGGCGATGATGTGCCAGTGGCTAGGCGAGCGCGGTATTGTTTATGTAGAACAGCCCCTACCGCCGGGAGAGGAGGAATACTTACCAGCCCTAAAAGCGCGCTCGCCCGTTCCCATTTTTGTCGATGAAAGCTGCTTCACCAGTCACGATATTCCCTACTTAGCCGAGCGCGTCAGCGGTGTCAATATCAAACTGATGAAAGCCGGCGGTTTAAGCGAAGTTACCCGCATCATCCATACAGCCAGAGCCTGCGGGCTGTCGGTAATGTTCGGCTGCTATTCTGATAGTTCTTTAGCGAATACTGCAATGGCTCAACTCGCCCCCTTAGCCGACTATTTAGATTTAGACAGCCACCTAAATCTATTAGATGATCCTTTCACCGGGGCTACTCTAGAGAATGGCTGTCTGCTGCCGAATGATTTACCAGGATTGGGGGTAATTAAAAATTAATTTTATGCTTAAATCTCACCATCGAGTGGCTATTTTAATGCACGAGGGCATAAAAGGCACCTCAGGGAAAACCGGTTTGGCACTGCTGCGCTTCAGCGAAGCTTCGATAGTAGCAGTTATCGATCGCTACTGTGCTGGTGAATCATTGTCAGAATTAACCAAAATTCCCCGTCAGGTGCCGATTGTTGCTTCGGTACAGGAGGCATTGGCTTATAATCCGAACGTTTTAGCAATCGGTATTGCGCCTTCGGGTGGAGCTCTACCGGCAGAGTGGCTGGCGGAAGTCAAACAAGCAGTGGCGGCTGGGCTGTCGGTGGCGAATGGCTTGCACACCCACCTATCGCAGGATGAGGAATTTCGGGAGTTGCTGAGGGAGGGGCAATGGATTTGGGATATACGCCGAGAGCCGTCTCGACTAGCGATCGCTTCAGCCAAAGCCCGCGAACTTGCTTGCAAGCGCGTTTTAACTGTGGGTACTGATATGAGCGTGGGCAAGATGTCGGCTAGTATTGTTTTAAATCAGGCATCTCTGCAGCGCGGCTTGCGCTCTAAGTTCTTGGCAACCGGGCAAACTGGTTTGATGATTGCTGGGGATGGAATTGCTCTTGATGCGGTGCGGGTGGATTTTGCTGCTGGGGCGGTGGAACAAATGGTGATGCAGTTTGGAAGCAATCGCGACATTCTCCATATCGAAGGGCAAGGTTCTCTCCTGCACCCTGGTTCTACGGCAACCCTGCCGCTGCTGCGCGGCTCTCAACCGACTCACTTAGTGCTTGTACATAGAGCTGGTCAATCTCACATTCGCCACCATCCCCACGTTCCGATTCCGCCCTTGCCGGCGGTGATTGAGCTTTACGAGGCGGTAGCGGCTGCTGCGGGGGCGCTTTATCCTGCACGAGTAGTGGCGATCGCTTTAAATACGCACCATCTAGAGGAAAGCGAAGCCCTCGATGCCATCACTCAAGTCCAAGCAGAAACCGGGCTACCCTGTACCGACGTCGTGCGTTTTGGCGGCGAGGAGATTTTAGAAGCTATTTTAGCCACTGACTAAACTGCTTACTTAGCTTATCACTATTCTGAATTCTTTTTTATTTTTTAGCAAACCGCCTTGATTTTTTTAGTGCCGATTTCAAGTCAGGGTTTCCGGACAATACCCTAATCCTTTAACAAACTGGCGGCGGAATTCTTCTATTTGATTACGCTCAGGCTGCCCGTGACAAACAACCACCACTTGATAGTGACGCATCACCTCCACTGGAGACTGTCCGTTTTCCAAGCTCCACAGCGCCATTTGTAAGCGAATACCTGGAATGTATGGTATTCCTATTTCATTCATAAACGCTCGCAAGTTACCCTCATAAGGTTGAGCCAGCTTTTGCTTCATTTTCACCCGTACCACCCAGCCGTCAATTTGATGAATAACACTCATAAAACTCACGGGCAGATGACAAGCTGAATGCAGGTATTCAGCGAGCCTCAATGTCAGACTGGCATTAGCAATGTAATATATATATTCCATTATCTTAGAGTTCCTTGATTGGTTACTGCTTTATTTTCTTGGAAAGTGACAGATTGCGACTACGGAAAAAGCCCCGATGTTTTACAAAACAATTTCTTAATGTACCGCAAAATTACCAGTGCAAATCTGAGTAAGATAACAGAATAACTGCGATTACTCCAGACTGTGATTTTACGGAACCCTTTTTAGGGCTAAAGGTGGCCAAGTAATAGTTTTCACCTTCCTGAGCGGTCGAAACAGTTCATTTTTGCTAGAGGAGTTTCAACCTTGTCAAATATTAATCCTACCTCTAAAGACTCATCTAGATCAAGTTTCTCTGAAGCCGATAGTGATTACGAGCGAAAATTAGTAGCTTATGACTACGAATTGCCGCCGGAGCGGATTGCTCAGAATCCAGTAGTGCCAAGAGATAGTGCCCGCTTACTGGTAGTTGAAACAGCCACTCGCCACTCCCATCACATTTTTCGTGACTTGCCCGATTTGCTACAGCCTGGGGATTTGTTAGTATTTAACAATACTAAGGTTATCCCAGCACGACTGAAAGGTCGTAAATCGACAGGCGCACCTGTGGAGGTGCTGCTGCTGGAGGAGCGAGAGGAAAACTTTTGGCTGGCTTTGGTGAAACCAGGCAAGCGTTTGAAAGTAGGATCAGAAATTTTATTTGCAAGTCCAAAATCAGAATTTTCGCCTGGAGAGCAAGAATTTGTTCTCAGAGCGAAGGTTGTAGCAGTAGATAAAGCCACAGGCGGCAGGTTTATTAAGTTTTATGTGCCGGAAGGCACTCTAGTAGTACAATTGCTAGAGAAATTTGGCCAAATACCCTTGCCGCCCTATATCAAAGCGTCTGAAGCGCTGCCGGAGCAGTATCAAACTGTTTATGCCGAAAAACCTGGAGCAGTAGCGGCTCCAACTGCTGGGCTGCACTTTACTGAGGAGTTATTGGCGCGGTTGCGCTCGCGAGGAATAAATTTAGCATTCGTGACGCTGCACATTGGAGTAGGAACATTTCGAGCAGTAGAGGTTGAAGATGTGACAACTCACAAGATGCACGAAGAATGGGTTGAGGTGCCTGCTACTGTCGTCGAGCAAATCCGTCAGACGAAAGAGCGGGGCGGGCGGGTAATTGCGGTGGGCACTACAGTAGTGCGCTCCTTAGAAGCGGCTGCCACTAACGGGCAGTTAATGCCTTTCTGTGGCAAGACTGATTTATTTATTTATCCCGGCTATCAGTGGCGCGTCGTCGAGGGGTTGATTACCAATTTTCACTTGCCCCGCTCCAGTTTGTTAATGTTGGTTAGTGCTTTTGTGGGAAGAAAGCGCTTGCTAGCTTTGTATCAGGAAGCGATCGTACTTGCATATCGCTTCTATTCTTTTGGCGATGCCATGCTGATTTTGCCTGCAGCCCGCATCTAGCCCTTTTCTTTCAGCAACTGCCTATTACCCTGTGCTTGCTTAGAGTAAGAGGAGAGGAGAGAGTGTGGGAGAGCAATAAGCTCTATTTTTCCATACTCCACGCTCTACACTCCACAATCGAGACTCTATGCTTCTTCTGTTATTTTTCCTCCTCCTCCTCTTCATCAGAGGGATAAACAAAAGTAGAACGCCCTGTCAAAATTGACTTGCCCAAGCTGAGGGCTTTTTGGGCTTGCAGCGCTGCCTTGCGCTTCCAGGTAGCTTTGCGCTTATCCCGTTTCGATTTCGATGTTTTCTTCTTTGGAACCGCCATGATCGCGTAAATTCATACTTTTTGACAATCTTATTATTATACGGCAGTTAGCTACTCTGATTACAAAAAAGAAGATTGGGAAACGACAAGAGTTGATTTGTTATCAGGTTGTCTATTGGCAGGTGGATTATCAGGTTGTCTGTTAGCGGGTGGATTGGCTGGTTGAGCTTCGCTGGCTTGAGTTTTATCCAACCCTAAAAGGGTTTTAGATGTCGGATAATATTTAGCCCAATACTGGGGATCGGGGCGGTTTCTCCACTGGGAGCGACTAACTTCTAAGGTGAGAAGGGGTGCGAGCGCACCTTTATTTTCACCTACCACAAAGATTAAAACTTCGCTGACTAATAAATCGGTGTCGAAGCTTCGCTGGGCTGCCGCTCTAGCAACTGTTCTGGCTCGACGCATTAGGCTGTCGTAAGTTTCGCTGGCTTCGCGCTCGATAGAAAGGTTAATCCGAGCAGTATAGGCACGAACGAATTGGGGGGCTAGCCCGCTTTCTAGTAACCACATGCCTACTCCCAATCCCAGCACTGCCGCCAAACTTATCGATATCATGCCTTGTCGCTTTTGCATAAGTCCTGCCTTTTATATAGGATTGAGGAGAGGGTAGCGTACTCTCTTATTTTAGCTGCAATTATTTACAATACTTGGGGCATTCAGCGGCAAGTTAAGCTTGAAATAGGTTTGACTTGTTGTACTTGCAACTTCAATACTTCCTCCCATCTCTTCCGTCAATTTCTGCACCACTGCCAATCCTAATCCCGTTCCCCCCTGTTGCCAGCGATTGGCTTTGGGAATGCGGTAAAACTTATTAAAAATTTGCTGTAATTCCTCTGGTGGAATTTCTACGCCGGTATTAGTGAAGCTCAAGTATACGCGCTCGTCTTCGCTGCGAGCTTTAATAATTATTTTTTCGCCAGACGGAGTATATTTACAGGCATTGGTGAGCAACTCTGTCAAGATACGTTTGAAAATAAAAGGATTGCCAACCAATGCGGGCAAATCTCCAGGCATGTCGAGCAGGAGTTCTTGCTGTTTTTTCTGAGTTTGCTGTTGAAAAGATTGCACGATTTTAGGTAATACGTGCGGTAGATCGATAATACCCTTCGCCCAGCGGTTCGATTTAGAATCGAACTTTTGTAAGTCGAGTAAGTCTTCGATTAAGCGAATCTCTCGCTCGCATTCGTTGCGTACTATTTGAAAGTAACGAGCTACTTTGCTTCTTTCCTCCTCTGGTTTGGAAAATTCAGCGAAAAAAGCCCTTTCTTGATTAAGAGCGATCGCCAGCATTTGCAGAGCCATTTTCATATTTGCCAAAGGCGTTCGTAATTCGTGGGAAATAGTGCTAAGGAAATCATCTTTAAGGAGATTAAGTCGGGTGAATTCTTCGACTTGAAGTTTTTCGGCTTGGTAGAGTCGGGCTTGACGAATAGCAAGCGCACACTGAGAAGCAACCAACTGCACCAATTGTATCTCTATCTCACTAAACTTTTCCTCTGCCGACTTGAACAACCACAGATCTCCGATAATTTCTTTGTCGTAGAAAATCGGATACGCCAGAATAGCCGACGGTTTTTGATTTGGGTTAAGGATGCATTCACAAAATTGAAAATGTTGACCTTGCAGCAGTTGGCGATACAGTTCTGGATTATCAGACATTTGTACCACCTGCCCTAGGGAGGTGCGCGACGAAGTCGTGTATTCAGAGCAAATGATTGCAGTTTTTTTTTCAGGGCTATAAATTGCACTATTACATGTTTTAAGCGATAGCGCTATGCCCAATTCCTGCACTACTGTTTGCAAAATTTGATTTTCATCCAGGCTGTCTCGCAGTTTGTTGCTAATACGTTTGAGTATCGTTTCAAAATTGAGTTTAAATAATTGAGCCGTGTGCTCTTCAATTTGATATTCGAGAGCGGCATTAAGTTTCTGTACTGTGTCAAAGAGTTGATCCTGCTGAATAGCGATTTCTACCAATCCTGCTACCGAGCTAATCGCATCTATTTCAAAAGATTTCCACTTTCTGGTACAACTGCACTGATGTACCACCATCAGTCCCCACAAATTTGAAGAATGAGAAAAAAAGCAGGAATAAGGAAAAGAATTCTGCCAGTTATTCGCGTTGTTTGCTGCTTCTTTTTCATCCCTGACAATCAGGGGCACGACTAACATGGATTTTATATTAAAAAACTCTAAAAGTTTGATGCGTTCTTCTGCCATATCAGCAGTGCGGATATTTTCGATCGCCTGAATGTGACCTAAGCAATAATCCTCCAGACTGTTTTCATTAACAGCGCCAAATTCTCGCATCACAAATCCTAGCATAGACAAACATCCTGCCGCCGCTGATTCGGCAACCACTGAGCCTACTTGCTCTGTTGACAGGCGGTAAATCAGCACTCGATCTGCTTGCAGAAATTGACGCACTTCGGCTACAATTTTTTTCAGACACTCTTTCAAATTTAGAAATTGGCGCACATACTGACTGACGGCAGTCATCAGCTGAGCTTGTTCTGCTTTCTGCCTCATATCTATTTCGGCATGTAGGCGAAAATCTATTTCTTCTTTTAGTTGTTGATTCGCCGCTTGTAAGAAAGCAATTAATTCTCGCTCTGGAGTTTGGCATTCAGTCAGTTGCATTTCCATTTTTGCGCCTCAGGGGGGAAAAGCAAATCGATGCTTGCTAAGCAATTTATTTCATTGCCAGAAAAGTTAGGCAAACTCAGCTTTTCTCACTCTGAGTTTCCTATCTTCTTTAAGGTAGAGCAAAAATGTGAAAAACTTGTGAAGAAATAGTGATTTTTTTATATAATTTATTGCTGTCGAGCTAGCTTATATGTATGTTGACGGGCGTCGAGGGTTTGTAGCTGACTATTGTTATTTTATTTTTGAAAGATATTTATAAAAAAATAGGAAGCGATCGCGCTTTTATGTAATTATTTTAATATGGCGATCGCCTCCTTTTAATCCATGCATATTGAAATCAATTTTGCCGTTACTTAAACTCCTGTACAATCAGATTTAAAAAATTTATATGAAAAATTCGCGATTGATACGGCTATGAGTGCGGTTAAGTTTAAACAGGTGCTCGCCCGAACTCAACCTATTACCAATCTCTTATAGGAGGGTAAATTCACGCCAATTAAATAACTAGAGCGCGTTGGTGCAGTCAAGCACGAAGCGCCTAAAAAATCGTCAGCTCTTTAGGCTGACACTGATAAATTTGCACAGAAATACCTTCTGCCGCCTCGGCTTCCAAATCTTCAACGTAACCAGAACGGGCCATTTCTGCTTCTTTAGCGCTCATAAAAGGGCCAAAATAGTAAGTACACTTAGGATTAGTCGTGACAATGTGTACCCACCAAGCTAAGCCCACCTGCTCTAAGCCAGAGGTAAAAGCATCTTCAATAATATTTGCCAGCTTCATGGGGAGAATCTCCAAAGGATTGAGTTGAATTATTGAGCCGATAAATTCTCATTGATTCGAGGAGTGAGCGGACTCTCTTCTCTTTAAAAGTTAGATCAAAAACGTAAAAAACAGGTAAAGGAAGAGAAAATTGTCCACAAAAGCTGACATTTAACAGTTGCAAGCGGTGTGGGCTTCTGCTCTCAGATATCTTTCCAGCCTAACACCTCAGCCACCTGATTTGCTAATTTCATCGGATCAAAAGGCTTGGCAATAATCCCGGCTACGCCCAGTTCAGCAAACCGCTGCTGATCAGTCGCATGTACCTTAGCCGTTAACAAAATCACAGGAATATGCTGGATACTGCTCCGGCGTTGCATCTGGGCAAAGGTAGCAGGACCGTCCATATCTGGCATCATCACGTCTAACAAAATTGCATCCGGCTGCTCGGCTTCAGCTTTGGCAATGCCTTCGCTGCCGGAACTTGCTGTCAAAACTTCCCAACCTCCAACCATTTCTAGGCTGAGCTGAGCTACTTCTCGAATATCTTCTTCATCATCAATTACTAAAATGCGCTTGGCTGTCACAATTTGCTTCTACCTCCTGCCTGGTGCCGGTTTTGAGATGCGCTCGCGGGTGTCGAACTCTCCACCTCCTGCTTAACTAATGGCAGAGTGAAGTAAAAAGTGCTGCCTTCACCGGGAATACTTTCAGCCCAAATCTGCCCGCCGTGTTGCTGTACAATACTACGACAGATAGATAACCCCAAACCAGTGCCGCCGTGAAGTCGGGCGTCTGAGGAATCCACTTGTTGAAAGCGTTCAAAAATACTCTCTAACTTGTCTGCTGGAATGCCTCGCCCGCGATCGCGTACAGCAATTAGCAATAACCTTTGTGTATTCAAAGTGGTATCAGCAGTAGTTTCAGAGCGTGTGGGAATTGAAAGCTGCTCGCTGCTCTCAGGGATTTCCCAAACTTTACCGCTCAGCCAAACGGTACTCCCTGCATAAGAAAATTTTATAGCATTACTGAGTAAATTTGTCAAAGTCTGAATAATCCGATCTGGATCGGCCCACACTTGGACACTGATGGGCTGGACGCTGAGGGTGATATTGGCTTTTTCAGCCATTGCCCGCATAGTATCGACAGCTTGTAACATTAAGTCGGCGGCGTTACAAATGCGCTTTTCGAGTATCGCTTTTCCCGACTGAATCCTATCTAGGTCTAAAATATCATTAATCAAGCGCACTAAACGGTCAGTATTATTAACAGCTATTTCTAACATACGCTGGGCTTTTTCGGGTTGGGATTTTAAAATCCCTGATGCTAGCAATCCCATCGCTCCCCTTATTGAAGTCAGCGGCGTGCGCAGTTCATGACTAACAATCGAAATAAATTCATCTTTCATTCGCTCTACAGCTAGGCGCTCGGTAATATCTTTAAATGTCACCACTGCTCCTACAATTTTATCTTGTTCTAAAATTGGCGTGCTTACATATTCAACTGGAAAACTGCTGCCATCTTTTCGCCAAAATACTTCATTAGTAACATGGTGTACAGAACCGTCTTGTAGAGAAGCGTGAATCGGACACATTTCTTGGGGGTAGGGGGTTTTATCAGAGCGGGAATGGTGCAAAAAAGAGTGCATGGATTGACCTAGTAATTCTTTGATATCGTAGCCGAACATTCTTGATGCCGCTGGATTGACAAAAGTAATTTTTCCCTCTTCGTCTAAACCGCAAATTCCTTCTCCGGCAGAGTTTAAAATTAATTCGTTTTGATGGCGCAGACGTTCTAGAGCGGCTTCAATGCGATGGCGAGCGCTAATATCCCTAGTAATCGTAGAAACGCCGATTATTCTCCCTGCTGCATCCTGAATTGGAGAAATCGTCATCGCTACGTCAATTTTTTGCCCGTCTTTTCTTAGTCGAACTGTTTCGTAATGCTCCAAACGCCCTCCCTGTTTAATTCTTTCCAGAATTTGCCCCAATTCGTCTCTGCGCTCAGGCGGTACTAAAATTGAACTTGATTGCCCCTTCATCTCTACAGCCGAATATCCATAAATTTTTTCCGCTCCCGAATTCCAACTAATAATAACCCCCTCTAACGTCGTGCCTATGATCGCATCGTCTGAGGCTTCTACAATCGACGCTAAGCGCATTAATTCTTTCTCTACCCGCTTACGCTCAGTAATATCCCGCCCCAAAACCACTAATCCTTTTCGTGCACGATTCATGTAAAATAGCGGCACTTTAATAACGTCGTAAATTTTCACAGTACCATCCGGTTGTGGAATCACTTCTTCCGTGCGACAAAGCGTGCCCTTTTGCCAAGCTTTTTCGTCGGTTTGTTCGCAAGTTAAAAAAGCATCTCGATAAAAACTCCTCACACTCGCTAACTGAGAATCTTTCAAGCCACGATACTTTACTCCCTCTAATTGGAAAAGTTCTAGGATAGCCTGATTAGCTTCCAACCAACGCCCCTCTCCATCTTTAAAACAAATAATATCTGGCGTAGCATTAATTAATGTCCGCAACTGCTCCTCGCTTGCTCGCAGTGCCGCCTCTATTCGCGCTCTTTGGCGTATTTCTTCCTGTAATTTCTCATTCGTTGCCATTAGTTGTCTAGTGCGCGCCTCTACTAATTCTTCAAGCTGAAAACGATATCGCCGCAGGGCTTCTTCCATGCGCTTTCGCTCAGTGAGATCTCGGATAACGATAAGTACTGCAGGTTGCGATCGATAAGTAAAAGGGGTAGCCGCCCATTCTATTTTTATTTCTTTCCCATCGAGGCGCAATAGTTTTTGTTCTTCAAAAGGTGCAGTTTGTTTTTCCGCACACTGTAAAGGCAGAAAATCTGTTATCCGACTACCTACTATTTGTTGTGGGTTTTCTGCTCCTAAAATTTTTGCTCCTGCTGTATTAATCAATACAATAATACCTTGACTATGAACAATAATCCCTTCTGGAGATAATTCTACTAGCCGTCGATAACGTTCTTCACTTTCTCGCAGTGCGGATAAAGCGCGGTGACATTCTTGTCGGGCACGTAAGGCAATAATACCATAGGCAATATCAAATGCTAATTCTTCTAGCAAAGCTATTTCTGAAGTATCGAATACATCTGATTCAGCAGCGTAAATAGTCAATACACCTAATATTTCGCCTTCTCCGCTTGTTGAAGTATTCTGAAGCGGCAAGGCAATTATGGTATTGCAATTTACAGCTCTGCAAGGTTTGCCTGTGCGAATTGCTGTTTCAGCCAAAAGGATACTGGTAGGCGTAAAATAATCATGCTGCTCTTCTGCCAAGGGAGTGATTCCTGACTGGGCAATTAATTTGAGGCGACTTTCTTGTGCTTCTATTTTACCAATCCAGCAAGCTCGATATTTGCCGATTTCTACGATAATCCGACAGATATCTTGTAGCAATTCGGATTCTTCGCAGAAGCGTATCATTGCTTGGTTGCAGGCACAGATAGTTCTGAGAGCGCGGTTGACTTTGCAGAGTTCTTCTTCGATTTGTTTGTGATCGCTTAAATTGTGGATAATCACCGAATAACCCACTTGCTCTCCTAGCTTATCGTGCAGAGCTGCTAGTTGCATGTTTGCCCAGAATTGTGTTCCATCTTTGCGGATACGAATTCCTTCGTCTTCGCATTGCCCAGCTTTATCTACAAGTTGCAATTCTTGTTCTGGTTTACCAGAGACAATATCGCTTTCTGGGTAAAAACAAGAAAAATGGCACCCGATTATTTCGTCGGCTGTGTAGCCCATTATTCTTTCTGCCCCTACATTCCAGCTCACTACTTTCCCAGAATTATCTAGCATGAAGATAGCATAATCTCTGACACCTTCAACAAGCAACCGGAAATGTTCTTCACTTTGCTGTAATAATGATTTCTGATTTTTCTCTGCGGTTTCTAAAGAAATGTAACGACGTGATAGGAGAGTTTCTATCCGCCATGTCAGCTCTTTGATATTTATGGGATTAAAAATTATGTCATCTGCTAGCTCTCTATGCTGTGATAATATTATTGTTTCTGAGCGCCGCAGTAGCAGTAATATGGGTAAGAAAATTTTACTTTTTTTCTTTTGGATTAGTAGCCAGTTTTTGTATCTTTCAAAAGCTGATTTATCTGCTATTACTATGTCAAAATTATTATAATCTTCTATATTATTATCTCCTAAAAATGAAATCCGATTCTTCCTTAATTTTTTTTTAGGCTCTGCTTTTTCTAATTTTAGGTTTAGCAATATTGTGTATTTACACCCCAGCTTTTTGCATAGCATTTGGCGGTTTTTTTCTTTGTCTAACAGTAGCAAAATGCGTTTAATTTCTTCTGTTCTCATTATACATATAACCCTTAAAAATGCTGTTAAAAATTATTATTTTTTTATGAAAAAATAGGATAGAAGAGTAATTTAAGTAGGTGAAAAATACACTACGCGATCGCCTCCTTCTAATTTAGCCTGGGAAAGTGCTGAGTCAGCATTGAGGTACAGTGTTTGTATTTCTGAACCATCTTGAGGATATTCTACCACTCCGGCACTAAAACTGACATAAAATTGTTGCCCGCTTGCAGCCAAAAACAATTGCTTGCGCCAGTTTTGGAGAAAATCTGTCAACCGCTTGATGCCACTTTCTTTACTCATACCGTACATGCCGACTACAAACTCTTCCCCACCCCAGCGGGCTACGATATCTTGACTGTTGAACATCTGCATCAAAAGTTTTCCAAAGTGGCGCAATACATTGTCTCCCGCCACATGACCATACAAATCATTCACTTGCTTGAAATGATCCAAATCCAGAAGCGCAAAACACAGGGGTTGAGTATAGCAGTCAGCCTGATGCAATAATTGAGCCAAGTCTTGAAGCGATTTGTAGCGATTAGCAACTCCGGTGAGAGCATCGGTTTCCATCCAATTGCGGAGTAGTTGAGTGCGTTCCAAACAGTTAAGGAGACGAGTGATTAGTTCAGAGCCAATAATCGGCTTGCTAACATAATCATCAGCACCGCAGGTAAAGATTTGATGCACTATATCTGCATCAGTGTGGTGGGTGAGAAACAGTATCGGTAGATTATTCCAGATTTGGTGATTGCGTACTTTTTGACAGAGTTCAATGCTGTTGACAGCAGACATCTGCATATCTAAAATTAAGATATCTGGTAAATAGCTTTTAAGAGTTTCCCAAAATAGATTTGCATCTTCTAAAGTAATAATCTTGAAGCCCCTGGGTTTGAGTAAAGTTTGGATAGTAGCAAGGGTTTGGATATCCTCGTCAAGAATAAGGATTTTAGTTTGATTGGTTTGACAGCGTCGTAATATGTTGTATAATAGATTTATTACTATAGTGGGAGAGACTGGCTTTCGCAAAAAAGTGCGACTCCCACGTCTAGCGGTTTCTAGTTGGTAAGCGAAGTAGTCTTTATCGGAGAGTACTAGTACTGGAATTGGCGGTATTTGTTTACTAAGGTGGTTGAGAAGTGATATACCTTTTTCAGCAGTTTCAGGGTAGGAGAGATCGAGTAAGACGGCATCGACTGGGTGAGTTTTGAGTACTTCTAAAGCTGCAGATGTGAGACTGGTTTTTACTTTCAAGCCGGCTGCTATACCCTGGGCTACTAATTTTTCTGTTAGTTCTGAATCGTTATCTATAACTAGAAGAATTGTGGGTTGTGTACAAGGGGCTAGTGTCGTCTCATCTGGTTGAATGTTTGCGCGCATTTGCTGAATTAATTTTTGCAATTCAGGGGCTTGCTCCGGCGTTAAAAATTCTGCTTGTAAAAGATGCTCGATTTGGCGAGCGATTTCTGAGCCAAGGGCAAAACCAAAAGTTCCTAAACAGCCTGCTAGTTTGTGGACTTCTGAAATGGCTTTTGTTTTCAGTTCACTGTTGAGGGTGCCTGCAGATAGGGCAGCGATCGCTGTTTCTACTATATCCATCCGCCTTATAACCGGCTCTTTAAAACGCTCCCACAGTTGCTTGAGGGAAGTTTTGAAATTGTCATACTTAGTATTTTTGGTTTCCGAAGGCGGCAAGACGCAGACATTCGTGGACTTACTCTGGTCCTCTGCTTGCAGATTTAGCTCTTTTGGGGCTGATGGCACGCCAGCGATACTGAAAGCCTGACTTTTGCTAGGTGGAGTAGTTTGTGGCTTAAGACGATAGCCCAATCCGTAAACTGTTTCGATTAAATCCGTAGGAGCCCCAGCCATTTTTAATTTTTGCCGCAAACCCTTTATGTGGGCTCTGACAGTTTCTTCCGAAGGCGGTTCTTCAAAAGACCAAAGTTGTTCAAGGATAGCGCTGCTACTAAAAACCCGGCTACTGTTGCGCATGAATAGTTCTAGAAGACTGTATTCTTTGGGAGTCAAGTGCAGAAGTTGCTTACCATAAGTTACTTCGCAGGTACTTGGATCGAGGTGTAGCTCGCCCCATTCTAGCACTGGCGGCAAAGAAGAACCCCCTCGTCGTAGCAGAGCACGAATGCGGGCAACTAATTCCTGGGGATCGAAGGGTTTAACTACATAGTCGTCGGCGCCGGCGTCAAAGCCTATAACTTTATCGTCGCTGCTGTTGCGGCAAGTGAGCAGGAGAATGGGCATGGTTAGACGGCGCGCTCGCAGACGACGGCAGAGAGTAATGCCGTCTAAATGCGGCAGTACTACATCGAGGACGATTAAATCATAGGTAAATGCCTCAGCCAGTTCCCAACCCTTTTGGCCATCGGAAGCCACATCTAGGGTGTGATGTTGTTCTGCTAAGACATTTAAGAGCATTCTCGCGATCGCTTCATCATCCTCTACCAGTAAAATTTTCATTGCCGAAATCTATGAAAGCATTTTCAGAGTGAGAAAGGGTTTGGATTCGAACGCCCTCCTGACAACCCGTCTGGGTTTCGGGGTTTTCCTTGGCTCTAGTTTACTCTGACTTTTTTGTCTGGATTGAATTTCTTTGTGCCGCTTTTTCGGCTGTTTTTTGTTTGATAAATTGTTTGAGCGCGGCTCGGCGATTTGCCATAAAGCGGTTCCAGAAACCTGGAAATAGGTCGTCCATTGTTTTGGCGATCGCCCATACTTCTATGGCCATTGTCTTGTTAAACAATTGATCCGAGCTTTTGAGGGCTTCGAGCCATTTTTCAGAATTCATGGCAGAGAGGGTTCTTTGTTTTACAAGCAGAAACTTAGTCTGCTTAATTATAGGTTAGAAGCAAATTTCTGCCCTCTAACATATTTTTTTTGGCAGCCAAAATGCTTCTTATTTTTAGAATGCCCTTTGGCAGCCGGAAATTGATGTTGATTTTTTCAACTACTCTCTTTTAGTTTTAACATTAGCTTCTGCTAGCAGACTTATTGCTACTCACAGAATGTAAGATAACTCCTCACTAATTAAAAAATATAAAAAGCGTACTTTACATTTATTCATTGTTATAAATTGTTATAATTTTAGACTTACCTTAGATAATGGCTGATAAATCGTGCTTAATTGCTGCCATGAAGCCTAGATCATTTTTTACATTCTTAGCAATCGTCGTAGTAATACTGCTGTCAATAGCCAGCGGTATTTTATTGTGGCTAATAGCAAACACTCCACTTTCGCGGCAAACTACCCAGACAGCAACTCCAGTAGCCACTATATTTGTACCCTCTACTGCCCCTGCCTTTGCCTCGCTACTGGTGAATCCAGAAGAGTTAGAAGCGTACCAGCGCGTAGTAGTAGCCCCGCAATCGCGGCGGTTTGTGCACGCCTATTTCTCTGAAATCAAAAAAAGATTACTTGCCAAGACGGATCTAAACTATGAGCGGGATATCCAACCCTGGCTGGGAGATGAAATTTCCCTCGCTTGTACTACTATCGACATAGATCGCGATCCAGACAACGGTAGACAGCCAGGTTATTTACTAGCGCTCGCTACTAAAAACAAACAGCGTAGTCAGGAATTTCTGGACTTATTCTGGAGCTCACAGGCACTCGCAGGCTCGGATGTGACATTTGAAACCTATAAAGGTGCAACCATAATTTATAACAAAACTGCCGACAATAACTGGGTTGCCACCACATTTATAACCAGCCCGGTTGCCGGCGAACAATTTGTTCTGTTTGCCAATCACCCGAAAGTACTGCGCGATGCCATCAATAACGTGCAAGTGCCCTCTTTAAGTTTACAGAATTCTAGTGCTTATCAATCGGCTGTGCAACAGTTAACACAGCCCAAAATTGCACTAGGGTTTATCAACATTCCTCAAATAGCTGCCTGGAGCGGGATAGAATCTTTCCTTGCTAATAGCCAAGGAAAAGATCAAATAGCGCTCGCCTTTTCCCTAACTGAGGGCGGATTGCTAGCCGAAACCGCCTTAATAGCCGACTGGAATAGTACCAACTCCCTTGTGCCGCCCTTATTATCCTATCCAGTACAGACATTAAAATACCTGCCAACGACGAGTGTATTAGCAGTAGCAGGGATTAACTTGCAGCAGATGTGGAGCGAAATAGCTGCAGGGCTAGCCAACAACGATCCACTTGCTCAGTTATTTAACCAACTTCTTGCCGACATAGGCGCTCCCTGGGGGCTAGATTTACCCAAAGATATTTTTAGTTGGGTGCAGGGAGAATATGCTCTAGCTTTGCTGCCCCGTGTAGAAGCGGCAGCCGGCGAGGATTTCGATTGGATATTTGTAGCGCAGCGCTCGCCTGAAGCTTTGCAGGGAATTGAACATCTTGATGTGCTTGCCCAGCAGCAAGGTTTTAGTACTGGAGCTTTCAAACTGGGAGAGCGGGAGATTTTTGCATGGACTAAACTTTCAGCACCTGATGCTGCCGAGAAAGCTGACAGTTTCAGTGAACTTACGGCTCGGGTGTTTGGTGTTCGCGCTTCTGTGGGTGATTACGATATTTTTACTTCTTCGATTCAGGCGATGGCAGCTGCGCTCGCCGCCTCTGAGGTTGGTTCCTTGTCTGATACAGTTAATTTCCGCCAGGCTATTTCTGTTTTGCCCAGCCCAAATTACGGGTATGTCTATCTTGATTTTAAGGCTGCAGAGAGAATTATAGAACGCCGTTTTCCCTTATTTAAGTTTTTGCAAGCATCTAGCCAGTTAATTGTGGAGCGTTTACGGGCGATTGCTATTACCAGCACTGGTAGTGAAGCCGGAGTTCGCCGCGCCGAACTTTTCCTGGGATTAGGCTTGTAACCTCAAATAGTGAGAAGTGAGGAAGACTTCTCCCTTCTTCCTTCTCGCTTTACTAGCTTTAATTTATCAACAAAATCACGAATATAATTTTAGGGGATGGAGTATGGAGGATTAGTTATTAGCCATTTCATCCATACCATCAGCCCCAGAGCAAGAGAAAAAATCGAGCTAAGCCGTTAATTCTTGTTCGACAAAAGTCTGAATCCGGTGGCGATAAGTCCTCAAAGTATTATCCACCCATTCTGGATCATTACTATTAGCATAGATATGGACAAGAGGTTCACCGGCGTCAGGTAAAATCAAAACCCAGTTGTCATTATGGCGATCGCAAATTTTAACCCCATCGATAAGTTCCAAACATTCAGTAGGGTGAATTTCGACGAGATGACGCATGAGAGCACCTTTCACCGTCCAAGGGCAGCGCAGAGTATAACTTTTATGGAAAACCCGAGGCAATTCGTCGCGGATTTGTCCGAGCGAGCGCTCCTGTAGCGTCAGCATCTCAATTAACTTTGCAATACAGAACATTGCATCAAAACCGGGATGCAGTTGCGGGAAAATAAACCCCATCTCACCACTGCCGCCGAGTACAACATTAGGATTAGAGTGACAAGCCTCCATTAAAGCAGTAGGATTTGCCTTAGTGCGAATCACCCTACCATCGTGACGACGAGCAATTTGCTCCACCGCCGAAGAAGCGTGCACTGGTACCACAACAGTTCCTCTGGGATTCGCCGTCAAAATCATCTGCACCAAAACTGCAGTAAGCGTTTCCCCGCGAATCATATCACCCGACTCATCCACGAGAATCATTTGCTCGCCATTAGCCGATACCTGCACGCCAAAATTAGCCTTAAGCGCCTCCACAACATGCCCAAGTTGCACTAGCAAATTTTCCCGTTCTTCACTAGAAGGAGGTACCTGATTGAGACTAGCATTAAGTACCACAGCATCGCAGCCAAACTTAGCCAACAGTTGCGGCAGTATCGCGCCTGATACAGCATAAACGTAGTCGATTACGACTTTAGCGTGGCTGTGGCGAATCGCCTCAACTTTAAGATTTTTTTCAAAAGCAGTACTATAAAGATCGTAAATTTGGCTGGGGTAAGCCATATTACCGATTTCATCAATTTGCGCCCGCCGGAAATCCTCTTTAAAATAAGCCCCCTCAATTTTTTTCTCACGAGCCTTAGAGATATTAATCCCCTGCTCATCGTAAAATTCAATCAGTAGAGAATCATGGCGGTTGGGATGTACACGAACGTGGATCCCTCCGGCTACAGATAAAGTAGGAGCGACAGCGCGTGAAATAGGAATAGGGGTAGCTTGTAAATTTTGAACATGAGTGCCTACAGACATCAAACCAGAAATTAAAGAGCGAGAAACCATGCGGGAAATATTGCGCTGATCGCGAGAAACAGAGACAACAGAACCCGGCTTCAAAGTAGAGCCGAAAGCCGCCCCCAACTTAACAGCAAATTCTGGAGTAATATCGATATTAGCCAGACCAGAAACACCGCGTTGTCCGAAGAGATTACGCTGAGCAGCATTGCCCCAGATTAAATTAACATTCAGAGTAGCGCCGGCTTCGATCTGCTTACTGGGCCACACACGCACATTAGGGCTAATTTGCGCCTCTTCACCCACAGTAGAGAGAGAACCCAAGACTGCTCCTTCCAGAACATGAGCTCGGCGATCAATACGTACGCCTCTGGCGGCAATGCAGGCTTGTAAGTTAGCTTCTTCGCCGATAATAGAACCATTCCAGATAATCGGGCGTTTAAGATCCGCGTCAGCGCCGATAGTAACATTGTCGCCGATAACAGTACCCGCCTCAATCAGAACGCGAGGGCCAATGCGACAGTTATTACCAATTAAGACAGGAGATTGGATATCAGCGGTAGGATCGATATAAGTGTTTTCGCCAACCCAAATACCGGGAGAGCGCTCCTCGTAGCTAAAATCAAGTTTAACTTTTCGGTAGAGTCCGTCATATTGGGCGTCGCGATAGGCTTCTAAGTGGCCTACATCGCACCAATATCCGTCTGCGATATAACCGTAAATAGGTTCACCTTTTTCCAGCAGCAAAGGAAAAAGGTCTTTGGAAAAGTCGCTTTCTTGATTGGGAGGCAAGTATTCGAGGACTTCAGGATCTAAAATGTAGATGCCGGTATTGACGGTATCGGAAAAAATCTCGCTGGTAGAAGGTTTTTCTAAAAAACGACGGATGCGACATTCTTTATCGGTAATGACGACGCCGAATTCAAGTGGGTTGGAAACGCGAGTGAGGATAATCGTTGCTTTTGACTTTTTTTGTTTGTGAAATTTAATAGCTTCGCTGAGGTTAAAATCAGTAATGCTGTCGCCGCTGATTACTAAGAAAGTGCGCTCAAGAAGTTCGGCAATGTTCTTGACACAACCGGCGGTGCCGAGAGGCTGATCTTCTTCGACTGCATAAGTCATCTGCACGCCAAATTCGCTCCCGTCTTGGAAATAGTCCCGCATTACGTCTGGCAGGTAGTGTAGGGTGGCAATAATTTCTGTAATGTTGTGTCTTCTGAGAAGATTAATGATATGCTCGGCAATAGGACGATTGAGAATGGGCACCATCGGTTTAGGCAGATCGCAAGTCAAGGGCCTCAATCGCGTTCCTGAGCCTCCAGCCATCAGCACTGCTCGCATAAGTCCTCCTTGAATATTTGGACGCTTCTTGTATTGTGGCGGATTCTGGGCGTCGGCTTGTTTGTTTTTTATTTTTGGTTAAATCCTATAATTTAGCGCTATAATATTATCAATAGTTAAGAAACTCTAGACAAAACAAACTGTAAAGGCTAAGTTGAAGTGCCAGCGCTAGTCAGGGCAGAGGCGGTATAACTCCGCCCCAATGTAGCGCTCCTGTCTTTTAGGAAGATGGCAAACTTCAGCAGCAAGTGTATAGAAAGTTGTAGGGGAGTCAAACGTGCAAGTTCTAATAATTGTAGCTTTGTTAGCCGGATATGGATTGGGAATCTGGAAATTCTGGCAAGGGTTTGAACGAACAAATTTTGAGCAGACTTTGTCTAATCGGCTAAAATTGTCACTGCTGTGGCCTATTCTGTGGGTGGGGAATGAAAGTTATCGCAAGAATTTTAGAAGAGCTCTGAAAGGGCGATAGGCGATCGCATTTCAAAAGTGGGCTGCGGGTAAACTGCAAGTATAGGGTGCTACATACATAGTTTACTATGCCTCAAACCCCATGCCCAATTTACAATTCTCGCCGTATTTGGTTAATTGGCGGCACGAGCGAAAGCGCCCTCATAGCAGAAGCGCTCGCTCACGAAACAGAGCTTTCATGTATCATTACAGTCACCACAGAAGCAGCTAAAAAATTATACCCAAAAAACCCCCTACTAGAGGTATGGGTAGGAAAATTAGATATAGAAAATATAGGAAAATTCTTACAAGAACAACAAATAGCAGCAATTTTAGACGCCTCACATCCTCATGCTGCAGAAATTTCTAAATTAGCGATCGCTACAGCCGCTCAATACCAAATCCCCTATCTGCGTTATGAACGCCCTCCCGCAATCACCCCATCCCCAAATCCCGGCAAAACCAACGAAAATATTATTCAAATAGACAGCTTCGAGACACTGGTTGCAGGGGATTTTTTAACACAACAGCGAGTCTTACTAACAATAGGATATCGTTTTTTATCTCTGTTTCGCCCGTGGCAAGAAAAAGCTACCTTATTTGCTCGTATTCTTCCCTCTCTAACAGCCTTAGAAGCAGCATTAAATGCCGGATTTACAAGCGATCGCTTAATAGCAATCCGCCCGCCGATATCAATCGAATTAGAAAGAGCTTTATGGCAGCAGTGGCAAATCTCAATGGTAGTAACAAAGGCATCTGGAAAAGCAGGAGGAGAAGATATTAAAAGAGTGCTTGCTGCTGAGTTAGGCAAGTCTTTAATTATAATTAAACGCCCGCCCGTCAAATACCCAAAGCAAACTAGCAATATAGCAGATGTTTTAGAATTTTTGAAAGGTCCCTGTATTTCTAATTTTCTGAGATAATTTCCCATTTTAGGCCACGGTATTTTCAAATTTGAGTTTCAAGCATGTTGCGATCGCTTATGCTTAACTATTCGTTATTTTCTTTTCTTACATCCTACTACCTCTTCAAAAAACTTGATTCCATTCTTTCACATCATATTCAGTCCAGATGCCGTTTTGCCAATAAGGATCTGCTTCTACTAAACGCCGAACTGTCGCTTCATCTTCCGCTTCGTAGATAGCAAAAATTTTAGTTAAATCTTTTGTAGGTCCGCAAGCAATCAAAATTCCCTTCTCTTTTTGCTTCGCTAGCCCTTCGAGATGAGCTTGTCGATAAGGTGCGCGTTTTTCTATAACATTCTCGCAGTAACTTCCCCACATTATATATTTAGGCATATTCTGAGCGATTTAGGTGTGTATTTTTTAAGCTCTTACGTTCTTGAGAAAATTTTACCAAAAAAATATTTTAAAGCCGTTTTCCAAAACAATACCACAGAAATACCAAAAATTGTCAATAGCCTATACTAAAAGTAGTATAAGCAAGCAGTGGAGAAAGATGGACATGGCACCAGATCCACTTATAGTGCGGGCGGTGGAACAGCTTGGCTATAGGGTTACCGTAGGCGACGTTGCCGCCAAAGCAGGAATAGACGTCAATCTAGCCGAGCGAGGATTATTAGCCCTGGCTTCCGATGTAGGCGCTCATTTGCAAGTAACGGAAAGCGGCGATGTTGCTTATCTGTTTCCAAAAAACTTGCGGGGAATTATTCGCAATAAATATTTGCAATTGCGACTAAAGGAATGGTGGGAAAAAGTCTGGCGGGTTTTATTTTATCTGATTCGTATTTCCTTCGGTATTGTCTTGCTGATTTCTCTTGTCCTGATTTTTGTAAGTATTTTTATAATTGTCATTGCTACCAATCAAAACAGAGAAGATAGTAACTACAATCATTCCGGCAACGGCTGGATATTTGTGCCTAACTACTTCCGGTTTGATCTGGATTGGTTCTGGTTTTTATCTTGGGATTATGAGACGCCTTACCAGCGACAGCAGCGCTCTAAATCTGCGGATGGCAAGCGCTCGCAAATGAGCTTTTTGGAGGCAGTTTTTTCATTCCTTTTCGGAGACGGTGATCCAAATTGGAATCTAGAAGAAAGACGCTGGCAGGCAATCGCCGCCATCATTCGCAAAAACAAAGGAGCCGTCGTTGCCGAACAAATCGCCCCCTATCTTGACAATGTAGGGAGCGGATATGCGAATAAATTTGAGGAATACATGCTTCCCGTACTTGCCCGATTTAATGGGCATCCCGAAGTTAGTCCCGAAGGGCAACTCATCTATCATTTTCCCGACTTGCAAACCACCGCAAAAACCAACAGCCCGCAAGAAGCCGTACCATCTTTCTTACGCGAATATAATTGGCGTTTTAGTCAGGCTAAATCTAGTCAACTCATCCTCGCTGCTGGTTTAGGTGTTCTTAATTTTGTTAGTGGTTTAGTGCTCGGTTCTCTGTTAAAAGGAGATATTGCTGAAGAATTGGGAGGTTTAGTAGCTTTTGTTGCCTGGATTTACCCCGTACTTATTGGTTACGGCACAGCTTTTCTAGTAGTGCCCTTAGTTAGGTATTTTTGGATTCAGTGGCGAAATAGCCAAATTGAAGCCCGCAATCAAATCAGAAAGAAGCGGGCGAATGTATTAATTAAACCCAGGGCTACTTTAAAGAAGAAAATCGAATTTGCTCGCCAATTTGCCGCTGAAAAAGTTATCGATAGCCAAAATTTGGCTTACACTACTGAAACCGATTTGTTAGAGCAAGAAATTGAGCGAATCCAAAGGCTCAACAGCGGCGATGAAAAAAATTAATTTAACTAAAAAATAAAAAAACATTGAGTGGGTGATTGGTAAAAAAAAAGATTATTTTTATTTTTACCTTTCACCCCTGAGCATTTTCTAATATTTAATCTTTGCTAAAGAAGCGCCACGATAATAGTGAGCCAAAATCGACGTGTAAGGGACTCCATACTGAGCCAGTTTGTAAGCACCCCACTGACTCATACCCACGGCATGGCCAAAACCATATCCGTCGATTATAAAAGAACTGGGAATTTTAGCAGCACCTTTGCTACCGGCTAGCACACCTTGAGGAAACACCCGGAAACGGGTACTTCTCAGCCCCAGGGCATCGCGCAAATCATTACCGCTAATAATACGAGTGCCAGCATCTCCCACCACTTTCATACTGATAATGCTGCCACGTGGCGTAGTGCGCTCCGGCGTCATAGAGATAATCCTGCCCACTCCGGAAATACGGCGACTGAGTTCATTGTTAGAAAAAGTTTTCCGCCACTGATAACCTGGCGTGCCCATATCGTAAT
This sequence comes from Oscillatoriaceae cyanobacterium M7585_C2015_266, assembly GCA_015295835.1. Classification (GTDB taxonomy): domain Bacteria; phylum Cyanobacteriota; class Cyanobacteriia; order Cyanobacteriales; family Oscillatoriaceae; genus DVEG01. The sequence continues at coordinate 101,145 of DVEG01000003.1, forward strand.
CAGGAACGCCACGCAAGTAAGGTAAGGCTTCCATCCAGACATCTTCGACATTTTCTGTGTGCCCGCCTGATGCCGAGTGGAAAGCTGCAAGAATGATTTGGCCATTGTAGGTGAGGACTTGACCCGCTGTTGCATTGACAGCGGCGTAGGTGCCGGGGGATTCTGTGGCGATACCTTTGTAAACTTGCCATCCCTGGGAGTCGCCGAGATCATAGATTCTATTGCCGCTTTTTTGACGTTCATACAGGGCATAAGTACGGGCAGCGACGGCTTGCGCCTTGAGGGCTTCTTGGGGCCAATCTCCGGCCATTTCAGCGCCGAGGACACTGTATAGATATTGTTCTAAATCGACAAAATTGACTGCGGTGATTCCTTTGCTAGTGGGTACTAGGAGGGCGCGCCCACGATACCAGCGATCGCCAATAAATACAAAACCATCGCCCTTCGGTTCGAGCCAAATTTGGCCAGCCAGCCATTTGGAAATAGCGATTTTGCCACCTCGTAGTTCAGCGGAAAAACCATTCAAACCCGCCAGTTCTCCTAAAATCTGACTTGCACCGTTACGAACTATCGCGTTAGTCGAACTGCCAACTTTAATTTTATTCACTCCTTCCTCAATGGCCACTCGCAATTCTATGGCCAGAGTTGGTCCCGTTAGGGCAAGCCACAGCAGCGCTCCGTGAGCTTTTACCCATTTCAACGACTGTAAGATTTTTAAAAGTATAGAGGTAGAAAAAAATCTGGCTATCATGCCTCGTTCACTTTCTCACATCAAAAAGCTGGGATGTACAAACATTGAGTGTGATTGTACTCCCTGGGATTGCTTTTAATATCTTATGAAAGCTGATGAAAGATCGATTTTGACACGCCAAGCTATCCTATTTTTACAAGCCTGGAAGGACAAATAGGGCGAGCGCGCTCCCTGATAAAATATAAAAATATAAAAATCTACTAATTCACAGCCAAGTTTTCTAAACTGGAATAAACCAGCTGCTCATAGCTAGGGGCTAGTGCCACCTTCAGATCAACTTTCCGAAAAAAAAGTAGGCTGGATAAAATAAACCCAAGAGATAATCGAATAAAACTGGCTCAGACCACCAGGGTAACACGGCAGGGTAGTATATTATGTTTCAGACTGCTACGCACAATCAAGGAACTACGGCAAATGATGTCACGTTTGACGTAGAACTACGCAAAGTTTTTAAAGTCTTTAACGGGGAAACCGCTGTCAGAGGTCTTGATCTAGAAATCCGTCGGGGTGAATTCTTTAGCATTCTCGGCCCTTCCGGCTGTGGCAAAACCACTACATTGCGAATGATCGCTGGATTTGATACACCCTCCGCCGGCGAAGTGACAATTCTGGGCCAGTTAATGACCCACATACCGCCCTATCGGCGACCCGTCAATACCGTGTTTCAAAGCTATGCCCTGTTCAATCACCTGACTGTCTGGGATAACATCGCCTTCGGACTAAGAATTAAACGGCTAGGCAAAGCAGAAATTGAGGAGCGTGTCCGAGAAGTTATCAAGCTCGTGAAAATGGAAAAATTTGCTAGCCGCTACCCCGCACAACTCTCCGGAGGTCAACAGCAGCGGGTGGCTTTAGCACGGGCACTGGTGAACCGCCCCGCAGTACTGTTGCTCGATGAACCCCTTGGTGCCTTGGACTTGAAGCTGCGCAAAGAAATGCAGGTAGAACTTTCTAATCTCCATCAGGATGTGGGTTTGACTTTTATCATGGTTACCCACGACCAAGAAGAGGCCCTGTCTATGTCTGATCGCATAGGGGTGATGAATGAAGGACGTATCGACCAAATTGGCACCCCCAGTCAGATCTATGAACGCCCTCAAACCGCTTTCGTTGCCCGCTTTATAGGAGATATAAATCAATTTAAAGGTCGCGTTGAAAATCACGACAATTACAGTCTGCTGGTGGTTACTGAAAATAAGCTTAAAATAGTGGTGCAGTCGTCAGAATCTCTCAGTCACATTAGCAAAGGTGACTCTGTAACTGTTAATGTACGTCCAGAAAAAATTCAATTGAGTCTGTATCCGCCTTCTATATCGGTAAACTGTTTTGAAGGCCGCCTGAAACAGGCAATGTACAAAGGTACTCACATTCAATATATGGTGACTTTGATATCGGGAGATACGATTACTGTAACTCAACCAAATACTGTTGGCAACGCTCCCGATCCTCACACTCCTATTTATGCTTTTTGGGAACCTTCAAACTGTCTGGCACTGACAGCATGAAAAACAAAATTGATAAATATAATTAAGGGTTGAAGATGGTAAGCAGAAAAAGAGTAGAAATGTTAGTTGAAATAAACTGATATGGCGCTCGCTCACCTACTGCTACTAGAAAAAAATAAAAATAAAAGTAAAAGATTTGTAACAATACCAAAACTAGAGAACTGCAGCTCTAAGAAAATTAAATTATTAAAAATTAAAATAATATTCTGGGCTTGCTAAACTCTATACTCTCAACCCTAAAATCTACAGTGCCTCCCACAAACAAACAGAAAACTCGCATCCATCCAACACGGCGTCAGTTCATTAAAGCGTCAGCAGCAGCTCTATCAGGAATGGCGCTTAGTAGCTGCGGCTGGAGACTAGCTGAGGTGCAATCATCCCCTGGACCGTTGCCGCCAACTAAAATGTACATATATACTTGGGCGGGCTATACAGATAACGAATTACTCAAAAACTTTTCTGAACAAACCGGCATCGAAGTCATCGCTGACGTGTTCGAGTCAAATGAAGAAATGCTCGCCAAAATTCAGGCAGGCGGGGGCGGTGCCTACAGCGTTATCTATCCGTCTGACTATACCGTCAGAAAAATGGTAGAGCTGAATATCCTCCATGAAATAGATCACACCCGTCTGCCTGTGATCAAACAGCTTTTCGAGCAATTCCAAAATCCATCCTATGATCCAGGCAACCGCCACAGTGTGCCCATCAGTTGGGGAACTACAGGCTTGATTTACAACACTGAAAAACTAAAAGAATTTCCAGAAGACTGGGACTATCTTTGGAAAAACAAGCAAGTTCTATCGCGGCGGATGACTTTGCTAAATGATCCCAGGGAAGTGATAGGGGCAGCGCTGCGGATGTTAGGATATTCATATAACTCGGAAAATCCTCAAGAAATAAAAGCAGCTTACGAGCAATTAACAGAACTTAAACCGGCGATCGCCTCCTTCACCTCCGACGGCTGGCGCCCTCAAATTCTCGCAGGTGACTTACTCGTCGCCATGTGCTACTCCTCAGATGCTAATGAAATTATCTCAGAAAGCGAAAATTTACAGTACGCCCTGCCCAGTAGCGGCTCCTCCCTGTGGACAGATACCCTCGTCATCCCTAAATTTGCCCCTAATGTCGAAGGTGCCTATGCCTGGATTAATTTCGTCCTCCAGCCCAGCGTCGCCGCTGAACTATGCAAGCGCTTGAGTTTCGCACCACCAACTTATACCGCCTTCAATCTGCTGCCAGAAGAAATTCAAAAAAATCCAAGCTTATTCCCACCAGAAAAAGCTCTGGAAAAATGCGAGCGTCTCTCCCCCTTACCGCCAAAGGTTACTGAAATATATGATCGCTTCTGGACACAACTCACCAGCAGCTAAACCAGTTTCTTTAAAATTAAAAAAAATATTAATAAGTCGATGACTATCTCTACCAAAACTACTCCTCCCGCTACCTCCAATTACCAGTCTGACTTGAAACGGCTAGGGTCAAAATTACTAGGACCACTGGTATTGCTTGGTCCCGCTGGGCTTTGGTTGTTCTTGTTGCTCGTTATCCCTACTTTAGTAATTTTCGAGCTGAGTTTGGTGCCGAATATTAAACCAGGAGAGCTGGTTATTCCATCAGGGATAGATAATTACCTGCGGGTGTTTGAACCAATTAAGCTACAGGTGATGGGGCGATCGCTATTTTTTTCTATCGGCACCACCATCCTCTGTTTGCTCCTCGGTTTCCCAGTAGCTTACTGGATTGCCCTCCTCACACCCCCACGCTGGCGAAATTTGCTCTTACTCGGTTTCGTTTTACCCTTGTGGACTTCCTCCCTACTCCGCTCCTACGCTTGGATTACAATTTTACGCCCTACAGGAGTACTCAATACTATCCTCACTAGCATCGGGCTCCCCCCCCTCGATATCCTCAACCGCAGTTCGGCGGTGTTGATTGGCATGAGCTACAGTTATCTTCCTTATATGGTATTGATACTATACGCTTCTTTGGAAAAACTTGATAAACGTTTGCTAGAAGCAGCAGCTGACTTGGGAGCAAATCCAGTCCAAACTTTCTGGAAAGTAACAGTGCCACAAACTATGCCCGGTATTGCTGCCGGCTCGCTGTTGGTATTTATCAATGTTATGGGCGATTTCGTCGATCCGGAATTGCTCGGAGGCGCTTCTAGTATGACTGTAGCCCGCTTGATTTATAATCAGTTTCTAGGACCTACTCAGAATTGGGGATTTGGTTCGGCTCTGAGTATGGTTTTGATTATGTTTGTTAGTATTGCGATCGCCCTTTTGATTCGTTTTGGCGAAGCTACACCTAAACGCTGAATCGTACACATACAAAATTTAAAACTACCCTAAAATCCTGCTTTTAAACTCAAATAATATACCAGCACCTCACAGAATGAAAATTTAATATTAATATAAAATTTTTAAGATAAAAAAATATTATTTGAACGCGATCGCTACAGGTGAATTTCAATGATAGAAACGGCGAGCAATCAACAGGAGGAAATCCCGGAAGCTATGTTGCATTCCAAACCTAAACTAAATATTTCTTGGCAGGCAATATTTTCTTTGCTCATGTACATTTTCATGTACCTTCCCATCTTAGTACTAGCATTTTATAGCTTCAACGCTTCTCGCTTTAGCGCCGGTTGGGAAGGATTTACCCTCGATTGGTATGTCAAACTATTTAGCGATACACGCATTTTAAAGGCACTACAAAATAGTTTGACAGTTGCATTTTCTGCAGTCGCTATCTCAGCCGTATTAGGCACTCTTATGGCAGTCGGCTTAAGCAAATATCGATTTCCCGGAAAAAGTTTATATTTGGGGATGTCTTACCTGCCTTTGATTGTACCAGATATTGCTATAGCTGTCGCCACCCTTGTTTTTCTCGCCGCTATGCAGATTCGCTTAAGTCTGTGGACAATTGTTGCAGCTCATGTTGTTTTCTGTATTGCATATATTGGTTTGGTAGTTTCCACGCGCCTCGCTGATTTAAATCCTTATTTAGAAGAAGCAGCTCTCGATTTAGGAGCTACACCAGTGGAAGCATTTTTTAAAGTATTACTACCACAATTGATGCCAGGAATTATTTCCGGATGTCTTCTGGCATTTGTACTTAGTATGGATGATTTTTTAATTGCAAGCTTCACTGCTGGAACGGGCGCAACAACGCTACCAATGGAAATATTCAGCCGTATCCGTACAGGGGTAAAACCAGATATTAATGCTCTCAGTGTCATTTTAATGTTGACATCAGGGAGTTTGGCATTTGTAGCAGAATATCTACGCTATAGAGGCGAACAAAAGCGGAGTTAATCTATTAAAAATGAAAAAAGGAGGCTAAGCCCCCTTTTTTTGCAATTTTTTTGCAAAAAGTTATACCAATTTCAGATTCGGATATTCCGCTAGCATATCGTCAGTGGTGAGGGTATCGCCAGCAGCTTGCGGCGACCACAGCACTTCAAATGCCATCAGGCGATCGCTAGAAATACTACCAATTTGACGCAAAGCTTGCCGCAAATCCTCCGTATTGTTAATTTCCGGCAACTCCATCTTGCCTTGCATTGCCACCAGAAGCGTTACGACAATATATTCGTTGGCTTTTTCAGTCAAAACCAGCTCATGCGAAACTTTCCCTTTACCCTCCGCCCCCGGCGGGGAAACTTTAACATCTGTTTGCCGGAGTTGGTTATTGACATTAAAGAGGGTTTCTTCTGCAAATTTACTACGTTCCGCTAGCGAAAGTTGATTAAACTTAGCTTCTGCAGCCTGCAAGTGAGTTTGATAGGCTTCAGCCGCAGCATAAACCCAATATTCGGGATGGCGCAATAGGGCTAGAGAAGCTTCTTGGAGCACGAAAGCGCGCCCCTCTGGCGAACCAGTATCGGCTCTGCGGGCGAGTTCGTTAAGTTCCGCTTGTAAATAGCGAGCTTGGGCAAGTAATCCGACTTGTACTTTGGCAACAGAAACCGTAGGATTGGTATATTCGAGTTCGTCAGAAAATTCGCTAGAAGAGCGAAAACTTTGGACTATAAAGTTAGCGATCGCAATAAAAATCAAGATTGAAAATACACCGCCAAATCCGCCACCCCAGAATAAGGGAATCAGGAAAGGAAAACCAAAACCCCCGCCACCTGGGTAATAACCTCCGCCGTAGCCGCCTGGAGAATAACTACGTGGAGATGAGTAGGAGCGGCTGGGTATATTAAACGAACCTCCACCGATGCGCCCGCCTGTGCGAGCAGCCAGGGCTGAATCGGCGTGGCTGAAGGCTAGAATGAAAATTAGCGCCAGAGCCAACAAGGATTTAAAAACTTTTTTACCCATGAGTAATGTTCCTAATTCATCTCGTTAAAGATTTATGGGGTTATTTCCCACTCTGACAACAGCACCAGTCAAGCACCAGCTTTTTGCTTTGATGCTTAGTGGGGCACACTTTTAATTTATCGCTTTTCCCTTACAATAGGGAGGCTTCCCAGAGAATATAATCGGGCGAGATTTCCGTACTTTTGGAAAAGAAACAGTTTTTCCTTAACCGCCGCCTACAATTGTGACAATTTCTAAGCGATCGCCTGCTTTTACTCGTGTTTTTTCCCAAAATTGACGGTGCAGAATTTCTCCATTATATTCTACCGCCACTAAACGCGGATTCATCCCCAACATTTCCAATAAAGCAGGCAGTGAGGTTTGCGGCGGGCAAGTACGGGCTTCGCCATTTACTTGCAGGGTGATGGTTTCTGTATTGTTTGTCATAAGTTTAGAAATAGTATTTTTTAGAAACCGAGCTATTAGCAAAAGAGTACTTCAAAGAAAAAGAAGAAAAAGAAAAGAATTATTTAGAGAGCTTAGCTGTTGTTAGCACTCTTCAAAGAGCGAAGCATTTGAAAGCGCGTTATTTGGGAGACAAAATATTGACATACCAAAGTAGGCTGTTCAGCTTCCATGATAGCTCGCACTACCGCCACTCTTTCGGCTCCGGCAGCAAGTACTTCATTGATATTGCTCATGTCAATACCCCCGATGGCAAACCAGGGAAGTGGCGACTGCCGGGCGGCATAGGTGACATAATCAAAGCCGGCAGCCGGTTTATTGGGTTTTGTCGGGGTAGGGAAAACTGGGCCAACGCCGATGTAGTCAGCTCCTTCAGCGATCGCGCGCTGCATTTCCTCTGGATTGGTAGTCGAGCGTCCAATAATTTTGTGTGGACCAAGTAATTGGCGCGCTAGGGCGAAAGGAATGTCTTGTTGTCCTAGGTGTACTCCGTCAGCATCGACAGCAATGGCCAAATCCACTCTGTCATTCATAATAAACAGCGCGCCGTAGCGGTGGCAAAGCTGACGCAGTTTGCAGCCATTTTCAATTCGCTGCGCATCTTCTGCGGTTTTGTCCCGATACTGGACAATATTTACCCCGCCTTCTAGAGCGGCTTCTACGATTTCAAATAAGTTTTCGCTCTCGGATGTTATTAGATAAAGACGCGCTCGCAAAAGTTTTTGCTGCCGCTGATAAGCAAGTAAATTACTTTCTAAAACATAAACTCTATAGCGCATCTGCTTGCAAGCCACTCCCATATCGGGATGGTATAACTTGCCGTACTCCTCCAAAACCCTAAGCGCCTCTTCTACACGGCTGAAATTCGCTTGCAACACATGCTGCAAACTCATCCGCGTCTCTTCCCCAGGATGCGTTAGTTCTGTTCCCGGATCTCCCGGAGTATCCCGCGCTGCTCGCAATTCTGATCCATGCCAACGGGCCAATTCTTGGCGCATTTGTTTACATTCAGCCGAGAGTTCAGCACTTTCCAGCCCGAAACGGCACCACTCCTCAATAATTCTTAACCCTTCCCGGGCTCTGTCTAAATTGGCGTCTAAAATGCGACAAACTACTGGTTGTGCTGGTTTATTCCAGCTATCTTTATCTCCCATTGGAACACCCTCATTAATTTTTAATCCTAATAGCCATCCGCCGCCTGCCTTTTGGAGCCAGTTTATCCCTGGTGTAAAAAAAATGCGATAACAAAAGGATGCTGCATCACTTGGCTTTTCCAGCCACGGTAATACATTGTTTTCTAAGTCCGAACCTCCCCTGAGCCTGAAAAAATAATTACCGGACTATAATTTTACACTTGGCTTAAGTTTTGTCCTAACTGTCTTATTTTAAGTGGGTGCAAGTTCATCAAAAATTGGTTAGAGTTAAAACCACCGTTGGAGGAAAGTTGTGAGTTCAAATTACTGCCGCACCTTTGAAAAAACCAAGACTGCCCTTTCTGCGCAGTCTTTGCTTAGTTATTGCCTACGTTCAAAAATGTTTCGGCTGGGAGGGCGAGCAGGAATAGCGATCGCTATCCTGATGTGGCTGTGCCTTGGTTCAGCAAGCGCGGCAACTAGCCCAGAAATGCCTACAGGTGAAACTATACCAATAGCCCAGGCATCGCCGAGCAAAAAATTATATGTCAATCCTAATACCGGCAGCGATACGGGCGATGGAAGCGAGCGCGCTCCCTTTCGAACTATCACCCAAGCGTTAAATGCAGCAGAGCAGAACACTGTTATTCTACTTGCACCTGGCACCTATAGCGCTCAGACTGGGGAAACTTTTCCCATCAAACTCAAACCCGGAGTAACAATACAGGGCGATCCCAGTACCAAAGGGCAGAGAATTTCAATTGTTGGCGGCGGATACTTCCTAAGCCCCACCTTTGCCACTCAAGATATTACAATTCTCGGAGCCGATGGCGCCACCCTCAGCGGCGTCACCGTCACCAATCCCAATGATCGCGGCTACGGGCTGTGGATTGAATCTTCTAGCCCCACCATCACAGACAGCACCTTTATCGGCAGCACCCACGACGGTATTTCTATAGTTGGCAACAGTGCCCCAGTAATTCGCGGTAATTATTTTTCTCGCAATGGGGCTAACGGCATGACCATCTATGGCACCTCAAAACCCCAAGTCGAACAAAATACATTTGAAAACACAGGATACGCTATCAATATTAACCAAAGTGCTGCACCGGTACTGTCGGGAAATATAATAATCCGCAATCGTGCCGGGGTACTTGTGCAAGCCAATGGGCGACCTGTTCTACGTAATAATAAAATAGAAGGCAATCAGCAAGACGGAGTTGTGGCTATTTCACAAGCTCAGCCAGACTTAGGGAGGGCAGAGCAGCCTGGCGGCAATATCATCCGCAACAACGGTCAATATGATATTAATGCCAAGGCAACCACTCAGATTATACCTGTCTACGGCAATCAGCTCTCTAATCGCACTCTAGGTCGTTTGGATTTTACCGGGCGGGTTAGTGTTGCCCCCCCACCTGTGGAAATACGCCCAGTGCCGAAGCCGATTATTGCTAGTCCCCCTCCCCGGCAACCGGCTGCTGTTACGCCGCCACCACTGCCCCGCAACAATTCGTCAGTTAGTGCTAGTAATTTTCCCCGCCTGAATATTCCTACGGATAATAGACCAATTCCTATCCCGGTTCCTCCTCCGGAAACCAGTTCTCCGTCACCGACTAGCGGTACAGTATCCTCAGAAATATCGCCTCCTGCGAATGTGCTGCCAGTTCCCAGCACCAATATTCCAGGGGGCAGCGCTCGCCCCCCTCTCCGCAGCCCGCTTCCTTCTAATCTCGGTCCCGCAGTGGGTGAGCCGCCGCCACCGCCTGCGGGTGCTGTAGCTAAAGGTTTACGCTACCGCGTGATCGTGGAGGTAAATGGCGAGCGCGAACAGGCTCGCGTGCGCAGACTAGCTCCCGAAGCGTTTGTTACAGTCATTGATGGGCAAACAGTGATGCAGGCGGGTATGTTTAGCGAGCGCAATAATGCTCTAGAATTGCTCCAAATGTTGCAAAGTAACGGTTTGAAAGCTTCTTTGCAGGAGCTACAATAATTTTACTTTAGCATAAAACTTCTATCTGGCAGTAAGCAAAAGAAAAGGGCAAAGGAAAAAGGGTTTTTTATTTGTCTCTTTTCTTTTTGCTTTTTTTATATTTTGGGGTATGAAAGAGCTTTTCTAGAAAGGCCAACCTCTTTCTTACCAATCAATTTGCTTTTATTTGCAGAACCACCCAATCAAATGTTTCTAGAACTTGGGTTAGTGTTTCCTCGTCGAGCAAGGTAGATAAACGAATGCTTGGCAATCTCCGCTCTGTTCGATCAGCAGGAAGTGCTAAACCGATGGAACTTAATCGCCCTCGCAGTTCTTGCCAATTCTCCTCAGAATCAAAAGGAGCGTTGGAGGCATAAGAACTTGATGATATTTCCAAGTAGCCAGATATGCCAATTCTGAAAAGCTCCAGGGATTTTCTCGATTTTTGAGCCAGCTTTGCTGCAAAGCCGCCGTAAGTATCTCCCGTCACCCACTGGATTTCTAATTCCGGGTATTTGTTTTCTACCCATTTATGGATTTTTCTAGCAATTTCTGCTTCATCTCTGCCCCGTCTGGCTTTCATTTCTTCAAAAAATGATATTTCGTCCCACCGCCGCCTTTCTCTCGTCGCGCTGGCTTTCTTCTGCGTTGCTTCTGCGGTTTGACCTATGACTCTGGGCACTAGGGTTTGTAGCCCATCTTCGCTGACGTACTGTTTGATTTCTACTGCAACTACCTCTGCTGGATCCATCTGTTCGTTGAGGAATTCTATGACTCGTCGCAGTTCGCTACTGACTTCATCTGAGACAAAGACTAAACGAATTTTGCCTGCTTGCAGGTTAGTTTTGACTTTTTGCCAAAATTGCTCCTCTTCTGCATCCGTGCCCAGAAATTTTTCAAAAACCTGTTCGGGATCGCGCCCTTGTTCACGACAGTTAGCTTCAAATTGGGTGATGATTGATTCCATAGGCCAGTATACTAGGACGTTGGCGGCGTAGTCGAGCATTTCTCCGATAATTTCTCGGCGGATGCGGCTGTCGCTGCTGCGTCTGACTTCTACTAGCGTTGGAATTGCATCTTGGTCGAGGAATAAGTGAGCGAGCGCCCATCGCCCGCTTCCTTCTTCTTCTAAATTTGTTGTAATTTCTCGCGAAATCAATAGCCACCTTCTAGGTGTTGCCCTATCTATTTGATCTCCCGCTAATAGCTGCGGATATTTTTCTAGTAGTTCTTGCAGCCTATCTTCTGTTTCGTAGGCTTGTTCTGTCATTTCTACAAGCCTGTCGTCATCCTGAATTAGATAAATTCCTCCACTCATCTAAATCCTCTTTCCCCTCGCTTTCTATTACTTTCTCTACTCTTCTTAGATTTTTTATTTTTTTAATTAGACTACTATTTTTCTTTCCAACCCAACTATTTCCAGAATTTTCAAAAATAACAATAATATTTTACTTTTATATGAAAAGATAGTTTTAGAAAAAAATTAACAACTATATACTCGACATAATAGTTTGAGATTTTCAGTCATTTTAAATCTAAAATAGAAAGTAGCCTAAATTCTGCCCTCGAACACGCGAACTGCGGGGCCAGTCATGTAAAGCCGTTCATCTGTAGCAGACCATTCAATTTCCAGACAGCCGCCGGGAAGCTCAACCGTAGCAAGGCGATCGCACCTTCCTGTCAAAACAGCAGCCACAAGAGAAGCACAGGCACCAGTCCCACAAGCCAGTGTAGCACCAGCCCCCCTTTCCCACACCCGCATTTTCAAGTAATTCCGGCGAATCACTTGAACAAATTCTGTATTAGTTCGCTTAGGAAAGACTGGGTGATGTTCAAACTGAGGGCCAATAACTTCTAAAGGAATCGCCGCCACATCATCTACAAAAATAATGCAGTGAGGATTACCCATACTCACACAAGTTACCAACCAAGACTTACCGGCGATTTCCAAAGGTTCTTCGATAACTTGGTGCTCGCCCGCTACGAGGGTAGTGGGAATCTCAGCAGCAAGCAATCGCGGCGTGCCCATATCCACCCTTACCTGCCCATCGGCACGCAATTGTGGCACTATCATCCCTGCCAAAGTGTGAATTTTATAGTAGACAGAGTCAGAAGTTTGTTTCTGCGGCGTGTTGGCAGGCGGTGCCCCCAAATCAGCCAGGAACTTGGCCAAACAGCGGATACCATTGCCGCACATTTCCGGTTCGGAGCCGTCGGAGTTAAAAATCCGCATCGAGTAATCGCTGCCGTTTTTTCCGGGCAAAGCAAAAATCACGCCATCAGCGCCGATACCAAAATGGCGAGCGCACAGTTTTACCGCCTCTTTTGGCGTTAGTACTGGTTCAGATGAGGCGCGATTGTCAATCAAAATAAAATCATTGCCGAGTCCATGATACTTTGTAAACTCAATAGCCATTCAATACTCCGCCTTCAGTTATAGGATAGGGATAAAGCAGGCACCCCTACTAAATGTGATATTCTATCTGAATCGGTGGGGTAGAAGCACGAACGAATCCACCAGCAGCATTTCGCCCACTCGCCAGAGTTGAGCCTATAATCGCCTGAAGTTTCCAAAGCAAGTAAAATCTCCTATAGCAATTTTTCTGATTATGACCACCTTCAATACAGGGTTGCCCAGCATTCGTCAAATTCAGGCACTGATTAAAGATAAAAAACAAGTCGAGATCAAGCTAGTTACCGCCGATTTATTAGAAGGCCAAATCCGCTGGCAAGACGAAAATTGTATTTGTTTGGTGGATGCAAACAATCAGTCCACATTTCTATGTTGGCAAGGGATTGTTTACATCAAACCCAAATCTTAAAGTGTTATAACTGATCATTGCTGAATGGTTGCGACACCGAGTCACTGGCAAAAACTTTTTCCACGGGAAGAGGCAAAATCGAGAGTTCGTCTGAGGGAAGAAGCCAGTGACGTGCGGCATTAAGTGCTTGCAAGCCGCCACACAAAAGTAAGCGATCGCCCGCTTGCAAATCCGTGTTTTCGTCGGGAAAGCGAATAAATTTCCCCTCCCGCCGAATAGCCTGTACCACAACCTCTTGTTGCCGAAGCAAATCGAGTTCCCCCAGAGTTTTGCCGACGGCAGGGCTTTTATCCGGGATAGTCAACCACTGGCAAGAAGAACTTTCCGGCGGAATAGCGACTTCCCCTTTTGCCAGTTGCTCAAAAGCTGCTAATTCTTCGGATTCTCCCACCACCAAGAGGCGATCGTCCGCATACAGAGTTGTTTGCGGATCGGGATAATCAATTTCTTCTCCCGAAGAGCGCCTAATTGCCATCAAACTCACACCGCTGAGACGTCGCAAATCCGTTTCTTCTAACGTCATGCCAGCCAGGGGAGAATTCTGTGGTAGAGAATACCAACGACTATTAAGATCTTGTGCCGCCGCCTGCAACTCCCGCGAAATTGTTTCAGCTGAACGCTCCGGGCGGAAAACCATATAGTGGCGGTTGCGGATTTGCGTTGCTTGTCGCTGAATCGCACTGTTAGACAATCCCATTCCTGCAAGCAAGTGCGCCGACAGTTCTAAACTCGCCTCAAATTCCGGCTGTACAACTTCTCGCGCACCTAAATGGTAAAGTAGTTCGATGTCTTGATCTCGTGTAGCTCGGACGACAACATCTAAATCGGGAGCTAGCTCTAAGGCGCGTTTGAGGCAGAGGCGGCTGCTCATTGGATCGGGTAGAGCGATCGCCATTGCCCGCGCCTTATCCACACCAGCAGTCTGCAAAACGTGCAAGCTCGCTCCATTACCATAGACATAAGCCACCCCCGCTTCTCTCAGCTGCTGAATCCGACTCTCCGACTGATCAATAACCACCACCGGCAGTCCATGTTCTTGTAGTAGTTTTACTAAATTACGACCTACTCGCCCGTAACCGACAATGACAACGTGATTTTTTAAAGGTGCGGGAGTAGAAACTTCTATAGGCACCTCTGCGTTATTGAGATATTTATTTAGCCATGGCAATTCTAAGAGTTTTGGTACCGTGCGCAAGACAAAAGGGGTCAGCACCAGTGTCACTGCCGTTGTACCTGCAATTAATAAGTAAACCCGCCGTGAAACTATCCCTAGAGACTGTCCCGCACTAGCTAGCACAAAGGAAAATTCCCCAATTTGCGCCAGCCCCACCCCGGCAATAAAAGCCGTTTTCAGCGGATAGCGAAATGCCCTGACAATCGGCGTTACGATCAAGAACTTGCCTAGCCAAACTATGGCTACCAGCCCCAGAATTAGTTCTAGATTTTTCCACAAGAATAAGGGGTCAATCAACATCCCCACCGAGACAAAAAACAAGGCGGCAAAGATATCCCGCACTGGCTCGACGTAAGTTAAGGTTTGATCGGCGTATTCTACTTCTGAAATCATCAAACCGGCGACAAATGCCCCCATCTCGATAGAAAAGCCTAACTGATTTGTTAGCAGGGCAATACCTAAACACAGGGCTACGACTCCCAACAAAAATAGTTCTCGGCTCTCTGTTTTTGCAAGAAATCTTAGTAAAGGTGGGATTGCCCAAATACCAACAGTGATCGCTCCCGCCGCAAATATCCCAATCCGCAGCAATGATTCCCCCACTGCCAGATAGAGGGCTTCTGCTGGTTGGTTGAGGGCTGGCAGCACTGCCATCATCAGCCCTAGGGCTAAATCCTGTACAATCAATATTCCCAGCATTACTTGCCCGTGGGGTGTGGAGGTTTCGTTTCTTTCCATCAAGCATTTGAGTACGACTGCAGTAGAAGATAAGGAGAGAATCGCTCCCAAAAATACTCCCTGTGCTGGTGAAGACACCCATCCCATGCCGACGGATACTACAGTCGTGACTATAATAGTTAGGGTTATTTGCAGCCCGCCTCCCCCCAAACTGATTTTTTTTACCTTATTGAGTTCTGCAAAGGAAAACTCTACACCTAGGGCAAATAACAGGAAGGCTACTCCGAATTGCGCCAGGGTTTCGACTTGGACTAATTCTTTGATTAGTCCCAGCCCCGTAGGACCTACAATCATGCCTCCCAGCAAGTAGCCCAGCAAAACAGGCTGTCTCAGAATCGCCGCCAACAGTCCACCTGCGGCGGCTGCAGCGAGAACTGTTACTAAGTCTATGATTAGGCGAAAGTCTTCTTGCACGGCTTTTATGAGACAAATGTTAAGTTATATTATCCTAACTCAGAAATTTATTTTAGTTTTAGTTAGTTTTAGTTGACGCGGCAGCTTCCGGCTATAATAAAATTATATTTTTTGTTGAAAAATTTAAAAATTAGTAATTCAAAAATTTTAGGTGATATATTTTAGTATAAAAAACAAATAAACTAGAACTTTCAATCCTTTCATGATAGGTCATAATGTGGAGATACAACACAAATTTCAAGAATTAGTATTTATTATATAATATAGTTTAGCTAAAGCTATATATGCGAATTAATTTATTTCAAGTATTTTATTTATTTTATCTGGAAAAAGCAGGAGTTTATAAGAAAATTATGCCAACCATAAGCTATCAGTCAATAACCATAAGGAGAATTGCATGACGAACGCATTCCACTTAGCTACCGAGGAGTTGCTTAGTTTAATTTTCAAAGAAACTAGGTTTCTGAGAACGAGAATCGGTTTGACGGCAAGCATGGCGGCAGTGCTGATAGGCTGGGCTGCCGAAGCGCGCTCGCTACAGGTAAAATTATCACCAACAGATGCCCAGCTTGGCGATACTATCTCAGTAATAATACAAGTTGACACCCCCGAAACGGAGAATCCACAGGTTTTGATGCATCAAAAAACCTACCCCGCTTTTCCCATCGGGCAAAATCGCTTTCGCGCTCTCCTGCCCACGACACCTCTTGATCGCCCAGGAACATGGCAAATCCAAGTAATTGCAGAAGGAAAACAGCAGCAATTAACAGTAAGGGTAAAAGATCGCTACTTTCCTACTCAATCTATTTGGTTGCCCCCCGGTAAAGACGAAGATATCAGCGATTACGAATTCGATATCGTAGACAACTTCAAAAAATTACAAACTCCTGAAAAATTCTGGAATGGGCCATTTTTGCGCCCTAACTCTGGAGAAATCACCACCGTTTATGGTGTCCGACGCTATTATAATGGCAAATTTGCCGAAGACTATTACCATCGTGGCGTAGATTATGCCGGTGCTTATGGTTCACCGGTTATCGCACCAGCAGCGGGTCGCGTCGCCTTAGTCGGACGCGAATCGGAGGGATTCAAAGTTCACGGCAACTGTGTCGGCATCGATCACGGTCACGGTGTCCTTAGTATTTTTTTGCATATGAGTCGTATTGACGTGAAGGAAGGGGATTTTGTCAAAGCCGGTCAAGTTATTGGCACTTTGGGAAATACCGGGGCATCAACTGGACCTCATCTGCACTGGGGTTTGTATGTAAATGGTAAGTCCGTGGATCCAGTGCCCTGGCGATATCAGGGATTTGAATAGTAGCCTTGTGAAAGTTGTGGGGTAAAAGGCTAGAATAGTCTTACCCCCGTTTTTTTAAACTTTACTAGCAGCCACCAACCTATAATAGCCTATTTATCGGGGTTTTAGAGAAATTCAGGGTAATAAAAAGCGCTATAAGTGCAAGTAAATTTCCTGTAAACTGTCTCCGGCGGCGACGGGTTTATACCTACGAGGTCTTTGTTATGAGTATTGAAAAGATTGTCGAACAGGCATTGCAGGATGGTTATCTAACGCCAGCTATGGAAGCCGAGGTAGGACGTATTTGCAATACGGCTTCTGAATTGTCTATCGAAGAATATATGGCCCTTGATCGCCTGATGGGGGCGCTATTAACCGGCGAAGTCGTAGTCTTGCCGCGCAAGCAGTTTATTAATGTTATGGAAGAATTGGTACTTTCTGAGGCGATCGCTAGGGTAGCAGAAATAGAAGCCACTAGCGACAAAACCCTTGATGTCGGAGATATCGCCGCTTACGCCCTTAACCGCCTCCCGCCCCTATATGCCACCACCGAAGAAGGTGCCAACTATCAACGAGCGCGCGCTAAAGAACAACTCCAGGATTTAATTACTCAGCAAGTAAATAACGCGATCGCCCGCTATCTTGATCGTCCCGATTTCTACCCCGAACGCCAAGCCCTCGGCAAATCCTCTGGCAACGAACTTCTCTCCCAAGTCAGTAGCCTCCTGCAAACTTACGCCGGTCAATTTGAACAAAAACCCAAAAACCTTCGCTGAAATTAACCCCTCAACTCTAACTTAATTAAAATTAAAATATTTTAATTTAAGCTCTCTAAACCAAAGAGGTTGCTTTTGTATTTCTTAGCAGCTAAAATCGAAGATTTGCTAGTCAATTTCAATGCTTGCTGAAAGGAGACAACCCTATGGCCCGCATGTACTACGACGCCGACGCCAACTTAGAGCTATTAGCGAATAAAACCATTGCCATTATCGGCTACGGTTCTCAAGGTCACGCCCACGCCCTCAATCTCAAAGATAGCGGCATCAATGTCATTGTCGGGCTGTATTCGGGAAGTCCATCAGCAGAAAAAGCAAAAAATGCTGGTTTAAAAGTTCACTCAGTCGCTGAGGCAGCAAAAGCGGCTGATTGGATCATGATCTTACTGCCAGACGAAATACAGAAAACAGTCTATAAAAATGAAATTGAGCCTAATCTCACCGCTGGAAAAGTGCTATCTTTTGCCCACGGCTTTAACATTCACTTTGGGCAAATCGTGCCGCCACCAAATGTAGACGTAGTCATGATCGCTCCCAAAGGTCCCGGGCATCTAGTGCGACGCACCTACGAACAAGGGCAAGGCGTACCTTGCTTATTTGCAGTCTATCAAGATGCCTCCGGAGAAGCCCGTGAACGAGCAATGGCTTACGCTAAAGGCATCGGTGGCACCCGTGCCGGTATCCTAGAAACTACCTTCCGCGAAGAAACTGAAACTGACTTATTCGGCGAACAAGTCGTACTCTGCGGTGGCTTGACTGCCCTGATCAAAGCTGGCTTTGAAACCCTGGTAGCCGCCGGTTATCAGCCAGAATTGGCATATTTTGAATGCCTCCACGAGGTAAAGCTAATTGTTGACTTGATTGTCGAGGGCGGCTTGGCAAAAATGCGCGATAGTATCTCCAATACCGCCGAATACGGCGATCTAACGCGTGGCCCTCGGATTATCACTGAGGAAACCCGCGCTGAAATGCGCAAAATCCTAAAAGAAATTCAATCTGGTCAATTTGCTCGCGAATTCGTTCTCGAAAACCAAGCAGGTAAGCCAGTGTTAACTGCTATGCGCCGCCAAGAAGCTGAACACCCTATTGAAGAAGTGGGTAAGGATTTGCGAGCTATGTTTAGCTGGTTAAAGAACAGCTAAAAATAACTACAAATTGGGCATTAGGGAAAAAGTAATTCACCCTGTCAGAACGCCCTATGCCCTATACTCCAGGAGCTCACTTTTTAGCTGGTTGGGGTTTTTCTTGTTGCTCGATCGCCTCTTTCGTTCTATCACTTGGATTTTTGGGTTTCCAGTTGGGAATTAAACTAACTACAAATTTTGTCAGAGAAGTGCGGGTGTTGAGGCTGTTTGTTTTCATCGGTTCGGGAAGAACGCGATCGCCAATCCCAACAAACAGCCCGAATAGAACTAAGAAAACTATAGAAAGTGTCTTTAATGTACGAAGACTCATATCTGACACCTGGATTGACCTTGCTACCCAGTTTTAGTATAGCCTATCTATGAAGGATTATCGGAAAAACCAGCCTTTCCGGTGGACAGTTTACAAACTAATTATCCTCTTTCTGTCTCTAAATATCATTTCCAGCACCAGCCTGAACGCAATAGAGCAGAAAACTACATTTCCTCCTATAAAAGCAACCCAAAAAACCAATACCCCTTTACTGCCTTTTTTTGACACTGATAACAATCCAGTCACCATCCGTATTCCTGCCAATCAGAAAGTAGATATGACACCGCCGCCGCCCACATTAAATGCCTTTGATCGCGCCGTCCTAAAAACCTGTGGGCCATTTGGCGGCCGCGTCAACTCCGAAAGTTTCAAACAGCTTTTTGCCCTACATCCTGATATCTTGCGTCAAATCAAACAAGCTGTCGGCGGAAGCCTATATCCAAATCGTAATAGCGACAGCGACTTTCTCGAAGATTTAACAGCTATCTGGTTCAACCGCCGAGGCTTTGAACATATTTTTTGCGGAAAAATATCTGGAGAAAACAAAATTAGCGGTTTGCATTTTGCTGCCAGATATATACAATTACAAAACGAAGGAATAGGCGGACGCATACCTAATAATTCTAAACGAGAAGAAGCTATTCCCGGTGTAGTTTATACTGTTGGCGTAGAAATCAAAAAAGATAATATTTCTGTACGAGATAGTCACAAAAGCTACCCCTATGTCAGCAATGCTGCTGAAATTATTATCGATGCAACTAAAGCTTTTAAAGCTCAAAAAAATACTGAAGGTGCCTGCATTTATAATGTTTTAGATAAAGACACTGGAAAATCATACCCAGCTATTTTTGTAAAAGATAGCAGCGGTATTATAACATTCTATCCTGATGTAACACCCAAAGGCTACCCTTGTAAGAATTAGCCCTGGGGAAGCGATTTTTAAAAGAATCGGGTTTTTTAATATAGATAGAAAAAATTAGATAGCAAAAGCTGGACGTTTTCCACTCCAGGGTTTTGCCGCTTCAATCTGCGCCGCAAGAGAAAGGAGAGTAGCTTCTGCTGCCGGTTTGCCAACCAGTTGAATTCCTACCGGTAAACCGTTGCTATCAATTCCCCCAGGAAGAGCAATCGATGGCTGCCCGCTGGCATTAAATGGCGGAGAGGGAGCAATCCAATTAATTATTTTTGACATTATTTCTTCAGGGCTTAAAGAAGCCCATTCGCCGACACGGATAGTAGGGTGCATGTAAACAGGTAGCACTAGCACGTCGAAATTGTCAAAAAATGCGACAATTTCTCTAGCGATCGCCTGCATTTTATAAACAGCACGCAGGTAATCACCAGCCGAACCCGTTGTTTCTAAAAGCCAGCGGGTAAATTTTTCTAACAAAGGGGCAGGTATACCAGACGCCCCCACCCCTGCTTGCCAAACGACTTTAAAAGGCTCAATTAGAGCCGTGAAATCTAGGCAAGTCGGTTCAATCAAATGACCCATATTTTCTAGCAGCTTCACCGTATCTAAAACTGCTTGTTGACAAACAGGTGCAGCGTCACCAATTGGCGAAATATTGATTGCAAAAGCAATGCGCAACTTGCCTGGATTTTGGCAAGTAGCCTCTAAAAATGAAATATCCGGCTCGGGCAACCAGTAGGGATCGCCTGTAACATAGCCATTGAGAACATCTAGCAAAGCAGCGGCGTCAGCCACGGTGCGAGTAAGTGGGCCACTGGTAACGATTCCGCTTTGAAAATCCCCCACTGGCGCGTTAGATATTCGCCCCCGAGAAGGCTTTAGCCCCACGATTCCACAACAAGAAGCAGGACCTCGAATTGAACCGCCGCCATCCGAGCCCTGAGCAACTGGGCATAATCCCGCTGCTACAGCAGCTGCTGCACCACCGCTGGAACCGCCGGGGGTATAATCGAGATTCCAGGGATTGCGGGCAGGCGGGAAGCCTTCGGGTTCGGTATAGGGAAGCGCACCCACTTGAGATGTTGCTGTTTTGCCGAGAATGACAAAACCGGCGTGTTTGAGCCGCATGGCGCTGGCGTCGTCGTGACTAGCGATTTGATCACGTAGTGCTGCTACGCCGTAGCTGCAGGGGAGAGAGGCAACGGGGTTGAGATCTTTGATTGCTATCGGTACGCCGAAGAAGGGAGGTAAACTGGCGGGCTCGCTGGTGGCGGCGAGTTGCTCGGTTTTGCAGCGGGCATCAGCGAGCGCGCTTTCAGCAGCAACGTGAAAATAGCTGCCCAGTTGAGGATCTAATCGCTGGATGCGTTCTAGGTAAAGTTCGACTAATTCTAGGGGGGAGATTTGTTTGCGGCGAATTAGTTGAGCTTGTTCTAATGCTGGTGTAAAGGCTAAGTCTGTTGGATTCATGTTTGAGGAAAATGCGATCGCTTTTTTTTATTGAAACTTTTGTGTAATTATGCCGATTGTTATTTCTTCCTTTAAATTTCAGGAGCAGGAAGCGACATGGCTATGCCCTCCCCCTGTTTTCCTGAATTTCCTGAAATTAATAAAGCTGCTAAACTTTCGAGCGATCGGTCAAAATTTCATAACCGGTTTCCGTCACCAACACCGTATGCTCAAACTGCGCCGAGAGCGAATTATCCACCGTCACTGCTGTCCACTTGTCAGCCAGTGTGCGTGTGCGTTTAGAACCGGCATTGACTATCGGCTCGATCGCTATTGTCATGCCGGCGCGGAGTTTGACATTGGGTAGTTCACGGGTACGGAAATTGAATACTGAGGGTTCTTCGTGCAGATTACGCCCTACGCCGTGCCCTGTGAAGTCTTCGACTACTACAAAACCATTGGCTTCCACGTGATCTTGAATCGCACCGGCAATATCGAGCAGGTAATTCCCTGCTTTTACTTGTTCAATGCCTTTGTATAGGGCTTCTTCTGCCACGCGAATTAATTTTGCTGCCTCTTTTGTTACCTCGCCGATGCCTATGGTGATGCAGGAGTCGCCGTGAAAACCTTCGTAATAGGCTCCTGTGTCTACTTTTAAGACATCCCCTGTCTTAATCACTTTTTTGCGACTGGGTATGCCGTGTACGACTTCATTATTAATGCAGGCGCAGATAGAGGCGGGAAATCCGTGATAGCCTTTAAAGCTGGGAGTTGCTCCCATTTCGCGGATGCGCTTTTCAGCGTAAGCATCCAAGTCTGCGGTAGTCATTCCCGGCTCAACTATTTGGGAAATTTCTTTGAGTACTGTTGCGACAATTTTTGCCGCCTGCCGCATGATTTCTATTTCCCGCTGTGATTTGATCTCTATGCCACGACGCTCCTGCTTTTTGACGCGAGGAGGCTGGGGCGCTTTGGTAAGGAGATTGCCGAGAATGTTCATTTTATGAATGCCTGTATAAGTGGTTTGCTTGGTTGGTTTCTCAACTGGACTCAGCAGTTATCGCTAGTCCGACGATTTATATTTTAGCTGCTGTGTATTTTTCCTTTTTTTAATTAAGTTAACAGATTTTGGTGATCTTGTGCCGACGGTTGTATAATGCTTGTTTTTTGTTTTATATTGCATTGTTTTGACTACTACAGGCAGGCGTAAAGGTATTTTTTTTAATCTTTTATAAATAAATAAAATTTTGCTTTTTTAACGTAAAAATCTCTACCACATAAGGCTTTTTCAATAAGCGCGCTGTTTACTAATTAGCGAATATAAAAATGTAAAATCAAGTTTATATTTGTAATAACGATTTAAAATGCTTAAAAATATGCCAGCCGATAGGTTTTGTTGGTTCTAATTTACTGAAAATGATTTTCTCCCCCATTTCGGCTGTGGATTGTGCCAAAATAAGGCCCGGGCGGGCGATCGCTCGTTTCGTTACCTTAACATAGATACCAACAATCGAACTGTCGAGCGCTTATTGATAGCAAATATCTTGTCTAGCGTTCGCTTTTACTTTCAACCGCTGAGATTGGCCCATAATTGGGCAATATTGGCATCGACATTGCGATCGCTTCTATCAAGGGCCGATAATTGGCTAAATAGCAGCAAAAAACGAGCAAAAAAATTCAAAAAACCTCTTGCATTTCAGAACATTTGTGCTAGTATGTATAGTTGTAGGTTAAATGGGTCGGTGCCCGAGTGGTTAATGGGGGCGGACTGTAAATCCGCTGGCTAAGCCTACGCTAGTTCGAATCTAGCCCGGCCCACCATTGGAGGAGCCAAATCAAAGTGTTGCAGAGGCAACCCTAGCAGCTTACTCTAATGAGTATTGAATCGATAGATCAATACTTTGAGCCTACAAAAAAATTAAGGTTATCCTATTTTTAGTAGTTTCCTGATATAATCAGCTTACAACCAACAAGCGGTGAAAGACCCGCACAGTGAGCCAAAAAATAGCATCGATGCTGACCAAGTGTTAGCGTTAACAAAAGAGGCATCTTGGCAGTGCCCTTACCGGTTTCGTTAGAAATCGCGTAAAAATCCCCCTAGTTAAGCAGGAGGGAGTGCCAATAAAAGTGAGAAAAGATAACATGCCCGTGTAGCTCAGTGGTAGAGCACACCCTTGGTAAGGGTGAGGTCTCGAGTTCAATCCTCGTCACGGGCTTTTGATTTTTTTTTTGAAGACTTAGGAAAAACAAAAAGACGACACGGAGGATTACCCGTGTCGGGGTTGGGTTGAAGTTAGCTAAGCCCCCCAGGTAGGACTCGAACCTACGACTCTCGGTTTAGAAAACCGATGCTCTAATCCGGCTGAGCTACTGGAGGAAAAGATAACGCGTCAGCGACTGAATGAGCGCGGGTTGCGCTTGACCCACAGGACATCAGTTTTGATTCAGACTACTGATGTATTATAGCTAAATTTTAACATAAGTGCGCAGACTGAAGCAAGAGATAAGGCCTAAATTTATTTTTTTTCTCCTGCGTGCAAGTGATTTCAGGATAAGGGTACACTAAAAATCAGATAATTGGGAATAAACTAAAAGAGGAAGCTGAGTTTTAGTTTCCGATTTACTTGACATTACTTGACTAAATTGTCGAGTTTTGCTGGGAGCAAGAGGCCAAAGTCAGGAGTTTTTACCGGAAATCCGGATAAGGATAGCTTTGCCTTAAGAGTCGGATAAACTACGATATACGCTTCGGTTCTGGGGGTGAGAAGGGGTTAGTTACTTTCTAACCGACAAAAGTTGAATATAACAATTGCATAGAGATATGTATAACTCTTAAGGGAATATTATACCTCAAATATAGTCATATCTCTTAGAATATCCTCAGTGGTTCTTAGGAGGTAATAAAGAGTGGAGTAAAATTGAATTTCCTGAGTGGGTAAAGAAACTCCCCGGCCACCCAACCGCAGATGCGGGGGCGTATCCAGTGCTTGGTTAACGATATGCATAACAAGGTAGCCTGTTTCTTGGTGAAATAACCAAACGACGGTAGGCAGCGATCGCATATATTGATTATGGCGCAGCGCACCTACAACCAACAAATGACGCAACGGCAAAATGTCTTGGTGGTAAGGTGTAATAAAGCCTATATTTCTAAAACTTGTCCAGTTTGTGGGCGGGTACACCAAAACTTAGGAGGGGCTAAAGTTTGCAAATGCTCCTGCAGCACTCTGCGCACCCAGAGATTCTCACAGCGCTCGAAATATTTTGTTTCGAGCTAAAGCTGGCAACAGCCAGGACCATCTGTGAGGATGGTCTTGCTATACTTTCGTCAGATTTAGTCAGTAATGACTAGATTTGATGAGGTTAAATGTTGCACATAAATGGCATTGTCATGTTTATTCTTAAACGGCAGGATGTTGAGATTTCAAGCATTCAACACCCCAAAACTGGCCAGCAAGTTCCAATTCTTAATTACCAGGGACAGACCTTTCGCTTAATCAGCGTATTCAGCGCCAAGCAAGAAGAAGAAGCAAAAGCCTTCTGGCGGGATCTGACTGACAACCGTGGAAAAGCTTGCGTGTTGCTAGAAGAGCCAGATCGATACAGTGTCTGGGGTAAAATCCGAATCGAGCAGATTAGTGAGGAACCCCAAGGGGGCGGTGTTGCAGCGGCTCCTTTTTATACCCAAGGCTGTCTGTTGCTGATGCAAGCCCTTTACTATGATATCGAAGATCTTTTGGGTCCTAGGCAAGCAGGCGCATTCCAAAAACAGATCGCCGAAATCTTCAAGCAGTGGAAATTTCCCCAGACTGATTCTGCTGATGCAGTCAAAAAACTACTATCCTTAGATCCTCTGGAAGCAACTTCTGTGCCTTCCTGGCAAGAACATCACCTTAATACCTTATTGCAAGAACTCCACCGCCTGGGCAGAGAGTATTTTGGCAATACCAGCTTTACAGAGCGAACTATTGATGCTTTACAAGATATGCCCGATGCTGAGCGCAAACAGTTTATCGGTTGGATGAATCAATCCCGCCTTGGCCAACTCTGGGCGACAGCTTAAATAATGTTTTCAATTTTACTGTATGGCTAAGGAATATGCGAGATTAGACATAGGTACTGAAACCCTGAGAATTACAGCAACTTTTTTGGAGCTTTGCTATTTTTTCAGCAAAAGAATAGTTATTTATGCCTCTAAAAACTCCTATGAGTAGCACATCCGACAAGTCATCCACTCCTCAACCATTTCTATCAGCTCAGACGCTGGTGATAAGTGGTATAGCGTGGGGAGTGATGGCGCTATTGTATTTTCTGTTGTTTAGCGTGCCCGATGCCGCTACTGGGGAGAAACCCCTATGGTACGTTATAGGCACTTATATTTTTGAATGCGCAGCCTTTCTGGTAGCGTCGATTTTGTGTCTGAGAAATTGGCAAAGCCCTCAAATCGTCAGCGGGCGCAATGTCTGGCTGGGCATTGGTTTGGGAATGCTTTCTTTCTTTGTGGGAAATATACTGTTTGGCTGCTGGGAACTGGTGTGGGGCATCGATCCAGATGTGTCTCTGGGCGATTTGTTCTACATGATTACTTACTTGTTACTCGGCTGGGGAATGTTTCTTGCTGTTTTTTCCAGAAGATTGAATCTAGAACTTTGGCAATGGGGAACTTTGGTAGCGATCGCTTCAGTGGCTATTGCTTTAGCTATCTGGGTAGCAACGCCGCCAGAGCCATCAACAGAAACAGTAATCTCCCCACCGGCAACCGAAAAAACAATCCCAGCAAAACCAACAGCTGTTAAACCTCCTGCCAAAGCTCCTGCTGTCAAGCATACTGGCCAACCTGCCGCTAAAGCACCAGAACAATCGCAAGAGTCAAAGGCTCCCGCTTGGGTTATTACCCTTACTGAACAACTCGAACCATTTGCCAGAATCGTCAATCTATTTTACATCATTGGCGACGTTTTATTACTGATTCTTGCAACTGCACTGCTGCTGGCTTTCTGGGGAGGAAAATTTTCTAACTCTTGGCGAATGATTGCCGCAGCTACCTTTTCCCTGTACATAGCAGACATGTGGTTTAAATACGCAACTAGGCTTCAAGGTGAATACCAAAGCGGTGGGCTACTTGACGTGTTTTACGTCTTCAGTGCTGTCCTATTTGGGATTGGTGCTGTATTAGAATATGATATATCGACTCGTTCTCGCCGACCGGGGCGCAGACGTGGTTAATTTGGATTTTATAAAAATTAAATCTGAAATTTGTGATTTAAAATCGAAGTTCTTGCCTGCAAAATATTTGCGGGCAAGTTTTCATTCTCTATAATTTTCCTCTTAGAAGAAAGCGGAGGCGGCATGACTCCAAGAAAACTGACGGATTCTGATAAACAGGAAATCCTTAAACTATACAGACAGCCGGGAGAAACAACCCTCACCTTGGCAAATCGCTACGGTGTAAGCAATTCTACAATTAGTCGCATTCTCAAGAGTAACTTGTCGGATGTAGAATACGAAGCCCTAGTCCAACAAAAAAGGACCGCTCGCTTTCCCAGCAGCGCTACAGAAACCGCATTTAAACCTATTACTAAATCAAGAATATCGGCGCGCCAAACGGGAGCAGAGCAGGCAACAAATCTGCTGACAAAAAAGCCGCGATTGCGTACCTCAAATGAGGAAATTTCTAAACCTGCAACGAAAAATTTACCTGGCGAACAATTAAAACTCTTGGAAATATCTCCTTCTGGCGAATACAAAAGTGTCAGTAGTCTGACAGATACAGCTTCTTCTGAAGCTAATACTTTAAAAGAAATGTTCGGTGAAGACTTGCTCGAGCAAGAAGATTTCGAGGATCTAGAAGAGGATGAGGAAGATGAGGATATAGAAGATCTGGAAGAAGAAGAGAGCGATGATTACACGCCAGTACCGCAGGAAGTGCGAGCATCTGCAACAGTTCAAATTTTGCCTTTGTCTTACGCCTGTCTTCCTAAAACTTGCTATTTAGTAGTCGATCGCTCGGCGGAATTAATTACTAGACCCCTGAAAGATTTTGCCGAACTAGGTCAAATTCCTGCCCAAGAAATTCAGCAAAAAACTCTTCCGGTTTTTGACAATCACCGGGTGGCTCGTCGATTTTCTAATCGCAGTCAGCGGGTGGTGAAAGTGCCCGATGGACAAATGTTGCAAAAAACAAGTGCTTATTTACAGGCAAAAGGTATTACCAGACTGCTAATAGATGGCCAGGTCTATTCAATTTAGTAGTTAGGAATAGGTAATTATCAATACCCTGTTATTGATGCCCGTTTCGGGGGTGAAAGCTATGCCAGAGTATCTGAGCGAGCGCACCACCAATCACCCCCACGCTAGCACTCATGCCCAAAACAACCCCGATTGGCATCTGGATCGATTGCAATCCCAGAAACTGTAAAGATACTGATTCGGCGTTTTGCACCGAAAGAATGGCCATAGCAACAATCCACAGGGCTACAACAAGGCAGGTTAGTAGATTAGCCATACATGTATTTATTGGGGGGTTGGTGGGGCGAGCGCACTTTACCTAGAATAAGGCGGGAGTCTCAATTCAGACTCCCCATTTCACTCTTATACTAGACTGCCACTGGGCTGGAGTCTAGCAATTACCTCCTGCATGTACTCGGCGACACGGGCTTGCTTCTCAGGAGAATTCGTTTCCATATAAACGCGCATCAGAGGCTCAGTACCAGAAGCTCGCAGTAGCACCCAGCCGCCATCTTCCAGGTAGAGCTTGATCCCGTCTTTACGTCCTATTTCTTTAACGCCAATGCCGACAATTTCTTTTGGTGGATTTTTTGTGAACGAGTCGAGAACGGCTGCTTTGTGAGCGTCGTTTAGGTGCAGATCTAGACGCAGGTTGTACAGAGGGCCACCAACTTCGTTTATCACCTCTTCCACAAGCTGAGACAATGGCTTACCTTCATAAGCGATCGCCTCTGCAACCAACAAGTCAGCTAAAATGCCATCCTTCTCAGGAATGTGCCCAATTATGCTCAATCCTCCCGATTCTTCGCCGCCGATTAGAACCTGGGTTTCCCGCATTTTTTCGCCCACATATTTGAAACCTACTGCCGTTTCGTAAATTTGTAGTCCGTATTTTGCTGCTAGGTTATCTAACAGGTGAGTCGTTGCTACCGTGCGTACGATCGCCCCTGTCTTGCCCTTATTTTTAATCAGATGCCGTGCCAGCAACAGCAGTATGGTGTTCGGCGTCAAAACGTTTCCTAACTCGTCCACCACTCCAAAGCGATCGCTATCGCCATCCGTCGCCAGCCCCAAATCTGCTCCATCTTTCTTTACAGCCTCTATCAACTCTTGGAGCTGTTCCCTTTTTGGCTCCGGCATGCCGCCGCCAAAGAGAACGTCGCGCCAAGCGTGGAATGTTTCCACATCACATCCGCACTCCCGCAACGCTGTATCCAAGTAACCGCGAGAGGTGGAATAAAGGGCGTCGTATTTCACCTTCAACTTAGCGCTGCGAATTTGCTCTACGTCTATAAGTGTGTAGAGAAATTTCAGATAATCTGGCTTCGGATCAAAAGTAGAAATCTTTTCGGTATTTTTACCTGTGGGCGGCGCGTCTGATGATCCTTCTATATTTGCCACAATTGTATCCGTAATTTCCTTTGTGGCTGGCCCAGCATAGTCGGGAATATATTTTATGCCACAGTAGGGCGCTGGATTGTGAGAAGCGGTAAACATCAGAGCACCTGCCGAGTTTAGGTGCTTAGCATTGTAGGCAATTACCGGCGTCGGGCAATCTCTATCTACAATTTTTACATTCCAGCCTAAATCTGCTAATATCTCTGCCGCCGTGCGGGCAAATTCGTCTGCTAGAAAGCGTGTATCGTAGCTAACTAACACAGGGCGCTCTTTGCTATAGGCGGTTTCCAAATAAGTGGCGATCGCCCGCGTTACCTTACACACATTGGAGAAGGTAAAGTCTTTAGCAATCAAACCGCGCCATCCATCGGTTCCGAAAACAATCTTTCCTGAATTGCTGACTGCACTCATGTTTACCACTCCGTCCTTGTCCTGAATTATACAGGACAGGATATCTGAACGCATATTCCCGCAGTATAATAAAGTATCGAACAAAGGCAAGCCCACCGCAGCGTAATTTTACAGCTTGCTAGCCCATTCCCCTCTGTCCATCTGCCGGCACTTCTTTTTTCCTACTTAACAAGCGATGGCAAACAGTTTGTTTTTACAATACTATAACAAAAGAAATTGCATTCCTTTTCTGTTTTTGGCCCTTTTTAAAAACTGACAATTGTTTCCCGGAAAAGCGCAATTTTGCAAAGTTATACCTCATAACGCTTTTATTAAATTTTATACTTTCTTAATCTTTTCTCAGTAAAAACTTGGAATTTTATTATGTAATAAAAAATAAAAATTATGTAATTATACTGAGGACAGGTATGACGAAAATCATAATAAAATGTGATGAAGAACACAGAAAATAGTCAGGAAGTGAGGCAGAATAAGAAGAACTGAAAGATACTATTGAAAAAAATAGTAACTCAGCAATTATTACTTGAAAATGTATTGATAAGGAGAAAGATTATGTGGCGTAAACATTCTTCGATAGTGATCGCGATGACGGTAGCAGTAGTTTCTATAGGAGCAGCTTCTTATCCAGCAGTAGCAAATGGATTACTAAAAGAAAGCATTACTCAAGTAAGAGACTTCATTACCAATCAGCAAAGCACTCAAACATTAAAACCAGAACAGAAGCAAAACTGCATTCCCGTTCCTTTTCCGCCTTTTTGCATTTAATTGCTAAATAATAAAAATTTAATTATTGCCGGCAGCGAGGAGAGAATTTTCTTCTCGCTGTATTGTATTAAAATATGAGGAAAATACGGATAAAAAACGAAAAATTCAGAGATAAAATACTGTGATAGAAGCAAAAAATAACCTATGCTATGAAATCATCTATAGGTAGAATCCTATACCTGACTGCTAATTTAGCCGTAGTATATGGGAGTACCAGCACTTTAGTGCGAGCGCAAATTACAGCAGATGGCACCTTACCCACCCAAGTAAATACAGCAGATAAAATCAACTATACCATCGAAGGAGGCAGTCGAGTTGGAAACAATCTCTTCCACAGTTTTAGAGAATTTTCCGTGCCCACTGGAGGAAAAGCCTTTTTCAATAACGCCCCAGACATACAAAATATCATCAGCCGCGTCACCGGAGGAAAAATCTCCAACATTAACGGCATCCTCAAAACCAACGACAGAGCCAATTTCTTCCTGCTCAACCCCAATGGAATAATATTTGGCACCAATGCCAGCCTAGAGATTGGCGGTTCATTCCTAGCATCAACAGCAAATAGCCTAAAATTTGCCGACGGCACAGAATTTAGCGCCACCAACACCTCCACCAAGCCCCTACTTACCATCAGCATTCCAGTAGGGCTACAATTCGGAACAAATCCAGGCACAATAGTCAATCGCTCTCAAGCCAATCCATCGACAATTCCTAGCGCCAGCCCCCTCGGATTAGAAGTGCAGTCAGGAAAAACTTTCGCCTTAGTAGGAGGTGAAATACGTTTAGAAAGTGGCAATATCACCGCCCCAGGCGGAAGAATTGAATTAGGAAGTGTAGGAGCAAATAGTATAGTCAACCTAAGCCCTACAAACGAAGGTTTTGCCCTCAACTATGAAAAAGTACAAAATTTTCAAGACATTCACCTATCTGGAGGAGCTAACGTTGACGTCACTAGCTTCAACCCCTTAGTAGCTAGTGGCAATATCCGAGTGCAAGGAAGGCGCGTGACACTAACCGAAGGATCACAAATTTCATCTTTTACCACTTCAGCAATATCCTCTGGAAGTATAATCGTCACCGCGTCGGAATCAGTAGAATTACTCGGTACTGGTACAAAAGGAAATTTTCCCGTTCGCACCAGCCTAGCAACTACGACAATCGCTGATGGCAATGCAGGAGACTTAATAATCTCTACTAAACGATTAATAGTGCGAGAAGGTGCGGGATTATTTACTAGCTCAGTTAACTTTCCTATGCAGAATCCTCAAGGTGGGGCTGGCAACTTGAGAGTAATAGCTTCGGAATTGGTAGAAATCAGCGGCGCTTCCCCAAAGCTGGGAACCAGTACATTAAGTGTAGAAACGAGAACTAAGGGAGATGCAGGAACTTTAGAAATTATAACAGGACAACTGATCCTCAAAAATGGAGCCGAGGTGACAGCAGCAACTTCTGGTTTCGGTAGAGGGGGAACTATGGAGATAGTGGCTACCAAAGGAATAGAATTATCGGGTAGTGGAATTAGTACTAAAGGTGAAGTGATACCTAGTACTTTGAGAGCAACAAGTACAGGGGCGGGGGATGCTGGTAATTTATTGATTACTACTAATTTTCTTAATATTCGCGATCGCGCTGAAATCACTGCCAGCGGCACAGGTACGGGAGGAGCAGGTAACTTAAAAATTCGAGCTTCTCAACTTTTCCTCGACAATGGCAGTCGGATTAGAGCCGAAACTGCCGCAGGCAACCAAGGTAGCATCAAACTCAATTCCCGTAATATTATTTTGCGTCGCAATAGCTCCATTACCACGGAAGCAATCGAAACTGCCTCTGGTGGCAACATCACTGTCACCACAGACACAATAACAACTCTAGAAAATAGTAAAATTGTCGCTAACGCTATTCAGGGTGTAGGCGGCAATATTCAGATTACTACTCAGGGTTTTTTTCTCTCTGCCGATAGTTCAATTACAGCAAGTTCTAAATTTGGCATTTCCGGCACCGTCACCATTAATAACCCAGATGTAAATCTCAGCCCTGGATTGATTGACTTGCCAGACAATTTTACAGATCCTAGCAAAAAAATTTATGTCGGATGTGCTGTCGATGATGGCAATTCCTTCACGGTTACCAGACGCGGCGGCTTGCCAGAAGATGTGACGACTATGAGCAGTCAAAATGTTTGGCGAGATTGGCAAGATTTTTCACAAGGTTTTGAAAATAATATTTTATCTTTATCGCCCCCCTATCAAGACGCTGCCCAGCCGCAGCCGCAAATGCAGGAAGCAAATGCTTGGATGCTTGACGAAAAGGGAAATTTAAAATTGGTGGTTTCTTTGGCTACTGAATCGATACAAGGGAGGTGGCAGCAAATGCTTAATTGTAATAAAATAGAGCGAAGAAAAAGTGATAACAGCAAGCTGCCAAAGACATAAAATAAAAATTTCTTTCGCAGCATTGGCAAAAAACAGGAGGGAGAGAAAATGAGAAATGAAAAAATGAAGAAAAGCTATTTATTAGGCTGGTTGCTGTCTATAGTAAAACCTCCAGGTAAGCGGTTCAAAAAATATTTTCTTGGATTAGGATTGACAACTATATTTGCCGTCACGGTAGGGGGGCTTACGATTGGGCGCACTCAATCGATTCTTTCTCATGGCTTACAACTGCTGCAACAGGGTAAGCAATTATACGAAGCTGGGAGTTTTTTTGAAGCGGCAGCCCTCTGGGAAAAAGCAGCTAAAGAATATGAAACACAAGGGGATTTTATTAATCTAGCTCTGAGTTTAAATTATTTGGCGTCAGCTTATCAAGAATTGGGGGAATGGGAGCGATCGCGTATAGCCATAGAGAAAAGCATCAAGTTATTAGAAAAGCAAAAAAATGATAGCAAAGGGCTGGGAATATTAGCACAATCTTTAAATAATATGGGCAGCTTACAACTAGCGATCGGACATACAGAAGCAGCCCTAGAAACATGGAGAAAAGCTGAAATAACCTATGCACAGGCGTTAAACGAAATAGGTAAATTAGGCAGTCAGATTAATCAAGCCCAAGCCTTGCAAGCACTAGGGCAGTATCGGAGGGCAAAAAATCTTTTAGAATCTCTTGTAGAAAAGATAAAAACTCAACCCGATACGCCACTAAAAGCAATGGGATTGCGGAGTTTGGGTGAGGTGCTACACAAAATAGGTGAGTTAATACAAGCGAAAGAAATTTTAGAGCAAAGTTGGGAAATCAGTGCTAGAATAGGTAACAGTGCCGAAACCAGCGCTACTCTTCTAAGCATCGGTAATATTGCCAGAGATTTACAACAATATGAGGTAGCTAGAGCATACTATCAACAGGCGGCGAAAATGGCGCAAAATGATTTTGCCCGTTTGCCTGCACAACTAAATCAACTGAGCTTATTGGTAGAAAATGAAAAAAGGGAAGAAGCCCTTGCCCTTGGCAGGCAAATCAAAACAACTTTATCTAAATTACCTTCTTCTCGCGCTGCTATTTTTGCCAAAGTCAATTTTGTAGAAAGTTTGACAAAAATAAAAGGTTACGAAAGTGAGATAGGAGGAGAAGAAATTGCTAAAATAATAGCGGGGGCAGTACAGGAATCCCGGCAACTAAAAGACGCACGAGCGGAGGCATTGGCAGTCAATAAACTGGGAAATATTTACGAAAGAAACCAGCAGTGGGAGGAGGCAAAAACCCTGACGAACCAGGCACTGCAAATAGCTCAAAAAATAGACGCACCGGATTTGATTGCGCGCTCAGCTTGGCAGCTGGGAAGAATTAGAAAACAGCAGGGGGATATACAAGCTGCGATCGCAGCTTATACGGAAGCATTTGAAGCATTCCAATCCCTGCGCAGCGATCTCGCAGCCATTAGTTCTGACATTCAATTTAATTTTAAAGAAAGTGTCGAACCATTTCACCGCGAAATGGTAAGCATATTACTGCAACCAAATGCCTCTCAAGCTAATATTATCAAAGCTCGCGAGGTAATTGAAGCATTACAATTAGCAGAATTAGACAATTTTTTTAGAGACGCCTGTTTACAAACCCATCCGGTACAAATCGATCAGATCGATCCGCAAGCAGCAGTTATTTATCCAATTATATTAAGCGATCGCCTAGAAGTAATCATTTCTGCTCCCAATCGACCCCTGCGCCACTACGCCACAGCCCTTCCCAGTTGGGAAATAGAAAATATTCTTCAAAAATTGTACTCTTCCCTATATTTGGGATATTCCGGTACTGAGAGACTGCGTCTTTCTCAACAAGTTTACAACTGGCTGATCCAACCCGCAGAAGCAGAACTAGCAGCCAGCAACATAAAAACATTAGTCTTCGTGCTAGATGGGTTTTTACGTTCCTTACCAATGGCTGCCCTCTACGACGGAGAGAAATATCTCATCGAGAAATATAATATCGCCCTTAGTCCTGGATTGCAACTTTTTCCAGAAGGGCTACAACGCAGTAAACTCGAAGTTCTTGCAGCTGGATTAACCGAAGCAAGAGCTGGATTTTCCGCTTTACCAGGAGTTGAGACAGAGATAAAGCAAATTAGTTCTAAATTTAAAGCAAAAGTGCTGCTGAATGAGAATTTTACCCGCGCCTCCTTTAAAAGCCAAATAGAGAAAGGCTCACCGCAAGTGGTTCACCTAGCCACTCATGGGCAATTCAGCTCCAATCCGGAAGAAACATTTTTACTAACGTGGGATGGGCAATTTGGAGTTAAGGATTTTGAACGGGTGCTAGAAACGCGGCAGCGGTTTCATCGTAACCCGATTGAGTTGTTAGTTTTGAGTGCCTGTGAAACCGCAGCGGGCGATCGCAGAGCAGCATTAGGCTTAGCAGGATTTGCCCTTCGCTCAGGAGCGCGTAGTACAATAGCAACATTATGGTCAGTTAACGACGAGTCTACCGCTGCACTAATGGCGGAATTTTATCAAAGATTAACCCAGTCCAATGTTAGCATGACCAAAGCGCAAGCCCTGCGAGAAGCTCAATTGACCCTTTTGAAAAATCCTGATTACAACCATCCCTATTTTTGGGCTCCTTTTGTATTAGTAGGAAACTGGTTATAAATAGCAAAAATTTTACAGCGAGGTATGAGTATGACAAAAAAACATCTCTCAATTTCTCAAACTGTATTTTCCCTTGGATTAACCGGAGCGCTTGTAGTTGGGACATTTCCAAACTCACAAGTACAAGCACAGCAGAAAACCGGTTTAGAAACCCGCTTTGATCAAACTCTCATCAGCGTGCAATTTCAACCCCCAGGGGATATCGCACCCCGGAACACAAAAGGCGGAGGCACCCGTGGCAGCATCCGATTTGCACCCCCAGGGGATGCAGCACCTCGCAGCACGAGGAGCGGGGGCACCCGTGGCAGCATTCAATTTGCACCCCCAGGAGATGCGGCACCTCTCAACACTGCTAACGGGGGAACTCGTGGTAGTGTTCAATTTGCACCCCCTGGGGATGCGGCACCAGTCAACACTGCTAACGGGGGAACTCGTGAAGAAGCTGTTTCAAAGTTAGTGGCATTGATTCCGCAGACACAAATAGGTCGAACGGTAGCGGCTCGTCCAACTTTCTTGGTATATGTTCCGGCAACGGCTTCAAAAGAAGTATTTTTCAGTCTGCAAGATGAAAACAGAAATCACCTCTATCAGACAACTTTGAAAATCTCAGGTGGAGGCGGAATTGTACAAGTGACGGTGCCAAAAGATGCGCCGGAATTGGAAATCGGAAAAAATTATGCTTGGTTTTTCGCACTCATCGAGCCGGGAGATATTTTGCGCCCCGATAGTCATGGAGTCAGCGGCTGGGTTAAACGCGTTGAAGCGCCGAAAAATATCACTCAAATTTCATCTCTGAAACCTATAGAGTTGGCAGCATTGTATGCTTCCTCTGGAATTTGGTACGATACGCTCACGCTATTAAGTGCAGCCAAATCGGCTGAACCAGAAAATGTTACATTAGCAAATGAGTGGAAAAAACTGTTGCAACAAGTTGGACTGGAGGCGATCGCCACACAGCCCATCGTCGAACAGTTATAAACGATCAAAAGTTAGCCATAGAAAAAATGTGGCAAAAGCTGAAAAAATATATCAGGGAATGGCAAGGGGTTTTTATAATTGCTCCCAGCGTGGCAGGATTCGTCATTGCTGGGAGTCTTACCGGCTTTTTTCAATTATTGGAATGGGCAACTGTCGATCAATTTTTTCGTCTCCGCCCAACTGAACCGGTTGATGAACGGATCGTGATTGTCACGATTGATGAGTCAGATATTACTAATGTCGGGAAATGGCCATTACCTGATCGCGTCATCGCCCAGTTGTTAAAAAAAATTAAAGCTCAACAACCACGAGTAATCGGCTTGGATAATTATCGCGATTTGCCGGTAGAACCAGGGCATCAAGAATTGGTTCAAGTGTTCGAGTCTACCCCCAATTTGATCGGCATTGAAAAAGTGGGCGGAAATCAAATCGCTCCTCCGCCAACGCTAAATAAATTAGGGCAAGTTGCCGCTTCTGATTTGGTAGTCGATGCCGACGGCAAGGTGCGTCGGGCTTTAATGTTGATCGGAAGTCCCGATGGTCGTTTTAGAGAAGGGCTGGGGACAAAATTAGCACTGATGTATCTGGCAGCAGAAAATATATCACTACAAACTATTGATGAAAATAAGAAAATATACCAGTTAGGACAAGCGGTTTTTGTACCTTTAACGGGAAATGAAGGAGGATATATTGCCTCGGATACGGGCGGCTATCAGATTTTGTTGAATTTTCGAGGAGGGATAGATCGGTTTCCAACTGTATCAATAACAGATGTGTTGGAAAATCGCATTCCTCCTGATTTAATGCGCGATCGCATAGTTTTAATTGGCACAACGGCAGAAAGTCTTAAAGATATGTTCCCCACTCCTTATTCTAATACTCTGTTTGTTATGGGGAAGCTGACGCCAGGAGTAGCAATTCATGCTAATGTCGCCAGTCAAATTTTGAGCGCCGCTAAAGAAGGACGCCTTATGTTGCGAGCTTGGACAAAAACTGAAGGCGCCCTTTATATTTTGGTTTGGTCTTTTGCCGGCGCGCTCGCATGTCTGCAATCTCTCCAAAACCAATTATTTAAAAAATCTATTTATTTTACTGGAACAATTTATACTATTATAGGGGGAGGAATACTGGTGATTGTCGGCAGTTATGCTGCTTTTCTGTCCGGCTGGATAATACCAGTATTTTCGCCCCTGTTATCATTGACATTTTCAGCAATTTTGCTGGCTAATTATCAAAGCCAATTACAGTTAAAAATAGCTAATGAGCGCCTGGAACATGCTAACCATCAACTAGCAGAGTATTCTCATATCTTGGAAACTAAGGTAGACGAAAAAACGCGAGATTTGAAAAAAGCTCTAGAAAATCTAAAAGCTACTCAAGCCCAACTAATTCATTCAGAGAAAATGGCAGCTTTAGGGCAAATGGTAGCCGGAATAGCTCATGAAATAAACAATCCAACAAATTTTATTTTTGGCAATATAAATTATGCAGAAAAATATGCATATGATTTAATGAGATTGATACAAATTTATCAAAATAATAAACAAGAAGATCCAGTTACTAAAAAGTTAATAGAAGAAGTAGACTTTGAGTTTTTGCAAGAAGATTTTCCCAAAGTGCTGAATTCTATAAAAACAGGAGCTAACCGGATTCGGGAAATAGTAAAATCTTTGAGAATATTTTCCAGACTCGACGAAGCAGAACTAAAAAGTGTCGATCTTCATGAGGGAATTGAAAGCGCTCTCATGCTTCTAGAAAATCGCCTGAAGAGTAACCGAATAGATATTCCATCAATTCAAGTGATTAAAGAATACGGAAATTTACCAGAAGTTACTTGTTATGCTGGGCAGCTCAATCAGGTGTTTATGAATCTGCTCATCAATGCAATCGATGCTCTAGAAGAAAGACAAAAACAACTCAGCCCAGAAGAATTGAGAAAAAATCCTAGTGTTATTAAAATAATAACTTCGCTCAAGGAAAATTCGCAAGTCTTTATCTCAATCTCAGACAACGGTTTAGGAATACCAGAAGCTATCCAACAGCGAGTATTTGATCCGTTTTTCACAACAAAACCTGTGGGCAAAGGAACAGGATTGGGATTGTCGGTTTCTTACTCTATTGTCGTAGAAAAACACGGCGGGCAATTGCGTCTTTACTCGAAACCTGGAGAAGGAACTGAATTTCAGATTGAAATTCCCCTACGATTATCAACAGAGAAAAGTAAGCCTATGTCTGATTTTACCGCTAATCGTATTCTAGCTTAACTAGCCTAACTCTATTGACACAGGCATTGCTTGGCAAAAAATTACAAATTTAAAAGTCAAACTCACTCTGTACCCAGTTAGGTCACCAGAAAGACTATATAATGTGCGAGGGGAGAGGTCAAATTAGTCAAGATATATTCATACCATAGATAGAGGTAGGGAAAAATCTAGAAATTTAACATAAAGAGTAGGGGAAACTGGACATCTGGGAAAGATATTAAGAAAATCTGTGAAATATCAAAGCGACTTAGATTTCCAGTTTAAATAATGCACAAGCCTGAACTAATAGCGAGCGCAAGGGAGGACTTATATAAGTCCATCAAATAGGCGCAAGTCCATATGGAAAGCGGCAGAACCGTCTAAGTAATAACACTGTCTAGTTATTACTACCAATGACGACTGCTGCGGTTCGGTGATCGCGATCCATAGTGCCTACTCAGTTTCGGAGGACTAGATCATTATAGTAAATGAGAAAGTACAAAAGTACAGCAGTACCTAGAAATAGGCTCTAACAGGAGTTTCTCGTAGGCTCTTAGAAAATCAGTTTCTAAGAGAAACCGGATTTATGAGATTGCCGTGAGAAGCTCTCCGACAGTAGCTGCTTTCACCTTACCAGTTCACCTTTAGCAATCTCATCCAAATCAATAAGCGCAATTTTACCAAAAAATGGCCTTTATCTCGCAAAGGTTCCGCTCAAAAGCTCCCTCTTCTGGGGTGCGCCCCAAAAGACGGTAGTGGAAAGCCAATCTTAATGTTAGCTGTTTCTGTAGTTTGGGGAAAGCTTAAGAATAGAAGGGTAAAAAATGAACTTTTGGATCTTTACCGATGTCTAAATTAGCAATACTCTAGAAAAAGGAACTCATACCGACTTCGACTTTAACAAACCAGTCAGTATCAAAAATGTTTGCCGGTAGGGAGAAATCGGGTTCCCCGCCGGAGAAAACGCTCATAGAAAAAGTGAGTAAAGAGAAACCCGGTTTCTCAGCAGTGTTTATGTAAGGGGTATTTCGCTGTTTCTAGATAAGAAACCAGGTTTCTGTGATAAACCCCGTTCGTTTTCCTGCCCTTAAAAAAAGGCAGGCGAAAGCTATTTCTTATGTTTAGGGAGTAACGAGTCACCCATGCCCACTGCAAAAAACCGTACCATGACAGCCAACCCAACATATATGGGCGCACAGCCATCCGCACCGGCTGATATCGTGCGGACTTATCTGCACGAGATCGGGCGGGTGCCTTTGCTGACGCACGAGCAAGAAATTGTCTTGGGCAAGCAGGTACAGCAGATGATGCTTTTGTTAGAAGCTAAAGAAAAGCTAGAAGAAGAGCTAAAACGCGAGGTAACTCTGGAAGAATGGGCGCAGCATGTAAAGCTTTCTGAAGCAGATCTAAAAAGGATTATGCAGCAGGGGCAGCGTGCTAAGCAAAAGATGATCGAAGCAAACTTGCGCTTGGTGGTAGCGATCGCCAAAAAATACCAAAAACGTAATCTGGAACTGTTGGACCTGATCCAAGAAGGAACTCTCGGGTTAGAGCGGGGCGTGGAAAAATTCGATCCCACGCGGGGATATAAATTTTCCACCTATGCATATTGGTGGATTCGGCAAGCAATTACTAGAGCGATCGCCCAACAAGCGCGCACCATTCGCTTGCCTATCCATATCACCGAAAAACTTAATAAAATCAAAAAAGTTCAGCGGGAGTTGACCCAACAACTAGGGCGCAGTGCCACCCCTGCCGAAATAGCTCGAGAACTCGAACTCGAACCAGCGCAGATTCGAGAATATCTGACAATGGCTCGCCACCCGATTTCCTTAGATATCCGCGTTGGAGACAACCACGACACCGAATTACAAGATCTACTAGAAGACGAAACCGCTTCCCCAGAAAACTACACAACTCAGGAATTGTTGCGCCAAGACTTGGACAACATGCTGGCAGAACTAACCCCTCAGCAACGGGAAGTCATCACCCTGCGCTTTGGACTTAAAGATGGTCGCGAACTGTCCCTGGCAAAAGTTGGAGAACAACTTAATCTCAGCCGTGAACGAGTGCGTCAGCTAGAGCATCAAGCCCTGGCTCAACTGCGCCGCCGCCAAGCCAACGTGCGGGAATATCTTGCCAGCTAGCCTCTGCAAGTGAAAAGTGAAACCTTTAGTACGGCTTTGATACCTCTCCCCTTCTAGGGGGAGGAGTATCAAAAACTTAAATCTATAAGAAATAAAGCTAGGCATATCAAGTTATAAGCATATTAGGTATCTGTAAACACATCTATCAAAATCGGATTTGGGGAAAGTAAATCGCGATCGCCCCCTCAATACTCAATCCCCGCTTGTGCCTTCACACCTTGTTCGCGGAAAGGATGCTTAATTAAAGTCATTTCCGTAACCAAATCCGCCCTTTCAATTAATTGTGGCGGCGCCCCCCTACCAGTAAGGATAACGTGGGAATCCATCGGCTTTTGCTCTAACCCCGCAAGCACCTCTTCAACCTGCAAGTAACCCAGCTTTAAAGCAACGTTGATTTCATCCAAAACTACAAGCTTGTAATCAGGATTACGTATAAACGCCAAACCCATTTGCCATGCCTGTCGGGCTTTTTCAGTATCCCGCTGACGATCTTGAGTTTCCCAAGTAAAGCCTTCCCCAAGGGCATGAAACTCTATCTGATCCCCCCAACGGCTAAAAGCCATTTTTTCCCCCGGTTCCCAGGCTCCTTTAATAAACTGAACGATCGCCACACGGTAGCCATGCCCTAGGCAGCGCAACACCATACCCAAAGCCGCTGTGGTTTTGCCCTTGCCATTGCCTGTGTGAACTATGATTAACCCTTTTTCCTTGCAGGCTTTTGCAAGGCGCTGCTCCTGCACCTGTTTACGCCGCTGCATCCTCTTCCGATATTGCTCCGAAGTCTCTGAGGTAAAAGCTTCTTCCAAAGCTTCCTCTAAGGCGTTCCCATCTTCCTCTAATACGCCATCTACATTTGCTTGCATAATTTGTTCCCGCTCTAACTCTCTTTTATTAAAGCTAATACAAAGTGTATACTTTGCATATATATATTAAGTTATTTAGACAGCCCTATCAACCGCAAAGGCGTTAAACTACATAGCTGGTTAAAGTTGGATTAAAAATAAGTTAAATCAAAAACGGCAGTACCTGCATTACTGAGAAAGAGATGTGATTTTTGTAACAAGTTTGTAACAAGGAGACAGCTATGGCAGACTACTCAGATTTTTTATCTCCTCGGAGTCGTTACTACGGTAAGTTCACACCGGAAAATTTAGCGTTTAATGCGAACTTACAAGAATTTGCTCACAAAGTGTCTTTTATCTGCGCTTTAGAAACTAATGGCAAGATTTCTCCAGAACAAGCTTACGAAGATATAAAAGCACTTTGGGAGCAACTCAAAAGCTCGAAAGAATATCTCAGAATTGGGCTACCGCCTAATAGTTCTGATGAGGAAAGTTAATCTTTCAATAATAATGGGTAAGCGGTAATGCTGGCTCTGTCGTCAGATACCGATTTCCCATTCCCCAAAAGCAGCGGTAAAACTTAAAAATCGATTTTTTTGGCAAACCTACTAGGTTAAAAATAGGAAATTTATCTATGAAAGTAGATTATAGTATTTTTTTGAATTGTGAAAAAAGTTTGTGGCTTTTACAGCTAATTTAGGGAGAAAGGGCTATGTTGCCCGTCAAACAAGCGGAGTCAATTATTTTAGAGTGGGTACAGCCCCTGGATAGACAGCAAGATGTGGAGAAAATAGATTTGCTGGTGGCAAGCGATCGCATTCTTGCAGAGCCAGTGACAAGTAATCTCGACTTTCCCCATTGGCACAATTCCGCAATGGACGGGTACGCGGTGCGATATGAAGACGTAAAAGATGCAAGCACAGAAAAACCAGCTATTTTGCAAATAGTTGAAGAAATTCCAGCAGGATATGCACCGCAAATAACAATTCAGTCTGGTAAAACTGCTCGCATCTTCACAGGTGCGATGATGCCCCCAGGCGCTGATACTGTTGTCATCCAGGAGGTAACAAAGCGGGAAGGTTCACGTGTCGCTATTTTCGCAGCCCCGAAAGCAGCAGGGGCGTTTGTACGGGAACGGGGTTGTTTCTACAAAGCTGGAAGCACTCTGCTAAATGCGGGAATTGCTCTAGGAGCGCCAGAAATTGCTGTTTTGGCAGCAGCGCAGTGTACCTGCCTGCGGGTGTACCGTCGTCCCCAAGTGGTGATTTTCTCGACAGGCAACGAGTTGGTTGATCTCGCTTCCCCTTTGGAACCGGGCCAGATTGTGGACTCGAATCAGTATGCTTTGGCTACAGCGGTGGCTAAAGCTGGGGGAAAACCGGTGCTATTAGGGATTGTGAAAGATGAGCCAGAAGCTCTGAAAAAGGCGATCGCGCGCTCGGTAGAAATAGCCGACATGGTTATTTCTACTGGCGGCGTCTCTGTGGGGGATTATGATTATGTTGATGAAATTCTGGCTAGTTTAGGTGCTAAAATTCACATTCGCTCTGTAGGGATTAAACCGGGGAAACCTTTAACTTTTGCAACATTTGTTTCTTATCCTAGTAATAACCGAGTTTTGTATTTCGGCTTGCCGGGAAATCCAGTTTCGACGCTAGTTACTTTTTGGCGGTTCGTGCAACCGGCGCTAAAGAAGCTGTCGGGATTGAATCAGGGGTGGGAGCCTGTGTTTGTGCAGGCGCGCTCGCTACAAGATTTGCATTCTGACGGCGAGCGAGAAAGCTATCTCTGGGGGCAGTTGCATTTAGTTGATGGGCAATACGAGTTTCATCTTGCCAGTGGCAGTCACAGTTCGGGGAATTTGATTAATTTAGTGCAAACAAACGGTTTGGCGCTCGTTCCCGTTGGCAAAACTTTAATTCCCGCCGGCGAAAAGGTGCAGGTGTTACTTGTTAGTTAGTTAGCTTTTATAATTATAAACCCGGTTTTTTCAAGAAACCGGGTTTGTTTAGTTTCTGCTCACCAATTAAGCTAATAAAATAAAATATAATTGCGCTCGCCGGAGCTTTTATTATTTTTTAATTCCTTGCTGCCTCACCTATGTATATTTCCTGCGCTTCCTTTTCGCTTATTCCCAAACGCCAGGCAAGCGCATGAAAATCTAAATGTTCCTTGTCCCGCCTTTTACGTACGTACTCCCTCAGCCGTTGCTGAATTTCCTGAGAAATCTCTGACTCCTCGATTCTTTGCATCTTGCACTTCCTTTGAATATAAATGTTCCGTCTTTCTTTTCTAAATGCTCATCCTTTCTTCAGGATATTATTTACAGTTTTATTATATCATCTCTTGCCTTGATTACGAGTAAATCTTTTCCGCCATTTTTTTCTAATTTAGTTCCTAATACAGTATTTTAACATTTACTAAAACGATTTTTTTAGCCTTTAGCGGTAAATTAACAAACTTTAAAATAAACCCCGCTTGCCATTAGGGCGTACAGTCATCCAATTCGTCTTAGCTAG
Source organism: Oscillatoriaceae cyanobacterium M7585_C2015_266 (assembly GCA_015295835.1). Classification (GTDB taxonomy): domain Bacteria; phylum Cyanobacteriota; class Cyanobacteriia; order Cyanobacteriales; family Oscillatoriaceae; genus DVEG01. The sequence goes on from DVEG01000003.1 coordinate 144,922, forward strand.
AGCCAATTGTTCATCTGTAACGCGGGCCCCGGTGAGATTGGCTCCGCACAGATTTGCTCCGCGCAGGTTAGCATAGCTTAGATAAGCCTCAGTCAAATCTGCTCCTCTAAGATCAGCCCCTTCCAAATTAGCGTAACTCATATAAGCCTTACTTAAATTCGCGTCTCGCAGACTTGCCTGGATTAAACTCGCCCTCCCAAAATTAGCGCTAGCAAGATTTGCTCCTTGCAGGTTAGTTTTAGTCAGCTTCGACTGGTGAAAAATCGCTTCTGCTAAGTTAGCTTTTTGCAAGTCCAGTTGGCTGAGATCGCAGGCAGCAAAATCCCGTCGTCCCTTTATATAAGCAGTTTTCACCCCTTCAGCATCCCATTGGGTGGGTGTTTTTTTCATTTTAGCGCCAGAATTTCCTTTATTATCTATCATCGTCACCACATTTGACTTGCTGGCGCGAGTTTGATTCAATCTAGTAGCCGGCAGCCTAGTTGCGGAGGCTCTTGCTTTACGAGCTCGAATTGCTTCAGCAAGCTTGGAAATCTGTGGATCGGCTCCTGACGAGCCGCCAGACTCGAGCGCCGTGCGTTCTTCCGCTTGAATCACTGTTCTTGGTTGAATGATCATGCCTTGGGAGAGAACGTCGCGGTGAAACTCGACTGCCATTGCTCTGAGTACTTCGTTTGCTGACTGGAAGCGACGGCGTACGGAAACCTCTAGCATTTTTTCCAGTATGCGAACCATACCGCTACTGACGTCGATATGTTCGCGCCAATTAATTTCTCCGGTAGTCGGATCGTAACCGAGGTGATTGGGTGATTTGCCTGTGAGCAGGAAAAGGCAAGTTACGCCTAAGGCGTAAATATCGCTGGCGTATACGGGGCGCAAGGCCATTTGTTCTGGGGGTGCAAATCCGGGGGTACCGATCGCGAAAGAGGTTAGTTGTGTTTGACCGGTGCCGCCCATGATTGCTGTTTGGCTTACTTGGTCTTTAACGGCTCCGAAGTCAATCAATACCAGCTTTTTATCGATATTGCGGCGAATGATATTAGCTGGTTTGATATCTCGGTGAATAACGCGATGGTCGTGGATGTATTGTATAATAGGTAATATTTCCGTTAGAAAATTTCTCACCCCTAGTTCTGTGAAAGGGCCAGTGCGTTTTACTTCTTGTTTGAGGGTTGAGCCACTAATGTATTCTTGAACTAGATAAAATTGTTCCTGGGCTTCAAAGTAATCTAATAGTCGGGGGAGTTGGGGATGATCGCCGATTTTTCCTAGGGTTTTTGCTTCTCTCTCGAAGAGTTCGCGCGCCATTTCAAAGATGCGTGCAGAAGTTGCCATCGGGCGTAATTGCTTGAGCACGCAAATTGGTTCACCGGGCAAGGAGATGTCTTTGGCGATAAAGGTAGCGCCAAAGCCGCCTTGTGCCAGGGCTTGCGTGATTTTATAGCGATCGCGCAATATTAGCTTCGAGCCACAGCTCTGACATCTATGAGCATGCTCTGGATTTTCAGGATTTGTACAGATTGGATTTACACAGTAGCTCATTCAATTTCACCCGGATATTGCTCAGCTTTTCTGATTTACTCACTTAAAGCCATCGTAGATGCGATCATCCCATCGACGCGCTTGCTCGATGGTCTTTAGTACCGCTCAGCTATACCCTACCTTAATTTAATAATAACAAGGCTAGTGACGGCTTTTGATGCTGCAGATGCCAAGGGAACTAATGCCACCGCCACTCGACTGGTGTTACATTTGTCTGGACTATCTGGCGGCATCGATAGCCCTCTTATTACTATGATTACTTATATTTGACTTATTGATACTCTTAAAGTGCCACCAAACCCTCTCTAGATAATGATTTTTTGCTATCTTTGCCATATTTTTACATAATTATGTTGATTTGATGAAGTCCGGCGACCCAATATTGATTTTCCTTCTCTTTTTACAACTTCAGAGCGGTAAAATAATCTGGCACGGCGGAACCATTAGCCATAATTAGCAATTGATAACTATCCATCCATGCGTATTTCTCTCAACTGGCTGCGGGAACTGGTAGATATTCACGTCACTCCAGAGGAGTTGGCTCAAACTCTAACATTAGCTGGATTTGAAGTAGAAGATATTGAAGATCGCCGCACTTGGGCTGAAGGGGTTATCCTCGGAAAAATCCTCTCATGTCAGCCCCATCCCAATGCTGATAAGCTGAGGGTTTGTAAAGTTGATATCGGGGCGGGTGGCGAACCCCTAAATATCGTCTGCGGCGCTCCTAATGCCCGCGCTGATATTTTCGTGCCGGTGGCAACTGTGGGTACCTATTTGCCGAAGATTAATTTAAAGATTAAACCGGCTAAACTGCGGGGCGTTTCCTCTGAAGGGATGATCTGTTCGCTAGCAGAATTAGGGCTAGCAAAAGAATCGGAGGGTATTCATATTTTCGAGCTGGAAAATCCCCAGTTGGGCAGCGATGTTCGTCCCCTTTTGGGTTTGGATGATGTGATTTTAGACTTGACAGCAACAGCAAATCGTGCTGATGCTCTTAGCATGGTAGGTGTGGCGCGAGAGGTGGCGGCACTAACGGGTGCGAGTCTGCGCATTCCGGAAGCAGGGGAGGTAAAAATTTCTAAGGGCGAGATGAAATTGGCGGTGAAAATTTCTGAGCCTAACGCTTGCCCAATTTACATCGGTACGGCGCTCGCTGGTGTAAAAATTGGCCCTTCTCCGGAATGGTTACAGCGTCGTCTCTCTGCTGCTGGGGTGCGTCCAATTAATAATGTTGTCGATGTTACTAACTATATTTTATTGGAATGGGGACAGCCCTTACACGCTTTTGATCGCGATCGCCTTTCTGCTCTTACTGGTAGCGAAAGCTTGACAATCGGCATCAGATATGCTAAAGAAGGTGAAACCCTAAAAACCTTGGATGGGCAAGAGCGTACCCTGCAAGGGCAAAACTTATTAATCACAGCTAATGATAAGCCAGTAGCTCTCGCCGGGATAATGGGTGGGGAAGAAACTGAAGTCCACGAGGGCACGCAAAATATTATCTTAGAAGCGGCTGTCTTCGAGCGGGCAGCAATTCGCCGTTCGGCTCGCGCCCTAGGAATTCGTACGGAAGCGTCTACGCGATATGAGCGCGGTGTTAACCAAGCCTCGTTAGAAATAGCTTGCCTTCGCGCTCTGAATATGATAAAGGAACTGGCAGGTGGAGAAGCGCTTGCTCAAGAAATTGCAAGCGTAAGCACCGCTACCTTTATCCGCAAAATAGAACTACGACTGCAGCGAATTCGTCACGTTTTAGGCTCAGTTAAACGGGGAGATACTACCGGAGAAATACAACCCGAAGATGTAGAGCGCATCCTGACTGCCCTTGGATGTAAGTTAGAGGCAGGAGAAAAACCGGGAGTTTGGAAAGTGACAGTGCCTCCCTATCGTTACCGGGATTTAGAAAGGGAAATTGACTTGATTGAAGAAGTTGCCCGCCTCTACGGTTACGAAAATTTCTGTGAAACACTACCCAGTAAGGCGGCTGTCGGTTATATTCCAAAAGAACAGCTGTTAACTCGAAAGCTGCGGGCGAGTTTCCGCGCTGCCGGATTGACGGAGTTGATGCACTATTCTCTCGTCAAGCCGCAAGCAGAAAATCAGGTGGTTCTCACTAATCCTTTGTTTGTGGAATATTCGGCACTGCGAATGGATTTAATTACGGGATTGATAGATGCTTTCGAGTATAATTTGCAGCAAGGAAATGGAGCTCTGAATGGGTTTGAAATAGGACGCATTTTCTGGAAAGAGGGTGAGATTTTAAAGGAAGCAGAAGTGATAGGGGGAATTTTAGGAGGCGATCGCTCTTCGGGGCGATGGATTCGCAGTGGGCGCGAACAGCCAATGTCTTGGTTTGAAGCAAAAGGTGTTTTAGAAAGTGTTTTCGCACGCTTAAATCTGACACTTGAATACAAACCCGATAAGAGTGATTCTCGTCTGCATCCTGGGCGAACTGCTTCTTTATGGGTTGGTGAAAAACAATTGGGTATTTTCGGACAATTGCACCCGCAATTACGGCAAGAACGGGGATTACCAGATGAAGTTTATGTCTTCCAAATGGATTTGAATGGGCTGTTGGCTGTGCTAAGTCAAAAGACAAGTGCACGCCAGTTTCGCCCTTATTCTGCTTTTCCAGCAAGCCCTCGTGATATTGCTTTTTTTGCCCCGCTTGGTATATCTGTAGCAGAGCTAAAACAGGTAATGGTGAAGGCAGGGGGAACGCTGCTCGAATCTGTGGAATTGTTCGATGAATATCGCGGTGAAAATGTACCTGCTGGTGAGCGAAGTTTGGCATTTCGGTTAGTTTATCGGGGTAGCGATCGCACTCTTACCGATGCTGATGTTGAGTCTGTGCACCAAAAAGTTCGCGAAGCTCTTGTTAAAAATTTTAGCGTCAATCTAAGAAGTTAAAATATCAGTCCCGCTGGCAGTGTTCAATATTCAATATTGAGCCTCGCCTATTTTTTGAAAACTAAAAAAATAAAAATGAAGCGGCTATTTATCCCAGCCGCTCCTGTCATTCCCGTCTTTTAGGTACTTGCTTTTCCCTATAATTACGCTGTCGAATCAGCGGTTGTAATAGTAATAGTGCCTGTCATTCCTGCTTCTGTATGACCTGGTATTGGGCATCGTAGTGAATATGTCCCTGCTTTTGCTGGCACGAATACCCATTCAGCGAGCGCTCCCGGTTTCAGTTCTAATTCATGAATATTTCCTTTAATTTCTACTTTCCCGGCTTCTACTTTTTGTGTCCAACTTGCATCTGCAAAGTCTTTGGCTGTAAAATAATGTTTTTGTGGGCTGGGATTATCGAGAATTAGTTTATAACGTTTCCCGGCGATAAATTCCAGGTGATTTGGATAATATTTCAACTCATTAGTGGGGCTGCCCAAACTAATTTTTACTTCGGTTAAAGGTTGACGGGCAAGATCGTATCCTACTGCCATCACATTTGGCGCGCCCCAAAATCCGAGACCGAGTAAAATTAACAGCACTGCTGTTAATAATTTTTTATAATATGATAACAACTGCATGATTTTGTAATTCGGTATTTGTTGGTCTATTTTGTTTTCAGAACTCGAATAAATTCTAGGGGCAAGTTATCGGTATCGGCAATAAATACGACTTCGTAGACGCGATTGCCGATGATTTGTTGTGTAGGTTCTAGCAGTACTTTCAGGGGTTGAAATTGTTCTGGTTTTTCGGCGGCGGCTTTGGCGAAGCAAGCGCGCATTTCAGACAGCCAATTGGGCAAATCCACCACACGTTCACTTAAATCAAACGACAAATGATAGTAACCGGTATAGTGTTCGTCTGCAAATGCATCTGGTGCTGGTTGCGGCTGGGGGATTTGAATCAGCTCTAAGCGCCCGCCCAACCCTTCCATCCAGCAAGCAAGGGTAGTGCCGGTTGTAAATCGTTCGCTGACGGTAAAGCCGAGCTGTTCGTAAAAAGCGATCGCCCGGTGGATATTTGCAGTCCGTATCGAAGCGTGATGCATATTTTTGCTATTTTGTCAAGCCATCTTTGCCCTTTAGCAAGCAAGCGATCGCCCACAAATGAAGGAGTACATTTTCCATTTTACGCTAATCAAACAGACGGAAATATGGATATCTTATTGGCACGCCTGGTTCTTTTTCCAACTGGAAATTAATTACCTCCCAACAGGGGTCTTCAGAGGGATCGGGGCTAAACTCTACGGGTAAACCATAAAGACGAGGTTTTGCGGATTCTGACTGAGCTTTCCAAGGGCTACTGCGCTCCAAATAAGCGCTGAGCAAATCCATATAGCGGCGGGCGATAATTACTCGCGTAGCTCGGAAACCTTGGGTATAGAGCCGATCCAAAGCCTCGTGGATTTCAAAGCGAATACCGTCGGGATGAGTGTGCTGCCGATACCACTCATTATTCCACCTGCGCCAGTGACGCCCCGACTGGAGATGGATCAGTTCTCCCGTTTTGGGATTCGCCTCAAACGCACCATGTCGCTGACACAAATAGGTATCAGTCAGCGTCAGTGCCGGGATTGTTTGGCGACAGTGGGGACACTGAATCTCCGAGCCGAAAATTGGGTATTGCAAGCTTGTCTCAATCATTGAGTGCATACCAGCATATTGATTATGCGCTAGTTTAGTTTAATGATGCTTTTATTATATTTCAGCCTCTGAGAGGGATAAGTTGTTTTGTATTGGCTAAGCGACATTAATTATATACTCTTGCCCTAGCCCTTGACTGTGTATCTTCCTAATTTCAAGCTTTCTAAGTTCTGCTAATCAACCTCTGGCAGAATTTTTTAATATAATCTTCCACTTTTGATATTTAAATTATGACAAATTCGACCTTTTTTTGGCCTCCTCCCGACCTTTCACTTGCGGCTTTCGTCGCTGCTAATGCCACGGTAATAGGTCGAGTCAAGGTAGGGGTAGGCGCAAGCATTTGGTACAATGCAGTTTTGCGAGGCGATGTAGAACGCATTGAAATAGGCGCGAGTACGAATATTCAAGATGGGGCCATTTTGCACTGCGATCCAGGTCAGCCGACAATTTTAGAAGAATTTGTGACAGTAGGACATCGCGCCGTCGTTCATTCAGCTTATATCGAGAGGGGCTGTTTAGTGGGAATTGGTGCGGTGGTGATGAATGGAGTGCGCTTAGGTACGGGTAGCATTATTGGCGCGGGTGCTGTGGTGACAAAAGATGTACCGCCATTGTCTTTGGTGGTTGGGGTGCCAGCGAAACGGTTGCGGGAGGTATCGGAAGAGGAGGCAGGAGAACTAATTGAACATGCCCGCCGCTACGAACAATTGGCACTGGTGCACGCCGGTAAGGGCACGAATTTGGGTTTCGAGGTAGCCCCCAGTTCTTTGCCGTAAGTGTTTCAAAAAAAACAGATCTGGAAAATTTACCCCCTTCCCCTGAAAATATAAAAAATGAAAATGATGTAACAATCTTTTAAGGGGAATTAGAGTATGGATTTTGATTGGCGTCTTCTAGTTGTTTTAGTACCAGTAGCGATCGCTGCTGGTTGGGCAATATTTAACATTGCTCCCGCTGCCTTGCGGCAAATTCAAGCCTTTCTCAACCGATAAAAAATTTAACTTAGATTGGTAAAGTGAGAATAAACTTCACTTTATCCTTCTATATGTGAGCAAGGACATTTATTTTGTGTAGGGGCTTGTGCACAAGTCCCTACCTTAACGCATAGCCTCAGTAAGGCGGACAGAAACGACTTCGCCGGGGTCGAGAACGAGCAGGTGGCGCAAACGTTCCGAGCGAGCGGAGATAGGAAGATTACGACCGTCGAGAGTAATAGCCTTAACAACAAAGCGACTGCCCTTGCTATTGGTTTCAAAATATCCGATGAAAGGGGTATCTGCAGGAATAATCACATTACCTGTGGGATCGCGAACCGCTTCATTCAACAGCAAAACCTCATAGCGATCAACACCCCGTTCCAAAGTAACAATCTCATTTCCCGAATAGCGCAAGTTCAGTACCGTGCCCTTCGGCAGCAAGACACCAGGCTTAGAGTTGTGGCGAGGAGCAAGCGGCGGCACAACCACAGAGGGAGAAACCGTGCGACTGGGAATACCAGACATATCTACAGGCAGCCCTGGCAAAGTACTACTGGGAAAATTGCCCTGAGAAGGGGTGTTAACAGCAGGAGGCGGTACCGAAATGACAACACTGTTACTAGGGGAAGGCATGGGAAAAGCAGTAGTGCCTTCAACAAAAGCGGGACGCACTACCCAGCGATCGCGAAAAGCGCCGATATCTACCTGAGATGCCAACTTTTGCATTTGTACCCGCGCCGGATCTAAAACCATATTTGGCTGGAATTCCAAAACAATACGACTACCCCCCGCAGGAAACTGCTCGATTTGAATTCGCCGCACATCACCTTCGTAATACTCGTTAATCGGCTTAACAGCGAGTTTCGTATTGGGCAAATCGATTACAATGCGCGGCGGCTGGTTAAACACCGAAAGACGCGGTTGAGTTGCCTGCTCTATGAGAAGTTCGAGTCGATTCGTATGCGGCTCGAGTCCCCAATCTGCTAAGACAGCAGCCAAAATAGGAACGGGCAGGATTATTGGCACTACTAAAAAAGAAGCTCCAAGCCAACTGGCGGCAAGGGCTTGGGGCAACAGCCGTGTTTTGAGAGAGAGAGTTTGCTTAAATTTTTCTGTAGTCATGGCTTTTAGTGAAGGCGCCGGCGTTTACAAAAAAATTTTGAGAAAAAAGTTCAATGCGCCCCTTCTCCCACAGAGCTATTGTCTAAGAGTTCTGAGATTGAAAATTTTGCCGTTGGGCATCGTCGCTCCAGTCAAAACGACACTGGTTAAATCTACCCCATCGATAAAAGCCTTTCGAAGATTAGCATTAATTAGATATGCTCCTCTTAAGTCCGCTTGACGTAAATCTGCCTCGATGAGTGTGGCAAAATTCATTGTCGTTTGCCGGAGATCAGCATTTCTCAAGTTAGCATTGTTTAAAGATGCAGCCTGGAGATCGGCTGCTTGTAGTTTGGCTTCGCTCAATATCGCATTAGTCAAATCAGCCCTCGTCAGCTTTGCTCCCGAAAGGTTGGCTTTTTGCAAGTTTGCGCCTGCCAGGTAAGCCCCTCGCAGATCAGCATTGCTAAGCTCGGCACCTGTGAGATCGGCTTTGCTGAGGTTACATTTGCGGCATTCTTTGTAGTTGAGTAATCGTCTGAGGTGTTCCGGATTTGCCGCTGATGCAGACATGTCCAACCATAAGGCAGCTAATAGCGCACAGGTGACAAGAATAGTGAGTTTCATATTTCTTAATTTTTATCGGTAGATTGGTTGGTTGACGGGTTAACTTGTCACAGGCGCTCGCTGATTTCGTCAGGTGCCAGACTTGGTTTTGGGATTGAGCAACCAAAACCTATCTTTTGTTTTCTAGTCTGAGTATTGCCCCTCCGGTTGTTGGCAGATGTAGATGGTTTGAGATCAATTTTCAGCCGTAGGCTCATGTCAGTAGGGGCTTTTTTGACAATTTGAGAAAGCGAGGCGCCTGCTTGATATTTTTCTTATTTATATCCCAAGTTTTGGACGTTACACTCTGTATTGTCAAATCTTAAAGATTACTGATGGCGGGGCTACATGACTATTTATCACAGACTATACAGCTCTCCTTTGCCTCGTGAAGTGCGCTCACCTGATTTTTCTCATTCCTTGCATGCCTAACTTGACGGTCAGTGCTGAAATTCGTTATACTAGGAGATGGTTGCAACTTATTTACAAACTTTTATTTTACTGTAGGTAGAGAGAAAAGCTTTGCCCCGGGGAAAGCCTAAATCTACATGAAAGTAAAATGACAACAAGATCGCAATTCTTTAGGGCTGATTAAAATAACAGGTACAAGCGATCGCCAGATCGCCGAAGCCAGTGCCAGCTAATGGGGCGCTGTCCACCATCAATCAGCCCTTTCTTCCTAGACCAAGAATTAGCTTTAAAGAAGCTACATATTAATACGGGGAGGGCCCGGTGGCAACTTTAGTTGCTTCAAAGTAGAATGTAATCATATCCAAAAGCGGTGAAAAAACCGCCTAGTCGATGAGTAATAAATATTCTGGATGCTGAGGGTTTACCTTAGCTTTCAGAGGAGGGGCGTCTTGGCAGCGCCTTTACGGGTTTGCTTGCAGACTGCGTAAGAATCCCCCGACTTTAGTCGATGGGAGTGTCAATACAATACCAACTGTTAACTTTAACAAATTGCCAGCATTACCTAAAACGCCTGTGATTGAAAAAAAACGCAATCGCGACTTACCCCAAATTAACGAAAGAATTCGCTTCCCCAAGATCCGAGTCATTGATACAGACGGAACACAGCTCGGTATCCTGACACCCCAGGAAGCTTTGCGGCTAGCAGAGCAAAAAGAGCTTGATCTCGTCCTCGTCAGTGATAAGGCAGACCCGCCAGTGTGCCGCATCATGGACTACGGCAAATTTAAATTTGAACAAGAGAAAAAAGCCCGTGAAGTCAAGAAGAAACAGCACACGGCTGAAGTAAAAGAAGTGAAGATGCGTTACAAGATTGAAGAACACGACTATCAGGTGCGTATCAATCAGGCGCAGCGCTTTCTTAAGGAAGGCGATAAGGTTAAAGCTACGATTATGTTCCGAGGTCGGGAGATTCAGCATACTGATCTGGCAGAAGAGTTATTGAAAAGAATGGCCACAGATCTGCAAGAAGTAGCAGAAGTTCAGCAAGCCCCTAAAAAAGAAGGCCGCAGTATGATGATGTTGCTTTCCCCAAAAAAATAAAGACATTGACATTAGCGGCTCCTCTGACCCGTGCTGAGAAAATTTCCTCACGGAAAGGCTATTAGCATGCATTCTTTGACTATACGGCGTGAGGAGTACGGGATTGAATAATAAGAGAGCGTAGGATTTAAGCAGATAGAAAAGCACGCTCTCTGTATATCTTTTTCTTTTTCATTTTACTATTTTTTATTTTTTATTATTTTGTTTTTTTATTTTTATTTTTTATTTTTGTCGGCATTTTTGGCGGCGCGTTGCCTGGCTAATTTCTACTTTCTGAACGCAAAATTTTATGGAATGAGTTTTTTTAGTCTTGAAATGCAAAATTTAGCTGTTTAAGAAAATGGTAGAGTAAAACTGAAACTCCGCTGCCCTAAAAGGTGAAAAACCTGAATTATCGCAGGCCAAAAATGAAAGGGGCAGAGCTTTTGCATCAAGCAGCCGCAGCAGCTCAGTGGCGCGACAGCATAGGCGGGGCAGAGAAAAACCTCTCTAAAAGTCAAATCAGTAAAATAAAACGAGTTTGAAAACAAGCGAGAACAACATAGAACAAGGGAAATTAAGGCGGCATGGAACTAAGAGATCGGCAGTTTGGAGGGAGATGGTTACAGACACTGCTGCAGTGGGTGAACCTGCGTCCGGAGGAAGCAGAGCGAACCTTTCTGATGTTTGCATTTTACACAGCTACATCTGTAGGGGTACTCTGGCTGGAAGCCAGTACCGTAGGTTTATTTTTAGACGAATACGGAGCTAATCAGTTACCCTGGATTTATATTTCTGGAGCGGCGATTGGCTCAGCATTAGGGGTAATGTATTCCTGGTTGCAAAGGATGCTGCCCCTGCGCCAGGTTTTGGTACTAATTGCCTTAATCATGGCGGCGCCGCTGCTATTATTTCGCATTGGGTTAGGGTTGAAGTCAGCCTGGATAGCTGGGGGAACAGTATTTCTGATGCGGCTGTGGCTCGATGGCATCTACACCCTCAATGATCTCAACACTTCGATCGCGGCGAACCAACTCTTTAACATCCGCGAAATCAAGCGCGCTTATCCGATTGTCAGCAGCGGCATTTTGGTAGCAGATGTTATTAGCGGCTTTTCCCTGCCCATAGTCCTGAAGTTGATCGGTTTAAAGAACACGATCATAATGTCTTCCTTGATGATGGTAGTGGGAGCAGGGATTCTTTACTATCTCTGCGAAGCTTATAGACAAGCATTTCCCGATTCGCCTCTGCAAGAAGATAACGAACAAGCAGATTTTACCAATCGGCGGATGCGGGGGCCGATTCAGGGCTATGTCTGGCCACTGATAGCCTTTTTTGTACTGGCGGAACTGCTAAATATCTTAGTTGACTTCCAATTCCTGAGCGAGTTAGAACAACAGGATTTGGGAGAGCCTAGTCTGGGGATTGCCGCTTTTATTGGTATATTCAACGGATTTCTGGGCATTTTTGAACTGATGACCCAGTGGTTTGTTTCCAATCGCATCGTTGAATGGCTAGGGGTGTTTGTATCAGCAATGATTTTGCCCGCGGGGCTGGTGGCGATCGGCGTTGCTTCCTTGTTTGGATCTTTTACCGGGTTGTTTCCGTTCTTTTACGGGGTGGTATTCCTAAAGTTTTTAGAAGAATTATTGCACTACACCCTATTTGAGGGGGTAAGTCCGGTATTGTTTCAACCGATTCCGGAAGCAAATCGAGATCAAGTACAGGCGTGGGTGAATGGGATTGCTGAGCCGCTCTCGGATGGGGTGATTGGGTTGGTGATTTTAGGGACGATTTGGCTGTGTTCTTTGTCGCCTTTTTCGGAAGATCACAGTTACTTGCAGCAGGTGGAAGGCTGGATTTTTGTCGGGCAAATCGTGCTGCTAGCAGCAATTTGGCTGGTGAATGTCTGGATGCTGCGATCGCGCTATGTGGGGCTATTAGTCTCCAGTGCGGAACGGGGACGGTTGGGGGTTTCTGACGTAGACATGCGGGGACTAAAAAAAGCAGTAATAGAAACTTTGGAAAAACCCGGAACAGAAGCCGATAAACGCTCCTGTATCGAACTGCTAATCCAAATTGACCCAAATAATGTCGGCGAGGTACTAGCGCCGCTACTGCCTAATCTGCCCCCGTCTTTGCAACGTCAGAGTCTGGAGGCAATGCTTGCCCATCCCAATCCGGCGTATCTGGAATCAGTGCGGGGGATTTTAGAGCAACCTCTACCTCCCGATGTTTTAGCCTTAGCACTACGCTACGTTTGGTTGACGGAAAAATCTGCGAATATTGAAGCCCTCAGACCTTATTTGCGACCAGAAGTTGATCCAGTGGTGCGGGGAACAGCTGCCGCCCTGATCATGCGTCGGGGCAACCGGGAGCAAAAAGCGGAAGCCACTAATACTTTGCGGCGGATGCTCACCCATAAACAGGAACGAGAACGGGTAATGGGCTGTAGAGCCCTAGGAGAAGCGGATTACTTACAAGGGCTGCGGCTGTACATTCCCAATCTTTTGCAAGATGAATCGCTGCGGGTGCGCTGCGCTTTGCTGGATGTGATTGCTTCTACACATTTAGAAGAATATTATCCGTCTTTGTTGCGGGGACTTTACTACAAGTCGACACGAGAAGCGGCTCTGCGTGCTTTGGTACGTTTGAATAATGAAGTGATCGACAAGCTCGTAGAGCTGGCAGAAGATATTCATAAGCCGGATTTGGTGCGCATGTATGCCTGGAGCGCTCTAGGTCAGATCGGCACCTTGGAAGCTAAACAGGTGTTGGTGAATCACTTGATGTCAGCTTGGGGCACGACGCGCCGGAATATCTTGCGCGTTCTGCTGAAAATGCCGCAAGAGGCGGGGATTGAAGCAGTACTCGATCTCTATGGGCGTAGCGGCGTGGAAATATTAATTGACCAAGAACTTATGTTTATGGGCCAAATCTACGGGGCTTTACTGGATTTGAGCCCTTCTCGGGTAGATAGCCGAGAAGCGGATATGCTGCGCTCGGCTTTGCGTGATTTGCAGACGGATGCCGTGGAGCGGCTGTTTTTGCTGTTTAAGTTACTTTACCCGCACACGAGTATTCAGGCGGCGGCGTTTAATTTGAAATCCGGTTCCCGAGCAAATATGGCGCGGGGATTGGAAATTTTGGACAATACTCTGGATATTCCCAGTAAACGCGCTCTGCTTACTATTCTCGATCGCCGTTCGGAACAGGAAAAACTACAAAGTCTTTCGGAACTGGTGGCTTATCAGCCGATGTCGCCAAGTGAACGGGTGCGGCGGTTGCTGGAGCTGCGCCATTTCCTTGCTGACTGGCCATTGGCTTGCTGTTTTCACTTGGCCCGCACCAGTCGCTGGAGTTTGACGCCGGAACAAACTCTTGCTTGTCTGCGCCATCCCAGAGGCTTTGTGCGGGAAGCTGTGCTAGCTTACCTAAAAGTGGCATCGCCGCGCGCCTTGGTAGAATTACTACCAATGCTGCGAAATGATCCGGATCGCCTAGTTGCTGCTCAGGTCAAGCAAATGATGGCTGAATTTGGCCTCAGTGATGGCACTCCCGCTCCCCATTCAACTGGAAGCGGCAACTCTGCTCCCAGTTATTCGGGGATGGCCGGATTTGAGCCTACTTATGAAGGGTGAGGGATGAAGGGTAAACGGTGAAAAGTAAAGAATCATTACTCACTTCACTATGAATTGAAAGTTATGACTTCATACTTCACTTTTTACACCTCAGATAAAGAATAACTCAAATGCTAACTTCTGTTGACCGTTTACTTTTTGTCAGGGGTGTACCCATTTTCAAGGAGCTACGAGATGATTTTCTCGTCCGCCTAGCTTCTGTGATGGATGAACTGTCATTTCCAATGCATCACACGATTTTTACCCAAGGGCAAGAGGGGCGATCGCTATATATCGTCGTCTCTGGCAGGGTGCGGGTTCATATCGGTGATCAGGAGCTGGCACAACTGGAGCAAGGAGCCTGTTTTGGCGAAATGTCTCTTTTCGACGCTGAACCGCGCTCGGCTTCTGTCACTACCCTCGAACCCTGTGAGTGTTTGATGCTCACGCAGCAGCAACTCTATGACGCGATCGAAGAAACCCCCGGTATTGCGGTGAATATTATCCGCTTGCTCTCCCGCCGTATCCGGGAATTCAACCGCAGATTAAATGCTAAGGAGTCAGAAACTCCTCCCCAAGCTTTGCAAGGGGCTGGGCGCCTGGGAGGATAGGCAGCAGATATTTCTGTATTTGAAGTTTACTGCCTACCTGATATCAAGGCGCGAAACCTTCTGTCTTTACGAATTCTATTGAAGTCTGAGTCGGTTCTGGCCATTGGTCGGTATCTTTCTGGATTCAATTCGATCGCTTTTTTGAGACTGTCGATCGCTAAAGACGTATGACCCTGTAGAGCGTGACAACAGGCTTTATTATACCAAGTGATGGCACTAGCAGGATCTAGTTCCAATGCTTCCCTATAACTGTTAATTGCATTTTCATAGCGACCTAGTTTGGCAAGGGCATTGCCGCGATTGGTCCAAGCTTCGCAGTTGTTTGGTTGGATGGCAAGAGATTTCTCGTAGCTGATTAGGGCTTCTTGATAGCGCCCCATCTCGTACAGGGCAATACCCCGATTATTCCATACTTCCCTATCGTTGGGTTTTAGTAGCAAGGCTTTATCGTAGCTGGAAACGGCTGCTTGATAGCGCCCTAGTTTTCGCAGGGAAATGCCGCGATTGTTCCATGCTTGGCTCATGTTGGGCTTAATGGCTAAAGCTATATCGCAGCAGCGGATTGCTTCTTGGTAGCGTCCGAGTTTTTCTAAGGCTATACCCCGGTTGCTCCAAGTTTCCGGTAAGTCGCTGTTGATTTGGAGAGCACGATCATAACTAGCGATCGCTTCTTGATAGCGTCCCAATTTTTCCAATGCCACCCCCCGGTTATTCCAGGCGGCGTAGTCTTCGGGATGCAGTTGCAGGTGCCGATCATATTCTGCGATCGCCTCTTCCAGGCTTTGACGTAAATTTTTCATTTCTATAGTTATCTTTTTTTGCTTTTATTCAATTTTTACGAATCTACTTTCTTGTTTACCACTCTCTCTTCACTATCTACTGCTTTAGTTGGCGCAACTTTTTATTTCTCCCATTTGGCCATCTTCCCCCCCTCCACGTAAACACGCGGGTTTCTTGGCAACCAACCCTTGCTGTCATTGGCTCTCAAGCTTTTTATTGCGAGCGCATCAAATTTCCTTTTCCTCTTCATAGATAATCATCTACGTTTTAATAGCAATTTATTTTTTCCCTTTTATAAAATCCTGAATGATAAACTTGCTATAAAAATATTCTCTTTACCTGCTTAAATTTAATATTATTTTCCCTCAATTCTGACCATAATATGGGGAACGGCGCGTGAAAGCCTTGCGCAGAAAAAATTGTCTGGAACAATCCGCGCTCGCCCCCTTACTTTTTTGCCAAAACTAAACTATAGTCTTGCCTTCTATCTAGTCTACTTGCCTACCAGAGTACCCAGGCTTGACTGCAACCGGCTCTGGATTCTAGATATCGAGCTTTTTCCCTTTCGAGATAGCTTTGAGAGTCTGTTTCCAGCTTGCTGCCTCCTCGGCAGTGGGGTAAATACCAATAAGATTTTTCAGCTCAAGACGAGATTTAGTCCCCAGTTCGTTTTTCGTGCGGTTACCCAGCAAACAGATAGCACGTTCCAATTCTCGCGGGTTATCTGGGATTTTGGGTGGAAAGGATGGTGGCTTGTACATATTGACACCTCTGCTACTCAGATGTCTGAGGATTGTTTATAATTGATTGTATTCGCCAGCGCGCGCTCGCATTTATCTCACCTTCATTCAGAAGTTCCGACGTGGGCATTATTGATGCTGTTTTTTATTTGCTCATGGGTAAATAGTAATTTAGTTAAATAGTGTCTGTCTATTCTGGAAGTGGCACTTCAACCAATTTGTTGCGGGAAGATAAACCAGATTTAATAGCGATCGCGGCTTTTGGTACATCATATTTTTTAGCCAAAAGTTTAATTAACTCTTCATTTGCCTTGCCATCTACTGGGGGAGATTTCAAATAGACGGTAAAACTACCGTCTGCTTCTTTTGGATATTTTGTTGTTTTGAATTAGGTTTAACTTTGATTTTTAAAAGCACTGAGGGGAGTTATGGTTTAGACTCTAACTAGAGAAGCTTGCAGCCTTTCCATTGCTGCGAGCGCAGCATTTATATCATAAGGAATTGGCGGTTTAATTGGACGGTAGTCCCGTTCGTCAACTGGGCCATGTCGCCAAACAGCATTCACCACTAGACAAGGTTCATTGCTAAAATTAATTGAACCATGAGGAACTCCAGGGGGAATTTTGACGACTGCTGGATAGCGATCGCTTAAAGGAATATACTGATATTGACGATTTTGTAATATTACTAACACAAAACTGCCCCGCACAACCAACAGTTGGTCAGTTTGGAAATGGTGACAAAATAGATCGTCGCGAGCCCCTGCCGCCACCTGTACCAACATCGTTTCGTGACTTGATTGCGGCGTGTAAAACTTCGCCATCCCTGATTCAATCGACTTTAAAGCTTGGATTTCTACCTGTTTGCTCAAAGCCATAGTGACTTTTCCTCGCGCAGACTTATTCCTTTACATTTCTTAATATAACGCAAAATTTTTAAATTTATGTTACATAAATAACTACTGTAAAAATATAGTATGTGACGTTCGCTACAGTTTAATACGTTATATTTAAAACTCAGTACTGAGTACTCAGCACTGAGGTTCTTAAAAAGCGATCGCCACAATACCAAAAGCTAAACTACAGCCATCTCCCCGTGTTCAATTTTAGTACCGAGGAGATTCAAAAATTCTGCTAACCAGCGAGGATGAGCGGGCCATGCCGGAGCCGTCACCAAATTGCCGTCCACCACTGCCGCATCCACAGAAACCTCAGTATATTTACCACCGGCGCGCAGTACATCAGGGCCGCAAGCTGGATAAGCGGTGCAGCGTTTACCTTCGAGGACGCCAGCAGCTGCGAGCAATTGCAACCCGTGGCAAATAGCAGCGATCGGTTTTTTCGTCTCAGCGAAGTGACGGGTGATTTCCAACACCTGCTCGTTAAGGCGGATATATTCCGGCGCGCGACCTCCCGGTATTACGAGGGCGTCGTAGTCGGCTGGGTTAACTTCATCAAAACTGGCATTGAGAGAAAAGTTGTGCCCTGGCTTCTCGCTGTAGGTTTGATCACCTTCAAAATCGTGGACTGCTGTGCGCACTTTTTCGCCAGCTTGTTTGTTGGGGCAGATAGCGTGGACAGTATGTCCGACCATTTGCAGGGCTTGGAATGGCACCATTACCTCATAATCTTCTACAAAATCACCGACGAGCATTAAGATTTTCTTTCCAGACATATTTTGCTTCCTAATTGTGTTTTGACTACCTTTGCTTCTATGAATAGCACTATTGTTTTGTCAATTTTGTAAATTATTGTGAATAATTGGGAGAATTAAAAAGATAAAAAATATAATTTTTTAAAGCTGAAGAGTAGTGTAATTTAATCAAACAATTTGATAAAAACACTATCTTATCTTTGAGATATATTATCGTAAAAAAAAAAGAGGCGGAAAGCCCGCCCCAAAAAGATTTAGGGGAATACACCTGCCGATATTGCAAGCAGCTACATACCGTTGCGCCCCCAAACTACCATTGCGATCGAAAAAGTGAAAACAGCTATCAAACTAGCCCAACCAAGCGTGATAATATCCATAGTCGTGTCTTTTGAAAAAAGTTATAGTCTACACTCAAGGGTACTCTTAGTGCCAGGATTTGGAGTATTACTGCCTCCTAAGAGTGTGAATTCCGCTGTATTCCAGCGCAATCGAGCTGATTCTAACATAAGAAGTCGCTCTTTTGGGAGAGGATTTTAGATCTAGTCAGTCGGATTGGCTCTCTGTAAGACAAAGTTGAGAAAGTTGCATGTTTAAACTCTGTGCCTACCCTTGCAGTGTAGCCTAATCTATAAAGATATACTGAATTATTGCCAAGTTTCTAAGGGTTCCCAGGCAGTGCCTTGATAGCCAAATTGAAACTTTTCTGGGTGCAGAATCTCTGCTAATATTTCTAGAGAATCAACTAATCTTGGTCCTGGGCGGTTAAAATAGGAATTGCCATCGGTGACGTAAACTTTACCGTTGCGAAATGCTTGCAATTTTTGCCATTCTGTATTATTAGTCACCTGCATTGTATCTTGACGAGTACGCTCTAAATCGAAACCACAGGGCATAAAAATAATTACTTGAGGCTCGGCGGCGACTAAATCATCCCATTTCAGCCAGGGGGAGTGTTTGCCAGTAATGCCGAATAGAGGTTCGCCTCCTGCCAATGTCACTAATTCGGGAACCCAATTTCCGGCTGCCATGAGGGGATCTAGCCATTCGATGCAAGCGACAGTGGGGCGAGTAGTGTAGGTTTGGTTGGCGCAAAAATCAACGCGGGATTGTAAAGAGGCGAGCGCTTGCTTACCATCGACTCCTAGAGCTGTAGCCACCCGTTCGATATCCTGCCAGATTTCTGCTAATAAGTTAGGCTGTAGAGAAATAATTTGCGGCTCTGAACCCAATAAATTATGAACTGCTTTTTCTACATCTGTAAGGGAACAAGCACAGACATTGCACTGAGCTTGGGTAATAATATGGCTTGGCTGCAATTGCTGAATAATATCGATTTTGACTTGATAGACACTGAGGGCTTTTTGTAGCAAATCGGTAACGCGATCGTGAATTTCTCGACTGCTGCCAACAGGGTTAAATTTAGGTTGAGTGCAGGCGGGAAGTAGTTTGACTTCAGGGGGATAATCGCATTCGTGAGATCTGCCAACAATTACATTAGCCAGCCCCAAACACGCTACAATTTCAGTTGCAGAAGGAAGCAGCGAAACAATTCTCAATTTTTCTCTTTTCTCCATACTTTTTGTAGACTGCTATTTCCAAAATATCCTATTGTTGAAAAAACAGAATAATAGTCTGTATTAATCCGACAATTAACCCCAAAATGCCACCTAAATTAACTATTGCTTGCAATTCGCTTTTGACAATGCCTTGAATTGCCAGCTCTAAGTCAGCAGGAGAAGTAGCTTTAACACGATTGATAATTACTTGATCAATATTTAGAATAGGAATTGCTAGAGCGACAATTTTTTCTAAATCGCGCTCTAGATAGCGTTCTAGAATTAAAGCCAATTCTATGCTAACGAGTTCTAAAGAAGTACTCACAACTGCTGAAGAGCGTAAACGAGAAAGAATCAACTTAGCGATATTTTCCCAATCCAGAGAGGCACTCAAACCCTGTAATAAATCAGCGCCTTGATTTTGAATGTATTGGCGGATACTATCTCGAAGAGTTTTACGCAATTGACGCACGGTTGAAACCGGAAGATTTTGCAAAGAGAGATTTTGCAACCATTCCTTAATACGCGATCGCACCCCCAAAGATTGAATAAAATCAGCAATACGAGCGTTAGCTTCCTCCTTTTCATCCAGACAAAAAGTCCGTAAACGAGTCAAAGGATTACGCAAGTTAAACAAATTCACCACCACCCAATAAGTGCCGCTGGTTTTTTCGCGAAACCACTCATCAATCACTTGAATATTGCGATCGGTCAAAAAGTCTATCAGAGCTTGACGCAGCACATCAGGAGAGAGTACCACTTGCAGGAGCCAATCTGAAAGCTGAGTAGCCTGAGTTTCAGTAAGCTGAAATTCCAACAGTACTTGATCAAAAATTTGATTTATCTGGGCTTCGAGGAAATCTTCACGCCGAGCCAATATTTTCAAAATGCGGGGAAAAGCTTGCCCCAGCAAATCACGTAAAATTCCTGCCATAATTTTAGCAGTTTTCTGCTCGGTATCCGATTTTACTTGTTCAAGTGCCAACTGTAACAGCCAGAGAATTACTCCTTGAACGCGCTCAGTTTGCAGTAAACGACGAGCCAAATTTTGTAATTCTTCTGGCGTCAACAGAGAACCCATAATCGTATCGGAAATCCGCTTAGCAAGGCGTTCTTGATTAGCAGGAATTAAACCGGGAGTAAAGGGTATTTTTCGTCCGAACAGGTAATAAGCTCGATAGGGGCGGAATAACATTTTGATAGCTATATCGTTGGTGAAATAGCCGATAATTCCACCCGCAATCGGCGGAGCTAAGTAAAGCCAAAGATTAGACAGATTCAAGGGAGCAAATCAATAGAGCGATACGCAACAAAAATTCAGCTATTCTCAGGCTTAGCCCTGAGAGCCGAATTATTTTGTAACTACCAATACTCCCATCATACCGCCGGCTATGGGATAATGTGTAGCGGCAAAACCGACATCGCGGGCGAGTTTTACTTGCAAGGAAGCATTGGGAAATTTCTCTAGGCTAGGGCTGATGTAAGCATATTCATCCCTGAAGCCGTAGTAGGAAGCTATCGGCACTACGAGATTGTCGAGATACCATTGCTGAAAGCCACGCATTACTGGATTGCTGGGGCGGTGAAAGTCGAGAATTGCTGCCTTAGCTCCGGGTTTGAGAACCCGATATAATTCAGCTAGACAACGAGGGATATCTGTGATATTGCGTAAGCCGTAGCCTATGGTGCAGGCGTCGAAATAATTGTCATCGAATGGTAAGTCGAGAGCGTCTGCTTCTACCCAGTAAATGGGAGCTAAGGGAGTAAGCCAAGGGAGCGCTCGCTGTCGGGCGCGCTCTAGTAGTTGCGGCGAAAAATCCACTCCGTACACCGTCCCAGTTGGCCCTGCTGCCTGCGCCATCAGTATGGCCAAGTCACCGCTACCGCAGCACAAGTCCAAGCAGAAAGCTCCTGAATTGGCATTGCTCCATTTGACAGTCATTTGCTTCCAGATCCGGTGCTGACCAAAACTTAACCAATCGTTTAACTGATCGTAAACTGGAGCAATCCGGTTAAAGATAGTTTTAATGGAGCTATCAGTCATGATATCACGTCAATGTACAGGCGCTGTTGATGGCGAGCGCTACCTGTTGGGCTGATAAGTAAACTAGGTTGATTTCGTCTTCGCGCAGAGGGCACGGTTGCCGCCATTGTAGCGACAATATTGCTAAAACGCGGTTTCGGTAAGCGATAGGGAGAACGATGTGGCTTTGGATACTGGAAGATTTGTAGTGTTCGATATCTGCTACGGAAGGTTCTGTTGGGATATTGAGTACGCCTTGTATTTTTTGGGTAGCGATCGCTTCTTTTACTAATGGATCTTTTTCCAACCAGTTATCTACCGCCGCCTCATTGCCGTAGGCACCGATTTCAGAAGCCAGTACTCCCCCCGACACCATTTGCAAAATGCATACATTTGCCGCAAAATTTTTGCCAAATGCTGTAGCGATTTGCTGCAGACAATCTAACAAACTCTCAGCTTTTTGTGCCGCTTGTACTATTGCCTCAATTAGGTTAGTTTGTATTTGAGCTATGCGCAATTCTTCCATGCGCTGAATTAATAAGTTGTAATTTTCCGCTGCTTTTTCTACTACGGCTTTCAGTTCATTGGGGTCCCATGGTTTTGTGATATACTTATAAACTTGTCCCGAATTTATCGCTTCTACTAAGTCTTCTATATCTGTGAAGCCGGTTAATATAATCCGTACTGTATTCGGAAACTGCGGCAAAGTTTTCTTGAGGAACTCGGTTCCTTTCATTTCCGGCATCCGTTGATCGGAGATGATCACGGCCACTTCTCCTTCTTTGGCCAATATTTCTAAAGCGCGGACACCGCTTTCCGCTTTTAGTACCTGAAATTCACGTCGGAAAGTGCGGTAGAGTAAATCCAGATTATCTGGTTCATCATCTACCACCAGCATTTTGGGTTTTTTCGGTCGCATTAGGCTCATTAACTGCCGTTTTATATTTTCAAGTTCTGGATTGGCAATATCCATATGTTACAATAAACTCCTTTTACTGTCTCTGAATGGGCAACCGAATCGCCCTCGCGGTAGTTGGAGCTTTGATGAGCTACCTGCTGGCGGAAGTACTTGGGTAATACTGGTGGATGCAGCCTTATCCCAAGTCGGGAAGCAGTGCTTTCCTGATATTACCCAATTTTCAGCAATTACTCGATGCTTCGATTTTCGCACTTATAGGTATTTTCTGACAGAGCGAATGGCTGGGCGAGCGCATAATTACTTACGTTTTTCCCAGCTCTTAGTTTACCTGCAACAATAGCTTGTTCATACACTGTTTTTTTTGTCAATAGATAGAAAGCTGCTTTCGTGCTAAATTTGATGGAAAACAAGAAAGCATCCTCTTTTTATCAAAAAACCTGTTTTTTCAATTTCTTCATTAATAAAATTTAAAAATATAAAAATTTTTATACTTTGTATTAATCTCTCACTAAAAAGCAAAAATGATATTTAAATTTTATTTATTTTATGCATTTGTGCAGATCTAGCCCAAATCTGGAGTAATTGAAAAGGCTTTTAAATAGTGCTAAAGTGCTAATCCCAGTCTGTTTTCTTTTTCTTCTTATTGAGCCAATCATCTTCTGGTGGTTGTTCTGGTGTAATATCTTGAATCGGCTGCTCTGATACTAAATCTCGCACGGGCGGTTCAATCACCCGATATTCTGCATCTGCAACTGATTTATTTGTTTCGGGGGTTGTTTCTGATTCTGACTCATCGACAGAGCGGTAGGTATATGAATATATTGTACCAGACCAAGAAATAGATTTGGGTTCTTGTTTAATTTCGTAAATGGGGGCTTCATCTGAGACCTGGTTTTTTTCTTTTTCTTCCGACAAAAACTGGGGTTCTTTAGCCGTGCGCTCGCGTTCTTCTTGTTCCCATTCTTCATAAAATGAGTCATCATCTTCTTCTGGTTCTGAATATTTGTTTGCATAGTTAGTAGTTGCTTTTGAGCGTAGCGTTTCGTCAGCATCGTGGCTATACTCAGCACTCATTTCAGCTTGGGGAGGCTGTGAAATAGCTACAGAGTGAAAGCTCTGGCTTCTTAAATCCGCGTTTTTTGCTGCTTTCCATTGCGGGGTTGATTCCGAAGGGATTTGGCGCGGCATTGTGCGACGGCGCGCGGTTAATTCTTGTTCGAGCTGATAATTTGAGAGTTTGAACAAAGCAGAAATCAAAAAAGAAGTGAATACGCCAGAGACGAGAGCTAGGATCACCCATGCCGACAAAGGCAATGCCACTGATTGCATTCCTAAAAAAACCAAAGACAGGGAGGGCGATGCATTTTGGGCGGCAAAAATAGCCAGAAAAACAGCGATCGCAAACAGCAGCCAATTACGAATTTCAGACACTGCGATTCCTCCAGAGTAGGAGTTATATAAGAGAAAATTGAATTGAAAAAAAATAAAAAATTAATGACCTTGCCACCGACTGATAGGAACACAATCGATATCCAGCTGATCTAGGGCGCGAGCCACCACAAAGTCCACCAAATCTTCTATGGTTTGAGGGTTGTGATACCAAGCGGGAATTGCCGGCACGATTCTAGCTCCTGCTTCTGCCAGCGCCGTCAAGTTGCGCAGGTGAATCAAACTAAAAGGAGTTTCGCGGGGCACCAATACCAGTTTACGTCCTTCTTTTAGTTGAACATCTGCAGCGCGTTCCAGCAAGTCGGAACTGAAACCAGAAGCCAATTTAGCCACAGTTGACATACTGCATGGTATAATGAGCATTCCCAAAGTGCGGAAGGAGCCGCTGGCAATATTGGCTCCGACATCCTGCCAAGGGTGGCACCGCAACTTACCTGTAGTAATGCCGCCGGCTTGTTGGCGCCAGAATTTTTCTTGCAGCGTCGGCTCAGCGGGCATACGGATATTTTGCTCGGCTTGCCAAACCATATAAGTAGATTTAGAAGCGACGAGTTCAATGCTGTAGTCTGCTTCTAGCAAGAATTTAATGGCGCGCGAGGCTAAGATGAGGCCGGATGCCCCTGAGACGCCTAAGATCAGGGGACGTGTCATGTGCTAAAAGTCCTTTTTGTGTCTTATATGCAGCAGTAAGCCACCAAAAGTGACTTACTCCCATTAGATTGCTATCTCATTTGCTTCAATCTTCTAGATAAGGGCTGAAGGAAGAAGAA
Organism: Oscillatoriaceae cyanobacterium M7585_C2015_266; assembly: GCA_015295835.1. Lineage (GTDB taxonomy): Bacteria > Cyanobacteriota > Cyanobacteriia > Cyanobacteriales > Oscillatoriaceae > DVEG01. The sequence goes on from DVEG01000003.1 coordinate 169,355, forward strand.
GGAGACAAAAGAGGAGGGAGAACATCATCATCGCCATTAGTAGCTTCGCTGCCGCCACCGACAGCAACGAGATCAATTTGTTGACGGTAGTAATCGACACTTTTGACTTGGACTTCTACCCTGTCGCCGAGGCGATATTGCTTACGGTTTTTGCGCCCGACTAAAGTTTGCTGACGGGAGCGGTACTCGTACCAGTCATCTTTGAGGGAAGAAACGTGGACAAGCCCTTCGACGAGTAGTTCTTCGATTTCTACGAAGAAGCCGTAGGATTGGACGCCGGTAATCAGTCCAGAAAAAGTTTCTCCGGTGCGTTCTTTCATGGCGCCGGCTTTTTTCAGCCCTTCGAGATCATCTTCTGCTTCTTGGGCGACTCGTTCCCGCTCGCTTAAATGACTGACTATTGCAGTTAGTTGTTCTTCGAGTTCGTGCTGCACTTCTGGCGGCAGAACATTCCAGTTAATTTGCCCGTGTGAGCTGCTGTGACGTAGGTTAACGCTTTCTTTGGCACGGCTGGTGCGGCGCTCGCGCCCGTATTCAAATATTGCGTGCAAGACGCGTTGAATTAGCAAATCTGCATAGCGCTGTACAGGGGAGGTGCAGTGGGTATAGCCCGTCTCCAAAGCCAGACCAAAATGCGGTCCAGGGGTAGTACTGTAAGTTGCTGGTTTTAAAGTTTCTTGCATCAGATAAGTGAGAACGCGCTCTGAAGGGGTGCCAGCGAATTGTTGGGTAAAGCGCTGGTAATCTTGGGGGCGGACTTCTTCTGGGTTTTCTAACTCCAAGTTTACTCCCAGATTAGCGGCTAGTTTGAGGAATTCTTCCACGTCATCCATATCTGGTTTCGGCTGAATCCGATAGATGGCTGGTACGGAAAGTGCTCGCAAGTGAGCGGCGACGAGTTGATTAGCGAGGATGATGCATTCTGTAAGCATAGCGTGAGCGCGATTGGGGGGGGTTGCCACTGTCATTCCTAAATCCCCTTCGTCGTCGAATGGGCACAGAGGAATGCCATAATGGCTTTTTGGCAGGTTTAGTTGCGGCGCTCCTCGTTCCAGGCGTTTGGCTTTTAAGGTTTCAGCGAGCGCTGCCATTTGTTCAAGTAGGGGACTAAGTGCAGAATCTTCTGCTCGCTCTAGAATTGCTTCAGCTTCTTCGACACTAAGCTGGTGGTCAACTTTGATCACAGACGGTTGTATTTCGTATTCCAATATTTGCCCAGAGGCGTTTAGAGTTACGAGTACCGAAATTGCCAATCTTTCTTCACCTGGAAGCAGGGAACAGCGATTTGCACTCAGGGCTTCTGGTAGCATTGGGATTGTTGTTTCTCCCAGAAATATTGCATTGCCGCGCTTGCGGGCTTCTCTATCGAAGACTTCGTCAGCTGTGACGTAAGCGGTGACGTCGGAAATGTGAATTCCTAAGCGCCATTTTGAGCCGCGTTGTTTTTCCAGGGTTAGGGCGTGTTCGATACAGGGTTCTAGACTTATATCTGCGTCGATATCTTCTTTAGAAGAAAGGGTTTTGAAACTTGACTGGGTAGCGATCGCAATTGTCAATAGTTTGCGCAGATCCAGTCTTGTTTTCATGTCTGTTTTGCGCAACTGTTTAGACAAGTTTTTGAGGGCTTTTTGTACTGATTCCGGGAAGTTGCGAGGCAAGTCGTGCTTGCAGCAAACGATATCCAGGTCGTTTGCTTGTTCAGCATCGCTGCCCAATATCTGGACTACTCGCCCCAGGGGTGGATTTGATCCCAATGGGTAGCGCAATATTTCCACATGCACTAGCGAATCTACTGCCTCTTCTAGCTTGCTCCCATTTGGCAGCACGTCTATTTCAAATAATAGTCTGTCATCTAGTGGTAATGCTTTATATCCTGATGGACTTTCTTTTAAACGAGCTAAAACACTAGGATTAGCTCGCTCTAGAATCAGTTTCACCTCTCCTTCTGGGGAGCGGCGGCGGCTGCCTTCTTTGGTGATTTTGACTAAGACGCGATCGCCATTCCAAGCCGAACTGAGATTGCATTCTCGGATGTAAATATCCTCTGCTCCTTCCTTTTCTTGAATCGCAAAACAAAATCCTTTGCTTGAGCAGCGGAGTTTAGCTTCAACCAATCCTTCTTCAAACACCCGGCGATATTTACCGCGTTCTTTAACTAAAATGCCAATTCTCTCCAAAGCGTCTAAGACAATTTGCAATTTGCGCTGGCTGGCATTGTCATTACAACCCAGTTTCTTCTCCAAGACTTTTGGCGCAACCAATTTGTCTTCTGTGAAGTTGGCAAGCAGTGTAGCGATTGAAAATTCCATGTAGCGCTTAATCCTTATTATTTCACTTTGATTCTTTTCCCGACGCAATCATTAAGTGCCTAAGCTGTCAGTTTGGTGCGACAATCGATGTTGCTAGAAAGTAGAACGTATATTTTTTACCTCTCTACTTTCACTTCTCGAACAGCGCGCCAGTCTGACTGCCGGCTGGCGCTGCGGTGCGTTTCTGCGCTCTGAGGAGCTTAGTTGTAGCGCCTGCGCTTTGCGCGCAACCTTGCAGTCTTGCGTGGGGTACATGGCAGCGGGTGGAGCGGCTCCATGCCGCGCCAGTGTAATCTTTTATTTTATTTATTTTAGTTTCAGTGCGCTCTCCTCGTCACATCATTTTTTTAGTAAAATATACATTAATCTAGAAGAAAAGTACCCAGTGATAGTATTAAGCGCTCTTTCTCTGGAAAAGGATTTCTCCTACTCCAGCCCCTACCTTAAGAGGGCAACAGCAACAGGTAAAGGAGAAAATCTCTGCAAGCAAATAGTTTTTAAACACAAGCGCGCCCTGATCATATTCATCTATCCTATAAACTTAATTTTGGAAATGCCATGTTTTCTCAATTTCGCAACCGTTATCCCACAGGCAGCTTAACTGCCGAACTAGTTACCATTTATGAAGGCAAATATATCGTTCGCGCCTTGGTTGAAATTGAGGGAACTGTTAAGGCTTCAGCTCTGGCGGCAGCAGAAACTGTAGAAAAAGCTGAAGATCTCGCCCGCAGCCGAGTACTGGCTCTGTTGGAACTCTCCTCTGCACCAGAGGAGGCTTCCCCTCCTCGGACTAATTTTCAGCAAGTGGGTTCGTCGGCAGCAAAAACTTTTGTCTCTTCTTACCCTAGCACTTTGTCTGCAGAAACACCCTCCACTTGCGGGCAAATTTCCACAACTCCTACTAACTCGCCAACTTACTCTACTCCATCTTACCTAACCTCTCACGAGGATTGGTTATCCTCTGGCGAAAATTCCTCTATCTGGGAAAACTATTCCCAGCCAAATACTGACTGGGAAACTCCGCCTTTTACGCAGGAATCGCCTACAAGCGATCACCTCAAAACTCACCTCCTCCCTGACTACAGTGCACCACTGCCCTTTGAAGAAGAACCCCCTGTCGCCAATGGTCCACTAGATTTGTCGGACGCGTTAATTAAAATCGACGATTTGCTAAAACGCCTAAACTGGAATGATGAAAAAGAACGCGAATACCTTAAGCGTACTTTCAACAAACCCGGACGCTCTTTCCTCGATCCGCCAGAGGTTGAGCAATTCTTGGAATATCTCAACCTGTTTGTGAATATGCTTGCTGAAGTTAAGCGTTTGGGTTGGAGTCCAGAGCAGGGAAAAAGTTACCTCCAGGACAATTATAAAAAATCTTCAAGCCGAGATTTAACATTAGAAGAGTTGCGGGATTTTGTTCAATACCTGAAATCTCAACAGTCACCAAAATAAGCTCAGGAAAAAATAAAAAAAAAGGTAGAGACTTGCTTAATTATGTCTCTACCAGTGCAAAATACAGCAGCTATTGACGCGATTTTTCACCGCCACTGACTGCTGACTGCAAATAGCGGCAGTATTAAGCTACGGCAACAGGACGCTTTGCGGAAGCTCGCCGATCAATTACCTGATCAATGAGTCCGTAGTTTTTCGCTTCCTCTGCCGACATGAAGAAATCGCGTTCTGTATCTTCAGCAATTTTCTCTAAAGGCTGACCAGTATGGGCTGCTAAGTATTCGTTCAGACGTCGTTTGTGATACAATATCTCTTTGGCCTGAATTTCAATATCCGTCGCCTGCCCTTGTGCTCCGCCTAGGGGTTGGTGAATCATAATTCGAGAATGCGGCAAACTCATGCGCTTGCCTTTTGCCCCGGCGCTTAGTAGGAAAGCACCCATACTGGCAGCTAGCCCGACGCAAATTGTCGATACATCCGGGCGAATGTGGTTCATGGTGTCGAAAATTCCCATCCCTGCTGTCACAGAGCCACCAGGAGAGTTGATGTATAGGTAAATGTCTTTTTCTGGATCCTCAGCTTCGAGAAATAGTAATTGAGCGACTATCAAATTGGCCACATCGGAATCAATGGCTTGTCCCAGAAAAATTATGCGCTCGCGCAGGAGACGAGAGTATATGTCGAAAGCGCGTTCACCGCGACCGGATTGTTCGATAACTATAGGAATCATGCTTGGGCTGCCTATTGACACGATTTTTTATTTATTATCACTGATGCACAGGGCGAGCGGGCAGGGAATTTTTCTTTCTCGCTAAAAACAATGGCGATCGCATCTGTAGTTGCGCTAGCAAGTAGGCTCAGCCGAGAAAAAAACCCTCCTCAACTTTCCTATATTACTTTTTTGTCTGTTACGCAATTAATTTTTGTTGCATCAGGCTGACGAGCGATCGCCCACAGACGCTCAAACTCATCTAAATATCTTGCTGCTATATCATAATTATCAATAATTAACGCATTTTCATTATTATTTTTATCAGCATTACTTGAAAAATTATACGAGCCCGTGATAACAATACGTTTGTCAATTACAAACACTTTGTGATGCAAATTTGCTGGATTGCTATCTTGCCGCACTGGCACACCCGCACAAAACAGCATTGGCAATTCGCTATACTGATTATCACTCCCCCTTTTTTCAAAAATTCCCTTTACATCTACTCCTGCTTTAGCACGACTGGCAACCGCGGTGCCAAGGTTGTCGTCGGTAAAAGAAAAAGTCATAAATCGAATATTGCTTTTAGCGCTTTCTATGACGGGTAGCAAATGACTGGCTACATTATCTTCTGGCGAAAATAAAACTTGTATAGGAGTTCCTCTAACTGTTACTTTTTGAGATTCTACAGTTGACGGTGTAGAAGTATCGAACTTTCCATCCCACCTTTCTTGAAATTGTTTTTCAAAAATCCTGGCAAGTTCTGGAGATTTGATTATAATGACATTATTATTGTTTTTTAATATATCATTTAAAGTGAGATTAGTAGAACCAGTCCAAACAATCTGACTGTCAAAAATAAGATACTTATCGTGCATCAAAGCAGCTCTGTTGTCGGCTTTGATGGGTATGCCAGCTTGCTCCAATTCGGCAAGCTGCCCTCTATCCTTTTGTTTATCTGCTAACAGCCCGTGTTCGTCATCCGTTATCCATTTTACATCGACTCCCTGTTTTTTTGCGGCAATTAGGGCGTCGGCTACTGGTGAGAGATTGAATTCAAAGGCAGCAATGTGAATACTGCGTTTGCTATTTTTAATATAAGAAATTAAAGATTGCACGATGGTGTTTTTATTTTGCCCTGGTTCGGTAAAGTAAACTTGCCACCATGGTTTTTCCAATAAACCACAGCTGCTCAAACCCCAGAGAAGTGTTACTGTTAGCAAAGCGAGCGCTACTATTTTACTGAAATTGTTTATTTTTTCTGTTTTTTTCAAAAACATAATAAATCTGAAAATATAAATATTATTAAACTCTGGACGCTTATTTTAACAGTAGGTTTTTCCGTAAGTACCTTCCACAAGCGAGCGCAGCTTAATAATCCACTCAGAAGGATTATTAGAGAATGATTCTCGCAAAAAAGCTTGCTGCTGTTCTCGGCTGGGGGGTTGAAAATTAGGGTAAATTAATTCTGCTAGATAGAGAATTTCCTCTAGAGCAGATGCTTTGTCTGGAGAGTTAATTTTTCCCTCTAAATTGCTTATCCAGTGGTTGACTTGGCGCATCAACCGACGGGCATTACCCAGTCTGAGGAGAGTGAAACTATCAGCAGTGGGCTCATCCATGCTGCTAGTTTGCGACACAATTAGTTCGGCGAGCGCGCTGCCCCACTTTATCAAAGTGTCGGCAGCAGCGTCATCAAGTTCTGATGTCAAGGTTTCATCATCTAGGAGGCTTTCAACCGCCTGATTTATCCGTACTGTGAGGGCGTCTGTCATGAAAATGTGGCCAAAATTTGACAGTTATTTGTCGCTAACCTCTAAGAGGCTGTGGTAAAATTTTAAAATATAGATTTGATATTTTAAACAGGAGGTAAACGCGGACACTCTTTTTTTAGAGGCGAGTGCAGAAATTACCAGGAGCAAAAATTTCATGCAATTTTAAATAAAAATAAAATTGGCACGGGAAGAAAAACACATCCATTCTGAGTGGCAAAAAGTAGAGCGCAGATTTTGTCAAGTCCCAAAAACAAGAAAAATTCCAGTGCGGTAGACTATAATATGTTCCATTAAATTTCGCTGCCGTAAAACGCTACCATTATTTAAGTCATATTTGATTAGAGTTTGAAAAACCAAACCTTGCCTAAAGTGCAGACTGGATCAGGGTTTCCAGCGAAAATTATTAAGTTGGAAAACGGACTAACAGTTATCCACCAACAAATAGTGGCCACACCAGTTGCCGTCGTAGATGTGTGGGTGAGAGCTGGCGCGTCGCGAGAGCCAGATATTTGGTCTGGCATGGCGCACTTTTTAGAACACATGATTTTCAAAGGTACGGAAAAGCAAGCTCCGGGCATGTTTGACCAAATTATTGAAAATCTCGGTGGAATGACTAATGCTGCTACCAGCCACGATTACGCTCATTTTTTCATCACGACGGCAGCGCAATACTTAGAACAGAGTTTGCCCCCGTTAGCAGACTTGCTATTGCATCCGATTATTCCAGAAGATGAATTCTTGCGGGAGCGAGACGTTGTAATCGAAGAAATCCGCCAAGCGGCAGACAATCCAGACTGGGTAGCTTTTCAAGCTCTGATAGAAATTGTATATCAGCAACACCCCTACGGACGCCCCGTACTGGGAACAGAGAAGTCTCTAATGCGGCGAGCGCCTAAAGAAATGCGACGCTTTCACGCCTGCTACTACCAGCCGGAAAATATGACAGTAGTGATTGTGGGAAATATAGAGCGGGAGAAAGCAATTTCGCTGGTAAGCGAAGCTTTTGACAGCTTTCCAGTTCCCGATTTTTGTCCCGAGTTGAAAATAGAAGCAGAACCGCCGATGATCGAGGTGCGTCGGCGAGAACTCTGTCTACCCAGGTTAGAATTGGCACGGCTGATGATGGCATGGGTGGGACCTGGCGTGGAGCAGTTGTCAGACGCCTATGGGTTAGATTTGCTGTCGGTGTTGTTGGCAGAGGGGCGCTCTTCCCGATTGGTGAGGGAATTGCGAGAAGAGCGCAAATGGGTGCAAAACATTAGTTGTAATTTTTCACTACAGCAGGAATCGAGTTTGTTTACAATTAGTGCCTGGTTGGAACCGCAATACCTGAAAGCGGTTGAGGAGCTGATTTGCGATCGCCTTTTGGCGCTGCAAGTTACTCCTGTCAGTGAGGCGGAAATCTCTCGCTGTAAGCGTTTGCTTTGCAATGACTATGCTTTTTCTACGGAAACACCGAGTCAACTTGCGGGTTTATACGGATACTATCATACGATTGCTTCTGCTGAAATGGCTGTCATCTACCCGGAAAAAATAATGTCTTTTCAGTCTGAAGACTTGCAAAGGATTGCTTCTCAATACCTTTCTCCTCACTATTATGCTGTTGTAAGCCTTAAGCCGATATAGTCTTTTTGAGTAAAGCGCAGGCGTATAGATTAATTTTAGAGGTGCCTATAGGTACTCTAAAAGTTATGTTTGAGCAAGGCTTTTTACCTCTGCAAAGGAATGCACTCCCGTAGAGGTAATTTTCCCAAGCCGATTGTATGAGGAGAAACAAAAGGAAAAAATATTGTGGTAAATCGAAAGTTAACACAATCCCTGCCAAATCGGACTGTCCACCGCACTGTACTGGAAAATGGTATAGTTGCGATCGCTGTAGAAAATCCAGCCGCTGACATTATTGCTGCTCGTATTTTCGTGCGAGCCGGAAGCATTTGGGAACCTTCCCATCAGGCAGGTTTGGCTCACTTGCTAGCAGCAGTGATAACGAAGGGAACCGAAAATCTTTCTTCCCTAGAAATTGCTGAGCGGGTGGAGTCGGTAGGTGCTTCTCTAGGAGCAGATGCCGCCGCTGATTATTTCTTATTGAGCTTAAAAACTGTGTCGGCTGACTTTGCTAATTTGCTAAAACTCTGCGGCGAATTGCTGCGCAATCCTACTTTTCCGGAATCTGAGGTAGAATTAGAACGCCGCCTCACCCTACAAGCGATTCGTTCCCAGCAGGAACAGCCTTTTGCGATCGCTTTTGAGCAACTGCGGTTAAGCATGTATAAACATCACCCCTATCGCAATTCTAGTCTGGGAACGGAAGAATCTGTCTATAAACTGTGTGGCGATGATTTGCGCCAATTCCACCGCACCTATTTCCGCCCCGACAATATTGTTATCAGTCTCGCTGGGCGGATTGCCCCAGACGAGGCTTTCGAACTAGTGAACCTAGTTTTTGGCGACTGGCAAAAGCCGCCGACTCCTATTCCTGCTCTCAAGCTGCCGGAATGTGTTCCTACTCCCGGCATAACATGTGTGCCCCAAGATTCGCAGCAGTCTATTATTATGCTTGGTTATCTTGCTGCTAAGGTGACAGGCAATTTTCCTTCTCACCAACCAAGCGATTATGCTGTTCTTAAACTCCTTAATTCTTATCTTGGCAATGGGCTCTCCAGCCGTCTGTTTGTAGAATTGCGGGAAAAACGCGGCTTGGCTTATGAAGTTTCTGCGCTTTATCCTACTCGTCAAGATACGTCACATTTTGTCGTATATATGGGTACGGCTCCAGAAAATACGGCGATTGCTCTTGAGGGGCTGAGAACAGAGGTAGAGCGTCTTTGTAATACTTATCTCAGTGGAGACGAATTGCAAGCTGCTAAGAATAAACTGCTTGGGCAGTACGCTCTTGGCAAACAAACTAATGCTCAACTTGCACAAATCTATGGCTGGTATGAAATTTTAGGACTTGGAATTGAATTTGATGAAATTTTTACTACAGAAGTTTCCGCTGTGACTGCTGCGCTCGCTCAAGAAACCGCCTGTCGATATTTTATCGAACCTTATATCTCTTTGGTGGGACCTGAAAAAGCTATCAGTCAGTTTTCTGTTGCTACTACTTATTAGTTTATCTGAATAGTTTTTTGTTTATTTGGATGCAGTTAGTAACTGAGTTGCTTTTAACAATTCAGTTTCCACTGCACCACTCCACTTTTTACTTTTTATTACTCTCCGTAGGTTTCCCCTACTACAATTTTGCCGCGAAACACGACATAATTGTAGATATTATAAAACAACAGAATCGGGATTAAAAAGCCGACAAATGTCAGCATGAATACTAGGGAACTCGGAGAAGCCGCTGCTTCGTAAATAGTGACGCTAGGTGGTATAATATTAGGAAAAATTACGAATCCCAATCCTATAAACGATAGGGCAAAAATCAGAAATGTCCAAATAATAGGGGTATTTTCTTCCCGACGTCTTAGACTGCGCAGCAATAAAGCTACTAGCAAGACGCCCAATATGGGAATGAGGGCGAAAATGTATACCAGCGGTGCTGTAAAAAGTTTGTTTCTTGCCAGTTCGGAAAACAACGGTGTGGTGATTGTGATGAAAACCGCTCCGGCAAAAGTTGTCCAAGTAGCTATAGTTGCTGTTTTATAGTAGGTGTTTTGTAAATCGCCAGTGGTTTTCAGAATCAAATAGGTAGAGCCTATTAAAACATAGCCTTGAATCAGCGTCAGAGAGACTAAAAATGATCGCCAAGTCAGCCAATCCCAAATTCCACCAGCAAAATGTCCGGCTGCATCGACTTTAATTCCTTCAAACACAGTGCCCAGAGCAAACCCCTGCCCCAAAGCGGCTAAAAAACTGCCAACGCCAAAGGCAAGATTCCAGACGAACTTACGTTGGGAATTTTCCCGAAACTCAAATGAAACGGCGCGCAGAATTAAGCCGACTACCATTATTACTGCTGGCAGATACAGGGCATTTAAAATGGTAGCATATGCCAAAGGAAATGCACCAAATAGGGAACCTCCCATTAACACTAACCAAGTTTCGTTAGCGTCCCAAACATTTCCTAAACTGGTCATTAAAATGGTGCGCCGTTCTTCACTGGATGCTGTAAGGGATAAGATGCCAACACCCAAGTCAAATCCATCTAATAAAACATAGAGAAAAAGAAATAAACCCAGAATGAAAAACCAGACTTGGGGGAGGAATTGTTGTAATGGTTCTAATGGTTCCATCGCAGCCTCCTATTGTTGAGCTTCTACGGGTCGGCGATCGCGTTCATGTTGCGCTGGTTCAATTTTTAAGCTCGGCTTAGTTTGAGGTGCGGGCAGTTCTAAATTCGGCCCTTTGCGGATAATCCGGCTACCAAAATATAGAGCGGCGACAAAAAAGACTGCGTACATACTGGTTAAACCTACCAGAGAAAATAAGACTTCTCCTGCGGGTAAGTTAGAGACAGATTCAACTGTGCGCAATTCGCCGTAAACAATCCATGGTTGTCGTCCGACACAGCGTACAATCCAGCCAGTTTCTACAGCAATGTAACCTAAAGGTGCGGCAAAAACCCAGGCAAGCATTAGCCATTTTTGTTTGCCGATCGCTTCTGGGGATAGTTTTCCTCGCAGCCATTGTACGGCGCTTACTAACATCAACCCTGCTAAAAATAAACCAATCCCTACCATGATGCGGAAAGAGTAGTAAATCAGTCCTATCATATGAGGGCGGTTAGCTGGTTGCCATTCTTTTAATCCTTTAATTGGGGTATCGAGGGCTGGTTTTAATTCTAATAAGTAACTCAAAGCGCCGGGTATTTTTATTTCCCATTCATTACGTTCGGCGCGGTCATTTGGTAATGCTAACACACTCCATCCTGCAGGTTCTCCGGCTGGTATAGTTTCCCATTGTGCTTCCATGGCGGCGAGTTTAGCTGGTTGGTAGTGGTAAACTTGTTCTGCGCTTAAGTGACCGATGAAAATTTGTAGGGGGGCTACGGCGATCGCTAGGGCTAAAACTACTTTTAGGGAGCGGGAAAAAAACTCTGTATGACGTTGATTGAGTATGTACCAGGCACTAATGCCTCCAATTACAAATAGCGAAGTCTCCAAAGTTGCAAAGAACATGTGGAGAAAGCTATTTACCATGAAAGGGTTAGCGATCGCCTGAAAGTAATCTTGTACTACAAACTTACCATTTATAAAAGTCCCTCCTGCGGGAGTTTGTAGCCAGGAGTTAGCCGTTAAAATCCAAAAAGTCGAAAGATTTGCCCCAAATGCAACTAGAATAGTAGAAAGCCAGTGAATAATTGGCGGCACTCGTTCCCAGCCGAACATCATAATGCCGAGGAAACTTGCCTCCAGCATAAAAGCCATTGTACCTTCAAAGCCAAGAATTGTGCCGAAAAAGTCACCGACAGCTTCTGAAAAAGGTGCCCAGTTTAAGCCAAATTGAAACGCCATCGGCAATCCCGATGCCACGCCAATTCCAAAATTGAGGATATATATTTTTGACCAAAAACGGGCGTGTCGATAGTAATCCAGGTTACGGGTTTTCAACCACAACCCTTCAATAATAACCAGATAAATTGCCATGCCTGTTGTTAAAACAGGCCAAAGCATGTGAAAAATAGCCGTTAGCGCGAACTGAAGCCGCGAAAGGGCTACGGTATCTGAAAGTAATTCTGTCATATTGATTTGCTACCTTATTTTAAATTTAGGTAAAAGTAACCTGCTGAGGTGTTTTACAACTCTTGTGACTGTAACAAATCAAAAGACAGAACGTCAAATAGCAAGCATAGAGTCAAGTGGATTCTTTAGCGACAAGAGTAGGGAGGGGTTGGTATCTGATCCCGGCTGCTTGTAAGCGACGCAGGGCTTCAGAAAGGCGATCGCAATCTGCAATCAAACTTACCCGCACATATCCTTCTCCCCCAGGACCAAAAGCATTTCCTGGAGTCACGACAATGCCAGTTTTTTGCAAAACATCCAAGGCAAAATCCGTCGAACTTTGACCCGGAGGGCAAGGCAGCCAAAGATACATAGCTGCTTTTGGTTTAGGGATATTCCAGCCCAATTTAGCCAACCCTTCTACCAAAAAATTCCGCCGTTGGCGGTAACGTTCCTGCACAGAGTGTAAGTAATCGTCTGGCAATTGCAAAGCCGTCTGTGCTGCTGACTGCACGGCTGCAAATATACCATAATCCAGATTAGTTTTTAAAGTCCGCAATCCTTGAATAACTTGGGGATTGCCAACCACAAAACCAACCCGCCATCCTGCCATATTGTAAGTTTTAGACATAGTGTGAAACTCGACGCCTATTTCCTTAGCACCGTCAATTTCCAGCAAACTTGTAGGCTGATAGCCGTCGAAAGCCAATTCTGCATAACAGAGATCGTGGACGAGCAGGATTTGATAACGGCGGGCAAATGCAACTATTTCTTGAAAAAATTCGCGGGGTGCTGTTGCACCTGTAGGATTGCTAGGGTAGTTGAAATAGAGAATCTTAGCCGCTTCTGCTACGGCATCGGGGATAGAAGAGAGCTCGATAAGCCAGTTATTTTCAGGTTTGAGAATCAGAAAGTGGACTTTAGCGCCAGCAATTAGTGGTCCCCGAAAATGGGGGGGATAAGCGGGAGAGGGTACCAAAACCAAGTCGCCGGGATTGATATAGGCAAGAGCTAGATGGGTTAAACCTTCTTTAGATCCCAAAAGGGGCAAAACTTCTCTGTCAGAGTCTAGCTCGACACCATAGCGACGTTTGTACCAAGAGGTGATAGCGCGGCGGAAACTAGCGGTGCCTTCAAAGGGGGGATAGCCGTGATTAGCGGGATTTTGCAAGGCTGCGATCGCTGCTGAGATTACGGGCTGAGGTGCTGAGCCATCTGGATTCCCCATTCCCAAATCAATCAAATCTATTCCCTGAAGGCGGGCGCGGGCTTTTAGTTCGTCTAGACGAGCAAACACATAGGGTGGTAATGCTTTTAACCGCTCAGCAGGGCTTATCCAATCCGATGTCATTGCTTTTGCCGCATTCTCCTGATACAAGAAACTTACTTACAATTTGTAGGGGTGGGTATTGAGAATGGACTTACCTGCCGGCATCAAAAGGGGTTATCTAGCCAACCTGCTCTCCCCCCAGCTATTTTTTGCCCCCTTTTAATTGGCATAGCTTCTAGGCTGAACCGAAAGAGTATTTTCCATCCTATTTTCCGCACCGGACTATTAGCATATCATGGGGATTTTTTTTTGAAGCCGGATTCTTCGTTTGCTCCTACCAATTCTCCTGTTTGACGATAAGCTTCTACCGGCACCGTTGTTGAAACCATTGCTGCCATCAATTGTTCCGGCACTACTTTAAAAGGCAGACGGTGGATATCCGATGTGTTGGAGCAAGCAAATTCAGCTGCTTGTCGTAATTCTCCCAGGGTTATATTTCCCAGCCCCAAGTGCGCCAGAGTTGAGGGCAGTTCGATTTCGGAATAGAATTTCAAAAGTTGTTGTCGTGCGGCTGCTGCGAGCTGATTTCCCTGTATCATTTCTTCCAAGCGCAATTGCACGAGTATTCCATATGCGACTTTTTCTCCGTGCAGAGTATTGCGACTGTTGTGAAGTTGCGTCAAGCCATTGTGAACGGCATGGGCTGCTACTGTGCGGCATTGTGCCCCGCCTAAGCCGCCTATCACGCCTGCCAGCAATACTGTAGCGTCTACTACTTCGCGCCAGACTGGGCTGCCGGGTTGTTTGAGTGCGGCTACTGATTTTTGCAATAGAATGTCTCGCAGCACTCTTGCTTGTTGTACTGCTGCGATTAATAATGTTTGCTCGCTATGCCCACTACTTACTGATGCTTCGTACCATTTGGCAAGGGCATCGCCGATTCCTGCTCTAATGGTGCGCAAGGGTGCGGTGGCGATTATGTCGTAATCGAGGAGGAGTAAATCGGGGCAGCGTCTGAGGGGCACGTCGTAAACGAAGGCGCCTGCATCTGTGTAGACATTCGATAGAGCTGTGCAGGCGGCACATGTTGCGCCAGATGTGGGTATTGTGACTACTGGCAGCCTGCACCAGTGGGCGAGGAGTTTAGCTGCGTCTAGGGCTTTGCCTCCGCCGATGCCGATAATTAAGTCGGCTCGATGGGCGAGCGCAGCTTGGCGCATGGCTTCTAGTCTAGCTTCGCTGCAGTCGGGGCTATAAGAAATTGTGGCTATTTCGAGCTTTTGTTGTTGCAGTGGTGGCAGTAGTGCTTCCTGAGCTATGGTTAGGGTGCGCTCGCCTCCTACGATTAAGGGGCGCTGCCCTAAACGGGCGATTTCCTCTGATGCTACTGTTAAAATTTGTGTACCGCGGATAATTTTTGTCGGCGCAACTGTCATTGTTGCCAGCGTGGCGATTCCTGTGCTGGCTTCTGTGGAGTTAGGAAGGTTAGGCAAAAATCGATTGGTAGTCATTCGTGAATTAAGTGACGACAGTAGCAGTTTAGGCTGATGGTTTTGGTAGTTGAGCCAACTGTTCGGGGAATATTTCGATTACCATTTGCTCATCTTGGCGTTTTCGGAGCGAGCGCTGCACTTGCCCCAAGTATAGCAATTTAGAAACACCCGGTTGTGGATGGATAATTGTGCGGGCGCGGATAGTTAGTTTATCATCTCGCCTCCCCAGTCGCCCTAGGGAAAATAGATTGCTGGCGGCTTGGCGTAAGGTGGCTTCTAGTTCTGTCTCTGTAATTGTTGGCGCAACGGCAATTACTGCCTGGGTGGAGCCGGTATCGTATACGGTTGTGTAGCGAACTGCTCCAGGTATAACTGTGCGGGTGAAGGGAACTAATCCGAGGGCGAATAAGCCGCCGGTGAGTACTGCCATGAAGCCGGTTATTCCCACCAGGCGAAACCGAATGCCCCATTGTAGGATAAATCCCAGTACTGCTATAAGGGCACTGGCGACGGTGATCATGCCTGCCCATTTGGCGGCGGTCATAAAATTAGCTGTTGTTAGCATATTTTATTGTGCTTAATTTAGATTAAATTTGCTAAGACTCGTTTTCGTTACTAACAAAGCCGTCAGTATTACTGCCGGGAACGGATTCAAGGGCGGCTTTGAGGGTGTGCCAGGTGAGGGTAGCGCATTTGATACGAACGGGAAATTGGGAGACTCCTCGCATGACGTTCAATTTCCGTTGTTCTTTAGGAAACTCTGCCTCGCCTTTCATCATTTTTTGGAAGTGTTGCACCATTTTTAGGGCTTCGTCTATGCTGCGCCCTATAAGGGCTTCTGCCATTAAGTCTGCTGATGCCATTGCGATCGCACAGCCTGAGCCTTCGAATTTTACGTCTTCTATGCGCTCGCCTGTTTCATTCAGCTTTACTGTCAGTTCAATTGTATCCCCGCAACTTGGATTGTGACCCCGTTGCTGTCGGTGTACCGGGTTAGTTCTGCCCCGATGCCGGGGTTTTTTATAATGTTCTAAGATGACTTGCTGGTAGAGATCCCGCAGGTTGTCGAGAGACATGATGCAATAAAAACGATATTAAAATGATTCTTTACTTTTATTCTATCAGTATATTTATGAATCTCTCACTTTTGCTGGCAAGTAAACTTCTGCGCTTGCACGCTGACTTTAATGGTGGTGGCAAGCATTTGTGCTATTATAGCGGCTCTGCTACTATACAAATTTTTACTACGTTTACCAAAAAGGCGTTTATATCTTCAGGGTTGTCAGCTTGATTATTCTATTTTTTGCCAAGCAGCAGATAGGTTGTCATCATTCCTTTTCCTTTAACATCGATTTCGCCCCGCTCTTTGAAAAGATAGCGATCGCGTAATTTTAGGTAAGTTGCTGTTGTCACTTGAATGCTGCCGACTATTCCTTGGGATTCCATGCGAGAAGCAATATTAACGGTGTCTCCCCAAAGATCGTAAGTAAATTTATGGGTGCCAATCACGCCAGCTACAACGGGACCTGTGTTAATTCCAATACGGATACTAAAGGGTTCTTCGCGCCCTATATTGATTTCGGCAATGGTTGCTTGCATATCAAGAGCCATATTAGCGATCGCTTCTGCATGATCCGTGCGTGGTGTTGGCAATCCCCCCACTACCATATAAGCATCTCCAATTGTCTTAATTTTTTCCAATCCGTGATGCAGCGCTAGTTTATCAAATGCTGAAAAAATTTGATTTAGTAAATTTACCAATTCAACAGGAGAAATATTTGCAGATAATCTTGTAAAATCAACGATATCAGCAAACAAAACCGTGACTTCTGCAAAGCTGTCAGCAATTATATTTTTCCCCTGTTTCAGTTGTTCTGCAATTGGTTTTGGTAGGATATTCAGCAGCAGCCTTTCGGATTTTTCTTGTTCTGCTTGCAATTTTTTTAAATACGCTTGTTCCTGGTCTCGTAGTCGTTTTTTCTCCAAACAAGCCCCTATACGAGCTTTGAGTAAAACTGGATTGAATGGCTTTGTTAAATAATCTTCTGCTCCCAATTCAATACACTTGACTACACTGTCTAGATCGTCTACTGCCGAAATCATGATCACTGGAATGTGGCGCAAGGCTGGGTCGGCTTTCAGTTGTTCGAGCAACTGATAGCCATTCATTTTCGGCATCATAATGTCGAGGAGTACCAAGTCGAATGGCCGCGCTCGCAGTAGTTCGAGGGCTTGATATCCGTCTGCTGCGACTTCAACGCTATAACCTTGTCGTTTCAGGCGACGGGCGAGTAAGTCACGATTGGCTTCAATATCATCAACTACCAGCACGCAGGCTTGGTCGATGTTCATGGTACAGTCTCTTTTCTAGAATCGCCTGAATGTTCGCATTGATTTTAAGATAGTGCTTTTTGGCTTCGGCTGAGTGCTGAGTTGAGGAGTAGGCTCCTCGTAAAATTTTCGTTCATCTAGTGGCGCTCGCTTTTTTTCTATCTCTCAACCTGGGGCTTTTCTATGATATTACGTCTTTTTTTTTTCAACTTTTCTGGGAATTTGCTTTTTTTGGCTTGACATTATTGACAACAAACATACTTTTTAAGAGTAACAAAAAAATTATCAACTTGTCTTACCTGTCTCTCACAAAGCAAACCGCGAAAATTTCCGGCTTATTAATTTTGATTAAGCTTTCTGTTAAGCGATCGCACAACAGATATGAATCGCAAGTCTTAGTTTTTACAATACTCTTGTGAGATAGTCTGTTTTCCGGCTGCAAATAGATTTTATATTATAACATTTTACCATCTTTGTTAGCAAAGACGCAAGCGCGATTTGGATTACTAACCTGCAGCTTCTACTCCTGACTTGAAATTTTTAGAAACCCAGTTTCTCGAAGAAACCGGGTTTTTTAACATTTTGAATTTAACTACTAGCTACTAAAATTTTTACGGCGTGGCCGTTTTTTGCAACAGTGCTTCAATTTTTCCCAGCAGTCTAGTAAATTCTACGGGTTTTGTGTCGTAGTCGTCGCAGCCAGCTTCTAAACATTTCTCACGATCCCCAGTGATCGCATGGGCAGTGAGGGCGATAACCGGAATGTGGCGGGTGAGCGCCATGGCTTTAATTTGCTGGGTTGCTTGCCATCCATCCAACACCGGCAGCCCCATATCCATTAAAATCAAGTCTGGTGACTCGGATTTGGCCATATCCACCCCTTGAGCGCCATCGGTAGCGATTACCACATCGTACCCCTTTCGCTTCAGACGCCGCGAAAGCATATCTCTATTCATCTCATTATCTTCGACAAGTAGAATTTTAGTCATTGCTCTTATCCCCTATTTCCAGTCAGCCATCAGCCTTAAAAGCCCGCTTTTGGGATCATTATTGTTTCTAAAATCTGAAATTTCATCTATAAAACTCGCAATGGCAAAAGAGCTGATGCTGAGATGCCAAATCCTGGCAGCCGGGCGCTCTTTTCTGCCTTTTGTCTGAGAAAGCAGCCCAGGAATCCCTCACGAGCTATTACTAAGGTAACACAGTTTGTTTATTTATATCTTTTAAATATCAGGAAGTGTTGGTTAAGTAGTAGGCGATTTGCCAACGCAAATGCTTTTTGTGCTGTTAAAGATTGTTTGTGTTGTTTTTTGAGTTGGTGTTGGTTTCGTTGACGAATGCTGGCAATTGCATGATAAAAGTGGAACCTTTGCCCAGTTCGCTTTCGACGCGAATACAACCGCCCATTATTTCACAGAATTTATAAGCGATCGCTAAACCCAAGCCAGTACCGCCGTATCGGCGCGTCGTAGAAGCATCCCCCTGAGTAAATGCCTCAAAAATATGTTTTTGCTGCTCCGGTGTCATACCGATTCCCGTGTCGGTGACAGTAAAGATAATGAAAGATTGAGCAGCAGATGTGTCTGATTTCTCCTCTTCATATCGGCTGACTTCTAAGCGAATAATACCCTTTTCCGTAAACTTCGCGGCATTGCTCAGCAGGTTGAGTAGGTTTTGTCGCACTTTTGTCATGTCGGCGTGCATTGAGCCTATATCACTAGCACAATTAATTTCTAAGGTATTACCGTTTTTTTGTACTAGAGGCTGCACTGTATTAGCAACTTCCTGAATCAAATTTTTTATTTCAAAAGTTTCCAGATACAATTCCATTCGCCCTGCCTCGATTTTCGATATATCGAGAATATCGCTAATTAAAGAAAGTAGGTGTTTTCCTGCCAATCGAATTTTCTCTAAGTCTGGTATAATTTCTTCAAGCCCTAAATCGGCTACATCTTCTTGCAACATTTCGCTGTAGCCGATAATTGCATTTAAGGGTGTACGTAATTCGTGGCTCATATTCGCCAAAAATCTGCTCTTTGCCTGGTTTGCCGCTTCTGCTAATTCTTTTGCATTTCTCAATTCTGCTGTTGCTTCTTCTACTGCTTCTTCTAAACGATTGTGTTCTTCGACAACTCTTTCTGCTAGTGTATTAAATACTTTTGCTAGCACACCTATTTCATTTTTACTAATTTTTTTGATTGCATATTCCCTGATTTTTGAATATTTCCTTTCCGCAACCAAAGCTCCTATCTTTTTAACAGCATTTGTAGTTTCTATTAAAGGTATTATCAAATGTTTGTTTATTATTAAATAAGCTAATACTAAAATAATTACTATAGTAATTTTTATGTAATAAATTAACAGCATAATAATGTTAGAAGCTACCAATGCTGCTTCAGAAAAAGGTTTGACTATTACTAATTTCCAATAAGAATCTGGAACGTAAAATAAAAATACCTGAGACTTTTCTTTGAGAAGCCAATCATTGGAAATTTCAAAACTTTTATACAGGTGAGTATTGCGATTATTTATTTTCGATATTGGATCGACAATAATGGCATTGATTAACTCCGCTTCCTCCCGATTTATTTGATAACTGTCTGCATCAATTTTTTCAATAATTTCTTTCCTCTTACCTGCCAATAGTTTGGCTTGGCTTAAAATTGTTTTATTCATCTCATCTAAAGCCATTGCTATTGGAGCAAATAAAGGTTCTTTTTTGGCAAATTCATAAGCAAAAATAAATTCTTCTGTTTTTTTGCCTTTATTATCTTTGCCAAAATGCTTTACTAGCTCTGGCTTCGGAAAAGAAATAAATTTATTATTTCTATCTACTATAAAAATATAACCGCCTGTTTGCTGACGCCAAGATTCTGCAAAATCGTGCAATCCTTCTAATTTCAAATCAATGGTAACAGTACCAGTGAATTGTTGTGATTTAAAAGTAGCTACTGTACAAGTGACCATCGGCTGATAGGAGTAGGGGTCCATATAAGAACGACTCCAAAAACATCTTCCTGGCTGAGAATAGCGAACAACAACATACCACTCTTCGTTGTGATATCCTGGTCCAGGTTGGTTGTAGTCATCGTAATATTGTAATATTCCTTTGGCATCTCTTCCCCAGAAAAAACTTCTTCTTGCTAACTTCGGATCGAAGGTATAGGGTTCTGGCCAAACTCCGCCGCCAGCAACTGCCTGATCACCGTGAAAATTGATAATTTCGGGAATGATTTGTTTGAAGGTTTTTTCGGATTTAGGTAAAATTTCGACAAGAGTTGCTAATGAGCGCGCAAGAGCAGCGATTTCTTGAGAGCGAGCCAGCAAGTGAGAAACTGCATTATTGCCAGTTTGTTCAGTCAATCGAGAGGATTCTGCTAAAACTATTTGCTGCCCTTTGGTTTTCATTACTAAGACAATGCCAACTACCAACAAAAGTAGCAGTAATAATGAACCAAGGGTGCCTTGAAAAATCAAACTATGATACCATTTGACTTGAGGAGTTTCCATGTGCTATGAATCAGCGATAAAAGAAATTTACAATTGAGCATACTCTAAATTTTAAGGTTTGGCGATTTGAGGCATATCAGGAATATTTTATTATTTTTTTATTATTTTTAAAAAGTGATTTTATAGGGATGGTTTAATGTTAGTTTTTGGGGATTGCTGATTCGCTGGTAGCGTTTCTTTGCACGGCGGCGAATACGAGCTCGCGAACTTCACTCAATAGTTGTTCGCGGCTCATGGCTCCTTTTTGGAGAATCTGCTGTACGCTACCGTTGAGTAATTGGCGATCGCTTTCTGTTAAATCCATTGCCGTAACAACAATAATCGGAATTGCTCGCGTCTGTGGGTGATTGCGAAGCTGGGCAATTACCTGGAATCCATCCATCTCAGGCATCATCAAATCCAGCACAATTGCGTCAGGGAAATCTAGAGCGGGCTGACTTTTTTGATGGCTAGAGAAATCTTTTCCGAAGATGCGAGCAAGAGCCACCTGTCCATTTTCAGCTTCGATTACTTCCCATCCTTCTTTTTCCAGCATCCGCCGCAGTATCTCGCGGGTGGAAATATCGTCTTCTACAAGTAAAATGCGCCCACCAAGGCGGTATCGGCGTAATACTGTTAAGAGGCGCTTGCTATCTATAGGTTTAGCTATATAATCAGATGCCCCCACAGCAAAACCGAGATTTTTATCATCGAGAATAGTCGCCACGATTGCTGGAATATCTGCCAAATCAGGATCGGTTTTGAGGGCATTCAATACCGCCCAGCCATTCAACCCCTGCATAAGTACATCCAAAATTATCGCATCCGGGTGTAATTTTCGCGCCAGGAGCAGCCCCTCCTCCCCCGTCGTTGCTACTGCCACTCTAAATCCTTCTTTTGACAGGCGGCGCTGGAGCAATTCTAGTACACTAACATCTTCGTCGATTACTAGCACAAGGGGAGAATGCGATATTTTTAGGTTAGCAGAGGCACTCGCTGAAGGTTCTGTATTTTTGCCCCATTCCGGCTTTTCCTCTGATTGGGAAGCAGCAGGCGGTTTGCTTTTTACAGCTTTTGATTCACTTGCTAGTAACGGCAGGCGGATGGGGAAGGTAGAGCCTTTGCCTAATTGGCTCTCAACGAGAATGTCGCCTCCCATCATTTGGCAAAAGTGACGGCTAATTGCTAATCCCAAACCGGTACCGCCATATTTGCGTGTGGTGGAGGCATCTGCTTGGGTGAAGGGTTGGAAGATTTTTTCAAGTTGTTCTGGCGTCATGCCAATGCCGGTATCGCTGACGGAAAAAATTATCTTACTTTCTGAGGCGTTTTCTTCTAAAGTTACTTCTAGAGTAATTTTTCCATTTTCTGTAAACTTGGCGGCGTTGCTAAGTAAGTTAAAAAGTATCTGACGCACTTTAGTGAGGTCGGCGTACAGGCTGCCGATGTTGGGGTGGCAACGGATTTCTAGGGTATTATTATTTTTTTCGACTAAGGGCTGAACTGTGGCGGAAACTTCGACTATTAACCCAGGCACGTCGAATGTTTCATAGTAAAGTTCCATCCGCCCGGCTTCGATTTTGGAAATGTCGAGAATATCGTTGATGAGGGCAAGTAGGTGTTTGCCGGCAACGCGGATTTTTTCTAAGTCGGAGATGATTTCTTCGTATCCTAAGTCGGCAGCATCTTCTTGGAGTATTTCGCTGTAGCCGATAATGGCATTCAGGGGTGTACGCAATTCGTGGCTCATGTTGGCTAGGAAGGTGCTTTTGGCGCGGTTGGCTGCTTCGGCTGCTTCTTTGGCTAGGCGTAATTCTTCTCTTGCCTGCTTGGCGTCAGTAATGTCTTCAACTATGCCTTCATGGTAAAGAATTGTGCCGTTTTCGTCGCGAACCGCCCGAGCATTTTCTGATATCCAGATTATGCTGCCATCTTTGCGGTAGATTTGAGACTCAAATCCTGATATGGCATTTTTTGAGGCGATTGCGGTTTTGAATTCTTCCCAGCGAGATGGGTTGACGTATAATTGTCGGCTGACATCTGTTAGTTGCGCCATTAGTTCTTCGGGAGAATCGTAGCCGTAAATGCGGGCAAGGGCGGGATTGGCGCTTATGTATTGCCCGTCTGGGGTACGTTGGTAGATGCCATCTATGGCATTTTCAAAAATGCTGCGATATTTTTGTTCGGCGCGCTCCATTTCTTCTTCGGCTTTGTAGCGCTGGGCTAGGGTGCGGTTAAAGGCTATTGTTGCGTAAATGACAGCGATCGCTACTAAAACTGCAAACCCCTGCACTTGATATTTTTTATAAGATAAATTTTCAATGCGCGTTTCTAATAATTTATCTAGGGCTGGCGATAAAATATCATAGAGTCTAAATTGAACTCCCACTGCCTGCTTGCCTATTTTTCTGAATTCTGCTGCTTGAATAGCACCTATATCTCCATCTAAAATTTCCCGCTCAATGAAACCTATAAAAAATTTTTTTGTCTCCTCTATTATCACTTCTGTTTCTATTTTTATATCTTTTATTTTCGGATTTTCTCTGAAAGAAATTTGCAACCCCCTACCTATATCCTCTAATTCTGATTTTATTAGACTGTATAAAATTATCAACTTTGCTTTTTCATCTGCTGTTATAAGTGAATGAGATACCATCTCTGCCATCAACAAGTTTATCTGTGTTGTTTTTTCAATTGTTATCGGTAGCTTTTTCACCCCAGCCATCATATAATAGCTATCTATATACGGATCTAGTATCAGGTTTGATGATTCTAATACATACCCCATAAGGGAAATGATATCTGTAATTATTTCCTCCGCATTTTTAATAAAAAAAAAATAAATCTTTTTCTTTTAATCTTTGCAAATTAGCTAGATTATTTGTTTTTAAAATTTTACCAATTTTTTGGTCAGTCTTTTCAAATTCTGCCAATTTTGCTTCTAAATCGGAGAATTTGGAAGGGTTGACATAATTCTGCGTTCCGACGGAACTATTGCTCAAATCTACCAACTCGATCACACTTTGTAATAATTCTCGTAGTTTGTAGTTATATTCAATCCCCAGTCTTTCTCTGCTAGCAAAATCTATTTGGACATTAATTTCAGAAATGAGCTGATAGACAACCAAAGTAAAAGGTAAAATAAAAAGCAACGCCAAGCTTATTAATCTTGCTTGTTCGGTAGGTTGTTTGCGTTTTGGGTTGCTCATGAAGAAAGTCTCCTGTTATTCCGGTTAATAGTATTTTGAACACTTCACTTCTCTTGAAGACATTTTGGATTGGAAGGTTAGCAGTCATGTAGCAGACTAAGGGTAGTGCTCCCAGAAAAGTATATCCAATGATTATACACAGAAGTAGTAAATAGATCCGCTCTTTCTATGTTATTCCCTAATTTAAGCAAACTTTACCGAACAACATCCGGAGATAAGCAAAGATTATATTGTAAGTATGGCAGAATCAAGTTAAAATTAAAAGGCAAAAGAAACGAAAAAAGACCTGTTTCTTTTGCCTTTGAAAGTGTGAGAATTTGTTCTTTGCTGTTAAACGGGCAAATCGAGACGGGGGTTGAAAGTTTCTATTTGACGTAGCTTTTCATACAATTCCCGTTCTTGGGGACTTAATTCTTTCGGAACGACTATTTGAATTTCCACCAACTGATCGCCGCGCTCGCCACTGGGGGTGGGATAGCCCTTACCACCCAGACGCAGGCGCTGCCCTGAGCGCACCCCAGGGGGTACCCGCATTTTTACCAAACCATCTAGAGTCGGTACTTCTATCATTCCTCCCAGTACCGCCTCGCTGGGAGTAAGGGGCACCTGACAGGCAACGTCAGCACCTTCTACGCGAAAAAAAGGATGGGGTTCTACGGTAATTTTCAAGTATAAGTCGCCGCCGCCGATACCTTGACCTTTCAAGCGGATGCGCTGACCGGTAACCATTCCTGGGGGCATTGTAACTTCTAGCGAGCGCCCGTCTTCGAGGCGAATCCTTTCATTGCCGCCGCGATAAGCCTTTTCCAGGGGCAAACTCAAGCGCGCTTCCACATCCCGACGGCTTGAGCGAGGGGCTACAGTATAAGTATTTTTCGTCGTTCCGGGGCGGAAAGATTCGCGGGAATCGGTTCGCAAACGTGTTCCCGGTGGCGGAGCGGCCGAACCGGAGTTTGGCCTTCTATTTAGCAGGTGGTCTATAAAACTATCGAAATCCGGAAACTGCTCGTACTTTGTTTCTTCTGTGGAAGTGCGCCCATTGGTAGTGCGGAGGTTCCAAGTTTTTGCTGCCGTAGAGCGCCCTCCTTTTGTCCCTTGAAAACCGGGCTGCTTCCAGTAGCGGCTGAAAGAGTCGTATTCTGCCCGTTTGTGCGGATCGGATAGGATGTCGTAAGCCTCTCCAATCTCCTTAAATTTTTCCTCTGCCTCCTTATTTCCCGGATTCAAATCGGGGTGATACTGGCGAGCCAGTCGCCGGTAGACCCTTTTAATCTCATCGTTGGTGGCATCTCTGGGAACTCCCAGAATCTCGTAGTAGTTCCGAAAGTTCTGCATAAAAGTATAAACTTTGAAGTAAGCTACCCACGACTAAAGTCAGGGGCTTTTGCCTTAATCCCAGAGAGATTAGGCACTACAGGCTGGCTTACTTTCAGCCCCAGAAAGGACAGCTAAAAATTGAGATTTAGCTGTTTCTCCGAACAAGAGTCCTTTACTCTTAGGTAGTACTTAAATTATAACAACTCAAGTTGCTTTTGGGGCTTTTCTTCCGGCAATAAATTGCCCTGCTGCCAGCCTAAGCAAAGGTGAGCAGGTACTCAGCAATTGAAAAAACGAATTACTTGATAATAAATAATAATCAGCTAGAACCATTCTTCATCATCGTCATCCCATTCATCATCCTTAGTATTTGTCCGAGGCAGGCGAGGTGAGCTTTTCCCATAGCGCTCAGAGCGTTTATTGGAGCGACTCTCCCCGGAGAAAGTGCGCCGCACCGAATCAAAGAAATTATCTTCTTCATTCTCGCGGGTATACTGATAAACCTCCCGATTCAATTCGTAGAGAGCATCTTGCAGTTGAGAACTGGCTAAATCGACGCTGCGATCGTCGTTGCGAGCCACGGCGTCTCGCAATTCTCGGATTAGGTTTTCGATGCGATTGCGACTGCTTTGAGCAAATTGCATTCCGTAATCGAGAGCGATTTCTCGGAGTTGTCGTTCTGCTTGATACGCCAAAGCTTCGGCGCGATTGCGTTTTTCCACTCGTTCTCGCCGCATTCGATCCTCGCGGGCAAATTGCTCAGCATCTCGAATCATGCGCTTGACTTCTGATTCACTGAGAGTGGAAGCGCCGGTGATGGTGATGCTTTGTTCCCTGCCGGTAGTTTTATCTACAGCGGTGACTTGCAAAATGCCGTTGGCATCAATATCAAAAGATACTTGAATTTGGGGTACGCCTCTTGGGGCTGGCGGGATACCGTTTAATTTGAACCTTCCCAGAGATTTGTTATCTGCTGCCATCTCTCGTTCGCCTTGGACGACGTGTATTTCTACGACGGTTTGATTATTTTCGGCGGTGGAAAAGATGTCAGAACGGCGCACGGGGATGGTGGTATTGCGGGGGATGAGCTTTTTCATCAGCCCACCTGCTGTTTCTAATCCAAGGGAAAGGGGGGTCACGTCTAATAACAGCACGTCTCTAAGGCTGCCTTGGAGGATTCCGGCTTGGATGGCGGCTCCGATGGCTACGACTTCATCGGGATTGACGTTTTCATTGGGTTCTTTGTCGATTAAGCTACGTACTAATTGTTTTACCATCGGCATGCGCGTTGAGCCGCCGACGAGGACTACTTCGTCTATTTGTTTGGGACTGAGACCTGCATCGGCGAGGGCTTGTTTGACGGGGGCGCGCATTCGTGCAATTAAGTCGCCGCATAATCCTTCAAATTGGGCTCTCGTTAGTCGGGTTTCGATATGTTTGGGGCCATCTTCGGTAGCGGTTATGAAGGGTAGGTTGATTTCGGTGACTTGTACGCCGCTGAGTTCGATTTTGGCTTTTTCGGCGGCTTCCATTAGGCGCTGCAATGCTTGGCGATCGCGCCGCAAGTCTACTCCTTCTGCTTCTAGAAATTGCTCTGCCAGCCAATCTACTATTTTTCTATCGAAGTCATTACCTCCCAACTGAGTATCGCCGCTTGTGGCTTTTACTTCAAATACGCCGTCTCCGACTTCTAAGATTGAAACGTCAAATGTGCCTCCTCCTAAGTCAAATACCAGGATCGTTTGATTTTGTCTGCGCTCTAATCCATATGCTAAGGAGGCGGCGGTAGGCTCATTGAGAATCCGCTTCACTTCTAATCCGGCTATCCTACCTGCGTCTCGTGTTGCTTGCCGCTGGGAGTCGTTGAAGTAGGCGGGTACGGTTATTACTGCGCCTGTTACGGGTTCGCCTAGGTAGCGGCTGGCTTCATCTGCGAGTTTGCGCAATACCATTGCCGAGATTTCTTCTGGGGCAAATTCTCTATTCAGGCGGGGACATTTGATTTTGATGTTGCCTTGTTCATCTCGACGGATAGTGTATGGCACGCGTTTGGAAGCGGGGGATAGTTCGGCGTATTTTCGACCGATAAACCGCTTGACTCCATAAAATGTGTTCTGAGGATTGAGGATGGCTTGCCTTCTGGCCAACTGTCCGACGAGTTGTTCGCCGTCTTTGCTGAAGCTAACGACCGAGGGGGTTGTCCGCATGCCTTCTGAATTGGCAATAACCACTGGTTTGCCGCCCTCCATGACAGCTACCACTGAGTTGGTTGTCCCTAGGTCAATGCCGACTACCTTTCCCATGCGTTAGTTCTCTCCGTAAGTGTAGTAACAAAATAGTAATTCTCTTTACTCAGATTTATATTTTGCGAGCGCAGCTGACATCTGATCTGCTACAGCTAAAGACTGTGCTTTTCGTTAGCC
The DNA here is from genome assembly GCA_015295835.1 of Oscillatoriaceae cyanobacterium M7585_C2015_266. Classification (GTDB taxonomy): domain Bacteria; phylum Cyanobacteriota; class Cyanobacteriia; order Cyanobacteriales; family Oscillatoriaceae; genus DVEG01. The sequence goes on from DVEG01000003.1 coordinate 196,801, forward strand.
CGTAAGCTGCTGCAACTCAGGTTAGTTGCTTTCTGTTCTTATTGTATCTTGCTACTGGGATTTTTTCAGGTGGCCAAATTTTCCTGTTTTAGAGGATCTATTTAGGAAGTTTGGGGCAAGTGGTAGATGGTCCCTTCCTGTGGCCATCTATTCAATTTTCTTCTCCAGACAGTTTTTACATGGTTAAAAGCTATCATTAATGATAATTTTAAAATTTCTGCCTCAATTGCCAACAAAAAATAGTAAATAAGCTATTGCTTCAGCGGCTCTTTTAATATAAACCAATCTTCAAATAACTTTGACAATCTAACATATTTTGTTTTTTTGAGAAGTGAGAAAGTAAGGTGGCGTTCAGTCAATACACATACACTGCTTTGGCATTGTATTTTACGTACACTGCCAACAACTGATGGAGCGACAAAGTTGTGTGAGGGAGATTTTCCTTCGCCAGCTTTTCTTGGAAGCTGACTAGAAAACATCGGCTCTCCCCTCTACCCTAGTAATGGAAAAATCGAATGGAATGCGATCGCTTTTTCAATGTGATCTTGCTACGTTGTTGTGGCTGTCTAAACCAAGGCTGCTTTTTGTCCCATCCCTACTTGGAGCGCAGCAGTTGTTTGACGGTTTCCACCAATTCTGCTGGGCGAAAAGGTTTTGAAATATAGGCATCTGCTCCTTGCTTTATTCCCCAGTAGCGATCAAATTCTTCACTTTTGCTTGTACACATAACGACTGGAATTTGACTGGTTGTAGGGTGGTTTTTAAGCCATCGACAAAATTCATAGCCGTTCATCCGAGGCATAACGATATCCGTAATTACTAAGTCTGGATGGTTAGCTTGTATTTTTTCCTTTGCTTCTAGACCATCACACGCTTCTTTCACCTCTAATCCGTTTTTTTTCAGCAGCTCTGCAACTACTTGGCGTAGTGTTACGCTGTCATCTACAATCAAAACTATACTCATAATACCCTTTGTTTTTACTTGGTGGTTTAAAGTTTTAAGTAGATAGCAACCTTTACCATAATTAGCTTTATTTAAGCGTTAATATATGCTATTTATAAATATAAATTTCCCATATCTTTTTAAAATTTAAGAATGTTTATAATAATCTTTGTTATTTTTATTTTCTCAATCGAACGCAGCGGTGCCATTACTGCTAAATAATGCTTTGCCGTTGCTGGGATTAAGGGATGAGGGGATGTTGGATAGTATAACATGAGTTGTTTTATTATTTAACTTTTGCTGAGACGATTTTTTTAGAGCTTGCCAAAAAAGCGTGTTACATTTTTGTGTGTTTTGTGTGTCAACTTTCCCTATGAAAAATATCATATTTGAATTGTTGATGGATTTTTACACAAAACAGTTGAAAATTTTATTAATTTTAAAAAAATTTACATAATGTAAATAAGTAATTTTTGTAAAATCAAATAACTGTGTCAGGAGCCAGTGAAAAAGGACAATAAAAGGGCCAGAGAGCAAACCCCCCTGCACTTACCGCAGTGCTACCATCTTCTAATCCCCTAATTCCAGCAAAACTACATCTTGACAGGGGGGAGTGGCACTGCAACCATTGTCAGAGGTAGAGTTAAGGAAATGTGCCTCAGCAGAGAGAGGCAGTTTCAGAAGTCCGTGAAAATGCCGAAAAAATGTAACAGATTGCAAAGTATAATCAGAGTCGGGTAACAAATTTCTTAAGAATATCTAAAGACCGAAAGGCAGTAGCATCATGGCGCGAGTAGCGATCGCCGGAGCCGGCTTAGCAGGGCTTTCCTGCGCTAAATATCTAATCGATGCGGGTCATATACCCATAGTTCTGGAAAGGCGGGACGTTTTGGGCGGCAAAGTAGCAGCCTGGAAAGACGCCGACGGCGACTGGTACGAAACCGGTTTGCATGTATTCTTCGGTGCCTATCCCAACATGCTGCAATTGCTCAAGGAACTAGGGATAGAAGATCGGCTGCAGTGGAAAGAACACACTATGATTTTCAACCAGCCGGAGAATCCGGGAACGTATTCTCGCTTTGACTTTCCTGATTTACCTGCTCCGCTCAACGGCGTGATGGCCATTCTTCGCAATAACGACATGCTGACTTGGTCAGAAAAAATTCGTTTTGGTCTGGGGTTGATTCCAGCAATGATTAAAGGTCAGCAGTACGTTGAGGAAATGGACAAATACTCCTGGTCGGAATGGATGCAAAAGCAAAACATTCCCAAGCGAGTCGAAAAAGAAGTATTTATCGCCATGTCTAAAGCGCTGAACTTCATCAATCCCGATGAAATTTCAGCGACAGTAGTATTAACGGCTTTAAACCGCTTCTTGCAGGAGAAAAATGGCTCAAAAATGGCCTTTTTGGACGGTTCGCCGACAGAGCGGCTGTGTCAACCAATCGTAGATTACATAACAGCTCGTGGCGGCATAGTCAGGCTGAATGCGCCGGTAAAAGAGTTTTTGCTTTCAGCAGATAAGACAGTGCGAGGCTTTTTGATTCGTGGATTGAACGGAGCAGCTGACGAGGTTGTCACTGCTGATGTCTACGTTTCAGCGATGCCAGTTGATCCGCTGAAGGCGATGTTACCTCAAGCTTGGAGAGAGATGGAGTTCTTCAAAAAGCTGGAGGGGCTGGAAGGAGTACCAGTGATTAATATTCATTTGTGGTTTGATCGCAAACTAACTGACATTGATCACTTGCTGTTTTCCCGCTCGCCCCTGTTGAGCGTCTACGCCGACATGAGCAACACCTGCCAAGGATATGCTAATCCTCACCGCTCTATGCTGGAGTTGGTACTGGCACCGGCTAAAGACTGGATAAGCAAATCGGATGAGGAAATTGTAGAGGCGACAATGGCAGAACTGAAAAAATTATTTCCCCATCACTTGGCAACCTCTGAGCCGGCAAGGCTGCTAAAATATCACGTCGTCAAGACCCCTCGTTCTGTCTACAAAGCAACGCCGGGACGTCAACAATACCGCCCGTCGCAGGTGACACCGATAGCTAATTTCTTCTTGACGGGAGATTATACTATGCAACGCTATTTGGCGAGTATGGAAGGTGCCGTACTTTCTGGTAAGCTGACAGCGCAGGCGATCGAGCGCGCTCTACCAATTGCCAAAAATGCCCAGCCAGTGGCTGCGTTTTCAGGATGAAGGCTTTTGTGCTTCTAGGCGCCAAAAGGCAAAAAGCAGAAGGATGAAACTTCTCTCCTTGCCACTTCACACCCGACAATCGGCTGAATCAAGAATGCTGCATCCCTCCCCTAATCCTCTAATCCCGGCTCGAATGAAACCGCCGCTGCCATCAAAAGAATATGCCTACGAACTCTGTCGCCAGATAACCGCCAAATACGCTAAAACCTTTTATCTCGGCACGCTGCTAATGCCGGAGGCGAAACGCCGCGCTATTTGGGCCATCTATGCTTGGTGCCGTCGTACCGATGAATTAGTCGATGGCCCCCGCGCTCGGCTGACAACTCCCGAAACCCTCGACCAGTGGGAAAGGCAACTGGAATCGAGTTTTGCCGGCTACCCCGTAGAAGATACGGATGTAGCGCTTGCCGATACGGTGCAACGCTTCGGGCTAGATATTCAGCCGTTTCGAGACATGATTGCAGGTCAGCGCATGGATTTGTTCCGCAACCGCTACCAGACGTTTGAGGAACTCTATCTCTACTGTTACCGGGTTGCAGGAACGGTGGGTTTGATGACTCTACCGGTGATGGGGGTGGCTGACCCCCAAGGCAGGGCTCCTTGGCAGTCTCAGTCTGATGATAGTCCTGTTTCTGAAGCGATCGCTCTAGGCATTGCTAACCAATTAACTAATATCCTGCGCGACGTTGGTGAAGACATTCGCCGGGGACGCATTTATCTGCCCCTGGAAGAGTTGGCCCTTTTTAACTACACCGAACAAGATTTAATCAACGGGGTGGTTGACGAACGCTGGCGGGAGTTGATGCGGTTCCAAATTCAACGCGCCCGCAAGTTTTTTGCCCAAGCAGAAAAAGGGGTCAGCGCTCTCAATCCCGATGCCCGCTGGCCAGTTTGGTCGGCTCTGATGCTTTACAGCCAAATTCTTGATGTTATCGAGCGTAATCAATATGATGTTTTCCGGCAGCGTGCTTATGTGAAAAAGCGGCGCCAACTTCTGTGCTTGCCTGTTGCTTGGCTAAGAGCACAAGTTATGTAATCTGTTAGTCGGACTTCGGGCTTTAGCCCGAAGCGACGGCTTAACATATCATATTTTAGATAGTCGCGTTTCGCTTGACTCAGGCGAGCGCTATAAAAACTTTAGATAGATAGAGCGACAAGTAAATAAACCCCAACCCTGGCAAATGTAGCTGCCGAGCTTGGGGAAAATATTACTGACAAGAAAAAGTGGGGCGCTGGCGACGCACTCTATTACTGTTCTTGCGCCCATCTTTTCACTATCTACAAGCAGCTGACTGCTGTCTATGGATTGCTTGCCTGAGCCGCCAGCCGTTTTTTGAGTTCTTCTAACGCCTGTGCCCAACGGGGATCGGGTTGGGAGACTTCAGAACTTGAGGTAGAAGAACTGCTGCTCGTAGAAGAAGTAGCTGCAGTTGTTGAGCTGCGACGATTCTTTTTCGAGCTGCTGCGACGTTCGCTACCTCCAGAACGTTCGCTACTGTTGGAACGTTCGCTACCGCTACTGGATTTCCCTGTATTTGCTGGAGTGGGAGCGGGAGTCGAATTAGCAGGAGTGTTGGCAGGGGCAGCCGCTGTACGCTGTTCCTCTTCCCCCTTATTTTTCGAGCGAGGCAGAGCTTTTTCTATCTTTAAGGGGGTCTCTTTAAAAAGATAGCCGTTGAACTTCTCTATAAATTGATCAGCTTCTTCCTCGGTTTTGACGGTGACGAAACCAAACCCTCTGCATTTGCCAGTTTTGCGATCCGTGATCACCTTGGTAGTGACTGACTCCCCAGCCTCAGCAAAAACGGCTTGCAGCTCTTTGCGGTTTATTTCTTTTGGTAAATTACCAACATAAAGACGAACTGACATCTAAAATACCTCCATTAGTTTTAGATATTGAAACAAATTGACAAACTTTACCTCTCACTGGCTAATCAAAACCTCCGTATCAGATACCGCGCTCGCAAAAAACCTACTTTCAAAATTCTCATGGCCATACTCTCCAGCACTTCACCCCTGAACGCAACCAGATTCAAGAACGTTCGTTATGCCGATAGAAAAGCTCCTTTCGCCGAAAAAGTTGACCTCTCAGCTTACTACGTAAACTTTCAACCGTTACTGGGGAATTGAAGCTTAATTTTATTTTCTGATCTTGCTTGCCCACTACCTTATGAAAAACCACCTTAAAATCCCCTTGTAGCCAGTATATCAAGTAACTGGCACGTTACCAACCTGATTCTTCCCCTCAAAGCTCAGGAAGCTAATGCCCTTTAAAATCAATAACACAGCCCAGACATGCTCTTTGAAAAATATTTTCGCGGCAATTCTCCATTGACTCTTTTTCTTTTCACTGGAAAGCTCTAATCAGCAAAACAGTACTACTACCTCTAATACTGGCTAGAATCGCTTGCCCAGATCCTTTTTGTTTCGTTGCTTCTGTTTTCCCAATCCCATGCCTAACATTGTAGGAAAAAACACGGCTGGAAGCTACAGCTGCCATAAATTTTTGGTACTTTGCCATTGCAAGGATTTTACCACGAAATAGATCGGAAATAAAATTACCTCTCGTCTTTTTTCCCATGCCTAGAAGGCAGAGGCTTGCAGACTTCAGGTTTTCGGTCAGCGAGTGACCCAATTATCTTCTCGCTTTGAGGTTTTAATTATTTAACCCTCCATTAAATTATCACAGCATTGAGCTTAGAGCTATCTTTTATATGATATTTCCATTTTTTTCACACCTTGCGCCCCCTTGTTATCTTTTTCCGGAAAAGCAATACCAGGAGTCTGCCTGTTTGCAGAAACTCTCCTATGATATATCCCCTGTATGAACCGCAATTTCTCTATCTTATCCATAATCTATAAGTAACAACACTCAAACTACCCAAAAATCTCTGCTGTCTGTCTGCAAGGATTTTACCCCTTCGCTCTTCAAAAACAAATATGGGAAAAACCAGCCGATGATTCCGGCTGGCTGAGCTTGCTGTGTTGGGAGAAGGAAAACCTGATACCTAGACGAGTGAGCATCTGCACTAACTGAGATATTTCTCTCAGCCACGTCTGGGTTCGGCTTTCTGTAAATAAATGTAACACTATCGGAATACTTTGGCAATATTTCTTTACATTTTTTCCGAGGTTAAAGGCCACCCTGTAAGATTAGGTAAACCGCCCAAAGGGCAGATGCACAGGCTAAAATAGTAGACCAAATCGGATGGCTGCCCTGAAGTAGGCAGCGAGCGCCTGCACTTCCTATCCGCTTACCATTTCCTGTTAAAGTTTCAAGATCAATCCAAGGAGTGGCTCCTCGGCGAAACCATCCCGTAACGACAACAGGTTGGTTGATTAAAGTGTCAAGACAGGGCGATCGCTGCCAAAAATTGCCAATTGGTCCTAGCACAGAAAACCAGTGCAATTTCACTAAACCACTGCCAGTTTGCAAAAGTAAATCCTGCCCTAGCCAGTTGCTAATCCCCAAGCGCCCAATGAGTTTACCTTCTAGGCGAATGGGTAAACTATCTATAGGCAAAGCATCTGGATTAGAAAGAATAACTGGCAATTTGGGATTGATTTCGAGATTAGACGGTTTAATATCCGGGAAAAAGACATTAATACGTATGAAGGTGCCTAAACTAAATCCAGTCAGTAACAACGCTAGGATTAGCCAGTCTTGCAGCCAACCATTATAGTTTAACATCCAAGCTAGAATTTTAACCCGCATTTGGACACTCGTCCACACCATCAGCCAGAGAATACAGGCAACGCCTAAACCCAAAACAACACCAATGAAAGGGGCAGCTTGCAAAAACAGGGGAAAAAGTTCTGATTTTGCGTTGTCTGCAGTTTTGGAGGTTTGTTTAGGAAAATCTAACTCTGTTTCTAAATTCCAAAAACGAGCGATCGCCCCTAATATATATAAACGCTCCCCCAGGGGCGGATGAGAATTATTAACAGCCAGCCAGCGACGGTAAGGGTTACTGTAATCCCACTCTAACACAGATGCAAGCGGGGCAATTGCATACACACTGCCAACAGTTATGGCTTGTCGGTACCCTACTGGCATCAGCATCTCTAAACTTTCCAGAAGGTAACTGGTTTGTCTTTTTTGCTGGATATCAGCAGTTATGCCGATAGCGATTTTAAGTAAAGCCCGTGTAAGGGCATTAGGATTGTTAGTCAGCTCTACTGCAAACCGATCACTGTAAAATAACCTCACTCTCGACAACCACAAAGCGGACCAGCGCAGCAGCCAATATAAACCGTAACTCAGAGCTGATACTGCTGCTCCCACATAAACCCCTACAGCATAAACAAAATGCTGTTTGCTTTTCTCTTGCAATCTGTCTGCCAATTGTGCGCATTGCCAATATATAATATAAGGTATATGCGCCGCCAAAACGGCTAAAGACATAAAAGCCAAATCCCCATTTATGACATGCCCAAATTCAGCAGCGCAAATCGTAGCAATTTCGTCATCTGCTAGCTGCTCCAATAAACCTTGACTGACGACGATACGGGCGGTATGAGGTAAGTTGCCGTAACTTAGGGCTATAGGTGCAGCAATGGGCAAAATTTTTAACTTTGGCCAGGGTAGATTTTTTTTCCAACAATAGCCTTTAAGGGATTTTACCGATTCGGGACTATATTTCGCTAACTCTTCCCAGGATAGTGGCTTTTGACCATAAAAAAGCTGTAGTATTCCGTCCCACAACCAAGGAGATAAAATTAAAAGCAGCGCTATTACTATAAGAATGGGGTTGTTTGGGGCGTAGTACAGCTCGTAAAAATTTTGAATCGGATCAAGTAGGGGCAGTTGAACTAAAAGTTCGTTGGTAGTGCCAAGGATAAATTGGATTCCAGCGCGCGCTAGTATAAATAAAGCGAGCGCACTCTCTGCTTGTAGCAACCACAAACGCCATTTTTTGACGGCTTTCAAGGGGCGGGCTTTTTTGGCTCTTCCGGCATTGCGCCACACAGGTTGGTAGGAAGGTGGTTGAGATGCTGAAATAGGGGGATTTGTAGCCGGGATTGCGGGATTTGGAGAAGAGAGTTGTTGTTGTGTTATTGGGGTTTGGTTAGCTTTAGGAGGGTTTTCTGAAGGCGGGGGGGAAGGAAGATGATTACTTCTGGGAATACGCCGATTGGGTTTGGGTGGGGCGCTTAAGGGTACGAATCCAGTAGGAGCGGCTGTAGGTGATGGAGAGGGTGGGGAAGTTTGGGGATGAGATGTTTGTAGATTGGCTAGCATTTGCTCCGCCCAATTTTTGACTGGGCTAGTAGAGCGGCTGAGAGTTTGACAAAGGGCAATTGCTTTTTGAGTGTCGCCTGTGCGCGCATAGGCAGTGACTAATCCTATCTGTGCTTTTAAGATTGCGGCTGGATGCTTTTCTTGTTTACAGACGGCTTCTAAATGAGCGCGCGCTGTTATATAGTCTGACTGCTTGAGTGCCGCTAATCCTGTTTCTAAAGAGGGATTTGCACTCATAGGGTATTTTTTACTACTATCTGGATGACTATCGGGAATCAATTTTATAGATCCTCACTTAACTTACTTTCTCACCATAACTTAGAAATTTTTACTCTGCTGTTAGCTTGTGCCGCTTTTTGTCAGGCTATTCTGTACCGTGAAATTTGAAAAATTAAACAAATCTAGAGGGTGTATTGAAATAGGTGGCAGTGGCGGCGGGCAAGAGCTATTTATCCCACAATCCTGACAACGTTTCGTTAGCAAACTCAAAATAGATGCCGACACAACCCTGGAATTAAGTAATGCGATCGCAAATCTAACTGTAGCCTAGCGCATTGCTACTGCCATCCTCAATAGTGCCACACGCGGATTATTTTTGCTTAAAGTAAATAAAATAAGGTGCCGTAATTTAAAGCAATACGGCACCTAACCAACATTATTTTTTACCGACGACAGCCCTTTAAAAAAAATAAACAGCTTACAGCAATGCCGGTTCTTTCCCTGAAATCATCGGCGCTGAAGCATTCAATTTTAACTCAGGATGATCCGCTTGCACTTGATGCAAATTCCATTCATTCTTAAATAATAGCACCGGGCGTCCCCAACTATCTTTCACCGTCACCGTGTTAAACAGTCGCCCGACTTTTTCTAGTGCCTCCCAGCCCCCTGCAACCCAACGAGCAACGCTAAATGGCAATAATTCTAATTGTGTTTCTACACCATACTCGTGCAACATTCGGAATTGCACTACTTCAAATTGCAACTGTCCAACTGCTGCTAAAATAGGATCGCGCTTACTTTCATCGGTTGAATACATGATTTGTACGGCTCCCTCTTCCCGCAATTCCGAAATCCCTTTACGAAATTGTTTGAATTTGGAAGGATTGGGGTTTTTCAAATAAGCGAATATTTCCGGAGAAAAGCAGGGAATGCCTTCATATTCAAGTTTTTGACCGAGATAAATTGTATCGCCGATCGCAAAAACGCCGGGATTATTTAAACCTATGATATCTCCCGGATAAGCTTCTTCAATAGATTCTCGCTCTTGAGCAAAAAGTTTCTGTGGGCGAGACAGACGCACGGTTTTACCACTGCGGGCATGGATCACTGTCATGTCTTTTTCAAATTTTCCTGTGCAAACGCGCACAAAAGCAATGCGATCGCGATGTTTCGGGTCCATATTAGCCTGTAATTTGAACACGAAACCGCTAAACTCTGGATAAGTAGGATCGACTTTCCCAATTGTACTATTTCGCCCTACTGGTTTAAGAGCATATTCAAGAAATGAATCAAGGAACAATTGCACGCCAAAATTAGTCATAGCGCTGCCGAAAAATACCGGCGTCATTTTACCAGCGTGCACTTGCTCTAAATCAAATTTAGAACCCAATCCTTCCAAGATTTCTAATTCGTCTTTAAATTTATAGTAAAGGTCTTTATCCAGCAATTCTTCAATCCGAGGATCCCCCAAATTTATGACAGTATCCCGCGCCTCCTTTGCACCGTGGGCACTGCGCTCGAATAAGTGTATTTTCTGAGTCTGGCGAGCATATACGCCTTTGAATCGATCGCCCATACCAATTGGCCAGTTTACCGCATAAGTAGATAAACCTAATTCCTTCTCAATCTCGTCGAGCAACTCTAAAGGTTCACGCCCCGGGCGATCGAGTTTGTTAATAAATGTAAAGATAGGAATCGATCGCATCCGGCAAACCTCGAATAACTTACGAGTTTGCGGCTCTAGCCCCTTCGCCGCATCTTCCAGCATCACGGCGTTGTCAGCAGCCGCCAAAGTGCGATAAGTATCTTCGCTGAAGTCTTGGTGCCCCGGCGTATCCAATAGATTAATCTGTCGCCCTTTATATTCAAACTGTAGTACTGTAGAGGTAATCGAAATACCCCGCTGTTGCTCCATTACCATCCAGTCAGAGGTGGCATGGCGTTGAGCTCTCCGGGCTTTGACAGCACCCGCCTCGTGAATAGCACCTCCATAAAGTAGCAATTTCTCGGTAAGAGTAGTTTTGCCAGCATCAGGGTGGGAGATAATGGCAAAGTTGCAGCGACGATTAACTTCTGCCGCGATTTCAGCTTGGAGTTCTACAGTCATGCTAGACAAACGCTGTAATGTTTTAGATGGATGTTAGACAATAAAGTGTAGCAAATCAAAGTCTATAGCTATAATTAGTAACCATTGATAGCAAACAGCGATCGCACTCAAACAGGGATATCACCCCCAGATGTCATCCCAGATGAATACTCACAGGCAAAATTAAAATCATGGAGTAACTTCTATGTATGATCCAGACAAAAGAAAAGTTTTATCAGCGCTGTGTCACGGTTCGATTTTTTTTGGCTCTTTGCTAGTATTTATTGGCGTTCCCTTAGCAATTATGCTAGTCTCTGATGACCCCGTTGTAAAAGACAATGCCAAAGAATCTCTGAACTTTCACTTGAATGTATGGATTTATGAAGTAATTATCGCCATACTTTGGGGTTCAATTATTTTAATTCCACTAGCGTTATTGCTGATGATTCCTTTTTTCCTTTTCCATTGGATTTTGCCAATTATTGCCGTTTTCAATGTGTTAGGCAATACTGACGCCCCTTATCGTTACCCTTTGATTTTCAGATTTTTAAAATAAATTTAATAAAAAATCAAAAGTAAATATCATCTGCTGTTTACTTTTGATTTTTTTAAATAAAATCCCTCAATTTTGAGGGAGTAATCAATTAAAATTTAATAAATTAAACTGTGTTAGCCACATTTAAAACGTGGTTAAATGTAGTATCAGCATACTATACCAAAAGTTGATGGATATCTTCAAAAGAAGAATCTTCTACCACGATTCGTTTCCCTTTACAGACAAGCACCACCTTTTCAATTTTATTTTCAGCATGAGATTGCTTATACCGCTGATACCACTCCTGAATTTGCTTAGATAAAGTCTCGCCGCTAGCAGTGAGAAAAATATGAACAGTAACAGACTGGATTTGCTCCCGCTGGGTTCCTCCTACAGGCTGCCAGGTTCCTGTTATATAAGGGCTAGATAGCAAGGCTTCTGCGGCTTGAACCGCTCCTTTTCCGACAATAGATAAGTGAACTTCTGTCATGGATATATTTGTCAATCGCTACAGAAAAAATATTCAAAGGTAAGTTGAGAATCTCCGCTTAAAAAACTACATCCGCTTAAAAAACCACAGAGGACACAGAGAGTGGGGAAATTGTTGCTATATCGAGTGGATGACAGAGATATTTAATTGGGAAATTAATGAGAAAATATCTATTTTTTTGATAGGAAATAAAGAAATGGGGAAAGAAAATTTTAGAAAACTCGTTACCAGATAGAAACTGGTAACGAGTTGTATTCTGAAAAGGTTACTGTTTAGAATTGTTGTAAGAAGCGCAAATCGCTTGCGTATACACGACGAATGTCGTCAATTTGGTGCAGTACCATCGCAAAGCGCTCGACACCGAAACCGGCAGCAAAGCCAGTGTATTTTTCCGAGTCGTACCCGACTGCTTTGAGAACGTTTGGGTGTACCATACCACAACCCATGACTTCTAGCCATCGCCCTTGCCATTGCAAATCTACTTCTGCAGATGGTTCGGTGAAGGGAAAATAACTAGCACGGAAGCGAATAGGCAATTCGCCAAACATTTGCCGCAAAAATTCTTTAATGGTGCCTTTGAGATCTGTAAAGGTTAGTCCTTCGTCAACTGCTAAAATTTCTATTTGGTGAAAGACGGCAGCGTGGGTAGCATCGACAGTATCGCGACGGCAGCAGCGACCTGGTGCAACAATGCGCACGGGGGGTTCGTGGGCCTCCATGTAGCGAATTTGTACGGAGGAAGTATGAGTTCGCATTAGATTGCCATCGGGCAGGTAAAAGGTATCCTGCATGTCTCTGGCGGGATGATCGGGGGGGGTATTTAGGGCTTCAAAGTTATAATAATCTGTTTCCATTTCTGGGCCTGTGGCCACGGTGTAGCCGAGTCCGACAAAGATATCAACCACTCGGTCGATGATACTGTTGATGGGGTGAATACGACCTTGTGGGCGATAAATACCAGGCATTGTGACGTCGAGGGTTTCGGCTTCCAGCCTGGCTTGAATTTGGGCGGCTTGTAATTGGGACCTGCGAGCATCGAGGCTGTTTTGCAGGGCGGTTTTGATTTCATTGGCCACTGCTCCAATCCGGGGTCGGTCGGCGGCGGCGAGTTGGCCCATGCTGCCTAAGATACGGGAAAGTTGGCCTTTTTTGCCTAGATAGTTGACTCTCAGTTCTTCTAAATGTTCGAGAGTATCGGCAGTGGCGATCGCTTTGATTGCTTCAGAGCGTAGAGTTTCTAGTTGAGCTTCTAATTCGCCAAGCGCAGTAGTACTCATGCGGGGTGAAAGGGAATGACTGGCAATGTTGAGTTTAACGCGATTTGAAGACGAAGGATTTTAGCAACAGCTCCAGGAGGAAAAAAAACAAAATTTTTTATCTTGTGGACGTCAAAGCGGTTCAAACTTGGTAATAAGTACAGATGCGATTTTTTCTTCTCTTTTCCTTTGATGAAACTCTTGATTAGCAACGACGATGGCATTTTCGCCCAGGGTGTCCGCGTTCTCGCCAACGCCCTTGCTGTTGCCGGTTACGATGTGACAGTCGTTTGTCCAGACCGTGAGCGCTCGGCTACAGGTCACGGACTTACTATGCACCAACCTATCCGCGCTGAGGTGGTAGAGTCAGTTTTTCATCCCGGTGTTAAAGCTTGGTCTTGTTCCGGTACTCCGGCTGATTGCATTAAGCTGGGGCTGTGGGGTCTGCTTGAGCATCCCCCGGATTTTGTCCTTTCGGGTATCAACCAGGGGCCAAATTTGGGCTCGGATGTTCTCTATTCCGGTACGGTTTCGGCGGCAATGGAGGGATTGCTAGAAGGGATTCCTAGTATTGCTTTCAGTTTGGCCAGCTATTCGGGACATGATTTTCAACCGGCGGCAAAATTCGCGCTCGCTTTAATATCCCAATTAGCTGACAAACCTCTGCCAGCACCAATGCTGCTCAATGTCAATATCCCGCCAGTGGCAGTCTCTGAAATTGCCGGCGTCGCCATCACCCGTCTGGGAATGCGCCGCTATGTTGATACTTTTCAGAAACGGCTTGACCCTAGAGGTAAAACTTACTACTGGCTGGCTGGTGAAGTCGTCGAAGAACTCCAACAACCTGCTGATCCGCGTTTGCCAGAATCCGTGATTACTGACGTGCAAAAAATTCGTGATAATTATATCACGATTACGCCTTTGCACTATAATCTCACCGACGCAGCAGGGATTTCAACTTTGCTGGCATGGGGATTTGCTAAGGGCGAAAAAGATTGGCTGGCGCTAAAGTAAGGGGCAGGGATTACTTGTTTGGTTGAGAAGAATCAAAAAATAAGAGTAAACTAGAAATTAGGTGAGACAGTTATAGCGGGAAATGAGTGGGTTAAGAAAAAAGCGACAAACCAATCAGAGCGAGCGCAGGCTCTAACTACTTTCTCAGATAGGCGTCATTAAGCAAAAGGCTGGGCTTACACTTTACTCTTCGGCCGCACGCAACCGGAAAAAAACAAAAGCCTCAGCCTGTATCGTTTAAACTTGTTTTGGGAAAGCGGGAAATCCTAATGAACGCTGACACATTTGATGGTCACTCTGTAACTTGCCCGATTTGTAATCGCACTGGTAGCTTTCAATCGGGTTTGATGTTCGGTGGACTCTATACTTGTCCTTACTGCCAGGAGCGTTTAGTAATTAGTTGGAGCGGTCATTATGTTCGAGATCCCTTCAATTTCAAAAAACTGGCAGTGGGACGAATGCTCCGCCGTCAAAGTCGCCCTCTAGCTCGTATCCTTCGTGACATCGGATTGACTAAACCTCAAACACTGCTGGGAGTATTGGCGGGTGCAGTTGTTGCAGGGGTGGCTTTTGTAGCACTCGATGGCTTGGCGATCACACAACGTAATCCGTTTCAGGGGCTTGTCGAACAAGTCACTGAACTGTTTGATTCATCTGTAAAATACTAAAAAAAAATATAGTTTATTTATTTTTTATTAAAATATTTTTTATTATTTTAATTAAATTTTATTTATTTTTTTTATATATTATATTATTTATTTAGCCAGCGCAAATAGTCGCTAACTTCTATCTTGGGTTAGGTGCTGTTCGCGACAATAACGTCCAATCGGCAGCAGTGCCAAGGATGCGGACATTCTCTAACTGCAGTTTTTCCTTAGTGACTTTGTCTAGCAATAAATAGGGCTGTAAATCTTGTTGCCAGTGGCGGAGAATTTGGTCATTACTTGTAGGAATAACTTGCCGTTCACTGTAAAAATTAAGCGATGGGCGGTGGTAAGGATGAGATGTATAAACAACAGCCCCTTCTGGCACATAACGCTGAATCACCGCCGCCACTGGCTTCACTGAATAATCCTCTGCCAGTTCCCAAATCCAGTGATCGGAAATCATAAATAAAGTCAGCGAAATATAACTGCCCCAGAATAAAACTAAGATAAATTGCGGGTCTTGTCGATAAATTAAAATAGCCACAACAGTCATCGTCAGCGCCGCGCATCCCAGAGTTAGTTGCACGTCTCGTTGGATTTGTTGAAAGCCCAATCCGCTAAAGTAAAAACTGCTAATCCAAGCCACAAGTGCAAGAAAAACAAAAATTATTACCCAAAGGCGCGAGTAGACAAATGGTGCCGGAGCGGGTTTGCCGCTCGCACTCCAGTGCCAAATTTCAGCTAACTGGGCACCGCCAACCAAAGCCAAAGCGGGATAGACAGGCAAAACATACCAAGGCAGCTTGGTACTCATGATAGAGATAGCCAAAAAGTAGACACCAACCCAAACCAGGACTAATTTAGCCCAGCCCATATTGCGATTTTCCCAAGCCAGACGCAACCCAGACGGCCAAAACAACAACCAGGGCCAACTGTATTTGACAATTTCCAGTAGGTAGTACCAGGGAGGAGCGGTATTGCCGGAGACGGGTTGCCAAATCCGCTGTAAGGATTGGTTGAAAAAGTGAACATTGAGGAAAAGTAAGCCATAATGCAGCCACTGGGCATAATACCAAGCGAAAACTGGTCCTAAGCCGAAAAGCAAACCGAACCAGAGATAGCCAGAAGTCAGTAGTCGCGGAGTATCCCAGGCGATAAAAATGATAGCGAGCGCAAATAGCAATAAGCCGAGTATACCTTTAGTAAAACAAATCAACCCCAGCCCGATACCGACGCCGAGGGCATAGCGCAAGTCGCGACGCGATCGCAGTAAGCACCAAAGCATCAGCAAGAAAAAACACAGCACCGCCCCATCTAGCATAGCTAAACGTCCGTGGCGCACCACTGGCAGCAATGTCAGATAAATTAAGGCGGCAAACACTGCCGGTGTACGGCGAGGAAAGATTTCACGACCAATGCCGTATAATAGGGGCACTGAGAGAGCACTGAGCATCGCCGGCAATAGACGTGTTGTCCATTCGCTGACGCCGCCAAAGTAATAGGCGATCGCTATTAACAAGTGCACTAGGGGAGGCTTGTTAAAATAGGGCTGATTTGCCAGAGTCGGGTAAAACCAATTTAAATCTTTGCGCCAAATCTCCCTAGCTACTGACGCCACAATCCCTTCATCCCAATCTCGCAGGGGCAGAGTGTCGAGATTGGTTCCATACAAGAAAATTGCAGCCAACAGCAGCCCCAAAACCCATATTTGCTCGATGGCAAAATCAAAACGGGGGTCACGCTCGTTTGTTCTTTCTAAGTTAAATGTTTTTTTATACACTATTTTATAAATTTATAAACTATTTGCTGTACGCTATTTTTTCTGGAAAAGCACTTCAAACTCTAAAATTCTGAAGAATGCACCTGCCAGATGCCGATGCTGTTATCCTCACTGCCGCTGTAGATTGTCGTGCCATCAGGAGCGATCGCCAAGCTCCGCACCAAATCTGAATGTCCCTTGAGAACTTGCAGCAATTGACCCGTTTTCCAATCCCAAATTTTAATTGTGTGATCAAGAGTACCACCGCCGCTGACGAGAGTCTGACCATCTGGACTAAAGACTAGGGACTCCACCGGAGCTGAGTGAGCAAACAGTGGTTGCATTCTCTCCCCCGTTTGCATATCCCAGAGATTAATACTGCCGTCGCCATTGCCACTAGCCAGAATTTGCCCGTCGGGAGTAAAGGCGATGCTTTTGACTTCTAGGGAATAGCCATTGAGTGAGAGCAGCAATTTACCCGAACGTAAATCCCACAAGTTCACAGTGCCGTCTTCGCTAGCGCTGGCAAGTAGAGGCAATTTGGGATGAAAAGCAACTGCATTCACCCAACCCAAATGACCACGGAGCGAGGCGATCGCTTTTCCTGTGTTTGCTTCCCATAATCTTACCGTTTTGTCACTGCTGCCAGAAGCCAAGAGCTTGCCATCCGCACTAAATGCGATCGCCAACACCCTACCCTCATGAGCCTCCAAAGTATTCAGCAAAGTTCCACTCCCCAAATCCCAAATTTTGATAGTATTGTCCCCACCCCCACTCGCCAACCTATTACCATCCGGGCTACTCGCCAGCGCCCAAACTTCCTTATTGTGCCCTTGCAATATGTACAGCTGTTTTCCCGATTGCAAATTCCAGACTTTAATCGTCTTATCAGTGCTAGCAGTCGCCAACCACTCTCCATTCCGACTCAGGGCTAGAGCATTTACCCCCTGTGTATGATTGCCGAGATTTTTAAAAACCACCTTTTTGCCGTTATATCGAGATAAACTGCTTGACTTTGGCACCTTTCTCGCCGTCGAAGCATTCAGCCCAGGCAGCAAATCTTGATATATTTCAAACGTTACTTGTGTCAACAGCAGACTAATAATAGCTATTGACAACAGCACTACTATACCCGCTACAATATTATTATTTACTTTCACAAAGCCCCGCAAATTTAACGTTGGCGTTTTTGTCGAGCGATGCCTGCGTTTTCCTTTGGAAAAACTAGTAGTCGGCAGAATCACTCCTCTAGACTGCAAGTATGGGCGGTTGTAAGTATTGTAAGTAATAGAACGAACAGGTATAGTAGACTGCCCACTTAGCGGCACAAACCGTTCCATATCTGCAAGCCGCTGGAGAATTTCTTGCGTATTTTGTGGGCGATTACCGGGGAAAGGAGCCATCATGCGATCAATTAACCCTGACAGCGCCGGCGAAACATCGATCGCCATTTGCCGCCATATCAATTCCCCGGTACGAGGATCTTCGGGAAAATCATTTGGGTTTTTGCCAGTTAGCAAAAACACAAAAGTGCGCCCAAGGGCAAAGAAATCTGACTGTGGCACTGCTTTTCCATTCGCTTGCTCTGGCGGTGTGTAGCCAGGAGAAATGATACCCGTTCCTCTTTGCACTCCCTCTTCGGCTTTGACAAAATAGGTAGAAGTAAGCTCCCGAACACTGCCGAAATCGATCAAAACGAGTTGACCATCTTGACGCAGCATAATATTACTGGGCTTGATATCTCGGTGAAAGTACTGCTGCTGATGGACTTGGTGTAAAATCTCTACCAGTTGTTTTAACCAAATGCGTGCCTGACTTTCTGATATCGGTTGGTAATTCCTTTTCGCTAGCCAATCCTCCAAGTTTGACCCTTCTATTTTTTCCATTACCAGGCAGTGCAGAGGCTCTTTGCTGTCGCGGGGTGTGTAAGTAAAATAGCCGTCTGTTTCGACTCTGGGAATGCCTGGATGCTCTAAACGACTGAGTACTTGGGCTTCTCGTTTGAATAGGGAAATCGCCTTAGGGTTGGTGTCGGTGAGAATTTTCAAGACTAGGCGGTTATCTTGTTCGTCTGCGATTTCAAAGGTTTTGCCAAAGCCTCCTTCCCCCAAAAGATGCTTAACGCGATAGCGATTTTGTAGCACCAACGACGATCCACAGTGCCGACAAATCAGGTTGTGAGCATTTAATGGATCATTTGGTTTCGGGCAGTTGGGGTTAAGACAGTAACTCACGGAAGTTATAGGTTATATCAACTATATTGGATATATTGGAGTCTATAATGTTATTATTACTGTCAGGGGTTAAAAGTCAGTTGTTAGTCTGTAGACTTTTGGATTTTTATTTCTCGACTGTCTAATTTTAGCTTTTTTAATTTTTAATCTGATTTTTTCTCCTCTCCCACCTGCTAGTCGCTCTTGACAAAGCCGCTTTATTGGCTAAAATGTATGTTTTATAGTAAAAAATTTTTCTCAGTTGTCAATCGACTTGAAAGGAGGTAAACCAAGGCTTACAAGGAGAACTTCCGACTTTAGCCAGTTAGTAAAAAGTGCCAGTTGCGAGCGCGTCGGCTTTAATTTTGTTTTTTTCATACCCAATTGAGAGATTAAAAAATAGCAGTTTTTCAGTATTATATAAGGCTGTATCTTAACATAAAAAAGGAAAAACTTGATAAAATCAGGGAATGACAGAGCCAAACACCATACCGGAAATCCCCTCCTGCGCTTGGAGCCGCCCAATAGGGAAAGGATGGGAAAAACCTTATACCGTAAGATATGCTAGCAATTTAGATGATGGCCCTTGGCACGGAATGCCTCTGGGAGGCTTTGGGGCGGGCTGTATAGGGCGATCGCCAAGAGGGGATTTTAACCTCTGGCATATAGACGGCGGTGAACATATCTTTAAAACCATACCGGCATGCCAGTTTAGTATCTACGAAGAAACAACAGAAACCAAGCAAGCATACGCCCTTTGTACAGAAGCCCCAGAAGACGGCACCCTTTCAACATGGAAGTGGTATCCCAAAGAAGCGGGCACTTACCACGCCCTTTATCCCCGTAGTTGGTTTGTATATAAAAATGTTTTTCAAGCCGAACTGATATGCGAGCAGTTTTCCCCGATTCTACCGAATAATTACCAAGAAACCAGCTATCCGCTAGCTATTTTTGAGTGGACGGCACACAATCCCACCGAGGAACCGATTACCTTAAGCATTCTCTTCACCTGGCAGAATACTGCAGGCTGGTTTACCAATGCGATCAAATCGCCAACGGTAAGAATACGCGATGATGGTAGCCCAGTTTACGAATACCAACCACGCTGGGGAGACAGTGAAGGTGCGAAAAATCGCTGGATACAAGATAATTTTCGCGTCGGCTGCTTAATGAGCAAACACGGTACGAAGACAGAGCCACAAGAAGGAGAAGGGGAATGGGCGCTCGCTACCTCCGAAAACCCCTCAGTGGAAGTCTTTCACAATACCCGTTGGAATCCTGCCGGTAACGGTGCAGAAATCTGGAAACAATTTTCTCGCGACGGCTCAATTTCCGACGAAGAAAACGAACGCCCAGCCGATGCAGGGGAACAAATAGCAGTTGCGATCGCTGTGCGCTTCACCCTCAAACCTGGCCAAACCCGTAAAATCCCCTTCATATTAGCCTGGGATTTTCCCGTCACCGAATTTGCCCCTGGCATTTGGTATTATCGCCGCTATACCGACTTTTTTGGGCGTAACGGCAAAAACGCCTGGGCAATGATCCGCACTGCCTTCAAATACTCCGATATTTGGAAAGAAGATATCAAACTATGGCAGCAACCGATTCTCTCCCGCCGCAGATTACCTGATTGGTTCAAAATGGCACTCTTAAACGAACTCTACGCCCTAACTGACGGCGGTTCCCTTTGGACTGCCGCAGACGAACGCAACCCCAAAGGGCAATTTGCCGTTCTCGAATGTTTCGACTATCGCTGGTACGAAAGCCTAGACGTACGTTTGTACGGCTCCTTTCCCCTTTTAATGCTGTGGCCAGAACTAGAAAAAACCGTGTTACGGGCATTCGCTCGCGCCATCCCCACAAGCGATGACACGCCCCGGATTATCGGCTACAATCAAGCGCAAGCCGTTCGCAAAATTGCAGGTGCCACACCCCACGACTTAGGAGCACCCAACGAACATCCTTGGGTAAAAACAAATTACACTAGCTACCAAGATTGTAATCTCTGGAAAGATTTACCCTGCGATTTTGTCTTACAAGTCTATCGATATTTTTTCCTTACCGGCAGCGACGATATCGAATTTTTACAGGAGTGCTGGCCCTCAATTGTACAAACACTAGCTTATTTAAAAACCTTTGATAAAGACGGAGATGGTATCCCAGAAAATAGCGGCGCTCCAGACCAAACCTTTGACGATTGGCCCATGCAGGGAGTCAGTGCTTACTGCGGAGGGCTGTGGATTGCAGCTTTAGAAGCGGCATGCGCTATCGGCGAAACGCTACTCCAATCCCCAAATCCTCCAATCCCCGCTTCCGAACTCCGCCAAACTATACTCACCTATCAAAGCTGGCTGCAACAAGCTCGCTCTGTCTATGAGAAAAAACTTTGGAACGGAAAATACTACCGCCTCGACAGCGAAAGCAACTCCGAAGTAGTAATGGCTGATCAACTTTGCGGACAGTTCTATGCTCAATTGCTGCAATTACCGGATGTTGTACCACGCGAGCGCGCTCTTAGCGCCCTAAAAACCATCTACGATGCCTGTTTCCTGAAATTCCACGGTGGCCAATTCGGAGCCGCTAATGGTGTGCAGCTTGATGGTTCCCCTGCCAACCCCGACGCTACTCATCCTCTTGAAGTTTGGATAGGAATTAATTTCGGACTGGCTGCATTTATGGTAAAAATGGGAATGAGAGACGAGGCGTTACGAATTGCAGAAGCCGTGGTACGGCAAATTTACGACAATGGGTTGCAATTCCGCACTCCGGAAGCAATTACTACTGTGGGGACATTTCGCGCTTGCCACTACCTGCGGGCAATGGCAATTTGGGCGCTTTATGGGGTGTTGACTGATTTTAGTTGATTTTTTGATTTAACTACTCGTCGTTTCTTCGGGAATAGTAATGTCAATCAAGGTGATTTTGTTGCGACTAATAGTGGTAAGCGGGGGATTAATTTCACTTGAATTGCCTACTACTAATGTTACTAAATTTTCTGGTTTTAAGTAAGTTTTTGCTACCCGCTGCACGTCTTCAATAGTGGTTGCTTCTACTCCTTTTCGATAGCGGAAAATAAAATCTGAAGGGTAGCCGTAATATTCATAACGCATTAGCCGTGATAATGTTTGCGCTGGCTCTTGAAAATTGAAGATAAAAGAATTAAGCGCGGATTCTTTAGCATATGATAATTCTTCCGGCGTTATCGGTTCAGTACGGATGCGTTCAATTTCTTTGAAAATAGCTTGAATGAAAGGTACGGTGGCGTCTGAACGGGTTTGCCCGCCTGCAATAAAGATGCCAGGATAGTCATAACGGGGGCTCCAGACGCCATAAACTGAATAGGCAAGCCCTTGACGCGATCGCACTTCATTAAATAACCGCCCCCCAAATCCATTCAATACGTCATTGAGTACAGAAAGCGCCGGATAGTCGGGGCTATTAAACAGCCCCCCCAAATGACCTATAAGTATAAAACTCTGGGTTAATTGCGGGCGCTCGACTAAAAAAACTCCGCTTTTATTCGCTTGAATAACTGTAGGCAGAGGCGGCAGTTCAATTTTTCCAGGCTGCCAGTCGCCGAATTTTTCTTGAATGAGGGTTCGCATTTTGGGAATATCAATATCTCCAACAATTCCCAAAATCATATTATTGGGGTAAAAATATCGCTGATAAAATTCTACCAAGTCCTGGCGTGTTATGCGATTAATTGTTGCGTGTTCCTGGGTGCGGGCGTAGGGGGAATCTTTGCCGTAAATTAACTTTTGAAATTCACGAAAGGCGATAGCATTAGGATCGTCATTGCGACGAGCGATCGCACCGTGACGCTGTTTTTTCCCCAGCTCTAACTTATCTTCTGGAAAAGCCGGCGAGCGAATCACTTCTGCAAAAAGCTGGAAAACTTCTTCTAAATCTTCGCTCAAAGCATTAAAACTGACACTAGCTGATGCTACATCTATTTTAGTTTCTACTGCAGCAGCCCGCTGCTCAAGCAATTCATTCAATTCATCTGGAGAATGCTTCAAGGTACCGCCAGAGCGCCAAACTTCTGCCATCAAATCCGCCAAACCTACCTTTTCTGGAGCTTCCAGCCGCTCGCCAGTGCGAAATAGTGCTGTTGCGCTTACTAAAGGTAGTTCTCGATCCTGCATCAAATACACTACCATGCCATTTTCGAGCTGATATCGCTCGTAATCGGGCAATTGAATTTCTGGCAGGGGCGGGAACTCTAATTCCGTGTAATGTTTTGCTGCTTGCGAAAAAGCTGGCGCGCGCCACCCCACCGTCAGCAGCAATGCCATCACCAGTGCTACTAAACTTAACCAAACTGTTTTCTTTTTCTTGCCCTCGACTGAGTATTGCACGACTTTTTCTCCTAGTTTTATTTTGGGCTGTGAGGGTATAAAGCGTTTCATTTTTTATCCTTCTTTCGGCAAAAGTCGCCCAATAGTACGGTTTTGAGGGGTAAAAGTTTTCTGTGCCACTCGTTGAATGTCTGCGGCAGTTACTGCTGCGAGCGCGTCTATTTGTTTAAATAAATTTCGCCACGAGCCGGTTTTTACTTCGTATTCAAGTAGCAATTGCGCCATGCCTTCATTAGAGTCTAGCGAGCGCAGTAATCCAGCCCGTGCCTGTGTTTTGACACGCTCTAGTTCTTTCTCTGATACTGGCTCGGTTTTAAGGCGCTCTATTTCCGTTCGCAATGCTGAAGCCACTTCTTCTACTGTATGTCCCGGAGCCGTCATGGCATAAAATATCATCAAATTCGGATATTTATCCCCTGGAAAGCCACTAAACCCTTGAGCGGTTAGGGCTATTTGCTTCTCTTCTACCAGCGACTTATACAGACGAGAGGTGCGCCCGTCACTAAGCAATCCGGCGATAATTTCATAAACGGCGTGATCTGGGTGTTTCATAGGAGGTCTATGGTATCCTTCTAGATACCACGGTTGACTCTCCAAGCGCAACGTCACTTCTCTAGTTTCGGTTTGGGGGGGTTCCTGTACTGTCACTTGCGGAGGTTTCGCCCCTGCTTTATAACGCCCAAAGTAAATTTGCGCTAATTTTTTTACTTCTGTGGGGTTGACATCTCCTACAATTGCAATTGTCAAATTATTGGGGACGTAGTAAGTTCGGAAAAATTCTTCTATGTCTTTGCGAGTCAGGTTGCGGATATCACGCTCGTAGCCTATGACAGGGCGCTTATAAGGGTGTACCTGAAAAGCTGTTTCGGAAAATGCCTCAATCATCTGCCCGATGGGCGAGTTTTCGGTGCGTAGCCGTCTTTCTTCTAAAATCACTTGCTGTTCTTTGTAGAATTCGCGAAATACCGGTTCAAGAAATCGCTCTGATTCTAGAGACATCCATAATTCTAGTTTATTTGAGGGGAAGCTGTAAAAATAACGAGTGGCGTCTGTAGATGTGGTGGCATTAAGTCCTACGCCCCCGAAACGAGCGACAATCTGACCGAATTCGTTTTGTTTGACGAGGCTGGCTGCTTCTGCTTCTACTTTTTCAAATTCTGCCTGCAATTTAGCTACTTCTGCTTCTTGATTGGCGGCTTTGGCGGCTGTGATTTGTTCGGCTAGTTGATCAAGTTTGTCTAGTAATGGCTTTTCTGCTGCGTAGTCTCGGGTGCCAATGCGCGTGGTGCCTTTAAATGCGAGGTGTTCGAGAAAGTGCGCTATGCCGGTTTTCCCGTCTGGTTCATTGGCGCCGCCGACATCGGCGTAGGTTAAAAAGGAAATTACTGGTGCCTCGTGTCGCTCTAAAACTATGAATTTTATGCCATTATCGAGGGTAAATTCGCTTACGCGCTTGATAACCCGTTCAAGATAGGGCTGAATGGTTTGTGCTAGAGCTTGCTTCTGAACCTCGCGGGCTAGTGCCGGCAGTGGGAACATTCCCCAACATAGTATTGCTGCCGCTAAAAGTGTCAGTAAAATTTTGCTGTGTTGGCGATGTGGCGATCGCGCTTCTGAAGTTTGTCTGTTAATTTTTTTGAAACGGCAGTAGAAAACTCGAAGCTTTGGAATCATAGAATACAGATTCAAACGGATTTTTTTCATTATAATTAATTT
The DNA here is from genome assembly GCA_015295835.1 of Oscillatoriaceae cyanobacterium M7585_C2015_266. Lineage (GTDB taxonomy): Bacteria > Cyanobacteriota > Cyanobacteriia > Cyanobacteriales > Oscillatoriaceae > DVEG01. Next base: position 221,485 of record DVEG01000003.1, read on the forward strand.
AAGTCACGGATATTTTCTGAGAAATGATCAGCAAGCTTAACTTACTGTGAAGGTTTCGGGGGCTTTGAAGCTAAACATAGGACAATAACAATATAAATCTTAATCCCAACTCAACAGTTGGTTACTATGCGAGTGTTTAACCGAGCCCCCCAGGAAGAAGCCCAAACTCGAACCCGTATTTTACAGGCGGCACAGAAGTTATTTGCTAACAAAGGCTACGATGGTACCACCACCCGCGATTTGGCTAATACCGCTGGGGTGGCGGAAGGCACTTTATTTCGATATTTTCCCAATAAAAAGGCAATTTTAGTAGAAATTGCTACTCAAGGATGGGTAGAAATTCTCACAGATCTGCTTACTGAACTGAGTGAAATGGGCAGTTATAAAGCTGTGGCGCAGGTGATGAAGCGTCGAATGCTGCACATGCGGGAAAATATCGATCTGATACGGGTGTGTTTTCTGGAGGCGCAGTTTCATCCGGATTTGCGCGAGCGCATTCAGTCAGAAGTGATCGCTAAAATGACTGACGTAGCCGAAGCCTTTTTCCAAACCGCAATGGAAAAAGGCATCTATCGTCCTATGAATCCCCGCATTGTCGCTCAGGTATTTTTAGGCATGTTTGCCATAGCCGGATTTAGTCAGCAGACGCTCTTAGAAAAAGAAGCTTCTTTGCAAGCACAGCTAGAAATGGCAGAAACACTGGCGGATATTTTCCTAAATGGGGTTTTAAAAAAAGAAGAAAACTAGACGAATTTAATGTTTCATTTCATTTGCTGGTATAATCTGTGAAAAGCGGTTGTGGTGAGTTGACTAATAAAATAGGCATTTTATATGCAAGTAACTGGAAATAGCACGTTTTACGCCGAAGCGCTACGTTTACGACGTCAGCGTCTTGCTAGCGCGATCGCTTTTCCGGTTATTTTATGGTCAGGAAATCGCAGTTCTCGCAATTTTCCGGCTAATAAGTACCCGTTTCGCGCCAGCAGTCACTTTCTATATTTTGCCGGTTTGCCCCTGGAAAATGCCGCCATTCGTCTAGAGGCAGGGAAATTAGAATTATTTCTAGACGAAGCACCGCCTGCAAGCGCTCTTTGGCACGGAGAAATGCCGAAACGGGAGGAAATTGCTGAATTCATGGGGGCTGATGCGGCATATCCTCTGGCGGAATTAGAGAAACGGGCTGTCGGTGCGGCAACGATCGCTGTTCAAGACTGGGCTACTCTTCAGCAACAAGTTTCGGTACTTAAACGAGCGCTCGCTCCCGCCAAAGCCCCTGAAGGCATTGATCGAGAATTAACCAAAGCCATTATCGAGCTGCGACTCAGCCATGATAACGCCGCTTTAGCGGAATTACGGCAAGCGGCTGCCGTTACTGTAGAAGCACACAAAGCCGGTATGGCTGCCACCCCTAGTGCCCGCATTGAAGCTGAGGTGAGGGCAGCAATCGAGAGTGTGATTATAGCACACAATATGACTTGTGCTTATAACAGTATCGTCACTGTACATGGGGAAATACTGCATAACGAATATTATCACCACCCGCTGCGCCCTGGCGACTTGCTACTTGCCGATGTCGGTGCGGAAACGGCTACAGGTTGGGCGTCAGATGTAACCAGAACTTGGCCAGTATCTGGATGTTTTTCTCCTACCCAGCGCGAAATTTACAATCTGGTACTTGCTGCCCACGATGCTTGCATTGCTAAAATACAGCCAGGAGTGGAATATATAGACATTCACCTGTTAGCTTGCAATGTTATTGCAGAAGGTTTGATAAATTTGGGTATATTGCGAGGGAAAGCCGAAGATTTAGTAGAAATGGATGCGCATGCTTTATTTTTCGTTCACGGCATCGGGCACTTATTGGGGTTAGACGTGCATGATATGGAGGATTTCTGGGATTTGGCGGGATATGAAGAAGGGCGCACCAGAAGTGAGCGCTTTGGGTTATGCTACTTACGTTTAAATCGCCCCCTCCGCCCTGGGATGTTGGTGACAATCGAACCGGGATTCTATCAAATTCCGGCTATTTTAAACGATAGGGAAAAGCGAGAAAAATATCAAAATATTGTGAATTGGGATAAATTAGCTGAGTTGGCGGATGTGCGGGGAATTCGTATTGAGGATGATGTTTTAGTAACAGAAAACGGTTGTGAAGTTTTGACGGCAGCATTGCCGACTCAGGCAAGTGATATTGAGGTGTTAGTAAAGGGCGGTTGATAAGGGGATAAGGTAAAGAAAAACCAGTTTTTATGGTATGGTTCGGTAATAAGATAATATAATAAAAGTTTATTCCTC
>DVEG01000014.1 GCA_015295835.1 Oscillatoriaceae cyanobacterium M7585_C2015_266
AAGGGAGAAAAGTATGAAATTAGCTTACTGGATGTATGCAGGTCCCGCCCACATTGGTACCCTCCGCATTGCCAGTTCTTTTAAAAACGTCCACGCCATTATGCACGCCCCGCTTGGGGATGACTACTTCAACGTTATGCGCTCAATGCTGGAGCGGGAGCGGAATTTCACTCCAGTAACCGCGAGTATTGTTGATCGACACGTTCTCGCGCGCGGCTCTCAAGAACGAGTCGTAGAAAATATCACTCGCAAAGATAAAGAAGAACACCCCGACTTAATCGTGCTCACTCCCACCTGCACCTCCAGTATTTTGCAAGAAGATTTGCACAATTTCGTCGAGCGCGCCCAAATGGAGGCAAAAGCAGATGTGATACTAGCAGATGTCAATCATTATCGCGTCAATGAGCTGCAAGCTGCCGAACGCACCCTACATCAAATCGTCCAGTTTTATATCGAAAAAGCTCGCAAAAAAGGCGCTCTCCCAGAAGGTAAAACCGAAAAACCCTCGGTTAATATCATAGGCATTTCTACTCTCGGCTTTCACAACCACCACGATTGTACCGAGCTGAAGCGCCTAATGAAAGATTTGGGTATAGAAATTAATCAAGTTATCCCCGAAGGGGCATCAGTTCACAACCTGAAAACCCTACCAAAAGCTTGGTTTAACCTTGTGCCTTATCGGGAATTAGGGTTAATGACAGCGCGCTACTTGGAACAAGAATTCGGCATGCCCTATGTGGATATCACGCCGATGGGTGTAGTCGAAACGGCTCGCTGCATCCGCAAAATTCAGCAGATTGTGAATGCGCAAGGGACTAATGTTGATTATGAAGATTACATCAACGAGCAAACTCTATACGTTTCTCAAGCTGCTTGGTTTTCACGCTCGATTGACTGCCAAAATTTGACTGGTAAAAAAGCAGTGGTATTTGGCGATAATACCCACGCTGCAGCGATGACGAAGATTTTGTCTCGGGAAATGGGTATTCACGTCGTTTGGGCAGGAACTTATTGCAAATATGATGCAGACTGGTTCCAAAAACAGGTGAGTGAATATTGCGATGAAGTGCTAGTGACGGATGATCATACGGAAATCGGGAATGCGATCGCTCGTGTCGAACCTGCTGCTATCTTCGGCACGCAAATGGAACGACACATCGGTAAGCGTTTGAATATTCCCTGCGGTGTAATTTCGGCACCTATTCATATTCAGAATTTCCCTATTAGTTACAAACCTTTCATGGGTTACGAAGGCACTAATCAGATCGCAGATTTGGTATATAATTCCTTTACCTTGGGAATGGAAGACCACCTGTTAGAAATTTTCGGCGGACATGATACAAAAGAAGTAGTAACTAAGAGTATTTCTGCTGATTCTGATTTAATATGGACTAAAGAAGCAGAGGCTGAACTTAACAAAATTCCCGGTTTTGTACGCGGAAAGGTAAAACGCAATACGGAAAAATTCGCGCGCGAGCGTAAAATCACGCAAATCACCATTGAAGTAATGTACGCTGCCAAGGAATCCGTCGGTGCTTAATTAGGCGAGTTTAAATAAAGTAAGGGCGTTTCCAACAGGAGACGCTCTTGCTACAATTAGAGGCTATAAAAGTTTAAAGAGCAATAAAAAAAGCGATCGCCTATTTCCCATCCCCTATCATTTTCCACGCACAATCAATCTGAAAAAAATCAATAAGTAATATTACTTATTTAATGTATTTAATTTCAGGAATAGTAATGATTTTTAAAGAAACCCACCCTCAGCACTAGACTCTTGTAGGTGAATCTTGCTATAACGACACAAGATAGCACCTTTGGCTGTGAGACGCATATATGACGCAACAGCAATCCCCTCTTTCCCTCACTCAGCCCTCTCCCGAAGTAGCTTTATCCAGAGACAGCTACCGCAAGCGCCAAATTTTGCTCAATAAAGTAAAAAATTACTGGCTCTCAGGCGTGTTGGAAAAATCATTGCACGGGAGAACTCTCATAGAACTTAGTTTAGAAAAACGCTTCGACGCTCTTGCCACACCTTGTGGTGTGGCGTGGTTTCCTGCAGACGAACCCAGACAAATTTTGCCAGCGGGAACGCGGGTTATCGATAAATTTGATCAACTGGGAAGAGGGCGAGCGCTACTAATTTTAGGCAAACCAGGAGCCGGCAAAACCACCACTTTATTAACACTTGCTCGCGAACTTATAGAGCGCGCTCAACAAGATATTTGTCATCCAATTCCAGTTGTTCTCAACCTCTCATCTTGGAGTTTAGCCCAAACCTCTATTTACAAATGGTTAGTTTCCAAACTCCACACCCAGTATCAAATCCTCAAGTCAGTCAAGTTTGGCTTAAACAACAACAATTATTATTATTGCTAGACGGATTAGATGAAGTTGCCGAACAGCAGCGCTGCGCCTGTGTTGAAGCTTTGAATCAATTTTGTCAAGATTTCGGAGAAACTGAAATCGTCGCCTGTAGCCGGATTGCTGACTACGAAGCTATCAGCGATCGCTTGCGATTTCAAGCTGCTCTCTACTTGATGCCTCTCACCAGCGAACAAATTCAAAATTATCTAGCCAGTTGTGCTCCTAAAATAGCGGCAATCAGTAATCTATTCCAGCAAGATGAAAGCATACTATAATTAGTCACAACCCCCCTGATACTCAGCATCATCACCCTTGCCTATAGCGAAATATACCAGACAGAATTGCCAGAAAATTATTCAATAGAACAGCGTCGCCAACAACTATTTAATGCCTACATTAAACGTATGTTTGCACGCCGTCGGGGAGCACAATTTCCCGCCCGCGAACAAGAATTAGCCATACGCTGGCTTGGAGAAATTGCCTACCACATGTCTCAGCCACCTCAAACAGTATTTTTAATCGAAAAAATACAACCGATATGGCTGCGTTTCAATCTTCAGGATCTTGAATTTGCCATTTTTAGAAGGAGGAAAATTTAAATCAAAAGCTTACCAAACCTATAACCGAAGTGTAAAGCTAATTAACGGTTTGATTTGGGGGGCGATTATTGCTACTAGCTGTGGGATAATTGTCGAACAATTCACAGGGCTAATAAATGGATTAGTAGGGGGGTTAATTATAGGGCTGAGTACAAAAACCAAATCCATAGAACCATTTGAAACCATAAAATGGTCGTGGGAAAATATAAAAAAATGGCTGCCATTGGCAGCGATCGCACTTCTTTCCGGTTGGCAGGGGGGTGGTTTGGTGTGGGATTTAGTTGTGGAAACTGCTGGCATAATTGTGAGCGGGCTAATCGGTTCTGCAGTTGAAAAAACAACGTTTCCCAATCAAGGAATCTGGCAGTCTTTTAAAAACGCGAGCGCTTTTACTTTAGGAGGAATTGGTTTTTGCCTGGCGGAGTGGGGCTGAAAAATGCAATTATCACACCAGAAATTTATATTTTAAGTCTCTCGACATTTACAGCAGGAATAGTAGGGCTTTACGTCGGGCTAAGTAAAGGCAGTAAAGCCTGCATACAACACTTTATCCTACGCCTTATTCTTTACCTACAAGGATACAATCCTTGGAATTTAGCCCGTTTTTTGGATTTGGCGGCAGAGTATAATTTTCTGCAAAAAGTGGGAGGAGGTTACATTTTCATTACCGCTTAATGCAAGAACATTTTGCAGCTTTTGCAGGGAAAATTACCTCGAAAAAATACAAACTACTCCGAATAATGCCGAAAATTATCTCAGGCGCGGAAATGCCCGTTTGGGAATTGGCGACTATCAAGGAGCACTCAAAGATTACACTCAAACAATAGAAATTAATCCTGACTTTGCTGAAGCATATGCCTCCAGGAGTCGTGCTCGTTATCTCCTAGGCGATTATACGGGAGTTGTAGAGGATTATGAACGCGTGGCTCAGCTCAATCCCCATCTCGCCAAATCCCTAACTTATACTTGCCAAGCTTCCACAGACTTACAAATTGAACGAAAACGCTTCTCAAATCAAGAACTTAACGCTTCCTATTCCGTAATTCTGCTAAATGACAATTTCAATACTTTTGATTACGTAAGTCATTGTTTGAAAAAATACATCCCCAACATGACAAGCGAGCAGGCGTGGCAACTTACCCACAAAGTTCACTCAGAAGGAAAAGCCGTTGTCTGGTGCGGATGTCAAGAACTTGCTGCCCTCTATCGCATGCAATTGAGTGGCGCTGGCTTGACTGTGGCTTTCTTAGAAAAAGAGTATAGCCCTTGTCACGTCACTTAGATAAAGCTAAAGTAACATCAGAATATGAAAAAAACAGTTGAAATAGTACCGCAGACAGCCCTCGTGTCGCGAGCACTGTCTGTAATCATCGAGAAAATCCAACAAGCTATTGAACAGCGTTCTCGCTGTACCCTAGCCCTAGCCGGCGGCAGCACCCCCAAGCCCATATACGAAGCGCTCGCCACCTGCAACCTGCCGTGGGAAAAAATCCACATATTTTGGGGCGACGAACGCTACGTACCCCCCGAACATCCTGAGAGCAATCAGGGAATGGCTCGCCGAGCATGGCTTGATCACGTCCCTATACCAGACACCAACATCCATCCAATGCCAACTGGGGCAGGCGAGCCCACTGTTGACGCCCAAAAACACGACGAAGAGCTACGGGAATTCTTCCATACCAGTATTGGCGAGTTTCCAGCCTTCGATATCATTCTTTTGGGAATAGGCGAAGACGCCCACACGGCTTCCCTATTTCCCCATACAGACGCCCTCAAAGTCCGCGAGCGCCTAGTCACCGTCGGCAACAAAGATAGTCAGCCTCGCCTCACATTCACCATACCCCTGATTAACAATGCCCGCTGCGTTATCTTTATAGTGGCTGGCGCAAGCAAACAACACGCCTTGTGCAAAATATTTGCACCCTCAGCCGACGATTTCACCTATCCAGCTCGACTGATTCAACCAAAAGGAGAACTTTGGTGGTTGATCGAAGAGTCGGCAGGTGAACCTTTGAAAGGACAATACTAAAAACTGACCACTCGTAACAGCCATTTAATCAAAACTCCTCTACGATTGTGTCGATGGGAGGAAAAATTTTATGATAGTCTGCCCAAATTGCAACCACCAAAACCCCGATGGAGCAATCCAGTGCGAGGCTTGTTTAACCCCCTTACCAGCTATGACTACATGCCCTAATTGCGGCGCATCCGTTCAAACAGACGCTACATTCTGCGGACAGTGTGGATTTAACTTGCGTGCCAACCTAGCAGCAAGCCAAGAACAATCCGCATCTTCTGCCTACATTCCTCCCACCGTCGTTGCAGCACCCCCAGCTGCACCCAGCGTGTCTGTACCACCCCTAACCTCAGGCGCCCAATCGGGAGCTGGCACTCCAGCAACTGCATCTGTGCCACCAGCGTCAGTCAGCCCACCAGTCGCCCAGCAACCTACAAGCGCTCCACCGCCACCTCAAACGCTAACCCCTACAGCGGTAGCCCCAACACCGCAACCAGCACCGCCTCGCAACCCATCTAAAACGCAATTACAAGTGCAAGTAGCCAAGCTGCGGCATGTCCAAACTAATACTGAATTGGAATTACCTCAGCACTTGTCGGTGATTCACATCGGCAAGCCAAATGATCTAGTGCCTCCCGACATCGACGTGTCGGGATTTCCCAACTCGGAAATAGTCTCTCGCGTTCACGCTGATATCCGCGTCGAGGGCGATTGTTACTATATTGAAGATACGGGAAGTTCCAACGGCACTTATATTAATAACCAGCCTCTGGGCAGGGGCAATCGTCACCGCTTGCGCCCAGGCGATCGCATCGCTTTGGGAAAAGGTGATTTGGTGACTTTCGTTTTCCACATGTCATAAAAGAGATTTCAAAGAAAACCCTCTATTAATGGGGAAGTACTCTTTGCTCAGGTGTATCTGCAAAATTGAGATGCGATCGTGATTACACTGATTTTACTGCATCCATTTCAAACAATTCCGGTTCAAAGTTGGTCCTTTGAAGACGAATCAGTGATTCGGATAGGGCGGGCCACAGATAACCACGTCATGCTTTACAGTGCTGTTGTCTCCCGCCACCACGTAGAATTGCGCCGCTGGGGCAATAAGTGGGAAATCGTCAACTTAGGCACCAACGGAACCTATGTCAATGGCAAGCCGATCTCGCAAATTCCCCTAGAAGATGGGATGATCATTCACTTGGCGCGCTCAGGACCGAAAATTCAAATTCGTCTCGGCAAAAAAGCCTTGGAAGAACTCCATAGGCTTTCAGCAGAACAAACAATGGCTCAGAAGGTAAGGGGCAATTTGCCAACTACTGAGGAGCTCAGCGAGGAAAAAATTGTCACGGTTCCATTTAATTCTCAGGAAAAAGCGCTGGAAAAAGACAGGCTACCCAAAACAGAAGCCCCGCTCTAACCAGCGAGCGCCTAGGATTGGAGCAATGGCCCTCTGTAACTATCAACCCTTTCTGCAATCTTCATCAAACTGCTCTGACAGCAGAACCTCGCCCACTTTCCGCCCTGAGGTTCTGCTGAATTTTTATTTTTCCAGAATTGCCAGGCGTAAGAGCTACTCGCCAACTCCCTGCAATTACCCTAATTTAAATTAACAAAAAGTCATTTATTGCGTCTGAGATTTTTAGGTAAGACTAAAGTTTTCAGTACAAACAAACAATACTTTAGTCCCGACTATAAACCGTTTAAAATCAAACTGGAGGTTTGATATGACTATAGAACAACAGGCTATTAGGGGCAATCAACTTATTAATCGCCTAGTCATCGATCGCCACACAGCTGAAGAAATCGGTCGTGTAGAGCAATTGTGGCTCGATCCCCAAGCTCACCGAATACTGGGCTTTACTTGCAAGTCTGGTATTTTCAGTAATAAAAAGCGAGCATTTACTTGGGCGGATATTTATAGCATCGGCACCGATAGTATCGTCATCAATAACCCTCCCGCAGCCGAAGAACCCGAAAAGCCACCTCAAGTCACTTCTCTCATTAACCGTGAAGTTTTTACCGATACGGGTAATAAAGTCGGCAAGTTGGTAGATTTCTTATTACTTCCCCAAACTGGCATCGTAGTTAATTATCTTTATAGTTCAAATGGCTGGCGCGGAGTGTTAGATGGAATTTACATGTTTGCCCCAGCAGATATTACCAGCATCGGTAGTAAACGGGTAATGGTTGCAGATGCCGCTATACAAGTTCCTCAAAAATATTCCGAAGGAATTACTCAAATCCTTAAAGAAGATTATTACAAAACCAAGCACGACTTAGAAAAACTAAAACGCAATGCTCAAACATTAGCCGAGCAAGCTAGAGAAAAGGTTCAAGACTTACGCGAACAAGCTCAAGAACGCGCCCAAACTTTAGCTGAACAAGCTAGAGAAAAATATAAAAACGTGCGCGAACAAGCTCAAGAACGCGCCCAAACTTTAGCTGAACAAGCTAGAGAATGGGTTCAAATATTCGCAGAACAAGCTAAGGAAAAAGTTCAAGAAGTACGCAAAGCTAAAGAAAAAAATGCTGAAGCAGAAGAGAATTGAAAACTGAAAATTTAAATAAAAAAACGCCAGATAAAATAGATAATATTGCTGAGAATAAAAACGAATAAAAAATGATTAAAAAATAAAAAATAGGTATTAATATTAAAAATTATAAAATAAAGGGAGAGTATAAATATTTTTAAAGTGAGTGGGGTAGAGAGCGATCGCTTGATAGTGTTTGCCCGCTATCCAGAAGCGGGAAAAACAAAAACGCGGCTGATTCCAGCCCTAGGAGCAACAGGGGCTGCCGAGTTATACCGAAAAATGGCAGAAAAAACCCTAGCTGTCGCCAAAAATCTGGCAAAAACGCGATGCTCCTGCGGAGCCGCTACGCCTTCGCTAACAATAGAAGTCTGGTATACAGGTGGCAACCTAGAGCTGATGCGAGAATGGCTAGGGGATGGAATAATTTACCAACCACAAACAGAAGGAGACTTAGGCGAGCGCATGGCAAATGCTTTTAGCTCAGCCTTCCGCACCAGTAAGCAAGCAATCCTCATCGGCACCGACTGCCCCGGTTTAGACACAGCAGGCATTAGCGAAGCATTCGAACAACTACAGCAACACGAGCTGATTTTAGGACCAGCAGTAGACGGAGGCTATTATTTAATAGGGCTGAAACGAATTATACCCGAATTATTTCAGGGCATCTGCTGGGGCACAAGCAAAGTCTTACAGCAGACATTAGCGATCGCCCACCAGCTGAACTTATCCTATAGCCTCTTGCCCGAATTGGCAGATATTGATCATCCAGAAGATCTAGCAATATTAGATCTTCATTTCTAAAAATTCAAACCTCTGTATAAAACCAAAATGGGATTACTCGACTTAGATTCCCAATCCAAAACCCTAAATTCACAATCGAAAATATCTATAATCGTACCCACGCTCAATGAAGCCGCCAATATCCAAAGAACCCTAGCTAAAGCAAAAGAGTCTATCAACACAGAAATCATAGTCGTAGACGGCGGCAGTCAGGATCAAACAGTGGACATAGCCAGGGAAATGGGCGTTCAAACCCTGACGACAAAGGCAGGGCGAGGCAATCAAATGAATGCCGGGGCTTTAGTTGCCACCGGGGAAATCTTCATATTTCTACACGCCGACACCCTACTGCCGAATAGATTCGACGCCATAGTACGACAGGCACTCTCGGAAGAAGGAGCGATCGCCGGTGCATTTGAACTCAAAATTGATAGCTCAGAGCCTTGTCTGCGGCTGATTGAAAAAGGGGCAAATTGGCGAGCGCGCCTTCTCCTCCTCCCCTACGGAGATCAAGCCATTTTTGTTTCAGCTTCCATCTTTAAAAATATCGGCGGTTTTGCAGATATGCCAATCATGGAAGATTTCCACTTCATGCGCAAATTGCGACCCTTGGGAAAGATTAAAATTGTACCGTATACCGTACTCACATCCGCCCGGCGGTGGCAAAAACTAGGAGTGCTCAAGACTACACTCCTCAACCAACTGGTGATTATTGCTTATTTTCTAGGGGTGCCCCCACATTTGCTGGCAGACTGGTATCGTCGGGGTGGTTACTTCTGCAAATCTGAATCTAATTTTTCCTCAGACTCACCCTGACAGACTTTGTTGGTTGCAGCTGTGCGCCAGGGCTGACGATAGGCTTCCTACGGGGCTTTACTTTGGCCCAATTTCCAACACCCTATTTTTTTTAGACAGTAGCGACAAAAGACTGCGAGTAGTAATGAAAATCCCTTTTTTTGACCTAAACCTAATGCACCTCCATAAAAAAAGGACGGGCATTCTTTTCACTACCCCAAAAATAAGATACGCATTAGCTAGAAACACGCGTCTTCATTCCTCAAATCTCCACATAACAGTCTCAGAATCTAGACTTGCTGCACTTTACAACCTCCAGCAGAAATATCGCCCGGCGCATGCTCCCACATTTCCTAGAGACTGCTTTTTTCTCTGGAATGGAGGGAATACTTTCAATAGCAATCCGCTAACTTTGAAATAGACAACAAGTTAATCACACAAAAGCTAATTTAAAACAATGGATAGCCGTCAACCCAATTCTCTAGCTGCTCAGCCCCTGAAAATTGTTGGAATTATATTAATTATCTCGTCTCTGGTAGACTATTTGATTTTGCTATTTCCGCCTAATTTTCTCCAGCGGCAGTGGCAAATGGCCTTAACCACCCAGCTCGTCGAGCGAGGAATTATACCAATGGTGGGACTAGCTTTACTGTTGGCTGGGTTTGGGCTTGAGGGCAATCTTTCTAGCAACTACCCCAACCGAAAAACACCAATAGACCTTAAATTTTGGGCCTTTTTGCTATCGAGTTTTTTGGGATTAGTCTTTTTGTTACTGTTTCCCCTACATTTAAATAATGTGCGTCTAGACAGAACAGAAAAACTTGAACAGATTAATGCACGCGCGTCTCAGCTAGAAGCTCAATTGCAAACTCAGTTGAATACTCCAGACATAAAAAAGCAAATTGAAAGTGAACAAAGTAGATTGAAAAGTCAGCTTAGCCAATTAATGGAAAACGAGCAGAGACTTAATGAAGCCCTCAACAGTCCAGCAGTTCCAGAACCGTTGAAAGAAGTGCTGCGCAAGTCTAAGGAAAATCCTAAAGCAATAGACGAGTTTGTGGAGCAGCGATTCAATACGCAAACTTTGGAAAATCAACAACTGACACAGATTCGTGGTCAGAAAGAACAACTGATGGAACAAACTAAAATTACTGCTTTAAAGTCTGGTTTGCAGACAGGAATTAGTAGTTTACTTTTGGCAGCAGGCTATATTGCTATTGGCTGGAGTGGGTTGAAAAATATGGGATATCTGAAAGTCGGACGTCGCAAGGCTCCCGTTAGATAAGTGGGAAAGAGGAGATGCTATTTTAGAAGCGCTAATTTCAGTGATGGGAAATGAATTCAAAAGGCAATATCAAGGTTATATTGAGTAGATAAGTAAAAGTTTTGCTTTTTAATTCTTTTGTCGATTTTATCATGCTGTTACTCAGGAAATGTTTTCTATTTATATTCTGACTTACAACGAAGAAATCGACATTGCGGCATGTATTGAGTCAGCTCTGATGTCAGATGATATTGCGATCGTAGACTCGTGCAGTACCGATCGCACTATAGAAATTGCTCGCCGCTATCCTGTTCGCATTGTAGAACATCCTTTTGAAAGTCACGGGCGACAAAGAACATGGATGCTTAAATACGTGCCCGTCAAGTACGAATGGGTTTACATTTTAGAAGCTGACGAGCGCATGACTCCAGCGCTGTTTCAAGAATGCCTACAGGCTATTCAGTCTAAACACTATATCGGTTATTATGTCGCCGAACGCGTCATCTTTATGAATCGCTGGATTCGCTACAGCACCCAATATCCCCGCTACCAAATGCGTTTGTTTCGCAAAGATAAGGTGTGGTTCACAGATTACGGACATACAGAAAGAGAAGTTTGCGACGGACCTACCGGATTTTTACGAGAAAGTTATCCCCACTACACTTGCTCTAAAGGATTGAGTAGGTGGATTGAAAAACACAACCGTTACTCCACCGACGAAGCGATCGAAACCCTGCGCCAACTGGAAAAAGGAGAAAAGATTAGCTGGCGCGACTTGTTATTTGGCGAATCGGAAGTAGCTAGACGACGAGCCTTGAAAGATTTGTCCCTGCGCTTGCCCTGCAGACCCTTGCTGCGTTTTTTTTACATGTACTTTCTCCTAGGGGGATTTTTGGATGGACAAGCCGGATTTGCTTGGTGTACCTTGCAGGCATTTTACGAGTATCTCATCTTGCTTAAAATATGGGAAATGAAGTATAATCCAGTACCCACTTTAGATCCAACCACTCTGACAGTAAAATCAAAAACCGATTCGACCTCTATTTCCGGTTAATAAGGCGAAACCGGAAAGCTGCCTGAAATAAATGATAAATTTGATACTAACTATCTGAAGCCTATCTGAGAAACGGGGCTGCTTGTCAAGCGGAAAACTCATACAGGAAAAAGCCCGCAGCCGGCGTAAAAGTCTGGCATTGCAGCCCTGTCATCAGGCTGACAAGCAATAACTATTCGCAACTAGCCAGACAAAACCCCCGATTAGACGGTAGCGCTTGTAGAGTAATATTGAAACAAAACTTTACAAATATGCCACAATAATAATTAACATAGTTCCCGGACGTGCCAGCTAAAAATAAGCCAGATGCCTGGCATAACAAACCCGAATCAATGGCAGTTGGCCACACAACCAGCCTGCTAAGAATCGGAGTTACTTCACCGACAGCCAGCCGAGCGCAACGAGCGTGCTTCTAGTGCAATGATTACAACAGCCAGTTAAAGGAGGAGAGTAGGCAAGCCGTGATCAATCGCTTCATCCAAGACTTAAAAAATGACTTGATTGCAGGGCTGCTGGTGGTGATTCCTTTGGCGACAACCATCTGGCTAACGATAACCATCGCCAACTGGGTGATCGACTTGCTCACCAAAATCCCTAAGCAGATTAATCCCTTTGATGGTCTCCACCCTATCTTGGTGAATATACTAAATCTAGTGGTAGGACTGACTGTGCCACTGGTGAGCATTCTGGCGATTGGCCTGATGGCCCGCAATATTGTCGGGCGCTGGCTACTAGATGTAGGTGAACGCTTGTTACAAGCTATCCCGCTAGCAGGCTCTGTTTACAAAACCCTTAAACAGTTGCTAGAGACGCTGCTGAAAGATTCTAACGAGAAATTTCGCCGAGTAGTCTTAATAGAATATCCCCGCAAAGGAGTATGGTCCTTGGGCTTTGTCACTAATACCATTGGCAGCGATATCCAGTCTCACCTTACCAGCCCGATGCTGAGTGTTTTTATTCCTACTACGCCTAACCCCACCACCGGCTGGTACTTGATTGTGCCAGAAGAAGAAGTGATCGAATTGTCTATTTCTATAGAAGATGCTTTTAAAGTGATTATCTCTGGCGGAATCGTCAGCCCAAATTCATCGGCAGTAACTTCTCTGAGCAGCTCATCTGACAAGGGACTAGAAATGTTAAGACTAGAGAATCGTCTACAGGCGATTTCCGCAGAAGAAGATTGAATCGAATCGAATATCAGGAGGTTAAACTCAGCCGCCATGCAAGCCCAACGAATCGCAAGAGAACTAGCGCTGCTCAGTCTCAGTCAGCTCAGTAGAAATCCAGAAAAATTAGCAGCATCCGAAATGCAAGATGTGGTGCTGGCGGCTATCCGCACCCTGACTGGAGAAGTCCACGAAAGTCTGGAAACTGCCGCCGCTGAATTGAAAAGAGGTAGCGAGCGCCTCTTGAACAGCGAAACCCGCAGCCCCGACTTGGATAGTGCCCGCGCAATGGTCAAAGAAGCTATAGAATTGACCCAAACGGCGATCAACCGGATGGGCGCAGCAATTCAACTGCCAGAATTTATTAATCTTGCCAACCAAAAACAAGTCCGCGCCTACAGCTTGGAGATTCTCTCTAAAGTAAATGCCAACCGCAAACAAATCGATGAAATCCTCAACCAATCCCTTATAGACTGGCAGTTAAATCGCTTGCCCAAAATTGATCGCGATATTCTACGGATTGCTGTAGCAGAAATTATGTATATGGGCGTTCCCGAACGCGTGGCAATTAACGAAGCCGTGGAACTGTCAAAAATATATAGCGGAGAAGATGGTTACCGCTTTATTAATGGCGTCTTGCGCCGGGTGAGCGAGCGCCTCAAACAAGAATTGCCCAAAGTTTAGGAAATTGGACATATAACTACTATTGGGCAAAAATTATTCCAACTCCTCGTTATTTATTACTGATTATTAACTTGCTATCGAAATTCTAAAAACTAAAATCTAAAGTCGCCAGCAAACAGTCAGGTAAATATATTATGGCATTTAATTGGTTTCGCCGTCAGTATAGCGATAAATATGAGCAAAAAAATGACGAGCAAACGGCTTCCTCCGCTGCTTCTTTAGCTGAAGCTGGAATAACTGAAACAGCCTCGCAACCAACAAATATTCCAGCTACAGCGGAAGATTATCTGAGTTGGGCAAAAGCGGCATATAAAAATATTCAAAAACAGCAACAACTGAAAGAAGAAACTGCCTCCACTCCTGAAGAAAAAACAGTAGCGACAGAAGCAACAGAAGCAGAAGCCTCTACAAAAGAAGAGCCTGAAACTGAAGAGCCGACAGCAACAATAACATCGGAAACTGAACAGGCAACAGTACCCTTCTGGGCACGGGCAGAAGCCGAGCGACTGGAAAGGATGGAAAAACTCAAAGCCAGCGCCATCTCTGCACCAGAACCAGAAACAGTACAGCCCGCCGCAACCCAAACAGCGTCCGGATTAGCGTTTGACGAAGAGTTCATCTGGTCGGCAGAAGTATTGGCGGCTCAAGGGCGGCATCCTGACGATATTTCTATTGAAGAGATTACCTGGCTGAAAAAGTTGCGGCAGGGCTTGGACAAAACTCGCCGCAGTTTAATTAACCAACTCAAGGCCCTCGTCGGTCAAGGCCCGCTAAATCAGGCGGCTGTCAGCGAAATAGAAGCGCTGCTATTACAGGCAGACGTTGGAGTAGAGGCGACAGATTACATTATAAACGCACTACAGAAAAAACTGCGCTCAGAAGTACTACCGCCAGAGAAAGCGCTCGCCTACCTGAAACAAATTCTAAGAGAAATGCTAGACCGCCCCCTGGGCAATTCTTGCAATTCCCTTTTTGTTCCAGAAAAAGACAAGCTGAATATCTGGCTGCTGACAGGCGTAAATGGAGCCGGCAAAACCACCACCATCGGCAAACTCGCCCACCTCGGCAAAAAATCAGGCTATCGCTGCTTAATCGGAGCAGCAGATACATTCCGGGCAGCAGCAGTAGAACAAGTAAAAATCTGGGGTGAACGCAGCGGAGTCGAAGTAATTGCCAATCCAGGCAAAAATACCGATCCGGCAGCAGTGGTGTACGACGCGATCGAAGCCGCCAAAGCTCGGCAAACAGAACTGCTGCTCCTCGACACCGCCGGAAGACTTCAAAATAAGAAAAACCTAATGGACGAACTGGCAAAAATTCGCCGGGTTATCGATAAACGAGCGCCAGACGCCAATATTCAATCCCTGCTAGTTTTAGACGCTACCCTCGGCCAAAACGGCTTGCGCCAAGCACAAGTGTTCTCCGAAGTCGCACAACTAACGGGAGTAGTATTGACAAAATTAGATGGAACTGCTAAAGGAGGAATAGCCCTAGCAGTAGTGCAGCAGTTTGGCTTACCCATCCGCTTTATCGGAGCCGGCGAAGGCATAGAAGATCTGCGCCCCTTCTCTAGCTTTGAATTTGTCGAAGCCCTGATTAGTGGCTGAAGACACACCCCCAACCGTACAAGGCGAGAAAAAATGCTTCCGTAAGTATATTGACGAAAGTACTAAAATCCAGTAACAATGAGCAAAATAATCAGTCTGTTTGTTGTAAGCAAACAGTAAAATCTATCAAAACTATAATTAATGTCTTAAGAGATTTAAGTGTGGCAGGCTGTCAAAAGTAGGGCTGTTCAATACTCGGCTATTGAGCAGCGCTCGTTGCGTATAAAAAAAAACATGAAAACATCTTTCAAAAGTGCAGCTTGGAGAGATGGAAGAAGTGTAAAACTAATCCAAGCTTGGGGATTGAGTACTGTGTGCCCCACGGGAATTAACGCAACTCTGCAAGCAGCCGCTACGCACGCGTCTATGGGAACCGAACAACCTCTGTCAGGTAGGCGAAAGTCTGTCTGATAAGTAGGCTGGTTGAACCAAGAATTCCTGCCCTTTAGGATGGTGGAGTGTAAACCGATGACTGCTGTACCTCTGCCTCGCCGGCGATCGCAATCTGTGAATCCAGCCAACAGTAATACTGCAAGTGACGTGACACCAGTTTTCGCCCTCAAAGAACTGGTGGCACGGTTGCAGCGTGAACAACACAAGATACAAGATTTGTTAAGTTCTCTGGGATTCGCTCTACGAAGCTTCAATAATCTAAATCAATTTCTAGAGCTAATTCCCCTCATAGCTAGTCGCGTCACAGATGCTGACGGAGGAGCACTGGTACTCTACAAACCTAATGGCCAAGTGAGATGGCAACGGCTGCACTGTCAGGATGGTCGTCACTGTCAAGATATTCGCCAAGCACTGGAGGCAGCAACCAGCCAGCTGGCAGCCTCTTCCTCAACCGCTCCCTCTATCACCCCCAATACGGCAACCCTCGACTATCAAGTCAGCCGTTTCTTGGGACCAGACGTGCAGTTGTTCGGAACAGCAATTTTGATCAAAAATACCGAGCGCGGACGCCTGTACGTTTTCAGCCGCGATCCCGAATACAAATGGACGGAAACCCGCCAGAAGCTAGTACGATTGGTGGCCGATCAAACGGCAGTGGCGATCGAAAACGACGAACTCACCGTCGAGCTGCGCCAAAAAGAGCGCCTAGATCGGGAATTAGAAATCGGCGCAGAAATCCAATTGCGACTCCTGCCCCGTCAGTGTCCTAAAATTCAAGGGGTAGAACTGGCGGCAAAGTGTCAGACAGCTAACCGCGTCGGCGGAGATTACTACGATTTCATTCCCACTAGCCACAATAAAGGGGGACAAAAAAACCCCCGCAACCCAGCAGGTCCCTGGAGCGTGGTGATCGGAGATGTCATGGGCAAGGGCGTTCCAGCTGGGCTAATTATGACTATGACGCGGGGAATGCTACGAGCAGAAGTACTCAATGGCCACTCTCCAGCGCGGATTTTGCAGCATTTAAACCAAGTCATGTACAATGACTTGGAAAATTCCCATCGCTTTGTCACTCTGTTTTATTCAGAGTACGATCCAGTGACGCGGGTTTTGTCTTACAGCAACGCAGCTCACAACCCTCCTCTGCTCTGGCAAGCAGCAACCGGGACGATTAAGCGCTTGGATACCCTGGGTATGCTCATCGGTTTGGATGCAAATAGCCTTTATCAAGAAGCGCAAGTTCAGCTCTACCCCGGCGATACAATTATTTATTACACTGATGGGTTTACAGATGCGGCTAATAAAAACGGCGATCGCTTCGACGAAGAAAACTTAGTTAAAGCTTTTGATTGGGCTTGCCGTCACTGCAGCGGACCTCAAGCAATTCTGGAGTACCTTTTCGACCGAGTCCAACAGTTCATCGGTCCGAATAACCGTAACAGCGATGACATGACTCTAGTAGTTATGCAGGTGAAAACTCCGGAAACAAATGCAAACGCTGAATAAAGCCTTGAGGAAAAATCATTCAAAAGGGGGATACAGGTAATCTCACGCCCCCTTTTCTACTTTAGAATGCCAACTTAACATTAAACAAAGCAAAATTTCAAAATTTACTGCTTATTTTCGTAAAGGTGAAAAAAAGATGGTACTTAATTTAATTCAGGAAGCAACTGCTGGCTTAGCCGCTCTGACGGGTGGCAGCGAATCGGTGCAGTTGTTCGTTTTAAAAACACTCTGGAATGGGGCGGTACTCGCTCAACAAGTGAGTCAAACAACTCTTTTTAGCGATGTACAAAAATTCTGGAATAATTTCATCCAGAGTGGCCAAATATGGGCCTTGATCATTGGCATTGTGATCGGATACGGAATTCGCAATATAACCGCTTCTTAATTTTTTATATGCAATTTACAAATTAGGCAAGAGGAATTACTGTGACTGAACAAAAAACATGGAGCCAGCGGTTTGAATCGGCACTGCATCCAGCGATCGCCCGGTTTAATGCCAGTATTGGCTTTGATATTGAATTGATAGAATACGACATCGCCGGTTCTATAGCTCACGCTCAAATGTTAGCAAAAACAGGTATTATTTCAAAACAAGAAGGAGAACAACTTATCATCGGTTTAGAACAAGTACTCAAAGAATACCAACAAGGTATTTTCAAACCTGGAATTGATGCCGAAGACGTACATTTTGCCGTAGAGCGTCGCTTGATAGAAATAATCGGCGATGTCGGCAAAAAACTACACACGGCACGCTCGCGCAATGATCAAGTCGGCACCGATACCAGACTTTATCTGCGAGATAAAATCAACCAGATTCGCCAGGATTTGCGAGAATTTCAAAAAGTTTTGCTCGACTTAGCCGAAAAAAATGTAGAAACCCTCATCCCCGGCTACACCCACCTACAACGAGCACAACCCCTTAGTCTAGCCCATCACCTCCTCGCCTACTTTGAAATGGCTGATAGAGACTGGCAGCGTCTCGGCGATGTTTATCGGCGAGTGAATATTTCCCCCCTAGGTAGCGGCGCTTTGGCAGGAACAACTTTCCCAATTGATCGCCATTATACTGCAGAATTGCTAGGATTTGACGGCGTTTATGCAAATAGTTTAGATGCAGTCAGCGATCGCGATTTTGCAATCGAATTCCTCAACGCCGCCAGTCTAATTATGGTACACCTAAGCCGCTTGTCTGAAGAAATCATCCTCTGGGCTTCCCAAGAATTTGGTTTCGTCACCCTCAAAGACAGTTGCGCTACCGGCTCAAGTATTATGCCCCAGAAGAAAAACCCCGATGTGCCAGAATTGGTACGTGGCAAAACTGGGCGTGTATTTGGTCACTTGCAAGCAATGCTTGTACTGATGAAAGGTTTGCCGCTAGCATATAACAAAGACTTGCAAGAAGATAAAGAAGCGCTATTTGATGCGGTTAAAACCGTGAGAGCATGCCTGGAAGCAATGACAATTTTGATGCGGGAGGGAATAGAATTTTGCACTCAACGCTTGACACAAGCCGTGGAAGAAGATTACTCAAATGCAACAGATGTAGCAGATTACTTGGCGGCGAAAGGAGTGCCGTTTAGAGAAGCATATAATCTTGTAGGCAAAGTAGTAAAAACTTCTATAGCAGCAGGGAAGTTACTAAAAGATTTAACTTTGGAGGAATGGAAAAATTTGCACCCGGCATTTGAATCAGATATATACGATGCACTCGCACCTCGTCAAGTAGTAGCAGCTCGTAATAGTTACGGTGGCACCGGATTCGAGCAGGTGCGCAAGGCAATAAAACAAGCACGCGCTCGCCTCGAAAAACCCGCAACAAAAAGCTAAAAATTCCTCAATTCTCCCCATCCTCAAAGTTAGAAAGAGGTGAGAGCATAAGACATCAAAAATGAACTTAAAAACCTCAGCATTCTCGCCGTCTAAGTAGAGCCTGGATTATCCTCCAGGCAAGAATAAATAATCTTGTGGAAATAAAAAATACGCTTCGGAGATTACTCTACGCCTAGGGGAGGTATTTTTCATGGAAGAATTACTCGAACTCAAAGATTTATTACTAAAAGGAGATATCAAAGGGGCATTGTCTATCGTTGAAGAGCTGGAAGAAATGAGCAAACAAGATATTATCGACAAAATTCGCAGTTATGCAATTATTTTGTTACTTCATATAATTAAACAAAAAGCAGAGAATCGTACAACTCGCTCCTGGGAAGTCTCCATCCGAAATTCAGCTCGTGAAATTCAGCGAAAAAATAAACGCCGCAAAGCAGGAGGTTATTATCTCACCCCTGAAGAATTATTTGAAACTCTCGAAGAAGCCTATCTCAATGCTCTCGACGAAGCTTCCCTAGAGGTAAACGAAGGGCGTTACGAGCCAGAAGAATTAGAGAAACTAATTAACCGAGAAGAAATTCTTAAACAGGCAATGACTTTGATAGCGCCAGAAGAATCATAGAAATCAAGCTTTAAATTATATATTATAATATATCATATATAGAAATAAAAATCTGTTTTTTTAAATTTAAAACTTGGTGCCGGCTTGCTATCACCGGCACACTGCAGAAAAACAGGGAGCGAAAGCCTGTAGCTGATTCTCATCGATACATCGCCTAGATATAGCGCCCTGTTTTACTTCCTCCTTCAGCTTACTTAGTGGCGGGGGAATTCAGTGATGGCAGCAAGATGCCGGGATTGTGCCCGGAGAAAAGAAAACTACTCCCGCTCTTCGGGGGATTCTGCTGCCATTTCTTCCTCTTGGTGAGAGAATTCACCACCGAGGCGTTTCCGGGAAAAACGACTTGTGTTAGCTTGTTTACGAAATTGGCGGGCATAAGCCCGGTTGCGCAGTGCTTTTTCTTTTTTCGGATTACGGCGTTTTGCCATGTTTACCTCTTGGATAAAAAATCAAGGGTTTTGCTTAAAAATAACCCTCCCTCTCTAGCTGCTTTACAGAAGCAAGCTTTTTGTCATTTGGCCATAATTTGGGCTACTGACGCTACGCGCTCGCCTCAGCTTTGCTGAATCGCGCTTCGACTCGGTATAAATCTATGATATCAGTTAATGGGCAAATACCCAATATATTTTTCTTGTTGCTTTCTTTTCTATCTTACAAATGAATCTCACAATCAGTGATATTGCTCCTGATTTCAGCCTACCAGACGTGGAGGGCAACATTATTAGTTTAGCTTCTTTGCGGGGGAAGCGAGTAATTCTCTACTTTTACCCCCGCGACAATATATCCAGCCTATCAAGTGATTGGTGCCGATGGGAGGATAGAAAAAATCTATCGCCTACTTTAACCCGAATCTCACGCAGAAGAAATTCTTGCTGAATTGAGTGCCTCATCAACAGAGAGCGACGCCAACGCAACAACCGGGCTGTTGTAAATTTTCCTGTAAATTTAAAAGAATTAGCCCGATTTAAAACTAATTTTTTTATCTCAAATCTAAAATCTAAAACTTATGCGGCGTTTGTGGCATATTGGAAAAACAGTGCTGGGAATTATGTTTCGCCATCCTATTATCGGCACAACCTTCATCCCCATTTTACCCGATGGGCGGATTGTTTTAGTTCGGCGGCGCGACGACGGATGTTGGAGCTTACCCGGGGGAATTGTAGAATGGGGCGAGGATATTCCCACAACCATACGCCGCGAATTAGCTGAGGAAACAGGTTTAGAATTAGTAGCAATTGGGCGATTAGTTGGGGTTTATTCCGCCTTTGAGCGTGATCCGAGAATGCACTCGATCTCCGTGTTGGTAGAAACTCATGTCCAAGGAACTATGAAGGTACACGATACCCTGGAACTAAGCGATGTGCGAGCTTTTTTGCCTACTGAATTACCCTTCGGGCAACTTTCCCATGATCACGATCGCCTACTACAGGACTATCTTAATAATAAAACAACTCTCGCTTAGAAGCTTACTTACTAAGCAGCGCGCGCATTCCCCAAAAAATCAAATAAGGATCAGATGTCACCCGTGCTGCTATTTCCGGATAAAGGGCTTGCAAATAGTTGAAGAGAAAAACGCGATCGCCGCCAGTTAATGTTATTGCACTTTCGGGAAACTTTTGCCACCAGGCTGCGATAAAATCGCGAATGCCTGCTAGTAAAGTATAAATTACACCACTTAATATAGCATTTTCTGTATTCAACGCCCAACGAACAGGAGGTGAAGCAGCAAGTGACACTTCCACAAGGGGCAGAGCAGCCGTCCCTTGCTGTAGCGAGCGCAACTGCAACCCTAAACCCGGCAGTATTGCTCCCCCCACCAGCTTACCCTCGTGCTCCCCTCCTGTAAATGTCAAGGCAGTGCCCGCATCAATCACCAATACTGGCCACCCTAATTGCGTGCCCGCTCCCCACAATGCTAAAGCTCTGTCTATTCCTAAACTAGGATAAGTTCCTCGTAGAGGAATTTCCTCTAAAGTGATAAAATGGGCTTGCGGATAACTTTGCCAGAGTTCTTGCTGTTTTGGAACTACACACGCAATCCATACAGGAGGGTTGCCTGAGCCAGTTTGCCAATTTGGTTGCTTCCACCCTTTATCTCCCCAAACTTTGAAATCAAATCCCCCTGCAATCAATCCCTCGATCGCCTCTTTCTCTAAGTGCCCCGTTTCCCAAGCATCCTCTAGATTGTTGCCTCTGAACCCTGCCCAATGCCAGCGTGAATTACCAATCACCAGGGCTAGCCAGCTTTTGTTTGTCAGGCTCGGTGGCCTCATGATCAGATTCTTTGCTTGCTATTTTTATTTTTTTTATGATATTATACTTACTCTACCTAAAAAATTATTCCCACTGCTTAGAAAAGTGGCCGTAGCCAAATCTAATTTTAGAGACAAAGTATCTGGTAAACTAGACTACAAAGAAAAAATAATTTTGATACCGGGAAATAATAATACAAATATTTTAAAATTTTTGTAAAGATTCAAGAATCGGGGTGAAAATTAAGTTGCCGCATCTATAAAGAGCCAGTTCCCCAATCTGTACAGTAAAAACTCATATGTCTTTAAACATACAAGCAATTTCCTGGCCTAAGCCTTGTGCAAATTCGCCGATTTTATCGGAATATTCAAAGAATTTTACAGAGAGCGAATCAGAAGAAAAAATGCAAACCTTGCAGGAATTGCAAAAACAGATTCAGCTCTCAAAATGTCTCAACGAGATCAACAACCAGATCCGGAGCACATTAGAATTAGAGGACATTCTTAACTCTGCGTGCCGATTGCTGGGGGATACGCTAAAATGCAGTCGCGTCAGTATTTTAGTTAGAGAATCAGAAGACGAAGACAGTTTTATAACCAAGGGCGAATACAATTCAGGAGAATATCCGAGTCAACTGAACATAAAAGTACCAGTAGCAGATAATCCTCATCTGAAAAGACTAATCGAGCAGCCTGGAGTGTTAGCAGTAACGCGATTTCTGGAATTTCCGGGAATGGGGGAAAATACCAGAAAACTAGCGGAATTTCTAAATATAAAATCAATGCTAGCGTGCGGAATACGTTACCAAGGGAAGATAAATGGAATAATCGGGCTACATCAATGCGATCACGAACGAGAGTGGACAGAATGGGAGGCGCAGCTATTGGAAGGCGTAAGCAGTCAACTAGCGCTTGCCATCAACCAGGCACAGCTTTATAGAAACATAAGACAACAAGCAGAGCGGGAATCATTATTACGCTTAGTTATTGAACAAATTCGCAGCACCCTTGATTTAGATACTATTCTCCAAACAGCAGTACAGGGAGCGCGCAAACTTCTAGATACTGATCGTGTCGTAATCTACCAATTTAAAGAAAACTGGTTAGGAACTGTAGTAGTAGAAGACGTCATTAGCCCGTGGCAATCTGTTTTAGGAGACATGGGGGCAGATGACTGCTTTTCTGGGGAGTATGCTCACCTATATCAACGAGGGCGAGTCAGAGTAATTAATGACGTTGAAAATTCAGGGTTGGATCCCTGTCATGCGAATTTTCTCAAGAAATTGCAAGTAAAAGCAAATCTAATTGTACCGATTGCCATCGGGGAAAAGCTGTGGGGATTATTAATTGCTCATGAGTGCCGCAGTACCCGGAATTGGCAACCAGCAGAGATTAGATTACTGGGGCATTTGGGGTCTCAGATTGCGATCGCAATCAGCCAAGCAGAACTTTACGCGCAAGTACAAGACGCCGCTGCCAAATTCCAAGCACAAGCCACACAGTTGCAAATCGCCTTAGAAGAACTACGCTTAGCGCAAATGCAACTGATTCAAAACGAAAAAATGTCCAGTTTGGGACAAATGGTAGCTGGCATTGCTCATGAAATTAATAATGCAAATAATTTTATCCACGCTAACTTATTTCACGCGCGGGAATACGCGCAAACCTTAAGCAAAGCAATAGATATTTGTGCAGCAGCCTGCCCACAAGCGGCAGAAGCGCTTGCCACCCTCAACGCCGAAGTTGAACTAGATTACATTCGCGAAGACTTCCCCAAAATGATCGAATCGATGCAACAAGGGAGCGAAAGGATTCGCAATATTGTGCTCAGCCTGCGGAATTTTTCCCGCCTCGACGAATCCGAATCCAAGCCCGTAGACTTGCACGAGGGGATAGAAAGCACTCTTGCAATGCTAAAACACCGTCTGAAAGCCAGTATCAAAATACGCAAAGAATACGGAGACTTACCATTGGTTGAATGTCGCGCCCGCCAAATCAATCAAGTCTTTTTCAACTTGTTGGATAATGCTATAGACGCCATTGAGGAAAGCGGGGGCTCAGGTGAGATCGTAATTAGTACCGCACAGAAACAACCCGACTGGGTGACGATTTCTATTCGGGATAACGGCACAGGCATTCCTGTAGAGATTCAAGAGCGGATTTTTGATCCATTCTTTACTACTAAACCCGTCGGGCAGGGGACAGGTTTGGGACTTTCTATCTGCTATCAGACGATCGTGCAAGGGCACCAGGGGCGGATTCGCTGTATCAGCTCTGTCGGCAAGGGGAGTGAATTTATCGTTGAATTGCCAGTCAGGAATAATAATAAGTAAAAATTGGTGTCACCAAAACCTCTGTACCAGGCAATTTTTTTAAATTTGGGTTATTTGCAAGTTAAGCTTTTAGGCTTATGACCCAATTTAGGGCATCGTTTTCCCTGAAGTCCCTGCTTATAATCTCAGCTTGTGGGGTTTCCTCCACGCTGATAGTTCGGTAAGCCGTACTAGAAAAAACGTTGCGCTCCCTTGTTAGCTTCGCTAAATTAGCAATCGAGAGTTGAGAGTGCTAACTCGCAAGAGAAAGCGGCGCAATCAACTCTGTAAAAGAGCTAAAAGTGCAGCTAAACAAATATAAATTAAAGCGCCTGGAGGATGACAAATGGCAAGCGTATCTCTGAGCGTTTCTACTGTTAAACCCCTTGGCGATCGCGTATTCGTCAAAGTAAGTCAATCTGAAGAAAAAACAGCAGGCGGGATTCTACTGCCCGACACTGCCAAAGAAAAACCCCAAGTAGGGGAAGTGGTAGCAGTAGGACCTGGCAAGCGGAATGATGACGGAACACGCCAAACAATGGAAGTAAAAGTAGGCGATCGCGTCCTTTATTCTAAATATGCAGGAACCGATATAAAATTAGGCACAGAAGAATACGTCCTGCTGTCGGAAAAAGACATTCTGGCAACCCTAGATTAGTCAATAGCCTATCGCTAAACGCTAAGAAAATCAGTTCTAGAAATCCTAAAAATAGCGAGAAATCAGTAGGAGACGATTCACATGGCTAAATCAATAATTTACAACGAAGAAGCTCGGCGCGCATTAGAAAAAGGAATTGATATTTTAGCTGAAGCTGTTGGCATTACCCTAGGGCCAAAGGGGCGCAATGTCGTACTAGAAAAGAAATTTGGAGCACCGCAAATAATTAATGACGGTGTAACGATCGCAAAAGAAATAGAACTAGAAGATCACATCGAAAATACAGGCGTATCCTTAATTCGGCAAGCAGCATCCAAAACAAATGATATAGCGGGGGACGGCACAACAACAGCAACAGTGCTGGCTCACGCAATGGTAAAAGAAGGGCTGCGCAACGTAGCGGCGGGAGCAAACCCGATTGCCCTGAAGCGAGGGATTGACAAAGCAACTGAATTTTTAGTCGAGAAAATAAAAGAACACGCAGTAGAAATTAAAGATTCAAAAGCGATCGCCCAAGTAGCCGCCATCTCTGCCGGAAATGATGAAGAAGTCGGCAAGATGATTGCCGAAGCCATGGATAAGGTGGGTAAAGAAGGAGTGATTTCTCTGGAAGAAGGGAAATCCATGACCACCGAAATCGAAATCACCGAAGGGATGCGCTTTGACAAAGGTTACATCTCCTCCTACTTCGTCACCGACACAGAACGCATGGAAGTAGTGATGGAGGAACCTTACATCCTGATTACCGACAAGAAAATAACCCTGGTACAAGATTTAGTG
>DVEG01000030.1 GCA_015295835.1 Oscillatoriaceae cyanobacterium M7585_C2015_266
CTTTTTTACTTCCGAGGGGCTGCTGGTGCCGACACCGGAAGAAGCTGCAGAAGCAGCTCAACAGCAAGCTCAAGAGGAGCGTCTCCTTAAAGAAGCAGCTCAACAGCAAGCTCAAGAGGAGCGTCTCCTTAAAGAAGCAGCTCAACAGCAAGCTCAAGAGGAGCGTCAAAGAGCCGAAAAATTAGCAGCTAAACTGCGTTCGTTGGGCATTGATCCGGATAATCTATAGCAGAGCGAAAGTTTCTACAGCATCGCTTGCTTTTTGGTATATACACATAAATATTCTATAGTCTGTTTTTTCGGGTTTTGTTATTTCTACGATTACTAAGAGGGTTGTTTGCTTTATTGTACGAAACTGATTTGCACAAACAATTATTTCTAATTATTAACGCCTGTTGAACAGTCGCGATATGGGTGCTATAATAATATAAATTATAATTCCTCCGAGACTTGTAAAACCGTAGAAAGCCAAACAAGTTAATATCTGAGAAATTCTTGCTGGAGGTTCGATTAAAAATAAGGGGGCGATCGCTCCCCCAATTAGGAATATCCCCCAAATAATCAAAAAGATAAATAGTTGCTTTGTATTGGGGGTATTTTTCTCCTCCGAATTTTCAGATAAACCGACGAGAGCAGACGTAACAAGAAACCCACACAGGAGCAGCAAAAAAGAAGTAAAGCCAAAAACTATAACTAGAATTGTTCTGACTAACATTTATTATCTCCCCACTCCCATTTACGACGAACAAAACAATATTAATTCAGCTATTTTTTCCAAATTCGGGAAAATGTGACAAGGCTGCCCGTGAACCTGAATTCAGGGCAGCCGCTCGCATTTCTAACAGACTATTCCAAAAAAAGCTAACGAGTCTGAGCAACCTGATAAGGAGCTGTTAGCTGCTCTAACTGCTTCACCAGCAAGCTAAGGAATAAGCCCACATCTGTGACAACGCCGATTGATTCGAGAGAACCGCGATCGCTTAGTTTAGTCACCACTGCCGGGTTGATATCCACGCAAACCATTTTCACCCCCGCTGGTGTCATATTCCCCACGCCAATCGAGTGCAACATCGACGATAACATCAAGATCAAATCCGCCCCTTTCAGCAAACGAGCATACTCTTCTTGCGCCTTAATTAAATCCATCTGCGTGTCGGGGAGAGGGCCATCGTCTCGGATTGAACCAGCGAGGCAGAAAGGCACATTATTTTTCACGCACTCGTACATGACGCCGCTCTTAAGTACCCCTTTTTCCACTGCAGCGGCAATGCTGCCATAGCGGCGGATGGTGTTAATAACCTTCAGATGGTGGCGATGCCCGCCGCGCACGGCGACGCCTCGTTTCATATCCACACCTAAAGAGGTACCCATCATCGCTTGTTCCATATCGTGAACAGCGATCGCATTACCACCAAGCAATGCTTGAACATACCCCTCGCGAATCAGTCGCGCCAGATGTTCTCCGCCGCCCGTATGGATAACAACTGGCCCCGCCGTGACCACAACTTTGCCACCGCGATCGCGAATTTGCCGCAATTCCCAGGCGACTTGTTCCACAACCAATTCCACGCGCCGTTCGCTAGAAACGCTGCCAGACATAAAACTAAATTCCTGGCTGTTCCGCTGTTCGCGCGATTCAGGCTTACGCACCGTCCGTATCCCCACCACATCGGTGACTACATATTCACCTATTTCCAAATCCCGCAGCAACTTGCACCGGGCCACTGGGCCAGAAGGCTCGTACTTGATGGCGATCGCCGCATCCATGCGTTGATTTTGCACTCGCAGCCACTGCCCATTTACCCGCACTTCCGTCGGATAAATCGTCGTCACATAAAAATCATCTGGTGCCACACCAGCTTGCACCACTGGTTCCAGACGCGCATCCCGCTCGTCTTCCGGCAGACTCACCGCCCCCAAATCAATCAGCCGCGATAGGATTTCTTCCATCACCGCGTGCGAAGGAGCCGACACCTTCACATCTGCAGAAGAAGTGCTTTGGCGCTGCTCACCCAGATTAAAATTCAGCACTTGGAAGCTGCCGCCACCTTCCACCACTATATCTAAGGCGCGGCTAATCAAACCACTGTCTAGCAAGTGCCCTTCCAGATGAATAATCCGGCTTTCCACCGGCACGTTTGCATGAACTTCTGGCTGCACCGGCTCGGTGACGCGTAGCGTTAGACATTTCGCCGCCCCACCAGCTTTAATAAATTCCGTCAGCGGCGTACTTACCACTGTAAATCCAACCTCAGCAAGACGTTGCTTCAGTTCTTCGCTTGCCTTATTCATTATCACTATCTTGTCCAAATTGACAGCGTTGCAAGCGAAATTCACTGCATCTGCTTCCTTAATTGCAATTCGCTTTTCCTCCGGCACACGCATCTCGATAATACGATTCGAGTAAAAATCAAACGCCGGCGGATAATATAGTAAATACCCATCATTCAGCGGACAGAAGCAAGTATCCAAGTGATAGAAGCGCTCGTCTACCAATTGCAGCGATACGACTTCAATATCTAACCACTTGGCTATGTAGGGGTGAGAATCTAATTCCGAGCGGAAACCGTATCCTGCCCACAGCCAACGTCCTTCTCGATCCAGCAAGGCATCTCCTGCCCCTTCAAAGGGTAAATCTTTAGGCAATTCGTATACGTTAAAGCCTTGCGATTCAAACCATGCTTTAAAATACGGTTCTTCCCCTTGGCGCTCTTTGTGATAGAAGCGACTAAGTACTACATTTTCACCTAATACTAATCCGGCGTTAGCCGTAAACACCATATCTGGCCAGCCCTTTTGTGGTTTGATCAAATCCACGATCGCATGTTCTTTGATAATGTGGTAGAGCTTTTGCCACTGTTCGACTGCGCGCTCACGCGAGGATTTGTGTATATTCCCCTCCATCCACGGATTGATCACATAATCCACGTCGTAGTAATCGGGAGGGCACATGAGTATGCGAATGGAATCCTTCATAATCAATCAATCTATAACAGAGCTACCTTCCGTTTACCGATTTTCTATACAGCCGCAATAAAACACACTTCTGTACTCGGCAACACCAGAGTCTTTTCTCAAGGCTTGGAACTGACGGTTTTTGAAAGGCCAACTTTTTATTCTATCACATCCCTGTACCCTTGCCAGAGCTGCTACGTATGCCCGCTAATTCCAGCAGCTATAAAGAAAGATCGCGAAAAATCCAAAAATTATTTTTTTATATTGGCAAACAGCCCCGCCAAAATCTCGGAGCGCTCGTCAGAGCAAAGTTTTACTCCCTTTCTCGCCGAAGGCATAAAGCTCTAGTGAATCAGCATTTTATAGACGAGCGGTATTAGTAACGGGTTGTCAAAAGGGATTATCCACTTGAGTAATGTAGCCCCAAGCTCCCCTTATAGGGGCGAAAACAGATAAAAAAACTCTCCAGAAAGAATCTGGAGAGCATTCATCAGGGTGCATCTGTCTGTTTATATCCCTTGTAGAAAGAAACTCTCCGGAAAGTAAGAGAAAATTTTCTCTGGTTTCTGAGAGGGCTTTGGGCAAGCAGCCCCTTTCGCCTTAGCACTTGCCGTGACAGAGAAAAAATGCCCCCAGCCCGCAGGTTGGGGGCAATGTCTATCAGGGTGCATCTGAATCTGTTTGTTCCCCTAGAAGACAAAACTATCCGGAAACTCCAGGAAAAATTTTTATCGCTTCCGTAAGAGTTGTAGCACCCACCCGTAGCTATTTCGCCTTTTCCCTGACAGAAGAAAAAAATGCTTCCAGCCCGCTGAGCAATATCTATCAGGGTGCATCTATTGAAAATATTCTCTAGTGGACTATAAATTTCGTAAATATAAAAATTTGTTAAAATTATGTGGCAGTTTTGCCGTTTGGGGTACAGAATGAAGAAATCCTCAGCCTGGCGGCTGAGGGAACTTATCAGGGTGCATCTGATTTTGATATACCCCTAGAAAAGCAAAGTATCCGGAAAAAAACAAAGGAAAAACGAAAAATTTTTCCTGGCTTAATGGGCGGGAGCGTCGCCCTATGGCAAGGCTACAGCCAGCCAGACTAAAAAAATACCCCAGCGCCTAGGCTGGGGAACTCAGTCAGGGTGCATCTGAATCCGAGTATTCTGCGTTTAGCTGACAGCATCTGGAAAAAAAGCAAAAATTTTTCTCCCCAAAAGTGGTTGAATAGGGTACAAATTAGCCCTCGTCAAAGTTGACTTGCTACAGGCTTAAAAAAAATACCCCAGCACTCGTCAGGCTGAGGGTGTCTGTCAGGATGCATCTATTGAAAAACTTCGTTTTTGAGTTAGCCTATCCGGAAAATGTCAAGAAAATCCTTGCCAAAAACTAAACGAAGTAAAAATTAGGGGTTGCACCCCCCAAACTATTGTAAGGAAAGCAGCATAGAATAAAAACAACCCCCCAGAAAAAGTCTGGAGGAAGTTTTATCAGGGTGCATCTTACTTGCAATATTCTTAACTGAGTGAAAGCAAAAAGTCCAAAAAATTATTAGTATAAGCAAGTTTAAACTTGCAATAGTGCAACACAAAAAAATCCCTCAGCAAGTAGGCCGAGGGTATGTCAATCAGGGTGCATCTATCTACTGATTACATGCAGACACGTGTCGATTCCGGGGAACAGGCAAAAAAGCGCTCGCTCCTCTTCATCCCCATACCCCTGGTTGCCAACCCTTTCTTTCGTCCTCAATAGTTGATTATTTGATCACAAAAGACTCCTGACAGTGGCAAGAAGTCACATCTAGAATCATCCCCTCACGAGCCAGCACCGCATAAGGACAAGCATCGTGGAGTTGCTTTTCTATGCGATCGAGAAAGTCATCCGAGTGCGTTGGTTCATGATGAAAGACAATAAACCGCTTAACTCCTGCTGCTTTAGCAATTTTCAAACCTTCTTGCCAGGTTGAATGACCCCAACCAATTTTTGGGGATTTGGGATTGTGATATTCCTCATCAGTGTACATTGCATCATAGATGAAAACATCAGCATTTTTAGCCAAGCGCATGACGCTTTCATCTAGGCGCTCAGGATAGTGTTCTGTATCCGTGCAATAAAATACAGAATATCCATTCCAATTAACACGGTATCCCATTGCATTATTGGGATGATTGAGATGTCCCGTCTCCAGAATAATATCGTCTATCTTTATAATATCTCCCGGAGTTACTTCATAGAATTTCATGTCCGCTTGCATCCCCGTCAGAGGCACCGGAGAATTGGGGTGAAGAATGCGATCAATGAAATGCTGCTTCATCGATTCCGCATCTGGGGGAACCGCTCCGTAGATGTGGAAGCAATTGCCTGAAATAAAAGCAGGAGTGAAAAACGGAAACCCTTGAATATGATCCCAGTGATAATGAGTGAAAAATATATAAGCTTCGATGGGCATCTGCTCTAGCAAGGTTTGCCCCAACCGCTGCAATCCGGTTCCACCATCAAAAATCAGGCGCTTTCCCCCTACTCGCATTTCTACACAGGAAGTGTTGCCGCCATAGCGAACCGTATCTTTGCCAGGAGCGGGAATACTGCCTCTGACACCCCAAAACTGTACTACAAATTCGGACGAAGGG
Source organism: Oscillatoriaceae cyanobacterium M7585_C2015_266 (assembly GCA_015295835.1). Classification (GTDB taxonomy): domain Bacteria; phylum Cyanobacteriota; class Cyanobacteriia; order Cyanobacteriales; family Oscillatoriaceae; genus DVEG01. The sequence goes on from DVEG01000030.1 coordinate 5,579, forward strand.
CTGGTATCCATAACCTAACAAGGGGATTATAACATCAATAAAGGTTTAGGCTAAAAGGGCTATAAAAACAAGGGAGGAGCTGTCTTTAAACCATTGCTTTTTTACAATGGATTGGCTAAAAGCTCCGCATTTTAAGTACTGTGGGACATACGGCAATTTACACTTTAGGACAGAACCACCTCTACTTATCTGTCTCAGGGGATGGGTAGGCAACAGGGCGGGAGGAACCAAAAATCCCTTTAGTCAGCAGGGGTGTTAGTGTGCCACACTGACCCTGATAGCGCAACAAGTGATCGCACAGCACTAAGGCAACCATTGCTTCTACCATAGGTACTGCCCTCGGCAAAACGCAAGGATCGTGCCTTCCTTTTGCTGCCAGCACCGTTTCTTTTCCCTCCCGTGTTACAGTGCGCTGCGGTTTGCGAATTGTAGCAGTAGGCTTGAAAGCCACCCGCAGAATAATATTCTCGCCATTAGAGATGCCGCCCTGAATTCCGCCAGAGCGATTGGTGCGGGTGCGAATCTCTCCTGATTCGTCGATGTAATATTCGTCATTATGTTCACTGCCCAATAATAAGGTGCCCGCAAAGCCAGAGCCAATTTCAAATCCTTTGCTTGCAGGTAATGACATTGCACCCTTTGCTAAATCTGCTTCTAACTTGTCGAATACCGGTTCCCCTAGACCTTTTGGTACATTTCTGGCCACGCATTCGACGACTCCGCCGATAGAATCCCCATCTCTGCGCACCTGCTCAATCATTTCGATCATGCGCTCAGCACATTCGTAGTCGGGACAACGGACGATGTTGCTTTCTACCTGTTCTAAGGTGACGGTGTTGGGATCGACAATTGCTTCTAAGTCTTTTATTCTTTTAACGTAGCCGATGATTTCGACGTTGGCTACTTGTTTGAGGATTTTTTTGGCGATCGCCCCAGCAGCAACGCGTCCGATTGTTTCCCGTGCCGAGGAGCGCCCCCCGCCCTGCCAGTTGCGGATGCCATATTTGGCATCATAGGTGGCATCTGCGTGGGAAGGGCGGTACTTCAGGGCCATTTCCTCATAATCTTGTGGGCGAGTGTCTTGATTACGTACTAAAATCGCGATCGGTGTCCCCAGGGTTTTGCCCTCAAACACGCCAGAAAGAATTTCACAGGTGTCAGCTTCCTTGCGGGGGGTAGTGATTTTACTCTGCCCAGGACGTCGTCGGTCCAGTTCCACCTGGATTTCAGCGGCAGAAATTTCTAATTGCGGCGGACATCCATCAATGACGACCCCTACGCCGCCGCCATGGGATTCGCCAAAGGTGGTAATGCGGAATAGATGTCCGAATGTGTTGCCCATGATAATACAGGAGGAAGACCAGTTTTATTTATCTTAACAGCGATAGGGGCGCTGAAAAATACGCTCTGCGCTCGCACTCCCCTAATCCTACAAGCAAACTGCCTTTATTTGTTTTTAATTTCTCTAATTTCTCTGAACAAACCCCACACTATGACTGAAGTACAAACCCCTGCGCTCGGCGGCATTTATGAAGCATGCATAGGAGTTCAAGAACCCCTATCCCAAATTCAGTATTGGCAGCAATTCGGCTATCGCATCGGTGAAGTGGGAGACTTACCTCCTGAAACCGCCAAACTTCTATATGGCGTCAATTCCTCTTTGCGTTCCATTCGCCTCTACCACCTCCAAAGCTCACGGGGGCTTATTCGCCTGATGATTTGGGAAAAACCACTTAATGACGGCTTAGGCACCGGCTCGATGAAAGTAAAAGGGAATCGCTGGACGACAACCCTTACAGCAGATATTTTAAATATTCTCAATCATGCCGAAGTAGCAAAACTCGCCGATTTCCCAATCAGATTCACAGCCCCTGAATGGGACATTATTTACAACAAAGATAGAAAAATTCGCCCTTTCGTCGACCCCGCTATCGGTGTGCGGGAAATGATGCTACTCCAACCGCTTACGCGACAAATATTTTTTCAGCGGTTTAACTATACTCTTCCCTATTACGGTAATATAAATGAAAGTGCTTTTTTCAAAACCAGCGAAATTACTCATGTCGGAATAGTAATCCAGGATGACAGCAAACAAAAACTGCGCTTTTATGAACAAGTTTTGGGATTACTCCGCACTCGCGACGACGTAGAAACTACTTACGAAGCTTCCAAAAATGCCCGAAATATTTTCGAGCTTCAGCCAAAAGAAAAATTCTTAGTCACAACCTTTGACGATCCCCGCTCCTCAAAAACTGACTTGCAGGCAGTGCTTTCGGGAAGACTGTTTATCGTTCGCTTTCCCGAAACTATTCAGTTACAATGTCGATTTGAAGAAGCAAAACCAGGCTGCTTGGGAATTTCGCTCTACACCTATCCCGTGAAAAATATAGAACATTATTTTACTCGCTTACAAGCTAGCGAAGCGCAAAACATCACAGAAATTGTCAGAAATGAATTCGGAGAAAGAAGTTTTTCTTTTATTGCACCTGATGGTTACTTTTGGAATTTAATAGAAACTAATAATTTTTAAAAAATTTTTAAATTAAATATTATTCTTCTGCTGGAGCAGGAAGAGGGAAAATTTCACCAGCCAGATAAGCATCAAAATGCTGTTTAAAATATAGCCAAGAAGTCATATCTTCTGTATCTAATTTTGATTTAGCTGCTTCTTTATACAAAGGAACGCGCGTATTGATTTCATCCTGAAGTAATTGCGGTAATTCGGCAAAGCTTTTGACTTTACTGCCACTGGCGCTGTAGATGAGTTGTCCCGGATAATTACCCATTTTCATCCAGGGAAGCCAAGGGCCAACTCTATCCCAACTGAGCAATAGTTTAGAAACTGAAACTATCTCTGGATCGTACAGTTCTGCTGTAGGAACAGTGAGTTTAAATAACTCTACAGCTTGATAAGTAGGATAAGGGCTGTATTCGGCAAATTTTTCATCCTCAGCGAGAATATTTGGGTAAATAGGAAATAAGTCAAATCCAAAAGTCGTGTTTTCTCCGTCAACTTTAGCCGGAAACTTCCCTTTGAAGTGACCTTGCACAGGATTATTAGCAACATGAACTACGGTAACAACTTCTCCAGTCCAAGGATTTTCCCACTTGTGTAGGATTTCTCCTGTGTTTGGATCGAGATAGTAATTTAACTCTCTAGAAGTGAAATCCCAACTTCCTTCTTCAGTGGCGATACAGCGACTAACGCTCATTCCCACAATTTTGAAAAGTAATTTTTTCTTTTCGCCAGGTATAAAAGCATAGATTGAACCGCTCCAAGTGAGAAAAGTAGAGCTTCCATCGAGGGCGCTGCGAACTTTCACCCATTCTCTAGCATCAAATTCTTGGATTGAAGCAACCATTTATTACTCCTAGGGCTTTCAAGGAGGAAATTCAAGAAGGGAAGATGAGGTTTATTCTATCGGTGCGGCAAACTGCTGTTCTAGTTGGCGATAGTGGGGAACGCCAATGAGTTGCTCAAATTCCTGAAAAGTCACTAAGTCCTTTAAATCGGCGGTTGTTCCTCTTTCTTTTAGGTGGCGCAAGCAAGTAGTTAGGATATAGGTTGTTGCCAACAATCCCGTAACTGGGAAAAAGGCAATTTTATAGCCCATTTGTTGCAATTCAGAAGCAGAAAGTTGCGGGGTTTTGCCGCCTTCGATAATATTGGCAACCAGAGGAAAGTCTGGAAAAGCAGCAGCGATCGCTTTCAATTCTTCAACAGATTGAGGAGCCTCTATAAACAGCAAATCTGCCCCTGCCTCAATATAAGCGCGACCCCGACGAATTGCTTCTTCCAAACCAAGTGGTGCGCGGGCATCAGTGCGAGCAATTATCACTAGCTCGCTTTCAGCGCTAGCCTGAACAGCTGCCCGGATTTTACCAACATGTTCTGCCGTAGGAATAACCCGCTTACCCTCGAAATGGCCGCACTTTTTAGGCCACTCTTGATCTTCCAGAATTATCCCAGCCAATCCCAATTTTACGGCTTCTTTCACAGTACGCATAACATTTAAAGCGTTGCCATAGCCAGTATCAGCATCAGCGATAAGGGGAATATCAATAGACTGGGCAATTCTTCCGACAGTGTAGAGCATTTCGCTGGCAGTGAGAAAGCCGTAATCTGGCAAACCCAGAGTAGAAGCAGCGATGCCAAAGCCGCTAGTAGCGACGACTTCAAAGCCCAACTGTTCAGTTAGCTTAGCTCCGAGACAGTCGTATACACCCGGAATGACGAGAATTCCAGGGCGAGCGAGCAACTGTCGCAATTTTTGACTAGAAGACATAAGAGAAAAAACTAGGGGACAATTGCAGGTAAAACCTTCTCTTACGAGAATAAACTGCACCAGAAAACCTTTAATCAGCAGCTTTGAAAAACAAAAAAGCGCTCCCCACTAGGAGCGCTTTTTCTTTTAGCTAAACACTAATTAGCCCTTGATAGCCGGAGCCTCAACACTAGCCAAATCCAGCGGGAAGTTGTGAGCATTGCGCTCGTGCATCACTTCCATACCCAGGTTGGCACGATTGATCACATCTGC
>DVEG01000033.1 GCA_015295835.1 Oscillatoriaceae cyanobacterium M7585_C2015_266
GGAGTTGGGGTGGGTTCTGGTGTGGGTGTGGGTGTGGGAGTTGGGGTGGGTGTGGGAGTTGGGGTGGGTTCTGGTATGGGTGTGGGAGTAGGGGTGGGTGCTGGTGTGGGAGTTGGTGTAGGAGTTGGTGTGGGAGTAGGGGTGGGTGTGGGAGTAGGGGTGGGTGCTGGTGTGGGCTTTTGCAAGATGAGTTCTAACTGATATTGGCTACGGGGAATGCCTGGGATGGGTTTTACTTGCAGGGTGTAATCGCCACTCTCGGGTAAGATACCTTCCCAGAAAGATACGGAACGCGATCGCTCGTCCACGGTTCTGCCATTTGGCCCAAACACGGTCATCAGTGCGCCGTCGCTAGTGATATAAGCGATAAGTTTTTCTCCCCGTTCCCCTTTGAGCAAATAGTTGATGATTTGGTAAGAGTTAATAGTGCCGCTGACTTTTTTCCGCATGCCAACAGATACGCGTAGACGTTGGGCAGTTACCTGCGGCGTGGGTGAGGGAGTTGGAATAGGAGAAGGGGTAGGCGTCGGGGAAGGATAAGGGCTAGCGACAGGAGTTGGAGTAGGCGTTGGCGACGGTTCCACTTGGGGGCGGTTGAGAGCGGTAATTAGTGCCCACGAGCCAAGCCCGGCGGTGATTGCTAAGCCTGCTGCCAATGTAGCGATCGCCAGCGGGCTATCCCAGATAGAAGTCTGACTGCTTATAGTTTGGGGAGCTGGCTGGCTGCTTCTGGCAGCTGGTGGATTTGCCCTGCCCACAGCCATAGTTTCTATTTCTGAGAGGTTGACGGTGGCGGGTTGAGGTGAAATGCTAGCAGGAGAAGAGAAAAACGGTTCTAGTGCTTGCAGTACTTCCCGTGCCGAGAGATAGCGAGCGCTTGGTTTGTGACTTAACATCCGATTGAGTACTGCTGCCAAACCCGGACTTACCTTTGACCATTGTTGCCAATTCCAACTAAATTGAGTTTCATCAAAAAGTTCTTGGGGTTCGCGAGCTGTCAGCAGCACTATACAAGTCACGGCAAGGGCGTACAAATCGCTGCTTGGGTAAGCGCGACCACTTTGAAGTTGTTCGCTGGGAGAATAACCCAATTTGCCAACAGTGGTGACAGTTTCTGGCGCATCTGGTTCGAGGATGCGGGTAGCTATTTCCTTGACTACGCCGAAGTCTATTAGTACGGGTAAGCCATCGGAGGCTCGCTGAATAATATTTTCTGGGGAAATATCGCGGTGGATAATACCTTTAGCATGGATAGCGTCCAATACTGGCAATAGGTTACGGAGCAGTTGCAATATTTCTGCTTCCGAAAATGCTCTCCCTTGCGCTTTACGTTCGTTCAGTAGGGTCCGGTATGTTTGGCCCTCTATATATTCTTCGACAATAAATAGGCGTCCGTTTTCTTCAAAGGTTGCCCGAAATTGAGGAATTTGGGGATGCTGAATTTGATAAAGTATTTGCGCTTCCCGCTGGAACAGTTCCTGAGACTTAGCAATTGTCGAGCCACCCGTCTGAACTGGAATAAATTCTTTGATGGCGCAGCGTTCGTTAAAGCGCCCCTGGTCTTCCGCCAGGTAGGTGCGGCCAAATCCCCCCTGACCTAAAATTCCGATCAGACGGTAGCGATTTTGCAGGATTGTTCCTAGGGCTAGCGGTGGTTGCATAGATGGTAGTTTGTTACCAAGAAGCGACACGGCTTACAGAATAACATATGAATTTCAATCTATTAGTGAGCGATCGCCCTTTCTCTTTTCCATTGTTACAGGGCAAAAGCCTTTTTTTCCCGCGCGCTTAAACTATTCGTCTTCACGAGTTTAATTTAGCCTTAACTATTTCTTGTACTTTCTTACCATCTGCCTTGCCCTTTAGCTGCTGCATTGCTGGCCCCATCACCTTGCCCATGTCTTTCGCCGAAGTTGCTCCTACTTGAGCAATAATCTCATCAATAATCGCACTTATTTCCTCTTCTGATAGTTGCTTTGGCAAATACTCCTCGATAATCGCCAACTCTTGCGCTTCTTTTGCCGCTAGCTCCTCTCTTCCTGCTTTTCGGTACTGTTCTATAGACTCCCGCCGCTGTTTGGCTAACTGCACCAATACTTCTATTTCCTGTTCTGGTGTCAATGTTTCAGCGCCACTGGCTCTTACGCTCACCTCTTTTTCTAATATCACCTTTTTGATACTGCGAACCGTTTCCAGACGTACTTTATCTTTAGACTTCATGGCCGCCTTGATTTCTTCGTCAATCCTAGCCTTCAAACTCATAACGAATTACCTTCACTGACTGATTGAGAAAATACATGTTTTCGGCGTCTCTGTAATATTTTTTTTCATTTTATTTTTATTTTTTCTCCTTAGTGTCAGCTATGCGTCATTGGGTTTACCTTAGAGCCGTTTACATCGGTTAAATACCATCTGATAATCTCGCTTAAGTGATTTTACTTACAGGGTAGAGCAGCCATTAACTGTCCAGGCTCGCTAAACAAATTTTTTATAAAATTAAGAAAGTGAATCTCCTAAAGAATAGCTCTGTACTGCTATTTTTAAAAGAGAATAATGCGCTTACCGTAGGTAGCGGTAGGGGAAATTGCGGCTTGAAAACTGTCGCTTGAATGGGTAAAATTGTCATGACTACTTCAATAACAGTTGCGGTCACACGCAGCAACGAAGTAGTTACGCCGGAGAGCATACGGTGTCTGCCTGTGGAGGCTTAGAGATGTCTCAGCCTGTGAAACAGGAAGCTCGTTCCGCAAAGGCGAGAAGCCCGCACTATACCCGTTAGAGTTAGTGTGGGATTATGTCACAAAAAAACGTGCTGCGAGAGGCTGCTGTGATCCGTTCTGCTACTTTAAATCTTCAAACTGCTCTACCATCCGTATCTGATCATAACCGCTTGCGGCTTTTCTCTGGCTCGGCCAATATTCCCCTGGCCCAAGAAGTAGCTCGCTACCTGGGGATCGAGCTGGGACCGATGGTAAGAAAACGGTTTGCAGATGGAGAGCTATATATTCAAATTCAGGAATCGATTCGTGGGTGTGACGTCTATCTAATCCAGCCGGCAAGTCACCCCGTGAACGATAATATTATGGAATTATTAATTATGATTGATGCCTGTCGGCGTGCATCAGCACGGCAAATTACGGCAGTCATCCCCTACTATGGCTATGCTCGGGCAGATCGCAAAACGGCAGGAAGGGAGTCGATTACAGCGAAGCTGGTAGCTAATTTAATCACGCAAGCAGGAGCCACGCGCATTCTGGCGATGGATTTGCACTCAGCCCAGATTCAAGGTTATTTCGATATTCCTTTCGATCACGTGTACGGTTCGCCTGTAATCTTGGATTACCTACAAAGCAAGCAATTGTCAGATATAGTAGTGGTTTCGCCAGATGTGGGAGGAGTGGCAAGAGCACGAGCGTTTGCTAAAAAATTAAATGATGCACCGCTAGCAATTATTGATAAACGTCGCCAGTCTCACAATGTGGCTGAAGTACTCAATTTGATTGGCGATGTCAAGGGGAAAACGGCTGTGCTGGTGGATGATATGATCGATACGGCTGGGACAATGACTGAAGGTGCCCGGTTGTTGCGTCAAGAAGGTGCCCGTCAGGTGTATGCCTGTGCTACTCATGCGGTTTTCTCACCGCCGGCTGTTGAACGTCTCTCTAGTGGTTTGTTTGAGGAAGTTATCGTTACTAATACAATACCTTTCCGAGAAGAAAAAATGTTCAAACAGTTAACGGTGCTGTCGGTAGCAAATTTGCTTGGGGAAACAATCTGGCGTGTTCACGAAGATAGTTCGGTTAGCAGTATGTTCCGCTAACTAGAACAGTAATGTAGGCTTTTATAGGTGTTTTAGCTGCGATCGCAATCTTGGGGCGATCGCGTTCACATTTTCTTCAGTAAAAAGCTTTTTATACGCTTTTATGATCACTTTCACCTTCCGCTTGAGCTTGAGATAGTCTAGCAATTTGCTTTAGCCCTTCCCGGAAATGAGTTGCACTGGTGAAGGCAGCAACTAAAAAGTAAAAAGTTCGGATAGCCCATCCAGAAATTGTAAATAAGATAGTTACGTTTTGTGGAGTTATACCAGTAACCGTTGCAAATTTTGAAGTAATTTTTTCTTCCTGCACAGCTACATCTTGCATCTGAGCTTTTCTAGTAGGCAAAACCGGAAATTCTGCAGTATGTAAATAAAAACCCAAAAATCCCTGCTGCCCAACTCGATTTTTTAAAAATGAATTCGTGATTTGCTGAGCCTCACTGTAAGAAATTTTTTCGCGCTCGCTAATTTCACGCAGCCAGTTATCATATCTATATAAATCAGTAGTGCAACAAATAAGAGGAATTAAAATAATCAAAAAAATTGCGCTAATTTGCCTACCAATATTCCGAGGCAAAAGAGCAGTTATAACTCCAAATCCCATACCTACTATGGCAAAAACAAGAACATTTAAAAGTTCGATAATTTCTACGGCTCTAAAAATTTCTCCTACGATTTGAATGTTATAAAAATACTGTTCTGCCTGCCAAATAGCAACCAACTTCATGCTGACAGCGATCGCAGCCAAACTGACGGCACATATTACATAAAGTAAACTAGCTAAAACAAATCTTAAAAAAACTAAAAAAACCTTTATATATTTTGGTATAGTTATAAAAATTTTCCGTCTTTTTCTGCCATTTTTTCTAGTCTCTGATGAGTTGAGAGGGGGGATTTCTTCGGCTTGGAGAATGGTTTCCGCATTGAAAATACTAGGTTCGGAGTTTCTAGGTTTTACCACTGCCACCTTAGTATTCAAATCAAATCCGGCGCGCCAAGCAGGATAAGTACTCCCCATACTACGCCCTTGTATAACAACCCGCTTTACCGATTGAGGGTTCAAATTCGCCAGCTTTTTGCGGATAAAATTAATCATAAATGATTGCTCCGGAGGCTGAGAGGCTTCAGCAATCACCACCAGACATTCGTCTTTTAAAGAAACTCGTATATTAATACCTTTCGGCTTGAGAGAGCGATTCATTAAAGTTTTGATAGCGTGGGGGTTGCCTTGTTTAGCGAAATCAAGAATACTTGCTTGAGTTTTCATCTCCACCTCTAAAAACTGTGAACTATAGTCTAATCAAAGGCGGTAGTAGTAGGTATAAATAGAGGATATCGCGGGTTTCGTAGCAGCCGCTACAGAATGGTGCTGTCTCTTCTGATAACCCCCACGAGAGTGAGAGGTACTCATTACTACTATTTGCCCATCTACCGCGTAATTAATAGGCATATATTTGAATTTATTGTGTAACTTTCTTTGCTTTGAAAAAAGGATAAGCAAGAAATGGGAAAGTGTTCGATAGTTGCTCTCGCTCCCATTATTAATAAGTTTTGGTTATAGTCAACCTCCTCTCCAGATCGTCTGATTTGTGAAGAATGGTTTATGATATGTAACAAAACTTATTATTTTTTTGACGATGCAGACAACACTTACAGCAACAAACGTTCTTGGAGCATACTGGAAGTGGCGAGCGCACTCTATATATTATGTACGAGCTGGCAATCGACACCCACAACGTCCACCCTTACTGTTAGTTCACGGTTTTGGCGCATCTACCGAGCACTGGCGCAAAAATATCGCCGATTTACAGCAAGATTTTGAGGTTTGGGCGATTGACTTATTAGGTTTCGGGCGAGCCGCCAAACCCGACATTGTCTACAGTAGTGAGCTGTGGCGGGATCAGTTGCACGATTTCATCACCGAGGTAATTGGCGCGCCGGTAGTCTTGGCAGGTAACTCCCTCGGAGGTTACGTATGCTTGTGCGTGGCAGCCCAGCGCCCCAAATCAGCAGCAGGGTTAATACTACTTAATAGCGCTGGTTCATTTACTTCGACTCAAACTGTCCCCAAACAGCCCCTGGTGCGAAGATTACTAAATAAAACCATAAAATGGTTGTTGTTACAAGATTGGGTGAGTTTTTTACTCTTCCAGTGGACACGCCGCCGTTCAGTGATCCGCAAAACTCTTTATAAAATTTATCTCGATAAAAATGCGGTGACAGATGAGCTGGTAGAAAACATTTACCGCCCTTCATGCGATCGCGGTGCCGCGAAAGTCTTTGCTTCAGTATTTAAAAGCCCGCAAGGGGAAAAAGTTGATATTTTGCTTACACAACTACAGTGTCCCTTATTAATGCTTTGGGGTGAAAGTGATCCGTGGATGAATGCTAGAGAACGGGGCGCTAAGTTTCGCCAATATTACCCTCAACTGACGGAATACTACCTTAAAGCGGGTCATTGTCCCCATGACGAAGTACCGGAACAAGTAAATGAACTTATCCGTTCTTGGATTTTAGCTTTTCGTTAAGCCACTCTAGTAGGAAAGCTGCTATAGAGAGAAGGAAGGGGGTTGACAAAATCGGGCTATATTTGGTAGTCTAATTTTACAATGGAAATCTGTGCCGACTTTTTTTTATCACAATATCCCCATTGTAAGTATTGTATACCTAATGTAAGCAAAAGTCAAGCTCAAAATTCCTTCTCTTTTACAGCTCCTTTGCCTTCTTGTCAAAAAAACAAGAAATGGTGACTTTTTTATATTCCTAATCCAAATAAAAGTCAAGCTGAAAAGTTAAAAAAAGATAAAGAGGCTTGACAGGAGGGTGGAGGGATGGTAGTTTTATTTTATAATGGGGTTGTGACAATTTTTTGTTGTGCGCAAATATTCCCATTATAAAAATTATGATATTGCTAGTAAAAATAAAAGTCAAGCCAGAATTCCTTTTTTTTTTATATTCTTTTCTTTTTTTATTTATTTATAGCAAGGGCCTTTTAATTTAAACTTTTAATCTAAAAATAAAAGCGGGGATGAATTCTGGGGTGGAGCTTAGCTTCAACCGGCTGCCCCCCAATAAGATGCTGTTTAACAATGAGAGAAACATCGTGAGGTTTGATGCGGCAATACCAAATCTCGTCAGGGATGACGCGGACAGTAGGACCTGAACTGCACTGTCCCATACAGCCGCTGCCTTCAATAATAACATTGGGAACAGGATAATCTCGAAAAGCTTGTAAAACTTCCGCTGAACCATTTCGCAGACAGGATGAGTGCTGACAAACAATGACGCAGCGATATTGAGGTTGTTGTTGCTGTTGGTTGCTGTCCATTTTTGCGAGCGCGGCAAAATATATAAACTTTCTCTAAGTGAACCGCTAATCGGGAATCAGTAGAATAAATACTTATAGGCTTTATCCAAGATAACAGCTCCAGTATGAGAGCTGGATGAATAAGAATGAAGCATCACAGAGTATTATGGTAGCGTGTGATTTTGTATGAAAGCGGATATAAGATGCCCAAGACAGTTGCCGACGTGATGAGCCGAGATCCGATCACAGTAAAGCCAGAAACCCCCCTACAAGAGGCAATAAAAATTCTTGCAGAACGACGCATTGGGGGGCTTCCCGTAGTAAACGATTCAGGTAAATTAGTGGGCATCATTTCTGAAAGCGATCTAATGTGGCGAGAGACAGGACCTACACCACCGCCGTATATCATGCTGCTAGATAGCGTGATATTCTTGGAAAATCCAGCCCGTTACGAAAAAGAACTACATAAAGCCCTCGGACAAACAGTAGGGGAAGTAATGAGTGAAAATCCAATTACAACAACACCGGAAAAGCCTCTGCGCGATGCAGCAAGGTTAATGCATGAGCGAAAAATTAACCGCTTGCCAGTACTCGATGACTCTGGAAAAGTAATAGGTATACTAACGCGCGGAGATATAGTGCGGGCAATGGCAGCTTCCGGAGAATAGGAATGGACGAATTGTGACAAGCTCGGTGGCTGTAAGTAAAAGTTATTGAATTAGTAGAAAAATGAGCATTACTCCTGAGTCAGTTAAGGATTTGTTAAGTTCGCAAGATTTGGGCGAGCGCTTGCGCGGAATAAACCAACTGCGCCTTATCTCTCCAGCGAGCGCCTTCGAGCTAGTTCAAAAAGTAATTACCGATAGTAATGCCCGAGTTCGTTATGCAGCAGTATCCTCGCTGGCATATTTAGGGCGTGAAAATTTAGCAGTTGCGACAACATTACTACGCGATCGCTTACTCAATGATTCTGAGCCCGATGTGCAAGCGGCAGCGGCTGACTCGATTGGCGGCTTACAGATAACCGAAGCCTTTGAAGATTTACAATTCCTCTACCGTAACTCCAGCGAATGGCTCGTTAAATTCAGTATTATTGCCGCCCTGGGAGAACTTGGTGATCAAAGAGGATTTGACTTATTGCAAGAAGCTCTCAACTCTAACGAAGAACTAATAAAAATGGCTGCAATTAGTTCTCTCGGAGAATTGGGAGATAAAAGGGCTCTACCTCTGTTGCTGCCTTATGCTGAGGATGGGGATTGGCAAATCCGTTATAGAGTGGCACAAGCTTTAAGACGTATCGGTGGCTCAGAAGCTAAAGCAGTTTTAGAAAAGCTGGCAAGGGATAAAGTTGAACAAGTATCTGAAGAAGCAAAACTGGGATTGTCAGCATCTTAGGAAATTAGTTAGGAATCTTCGCGCTCGCTTTTACAAAGAGGAGAGCGCTCGCTAGAAAATATAACTTCAAGCTATTCAGTAATTGTATGATGGGCGCCGGCAGTCTTATTATGCGATATGTTAAAAAACTCCACGACCGAGTTCTTCCGGAGCTAAATGGGAGTGGATGACACGCCCATCACGGAACCAAATTACTCGGCGAGTGCGGCGAGCAACATCTGGTTCATGAGTTACCATTATAATAGTAATGCCGCAAGCATTAAGTTGAGAAAAAATATCAATAATTTCTTGTGTAGTTTTAGAATCGAGCGCCCCCGTAGGTTCATCTGCTAATAATAAAACAGGGCGATTAACAATTGCCCGTGCGATCGCAACTCGTTGTTGCTGCCCACCAGATAGTTGATTTGGTTTATTATAAAGCCGTTGTTCTAACCCTACTCGAATTAAAGCTTCCATCGCTCTTTCCCGTCTTTCCTTCTTGGGAACCCCGGCATAAACCATAGGCAACATAACATTATCAAGTGCTGTCAATTGCGGCAGTAGATGAAATTGTTGAAAGACGAAACCGAGTTTGAGATTGCGAATCCGAGCTAAATCTGCATCTTCAAGTTCTGCCACATCCACTCCATCAAGATAATATTTTCCTGAGGAAGGGCGTTCGAGACAACCGATAATATTCATAGCAGTAGACTTACCGGAACCCGAAGCGCCCATAATTGAACAATATTCTCCTTTTTCAATAGTTAAATTTACATCATTAAGAGCATGTACTTCCGTATTACCAACACCATAAACTTTAGAAACATTTTCTAATTGAACGATTATAGATTTTTTATTTGCTGAGGAATTATTTTCCAGAGCGGTTGCAGAATGACTGTTGACGAGCATATTTGCTGATTAGCTGATTAAAGTTATTTATTAGACACTGCGGAGAGCGACAATCGGATCAAGTTTTGCTGCTTGACGGGCGGGAAAAACGCCGAAAAACAAACCAATGCCTCCAGAAACGCCTACTGCTAGAGCGATCGCAACTAGAGAAACACCTGCTTTTAAAGGTGTCAGCGCGCCTATAAGCAGCACACCACCAATTCCCAAAGCAGTTCCCAATAAACCACCTGTAGCAGATAAAATAACTGATTCAATGATAAACTGTATTAAAATATCCTGCTCAGATGCGCCGACTGCTTTTCGCAAACCAATTTCTTGAGTACGCTCCGTCACCGAAACAAGCATAATATTCATAATTCCAATGCCTCCTACTATAAGAGAAATAGCCGCCGTTGCCGCCAGTAGTAAAGTTAGAGCTCCAGTAATACTACCCAGAATATTCATTAAATCTTTTTGATTGCGGACGGTAAAATCATCTTCGTCAGTTATTTTGTGACGTAGTCGTAGGAGATTTTCTATCTGATATTGCGCTCTTTTCATGCTTTCTTCATTTTTGACGGAAACCGATATAAAAGTTACTTGAATACCGTAGGGAGAAGTGCGCCCGACAATCCGATTTGCCATTGTTGTCAGAGGCACAAAAACATTCATATCTTGATTATCGCCGAATGTTGAGCCTTTCGGTGCCATTACGCCAATGACGCGCAGAGACTTATTTTTCAGTCGGATTTGTTCACCGATAGGATTGCGCTCGCCAAAAAGTTGCTGAGCGATTTCCGAGCCGAGGGCTGCCACTTGTTCATTTTTCTTCAAATCTAATTCGCTCAAAAACCGCCCCTTAGCAACAGAAAAACTACGCACAGAGAGAAAATCTGGCGTTGTTCCTACAATAGAAGCAGAAGCATTTTTATTGCGGAAAGAAACCAACTCGCTACTATTGAGAGTAGGGGCAACTGCTTTGACATCACGAATTTGAGAAGCGATCGCTTCTGCATCTGCCAATACCAAAGTTTGTGGAGGATAAACGGGGCGTCTTTGTGCATCCGGGCTTCCCGGAATGATAAATAGCAAATTTGGTCCTAGAGAATTAATCTGTTCGCTGACAAATTTCTGGGCCCCTTCGCCAATACCAACCATTGCAATAACTGAGGCATTGCCGATGATAATACCGAGCATTGTCAGACTGCTGCGGAGTTTATTTGCGACTAGGGTTTTCCCTGCCATTGTGATGCTTTCAAAGATGTCCATTTTTTATATTCTTATGAAGTTATTTAAATTATTTACATTTAGGGAGAATGTCTTCTATATTTTGTCCTTCTGGTAGTTCTGCAAAAACGCGATCGCCTGGTTTCAGCCCTTCCAGAATTTGAATTTGATTATCAATTATAGACCCAATAGTAACTGGTTTAAACTTAATTTTATTTTCCTCATAAATTAAAACCCCTTTTTGTCCGCGATTACACTTATCAGTTACAATTACTCCTGGAGGAACAACTAAAGCATTATTTAACTGCGCTCCCAAAAATTTTAAATCGACATTCATACCAGACTGGAGTTCATCTTTGCCAGTATTAATTTCTACCCGGACTTGGAATAAAGTAACATCTCGTTCTTTTATTGCTTCTGGTGCAATCAAGCGCACACGACCTTTAAAAATTTTATCAGGATAAGCATCAGCAATAATTTCAACTTCTTGAGAAACTTTAATTTGAGAAATATCAGCTTCTGGTACTTTGGCGAGTACTTCTAAATCTCTAGCCAGAGCAACAATTGAAGTAGAAGTAGCCGAAGAAGCATCAGAGGCAGATGTTGCTGGCGTCACAAAAGCTCCTTCAGTAGCATATCGCTGAGTAATAATTCCGGAAAAGGGAGCGCGAATTTTTGTATCTTCGAGTAGCACCTCATAGTAGCGCACTTGAGCTTCTGCCTCTGCCACTTCTGCAGTAGCTTGAGCGATATCTTCTGGGCGAGTGCCGTTTTGTAATAGTTTTAAATTGCTTTGTGCTTCTGCGACTTCGGCTTCACTTCTTCTTAGCTCTTCTGGGCGGGTGCCGTTTTCCAGTTGCAGCAAAGCTTGTTGTTCGATTTCTAGAGCTGCTCGTCGGCGAGCGATTTCTACTCGTTGATTTTCTTTAGCGCGAGCGAGACGTTTTTGTGCTTCTTGTAAGGAAGCGAGGGCAGAGCGTTCTTCTTTTTTATATTCTTCGAAAGTGTACTCAGCGATCGCACCTTGTTGTCTCAATTCCTGATATCGCCGCACGCGAGAACTCATTAGTTCAGCTAAAGCTTTAGCCGACTCTACTTGTGCTTGTGCTTGTGCAATTTCATTTAAAAGAGTTCCTGATTCTGCATCTGCTAAATTAGTGCGAGCTTGTTCGACGCGGGCTTGTGCCTGAGCAATTTCTTCGACTCTGCTGCCTGCGCGCAATTGTGCTAAACGTGCTTCTGCTTGAGACAGACGCGCTCGTGCTTGAGCAATTTCTTCAGCACGGTTGCCGGCTTGCAGTTTTGCTAGACGGGCTTTGGCAGACAAAAGACGTGCCTGTGCTTGCATCAGTTGTGCTTCTATTTCTGAACTTTCCATGCGGGCAATTAGTTGCCCTTTTTGAACGCGCTCACCTTGTTCGACGTATAATTCAGCTAAGCGCCCTTGAGTCTTTGGTGAAAGATTTACAGTTTGTACGGGGCGTACCATGCCACTAGCTACGATTTGTACTGTTAGGTTTTTGGATTCTACGGGTACGGTTAGTTTGGGAATATCTATTTTAGGGGCTGCTTTGCGCATGGCAATTGAGATCAAGGTAGCGCTGCCCAAGACTGTTGCTATAACTGCTACCATCAGCCAATGCTTTTTTTGCCGTTTCCGTTTGGATTGTAGGAAGGGTTCGCGCTCTGTTTGCGGGGGTTGGTACCCGTTTTTTTCTGGGGTTAGTTCTTTATCGCTGACTGGCTGCGGTTGCATTGGGGTGTTCCTGAAATTAATCAGTTTTGTGATTATTTTTTGATCCGGGATTGGGGGATTTGGGGAGAAGATCTGCTGCCGATTGAAATTGGTTTAAGTGTTCTTGTTGCCAGCGTTCGACAAGAGCGGGCATTTCCCGTTCAAAGAAGGCGTGAAAGTCTCGCATTTCTTGTAGTCGCGCTCGCGCTTCTTTATCTTTGACTATTTCTAAGCCTCTTTCGGCAAGCTGTCGAATCGCTGTAATTTGGGCCAATCTCTGTTCTATCATCGCTGACCACGCGCCCAGTTTTATGCAGAAATAATCCCGGCGCTCGCCTGGCATACTTATGCGCTCTACCAGCCCTCCTTGAATCAGCAACCTCGTCATAGTGCTGATTGACCCTTTGCTAGCTTGCAGTACTTCTGCTAAATCGCTTGTCGACTGGTGCGGTGGGTTGCAAATTAGCAACCACCCTAAAATTCTACCCGCCATGCGGGGCAAGCCTGTTAACTCGAACAACACCCCGACTTCTTCTATAAAACGTTTCACTTCAAATTGCCGCCGATCTTTGTCCACGCTTGCTCGATTTTAATTTTTCTGCTTACTTACTTACTTATCTTATATATTAGCTTGTTTAGAATATTCAGTAAAAACTGAACAATTGCACTGGCAGTAATTTCTATTCTGGTATTCACAGCATCTTCACAAATTGTAAAAAAAGTATCATTTTTATCATATTTGTGTCAAGCAAGCAATACCTTATTTTTCATAATTTTACAGATAATCTATACAATGCTCTCTTAGAGAATTTTATTAAAAATTATAAATTTACGTGACAAATAGTGCCACAAGTGAGATAATTTCTCAGGATTAGAGAAGAGAGGGAGAATGGGGGAGATGCCAGGAGTATTTGCTATTTATATTAAAGATTTTAAATAAAGCATCTGCAAGTAAAAAGGCTGATTTATGGATTGAAATAACTGCAAACTTATAATAAAGTAGAGAAAGGAAAAGTATAAGAGTACACCAAACTGCTTGGAGAAAGCGAGCGCATTTGGAGTAGTGGCAAAAAATCATAAGCAGTTGCGGGAGCGTATGCCTTAAAAAGGAGACGCGAAAGTGATAGAGTTAGAATGTCTAACCTATGGAGTAGGCCATGCGGATGAAGGAGTGTGTTTGCTGGTAAGGATGGGTCCCTACCGCGTACTACTCGATTGCGGGCTCAGAGATATTTCGCCCCTGCAAGCCGAATCAGAGGGGGGACTGCCGGCTGATTTAGTACTGTGTTCTCATGCACATGCGGATCATGCCAGAGGTTTGTTAGCGCTTCACTGGGCATTTCCGCAATTGCCGATTTACGCAAGTGAAGTAACAACCCAACTGTTGCCGCTTAACTGGCAAGATATCGAGAGTAGACAAATACCCAGATTTTGCCAAGCATTGCCGTGGCGAAAAGCAGTAGAATTCCGAGCAGGGCTAGTGGCGCAGCTATTTCCTGCGGGTCACCTGCCGGGGGCAGCAGCGATTTTGCTGAGCTATACAGATCAAGAAAGAACTTATACATTACTGTACACAGGTGACTTTTTTTTATCAAATTCGCGCCTAGTAGAAGGGTTAGCCCTGGAAGAATTGCGGGGATTAAGACCTGACGTACTGATATTGGAAGGCAGTTACGGCACAGCCCGCTATCCTCATCGGCGCAATCAAGAAAATCAGCTAGCGGAGCGAATAAATGCGGCTCTACGAGGGGGACGCTCAGTGCTGCTGCCAACACCAGCCCTAGGGTTGGGGCAGGAATTACTGATGTTGCTGCGCTCGCACCATCATTTCACAGGTCGGGATATAGATATCTGGGTAGATGGAGGCGTAGCAGCCGGGTGTGATGCCTACTTAGAAATCCTACCACATTTGCCGACAGCGGTACAGAATTTTGCCCGCCATCAGGCATTATTTTGGGACGAACGGGTGCGCCCGCGAGTGCGGAGATTAACACCAGAACAACACACAGGGCTTGGGCGCTCTCCTTGCATAATTCTCACAGACGAAACTACATCTTGGAGCGAATACTGTCACTCAGACACCGGCCCTTGGCTGATTTTACTACCAGAAAGACCAGGATATCAACTAGCGCCGTTGCCGAAACTACCGCCAGAAGTTGCCAGAGAGGTAGTCGTAGAAACCTATTTGCTAGCTCAACACTGTGATGGTCCAGGCACGACACAGACGATCCACAACTTGCGCCCGCAGCATGTTATCTTTATCCACGGAGCACCGAACTATTTGAGTGATCTAACGAATTTGCCAGAGTTGAGTACGCGCTATCATTTGCATTGTCCGGCTGTGGGTACGGTGGTGGAACTGCCGTTAGGAGAGATTTTCCCGCAACCAGAAGTTGTGGAGGCGTACTATGAAGGGGAACTTACTGAACAGGATACGGTGGTGACAATTACGTTGCCGGAGGAAATTGTTGCCGATCCGCGTTGGCAAAGTTTTGCCGATACGGGGCTGGTGGAGGCGCGCTGGCAAGGGGAGGAATTAGTTTTGCGGGGCTTGACGCAGCGGGAACTGCTGTCGCAGGGAAGCGAGCGCCCCGTTCCCGCCGAGCTTGATTGCTGCGGTAATTGTCGTTACTACCGGGGGCTACGTTGTAGGAACCCTGCCTCACCGCTATTTGAATTTAAGGTAACATCTGACGGTTACTGCCCCGCCTTTGAATCAGTGCATTTCCCCAAAACTGCCACGGAGTTTGAGGAGGCAGACGAAGAAGAATGACTTGTCTAATCAAAACATTTTTTTATTAATCTCTCTCAAACTCTGGGTTTTAGCCGCAACATCGACACTCATCACTTCTTACTCTATTTTTTATTCAGAGTCTTGAGAAGAATTACGAATTTGTTCGACTTCGGGGCACTCGTCAGCAACCAAAGGTTCGACGTTGCCACGCGGCACGGAAGCCAGTTTTTGAGTAATGGCACCAATACTTTCTAGGCGAACCATTTCTTCCCAGGAACAGATTTCATCTTCTGTTTCTTCTTCATAGCGCAGCGTCACCAAGTCTCCCTCTATGTCAAGAATGCGAGCGCGCTCGATCCAGCGTTGCTGGTCCCGCAAGAAAATAGAAACTTCACGACCTTCGCAACATAACTGATATATCTTGCGGTTTAGCATAGTGGCTTCTCCTCTTGGAGGTAACTTTTCAAATTTAAAAAAAATGAATTATCTAAGATACTAAAACTGGGTTTGACGAGAGTCTATTTTCCCAGTCAAAGGTTACTACTTATCGAGTCTCGCGAAAGGAATTCGGAGAAATTAAGCAAACGGTAGGCTTTTGATTCAATTGTGTTGGCCTCCAAAAAATATTTATTTTTTTATCTTGTTCCGACAGTTTAGATCGAAAAGCGGGAAATTTCCTACTTGGCTGCCCCGCTTGCTGCGGCAAATATTTGCTGGTGTTTGACGCGGGCGCCTTGGCTTGGGAGATTCTGGGAATCATTTTTGCTTGCGCTCGCCTCCCTTTTCTAATTTTGCTGAACCAAGCAATCCAGTCAAAGCGCTGCCACAGGGCTTGGCGCGAGGACAGTACTTTCTCTGGCCATTTTTTTGTTTTTCCTCCTTGCCAGTTTTCCCAACTTTGGCGAAGTACTTCGCCAAGCTGGAATACTATAGGAGGCGACTTGCTTTTTTTTCTCGCCCCTAAACAGCGCGGTTGACGCTGTTTGGTATTTTTCGAGAATTTAGCTGTCAGTCGCCTCGCACCTTTGCGCTCGCTTGTTATTAACCGCTTCTCGAACGAGGCTGCTAACAGCACCTCGCTCTTCTCTTGGCCATTCACAATCAATTTCAAGTTTCCCACAAAATTGCTTGCGCTTGGTTCGCAACGCTTCACGATTTTATAGTTGAGTAGAAACCGAGTTTTTTTTCACAATCTATTTATTTGTATTGTACCACTTCCAGAAAGTCAGTTTTTCTATAAATTCCAGGCAACTACTCATCATTTATCTCAAAAGTCACTTTTCTCGCATATATTAGCATTATACCCCATGCTGAAGGCATGCTCTCATTAAATCTTTAAATATTGTTTCCCCGGAGGCAATCCCATCTGCTTTACTTTGTCGGCTGCGTTCAACTACAAAGCAGACACTGCTCTTCCTCGCCCCATAGCCCCATTTTGCTGTACCATCTTCTCCTACCGCTTAAGATTTCGGTAATCATCGAGAGTCAACCCTTACCTGTTGGCTCTGGCGCTATTTAATCGAACCCTTGTTTTTAGAGCGCGAGGGCATTGCTAGTCTGTCCATTGGCCAAAAATTAGCTGGCTTTTTCTGGTTTGTACATCAGGAAATTCGATTATCGCTGGCATGTGCGCTTTATTTTTTTTTGATGAATGAAAATCTAATACCAGACGCAAATAGGGATAAAATCCGCTAAATCTATCAACATAAATCGGAGCGGAGATTGAGAGGGGGTATCAAGCCCCCTATTAGGAAATACTACCAAAAAAAATTTAATTCAAAATTTCCTGAATCATGCGATTGGCTTGCGACGCATAACCGCCGCCAAACAGATTAAAGTGATTAAGAATATGATAGAGATTATAAAGTGTTTTTCGCTTCTGGTAGCCAGAATCGAGGGGCCACACTTCATTATAGCCGCGATAAAAAGCGGGGGAAAAACCGCCAAATAACTCTGTCATAGCGATGTCAACTTCGCGATCGCCCCAATAAGTAGCCGGATCAAAAATCACAGGTTCGCCCGTCACCGTCACAGCAGCATTTCCGCCCCACAAATCGCCGTGAACGAGAGAGGGTTGTGGTTGGTGATTAGCGAGGATTTGGGGAATTGCTTGCAACAAGCGAGCGCAATTGCTGAATTGCCCTCCTCGTCGCTTAGCCAATTTTAACTGATAACCGATACGATATTCTGCCCAAAACTCTGCCCAATTTTTCGTCCAAGTATTAATCTGAGGCGTCGAGCCAATTGTATTATTCATATCCCAACCAAACTGATTTTTTCCGGAAAAGCGGTGCAGGGCGGCAAGCTGTCTTCCCATTTCATACCAAGAGTGTTCGTTTCCTCGCCCTCCTAAATCAAGCCATTCCAACACCAAATAAGCTGAAGAACCTGCAGTGCCCCAGCAAATCGGTTTGGGAACGCGAATAGTGCGAGTTTCCCATATTTGCTGTAATCCTAGGGCTTCTGCCTCAAACATGGCAATATCTACAGCGCGATTGATTTTAACAAAATAGGTAAGGGATGCTGAGGCGAGGGCATAACCTTGATTAATACAACCGCCGCCAACTGCTCGGCGCTCAGTAATTTGAAATTTCTCTCCTGTGACTTTAGAGATATGTGCAGCAATAGTATCCCACATATAAAAGTAGATAGAAAAGTGAAAAGTGCCAACAGTACTTTAGAAAAAGTAATAATTACTCACTTAATATAAATGGCTATTGCAAAGCCTCAAGCAAAGCCTCACCCATTGCACGACAGCCGACGAGTTTCATCCCTTCAGACATAATATCAGCGGTGCGATAGCCGGCATCTAAAACTTTCAGCACTGCTTGTTCGATTTTGTCAGCGGCAGCGGGCTGATTCAAACCGTAACGTAACATCATCGCAGCGCTGAGAACTTGCGCGAGGGGATTAGCTTTATCTTGGTTGGCGATATCGGGAGCGGAACCGTGAACAGGCTCGAAAACACCAGGTGCTGATGCCCCCAAACTTGCAGAGGGCAACATACCAATACTGCCGGTGAGCATGGCAGCAATGTCAGAGAGAATATCGCCAAATAGATTGCCGGTGACGATGGTATCAAATTGTTTAGGCCAGCGAACCAGCTGCATAGCGGCATTGTCTACATATAAATGAGATAGTTCAACATCTGGGTATTCTTTGGAAAGAAGGGTAATGCGCTCGCGCCACAGTTGTGATACTTCTAGCACATTCGCCTTATCTACCGAACAGAGTTTCTTACGGCGCTTACGAGCGGTTTCAAAAGCAACACGCCCGATGCGATCTATTTCCGATTCCGAATAAACCATCGTATTGACACCGCGCTTTTCGCCACTTTCTGTTTCAAAAATCCCCTTGGGTTTGCCGAAGTAAATACCGCCGGTAAGTTCGCGAATCACCATAATATCAACGCCTTCTACGACTTCCCGTTTCAGGCTAGATGCGTCAACTAATTGTGGCAAAACTTGCGCAGGGCGAAGGTTAGCAAACAGCCCCAAACCGGCGCGGAGTGCTAACAATCCCGTTTCTGGGCGTTGGTGGCGGGGCAGGGGATCCCACTTGTAACCGCCGATTGCTGCTAGCAATACTGCATCGCTTTTGCGGCACATTTCTAATGTTTCTTCTGGGAGGGGATTGCCGGTGGCATCGCTCGCTGCTCCCCCTATGAGAGCTTCTTGAAATTCTAAGTACAAGTCGAGTTGTCGAGCAACGAGTTTTAGGACATCTACCGCCACTGCCATAATTTCTGGTCCAATGCCATCGCCGGGGAGTAGCGTAATGCGGTAGTGCTGAGTCATAGTTGGGGTTTGCTTTTGGGAATAAGTTTTGTAGGAGTTTAGTTTAACTGTAGGCTGACAATCTTATCACGCGATCGCTTTTACTGGTGCGCACTTAAATTAATTTTCCTTCTTTATACAAAATATATTTATTGCTTATGCCAGCGTGCTATACAGCCGAAAATGGTAAACTATACAATAATAAATTCAAAAGTTCAAAAGTGAGTTTATGACTGATGAAGAGCTCAAGCAGTTAGTTGCTGCCAATGCCATAGCAATAGGCGAGATGCGAGACTCGATAAGTGAGATGCGAGGCTCAATTAGTGAATTGCGAGACTCGATAAGTGAGATGCGAGGTTCAATTGGTGAATTGCGAGACTCGATAAGTGAGATGCGAGGAGCCATAGGTGATCTGAGAGCCTCTATTAGCGATCTACGGGATATAGTAGTCGGTCATGAACGGCGCATTCTTAGATTAGAGGGTAAAGAAATTGATATTTGGGGAGACTACCTCAATTTGCTAGATCGCGTCAGGAAGTAAGAGGAATGGAAACGCAAAATGGAGGGAGAAACAGAGTAATTGGTAATTGAGATTTAGATACTTTTTTAACCATTACCTTTTGTTTAGAATACTGCAAATCAGCTCGCCGGCACCATTAGGCTGAAAGCGAACAACGGTTCCATCTGATTGTATTCGAATGCGATTGCGACAGTTGTAGATTTCTACTTTCCTTTTCACCCCATCGATACTGACTTGAGCTCGATATT
Source organism: Oscillatoriaceae cyanobacterium M7585_C2015_266 (assembly GCA_015295835.1). Lineage (GTDB taxonomy): Bacteria > Cyanobacteriota > Cyanobacteriia > Cyanobacteriales > Oscillatoriaceae > DVEG01. The sequence continues at coordinate 19,630 of DVEG01000033.1, forward strand.
CCCAGTAATTTTTGGCACTGCGCTTAATATTCTCGATACAAATAACGCGCTCGCTATCTTTGACTTTGACGTGGCGGCAGAAAGATGCCTGAGCTGGAAGAGCGATCGCCAACGACAGAGCTAGTACCGTCAGGATAATAAAAGATTTCACCACACCTCAAATCCCTTGCTCTGTCAAAATGCTACCGCGAACGCTCCTTTAGTTTACACCAAAAACTGGGAGATATCTTCCCCACACTCCTCAGCGAGAAAGCACAGCGCCCGAAACCGCAATCCGACAAATTCCTCGTAAAACGGGTTCAACTTGCACAGCGGCGGAATGCGCAAAATACGACGCCCAAATAGATAAAATTCTCGCTCAAACGGACACTGCGCGGGGATTAATTTACAGATGAGTCGAGCCTCTTCTGGCGTTGAAATTTTCAGCCCTTCTAACCAATTCTTGGCTTGCTGCATCCATAGTGGTTGACTTTTGTGAAGTTTGCAAGCTTGCATGTGTTTTGTCTCCGTTTTACTCAAGCAGAAACTTTCTGTATTTCAATCTACCCCAGCAAACTTTCAATTTTCAACTTTTTTTAATATAAAAACTTAATTACTATTATAAAAACTTATATATTTCAGGCCATTGTAAAGCTACTGGCGGTTGCTGTAACCAAAGCAACTATGGCCAAAGAACTGGCAATATGAATTAATTGGCCCAAAAGGTGCAGGTAAAACAACCCCGAGCCGCATGTAAGCCAGTATCGAGGAGCCGACGACAGGAGAAATCTATATAAAAGGCGATCTCTTGTTGCGAGAGCAAAACAACCCCAACCTCAAGCGCTTCACAAAACAGCTCCACATCTTTGGGGAGTCAGCTCAAAGTGCTATCTGAAAAGATATAACCTGACGGATACCGGAAAAACCTCTTCACCCCTACATAATTAATTATTTCTTTTTATGTGCTGATTTTTTAAGTATCTTTTTCACGAGTTCAGGGATTTCTGAAGGGCGCTCGGCTACAGGTATTTTCGCTTCTCTGAAGGCGGCTATTTTGCTTTCGGCTGTGCCAACGTCTGCCCCTAAATCGGCTACTTGAGAAGATATAATCGCTCCAGCGTGCCCCAAGGTTTTGCCTTTAGGGGCGTGATAACCTGCAATATAGGCAATGACGGGTTTGTCTATTGCTTCTGCTATGTAACGGGCGGCTGCTTCTTCGCAGGCTCCGCCAATTTCTCCGACTAAAACAATAACTTCGGTTTTGTCGTCTTCATCCAATATTTGCAGCCATTGGGGAAAAGATGACCCCATAATTGCATCTGAGCCTAATCCGACGCCGAGAGATTGTCCCAAGCCTGCTTGGGTGAGTTCGCGGGCGATTTCATAAGTTAGGGTACTGCTGCGGCTGATTAATCCGACGGAGCCGGGAGTGTAAAATTCGGCGGGGTGGGTGCCTAGTAAGATTTTTCCGGGTATAATAATGCCGGGACAATTGGGTCCGAGGAGAAGTGTGTCGGTTGTTTCTGCGCTTCTGACTAGGCGCACCATATCCAAGGGCGGTATTCCCTCGGTGATAATTGCAATCTGTCGGATGCCGGCGGCGATCGCTTCTAGAGCTGCATCTAACACTAAATAGGGCGGTTCAAAAATTACACTTGCGTCTACAGCCCCAACGTGCCACAGCGCTTGCTCTACTAAATCGAATACAGGTATTTCGTGTAGCGTTTGTCCGCCACTACCGGGGCTGACTCCTGCTACTATATTAGTTCCATAAGCTTTCATCAGTGCCGCGTGGGTTGTTCCTAGCGGCTGCATGATGCCCTGTATCAAAACCTTACTGTCTGCCTTTAAATTCATGCACCAATCCTTAAATAGGCAACAGGTGCCGGTTATTGTATCATAGTTAAATTCTATATACTCGATTACGCTTTTTTCGCTAGTTCGACAGCTCGATTGACGGCTTGTTCTAAATCTTGGAACAAAGGAATTCTCAGCGCCGATAAGTGTTCTTTTGCCAAGTCGAATTCTCTGCCGACGAGACGGGCAACAAAATGCAGTTGTCTTTGCTGTAAGCTTTCTTCTCGCTGTTTGAAAAAATGCTCGATCGCACTGGCTGCCAAATTACAGGAGATGGTGCTGCATAGAAAATTTACTAGCACTACGTTTACTTTTTTATCGCGGGTTATTAGTTCCAAACCTTTTTCAATGCGCTCGCATATAGTTGCCGGCGTCACGTCATGACACAATTCCCCACCCAGATTCAGGAAATTTGCTACTTTTCCTTGGGCAAATCGCACTAAATCCAGGGTTGCCATTGTCAAACCCATACCATTACAAGCGAGCGCGATATTTCCGTCGTCGAGCTGTACGAAATTCATATAAGGTGGCAGGGTATTGCTCATTTTAGACGCCAGCTCTGCCAGTTCGGGATGACGCCCTAAAGCTTCGTCGTTAACAATCACTTTGCCGTCAAGTGCCATTACTTCTCCTTTGGCACTAATTCCCAAGGGATTAATTTCTACCAAATCCAAGTCTTTTTCAGAAAATAACTTAAACATAGCTTCGATAATGGCGCTTACAGACTGAATCAGTTTATCTTTCAAGCCCATTTTCACTGTCAGACGCCTAGCGTAGAACGGAGAAAACTCGCTATCAACCACTACTTGCTGGATGTGTTCTAGGGTTGCTTCAGCATCGATGCCTCCCCGGATAGAACCGAGTAGCACGGGTTTGCGAATTGTGCGATCAAGTACGACAGCCAGATAAAATTCTTGCTGGGAGGCGTACTTTGCCTCGGCGAGCAGCACTTGCGGATATTCTCCCATGATTGGTAGGTGAAAGATTGTCTGCGCTGCGGCGACGGCATCAATGGTGTTTTCTACAAACCTTACCCCGCCTGCTTTGCCCCGCCCACCTACCCTGACTTGAGATTTGAGGACAATTGGATAGGGGATTTTTAGCCCTTTGAGATCGCTGGGATGATCGATGCGTTGCGAGGGCAGAACGGGGATGCCCATTTGGCGGAATAGTTCTTTAGCTTGGTATTCTAGCAAGTCCATAATGCAGTGTCGAGCGCAACTATTGTTTCAGCCAGTTGCTCGCCTAGGAAGGGTTATTGTTTTAACTAATGAGTTTGCAATCCCCAGTATAGTGCCATTTCTGCCAATCATTGTTTTTTATTATCTTAAAAAAATAACTGTTTGCCTGGATTGCACATCACTGCCCTAGATGTCCCCAATGCTCTAAAGCATCTAAAGCCTCGCCCAACTGTTCGATTGCGTCTGCTCCTCCTTGGGCATTTCTGATTTTTTGCTTAATTTCTAATAATTGTAGATAGTAATCAAGTGCTCTTTCGTGTTGCTGTTGGGAAAGGTAAACTAACCAAAGTTGTTCGAGTGCTTGAGCAATTCCTGGCAAATCACCGATTTCCTGTTTAATTTCCAAAAGTCGCTGATAACATTCAACAGAGCGTTCGCCTTCTCCTTGCGCGTGATAAACTTTAGCGAGATTTTTCAAACAAATTGCTTCTCCTATGCGATCCCCTATTGTTTGTTTTATTTCCAGTGCCTGTTTTATGCGGGTGATTGCCTGTTGATATTGCCCCAACGAATAATAAACTTCTCCTAAGCGACTTAGAGACAGGGATTCACAGATGCGATCGCCTTTTTCTCGCTCCACAACCAGTGCTTGTTGATAATATTCTACTGCCAATTCATATTGCCCTAAAGCCTGGTATACTTTCCCCAAACCATTGCGAGCCGAAGCTTCTAAGTAAGCCAAATCTGTTGCAATTGCTACTTCCCGCCCTTGCTCATAAAACTTGATTGCTTGTTCGTATTTTCTCATACTACTGCAAGCGTCGCCGAGAGAAACGAGAGTTGCTGCTTCCCGCGCCCGCTCTCCCGTTTCACGAAAAATTTGCATGGCAATGCTGAAACATTCTAGCGCTTTTTGGTACTGTCTTTGCTGATAGTGAGCTTTTCCCATCCAGTAATTAGCGTTAGCTTCTGCTTTGGCGTCACCTACTGCCTTTGCTACTTTTAAAGCCTGTTGGCAGTATTCTATTGCTTGTGGAGCTTCTCCCAATTCAATGCTTAAGCGAGCTAAACTGCTTAGTATCTCCGCATAAAATCCCTTTTTTTCTTTATTTTTTTCACATAAATTAACTAATAAATATTCGTACAGTTTAGATAGCAGTTGCTGGCATCCTTGCTCTGTTAAAAATTCTTCACAATCTTTTAGTATTTGCAGTGCTTTTATATATTGTTTTTCGTGACAAAGATGGTAGAATATTTCTATATAAATAGCGATTTCTTCCAGAGTTTTACACTTGGAGACATTTGTGGCTAGTGACTGAAAGACTGCGCTTGCCTTTTTCCGTAGCAGGGGGGAAGCGAGCGCTTTTATTTCTAGCCAGTGCCGCACGAAGGGGTGAAATTCAAAAGTTTCCGATTCGGATAATATTTCTAGCAGGGAGCGACTAGCCAATTCATGCAAAACTTTATCAGTTTCGGAGTAATCTAAAAACAGAGCAGCCAAAGAGCGATCAAGCGCTCGCCTGAAAATACTAAAATTACATAAAAACCCTTGTAACTCTGGAGTTAATTCTTGCCAGTGCTTTTCCAAAAGCCAGACAAGTTGCACTTTTTCGCTCTGAAAATTGGCGAGGTTAATTTGAGAATTAAAAATTAGTGTTTCAGCATGGCGAGCTTGGGGTGTTCCTGTTTTTTTCAGCCAACAAGCGACAGAGCCAAGCAGTTGCGGATGATTATTTAAACGACTGGCTAATTCTTGTAATTCGACATCTGAACCTTGAATACCGAAGTTTTTGAGGAAGACGATACTTTCTGTAGGTTCTAGCCCTTTCAAAGTAAGCCACTGACACTGAGAACATAAAATTTTCGGTTGAATTGTAGCAGTCAGCAAGAGTGTGCTAGTAGCTCCACGTTCATTCCACTGTTGAAAAAAATCTTGATAGTCTTGTGCACAGGGTTGGCTGTCATCGAGCCATGTTTCCAAATTATCAATTACTAACAGACAACACCGCTGTTTAAGACATTTAAGCAACTCCTCAATTAACTGGCTCTTTTGGCGCAGAAACGCCAAATCTTGCAGCGATTTGCCGGATAAATTAGCGAGCGCTCTTTTAGCAAATACCGTGAAATCAGGCTTTTTGCTGACATCTGCCCAGAATTTCGCCTCAAATTCCTTCTCTTTACCGTTGTAGGGGCGCTGCTCAAGACATAACCCCGATGGCGGTGAATGACGATACACATACGCTGCCAGTGTTGACTTTCCGATACCGCTGACACCAACAATGCCGAGAGTTTTCACCTGTGGATTTGCCAGCCATTCCTGTAATTGACGAATTTCCCGCTCTCGCCCATAGATAGGAGCAGCAGGCGGTATTGTTGTCAGGTGAGCCGAAATCGGAAGCGAGAGCCAGTGCTTTTCTACAGCCTCTACAATCGCCAGAATCCGTTCTGCATCTGCTTTTTTTTCGTCAATTTCAGGGATAAAGTCACCCATAGCAGCCCTACAACAGCTTTTTACGCCCAGCAAAAAGAAACGCGATATCCACTCAGAGGCGCGCCTTCTTTGCATGACAAGCGCTTACTTACTTATAACAATTTAACTCACCTTTATGCCCTTGCTTTTCCCAATCCCCAAATCCCGGCAAACTTATCAGGGAGCAGGCTGAAAGCTCCGTACTTAGGTACAGGGATGAAAGTCTATTCAAAGACTAAAGTCGCAGTTGTGGTATGATTCTATGCACAGGAGGGAAGCTACCCTCTATAAAAACCCAGCTTCTAGTGAAGCACCAGAAAAAGGAAAAAGATTGTTTCCTTGTTTAGTGATGAGTATTCCAGAACGACTTCTGCTTTTCTCTCTGAGAGGATAGCAAGTAAGTCGGCTGGATGAACCAAGAATCCCCCGTCTAGGGCAAAGAGTTAAAAATTGAGTTCAAGAGGCAAATAAAAGCGTGAGTCAGCATATAATCACTCAGCTGAGGCGCTACGAGCCGGAAGCGATCGCCAAATACTATCGCTCCCGCCCTTGGCTAGTCATAGGGCGTGCCCTCAAAATTATCTGGTACTTTGCTGGTTTTATCTTAGGTTTACTTTGGGACTCTTGGTGGCACCAAGAAACCCAGCACAAATCGCAACGCGCCGAACAGTTACGACAAATCCTCACCACATTAGGTCCGACTTTTATCAAAGTAGGCCAAGCCCTTTCCACCCGCCCGGATCTAATTCGCAAAGATTTCTTGGAAGAACTGGTTAAACTGCAAGATCAGTTACCCCCTTTTGCAAACGATCTCGCCTTTAAAATCATTGAAACTGAGCTAGAACGCCCAGTTGAAGAAATCTACAGTTATATATCCCCAGAACCAGTAGCTGCAGCCAGTCTCGGTCAAGTGTATAGGGCGCGCTTACACAGTGGCGAAGAAGTGGCAGTAAAAGTACAGCGCCCCAATCTTAAACCCATCCTCACCCTAGATCTTTATTTAATGCGGTGGGCTGCCGGTTGGATGGCTCCTTGGCTTCCTTTGAATCTCGGTCACGACCTCACATCAATAGTAGATGAATTTGGCAGTAAGCTATTTGAAGAAATAGATTACTTCAATGAAGGGCGCAACGCCGAACAATTTGCCAGCAATTTTGCCGACAATCCCAATATCAAAGTGCCGATAATTTACTGGCGCTATAGTAGTCACCGAGTTTTGACTCTTGAGTGGATAAATGGCTTCAAGCTGACGGATATCGAGCAAATCAAGGCTGCGGGTATAGACAAAGATGCTCTTATCCGCATAGGAGTAGAATCCGGGCTGCAACAATTACTAGAATTTGGGTTTTTCCATGCCGATCCGCACCCAGGAAATTTATTTGCTATGCCCGATGGCCGCATGGCCTACATCGACTTCGGCATGATGGATCAGCTGGAGCAAGAAACGAAAGAAACCCTCGTGGATTCTGTCGTACATTTGATCGACAAAAACTATATTGCACTTGCCGAGGATTTTGTCAAGCTTGGCTTTCTGACGCCAGAAACGGATATCGAGCCAATTATTCCTGCTCTAGAGGCGGTTTTGGGAGATATCATTGGTGAAAGTGTCGGTAATTTCAATTTTAAGACGATTACTGATCGCTTCAGTGAGTTGATGTATGAGTATCCTTTCCGAGTGCCGGCGAAGTTTGCTTTGATTATTCGCTCTCTGGTGACTCAGGAGGGTTTGGCTCTGACTCTCAATCCTGATTTTAAGATTGTAGCGCTCGCCTATCCTTACGTCTCAAGGCGTCTGCTCACTGGCGAAACTCCCCAATTGCGTTGCCGCTTGCTCGAAATACTCTTCAAAGATGGTAAATTCCAATGGCAGAGGCTGGAAAACTTGCTCTTAATCGCGCGAGCAGATAGCAAATTCGACCTTTTGCCCACCGCTCAACTCGCCGCTCAATACCTTTTCTCCGAAGAGGGCAAATTCCTCCGTCGCCAGATTCTATTAGCCCTGACGGAAGACGAGCGCCTCCACACCGAAGAAGTGCGTCGCATCTGGAATCTCGTCAAAGAAGATCTTCAGCCCAATCGCCTCTTCAGTGCCGCGCTCGAAGCCATAGCAGAATTCTCCGCTGAAGGAGCCGCTGCTATTTTACCCGCAGTCGCCCTCAGTTCCGCTTTTAAGAGCGTGCGAGAAAAACTCTAATCCCCCAGCCCTCTTCCTACAACAGAAGAAAAAACGTTTCTATAAGACAAGCCGTGTACTACTTCCCCATCGATCCCCCATATTTTTTATTACTGGCTGGTTTGCTCGCCGGCGTCACTTCCGGCATAGCTTTTGAAGCCACTCTCAAGCAATTCATTAAAAATTGCTCGCAAAACCGCTCGACTCTGAACCTAGCCAAAACCCAAAACACGCAACTTTTGATCCCTTTTCTGGGAATTTCCGCAGGCGTTTGTATATTTCTTTCCTCCGGATTGCAAATATTTGGCTTCCCCCCTTTCCTTGCTTATACCATCTCCCTACCACTCACAGTTTTGATTGGGTGGCTAATTTGGTATCAGCTCGGTGTTTTGTTTGCCCAGCTTGAGCGTGGCGGTTCGAGGGCACTCGATTTAGATTCTTTTAGTTAGCTGTTTTAACCGGTTGAGAATTCTCTCACCGAAACTTCGACGCCTCTGAATCTGAGGATAGCGGGCGGGCTTGGGTGTATTTAAATAACGGTAGTGTTCCCAAACATCCCAATATGAACATCCAGGCTCGATCCGAATCCCTGCCCAGTGAAGATATTGTAAAGGTTTGTTTGTAATCGAGTCGTACAAGCGCCCACCTTCAAACTTGAAGTGCTTACTGCCCGCCCAACTTCCAGGAACATTATCAGCTCTTCTGACAAGGTTGAAATGGCGCGGAATCCGCTTTAAAACCAGATAGTTGAGAAGACTTTGATCTAAATATGACCAGTAAAAATATTCCGGCATGGAGGCACATTCACTAATTACTTCAAATAGTTCTTCTAAAGAAAATAAATTTTTTTTTGATCCCCAAAATCCAGCATTAAAAATATCCTGCAATTCTTGTTCAGTAAAAATTTTATCTTCTAAAACTTTGTCTGTAAAAACGTGCTGAATTCCTGTATTAGCTTGATAGTCGCAACAGATAAAATCCCAGTCTGATAAATAATTTAAAGTGTCGATTATTTTTTCAAATACGATAATATCTGTGTCGAGATACAAAAATTCATCAAAGCATCCAAACCAGCAAGCAAACTTTCGCAGCAGTTGGAAGCCTTGCGTCGGGTTTCTATATTTCCACAATTGACGCGCTCGCTCGATTATCGATTCTACCAAGTGTAAATTTTCGTAAATTTTAACCCCGTAAGCGGTAGTAACAACTTTAGCAATTGTTGTATAATTATTATCATAAGGAATCATTACAACTGGAGTTTCGGAATCATACAAGCGAATACTCTCTAACAAAGCGATCGCATTATCTATAACCTTATCATTAGCGAGAATGTAAATTCCCCGACTCATCGAAACTTTCCTTTTTGAGTAAAATAATTAATAATTATATAATATAATATAAAATTTATATATTAATAGCGACAGGGAATCATAAGCAATGGGGCGAAAAATTATCGGCATGATTAGCAGCTACACAGACATGACTACTGGAAAATTACTTTCCCAGAGCCAGAGTGACTGGCTGTGGCATCAAACTCCCCACCCCTTCGGAGTGTGGGGCAATATTCAAATGATGGCAAATGCTCCAAAACCGGATTTCCTGCTTCTCTATCAATTTAATTTTCCAAACACCTCTGGGAAAAAATCTTTAAAATCACGAGTAACTGAATGGTTGCGCAAACCACCACCAACACCAGACATACAAACATTATTTCGTGGTGTTTCCAAAGAGCGCAGAATATTTCTTATGCGCGAACCCCCCTTGCCAGAAGTAGTAGAAGCTAATAAAGCAAATTACGAACAAGCAAAACTATATTGCGGCTATATTTCTGGTCCAGATGATTTGGCGCCCACACCAAATTACATGCCAGCAATTTGGTACCTTGCTAATTCATTTCGCGAATTAAAAGAGTTAGGAGTGCCAGAAAAAGAAAAAGCTTGCTCCTGGATAACATCGGGAATTGCTCGCTCTGTTAACCACCGCAAAAGATTAGAGTTTATGCGACTACTACAAGAGCGGGGGGTAAATTTTGACTTATACGGGCGCAACTTGCCGAATTGGGTATTCAGTTATGGAGCCGTGAATCAGAAGTGGCACGCCCTTGCTCCCTATTACTATAATCTTGCGATCGAAAATTACGCTGAAAATAGCTGGTATGTTAGTGAAAAACTGTGGGATGCTTTGTTAGCTTGGTGCTTGCCGATTTATTACGGAGGGGAGGCGGCGGATAAATTACTGCCTCCAGGTAGTTTTCTGAGATTGCCTAGCTTAGATGAAAAAGGAATAGCCTATATTCAAGAGGTTATTTCTTCACCGGATTGCTGGCAGGAAGCAAAAAGTGCGATCGCAGAAGCTAGACAGATTATACTTTATAAACTCAATCTTCTCAACTGGCTATCTGAATTCGTCGCCGAATATTCCTAAACTAAATTTTCCTAAATATTTCTAAAATATGGATGGAATCTGCACCCTTGCCAATGACGCAGTTTATGATCAACTCATCGCTTTATTGAATAGCATCGAAGTGATTCAAGGGCAAAATATGCCCGTCTGCGTATATCCCTACGACGACAATATAGAAAAAATTGCGGCTGAAATTGCCAAGCGCCCGAATGTGCAACTTTACGCGGATAAAGAATCGATACAGCGGTGGGATGATTTTGTTCGCAGCGCCTGGGATGCACATCCTACTGCATTACAAGAGTGGCGAAAAATCGGCAAAGAAACCTATTATCGTTTAGGCTGTCATCGACGCTTTTGTGCTTTTGATGCACCGTTTGAGCGCTTCATTTATATGGATGCAGACACTTTGCTAATGAAGCCAGTTGATAACATTTTTTCTCTTCTCGATAGCAACGACTGGGTGGTGTATGACTTTCAACATAAAGAGCCAATGTATGTTTACAATATTGCCTCTCCAAAACTTTTAGAAATATTTCCTTTAGAAAAAATACAAACCCAAATTTTTTGCTCTGGTTTATATGCCTCGAAAAAAAATATTTTCAGTCAGGAAACGAAGGAATGGCTGTTAGCACGGCTGCGAGCGGGGGAGGCAGAAATACTCTATCCGATGGCTCCTGATCAAAGTCTTCTCAACTATATGATGATGAGAGCGGGCATTTTGTGTTATAATTTAGCTTTAAAGTTGCCGCCGGATGAAATAACCGGTTGTTGTGTAACTTCTCCTCATTTTGAGGAGCGGGAAAATATACTTTATGACAAGAATCAGCGTTTGACATATATTCATTATATTGGTATACCAGCAAAAGTTTTTACGCGTCTTTGCGCTGGAGAGAATCTTGATTTTCGCTACCGGGATGTTTTTTTGTACTATCGCTATCTGCACGAACCGGAAAAGAAACCGAAGTTTAAAAATAAGCCAAAACCTTATGATGCCCCGCCGAGTTTTATTGAGCGAGTTTTAAGAAAACTGGGATTTTTTCATGGTTGAGTAGGTGAGGAGATTTGTTTAAGAAAATGGGTTTATAGTATTCAGGGTGCCTTGAGCTGCATCCAATTCAGCGATTACGCCCACAGGCAGAGCGGCATTTTCTCCATTATGCCCGAATGGCAAATCGGAAACAATTGGAATTTGCAAATCAAAGAGGCGATCGCGCAGTACTTCTGCTACAGTAAGACTGGGAATATTTTGAGGGGGTTCGCACTGACTAAAACGCCCAAGTGCAATTCCTCGCACACCTTTGAAGGCGCCGAGCATTCGCCACTGTGTTAACATGCGATCAATGCGATATGGTGCTTCGCCGACATCTTCTAATGCTAGAATTATATTGTCTAAGGGTGGTTGTGCTGGTGTGCAGAGTAAGTGCGTCGCGACAGTAAGATTAGCGGGTAGTAGAAATCCAGATACTTTTCCGCCGCCCCAGCCCTTGCCTTGCAGAGGTTGTAGCGAGCGCCCTTCTACGCAATCAAATAATCGCTGTTTTGACCATTCTGGCTCAGATGCTATTGTTGTCAGCAGGGGGGCGTGAACTCCTGCAATGCCAACAGTACTGAGACTCCATAGTAAACTGGTGATATCCGAAAAGCCGATTAGCCATTTCGGCGCGAAATGGGTTGGCCACTTCCAATTTTCTAGTATTCTTGCTCCGCCGTATCCGCCTCTAGCACAGAGAATGCCCCGACATTCGGGATCTTTCCAAGCGTCAGCGAGTTGCTGGCGACGGTTGTCATCTTTTCCTGCCAAATAGCCCCATTGCTGATCATAACCGGGGCTAAGTTCGACACGATAGCCGCGCGCTCGCCAGATTTCTATGCCTTGATTAAAAGTCTCGTATTCTCGCAGGCACCCGCTTGGTGCAATCACGCGCAGCAAATCACCAGGTTTTAGGGGTGGGGGCAGTAGGCACGGCTGGAAACGTGAATTCATAGAACTAATCTGATATTGTTAAGAATTAATTAATCGCAGGCGGGAGATGAAGAGGGCTTGAGAATATTTCTGAACCATTTTTCTATCCGATTACCCCAGATTTCCATAGAATATTCCTCTTCGGCTTGACGACGACAGCGAGAGCGATCAATAGTATGCAAGCGTGCGATCGCTTGTACCAATCCATCGACACTATCTGGTTTTACCAGAAACCCGGTTTCTCCATCGCGAACAATTTCAGAAGGTCCTCCACGTTGGTAGGCGATTACCGGCACCCCGCACGCCAGCGCTTCAATCGCTACATTGCCAAATGCTTCTACCCAGCGCGGAGTCATCAGTATTGCCCGACACTGGCGTAATTGTTTTTGTAATTCTACAGTAGGAAAAAATCCCCGATATTCTATAGGCGCATTTGGATAGTGCTGACAAATTTGCTGCCAATAGTTTTCATCCTGCATTTTACCAAAAATTTTCAGGGGAATTCCTGTAATTTCAGCCGCTGCTACTGCATCTTCTAGTCCTTTTTCTGGAGCAATTCGACCTACCCAAGCCAGTTGGTTTTCTGGGTGAGGGCAGAAATCGTAAAGTGACAAATCGATGCCACTACCCATTCCCAAACATATACAGTGACGGGCAAAGGGAAAAGTTTCAGCTTGCGCTCGCGTGCAGACAGCAATTGAGCCGGGAAACTTAATTGCCACTGATTCCATAATTTTATCCATTGCATCAGACAGGGAAGCCATACTCACAAAATGAGCTATGGGAGTCTGAAAAAATGGAGTTAAATAAAATGGCAACCAATCGTAAGCAAAATTAACAATTATGTCGAAATCTGCTTGCACTTGGCGAGCATATTCCCACATATTCGCCAGTACAGAATTAGCCGGTATCAAAATCGGATCGGAGCGATTTTGGGTTTGGGCTGGTATTTGTAGCGTTCCGGGAATTTCGACAATTGGCAATTTACTCAGAGATGAGTCTGACTCCTGCAAAGCCGCTACGCGAGCGCTAACAGGAGCGACAATTTTTAAAGTATGCCCTCGCCGGAGCAACTCTTGGGCGATGTTGCTTAAAGTCAGCTCTACTCCACCGCCCAATCCAGAGCCGAGTGGGCCAACAGGTGTTGAGAGCAAAAGAAGTTTCATTGTTAGTTTTAGTAATTTTATTTAATAATTAACATGAGGAGCGATATCGCGTAGCGACTCCTACGGAGTATCGCAGTTATTCATCTTGTGGTAAGTTTTGGTTTGTACTTTCCGACATCGATAAATTACGGATTGCCCCAATGCGCTCCAAAGCCCAGCGAGCCGTTTCCTGCACTTCCGGATCAGGATCATCGACAGCGTAACGCAGCAAATAGCTCATTTGCACAACCAGCTCATAAATGCGCGTCAAATCGCGAATCGCATTTTTGCGCACCTCAGGGTTTTCATCTTGTAGAGAAACACTCAAAGCTCGATTTATCGGCGTCAGGGTACGGTTGCCAATTTCCGACAGTGCCGCCAAAATTAGGCTTCGCTGTTTAGAATCAGAATCAACCATAAGATTTACCAAAGGTTGCACCGCTCGCGAATCGCCTCTTTGCCCCAATTCCCAAATTGCCCTGCGTCGTTTTGCCGGCTCAGTTGTTTGCAACTCTCTGATTAAGTCTTCAACGATATCGAGTTTAGCTAGGAGCCGAGGCTCTCCCATACTGTTATAGTTTTGCTGATGTGTAGAGTTTGAATTATCAGAGTCAGCAACCGCAGCCTGCAAATGACAATTCTCTTGTTTGTCTTCTTGGCTTTCACTCCCTCGCATCAGCAAGTAAAACAATCCGCCGAAAACGGCAATCAAGGAGAATACTCCCAATCCCAGAAGAAATGCCACTCTCGGAAAGCCTTTGAGAAAACCGGGCTTTAGAGACTGAGCGGGCTGCGGGGTTGTAGGTGGTTTTTGTTCCTCGCTGTTTCGAGTTGAAAGCAAGTGTTCCCAAGTCGTCACTTCTTTATCTGCTGACAAGCCGACAGATTCTTGAAGTTTAGTGATATGGTGCTTTTGTAGCTGCTTAAATTCTGACCCTCGAAGCCTTGGACTTAGGGGCGAGTGCGGAGCGACTCTGTAGGGGTATTGCTCTCTCTGGTTGTTAGCAAGGGCTGCCGTCACCTGTATCGGTGTCATCCAACCTATCTTTATTCGGGGGGTTGACGCGGTATGTGTTTTAGCTGAAATAGGTGAAACACTTAGGCAACTAGCGCAGGTTAGGATCAGTACAGTGGAGCGGTAAAGCACCATATTCTTGCGCGGTGGGTGGTTAGAGTGTGGTGAGCGATTCGGTTGCGATTAAAAATGGGGAGAAATTTCACCGATAAAGCCCTTCTTGTCGTTTTGAGTTTAGTTAGAGATTGAGATTGTAGATTGCTTGCTCTATTTGCTAAAACTATATCCAACCGAGCGCTACCACTGTTTTTGCCTTGCCTCTTAGCTTAGCAATATTTTTTTGACAAAAAGTGATCTGTGAGCAGTGGGGTTTATATTTTTTTTAAAGTTAACATCTAGAGGTCACCCAAAAGCCGCCAAATTTTAGAATTCAGGAACTTCTGAGATTCTGAATTTAGGTACTGAAAGCTAGTTGGCAGGTGATGCGACGTCGGACAGCCTTTGCTCTTCATTTTCTTGTTTCTGTCTAATTTTTCTGCTTTATTGTAGTCTTTTTTTTGTCGAAATCGATTTTTGTCGAAATCGATACTATTCGCGTTTTGTTTTCTGTGAAGTGAGAAGTAAAAAGTTTTTTGAAAGTTACTACTTTTTTACTACTCACTTTTTTACTTTACTTTTTTCTATTTTCCCAGTTCGATTTTGGCGCGTGCGGATTACACCCGCGAGAGATTAAATTTCAGGCTCGGATTCTGCAACTCGCACAGGGATGGGGATTTCTAGAGAACTATCTAAGTCAGCCGATTCGTCAGTTGTGCCGTAGTTTTTGCCACGATTGAGTTTTAGCGCGGCGAGGGCATCCCGTTGATTGATAATATAGATGCTTGCCAAAGTGAGACAGACACCTGTCAATTGTATTTTGCTGAGTACTTCTCCGAGCAGGAGATTGCCAAACAGCAGAGCAAATACGGGAGTAAGAAAAGTGAGAGCGCTTAGACTTGTGAGATTGCCATTGGAGGCAAAATAGAAAAATAAACCGTAGGCGAGCGCGCTACCAAACACAGTCGAGTATGCCAGAGCCATCCACCCTGAGCAATCGATATTAATCCATTGCTGTGATTCCCAAACAGCAGACATTGCCAACAAGGGCAATCCTCCCAGAATCATATGCCAGCCCGTAGCTATCACAGGATCGGCATAGCGGCAAACTCCCCGAATCGTTACCGTGCCGACTGCCATAGATAGGGCTGCCAACAGCATTAACCACTGCCCATTTTGAAATAAATTCCCAATGTCTGCCTGTATTGAAAGTTCGCCGCCCTGTAGCAGCCTCAAAATCCACTCGTCTGGCAGCCCAATTAAACTGATGCCCAAAACCCCTGCGCCTAATCCCAGCCAGCCCCACAGCCCAATTCGTTCTTTAAATAGCCAAAGAGAGAGTACTGCCACGGCTAAGGGTTGAGAGTCAATCATCACCGAGCCTAAACCGGCGCTTGTTTTTACCAATCCTTCTGCTAGAAAGCCTTGAAACATCGTCCCATCTACCAGGGCAAAAAAGATGATCCACAGCCAAGCCTTCCAGGTTTTTGGTTGGGATCTGCCCATTGCTATTGCCGCTAGCAATACCAGGGCGCCAGCAGGCAGTAAGCGTACCCCTGCCATGAATAGCGGTGTTGTGTGCGGGATGACGCTCTTCATTGCCACCATTGCCGTGCCCCAGAGAAAAAAGGGCGCAATCAGCAGCAGGGAAGGAAAGGGAAGTTTTGATTCAGTTAGTTTTAACTGCATGGGATAGCTCCGCTCAACTAAGCACGGGTGTGGGATTGTTTGTTCCAGCTTCTGCCTCTATTTTTACAGTTTGTTAAGACTAATAGAGGTATTTATTCTTACGATTGTGGTTATATTGTATCATTTTGTTAAGAAAAAATAATAAAAATATAGTAAATGGGTTAAAGGGGAGTAGGCGAGCGCCCGTATTCCTCTAAGAACTCCTTAAGCGATGCAGCAAGGCACGGCTGAGAATAGTTAATGATGGCTAGTTCCCATTTCCAAATCCCAAGTACCCATTCCCAATAGACGATTGTTTCTGGAAAGTCCATGATTTGGCCATTTAAACCGAAGTTTCGCAAGCAAATAGCTCGGATTGAAATTACAGGGGCGATCGCTGCCCCTACGCGCAAGCGAGTACTTGCAGCCCTGAAAACAGTTGAAGAAAAACGCTTTCCTGCCTTGCTGCTGAGGATTGACAGCCCTGGTGGCACTGTTGGCGATTCCCAGGAAATCTATAGTGCACTCAAGCGCCTACGCGAAAAAATCAAAATCGTCGCCAGTTTTGGCAATATCTCGGCATCTGGCGGCGTCTACATCGGCATGGGTGCCGAATACATCATGGCCAACCCAGGCACAATTACTGGCAGCATTGGCGTCATCCTGCGCGGCAACAACCTCGAACGCCTGCTAGACAAAATTGGCATTTCTTTCAAGGTGATTAAATCTGGCCCTTATAAAGACATTTTGGCCTTTGACCGAGAACTCACCGAGCCAGAAAAAGACATCCTCCAGCAGTTAATCGACACTAGCTACGAACAGTTCGTGCAAACCGTGGCTGAGGGCCGCAATCTGCCCGTGGAAAAAGTGAAAACATTTGCAGACGGGCGGATTTTTACTGGTGAGCAAGCCTTAGAGCTGGGTATTGTCGATCGCCTCGGCACCGAGGAAGATGCCCGCCGCTGGGCAGCCGAGCTGGTAGGGCTTGATCCTGAGAAAACCGAGTGCTATACGATAGAAGAACCCAAGCCTTTTATAAACCGGGTATTCGGTCGCAGCCCAGTCAGTTCGGACATATCTGTGAGCTTGCCTACAGGCATGGCAGCCGCTATTGATTGGCTTGAGTTTGAACTCTCAACTAACGGACAACCTTTGTGGATGTATCGACCGTGAAACGCTTGTATCATTTAGTTTACATGTAATTAATTTGCACATAAACTCCTCTGTCTTCTGACAGAGGGGGGAAATGAAAAAATAGAAAAATAAAAAAATTAAATGTATGAAAACCGATAATTTTGTCTAAAGAAGAGGAGCAGCAGGCGCGTAGGTTTTTGTTAAAAAAGTTTTCAGACAGAGTAACAAAAAAGTATGAGAAGGTGGTATAATAAGTAGGTCTTAGGGGCTTTTATTATTAAAGAATCCAGATTGCTAAAGTACTTGGCAAGTTTGAGATTTTTCAGCCACGATCGAGATAGCTAGTCGCAGGGACTTTAGCTAAATCACATGGCTGTAAGAAAAGGAGGCTCTGAGCGTGGAGTGGAGAGTAAGGGCAATTCGCGGAGCGACAACCGTTGAAGAAAATACTGTTGAAGCGATGACAGAAGCAGTGCAAGAACTGCTAGACGAACTGGAAAAGTTGAATCAGATCGATCCAGAACAGATCATCAGTGCAACGTTTTCAGTAACCCGCGACTTAGATGCGATTTTTCCAGCAGCGATCGCGCGCCAGCGTCCCCACTGGGAAAACGTTCCCCTATTAGACGTACAGCAGATGTATGTCGAGGGTTCCTTAGAGCGCTGCATCCGGTTTTTAATCCACATCAATCTCCCCGCCTCTCAAACAAAAATTTACCACCCCTATCTGCGAGGCGCCAAAAATCTTAGACCCGATTTGGGTTGCGCCCCAGCCACTCCTGCCGCGTCAGGAGTGATAATTTAAATTGATCAATAGTGAATAATTGAAAGTTTGTAGGGGCGAGAAAACCTCGCCCTTATTTGTGGCTAGAAAAACTATCTATAATTAAGCCTTTTCCAGTTAGGTTTCAGACGGTTTTTCGCGGTGGAAGCGAATTCCCAGAAAAAGGTCATAAACAAAACTCCAAAAACTTTTGCCCTGTAGCAGTCCGAGGGTTTGCTCACAGCCTTTGGCGTCTAAGAGGGGCTTAGTCGCCTCGTAAGCTGGTTTGTAATAATACCAGGGAATAGAAGGCCATAAATGGTGGATGAGATGGTAATTTTGTCCCAAAATCAAAATATTTAGTACTGCACTCGGATAAACGCGACTATTTTTCCAGCGATCGCGCTCCTGAAAAGGGCGGTGCGGTAAATAGTCAAAAAACAATCCCAGTGCTAACCCCACCACCAATGCCGGCGAAAACCAGAAATTTAAAACATAGCCCAAACAGTCGTGCTGGCAGGCTACATAAACAACCCCTACCACAAACAACCGACTCAAAAACCATTCCAGAAGTTCGTATTTACGCCACAGACGCCGCTTAAAGAAAAATACTTCGTGATAGAAAAAGCGCGCGGCAATCAGCCAGAGTGGCCCGCCTGTGGAAACGAAATGATCCGGGTCATTTTTGGGATCATTGACGTGAGCGTGATGCTGGAGGTGAACGCGGGTAAATACCGGAAAAGCAAAGCCCAGCATTAGGGCGCTTACGTGCCCCATGAGGGCATTCACCAGCGGTTCGCGGTGGGCGACATTGTGGGAGGCATCATGTATCACCGTTCCCGCCATGTGCAGGGCGACGACGTTGGCGCAAAAGCAGCACCAATCCGGCCAGTTCCAGCGCCAGTAACCGAGATGGGAAAGTCCCGCCAGTGCGACTGCCGCTAGAAACATCAGTAGCGTAGGATTAAAGTCGCCCGGAGGACCGAGGAATTCTTTAGGAACTGTCAGCGGCTGCCGGGACTCCGACATTTTTGTCTTTACTCCTTTTTATGGGATCTTGCGTAGTGTATGATACAACCCCCATAATAATGAAGACTTATTACTATATCTCACGCAACTCAGGCAATTCTGCAAAAAAGGTTAAATGTTAAGGGCTAGTTGTTGGCCATTACCCACATCTCTCAGTGGCCAGATGCTCCGTCTTTCCACTACGAAAAATTACTCCGGCAAATAAAAACAATTTATAAAATCTTAAAAATAATTGATTATACTAAGTTTTTGTTGTTAAAGACTATCTCTATTTTTGTGATTGTCAGTAACTCTTAAGAATCTCTTCTTGTTACCAAAAATTACAAATTTTTTATCATGGGAAACCGCATCTGCTACCTTCTTTCGAATCAATTTGTTACTAGCGAACATTTTTTAGATTCCAAATATTGTATGAATTCAAAAGTAGGTTGAGTGTTACTCAGACTAAAACAAAGAAAGAAGCATCTGCCACCTGTAAGAGAGGTTTTGAAAAGTTAAATTCGATTAAGCATTGGTCAAGATTTATATCGAAAAATCTTACCCAAAACCTCACCTTCAGGTAGATCAGTAAGCGGCCAGTTAGCGGGTGTGGCCAGGATTAAAAAGATTGTTTCGAGAAGTAAAGTTATCTTATGGCTATTACTCACTCTTTGTTGAATAAATTATTCTCTAAGTTGATTGTCCCGGAGCAGGCTGAACTGAGCTGGATTCGGGATCCGCAAAAACAAAGCGCTTTACTGCGAAAAATCATTGATCGCATCCGCAACTCCCTAGAATTGAAAGTGGTCTTGCAAACAGCGGTAGATGAAGTCGCTACCCTAATACAGGCAGAGCGCTGCTGTTTTTTGTGGTACTACAGCGACACACGGCGAGTACAAGTAGTCTGTGAAAAAACTCACGGAAATCACAAACCGTCTTTAGGCTATTACCCCCTAGAAAACTTTGGAGCAGCGGCGAACGCGCTCGCCCAAGCATCATTGTTCGTTAATTACGGTTTGGAGGCTTGTCAAGAACGCAAAGGCGTGCTCCACCGCCTACTATCTTGCTTGCAAACAACCAAAACGCCTCAGAAATTACAGCAAACAAATTCCGGGCATCAAACGCAGAGCGTACTCGGAGCGCAAGCCAGCCTGCTCGTGCCCGTCAAAAGCCAGTCAGGCAGGATCGGATTTATAGCCTGCCTGTGCGAGCGCCCTCGAAAGTGGAGCGTCGGCGAAATCGAGTTCCTACAATCTCTCGCCCAACAGCTCGAAATCGCCATCCGGCAAGCCCAACTCTACGAGCAAACTGAAAAACAAGCCCAGCAAGAGCGACTGATAAACCAAATTACAACCCAAACCCGTCAGAGCTTAAACTTAGAAACCATCCTCACGGAAGCAATCAGCCAACTAATGCAAGCCTTAGCAGCCGATCGCTGCCTAGTTCATCTCGTCGAAGAACCCTGCCAAGAGCCGCACAGCCAGTCGCAGCCAGAAGAACTCCCAGAAATACCAGACAGAGAAAAAACTTACCGCCGCAAACACCTATTTGAAGTTTGCCAAAACAATTGCCCTCCTTCTATTGAAGACTTTGACACCCACGGACCAATCACGGAATGGGTGATAGAGCATCGGGAACTCGTAGTCATTCCCGACATAACCCAAGACCCGCGCATCGGGCCAAACAACCCCGAATATCAGCGGGCGAATATCAAATCCTCTCTGGTTGTGCCGGTACAGGCAAACGGGCGACTTTACGCTATTCTATATATAAATCAATGTTCATATATACGCTACTGGTCTAAAAACGATCAAAAATTAGCCCAAGCCGTAGCCGATCAGCTGGCAATTTCTATCCACCAAGCCCACCTCTATGCTCAAGCTCGCGCTGCCGCCGCCAAAGCAACCGCGCAAGCGCAGCAGCTCAGCCAACTGCTTCACGACTTACAGCAAAGTCAGGCACAATTAATCCAAACTGAAAAAATGTCTTCCCTAGGGCAATTGGTGGCAGGCATTGCCCACGAAATTAATAATCCGGTAAATTTTATCTACGGCAACCTCACTTACGCCCACAACTACATTCAGGAATTACTGGAGCTAGTACGACTCTATCAAAAATTTTATCCTAACCCCGCCCCGGAAATAACTGCACATTGCAAAGAAATTGATTTTGAATTTTTATGCGACGATTTGCCAAAATTGCTGAAATCAATGAAAATGGGTGCCGAGCGGATTCGCGAAATCGTCCTCAGTTTGCGAAATTTCTCTAGAATCGATCAAGCCGATATGAAGCTGGTTGATTTGCACGAGGGAATTGAAAATACTCTGTTAATTCTACACAACCGCATTAAAGGAAAGGCGGGAAATCACAGAATTAAAGTCGTGAAAGAATACGGAAACCTGCCTTTAGTTGAGTGCTATCCGGGGCAGTTGAATCAAGTGTTTATGAATATTATTAGCAATAGTATTGATGCGATCGAAAGCTACAATGAGCAGCGCTCTCCTGAAGAAATTCGCAACAATCCCAGCCAAATTACCATCCGCACGGAACTAGAGGAGCCAGACTGGGTGATAGTACGAATATCGGATAACGGTCCTGGTATGTCAGAATCAGTCCGGGCGCGACTGTTCGATCCTTTCTTTACTACAAAACCAGTTGGCAAAGGTACGGGGCTGGGATTGTCTATCAGTTATCAAATAGTCGTTCAAAAGCATGGCGGAATGATTAGCTGTCACTCGGAACTGGGCAAAGGAACGGAATTTTGTGTAAAAATTCCACTGCGCCAAGCTAAGGGAAAATGTGTCGCTCATCTGCCAGCAGTTTCAGAAAAATCAACCTCAAATGTTGTTGCAGTTTGAAAAAAGAATAATCCCGATTTTTTTGAAAATGAAAATTACAATATATGCCGCCTGTCGGGATTGGGGGATTAGGGGAAGGGCAGCTGGATTTATTTTTCAGTAAATCGCCAAATCCCATCCCAGCCATCGGGTAAGCCATGAGTTATTAACTGCTGAATGCGATCTAAATAAAGAAGAGCGGCTTTGTCTTGGGGATTGATATATAAAACTTTTTGGAAATAATCTTTGGCTGGCAGTAAGTTTCCTCGCGCGTAATTTTCTATACCGGCTTCAAAAGCTGATTGAGTTTGCAATTTTAATTTTTTCACTGTTTCGATTTCGCCGTCTAATACTTCATAAATGGCTATGGGTTCGTTTTTACCTTTGACAATGACGTTATCTAAAAACCTGAAATGATAGCGATCGCGTTGAGTCAGCTTTTCTAAAACTTGTCCTGAAATTAATAAAGATGCTCCATAGAATTTAGTTAATCCTTCTAAACGAGCAGTTAAATTAATCGTATCAGATAGGGCGTCGATTTGCATTCTGCTGTTTACGCCAATAATTCCTACCATGATATTACCAATGTGGATGCCAATTCCTATTTGTATGGGTTGGTAATTTTCTTTTTGTCGGTGTTTATTGTATTCTTGAATTTGATTGAGATTAGCCAGTGCTGCCGCCACCGCATCATCTGCACCTTTAGGGAAAACTGCCATCAAACCGTCGCCCAAGTATTTGACAATCAAGCCATTGTGCTTTTCAATTTCTGGCGATACGCGCCGCAAATAGGCATTTACAAAGTCAAATATTTCGCAAGTAGTCATGCTTTCACTCAGGGTTGTGAAAGAACGAATATCACTAAAAAATATCCCCATCTCTTTACTGACGTGCTCGCCTAATTTAACATCAATAATGCTCTCTCTACTGAGTAATTCTAAATATTCGTGGGGCACGAACCGTTCATAAGCTTTCGTTATTTTAGACAAACTCAGGTGAGTTTTTATCCTCACTAATAGTTCGTCTTTAGCAAAAGGTTTTGTGATATAATCATTAGCTCCATATTCAAAAGCTAAAACCAAGTCAGAAACTTGATTTTTGGCAGTTAACATAACGATAGGCAGCTGTTGAGCCGGATGGTTTTCCCTGACTTTCGCACAAACTTCATAGCCGGATAAATTAGGCATCATTACGTCTAGCAAAATCAAATCTACTGGCGGATTGCTACTGTTTAATATGGCAAGGGCTTCATTTCCATTCAAAGCTTTGGAAACTATATATTTATTGACAGAAAGGTGATTGCTGAGAACTTGCAGGTTGATTGGTTCGTCATCTACAATCAAAATATGGAAGTTACCATTGGTTTTAGCGCCGTTGTCGGCAGGCAAAACTGTCTTAGTGTTTATGGTAGCGGGGGATAAAATTTCTAAGTCGGCACGGGTTCTTCGGCTGGTTGTCACGGTAGCAGAAATGGGGGTATTTTCCGCGGGAGCGTCGGCAACTGGAAGCGTAAAACTGAAGTGCGAACCCTTACCCACTTCTGACTCAACCCAAATTTTGCCGCCGTGTAATTCGACTAGCTTTTTCGTAATAGACAGCCCTAACCCTGTACCTCCATATTTGCGATCCGTAGAGCCATCTCCTTGTTGGAAAGATTCAAAAATACGATCAAATTGCTCAGGCGGGATGCCAATACCAGTATCGGAAACGGTAATGATAAGGGAATTGCCATTTGCTAGTTCTGCTGAAATTTTAACAGTTCCTGATTCGGTAAATTTAATCGCATTGCCGATGAGGTTGTAGAGAATTTGCTGTAAACGATCTTCGTCGGCACAAACGGCAGGCAAGTCTGGTGGGATGGCGTTGATTAATTGTAAATTTTTATTCTTAATTAGGGGTTTGCTGAGATTCACTACCACTTCTGTTAAAGTGCGGATATCAACAGGTTTGAGTCTTAATTCTAAATTTTCGTATCGCAGTTTGGCAAAATCTAGGATATCATTGATTAGGTTAGAAAGACGGTGTCCACTTTGGGAAATCATCAACAGGTTTTGTGCCTGCACTTCTGTAATTTTTCCGGTTGCGCCGTCTAGCATGGATTCGGCAATGCCAATGATGCCATTGAGGGGGGTGCGCAGCTCGTGAGAAGTATTGGCAAGAAATTCGTCTTTGAGTTGATCGAGGCGTTGTAGTTCTTTATTTTTACTTTCTAAGGTGTGAGCATATTCTTCTAGTTGCTGGTAGGAAATTATCAGTTGTCTCCAAAGGGCGGAACTGATGCTTATGATTGCAGAAATTGCGACGGCAAGCACGGGGGTAAAGACGGGAATCTGCCAGCCGTATAAAAAGGCAATATAGCTGCTGCTGATAATGATTATTATGGCTAGAATAATGCCGCTGAGTGATGCTCGTCGCTTTTGGATGTACAGGGAACCGCAAGTGGCACTTGCTACAGATGCGAGCGCAATTATTAACCAATTGAGTGGTTTTGGGGATGCGTATAACATCACTCGCCCATCCAGGGCTGCACTGATAATTTGACTGGTGAGGTTGGCGTGAATGACGACGCCGGGGGTTAGTTTTCTAGCCGCTGTCAGCCCACTGGTGTAAGGAGTTTGATAGTTATCATTTAGACTTGGAGCGATCGCTCCTATAAAAACTAAGCGAGCGCGCATCAAATCTGCCGGAATGCGATTTTCTAAAACCTCACTCAGTGAAATATGGAGAAATTTTTTCAGCTCTCCGCGATAATTTAATAATATTTGGTAGCCGCCCGTATCCTCCTTATTATATTCCCCTTCATTTCCTGTCAAGGGAATAAATACTGCTTTTCCTAACCCGTAAATTTTTTTCTCTTTATCGATTACTCTGAGTGATACTCCTTCTTCTTTTAGATATATCAAAGCCATTTTTACGCCTAGGCTTTGTTGGATAGTGCCGTCAGATTTGCCGAGAATGACAAAACCTCTACGAATTTTGCCATCCCCATCTAAGATCATGTCGTTGGCAGCCACTTGCTCTAACTTTGCTAATACAGGAGGCGGAGCAATGGAAACTTCTGCTACTTTTTCGATGCCGATTAAATTGGGAGTAGATTTAAAAATATTGACTAACTCTTCATGCCCTGGTTCAACAGGCAAGTCGCGATAAATGTCTATGGCAAGAGCTCTAGGTTGCTGAGCCATAATATTGCGTATGGCTTGTGCCATGACACGATCAGACATTGGCCAGTGTTTGAGGTTTTTAATGTCCGCTTCGTCGACGGTGACGATAACAATACGTTTCTCGATTGGTTCAGGAGGGCGGAGCTGAAAAAAGCGATCGCGCACCGCCCATTCTAACAGGTTAAAAACCCCAATTTGAGAACCAGCTATAACTGCTCCGGCAATGCTAAAAGCAATTATTAGAGTTCCTTTCCATTGATTAAAGAACTGTTGCGGTTCTTGATTTATTGATTTTTTCCACATCTGCGTTTAGACTGTTATAGTTTCCGCAGTTAGGAACTTTTAAAATTTACTAGCACACCTCCTAAAAAATTATAAACCATTTACAAATTTTCGACGAGCGGTTGGGTGGCGAGCGCTGCCAATCCCACTTGTTCTAATAGCTCTTTCCACTCTTTAACAAAAGCTGTATTATCTAGTTCTTGTTGCATGGCTGTTGCTAAAATCTTTAAGGTATCGTACCAAATTCCTGCTTTGGCTAGGGCAGCAGCTGCTTCAATGGGAGAAGAATATTGCTCCTTGCTGCCTATTTTATTTTCAATGCGCCTCACCCATCCTGTTACCACATAATTGTCGGGGCGGAGAATCCCGTCTGCTTCTTGCAGGGGAGCGAAAAACCATAAATAGTTTTTCCCTATTTCTAATTCTGGTGCTTCTTTTGGAAGTGTGACGCTAACAATACCGCCCTTGCCTGACACTTTTAATCTGGTTTGATAGTGTGATTCTCCTTGTTCGTCTTGCAAGCTGAAAAATATTTCTTTTGAATTTGTCTGTGGCAAGTATACGAAAAATGTCGGATGTGCTGAAACAGTGCGCCCATATTTTGAAGGGGGAAGTAAAGCGATCGCTTCTGAGGCTCTGTCACTGCGAACTCCTCCACTAACACTATTATTGGGAGTAGCATCGCCGGGAGTTTCAAATTCAACTTCACCCCGCACGCCTCCTCCGACACTATTTTTGGGTGCTGATTCTCCAGGGGCGGCAAATTCTACCTTTCCGCGAACTCCTCCTCCCACGCTTGTTTTAGGTACGACATCTCCGGGAGCATCAAATTGTACCCTTGCCAATAGGCTATTATTTTTTTCAAAAGGGGCAAGCGCCACTAGCAATCCTGACGCAATTGTTGCTGATAATATTCTTTGCCAAAGAGAGAATTTGATTGTATTCATTTTAACACCTCTCTAATTGAAAGAAAACATTTGACTATAGCCAATTTCCCACTAAAACAAATGATGCCCAGAAATAGGGATGCTTGTGTAAAGGATTTTGCAATACAGATAGTTGAGCTTGGCGCAAAGCTTCTGCTTTATTTATTTTACTATCTAGCCTTGTTAGCTGTCGATAAAATTCTGCCATTAAATTAGCCGTAGCTTCGTCATTTACCGACCACAAACTGGCTAGCGTACTGCGCGCACCTGAGCGCAGAGCAAATCCTGCCAATCCTAGTGTTGCCCGTTTGTCACCGATTGCTGTTTGACAGGCGCTCATCACCAATAATTCTACTGGCTTACCAATTCCCAATCGACTTTTTTTAAATAATAGATCTAAATCTTTTATGCTGATGCGTTCATCCCAAGTAAGAAGAAAAGTTTCTTCTGGATGGGAGCTAAATTGCCCGTGAGTTGCCAAGTGAATGACTGAATAAGCATTTGTTTCCAAAGCTCTAGCAAAGCGTTGACGAGTAAATTGATGATTTAGTAAAATTTTTGATTTGAATTGGGTACTAATTTCTTTAATTTCTTCCTGTACTGCTGGCAGGGCTGAAAATCCCTGTCGGGCTTCTGTTAAGGCAGCTGCTAAAACGTTTAATTCTCTCGATTCCAGTTTTTCGGGAAACAATTGCAACCCTGGGCTGATGGCAATGCTATATTTTTCGATAAGATATTTTTCCCCGTCATAAAGAGCAGCCATTGGCAAATTTCGTAAGGCTCCGTCGGGGACGAAAACCAAAGTTTTGATATTGCTACTGGCTAAATCGATTTCAGCTGGTTTGACAAGCCAGTTATAAATCTGTTGGGAGATTTGCAAGCGTTCTTTTCTAGAAAATCCGGGAAATAGTGCCGAGTAAAATTTTTCGAGAATAGTTTCGACTTGTTGATTGCTCAGTCGGGTGGTATAATGACGTAGTGGTTGCCCAGGCAGTGATATAATTACTTCCAGGCGATCGCTTAAAATAATCGGATAAATAACTGCTGCTTGATTATCTATTTCGTCTATATTTGTAGGTTTTACATTTAAACATGCATCACCAAAAAAATTATCTAACTCAGCCAATTGCAAGGCTTCAATTACTTCTCGCGCTTTTCTTAAATTTGCTTGACTTACTTGCGCACCCGTAAGTAGTGTACTGACAAATTCACGATAAATTGGTTCTACACTTTCCTTAAATTCAAACTGAAACTCGTGATTGATTGCTACTAAGTCATTGCGCAAAGCTTGCAGGCTTTTAAAAGCTCTTTCGTAAGCTGCGATCGCTTTTTCAATCTTCCCCTCTTGTTTAAAAATTTGCCCTAGTTGCCACGAAGCCCGTGCTACAATTTCGTCAGCATCTAATCCCTCCAGAGTTTGCAGCGCTTCCTCCGTCACTTTTCGAGCATCGTCGATTTGCTGCGTTTGTTTGTAAAGTTTTCCAACTTGCGTAAGAGCCAGCGCTTCCCCCAGTGGATCTCCTAATTCTCGCGCATCCTGCACAGCAGTCGCTAGTATTTTACCGATTTCTAGCGGCGATATTTTTTCTTCACTACCTGATAGCTTTATCAGACTTTCAGCCAAGTTTACTCTTGCATAAATAGAAGCTCTGCTAGCAGGTAACTTAACAATATCTGGGAAAACATGATCAATAATTTGCCGCGCCTCTGACTGCTGCCCAATAGTAATCAAAAGACTGACTTGATTGAGTTTTGCCTGCACTCTCATTAAATCACTTCCCGCCAGTTTAGCTGCTTCTTGATAATACGATAGGGCGACAGTCGGCTGCTGTAAATTTCTAGCAAGATTACCGAGGGTAAAAAGGGTGGCACTCGTATCGACAGGAGAATTCAAGCGCTCGCTAATTGCCCAACTTTGCTCTAAAATTTTCTTAGCTCTGGTGAAATCGCCAATAGCTTGTAGCCCAATACCCAAACCCCTCAAACTGTCAGCTTTTAGCAAGGTATCCGGCTGCCCTTGCAGGTGAATATTTATTTGTTCTAAAATATCCACAGAACGGCGATACTGCCCTAATACTTGCAGGGCAAGCGCTTGATTAAGACGACTGCCCCATTTTCCGCTTTGAATTCCTGCGCGCTCATAAGCAATTTCTGCTTGTCGCCATGTTTCCAAAGCCGATAAAGTCTCTCCTTTCGCTAATTCTAAACTCCCCCGTGTATTCAAAGCTTGTGCTAAAATTGCCGTCCCACGGGGATCTAATTGTTTTAATTTTTGCAAGATTTTAATACTTTCAGCGATCGCTGTTTGTGCCAGCACCCACTCGCCTAATTGTTGGTAGGCAAGAGATAAAAGATTGAGCGCTTGAGCTTGATTGAGACTTGCCCCTTCCGCTTGGTATGCCGCCGCCGCTTGTTCTAAAAAATTTACTGCCGCGCGAAACTTTCCTGCTTTGTAGTTTTGTCTTCCTTTTTGTAAAAGATTTGACGCCGCAGGAAATTGTTGAATAGGAAACTCTGGCTCAGAAAAAGTCAATGAGGAAGCCTTGGCCCAGACTCTGTTTCCCGAACCTGTTACCAAAAGCACAGCTAACAGAAAGTAAACTAGAAAACCACTCATTTTATCCTGGCCATAAATATTTCTTATCCTATCCGCTCGTTTTTCATCCCTCCATAAAATTTTTATTGAGAAAATAATTACAAAAGCTGGTTTTATGTAATTATACCAAAAGATAGCAAGACTGTAATCAACAAGTCCGTAGATTCTACTATATTTAATCTTTCTTTACCTTTACATCCCCCTGGTGGCAGCGCCGAAGACTACAATATAACTTCTACTACTGATGCGAGAGAGTATCCGGTTGAATTTTAGACAAATCGCAACAATTTAACGGCAGAGGGGCAAAATTCTTAGAAGCCCCCGGCGAGACACCAACTCGATTTTTCCTTTGGCATTGATTGAAAAGCCCGTTGCTTCCACAAAAGCGCGTTTGGCTACGTTGTCGTTTTCTAAAGGTAATTCTACTGTATTTGCACCACCCCCAGCAGCTGCGGATGAGTTGGAAAAATCTTCAAAATCTTGCCAAACAGCAGGCTCACTCATCAAGGTGATAATGCTAGTGGGAGATTCCGGTAAGCCGCCGCGCCCGGTTACAGTAAAAGAATTCCCTGCTGCCGCTGCACATCCTATGATTATTTTATCGCTGGGATTGGCAACTTCTTCTGGCAATTTTACTAATCCTGAAGTGGGATTTACGGTGGGTTTGCTGATAGTAACATTTCCAGAAATGCCGAATTGAGAACTAGCGGTAATATCACTTAGTGGGGTTAGGCGATCGCGAAATTCCAGCCCTAAAATCCCCTCTGCACTTAATTGAATATTTCCACCCCGCCCTTCAAATGCATTTGCTGTCAAGTCATTATTTTCGATAGGAATACCCACAATCAGTGGTGCATTAATCTCAATATTGCCGCCATCTCCGCCCTTTCCTAATATTCCTGCTGTTGCCGTAATTTGGCTATGGCGGCGCATCAGTAATAGCTTATTCATTTGCATACGAATATTTCCCCCGCGCCCGGAAGCAGTTTCTGCAGTAATCAGACTTTGATTATTTAAAATTAAGGAGCCAGTATCAATTTGAATACTGCCACCGGCTCCAATTCCTTGGGGATTCACTTTTGTAGAAATTTGGCTGTTATCTAGAGACAGTAATTCTCTTGCCCGGATAAAAATTTGCCCTGCATCTCCTTGCCCAGAAGTGCTAGCGATGATTTTTGCACCATTGCTGAGGGAAAGTCTTTCGGTATTGAGATTGAGGGTGCCGCCATTGCCAATAGCAGTAGACTCGACACTACTAGAAATGGTACTATTATTGAGAGAAATTTCATTGGCATTAATATTTACTATTCCCGCATTACCTTTGCCTTCTGTGCGGTTGAATAGTTGTGTGCCATTGCTCATGGAAAAGAAGCGTGTATTGATGTTAATATTGCCAGCGTTTCCAACGCCTCTACCTCTGACGCGACTGAGTAAACTTGAACCCAAACCTGTACTTGAGCGCCCGTCTAAAATTACGCTTTCCCTGGCATTAATTTCAATATTGCCTGCATTTCCTTTTCCGTAAGTATTAGTATTTAGTGCTGCCCCATTTGTCACTGAAAGCGAGCCTGTATTAATTTCTATACCGCCCGCATTGCCAACTGATGACGCTCCAGCTACAATATTAAATATCCGTGAACCTTCCGCTTCCAATTCTCCGTCTAACCTGACTGTTTCTTCCGCATTAATTACTACTCTGCCCGTGTTTCCTCGGTTGTAAGTTCCCAATATAATTTTTCCCCCCTCTAAGAAATTTATATTTCGGGTATTAATCCTGACATCTCCTGTATTTCCATCACCAAAATTACTCAAATTTAACCCGCTGCCATTGGTAATATTTATAGTGTCGGCATTCATAAAAATACTCCCTGAATTGCCGCTGCCACGAGTTATATTTGCTATTCTTGCATTATTAATATCTACTGTCAATCCTTTCAAGAAAATATTTTGAGCCATGCCGTCTGCAAAAGTTGTTGCAATAATTTCTCCTCCAGATTGGAGCTGTAAATGGGCGGCATTTATATTTAAATTGCCTGTATTTCCTAGGGCGCGAGTCAGAGAGAATAAACCGCTCCTATATCCATAATTTGGGTTGAAGTTTTTTGGATTGAAAGAATTTGTTGTTAAAGGGCTGCTTTTTCCTCTATTTTGCACTGAAAGATTGAGTGTGTAAGTATCGCCTGGATCAATGCGATCGCCTTCTAACAATTGCACGCTATCTGGAATAGTATCAAATTCTCCGACGCCAATTACATAATTTCCCGGTGGTAGCGTCGTAGAGATATAAGAATCTTGAACAACACGACTTCCACCTGCACCTTTTTGAATATTAGCATCATCGTTAATAGCGAGCGCTTCTCCATTCGCTCTATTAAACAAAGTTATTTTGGTATCTAAACTTCCCGGAATTGCCTCGTAACCATCACCACCGTCAATATCAATAATTACCCTACTAGGAGCAGATACTGTAAACGAATAGTAATCAAATTGCTGATTTGCCGTTCCCAAAATTGTATTTCCTGCAATAATTTTTTCAGGTGTGCGCTGAATAGAAATGTAGGGAATTCCATCAGCTCCCGAAGCTTCGACATTTGGATTTAAATCTGTACTGTAGGGCAAGTCATCGAGATTGTAGACAGTTACATCAAGAAAAGGGGAATTGATAAAATCCGTACTGCCTCCCGCAATACTCATCTTGCCAGTAGCATTGACAGTTATTTCGCCTGCTTTCCCCCTATTTTCTGTGAGGGTAATAATTTGCCCGCCACTTTCTATATTTAGATTGTTGACATTTATTTCAATAGAGCCACTATTGTTGATACTTTTGGTAACAGTAGCAAGAAATCCACGATTTGCTAAGCGGAGATTTCCATGTGGGCGCTCGCTCTGATTTATGGTAATATTACCTGTAGCGCCGCTGTCATTATTTTCCGAATAACTGAGAATGCCGCTAAAAATTCCATCATCTGAAAAACCAGATATATCGATACTATTAGCATTTAGTTGGATATTACCGGCAAAACCATGCGAGCGCGTTATTGTAGAAATTCGAGAACCCGATGTTAGCACTAGAGCATCACTTGTAACAACAATATTACCACCATTACCTGCTGCTTTTGATTCAACAGTATTGGCGATCGCACTTTTCTCTGCAATAATTATTTTCCCATTCGCATTTATTGAAATATCTCCTGCCGCCGAAACTTGCTGATTGTTAGCCGCAATTCCCCCTAAAACTTGAGAGCCGCCAGAAAGTTCCAAATTATTTGCCAAAATAGAAATACTCCCGCCGCCATTTCCCATAACATCAAGAATCGCCCCATTCCTGATAAAAATATTACCCCGTATTCCTTCAGGAAAAGAAGGCACCAATCCTGATATTCCTAACTCTCCTCCTGCCACCAATCCCCCTAACACAACTTGCCCACTGGCAGCCGATAAAATTCCCCCATTTATATTGACATTTCCGCCAAAAATAGCTAGAGTATTATTAGGAGATACCTGCAAGCGAGACTGCTGCACAGTGATATCAACCGGATTATTTTCATATTTTAAACCAATCGGCAAATTAACCGTTAGTAAAGGGGGAGATTGTGGATTTGTAGCACTGAAAATACTGCCATCAGCGAAGCGAATACCACTAGCAGTAGAGGCAAAAAATGAGCCTCCCAGATGCAAAGAAGCGCGAGGGCCAAAAATTATTCCACTGGGATTAATTAAAAATAAATTAGCAGTGCCGTTAGCGCGGATTAAACCGTCAATATTCGAGACTTTACCACCTGTAACGCGAGAAATAATATTAACAACATCTGCTGAATTGTTAAAAAAAACTTCGCTGCCATTATTGACAGAGAATTCGCGGAAACTATGAAAGAGATTGCCGCCTACAAGCGTTCCTCCCTGAATCACTGAAATATTACCATTAGGGGTAACAGTAGTCAGATTCGGCAGAGTAGAATCTGGGATGATTTGAGCAGAGACGCTGCTGAGGAAGCCTATTTTAGAAAGCGCCACAACTAGACAGACAAAATTTAAAAGTTGAAAGCCTGAATTGCTAAACTGATTAGTGGCTATAAATTTAATAATCGGAGGGGTGTTCATTTGGTATACTTAAGTTTATTATGTATATCAGGCAAGTGCCAACACAGAAGAGACAATAATTGTAAGCGGAGGTGCAAATTTTTCCGCCGCCTCAATCCAGGTAACCCCAATTAAAATCTAGAAACTAGGATATGAGCAGGATTAGTCGGTTTGGGAATTTGGCGTGGGCTCTGACTCTGGATTACTAGCGGGAGTTGCGCAAGAGGGGAAATTGAGGATGGGAAGGCGCTCGCCTCGAAAAATCTCCTCGCTAGCCTCGCCAACTTCCTGCAAGAATTTGGCCAAATTTTGACCAGCGCCCAAGCCCAGTAAAACAGGAGCAGTTGCTAAACTTAAGAGAATATTAGAAGGGATAAAATTGAAACGGGGGGAGCTTTTCTGGGTATTCCAGTAAGCAGGAGAATTGGATTGAGATAAAGTGTGGTAGAAGAAAAGCATGAGAACCTTGCAAAAACAGCTGTATCCTCAAATATGCCAGAATGCAGGGCGGGTGTGTTATTTCTATGCAAGATAATGAGCAGGTAGAAAAACGCTGATGTTAAAAGTAGATGAGCGTGTCAAAGTAGGCAGCCAGCCAAACCTAGGAGAATGGGCAACCGAAGTCTTAGGGCTAGAAAAAGTGCGGGTGCAAGCAAGGCTGCGGGGCAATAACCTCTACCTTTTGTGTGAAGGAGAGCCGTGCCCGGATGTGGCTATTGCTGTGCCTAGATTCGCCCAAGCATTGGCAACGCAATCTCTAGAAATCCTCAACCCGCCTAATCAACCAAAAATTTATCAGATATTTCTATCTGGGAGAGAAACCGGGCGCAATCGTCCAGACTGGACAGTACGTCTTGATCCCAATCACTTAGATAGGTATCTCAAAAAATCAGAGCCGCCTACAGCCGAAAAACTAGAATCATCCTCTACACCAGAGCAATCTACCGTCAGCAGCGCTCTTACTGTAGCTCATTCGGCTGAGGGGGATAAGGATGCGCCTATAAAACCAAAAGCGGCAGAGAAAGAAGAGCTATCCCCGCCCAACGAGGAAAGCCTGGTGATTCAGCGCCAAGCAAGGAGGGGGAATGCGGAAGCGCTCGCTCGCTACTTAAGCGAAATTCTAAGCAACTTAGGAGTAGCCGTGCGCGTGCGGATAACAGACTTGCAGAATTCCCGCCCCCCTGACAAAGAAATAACAGAATCCTGGAAAAATAACAACAAACGCCTCTGGGTTCTATGCGAAGCAGCCTACAGCCCCGATCCCTCTTTATTAGCAGAACCGCTAGCGTCTAGACTGCGTAACTTACTAGAAAAGCTCCAGGGAGAATCTCTGCAGGGGTTTCGAGATGCTGTCATTCTAGGGCAAGTCAGCGGAGAAATAAAACCAGAGTGGATACTGCGCGTCGAGCTCACTCCACCGGAAAAAATGCTGTCGGCATGGGCGCGCTGGGGCGATGTAGAAGCGCTCGCCCTATTAGTCGAGCGCGCCTTAGCAGAAAACGAGATTGCCGCTCGCGCCATACTTCAAGAAACAACATTACACCTATTCCTTAACCGCAAGCCCTCCACTACTGCTACTACTGCAAGAGAAAATACACCTATACACAAAGCCCCCGACAAACATCTCTGTGTCAGCACTATCGCTACTCTTTTCAATGAACTCGCCCCTCAAGGCATTCAAGCTGTCACAGTTTACGGCATCGACAGCAGCACCGAAACCCGTATCGACGAATCACAAGAAACCCCCGTTTGGATTGAATGGCTAAACATCAGCTGCAAAAGAGATCCGGAAATCCAAACTATCCCTACCCAAGAATTAGCAAAACAAGGGGATCTTAACGCTCTCACTTATTTACTAGATCGCGTCATTAACCCCGATTTGAATATTAAATTAGCTACCGGCGGCATTCGCATCAAACTCCTCCGCAAAGCCAATGTCTTGCACGTCTTAACCGAAGCTCCTGTCTGCCCAGTGCAAAGTGAAGTGGGGCCACGTATTGTTAAATTCCTGCGCCAATTACAAGTCTCAGACATCCAAGGATTGCGAGTTTATGGGCGACGCTATGGCTCTAAACATTTCGCTTGGCGCTATGGCGATGTTATTAATCTACCCCAGCAACTACCGCCGATAACTCCGCCAGAATTGACTATCGCAGCGCGGGAAGAAAGAGATAACCTCCCCCAACCAGGGGATTTGGTTATACGTCCAGATTTAAAATCAGAGGATTCCCCAGACGCACTCACCAAAATATTCGCAGCCGTCGGAACAATTGTGCAAGAAATTCTGCTGCGATCGCAATTATTTGCACCCAACGACTCCCTCACTCACTCCAGTCGGGAAGCAGCCTTGATTGCCGCCATCTGGGGCACTTTGGGAATCCTACTCACCTTACAAGCAGACTGGCTACTGGGGCAATATCTACGACAAGTGCAAATGCCTGTAAGCGGCGAGACGGAATTGTCTTTAGACTCTTCCTTGGCTAGCAATAATACCGCTTCACCAGTTACCGTTTCTCTGCCTTTGCCGCAACTATCTCTACAGCGTTCAAAAACCGATGACAGCTCTGTGTTTAACCTTTCTGGATTTACTCAATCCGAAGGCAAACGCACAATTACTGCACAATGTTCGGCTTCAGACAGTGAAGTCGCTCCCGAACGCTGTAGCGTGCAAATTTATAACTACCCCTCCTTTAATAGCCGACAACTCGATGAGCAATTGCAAATCTATCAGCGTTACCTCCTAGAAGTGGGTACCCCAGATATCTTGATCATAGGCAGTTCCCGCGCACTACGAGGCATCGATCCCCTAGCCCTAGAAAAAGCTCTCGCAGAACAAGGATATGCGGGATTAAAGGTGTTTAATTTTGGAATAAACGGCGCTACCGCACAAGTCGCCGATATACTTATCCGCGAAATTTTACAGCCAGAGCAATTACCTAGAATGATTTTGTGGGCAGATGGAGCACGAGCTTTAAATGGAGGGCGTCGCGATATCACTTATAATGCGATCGCCGCTTCTCCAGGGTATAAACAGCTTGCTGCCGGCAAATACCCCATAGTCACTCCCAACCCAGAAAAATCCAATTCGTCTTCTGATTCGCCAGAAAAATCTGCTGCCCCCCCACTGACGGCTGATAAAATATGGGCGTCTAATTATCAAGAAGTCGCTCTCCTACTCAATCAAAAGCTCGCAGAACTCTCGGCAAGCTACCCATACCGCGAGCGCCTCAAAACTTTATTGCAGCAGCAGTTTTCCGCAACTTTTGACAAACAGCTTTTGTTTCCTAACCCGGAAACAACTAAAGAAACAACCAATACTCAACCCTCACCCCCTTCCCCAGACACTCAGAAAGATCCTTCCGTTTCCGTTGATAGTAACGGTTTCCTGCCTTTACCTATTCGCTTCAATCCTTCTGTTTACTATCAGCGACATCCCAGAGTTCCAGGTACTTATGATGCAGACTACGAATCATTTGAATTAGCAGGGCGCCAAACTACAGCTCTGAAAAATTTAATGGCTTTTACCCGAGAACGCGGCATTACAGTCGTTTTTGTCAACTTGCCCCTTACCGATGATTATTTAGATATCGCCCGCAAAAATTTCGAGCAGCAATTCCGTCAGCATATGCAAAGTCTGGCGCAGGAAGAAGGATTTATCTTTCGCGACTTATCAGAAATTTGGCTCACTGAAAATCAATTCTTTTCTGATCCTAGTCACCTCAACCGCTATGGTGCCTACGAAATGTCTCTACGCCTCGCTGCTGATCCGATGATTCCTTGGCCTCCTGCTAAAAAAGAAGTTGATAGTCAGGATATAAAGTGAGAAGTTAGATGGAATTCCTGTCACTTTCTTACGCTCTATTTTTTCTCAGTGTCCTCGGTATTTATTGGACTGTGTCCAATAGGCGATCGCAACTGTGGATACTGTTAATTGCTAGTATTGTTTTCTACGCTTCTTTACAATTTCAATATATACCTCTATTAATCGTCAGCATTTTTATTAACTACAAATTGGGGCGAGAACTGAATATTTGTCAAACTCAACAGCCCGAAAACGAAAAAAACGAAGAAGGGAAAGAAGAATCTAGAAATACGAATTTAAACATCGATTGGAGTCCCCGCCGTTTTATTATATTGTGGCTGGGCATTTTTTTAAATGTAAGTGTGCTGTTTACTTTTAAATATGTTCCTTTTGTTTTAGAATCGATAGGGGATTTAGCAAATTGGCAAAAAGCTAATGCGCTCGCTACTTTTTTTCGAGAAAATATCCTCCCTCCTTTAGGATTGAGCTTTTTTACTTTCGAGTGCATTGCTTACCTAGTTGATGTATATCGGGGCGCTCCCGCAAGTCAGCAATTTATCGAATTTGCCGCTTATAAATTTTTCTTTCCTAAACTAATATCAGGACCAATTACACGCTATCATACTCTGAAAAAGCAACTGCGATCGCTGCAATTTCCCAGAGCTGAAAAAATTACTGAAGGGCTATGGCTGATTGCCTGCGGAGCCGTCAAAAAAGGCTTACTTGCCGATAATTTAGCGCAATTTGTCAATCTTAGCTTCGACAATTTACAACGCGCTGGTAGCATCGATTTATGGCTAGCAATTTTTGCTTACGGATTACAACTATATTTCGATTTTAGCGGCTATGTCGATATTGCTCGCGGTAGTGCTACACTCATGGGATTTAATTTGCCAGAAAATTTTGACTATCCCTACATGAGTACAAGTATAGCTGATTTCTGGCGCAGATGGCATATCACTTTGGGAGACTGGTTGCGCAATTATCTTTATTTTCCCCTAGGCGGTTCCCGCAAAGGTTTAGTGAAAACTTGTTTAAATTTATTAATTATTATGTTCATATCCGGAATTTGGCATGGTGCTGCCTGGGGATTTATAGTCTGGGGTTTAATACATGGTGTAGCGCTAGTGATTCACCGCCTCACAGAAGCTATATCTAATAAATTTGTATTTCTAAAATACTGGTGGCGAAGCATTCCTGGTACTATATTCGCATGGGCGCTAACACAAATAATGGTATTTATGTCATGGATTTGGTTTCGACTACCTAATTTAAAAGATTCAACTTGGGCGTTTGAAAATCTTTGGGGAAATGCCGGTGATCCGCAGTTTGTTCAAAAGGTATATTTAGAAAGTATCGGATTAGAGCGATTGCAATTGAGTGTGCTGCTTGCGTCTTTAATGATAGCGATTGCTATCTCTTATACTATTCATCGCCTACTCAAATTAGATTTAAATTGGCCATTTAAAATTATGTTAGTGCCAATATGTTTTTTTGCCGTTTGGCTCCTTGCTCCCGAAGGGCAACCGCAATTTATTTATTTTGACTTTTAAGTTAAATAAGAACACCAATCGCTCCAACTTCCAGCATAGAGTTTAGCATTATGAATACCGGCAATTTCTAAAGATAGCAAATTGACACAGGCAGTCACACCAGAACCGCAGTAAACTATAATTTCTTCTGCTTGTTTTATATTAGCCCAACGCTGACACTGTTCTTGAGGCGAGCGCAATTTAGATTTTTCATCTGTTACTTCTTGCCAAGGGAAATTAACAGCCCCAGGGATGTGACCCGCAATTGGATCGAGCGGTTCTCGTTCCCCACGATAGCGATCGCTTTCTCTAGAATCCACTAGCACTACTCCCGGCATATCTTTTCTTTTCCGTACATATTCAATATCCACCACTTTTTCCGGGTGAAGTTGGGGGATAAACTTACCTGGTTTCGCTACTGAAACCTCATTTGTCACCGGATATCCATTTGCTTGCCATCCACTAAAACCGCCATCCAAAACAGAGACTTTCTCATGCCCCAAATAGCGTAGCAGCCACCACAAACGAGATGCAAAAGCAAACCGAGAATCATCATAGGCAACCACTAGACTTTCTCCAGAATTTACCCCGATTGCTGCTAATTTTTCAGCCAACTTTTCCGGATCAGGTAGAGGGTGACGCCCCCCATGACGGCCAACTTGACCAGAAAGATCGCGGTTTAAATCTAAATAAAAAGCTCCGGGAATATGACTAAAGCGATATTGATTTTGTCCCAATTCAGGAGCAGCAAGGGAAAAACGACAATCCACGATTACTATTTCAGGATTGTGCAAATTTTCCGCTAGCCATTCAGCTGATACGACTATATTATTTTCATTCATAGCAAGCAAATAAAATATATTATAAACTAATGATAAATTCTACTCTATCATAATATACAAATCCAGCCATTCCCCCAATCCACCAATACCCAAAATCCGGCATTCCTATAAAAACGTGAACCCAGACACCCTACTCAAACCTTACGAACGCTTTGGCGTACATCTTGGCTTAGAGAGGATTCAGCACTTACTTGCCAATTTAGGCAATCCCCAGCACCAAGTTCCCACCATTCATATTGCAGGCAGCAACGGTAAAGGCTCAGTTTGTGCATATTTATCATCAATTCTGACACATGCTGGCTATCGCGTGGGCAGGTATATTTCTCCGCATTTAATAGATTGGAGAGAGCGGATATGCCTAAATGAACAGCAAATTTCAGAGCAGGAGTTACAAAAGCTGTTAGAAGAAGTGCTGGCAGCGATTCAGCCTGGAGGAGAATTGCCAACGCAATTTGAGGTGATTACTGCTGCAGCTTGGTTGTATTTTGCTAAACAGAAAGTAGATGTAGCAGTGGTGGAGGTGGGATTGGGGGGGCGCTTAGATGCGACGAATGTTTGCGCTCGCCCTTTAGTCAGTATTATTACTTCCATTAGTTGGGAACACTGGCAAGTACTTGGACCTACTTTAGCCCACATAGCCGCCGAAAAAGCCGGTATACTCAAATCGGGATGCCCCGCCGTTATAGGGCCACTGCCACCAGAAGCAAAGGCAGTAGTAGACAAACGTATAGCCGAGGTAGGCTGTCCAGCTATATGGCCAGAACCGGCAAAAATAATTCAGACAGAGAGAGAAAAAATAGAAAAATTCCCCCCTGCTTGCAGCTGGGCATCATATCAAGGGATTGTTTATCCACTGCCTTTAGCCGGGGAAG
The DNA here is from genome assembly GCA_015295835.1 of Oscillatoriaceae cyanobacterium M7585_C2015_266. Classification (GTDB taxonomy): domain Bacteria; phylum Cyanobacteriota; class Cyanobacteriia; order Cyanobacteriales; family Oscillatoriaceae; genus DVEG01. The sequence continues at coordinate 59,418 of DVEG01000033.1, forward strand.
CACAGTTAGTGAATTCAGCGCTAGCGCTAGCCACTGTAGAGATTTTGCGCCAACGCGGCTGGAAAATATCTGACAAAGCGATCGCCGAAGGTATGGCCCAAACTAAATGGCCAGGACGTATACAGTGGATTAAATGGCGCGATCATCTTTTACTGATTGACGGTGCCCATAATAGCGCCTCTGCAACTGTTTTACGTCAGTATGTGGATAGCTTAAATATTGAAAATGTGACGTGGGTAGTTGGTATACTTGCTTCAAAAGATCGGGAAGGGATTTTGAAGGCTTTGTTGCGCTCAGGCGAGCGCTTATACCTAGTGCCCGTGCCTGATCATAAATCAGCAATTCCAGAAGAACTCGCCGAGCTAGCTTTACAGATATGTCCACTACTAGCTGAGTGTCAGTGTTTTACAGAACTACTGCCCGCCCTTGAAAAAGCCATTAGAAATGAAAAAATAACAGTTTTGTGCGGTTCTCTTTATTTGATTGGCCATTTTTTAGCTAGCACAAGACAGTTTCTTTAAGAAACCTGGTTTCTAAGTTGATTCCAAGCTTTTGCCGCATCAGCAACAGCTTGCTCTACCGTTTTTTGACCCAGCATCGCTGCTTGCAAATTTTCGTAAATAAACTTTTGTAGTTGATTAATATCCTTCATTGCTGGAACTAACACTTCCGCATCTTGCAATTGAGCTGCACTGATAATCCGCGCCTGATCTACAGGAGTCGCATCTGCAGGCAAAGACTGGAAATAAGGATCTTGCAGCGCTTCTTTGATAGATGGTAGTACATTAGCTTGTTTAGCAAACACCAATTGATTATCTTTGTTAGTAACAAACAGAGCAAATTTCAGCGCTAAATCAGGTTGATCAGTATCTTGGGGAATCACTAGATTCATCACCGCTACATTTTTTTTGCCTGTTTTGCCTGTTATTTCAAAAGCAGCAGCCGATACCCTGGCAATATCCGGTGCATTCTGGGCGATCGTCTTGAAAAACTGAGGGCCAGAATTTAGAAAAGCAATTTTACCTGCTTGATAAAGCTCTATAGCGCGGCGGTGACCTTCAGTGAGAACTTCTCGGGGGAGCAGCCCTTGCTTATATAAATCTACCCAATATTGAAACGCTGCTTTACCAGCCGGAGTATTGAAAGCTGCTTTGCCCTGGGTATCTACCAATTCAACCCCCATTTGTACCAAAGATTGGAGAACCTCAGCTGCATCTTCTGGTACAAAAGAGACAAAAAAAGCGTATTTACCGGTTTTTTCTTTTATCTGCTTAGCGGCAGCAGCTAATTCTGCATAGGTAGTAGGTGGTTTACTGATGCCAGCTTGTTCCAGGATTTGGCGATTGTAAATTGTTATCCGAGTCGTGAGATACCAGGGAATACCAAAACTTTTCCCCTCGAATGTGCAAGCTTTCCAAATATTCTGTAAATACTGCTGACGGACTTGAGCAGGTATTTTAGAATCGAGATATAACCAGGCATTGCGTCCCGCCAGTAGGGAAGCAAAATTGGGGTTGAGGTTGACTACGTCCGGTGCTGTTTTTGCAGAAACTGCCGCCAGGATCTTCTGTTCCATCGCCGCCCAGGGTACGTCTACCCAACGTACCTTGACCCCTGGGTTTTCGGTTTCAAATCTGGCTATCAGGTGGTTGAAATAATCTGTAAACTGCGGTTTGAGCTGCATTGTCCAGAACTCGACTTCCTGACGTGCCGCTGGTGGCTGTCCTGAATTAGGCCCAATGCCGCAACTCACTACCCAGCTCAGCACTAATCCCAAAAGCGCAAAAATACTTAATTTTTTCCAGGTTTTAATCCTGTTCATAAAACGGAGATAACGCAGTGCCTGGGGAAAGATTAGTGGGAACTTCGTGCATTTAGATTAAGTAGGGTATTATACTATAAATTGCGATCGCACACAAGTGACTGCTGTTACTTTCCTGTATAACTAATTTAGACAAATCCGAAATGGTTAACCTTTTAAAAAACTTATTTGCTAAAAAAAAGCAAGGCCTGGGAATAGAATTATCCCCTGATCGCATTAACATTGTACAATTGTGCAAGCAAGGTCAGGGCTACAAACTGGAAAATTTTGTTACGGTAGAGGTTCCCGAAAACGTTTTTCAAGAAGGTCAAATTGCTGATGCTCCGCAAATTGCAGAGCTAATAAGACAAGCCTTAGCCGACAACAAAATTAAAATTAGAAACGTGGCTACGGCAATCCCCGGACGAGAAGTAGTGAGCCGTTTAATTCCAGTGCCAGCAGAACTTAATGATCAAGAACTACGAGATTACATGAATCAGGAAGCGGGGCTGTATTTACCGTTTCCAAGAGAAGAGGCAGATGTAGATTTCCAAAAATTAGGATTGTTTGTAGATGAAGACGGGATCGAAAAAGTACAAGTGTTGCTGGTGGCCACACGCAAGGAGATTATAGATACTTATATCAATATATTCAAGGAGGCAGAATTAGCGATCGATGTAATAGAAGTAACTAGCTTCGCCTTGCTGCGGACAATTCGAGAACAACTACAGCAGTTTACCCCCCAAGAAGCAGCAGTACTAGCAGATATTGAATTTGACAGTACAGAGCTGGCGATCGTTGTCGATGGCATCCCGCAGTTTTCTCGTACAATTCCCATTGGCACTTTCCACATTCAAAGTGCTCTAGCAAAAGCAATGAATTTGCCCCCGTCACGGAATACCGACTTGCTAGCCGGAATGACTATTCCTGTTACACCAGTGGATACCTCAGGAGGATTGGGAGCAACTTCCTTGGGGAATGAGAACCCAGGTGCCGCTGCTATGCTGAAAGTGCTCGGAGAATTAGCTGATGAAATTCGGCGCTCCCTCGATTTCTACCTCAATCAAAGCGAAAATCTAGAAGTAGCGCAAATGCTGCTAGCAGGACCTGGTGCTGCTCTCGGACAAATTGACGAATTTTTTATGCAACGCTTGAGTCTACCAACCTCTGGGATTGATCCCATAGAAAGTCTTTCTTTAGAAGTTAATGAGGAAATTTCTCCAGTGCAGCGCACAGGATTAGGGGTTGTACTGGGTTTAGCACTGCGTGAGGTGTAATGGTATGTATAGTATAGATATTAATTTTCTCAGAGATCGCCCAGAATATCAACCCCCAATACCAAGTAAGGCTGGCGGTGTAGCTATATCGGTTAATGAACGTACAGCTCTTATCGCTGGAATAGTAGTCGGGGTTGTTCCTATAGCAGTGGTGGGGGGATTGTGGTTTTTGGCACAATCGGAAAACACGAGTTTGGCAGAGCAGCTAGCCAAATTAGAGCAAAACGCAAGTGTGCTTTCTTCCCAAGATCAACAAGTTAAGGCTATACAAGCAGAAGCTGCTCAGATTAAGGCGCAAAGAGACGGAATCGCAAGTATTTTCAATACTTCTATAAAGCCAATTGTAGCGATTTTGCAAGATATCCGCGATCGCGTGCCAGCAGGTGTACAAATTAGCCAGATTAGTCAAGCGCTCACAGTCGATCAAGAAAAAATAAAAGCCGCCACCGCCCCAGCTCAAACTCCAGCACAAACACCGCCTCCAGCCCCACAAGCAACACCCCCTGGAAATCAGCCTGCAACAGCACAGGCTGCACAAACACCGCCTCCAGTTGCCCCCCCTGTGCCCTGGGAAGCCTTTACCCAGACACTGAAAATAGTGGGCACAGCTAGATCTTTCGATGACGTAAATGATTTTATACTCAGCCTCAAACAATCTGAATTATTTAATAGTAACGCCATTAAGCTAAATAAATCAGAGTTAAAAGAAAATCCCCTCCAACAAAATGTGGCGCTGGCTGCCGAATTCAAAAATACAGGACAAAATATAGTAGTTCCAAAGGTTCTACTACCAGATGTCGTTGAATACGAGATAGAAGTAAAAGTCAACCAAAAACTAGCCTCTGAAATCACTCAAATACTCCGAAGTAAAGGGGCGTTCGGACTAGCCACTCGTATCGAAACATTAAAACAGAAGGGGGTCATTCAACCATGACAGTCAGCGAAGAATTCATTCCCGACGTAGGCGAAGAAGGAGGCGGTAGTAGTGGTATATTCGGACTGCAAATAACTCCAAAAGTCATAGGCATCTTGATTGCCATATTAGGATTGGGTGCCTCTGTGGGTTTGTTCATATACTTGCTCCAGCCAGAATGGGCTAAGCGAGAAGAAATAAAAGGCAATATTCAAACTAAGAAAGACGAAATTGCCAAGTTAAAACTCGGCATTTCCCAAAAGCAAGAAGCTGAGAGAGAACTAGAGCGTCAAAAACGACTGCAAGCAGAAGTTAATATTTTATTCGGCAAAGAAAAAACTACAGATACCCTGCTGCTTGATATCAACAAGTTGGTAAGAAAAGAAGGAGCGAGAATCAGAGAGTTCAATCTGACAGAGCAAGATGAAATTGCGCAGGCGCTGTTTGTCGAAGATCCTAAAACAAAACAAAAAAAAGGTATAGGAAGTCTGGAAAAATTTAACGTACTAAGCAGAGCGCTGAATTTAGAAGGTACTTTTGCTCAAATTCAGTCCGTTCTCAGCAAAATAGAACGGTTAGAACCTCTAATTATGGTAGGAAAATTTGATTTAGTCGTAAACAACGAAGTGGAGGATAAGAAAATTAGGATAGAGGTAGATCCGCAAGGCAGATTGAAACGGGTAACCGAACCAATCCTGAAAACCCAGTTGAATTTGACTGTGATAGTACCAAAATCTCAGGAAGAATTGGCAGCGGCAGCAGCAGCGGCAGCAGAAGCAGCAGCTAAACAACAGCAAAAATAAGAAAAGCGTGCGGCACTTTCCAGCAGTAGCTCTTACAGACAAAAGCTACAATAGCTTTATTTGAGCTTTATTTGGGTGCCGGCAATAGACTAGCCTGTTTGTGGATGAGGAGGGAATCGTGAGACAGAATCATAATTTAGCATGTCTTCTATTGGCAGGGGCGACGGTAGTGTTGGTAGGTGCCCCAGTACAGGCGGCTCCGACTCAGATAACAGGGATACAACTGCGGAATACCAGTGGCGGGATTGAAGTTTTATTGCAAACGCAGAGCGGCGAGCGCCCACAAGTATTCACTATCAGCAGCGGCAACTCTCAAGTCGCCACTATCATCAATACCCAACTGCGCCTGCCCGAAGGCAATATGTTCCGTAAGGATAATCCCGCCCCTGGGATTGCCTCGGTAGTAGTAACACAGCTCGATGCTAATAGCGTAAGGGTAGTAGTCAGCGGCACTAACAGCCCCCCGTCTGGGCAAATAATAGCTCTCAACGAGCAGGGAATTCTCTTTAGTTTCAATTCAACGGGGGGTATTACATCAACAGCGCCGCCCCTATTATCTAGCCCGCCTCCGCCTCCTCCCGGCTTGCCTACTATCGAGCAAGGGCAAACAGCTCAAATGCCGCCGCCAATGCCACCAGCGCCTTTGCCATCTCAACCGGTGCAAATTCCAGGGGTACCATCTCAGGGGGTTCTAGTGCCGAATCCAGAAATAACAATTAATGGCGCTCCGGCAGTTCCCGGAGCTGTTGCCGCACCACCTCCGCCCATAAGCCCCAGCGCTGCACCTCCTTTCTTGCCGCGAGCGATCGCCCCCCCTTTAGGCGATATCGCTATTTCAAATATCGATTCCTCTCCAACCATCCTCGACTTGGGAACTGCTGAGCGCGTGCCCCGCTTAGTATTGCGAGATGCCCCCGTGCGCGAAGTATTGGCCCTGCTTGCTCGTGCTGCCGGACTTAATTTGGCCTTTACTGGAGCAGCAGCCCAACCTCAGCAAGCTCAGCAAGCTCAGCAAGCTCAGGCAGGAGCGGGCGGCACAGGAGGACCTACAATTTCTCTGGATATCGAAAATGAGTCAGTACAAGACGTTTTCAATACCATCTTACGTTTGAGCGGCTTGCAAGCCAACCGAGTGGGGCGGACGATTTTTGTTGGCACAGCACTGCCTTTGGAAGCTCGCAATACAGTAATACGCAGCCTGCGTCTAAATCAAGCCAGCGCTACTGCAGCTGCTAACTTTCTTGTAGGACAAGGAGCTGAGCTGCAATTGCCAATTACTCGCGTGCAAATTGTCCCAATCGGTACCGGAGCTAACCAAACAGTCACCCGCATTGAAGAACCGGATATTAAAGTTATCAAAGCGCAGCCGGGAGCAGGGCCATTGATGCTAACGGGGCTGTCTGTAGTCGCCGATCAAAGGCTGAATTCCATCACTTTAGTCGGAGAGCCTCGTAAAGTTGAAATCGCCTCAGCAATGCTGAGTCAGCTAGATTTGCGCCAACGTCAAGTCGCGGTCAATGTTAAAGTGATTGACGTTAATTTGTTGAATACGGATAACGTTAATACAAGCTTTTCTTTCGGAGTCGGTGATTTGTTTTTCGCCAGTACTGATCAAGGGGCAGCAGTGAATTATGGTCCATTTCGTCCCCCAAGAGGTACTGAACTCGCTCCCGATCAAGCATCTGGTTTGACTGGACGTCCTACTATTCCAAATCCTTTTTCGGAAGTTGATCCACAAGGGTTTATTAGATTGCCGGATGGGGAACTTCTGCCGGCAACGCCTCCAAGCGGCAATCCTTTGCAACCGGGGATTTCAGATGTGAATGAGAATGAAGTGACATTTGCTCTGGCAGATATTTTCCAGTTCCCGAAGCGCTTTCTCGCTGCCCTCAGAGCTCAGATTTTGAGTCAGAATGCGAAAATTCTCACCGATCCGACTTTGATTGTCCAAGAGGGTCAGACTGCGACTGTTAATCTGACTCAGGAAGTTGTGGGGAATATTACTGTACAAAACCAGGTAACTGCTGGCGTGAATGTGACAACCCGACAGGTGCAAAAACAACCAGTGGGGTTAATTCTGTCAATTTCAGTTAATCGGATTGACGATAATGGGTTTATTACGCTAACGGTTAATCCAGAAGTGAGTTCAATTCTTCGCAGAGAAGATACTGGTCAAGATGCATTTGTGACGCTGGTGCAGACGCGCTCGCTTAGTTCTGGTCAAGTTCGTTTGCGGGATGGTCAAACTCTGATTCTGTCGGGAATTATTCAGGAGACGGAGCGAACCAATGTCAGCAAAATTCCCATTTTGGGCGATTTGCCTTTGATCGGTTCATTATTCAGAAGGACAAACCGGGATAACGAACGGGCTGAGGTGATCGTGTTGGTGACGCCTCAGATCTTGGATGACTCAGAGCGTTCTACGTTTGGCTATGGCTATAGACCAGGACGGGAGGTGATGCCGATGTTACAAAGGCAAAATCTACCTACGGGTGGAAGAAATCGCTAGTTTGCAGACTCGATGGAGCAAAGCTAAAAACTAGGTTTGTTCAAAAAACTGGTTAGTCACAAGTGCCTCGATTTCCGAGCTGAGGCTTAAAAACCCTTGACAAAATAGGGGTTTTATGTATATTTTTTATTTTCCAGAACGGATAGGGTTTTTGTGAAGGCGCAAAGGCCCGAAACGGGCAGAGCGATTGGCCCCTAAGTAGAAGTAGCTACTTTGGAGAGGGGAAGCAAAAAAAAATACCGAAATCAAGATAAATTAAAGGTTTCGAGCTTCCATATCCGGCAAGCACCCTTTAGAATAATGCAGTGAAACCTAGAGTCAGTGAGATGTTCAGCTATTGTAAGGAAAAAAGCATATCTCTGACTCTGGCTAACCTTTAACTAAGGATGTTCGTTTAGGATCTTTGATATGAACAAAGGCGAATTAATAGACGTTGTGGCCGAAAAGGCAAGCGTAACTAAAAAGCAAGCTGATGCCGTAATAACCGCAGCTCTAGACGCGATTATGAGTGCGGTTGCCGAGGGAGACAAAGTCACCTTAGTGGGTTTTGGTTCGTTTGAATCTCGCGAACGTAAAGCCCGCGAGGGGCGCAATCCCAAAACCGGCGATAAGATGGAAATCCCAGCAACAAAGGTACCTGCTTTCTCCGCAGGCAAGTTGTTCAAGGAAAAAGTCGCGCCAGAAGAATAAGGGAGTAGCTGTTGGAGAACTAATCCTTGCAGCAACGATCCGCCGCACATGGGGGCAATTTAGCCTGGGCAGCGGCTATAGCCGGCTGTTCTCCCTCGGCTATTCTCGATTTTTCTGCGAGCATTAGCCCCCTGGGACCTCCCCAAAGCGCGATCGCTGCTATTCAATCCCGCATGGGCGATATAAAAGCCTATCCCGATCCCGACTATCGGGAACTGCGGGCGGTTCTGGCTGAGCTTCACCAGGTAAATCCTGACTGGATTCTACCTGGTAATGGCTCGGCTGAACTGTTGACTTTAGCTAGCTGGGATTTTTCCCAACTGGCAGAAACTTACCTAATTACGCCAGCATTTGGCGACTACAGGCGGGCACTCAGGGCATTCGGGGTGAATGTTGTAGAGTGCCCTCTTTCTCTGGCGAGCACCCTTTCCAAAACTGAGGCGACGGCAGACTTGAGCCAGATTTTACAACCTAGGCTCATGCACCGTTTCAGGGGTATGAATGACACTGCCCCAGATGCCCCTATCCCTCCAGATTGTCTAGCGAATGCCGGTTTATTGCTTAACAACCCTCACAATCCTACCGGAAAACTGTTCCGCCGCGAGACAATTTTGCCGTATTTAAAGAAATTTGCTTTTGTGGTGGTGGATGAAGCTTTTATGGACTTTCTGCCACCTGAAAAGCAGGAAAGTTTGGTGCAAGATGTGCAAGATTATCCAAATTTGGTAATCCTGCGCTCGCTGACTAAGTTTTACAGTCTGCCGGGATTGCGCCTGGGCTATGCGCTCGCTCATCCTAAACGCCTCCAGCTCTGGCAGTCTCGCCGCGATCCCTGGGCTGTTAACGTCTTAGCTGTTGCTGCCGCTGCCGCTGTGGTTCGAGATACCGCCTTTGAGCAAGTTTCTCGAGCTTGGTTGCCTACTGCGCGAGCGCAGTTATTTGAAGGAATCGCCCAATTGCCAGGATTGCGCCCTTATCCCAGCGCCGCTAATTTTATACTCGTCGAGTCAGAATACTCCACCTCTAAACTTCAGCAAAAACTCCTGCGGCAGTACAAAATTTTAATTCGCGACTGCCTCAGCTTTCCCGAACTCGGCGAGCGCTATTTCCGTATAGCAGTGCGCTCCTCGTCTGATAATCAGCGCCTCCTCGCAAGTTTGGCCGCTATTCTAAATTCTGATTAATTTTTATTGAAAATTGTTTACAAATGACTTGCAAGCAAGACTTAGGTGCCAAACCACAATATTTTACAAAACTTTTAATTAATTAGCGCACATATTTACTTGCCAGTATAAAAGTCGATAATAATAGAAATCTCTGAATGTTGCACCAAAAACGAAACCTAAAGCCTACCCCTATCTTCAGCTTAGTGACTTTAAAGTACCTATATCCTAAATTTCACTAGCCTAATACATAGCACATACTAACCCCAAAGTCAACAAAATCGCCTGCCTTATCTGCTCAATCAATCAAATGACATTTGACTACGATTTAGTAATCATAGGCGGTAGTCTTGCCGGTTTCTATGCCGCCGCAGCCGCCGCATCCCTGAAAGCCCGCGTTGCCCTAGTGGCACCTGCAGTTGCGGCTGAAGCGTCGGAGGCAACAATTCCTATTTCTACTTATCGCCAAACCCTCACCTACCTAGGGGCAATCGCCCAGCAGCTGAGAGAAGCACATCAATTTGGCATCCACTGTACAGCAGAGGAAAAAGTCGGGCAATCAGTATCAATAAGATTTGCTGAAGCTATGCAGTGGGCAGCAGACGTATGCGCCAACCTGGAAGAACAGCACTCGCTGGCTGTTTTGGCAAGTATGGGCGTAGACGCGCTCGCCGGCAGGGGACAATTTTATCCCAAACCCTACCTCGGCTTTGAAGTTAAAGAGCGACGCCTGCGCTCTCGTGCTTATCTGCTCGCCACCGGTTCTCGCCCTGCAATGCCGGAGATCGAAGGGCTAGGAGCAACAGGCTTCCTCACTGGCGACGAAATTGCCCAAAAGTCAAAGCTCAAGCAACCGCCTGAAAGTTTAATCGTCATAGGCGCTAGCCCCAGCGGCGTCGAATTGGCGCAGACTTTTGCGCGTCTGGGCAGTCGCGTCACATTGGTGACAAAAAGCCCTCACATCTTGCCTAAAGAAGACCCCGAAGCGGCGCTGCTGATGCAAGCAAATTTGGAAGCGGAGGGTGTACGCATTCTCACTAAGACAGAAGTGACGCAAGCAAAGCGAATTGATGAGAAAAAATGGGTACAAGCAGGTAACCAGGCGATCGAAGCTGATGAAATTTTGTTGGCAGGGGAACAAGTGCCGAATGTAGAATCTTTGAATCTGGAATCGGTAGGGGTAAAGTGGTATCGCAAGGGAATTCAGGTAAACGAAAAACTGCAAACAACGAATCCCCATATCTATGCTTGTAGCGATTTTTTCGATGGCTGTCAGATGCCTCATTTAGCTATTTATGAAGCTGATATTGCCGTAAAAAATTCTTTATTTTTGCCTTTGTTTAAGGTTGATTATCGTGGAATTCCTAGAGCGGTTTTTACAGATCCTCAGTTGGCACGGGTTGGAATGACGGAACCGCAAGCGCTGGCGCGATACGGCAGAGATAATGTGGTGGTTCTGCGGCAATATTTTAAGGCGCTCGCCAAAGCCCAGATAACCGGGCAAACCACTGGATTTTGTAAAATTATTGCCCGTCGCAATGGGGAGATTCTGGGAGTTTCTCTCGTCGGGGCGCAAGCGGCTGAGTTGATTCATGTTTTTGCTTTGGCGGTGAGGGAAAAAATTAAAGTGGGAGCGCTCGCTTCTTTGTCTTGCGTATGGTCTACTTTTTCCGAGATTGCTAGACAAACTGCTGTTGAATGGCACAGATATCAACATCAGCGCCATCCTCGCATTTTAGATTTTTTGGAATGGTTTTTTAATTGGCGCCGTCATTAATCAATCTTTCCCAATTCTAATTCTTGTTTTTAGGGAGATCCCCAAAAAATCTAATCATTAAAAGACAATAAAAAATTGATAAAGAAAAATTTTTGGGGTAGGAAATACAGTCTAGAGAAATACCTGCGAGCACAATTAAATAGTAGAGGTAGGTAGTGATGGAGCGATTCAGAGTAGAAGTAATTGCCAAAACATCAAATCCCCAGCAGGTAGTCTATGCAGCCATGCACCAAGACTACAGTGAGGGATTTGTAATTGATGAGCGCGAACATTGGCCATCTGAAGAGAAATGCGGCGAGTTAATTGTCAAACATCTTTTAGCGGGCGATCGCGGGCATTATGGTCCTTTAGAACATCCCAGTATTGTTTTTAATTGCGGTTATTTTCCTCACAGTGTTATGCAACAGGTGAGAACTCACAGAGTGGGAATTTCTTTCGACGTTCAATCTAACCGCTACACAGGAGCTCGCATCGTTCAGGCGGCAATGGGGTTAAAAGACATCGAAGAAGTCTTCTATTTGCGCCCAGTAGGTTATTACAATGATCGTCACGGAAAACGCTACGAATACACAAAAGAGCAGCGCGAGCGCGATTTAGCCTGGTGTTTGGAAGCAGCTAAACGCTACCAGCAACTGCTTGCAGAAGGGGTTTCCGAAGAACATGCTAGAGGAATTATTCCCTTTGATGTGCGGCAACATTGGGTGATGTCTGTGAATGCGCGCTCGCTTATGCACTTATTAGATCTTCGTTGGAAAGCCGATGCACAACTAGAAGCTCAAAAACTCTGCGATGCAATTTGGCCCCATTTTCAAAGTTGGATGCCCGCTGTTGCCGATTGGTATTTCAAGAATCGCGCCAAAAAATCTCGGCTTGCTCCCTAGAAATTAAACATGAGAATTATATACCCGTAGAGCCAAACCCTCTAGCTCCCCGACAAGTTTCTGCTAGCTCGCAGCAAGCAATTTCTAATTTAGGGCGCAAAACAGGAGCGATAACCATCTGCGCTATTCTCATTCCTTTTTCTACCTGAAAAGCTTCCTGAGAATGGTTAATTAACAGCACTTTGATTTCGCCCCTATAACCTTCATCAATTGTGCCTGGTGTATTCAGTACAGTTATTCCATGCTTGTAAGCTAAACCACTACGAGGTCTGATATGAGCCTCTGTATTGGCTGGTAATTCTATGGCAATTCCAGTGCCGATTAGCTTCCGTTCGCCTGGCTGAATCAAAACAGCTTCATGGGCGAATAAATCCATACCTGAATCATTCTCGTGAGCATAACTCGGCAGTAGAGAATCAGGATATAATAGTCTAATTCTAAGTTTCACTTTCCGTTAAAATTGTTATGAGTATTCAGCAGAAAGTCAGAAGTGAAGTTACAATGTCTGCTTTCAGCTTCCTAAAATAGAATATCATGCAAGCGACTACACCTAAAAGTTCTGAAGCCCCAATAAGACCGACGTGGGACGAATATTTCATGATGTTAGCGAAACTCGCCGCCACACGTTCGACATGCCTTGCTTTTCCAGTTGGGGCAGTAATTGTTAAAGATAAGCAAGTTTTGGCAACCGGTTACAATGGCCCACCTGCTGGTTCGCCACACTGTACCTCTCAAGGATATTGCTATCCCGGATTGAGTAGTTGCGACGCTAGCAAGTATATGCCTTCCAGGGCGGTTCACGCCGAGGCGAATGCGCTCGCCCAAGCGGCAAAGCATGGTATTGCCACTGCTGGTGCTAGGATTTACGTCACCCTAGAGCCATGCCTGTCTTGTTTAAAATTAGTGATTTCAGCGGGAATCCGCGAAGTTTTTTACGAAACTCCTTTCAACAGTGGAGAAAGCGCGTTTATCCGAAATTCGTTTATTGCCGAAGGATTAGTAAGTTTAAAACAAATTCAAATTTCAGAGGCGATCGCTCAAAAAGCAGCAGCCTTTCTTCTCAATCCCACCTCCGTCAAGCCCAGATAAAAATCTCCCCTTTTTTCAAGCCCGCCTGAGCGGGCTGCATTTGTAGGGCTACTTGTGTCGAATATATTCGTAAACATTTATATAGTCTTGAACGGAGCGAGCCCAAGAATAATCGCACTTCATGCCATTGATAGCAAGTTGTTTAAACTCTTCAGGATAATATTGCCACAAACCAATTGCTCGCTCCATTGCCGATTCAATAGCATGGTAATCTGCTTGATAGAAAACATAACCGTTGCGTTCTTCTGGCGGGTGTAATTGATCATAATCTCGGTCAAATACCGTACTCACCAAACCGCCTACTCCCCGCACAACTGGAACTGTACCATATCGTAAAGCAATCATCTGTGTCAGCCCGCAAGGTTCGTAATTGCTGGGAACAATAATTATATCAGCCCCAGCGTAAATAAGGTGAGCTAATTCTTCGTTATAACCCAGCTCTAAGTGACAATCGGGATTATCATTTAGATGGTGTTTTAAGTGCCAGAAGTCAGAATTAATCCAAGGCTCCGTACTCGAACCTAACAGTACAAATTGCGCTTGTCTGTGCAAGGCATAAAACAGCCCGTGGCGAATCAGGTGGACACCTTTTTGTTCGTCTAATCGCCCCACATAGGCAATTAGTGGTTTATTTTCGTCGTGGCGTAACCAAAGCCGTTCCCGCAGTGCTTTTTTGTTGAGTGCTTTGTTTTCAAAATTGTCTATACTGTAGTGATAGGGAATTAGGGGATCGGTGTCAGGATTCCAGAGGTGATAATCAATTCCGTTGAGAATGCCGCCGAATTTGTTCTGATGGATGTATAGTGTATGACCTAAACCGTAACTTTCGCTGCCGTGACGTGCTTCCCAGGCGTGGTGAGGGGAAACTGTGTTTACGTAATTTGAGTAAACGATTCCGCCTTTCATAAAGTTGATGGCGGTATGATCAAAGTTGTCGAGAAGGCGATCGTAATGGTAATAGTAGGCGTCGTTATTAAGTCCTGTTTCCCAAAGAATTTGTGGTCCTGCTATTCCTTGATGTTTGAAATTGTGAATGGTATAACAAACCCGTTGATTCCACATGCCGTGGTATTTGTAAATTTCGTATAGCATTACGGGAACGAGTCCAGTTTGCCAGTCGTGGCAGTGGATAATGTCGGGGCGTTTGTTTGTCTTCAGCATGAATTCTAAGGCGGCTTTGCTGAAGAATGCGAATCGTTTTGATTCGTCTAAGGCACCGTAATAGTGGCCTCGGTTAAAGTAATTTTGAGAAGAATGAGGCTCGATGAAGAAACACCTACGTCCGTGTACGAAGCCAAACCAAACGGTACAGTGAACAACTCCGTTGTCCCACGGTACCCATAAGTCTTGATAGGAAACGGTAAGCCCCCAGATGTGGTCATAGCGCATACAGTCGTACTTGGGGATAATAATTTCTACCCCGTGACCTTGTTTTTCTAGCTCTCCACTGAGCCCGAAAACCACATCCCCCAGACCGCCCACTTTGGCCACAGGAGCGCATTCAGATGCAATCATTACAATATACATGTTTACTCCTTCAGTCTGATGTGAACGGTTATGTTTACATACGTTAATTACAGGGATTGCAGCTTTTTGGCAAGCTTTTGAGTATTATGCTGTTATAGTTCCGGAGAAGAGCAGTTATAAGTATAAATACTCATTAAGCTTGCTTTTTATAGAGGATAGCATAAATATTAAAAAAATTGGATGGTAAGTCACTGAAAAGTTAGGTTTCTAGCGAGGGTGGTTGTCTGTCTACTGCTAGCGTTTAGAGGTGTTTAATAGTCGGCAAGCAGGTAAGCGCTACCGCAGGTGCCAGTTCTGAGAGGGGGGAATGGAGTTTTCTATCAGCAGGGTGAGTTTGGCGAGCGCAGTCATAACCCTGAAAACTGAGCATCGTTTTCTGTCAATATGGAAAATTTTTTAAAAATCAAACTTTATTTTGATTAAAAAATAAAAAATTAGCAAAAAATTCAAAACTGTCAACGACAATTAATGCTTATTTAATAGAAAAATATAAGAGCGCCAAAAATATTAAAATTCAAATATAATACTAAATAGAAAGCGCTTGCTCCAACATTTGCGAGGCTAAGCAAGCGCTTTTTTATCCTCAATGTAATTTTAGTACTGACTGTAAAATGCTGTTTTTAGTTAGATATAAAGCGCTCTCTTTTCGCGAACTAAGGACAATGACTACGACGGATTTGGGTGACTTGATCTGCCATATCCAACAATGCCTGTGGCATGTCAGGACCTGTTAAAATGATATCGACGTGACGCGGGCGTTTTTGTAAAAACGCGATAACTTCTTGTTCGGGAATCAAACCAAAATTAATCGCTAAACTCAATTCATCCAGAACCACGAGGTCATATTTTCCTTCCGCAACCACTTTTTGGGTATGCCGCCATAATTGCCGTAGCGAATGGATTTCTATATCGTCGAGGTTGGGGGTATCGATGCAGCGGGGCAAATCGCAGCGTATCCAGTCCAGGTTTTGCCCCAGGCGGACGGGGCGTTCATGACCTTGGCCAATTCCGCCTTTAAGAAACTGAACGATTAGCACCTTGGTTCCCTGACCGGCAATTCTCAGCGCTTGAGCCATTACATTTGTAAAAAAGCCGCGCTGGGTGCTGGTGAAGACTTGCAGCAATCCTTCTTTGGTGTAGGAAGGGCGAGCCGGAGAACTGAGAGCAGGGGTTTCTAGCTGTGCAACCATAGGGCAATTTTTAACACAGGACGGTTTTAAAAAGCATGTTTATCTATCGGCGATTAGAAGTTTCGCCGATATGATATGCAATATATAGTGTAGTTTATCCGGTTATTAGTGAATATAACGCTAAATGTATTTGCTTTTTTAAAAACTGGGACATTGGCCAGGTAGCGGCATGTGGGCGTTGAGGTGACAATAAATAAAAATTGCGCACGCTAAATAAAATAAACCGGTCTGTGATTTCAGATACAGTAAGAGAGACGGAGCGATTTCGTAAAGAAACCAGGGATATGCGTAACTCGTAAATATAATGGCGACTGAAGCAAAGAAAATTCGTGCAGGATGGTACGAAACTAGGAGTAAAATTGTGAGATTGGTAATTCTAGGAGGATCGGGTGCGGGTAAAGGAACACAAGCGCAAATGCTGTGCAAACACCTGAAGACACCTTGGATTTCCACGGGGGAAATTCTGCGAAAGGCGATCGCGGCTCAAACAGAACTGGGACGTCAAGCCGAGCCTTATTTTACAAAGGGAGAATTAGTACCAGATCCGACGATGATTGAATTCATCCGGGAGCGCCTGCTACTAGAAGATGCAAAAAACGGATGGTTGCTAGATGGCTATCCCCGCACGGCGTTTCAGGCGGAGGAATTAGACTTTTTGCTAGACAAGTTGAAACAGCGACTAAACTGGGCCATATGGTTGGATGTGCCCAAATCCGTACTGCTGAGCCGGTCGCTGGCGCGCTCGCGGGAAGATGACCAACCAGAGATTGTGCAGCGGCGGATTGATTTATTCCACGAGTGTACGATGCCGATTCTGGAATATTACGAACGCAGCGAGCGCCTATTAACCGTCAATGGCAACCAACCCCCTGAACAGGTACACCAAGAGATTCTCAAGAAACTCAGCCTGCGGGACTAAATATCCAGTTTCTATTCCTATCTAAAATCTAAAAATCTCATATCTAAAAACGACAAGTAAACCCCAGCGTGCTGTATTGTATTTGAGGATTTTGAGGCTGGTACAATGGCTTGGCAGCGTCCCGATGGTCGACAACCCGATCAACTGCGTCCAATTAGTTTCGAGAGAAATTTCACCAAATTTGCCGCCGGTTCAGTTCTGGCAAAATGCGGCGACACTCAGGTTCTTTGTAACGTCACTATTCAACCAGGGGTCCCCAAATTTTTAGAAAACACAGCTCAAGGCTGGCTGACTGCCGAGTATCGGATGTTGCCCGCAGCCACACCCCAAAGGCAAGAACGCGAATTTCTCAGACTTTCAGGGCGCACCCAAGAAATTCAGCGCTTGATTGGGCGCAGTTTGCGGGCGTGTCTAGATATGAAAGCCCTCGGAGAACGCACAGTCATTGTCGATGCAGACGTGCTGCAAGCAGATGCCGGCACCCGCACCACTGCCATCACGGGGGGGTTTGTCGCCCTCGCCGATGCCATCAAGAAATTAATCGAGCAGGGGGTATTGGAGACTTCCCCCCTCATCCGCCAAGTAGCCGCAGTTTCCGTGGGGCTATTGGAGGGTGAGGCTTTTTTAGACCTAAACTATGTCGAAGACGTCGCCGCCACCGTCGATTTCAACGTAGTTATGAATGACCAATTGGGCATTATTGAAGTCCAGGGAACTGCTGAAGAAGGCAGTTTCAGCCGCACTCAGATGAATCAGATTTTAGATTTAGCA
>DVEG01000029.1 GCA_015295835.1 Oscillatoriaceae cyanobacterium M7585_C2015_266
AGGCAGGCAGGCAGGCAGGCAGGCAGGCAGGCAGGCAGGCAGGCAGGCAGGGCCAAGTTCACCTTCCAGGAGAAGCTCCCAAAAGTCGGGAAATCCTCCAAAAAAGGAAGAGTTCGCCTCACCCCCAGCCGCCTCAATTCTTGCTAAAGTTAAAGAGAAGAGCGGCAAGGGGACATCAATGTCAGCACAACTGTCTAAAGCGAAAGAAAAGAGCGGCAAGGGGATGCCAATGTCAGCACATATTTTACTCGTGGATGACGAGCCGGGGCTGCGGGAAGCCGTGCAAGCCTATCTGGAAGACAGCGGGTTTAAGGTAGATGTTGCAAGCAATGCCGAGCGAGGTTGGGAACTGGTGCAGCAGAAACTTCCCGACTTGGTGATTAGCGATATTATGATGCCTCAGGTGGATGGCTATCAGTTTCTCAAGCGTCTACGGGAAGATCCCCGCTTTAAAGCATTGCCGGTGGTTTTTTTAACCGCTAGGGGTATGACTTGCGATCGCATCTCTGGCTATCAAGCCGGTTGTGATGCCTATATCTCTAAACCTTTCGACCCCGACGAATTAGTGGCCATTGTCAAAAATTTGCTGGAGCGCCGTGCTGCTGCCCGTCAACCTGCTGGCAGCAATGGCGAAAATCCTAATATTGCCGATTTGGCTAATCAGATAGCCGAGATTCGGGATTTGCTCACTGGGCGCAATGCGATACTCCAGGGAAGTCGCTACGCCAACGCTCAAACCCCCTCTCCTATTAAAGTTGATCTCACCCCCCGCGAACAAAGCGTTTTAGATCTGGTTGCCAAAGGGCTGATGAATAAAGAAATCGCTCGTCACCTTGATACCAGTGTCCGCAATGTCGAAAAGTATGTCAGCCGCCTTTTCAGCAAAACTGGTACTAACAGCCGTACTGAATTAGTTCGCTTTGCCCTAGAACATGGATTAACAAAATAACCTCGGAATTTTGCTTGCTATTTTTCAAATGTATTCATCCGGATTTTTTGTTTTTTACGCCTTTTTCTAAAATTTTGTAAATTTATAAATTTTCAAAATATAATAGATAATTACTTTAAGCAAATTTACATTTTGTAAATATTGATTAAGATTTTACCCGATTTTGAAAAGTTCTGTTAACGTAATAAAAACTTCCTTCTGCAAAAAGGAGAAACGCTAAGATATGAACTTCTTAAAAAATTCTAGCCCGTTGAGTCAGTCAATTTCCCTAGGAGCCATCCTCGCTGCAATGAGTGCTACGGTTATCGCGCTTGTCGCGACAATCGCACTGTAGCGCCGGAGGTTACAGTCTGTATAATCTTCTATATATTAACTTGTGTTGAGTGGGGAGAGGCTTCGCTCGCGTCTATCCCTAGAAGAATATAAAGACGCGATAGCTCCCCTCTTATCCGATTTGACAATGACAAAGCTATAACAAGTTTTATCTGAAGGCGAGAGAAAGGAGCAAGGGAATCTCGCTTTACAAAAACATATTAGCCCCCGAATACTCATTTAAAACAATTGGTGTTATGCCCTGGTAGATTGTAGCTGCTCTATAAAGTTGCCGCTAGCGAGGGCAATTTCGGTACTAGCTAGAGAATTATAATCAAATGCAACAACAGCCTTGCCCAAACACTCGACTATATTACTTTCCGTTTCAGCCACTTGCACTTTTTCAACCCAAACCCCAGGCATATCCTCGATAATTTTTTGAGCTTGGTTGTAGAGCAACTGTGCCAGATTCTCAGCAGTGGGTTCACCAGCCAAATAGTAGATACGGTGGTTAGGTTCGACAGAGAGAATCGCCTTCAAAAGGGGATCTTTTTCGTGCAATATTAAAACGTGATCGAGATGACTGTCGAGCCAGCTTTTCCAAGCTTGCTTGATTTGTCCAAATTCTACAACCATTCCGCGTTCATCTAAAACGCTGCCCGCGAGAGTAAGCTCAACAACCCAACGATGCCCATGAATATTTCTGCACTTGGCAGGGCTGTTTGGGTGCAATAGTCGGTGAGCGGCTTCAATAGTATGCTTGACTGTTATGCGGTACATATTTTTATCTCCTCTTATTTGATTATTTCGCATAACTTAATAATTATAACAATTATGTGATGTTAAAATTTAACAAAAATAACTAACAAAAATTAATCAGGATTACTATCGGCGATCGCACTACAGGAGTAAGGCAGCCACAATAGTAAAGAATAGTAACGACAAAAACTGGCGTTCTCAAACCTTGACATAACTATTTTGCAGGCAGCAGGTGAGACAATAACAACTGAACACATTGGCATAACATAAACAAATGCTCAAACGAATCACCGCAATACTTCTCGTAGTCTTAAGCCTGAGCTTGGTAGGATGCGCAGCTTCAGCCACTGCCGGATTGAAAAGCTATATCGACACCACCGACGGGTATCAATTCCTATATCCCAACGGCTGGGTGCCCGTGAAAGTGAACAATGGTCCCGATGTAGTCTTCCACGACTTGATTGAGGATACCGAAAACGTCAGCGTCGTCATCAGCCCAGTGTCGAATAACAAAACTCTAACCGATTTGGGTACCCCTGACGAAGTGGGTTACAAATTGTCTAAGAATGCCCTTGCGCCAGAAGGCTCTAACCGCAAAGCTGAATTAGTCTCAGCCGAGTCGCGAGAAGTGGATGGAAAAACTTATTATATTTTAGAATACGAAGTTACCCTACCCAATCAAAAACGCCACAATTTAGCAAGCGTAGTTATCAACCGAGACAAACTCTATACTTTGAATATCTCAACCACAGAAAAAAGGTGGCCAAAAATGCAGCAGCAGTTTAAGCAAATGATTAACTCATTCTCAGTTTATTAAATTTTCCTCTAATAGCTAATCGCTGATAAAAAAGCTTGCCACTCGGCACGCGATTGGCTATTAGCTTAAGCATTTTCAGTATACTTAATATAATGTTATATAGGCAGAAATACAGAAAATATGGGAATACCCTATATAATACTTGCCTCCGCTTCTCCAGCCAGACGGCGATTACTGCAAAGTGCCGGTTTAGAGCCGATAGTCTGCCCCAGCGATATAGACGAGTCGCAAATTCAGAGCAATAACCCTGCTGAATTGGTACAAACTTTGGCAAAATTGAAAGCAGAAAGCATAGCAGAAAAATTGCTCAGCGGCAATCTCAAAAATAGCGAAGTAGAAAAAATAGCCTCTGCAGCGTGGCTTGTAATCGGATGCGATTCAGTTTTGCTAGTGAAAGGAGAAATACACGGCAAACCGAATTCGGCAGCAGAAGCGCTCGCTCGCTGGCAAAAAATGAGCGGCTCATTTGGCGACTTATATACCGGGCACACAATAATTGACACGGCAAAAAATAAAATTATAACGCGAACTAAAGTGACGCGAGTATACTTTGCCAAAGTCAGCGAGCGCGAAATAGAAGCCTACGTCGCCACCGGCGAACCCCTGCGATGTGCGGGTTGTTTTGCACTCGAAGGCAGAGGAGGTTTATTTGTCGAAAAACTAGAAGGTTGTCATACTAACGTTATTGGATTAAGCTTACCACTACTGCGGCAGATGCTAGATGAATTGGGATACAATATTGCAGATTTGTGGACATCAAATGGTAGAAAATGAACCCTCGCCAGCATACTTTCAAGTTATATAAAAATTTGTGAAGTTAGTTGGTAGACAGTAGAAAAAATACCCCTTGCCAAAAGGCAAGGGGGAACAGAAAACATCAATCAGGGTGTATTTATTTTATTCATACAGGTAAAAAACTGCTCGGGAAAAAATCTATTGATAGCGCTTGTAACGCATAATCATGTAATTAATACACTAAGAGGAGAGGTGGCTGTAAAATATAGAAATGTACTGGTGGAAATAGAAGAAGCGATCGCCTTTTATAATCAAAGCAACCATGCCCTATACTTACGAGTTTCCCAGACCCTGTTTGACAGTGGATTGCGTTGTTTTTGGTTTAGACGAGCAAGAAAAGCTAAAAGTAATGCTAATCAAAAGAAACTTGCCCCCTTATAAAGGGGAGTGGGCATTGCCGGGGGGGTTCGTGCGAATGAGTGAATCCTTAGAAGCGGCAGCGAGAAGGGAATTGCAGGAAGAAACGGGCATAGAAAATTTATTTCTAGAACAACTTTATACATTTGGCGAAGTAGATCGAGATCCACGCGATCGCGTTGTAACAGTAGCGTATTATGCCCTAGTCAATTTGTGGGAACACCGGATTTATGCCACAACAGATGCCAGTGACGCTGCATGGTTTCCAGTTTCAGAAATGCCGCCATTAGCATTTGATCACAGCAAGATTGTACAAATGGCACTGGCACGGTTAAAAGGAAAAGTGCGTTACGAGCCGATAGGATTTGAATTGTTGCCGAAAAAATTCACTCTTTCCCAGTTACAAAAGCTTTACGAGACAATTTTAGAAAAGAAATTAGACAAGCGAAATTTTCGCAAAAAGATTCTGAGCATGAATCTTTTAATAAAGCTGAATGAAGTACAAACCAATGTAGCCCATCGAGCCGCTAGACTCTACCAATTTGACGAGCAAAAGTACCTGCAACTGAAAGAGAAAGGGTTTAATTTTGAGATTTGACCAGGTACATAAGTGAGATATTTTCACTTAAGGATAAGATGGTAATTTTTATAAACTTTCAATAACAATAACAAGTTACGTAATCTGTTTTTCATTTGCGGGCGCTTGCCAGTAGAAACCTTTGAAGCCTCTTGTATCCAGTCTTTGTCTTTGCAACTGATATATTTTTTATCCTGACTTGCGATAAACACCCCGTATCAAGTAGTGGAAACTGCAATACGGGTATTTTACCATGCGCCTTTCAGCCCTGGTTTTTTTATCAAGTCTTTTATTACTTGGCTTAGCGGCGAATTTTTCACAAACAGATCCTCATTCTCACCAGCTAGCTATATCCCAATATGCGGGTCACGCATCCCCTGAAAAGAATCCACCGGCTCGCCCCAAACAAGCTCCTCCCAAATATTAAATGTTAAATTTTGATTTTTTTCCCGAATGTCAGAGTCTTTTCTTGAATCAGGAAATTGGTAAATATCTACCCAATTTCTCTGATGGAACAGCGCATCTTTTTATCAATTATTATTCCTGTTTTATCAACAGGATTTATTTTCGATTTTTCGCATTTTTTGCCTTCGATAACGACCAACTATATTTCCCAGTCTAATCAGACTGATAATCAGACTAATGAGGATGGAAAAAAATCTTCTTGCGGAGAGTTAGAAAAAGGTTGTTCTGGCGAGCGCACGCGAGAATCCATAAGCAGCTATTCCGTGTAATCGAATAAAAATGTCACATTTTTTATATTTTCCCAAATTAGCATTTTTATTTTAATTTAAGGGTGTATATTTGAGCTTACTATTTTGCTGACGAGGGAAAATATATAATCAACCCGGTTTCTGTGAGATGTATTCTCAAGAAATCGGGTTTATTTAACCATTTCACCACTGCGGTTCAGCGGCTATCAATTCCTCAGCCGCTTTGCTATCCAAAGGTTTTGAAAAAAAATATCCCTGAGCGTATTCGCACTGCATTGCCCAAAGTTGTACCAGATGCTGCTCCGTTTCCACACCTTCCGCCACGACATACATACCGAGATTGTGTGCCAGCATCACGATTGCACGGGCAATTTCTGAATTTTCATTATCTCCTCCCATTTCAACTACAAAAGAACGGTCAATTTTCAAAGTATTGATAGGAAAACGATGCAAATAACTCAAAGAAGAATAACCGGTGCCGAAATCATCGATACACAAGCCGATATTGCGAGCGCGCAACTGCTCTAGAAGAGCCACAGCAGCAGCAGCATTATCCATGAGCACACTTTCTGTAATCTCCAGCTTCAGGCAGTAAGCATCAATGCCTGTTTGTTGTAGAATAGAGTCGATTTGTGAGAGCAAATCCGGTTGTGAGAGCTGCTTGCCAGAAAGATTAACACTTATCGTCAGCTCGCGAGCGGCGGGAAATTTCTCCTGCCACTGGCGCAACTGACGACACGCCTCTAGCAAAACCCAGTTTCCTAAAGGAACAATCAAACCGCTTTCTTCGGCAACAGGGATAAATTCTGAAGGTGAAATCAAACCACGCTCTGGATGAATCCAGCGCACAAGCGCCTCGAAGCCGGCAATGCGCCCTGTATCCAGTGCCACTATTGGCTGGTAGTAGAGAACAAATGGTGCAGGGTGAGAGGTTTCTTGCGAAGGGATGCCGCCTTGTAGTAGTACAGGTTTCCCGCTTTCATTGAGAGCGCGTCGTAACTCGTTTTCCATTTGTAAAAGAGCTACGGCACGCTTGTGCATAGTACTGTCAAAGATGACATAACGGGCTTTACCTTCAGCTTTGGCCCGATACATGGCCAAATCAGCATCCCGCAAAAGCTCTTCTGGTTGTTCATAGGGGCGGGCGAGGATGTCTTCAATTCCTGGCTTTTGAGAGTAAGCGGCTATAGTAATACCAATACTGGCAGTGGTGAAAACTTCGTATCCGTTAAGATTAATCGGCAGGCTTAATTCTTTTAAAATGCGTTCGGCAAAGCGGTTGACGACGCTAATGTCGGTGAAACCACATAGCAGGATGGTAAATTCATCTCCTCCCATTCGGGCAACAACATCGCCTGGGCGTAAGCAGGTTTCTAGTCGCCGCGCGATCGCAATCAAAAACCGATCGCCGAGAACATGTCCAAGACTATCATTAACGACTTTGAAGCGATCAAGATCGAGAAAGAGTACGGCAAATAAATAAGATGGATTTTTCTTGGCACGTGCGATCGCTGCTTCCAGGCGGTGTATAAATAATGTCCGGTTTGGCAATCCGGTAAGTCCGTCATGCAAAGCAGCTTGCAGCAATTGTTCTTCTGCCCACTGACGTTCAGTAATATCAATACCGTAGAGGTGAACGGTATTCAATTCTGGAACCGGATGATAGCTCCAAGAGAAAACGCGTTGCTCCTGCAATGCCGCTTTGCGAACGGCTACTGTCACTTCGATTTGACTTTCTCCCTGTCCACATTCTAAGCAGCGACGTGCGATCGCCGCATGGTTTTCCGGTAAAAAGCCAAGCGGCTCAGAAATACCGATTTTGCTCAACAACCGTTCCGCCGCTGGATTCATATAAGTAATATTCCCCCATTGATCAGTTGCCAGAACCGGATTAGGGTTATTTATAGGAAAAGCGGCGAGACGGAGATTTTTTTCTGATTCCTGCGGAGTCGCTTCGCGAATAGCTTCTTTGCTAGCAGTAATGTCGCAAGTTGTTCCCTCTATGCATATAGCCTTTCCATTGCTATCTCGAATCGCCACTCCCCGCGCTCGCATCCACCGATAGCTACCATCTGGTTGAATCACCCGATATTCACTTTGAAAATAGGAAGTCACTCCGGCAATATGAATAGTAATCTCCGCCTTTACCCGTTCTACGTCGTCGGGATGTATATGCTTAAACCATTCATCGGCATGCGTGCCTTGAGCGCAGTCGACACATTTCGTCTGAGTTTGGCAGTTCGACAAACAAAATATACTCCCTTGTTCCAGATTCCATTTCCACAGACATTCCTTAGCATTTCCCCTTTCTTCACCCGCACACACTCCCCGCAATACTTCAAAAGCCCGCTGATTTTGTTGCGCTTGCAAGTCGGCTGTTTTTTCTTCAATTAGCTGCTGTAATTCTTTCGTCTGATTGAGGCTCTTTTTAGCAATCGGGCGTAGTACGAATATCATGCCGGCGGCGAAAAGCCCGCTCAAAGCAAACATAGCAATACCAATCTCTCTTATTTGAGAGTAAACCGACGCGTACAGTTCCTTTGCGTCTACTTTTATTACTAACCCCCAATTACTGCCTTTTATCCGGCTGTACGCTATTACTGCCTCTGAAGCTTTGAAGAAACTATTTCCAATAGGAAACAAATTTTGCTTTTGGGAACCCTCGTGTAACTTGTCTGTGAGTAAACCTTTATCTTCACGAACTGCTTTTTTTATTGCTCTACTCAGTGCTGATTTTTCTGCTATTGATATGTTATATTGAAGATTAATATTAATATTATTATTATTATTATTATTATTATCTTGTTTAAAGTATCCTAAAGGAAAAAAAGCAATTTTTCCATCCGGGCGGACGCCCCCAAGAATTGTCGTCGCAGTTTTGTTGAAATTGCCGCTATCTTCGAGAAGCCGTTGTAATCGGTTGGGCTTTAACAAAAAGATATCCGTGCCGACTGGCTTTGCTTGTTGGTTGAGAATGGGTACCCCCAGCACCCAATAAGCAGCACCTTTCAAAAACACTGGACCATAAACTTTTGTTGTTTTCGAGTCTGCCGCCAACAGAGGCCAAATTTCTGCTGGCACAGGTAATCCGACTGCGATCGCCAGTTTACCCGCACCATCGAGGCGTGTTATCCCAGCAATCTCTTCCGACTGGGAATGGGCATATTCTAGTTTGGGTTGACTGAGTTTCGCCAATGCTTCCCGGCTGAGCTTCCCTTGATTATATGCCTCTATTTCTAAAGGCATGGCACTGCGTGCAACAATTTGCCAAGCGAGGCGGTTTACTTGCCAGAGATATTCTTCAACTGCAATGGTTTTAGTCTCAACAAGCCACAGTAGTGTTTTTTCCTGATCTTGTTTAAGATGTCGGTATAGAGGCAACATGCTCAGCCCAGCAACTAGGGTGCCTGTGGCCACAACTCCCAGTGCCGAATAAGCAAGAATTAATTTCTGCAACCTTTCTGTCACGACAAAGCCAGATATATTTGATTTCTCACCTTCAGCTACAATTACAGTAGGAAGTCTATTTTTTATTTTTATTTGAGCAAATTCTGAACACATTGGTGTAATATACTGGGAACTGCTCCACGAAACCTAAGAGTATGGAGTTCCGGAGGGGGAGGGGGGATTTTTGTTTTTGCAACTCTAACTTAATATAAAAATTAATTTTCAATAGTGAGGTGAAGCAAGAGTAAAAAATGCAGCAGTATTTATATTCGCTTTTAAGTTATATTACATAATTTATATAACTTAATACACAAGCGGAACCGCAGCTTCCTCAATAACTTTTCCGCATCTGATTGACTAAATGAACCATTTCTGGTATAATTAGCTTTTCCATTGCCAGTTTAACTGCCGCCGGAGAGCCGGGAAGGGAAAAGATTAATTTATTTCGATAAATGCCGGCGCACGCCCTAGACGCCATTGCTCTGGTGCCGATTTCCTGATAGCTCAAGAAACGAAATAATTCTCCAAATCCAGGCAAAGTCTTTTCTAACAAACCTGCGAGCGCATCATAAGTAGTATCGCGCGGCGCAATTCCCGTGCCACCATTAAAAATCAAAACGTCTATCTCCGTACCCTCACTGTAACCCTGCAACAGCGCCTGAATTGACTCCGGTTCATCCTTAACAATCGTGTATGCTGTCACACGGTGCCCTGCACTTTCAATGCATTGCTGAATCAACTGCCCACTGCTATCTGTTTCCGGATTACGCGTATCGCTTACCGTGACAACCGCGCAGTTTACCGTCATTTCAGCCGGCTTGGGTGATGGTATTTGCCGCATTGCTTGTTATTAATAATTTTACTCACTTTACTCACTTTTGTGAACTTTAGCCCTTTTGCAGACTAGGGCTAAAGTCTTTACCTAAATAAACAACACAGGCTCAAGACTTAGTAAAACTCAAACCATTTTCCTCTGCATAACGCTCCATAAACCGCATAAAACGATCCCACTGCTCACGAGATTTAATCAAATAAACCGCTTCCAGGGCCTTTGGCTGGCCATTAACAAACTTGGCTTTGACTTCCCGCGTCGAAAGTTCTCCTTCCTCGTCAATCATGTACATACCGGTGATATCTTCCATGCTGCTGCGGCTGAGAGCATTGGGATTTTCAAAGTAAAACGTTGCTGTGCCGTTATTGCCATCGCGAGAACGAGTCAGACGTACATTGGGCACTACTTCCTCGACGACACCTCTAGAAAATTGAATTTGGGCCATAATTTCAGATTGAATAATATAGAACTGTTAAAGGACTATTATCTCATGATAAAACTACAAGCCCAGATTTGGAAAAGGAAATTTAAACAGCGACTATGTAAGGCGAGCTAATTTGAGCGCTTGCTCCTACACTTACTCGCTGTTGGTATAACATCGCCGTCACTTCTGCTCGCGTAGCATATTGGTTAGGATTGAGCCGCCATCGGTTGGGGTAATTCACAACCAGTTTATGTGTAAGTGCCGCTGCTACTGGCTTTTTAGCCCACTCTGGCAGCTGGTTACAGTCTTCCAAAACTTGCAAGATTTCTGTACTCTCTGTCGTCAATCCTAAACCGTTTACCAGGGAAACAATTACTTGCAATCGAGAAATATTTTCATTTGGACGAAAAGTACCATCAGGAAAACCTGTCAGGAATTTAGCGCGACAGGCATCTTTAATCGCTTCTGCTGCCCACAAGTTAGCAGGAACGTCAGTAAAATTAACTACTGGCTGTTTTGCCATCTGTTTTAAGTCAAAACTTCTTGCCAAAAATGCCGCATACTGAGCTCGTGTCATTGTTGTATCTGGCTGAAATGTGCCATCAGAAAAACCACTAACAACTCCTTGAATAGCGAGTGCAGTAATAAACTCAGATGCCCAATGATTTTGTATGTCGCTGAAAATCGGTAGTGCACTGCCGGAATTGACTATATAAGGAGAGGAAATTGCTTCGGCTTTGCCTATTGCTACTAATCCTTGATATACTATCGCTGCGACTTCTGCTCTGGTAATTCCGCGCATCGGATTGAGTCGATTTACCTGGGGATAATTGACAACTAGGCGCTTTTCGGTTGCTGTGGCAATTTCATCTATGGCGTAGCTGGGAATTAAGGCGCGATCGCTATAAACAAATAATGAATTAGGATTTCCTCCCACAAGCCCTAATCCATTCACTAACGATACGAGCGCTTGTACACGTGTTAAATTATCTTTCGGACGAAATGTGCCGTCTGGAAACCCGGCAATAAAACCCATCTCTGTAGCTTTACGAATTGCTGCCGCCGCCCAATAATTCTCTGGTATATCTTTAAATGCGATCGCTGCCTTTTTCCGCTCTACTTGAAAAGTTTTAGCAACCATTGCCGCATACTCAGCCCTAGTAATACTATATTCCGGTTTATACATTCCATCTGGAAAACCGCTAATCAATCCTTTCTCAACCATCCTCTGAATAAATACTTGTGCCCAGTGCCCGTTAATATCTTTTAATCCAGCCGGCGGGGCTGGCACTGGTATAGGAATCGGAGATGGTGCAGGAGTCGGCTTTGGTGGTGGCGGAATCGGTGTAGGCGACGGTGTTGGCTCCCCTGGAATTTCATTGTTTGCAAAATCTACCAACCCTTTTACTCTGGCTGGATTTAATAGATTTCCTACTGAAACTAATACATTTGAAGTGGCATTTTGCAAATCATATTGACGATTCTCTCGTATTATATTCCCCCCCGGATCTTGCCGCCAACCTAAATCTGGTAAAGATTTCATTGTTACTACAATTCCATCTTGCAGATTTTTTTCGATTATATTTTTGCGCAGTACCGGGCGCGATTCCCCATTTATTACTATTCCTACCCTATTTTCGCTTATTTGGTTTTCTCTAACTAATGGGGCTGCCTTTTCTCCTATCGCTAAACCGTATCCCGTCT
This sequence comes from Oscillatoriaceae cyanobacterium M7585_C2015_266, assembly GCA_015295835.1. Taxonomy (GTDB): domain Bacteria; phylum Cyanobacteriota; class Cyanobacteriia; order Cyanobacteriales; family Oscillatoriaceae; genus DVEG01. The sequence continues at coordinate 11,687 of DVEG01000029.1, forward strand.
TCTTAAAGATATTGCCTCGGATTTCACCTTTTGCATTCCGTACTAGGGAAATGCCATTGCCGAGATTTTCTGTAAAAATATTATTTGCAATAATTGGCTGGGCTGTGCCTGTTATAAATATGCCTTCGCGCTCGCTCTTTGTAAAGGTGTTATTTGCAATTGTCGGATTTGTCGATTCTACCCACACTGCCGTGCCGCTCGTGGCGCGATTACTTACTGTTATCCCTCTAAGTTGGCTCTCATTTTCTAGGCGAATTGTGATATTTTGTCGCGAAAATGTAGGGCTTATAAATTCTCCGCTCCCTTCTATAATAATATTGCTTCCTTTTTTGGCTTCGTCTCCAATAATGCTGACTCCAGATGGTACGATTAAGGGAAATCTTTCACCGTTGGCTGCACTGTATGTTCCCGCTGCTAGTTGAATTATAGTTCCAAATTGAGCGCGTTCGAGCGCTTTTGTGATGGTTTTTAATGGGGCTGATTGTGTTCCCGCAGCCTTATCACTTCCAATGGCAGGATTTACGTATATTATAGGCATATATTTTTTTGGCGCCAGTAATCTTCTCAACTGGATATTTCAAGCTTTTAGGCTGTAAATCAGGAAAATTCTATTTTTTTAATGCCTATTCGCCAATCATTCTTGACTAAAACTTATCTAGATAAAATCTCCAAAGTCGGTAAATTTAAATTCCCTGCTATTTGAGTAATTCGGCTCCACCGCGTAGCGGTTTTTTCGGATTTACTTCTGGTTGGGGCGGCGGTGTGGGATTAGGATTAGTAGTAGGTATTGTTTCGGCAGTAGGTTCTTCAGATTTGGGATTGAAAATACTAACTAGGGCATTGACTAGGGCTTCTCTCTGGGCGCGATTAAGACTACTAATGGCGGCGCGATCGCTTTCCATTGGATTATTTTTGAGAACCTCCCGCCCCGGATATGTTTCTTTTTGTAAAGGCTCGTTGGCTCCTAAATAATCCGCTATAGTCAGCTTCCAATCTAAACGATAAATAGTAGCTCGCCCTTTAACATACATGTGATACCTTATTAATCTACTCGCTAAAGTATTCTCTGGATCGACTTTCCCCGTCTCCCGATTGATGTAATTATTTTCTTTTGGAAAATCAGGCAATATTTGGTACAATTGTCTTGCCGCTTCTTGGGGTCTTATTCTCTGGGCTACTGTAGGCAATACTGGTGCTATAATTACAAGGGCAATTACTACACTGGCAATTAAAACTATCTGTAGCGGTAGCCCTCGCCACCTTCTCCTTTCAAATCTCTTTCTCCATTGCCTTGATATCGGTATCTCTATCATAAAACTATACTTTTTATGTGAATTATGTGGGGACCCTTTCAACCGGAGTCCCCTAGTTACACCTTTATTCAAATTCAAGCTAATCCCCAATAATTTCCGGTTGGCTCAGCTCATCCGACATTTCCATAATTGCTCTAATTACCGGCTTGAGTGTTGATTCATCCCCATTCTCGAAATCTTCATATCGCCTGCGTTTAGCACGATTTGCTACTTGCACCGTTATTCGGTAACGATTAGTGGATTTGGCAATCAAATCTTCCGCTCGGCGCATTAAATCATTGTGATCGATACGGGGACGCTTGTGCATAGAAAATTTCGCTTCCGGCGTTTTTACTATTTTATCTGGTGTTCCAAGGCGATTTTTCATAGTGGACTTTGAGAAACTATTTCTAGTTGCAGATATGAAATCGTTTTGATGACCAAATAGAGGTCAAAGATGTTAATATAGTTTATCCAAAATGTTTTTAAATTGCAAATGCCAAGAGGCAAGCGGGCAGCAGCTATTAAAAGTGAACATGATAGAAGTCGAGCACTTAAGCAAAATCTACGGAGCGACTCCGGCGATACAGGATGTCACCTTTTCTGTAAAAAAAGGGGAAATTCTGGGGTTTTTGGGGCCAAACGGAGCCGGAAAAACCACGACAATGCGGATTTTGTCTGGATACTTACCGGCGACGAGTGGCACGGCGCGGATTGCTGGGCACGAGGTTCATGAAGAGTCAATGGCGGTGAGGCAACGGATTGGTTACTTGCCAGAAAATCCACCCTTATATCCAGAAATGACGGTAGAGGGATTCCTATATTTTGTGGCGAGACTGAAGCGGGTGCCAGCAGGAGAGCGGGCGCGGCAAGTAGAAACTGCCCTCAAGCGCTGCAATTTACTCGAAAAACGAGATGTTTTAATTCGTAAGCTTTCTAAAGGATTCAAGCAGCGGGTAGGAATTGCTCAAGCGATTGTCCATAACCCGCCGGTAATAATTTTAGACGAACCAACTATTGGACTCGATCCGCGTCAAATTATTGAGGTGCGTAATTTAATCAAAAGCTTGGCGGGAGAGCATACAATTATTCTTTCTACTCATATCCTACCGGAAGTGAGTATGACTTGTAATCGGGTGGCGATTATCAATCGCGGGCGAATCGTAGCTACAGATACGCCAGAGGGGTTGATGAATCAGTTAGCGAGCGGATCGGGTTGCGAATTGGAGCTGGAAAGTCGCCCCGAAGAACAAACGGCGGTTATGGAGTTTTTGCGAGAATTGCCTGGGGTTAGCTCTGTTGAATTAATTCGGGCTGTTAATCTGCCGGAAAATCGCTTTCGCCTGCGGGTGCTGTTTCCGGCTGGGGTGGAATCGGCACCAGCGATCGCTTTTGCTTTAGCTCAAAGAGGCATTAACTTGTACGAAATGCGACGTACACGAGCTAGCCTAGAAGATGTATTTTTACAAGTCACTACGGAGGAAAAGTCAGCAGAAAGCGAAGAAACTACCCCTGCCTCAGAAGAACAGGGGAATACTAGCGAACTCGTGGAAGTAAATAATAATAGCTCTGAAAAAATAAAAAAAGATGAATAAATTTTTCCAGAGTCGTTTCTAATAGGAGGAGCGGCCTTGTAAATGAAAATCGTTATGGGAAATATAATGGCTATTTATCGCAAGGAATTACAGGGTTATTTTCAATCGCCTTTAGCCTATGCGATCGCTGGTGTATTTTGGTTAATCGCTGGGTTGTTTTTTACGACAATTCTTTTGGGACCAGAAGGAGTAATTGCTCAAGCAGCCGCTTTGGAGTTGCAAGGAAAACAAATAGGAATGACGATTCCACCGCTGGATGTACCCTATGAATTTCTCAAACTATTTTTGGGAGTTCTAGGTCAACTTTCTCTCTTTATTTTGCCAATGCTGTCGATGGGGCTATACTCCGAAGAACGTAAGCTCGGTACTTTGGAATTGCTTGCTACTTCACCAATTACTAACTGGGCAGTCGCCGTCGGTAAATTGCTCGGTGTTGTTACCTTTTATATCACAATGTTACTGCCACTGATAGCCTGTGAGGCGATCGCTCTCAGCGCTTCCAATCCGCCTTTACCCCTCACCATTCCGCTGCTTGGACATCTGGGACTGATTTTAATGTCTGCTGGAGTTTTATCATTGGGGATGTTTATTTCTTCCCTGACTGATAGTACAATTCTGTCTGCAATTATTACCTTTGTCCTGGTAGTAATTCTGTCAATTATTGACTTAGTAGCTAACAATATAGGCGGGCCTATAGGAGCAATTATGGGACATTTATCACTTCTAAAACATTACACAAATATGATACGCGGAGTCTTAGATAGCAGCAGTTTAATTCTTTTTGCTACCTATATTATATTCGGCGTATTTCTAACAGCTCAAACTATAGAAACGCTGCGATTCCAGCGAGCGTAAGCAAAAAGTCAGAATAAGGCATGACACTAAGCGATGAAAACAATCAAGAAAAATAACAAGTGGAAAATAAAATATTGGAAATATTTGCTGTGGTTAAGTCCAGTACTAATAGTCATGGGCTTATCCGCGGGGGTAGTAGCCGGCAGTTGGGAACCAGTGCCGTTAATACTAATTATTGCGGGGAGCGGATGTTTGGGATTGTGGCTAGTATTGGAAACAGCTTCGGGAGAAGGTTTCTGGGGGAAACGCTCAACCCAAGCAAGTACCAATGCTTTAACAGCAACCCTGTCAGTGTTAATTATTTTAGGATTGATTAACTTTCTGGCTACTCGCTACTTGGTACGGGTAGATTTGACAGAAAATCAACAGTATACATTGGCACCACAAACGCAACAAATTGTCCGTAATCTCAGAAAACCAGTAAAAGTTTGGGTGTTTGAACGCGGGGTGAATAATGCGGATAAAGAATTACTAGAGAGTTATAGGCGTATTAGCGGTAATAAGTTCAGTTATGAATTTGTAGATCCACAAGAAAAACCAGCACTGGCTGGGCAGTTTGAAGTGAAAAACTTCGGAGATGTTTTTTTAGAGTCGGGCGAGCGCAGACAATTTTTAATTAATGTCAGCCCTCAAACGCGCCTACGAGAAGTAACTCTAACAAATGGGATCGCCAAAATCCAGAGCGAGCGTCAAGCAAAAGTTTATTTCTTGCAAGGTCACGGAGAACACAGTATTACCCCCGGAGAAGGAGGTCTCTCCCAGGCAGTAAAAGCTCTGGAGAATAAAAATTTTATCTCCGAACCCTTAAATTTAGCTGAAAAATCGGCAGTTCCGCCAGATGCAGATGTAGTAGTAATAGCAGGTCCAAAACGAGCATTATTTGAAGGTGAAGTTAACGCCTTAAAAAAATATTTGAATGAAGGCGGTAGCTTGCTGGTAATGATCGATCCTAAAACTGATCCAAAATTAGATAGTCTCCTGAATGAATGGGGAGTAACTGTCGAAAATCGCTTGGTAATCGATGCTTCCGGAACGGGACAATTAGTGGGACTAGGGCCAGCAGTTCCCCTGATTAGCGAGTACGGAGATCATCCGATTACCAAGGATTTTGATAAAGGTTATTCTTACTATCCAGGAGCGCGATCACTGATAACTAAGCCCGTCGAGGGAATTAAAGAAACGCCTCTGCTTATCACTAATGAGCGTAGCTGGGCAGAATCTTCTCCTGATAAGCCACCATTAAAATTTGATAAAAATAGCGATCGCCAAGGGCCATTACTTCTGGGCGTGGCCCTCAGCCGGAATATAACATCAGACACCGCCAAACAATCAGAGGCAAAGCCTACTCCGACTGTGACACCTACTCAAAAAGCAGACAATCCCACACCAACACCAACTGTCTCAGAAACTACAAAACCAGAAGCAACAGCAACCCCAACAACACCACCACAAAAGAAACCTGATCAAAAAACTCTCGAAGCTCGCATGGTGGTGATTGGCAATTCAACATTTGCCACAGATGGCTTATTTGACCAACAATTAAATGGAGATGTTTTCCTCAATTCTATCAGTTGGTTAAGCAGACAAGATGATACAGCTATTTCTATTCGACCTAAAGAACCTACTAACCGACGCATTAATATTTCAACAGAACAAGCTCGGTTAGTCGGCTGGTTGTCTATAGGAATTCTGCCTTTAATTGGTTTGGGAACGGCAGGAATTTTGTGGTGGATACGACGCTAAGTTAGCGATAATAAATAATCGGTTATGAGCAGTATATATAATTACTCATTGCCGATTATACCAAACCTTATTTTTAATTAACTATTACAGCTAAAACTATGAAATTTCAACGCTCTACTTTAATTCTTTTGCTTTCAGCATTGCTGTTGGGTGGATTTGTTTACGTCTATGAAATACAAGGAGCACCGCAACGGGAAGCCGCCAAGTCAAGACAGCAGCAAATTTTTTCTTTTCCCGCCGCTGATGTGCAATCTTTAACCGTTACTACTAAAACGCAGACGTTGATGTTTGAGCGAAATAACCCGCCAAAAACTAATCAATCTAAGTGGTTAATGAAAGTTATCGCAGTGCGACAGGAAACTCAACAGACAACTTGCCCGGCTAAACCTGCTGATGCAACGTCAAATGAAACTTCAAATGAAACTTCTGAAACTTCAACGCCTGCTAACTGTGCGACACCATCTCCCGCAGCAACTAAAGTTCAGGAAAATAAACCAATTCCGGCGCAAGATAATTATGTAGATTATTTATTAAATCTTCTCACGACTGGAAAAAGCGAGCACAAAATTTTAATGAGCGATCCCGTCAAACAACGCCGAGAATTTGGTTTAGAAGCCCCCCAGGCTACTGTAGAATTAAAACTAAAAAATCAGGAAACTCACCGCTTTATTTTGGGCAATCCTAATTTTAATAATAGTGCTTATTATGCTCAAATTCAATCCCCTAATAGCAAGACGGAAAATCTGGAGGTGCTTTTAGTTTCAACGGATTTACAAAATGCCGTAGCTCGCCCTTTGTCTGATTGGAAAAAAGAAGATAGTCAGCAGCAGGATAAAAATTCCAAAGAAAAACCATCTGCTAATACTCCAAAACCAAAACCAACTCCAAAAGAAGATTCTCAATAGCCGAATATAGCGATCGCTCCCTATTCTTGAAAGCGATCGCTTTCAACAGCTGGTGTGTTATTGCTTCAAAACCTGAATTGCTTGCCATCCCAACCACAAAAAACCCACAGTCGCCACCAGAGTAATTCCCAATTCAATTAAATCACTTGTCCCCAATTCGCCCATCATAATCTACACCTGTTTACCAGTCTCTATTTGTGCTACAATAAACATTTGCGGTCGGGAAATGAACCCGCTTAACTTTCTTTATTCGCTAGGCGCGTTTTCAGGAGTACCACCATGACAAAACCTTCTACTGCTACTTTTATCTCCCCTGTCATCTCTCCTGTAGTTTCACAGGATAACCAGCTCCAATCTACAGCGGACCTAGCGAAACTCCAGAAACAGATGCTAGCTGCTGAAACCTACAATCAAATGTTAGCACTGATTGTAGATTATTCTCACCAAGAAATGCAACTAGCTTACAGCCTACTCTCACCGGCACAGCAGAGTCGCATTGAAGCAATCCGCGCTCGCGATAGTCTAATTTAACAAAAACAGGTGAGCACTATTCACCCATTTGAGTCTTGGGCGTTTAATCGCGGTGCCGATAAAAGTACAGAGATAGTTGCGAGCAAACTTTCGGGGGCTATAGGTTTTTTCAAATAAGCCGTAGCTCCCAAATTGAGCGCCAGCTGTTCGCTTGTCTTATTTTCGCGGGCAGTCAATATAATAACCGGTAGATGGCTAGTGCTGGAATTGGCGCGAATTTCTTTAAGTAAACTTAATCCATCCAAACGGGGCATATCAAGATCCGAAATCACTAAATCAATTCTCTCGTGTTGTAATTCTGCCAACGCTTCCTTGCCATCGCGACATTTTATTACCTGATAACCAGCCTGAGTCAATAACATTTCAAGCGCTCGCCGCACCGCCAACGAATCATCCACAACTAAAATTGAACCCTTATTTTCCAAGCTTGCTAAATTATTTCCCGTCTGCGCTCTAGTATTTTTATATCGCTCAATTAATTCACCAAATTGATTCGGCGAAAGCACCGGCACAACCTCTCCACTCCCCAATACCGTACAACCCGCTACAAATGCTGGCACATTCACAGTATTATCAAAGGATTTAATAACTAATTCTCGCTCCCCCAAAAGCGAATCAACCGTAACCGCCACTGGTGAGCCGCTGACATCTAAAATAATTGCAACAGAAGGATTTAAAACTGGTACTATTGTATCTAATCGAGGGTAAGGTAATAGATGCAGAAGTGGAAATAAAGGCAATTCGCGATCACGCCATGTAATCGTGCGCAATGTTGAAGAATGTGCCTCCGCAATCTCAATAATTTCCAACACACTCACCGAAGGAATTGCCAGAGTTTGCTGACAGCATTTACACAGCAACAAAGGCAAAATTCCCAACCTCATAGGAAGAGAAATAGTAAACTTTGTTCCCTTTCCCAAAATAGTTTCTACTTGCACTGCTCCCCCTAGACGCCCTACTTGCAGCCTTACAATATCCAACCCCACCCCCCGCCCAGACAAATCGCTCACTGCTGCTGCCGTTGAAAATCCAGGAGCAAAAATAAACTCTAAAATTTCACTATTATTTAATTCCCCTTGTGCAGAAAGCCCCTCTTCAATCAATCCCATTTCAACAGCTCTTCTGTAAACTTTTTGTAAATCAATGCCACGCCCATCATCTGCGATCGCAACTACAAGTTTATTCTCCTTTACCTCAGCAGACAACACAATTTTTGCCGGAATTTGCTTTCCCTTTGCCCGTCTTTCTTTCGGCATTTCTATACCGTGATCAAAAGCATTCCGAAATAAATGCATCAGAGGAGCTTGCAATTGTTCTAAAATTGCCCTATCAACCAGAGTATCTTTCCCCTCAACAATTAACTCTACTGACTTACCATATTGCTGCGTCAGAGATAACAACGAAGCTTCAAACCGCTCCGATATTAGCCCAAAAGGCACCAAACGCGACGCCCTCAAATCTGCGTGTATACATTCTACCTGAGAGCGCAAAAATTCTATACTCTCCTCCAATTCATCCGCAATCATTTTTACATCCGCCCTGCTTTCATTAAAAATCACCATTAATTCTTGAAACCGCAGCAGCATCGAATTCTTTTTATTATTACAAATAAACTGGAATTGCTGGCGGATATTCTCAAACTTTTGATGGCATATTTTCAAATTGCGAATAACATTAACAAGATGTCTTTGATATAAAAATAAACGCTCACAATTAATCAACAACTCCCCGATAGTATTATTTATTAGTTCTAACTGCGCCACTGGCACTCGCACATTAAGCGCCGGCTTGACATCAGTATCAGTAGAGCATACAATATATTTTAGAAATCTTTCTGGAATTGGCGGCGAGGAGATCTCTTTTATTTCGCCTTCCTCTTCCTTTGGTTGGAAACTGAAAATTTCAAAAAGATCTTTAACAATAGGGAATGCAGGCTCCTCTGATATTTGCTTTGATTTAGATTCTCCCAAATAGCTAGCACGCAGAGCACGCAAATTGGAAATTGTCTCAACAGCAACAGCTTTAAGAGAGCGCCCATTTTGTTGCTGAGAAGAGCGCAATTTATCTACAGCTTCAATCAACCACGGCAAAGAAAGCACTTGCCCCAACAGAGTACATTCTTCCACAAAAGAAGCGAGCGCTTCTTGTAGAGAAGCCCCATTTATTTGATTATCAAATTGCGCCTCCAACCGAGTAATACAATCTTCCAAATCGTATAAAAGAGCCTTCTTAACAAAATCACTCACCGTTAAATCATCTTGACTTTCTCCATCCCCTACTTCTTTTGTTTTATCCTCTTGCAAAAAAGCATCAATTTCTCCTATAATAGACCAATCATAAATTTCAATCTCATTATTAGCAAACTCGATAGATTCGCGAATCTTTTCTACACAGCGCCGCACCAAATTAACAGCAGCCTCATATTTGCTGACATGCCCATTTTGTAATGCCAGCAACAAATCTTCCAGCTTATGCGCAAGCTGAGAAAGTTCAGACATTTGCGCCATACCCGCGCCACCTTTAAGAGAGTGAGCAGCGCGAATCAAATTTGTACTATTTTCTTGTAATTTTTCAATTCCCTGCTCTAAAATAGCCAAATACTCTGGGGCTTCTTCCTGTAGAAATAAAACCCTGGTTTGGGCTGCGATCGCTTCTAATTCTTCAGGTTTAAATTCTTCCATATTTTACAATATTTTCCTAGTTATTGTTTTATCAACTCGGAAGCGAGAAACAGAAGCCTGTAAATTTTCCGCAATTTCAACCAACTCTTCAAAAGCGCCGACAGCAGTTGTAGATTCAGTAGCAGTCGTGCGAGCGCTCGCAGCCGCCGTTTGCATTGTTTGATTAATTTGTTGCGAAGCCTGTGCCTGAGAAACCGTACTAGCAGAAATCGATTGCAACAATTGATTAATATTCTGAATAATCTCTACCAGTTTTCGCAAAGTTTGCTGCGTTGTAGCCACCAACTGCGTACCATTTTCCAATTGTTGCACATTTCCCTGCATCATTTCTCGAACTTCCGCAACCCCTCTTTGAATACTATCAACAACTTGCTCAATTTCTCTAGCAGAATCCTTCACCCTTTCTGCTAAATTTCGTACCTCCGTTGCCACCATACGAAAAGCTTGACCCTGTTCGCCAAAACGAGCGGCAGCAATAGAAGCATTAAAAGATAAAATAGCAGTCTTATCAGAAACTACAGCAATAAAACTGACAATTTTAGAAATTTCTTGACACCCCTCAGCAAGACGGTTAACCTTCTCACAAACATCTACCGTAGCAAATCGGATTTGCTCTATACTATCAGCAGTTTGTTGAGTAAATTTGCAGCCATTCTTAGCAGCCGCCACCCCTTGACGAGCCATAACAGCAGCCTGTAGAGTAGTACTAGCAATAGATTGCATAGACTTACCCATATCCCCAGCTGCTTCTAAAGCAGTAGCGATCGCTTTTACTTGATTATTAGCCTCCAGAGCCAACTTATCCATTTCCCAACTGCGGTGACGAGCTTGCTCACAAATCTGATTAGCAGCAATTTGCACCGCAGTAATAACTTGCTGCAGACTTTCAATAATATCATTAAAAGATACAGCTAACCCCCTCAGAGGCTCTGATAACTTTTCCACATCCACCTGCATCCTAACAGTAAGATCCCCCTGTTTAACACTCGTAATTACTGCCTGCAGCAACTGGAGAGCCTGCAAAAGTCGCTCCTTTTCTCTAACTTCAAAATTGATTTCTGCAATATATTGACGGTTTTTTTCCTCCATCGCCGCAGCAGAAGCACCCAGATGCTCAGCAAGCTCATTAAAGCTCGTCAACAGCAAGCCAAAATTGCCATCAGCAACAACCGGCACCCTGACACTAAAATCACCATTAATAAGTTTTTGCGTCGCTTCCTGCAAACGCTTAACTGGCTCAGTCAGCACACCAACCAAAAGCCCCACCACCAACAACTCTATTACTAGCAATACCGCGCCCACACCCACCAGTGTTACCACCATCTCACCTAAGCGCTGAGATATCTGGTTTTCCGGCATACTGATTGCCACAATCGGTATCTGAGATATCTTTTTTTCCTGTAGCGCTTGCGCCGCTATTACATAAAAGCGCGCTCCCAACTTCACTCTCCCCGTAACCATACTACCCGGATTAGCCACAGCTTTAAGCAGCAAATCTGCCTCCGCCGCCGAAATACTTGCCTCAGTAGACTGTTTCCTTGATTCTGCTGGCGCAATTTGTTTCAATTCCCCCAAAGAATTTTGCAGGTAAACTTTAAACCCTGTAGGATACAATAGTAATATTTTTTCTAAAACATTCTTATCTCCTGAAATTATCTTATCTAAACTTTTTTTTACCCCTGCATCATTCAAATACATTGCCAACCGCTCTGAAGCACTCTCTAGCTGTTGCCGCTGCCACGCGCCCGTAAATACCCAAACTCCCGTTACTCCCAACACCAACACCCCCATAAGCTTAGAAGCCAGCAATATTAGCAGCAATTGACGGCGAATAGGTAAATTAAAAAACCGCCCCCAAAAGGGAGAGGGGGAAGATGTTTTCTGTGCTACCTTATTGGCTGTAAACAATCCATTAGGAGCGGCAGCAATTACTTCTTGATAAAGCGCTTTTGCCTCATCGTTTCTGCCCTGTTGTTCTAAAATTTCAGCTAAGCGCATTTTGGCTACCCAATCCTTTGGGTTCGCTTTTACTTGGCTGTAAAGCGTTTCTATCTCTGGGGCGCACTCAGTATGCTCACCTTTCTGGCTGGCTGTCATATTTTTTAATTTTATTATATTTTAATCTTTTAATCTTGTCATGGTGTGAGAATACGCAGGGTGGCAAAGATTGCAGGCACATTCAGTAGTGCTACTGGCAAATTCTTAATTACCGCCACACCAGATAAAAACGAGTTAAAAGATGGTGTCAAGTTGGTGGGTATGGGTTTAATATTATCCGTATCCAGAGAAACTACGCCTTTAAGCTCTGAAACAACGCAGGCAATTTGCCGGGAGTCTTCACTTGGCATCTGCTCGACGGGATTAAGAGTGATAGTCAGCAATTTCAGGCGCTCGCCTACTCTATATCTTATTGGTGAGGGAGTTAACCCCAGCAATTGGCTTAGCAAATCTCCTAACTCTAACACCCATAATAGTCGCCCTCGCTGATTCACAACCCCTAGCAAGGCAGCAGCTACCCCTGGAATCGGATAGATTTTCTCCCAATTTAAGGTTATCACATCTATAACATTTTCTAGAGGCAGCGCTAATTGTACTGATTGCCGCACTTGGATACAAAAATAGTCTTTGATCATAAAATAGTAATCACGGGCTTCCTTCTAATCTGGAAAACCCATGCAAGATATCTCTATTTTACTTTTTAATATATATTATGCGGAGGTATTTGCCGTTAACTTTTTCTCTTCTGCATGTAAATTCTCACGAATGGCGCTCAGAAGTTGCTGTGGTTTAAAGGGTTTTGTTATATAATCGCTTGCTCCTACCATACGAGCTCGCAATTTGTCAACAATTCCATCTCTCCCTGTGAGCATTACTATCGGAATGTCTTTTAGTAGTGTTGACTGCCGTAACATTTTGCACAGCTCGTAGCCATTGATTTCTGGCATGTTAATATCCATTAAAATTAATGCAGGTTTATGTCGCGCCAGGGTGGTTAAAGCTCTAGTGGCGTCTGGTATCGCTAAAACTTTATATCCGGATGCCTCTAATACCATTTTAACGTTTCTCTGAGTTGTTTTACTATCGTCAATACAAGCAATTACTACTCTGCGATCACTTTGAGTAACCATATAATAATTCATCCCCACCGCCCCTGATTTCACCAGCGTTTGCAATAAACTTGCCAACCCTAATGTATCGGTTTTCAAATGATACGCCGCCTCATAAATATTAAGATTCTGATTGAGAACTTGAATCAACGATTTAATAAAACCAATATCTTGAACTTGCTGCCTAGCCAGTTTTGACAACTGCTCTAAATCTTTGATAAAAGGGCGCTGAAAAGGAGAATTTATTTCTGGGCGCAACCTTATCCACTGATTTACAAAAGCTCGCACCGGTAAAACTAATTCTTTGAGCGACACCGATAGCACTAGCGGATCGAGCCATAGTGTTTTTTCAAATTGCACTGTACCTTGTGGCAACGCCAACACCTGCACTAGCGCTTCCTGGGATAGCCAAAATAAAAGTTTTCTAACTTGCGGCAAAGATATCTTACCTGCTTGCCAGCAATCGCAAATTACTTCATAATCAGATTGGAAAGAACCCGATGTCGCGGATATCAGCTCTGGATAATACCATTGAATAAAATAACGCAACCTTTCTTGCTGCCCAATTGTACTTGTCGCAAAATGTACTTGCCCATTTCCAAAATAAACTCTCCAAAAAACCGAGCTATCACTGGGATCGCCTATCGTTAATCGCCCTGAAAGTTTTTTAGTAACAATGTTTTGTATGATTTTGGCTGGCGATGCCACAACTTTGACTGATGACTGGATTTTCGTTTCTGCAGTAGTGTGACTCATGGTTTCTTTAAATTGAATATTTTTCATGTATGATTGTTTACTGGTTTTTTAAGTTCCTTTACTAGTTGTAGCCTACGTCCACTTTTTATTTTTTTATATTTTATTTTTTTTTTACATTTAAATAACCTGCGATTATAGATGTAGCAGCCAAAAATAACTGCTTAGCTTTAAGAATAACATAAGCAAACATTACTGTCTACATCCGTAACCTACGTAACATAATTTTTTATATTTATTTTAAATGCCTGTTAAACTTTTTTAAAGCTATGCCAATACTTCATTTTGTTTTATTTAGTATATCAGAAAGTTACCTCCCATATTTTGCTTTTCTATTAAGGATAGTAAATTTTTGCCGAAAATAATACAATCGCAGAAATAACAAATTTTTTATAATTGGAAACAGTGTTTATACTTACTTAAATTTCCGTATTTGTACGGATAGGTGGAAAAAACAGAGGGGTTTGTGTTAATAAATATATTATAATAATTTTTTAAGATTTTGCGAAAAGAGAGTATGGTACAATGTACATAAGACGATACTGGAAGGGCTGGAATTAATAAAAAGCAATCAATGTTTAATGGTAAAGGGAAGTCAACTATGAGTTACGATTATGATTTGTTTGTGATAGGTGCGGGCTCGGGAGGGGTGTCAGCATCCCGAAGAGCAGCTTCTTATGGGGCAAAAGTAGCGATCGCAGAAAACGACTTAGTAGGGGGCACCTGTGTAATTCGCGGTTGCGTGCCCAAAAAACTAATGGTGTATGCCTCTAGCTTTTCCCATCTTTACCAAGATGCCCTGGGCTACGGCTGGGGGAAAGTAGAACCCAGCTTCGAGTGGCAAAAAATGATAGAGGCAGTCAATAAAGAAGTACGGCGACTGTCACAAGTCTATATTGACATGCTGGAAAAATCAGGGGTTGAACTGATTCACGGTAAAGCAGTATTTTTAGATGCTCATACCGTGCAAGTGGGAGAGCGTAAAATCACTGCCGATAAAATTTTAATTGCTGTGGGCGGGGAAGCAGTAAAGCTAGATATTCCAGGTATAGAATATAGTATTACTTCGCGGGAAATGTTCCACCTCAAGGAGCAACCGAAGCGTTTTGCTGTAATAGGCGGCGGCTATATTGCGGTGGAGTTTGCGTGTATTATGCACGGCTTGGGTTCTGAGGTGACGCAAATAATCCGTAGAGATTTGATTTTGCGAGGGTTTGATGATGATATCCGTAAGGATGTTCAGGAGGGAATGATTAAGCACGGCGTGAAGTTTCTTACAGAGACTAGGGTGGAAAAAATAGAAAAGAAAGAGGATGGGTTGGAATTGACTTTAGCTGGAAAAGGGGCAGGGAAAATAACAGTAGATGCTGTATTGTGTGCAACCGGGCGGCAACCGAATATAAAAGAATTGGGTTTGGAAAATGCAGGGGTGGAAGTGGTAAATGGAGCGATTGCAGTTAAGCCAGATAGTTGTACTAGTCAACCTAATATTTATGCAGTGGGAGATTGTACTAATCGTGTTAATTTGACACCAGTTGCGATCGCTCAAGGGCGAGCTTTTGCTGATACTGTATTTGGGCATATCCCGCGCTATATCACTCATAAAAATATTCCATCGGCAGTGTTTGCCCAGCCAGAGGCAGCAACCGTAGGTATGAGTGAAGCTGAAGCAAGGGAAAAATTGGGTGACAATGTAATTGTGTATCGTACTAAATTCCGCCCCATGTTTCACAGTCTCACCGGTGCAGATGAGAAAGTTATGATTAAATTGGTGGTGGATAGAGTTACTGAGCGTGTGTTAGGGGCGCATATGGTGGGGAAAGATGCGGCAGAAATTATTCAGGGAATTGCGATCGCTATAAATATGGGAGCAACTAAGAAAGATTTTGACAATACTATAGCCCTGCATCCATCTTCTGCTGAAGAATTTGTGTTATTGCGCTGACAGGTGAAGCCAGCTATTATTCTACATCTTCCTTAATGTACAAAAATGGTAATGCTATAAATAAAATAGCCAAAAATATGCCAAAAGCATCGTTGAAAAGAATCTGGATGTTTAAGAAATTTATCAACAAAGTTAATAATCCCAGTTCTTTAAATAGCTGAACATCCTTGAGCTTTTTATTATTTTGCGCCAGGTACTTTTTGACCACTATAAAACCACCAGCTATTAACAGAGAATTTGCAGCTTTGAAAACGATAATTTTGTTGAAAATAAAAAAAATCATAAAAAACATTAAAGTATCCAGCCAAAAATATTTATTTAAAAATATATTCTTATCTTCTGGCAAGTTTAATTTATTATTGGCTGGTGGGGTGACTTTAAATAATTGTTGCCACTCAGGAATATTCTCTCTTTTAACTCTTCCGAATGCTTTAATTTTATCAATCTGTGTAAGTTGTAAAGCAGTTAGTTCTTTGGAGATAATTTTTGATATTGTTTTGTAATTTACAGGCGTATATTTATTGCGGTTGAGAACTAGCGTTAGCTTATTATCTTTAGATAAATTAACTTGAACTTTGAGCTGATAATTACTGAGAGCATTTTGCAATATTTGCTGAATTTTAGCACATTGATTTTGAATATTTTCCTGAGTAGAAAAAGCAGGTATTATTTGGGTATTTGTTTCTTTTTCAGCAGAAGTTAGTCGAGCGTTCGGGCTCTGTTTTTGGGGAATATTTAAAGCTTTAATTACTTGTGCAGCCGATAAATAGCGGCGGTTGACAGCAGTTTGTATCATTTTATCTAACACGCGAGCCAGCTCAGCACTTATCGGCTGTTTAACAAAATCCCGCCAAGCCCAAGTTCCCTCACCGTTATCGAATAAATCAAACGGGGGTATTTCTGTTAGCAAATGGATACAGGTAACTCCTAGACTATATAAATCACTGGCAAAAACAGCTTTGCCCATCATTTGTTCGGGAGCTGCATAAGCGGCAGAGCCAATAGCAGTATCAGTTTTTTGTAAGATGGTATGGTTGACTAATTTTGCCGCCCCGAAATCGACTAAAACCAGTTTTTTATCGGAAGTGCGACGAATAATATTTTCCGGTTTAATATCGCGGTGAATAACTTTGTGGCTATGGATGAAATCTAGCACTGGCAGCAAATCTTGTAGCAACTGGCGAATCTGAAACTCATTAAAAGCTCCAGACTCAGCCAATTCAACGGCAAGATTGCGCCCATCGATGAATTCTTGTATTAAGTACTGCTGTTGCCCTTTTTCAAAATGAGCTAGCAATTCAGGAATTTGGGGGTGTTTTCCCAAAACTTCCAAGCGAGAGGCTTCGGCGCGGAATAATTCAGCCGCTTTTATCGTATCGATGAAGCCTTGATTTTGAGGGAAAAACTGTTTGATGACGCAGCGAGGGTGAGACGGTTTCCCTTCGTCTTCTGCCTCAAAAGTTCTCCCAAAGCCCCCAGCGCCTATAGGTTTGATGGCTCGGTAGCGCTCGCCCAACAGTAAAGGTGAGCCACAATTCTTACAGAATTTGGCATCCCTGGTATTGTGGGGCTTTTGGCAATCTGGATTGAGGCAATAGCTCATATCGGCTTGCGATTTTCTAGATATATTTTTCTATGTTAATTAATTTGTTTTTTTAAGTGCAAGCTCAGGTTCAGCGTTTAAACTACGGTTTGTCTATCGGGAAACCTTGTTTTTCGGTGTCTGTTAGAATTTCAGGCGTAAATAAATAAAATTGTAAGCAGTTGATGAACCCCAAACCTGGATATATCCAAAACCTCTGGAAATACGGTTTTATCTAGGTAAAAATACTCATAAATAGGTAATAGGGGCAGCCATTCTCAAATGGATATTTAATATTCAAAGATATTGACTGTGGTTGGCATCTATTTTAGACGAATTAGAATAAAGCAAAGCAGCCAAAATTTATTACAAAAAATGAAATTTGAGAGAGAATAAAAAAATTAGATGAACTCAGTTGCTTGTGGTAAAATTTCAGCTAGACGCTGTTGAAACATTTGCGGGAATTGCTGGTAATATTGTTGATTTAAAGGGGAAGGGTGAGGCAGAGGGTAAAGTGTGACTGTTTTGGAATATAAGTTCCAATGCTCGTCTTTAGCAGTAAGGGTGACTTGAATGGAGCGGTTGTAGCGATCGCTCCTATCGAAAAATTCCTTCAGATTCCCTGCATAAGGGCTAAACCAATTAAATGCTTCATTTCCCAGAGTGATAATTTTATCTCCTTTCCAATGCCAGACTAAAAGTTTTTCTAAAAAAGGACGAAAGCGTTTTTTAACAGTTTCTGTATAAGCTTTGTTACCGGGGGGCTTGTAGGGAACTGTATTTGTTAGTAAGACGCGCCCAAGTACGATACTTAAATCAGTGTTTTTGCTGGGTTCATAACCATACATAGCGCGATAAAGCCCCTGACGCACTAGCCTACCAGCAGCCCCGTAAAGTGGTTGACGTGCAAAAACTTCCTCTTTTCCTAAATCGCGGGCAAAAATACAGAGTTGACTTTCTAGGTTGCCAGCATAAAGAATTGGCTGGGTAGGAGATAAACCGGCTTCCTGATAAACCGGTATGTCGATAGGAAATTCCGCTCTTTCGGCTTCTTGTTTAATTTCAGCAATTAGTTGTTCAATGTTTGACATAGAATTAGGAATTTAGAAATAGATTTTGTCAGTGGGGATTGCCGCCGTAGAAAAAGGCAATTTCTTTTTCACTGAGAGGGGCAAAGTCGGCGTTTGTCAGCATCTGGTTAAGGGTTTCTGGGGAGTAATGCTAAGCTCCAATCCGCACCGCGATCGCATGGTATTGCTGCGCTGGCGGCCATTCAAGGGCCATTACTTGTCGGTAAAGTTCTAATTTGGCAGCAGGAATGGGGCTGCCGTCAAAATCAATTCCTTGAGCGCTCACTGCGTCAACTGCATCAGCGCCAGTGGTATTATTAGAAGCAAAATTGGTTTCAGAAGACATGGCAGTTTTTCAGGCTACGGCAGCATTTTACCAGCGCTGATACTCTCGTTTTCTCGCAGTTAGTTTTTTATGGCTTTTTGTTTAAAACTTTTTATTTTTTTATTTAGTTTAGTACTAATCTACATCTGCCTTGTTTGAGTGCGCAGCTGCACTGAGTCAATCCTACCAGGAAAGCCTTCAGTATTGGCCAAAACTTGAAGAGCATGGGCTGCTTTTTGCAGGGCTAAGGGGGAGTATTCGATTAAGTTAGAGTGTTTCATAAAAGTTTCCACGCTAACCGGGGAGGAATAACGAGCTGCACCATTTGCAGGCAGTGAATAGTTGATGCCAGTGAGAGAGTCTCCCACCGCTTGTGGCGTTGCCCCTCCTAAGAAAATGGTGCCGGCGTGGTGAATTTGTTTCAGCAACTCCCAAGGTTCGGCTACCTGTAATTCTAAGTTTTGTGGCCCGAATTGATTGCAGAGTTCTGCTGCTCCGGCGAGGGAATCAACGACGACAACTAAGCCGTAATGGGCGATCGCTTTCTCCGTGGGGGTGCGGCGTGGGTGAGTCTCTAAATGTCGTTCCACTTCTAAGACTGTTTTTCTTGCTAGTACAGAATCTGGTGTTAGTAGAATTGCAGCCGCCATTGGGTCTTTTTCCGCTTGAGCTATCATATCAGCGGCTACGTGCAGGGGATTAGCCGATTTGTCGGCGATAATTAACAGTTCTGATGGCCAGCCCAAGCCATCGAGGGCTACAGTGCCGTAGACTTGTTTTTTTGCTAGGGTGACATAGATATTACCGTGGCCTGCGATCACGTCTACTTTTGGGATTGTTTCTGTGCCGTAAGCCAGGGCTGCGATCGCCTGTGCCCCTCCCACCCGATAAATTTCTTGCACTCCTGCTTCCTGTGCCGCTACTAGGACTGCTGGGTGAATTGTTTTTTCTTTTCCCGGCGGTGTTACTATTATGATCCGGGGCACTCCTGCTACTTTAGCAGGAATAGCATTCATTAGTACCGCCGTTGGATAAGCCACTCTTCCCCCTGCAATGTAGAGCCCAGCTCGTTCTACTGGTGTGTAGCGTTTGCCAATGACGATCTCATTTTCTTCAAATTTTACCCAAGATTTGGGGATGCGCTGACGGTGAAACGCTTCAATTTTTTCCGCTACTTCCCGAATTGCATCTAGTAATTCTTTGGGCACTTGTTGATAGGCGGCGTCTAGTTCCGAACCGCTGACTCGCAGTTCTTCCCGGCTGAGAGCATATTGATCGAATTCTTCTGTATAATGCAAAAGTGCTCGATCACCTTGACGTTTCACCGCTTGCAGCACCTCTCGGACTGTTGCCTCTTTGTGAAATACCTGCTCGTCTTGGGTGCGCTCGCCAATTCGCCGCAGTTCTGCCTCTGCCTCAGCTCGCTGAGTAATGATTCGCAGCATGGAATAGGAATGCCAATCTAGGACTTACCCGCAACGAGAACGTCTTGGACAACATCTCGAACAAACTGCCAGCGATCGCTTTCTAAAATATGAAGCTTAGTGCTGACTTTTCACGATTTACTATCTGGGGCCTATGGCTGACAGCAAACCGCTATAGAGATGTTAGTCTTATCCGTACTCGTTGTTTATATAAGCTTAACGCGGATTTCCCGTGCTTATCCCCCTTTTCACTGCTTGGCAAATGCTATAGTATAATTTTCAATAGTCTGATTATTTTTGCCCTCAAACAGTTTCTTTAGGACATACTGTGGCCAATATCAAATCCGCTATTAAACGCGCCCAAATCAGCGAACGCAACCGTTTGCGCAACAAAGCCTACAAATCAGCCATTAAGACGCTGATGAAAAAATATTTTGCTGCCGTGGAACAGTATGCCACTAATCCCACCCCAGAGATGATGGCACAAGTGCAAACTCGCATGGCAGAAGCTTTCAGCAAAATTGACAAAGCCGTGAAAAGAGGTGTCTTGCACCGCAACAACGGTGCCCGTAAAAAATCACGCCTTACTAGAGCACTGAAAGCTTACACCTCAGCATCTGCCAATGCAGCAGCAACTACTTAAAGCAGCAAGCTATTCGTGAACGGCAATTCTTCTTTTCCTACTTGCGCTACCAACAGCAGCTTGAGGAAAAGTCTACTCTGCAGCCTTTTGTACCCCCCGTTTTATGGATGGGGTAGCAAAGAGCTGCATTTGTGCTACCATTTGAGGGTATAAACGCAGACTTTGGCCCAACAGTAATACCATCGGAGAGACAACAAAACAAAACTAGCCTCACAAACAGTTTTTAATTTAAACAGACAAGATTACTAAGCCACCCGCACCAGCCAAATACCAGTTAGGGATTGAAAAAAAACAACAAACCTAGGAATTGAAATCAAATGATAGATACGCACGTACACATCAACTTTGACATGTTCGTGCCAGATATAAATGCCGTAGCTGAACGGTGGAGAAAAGCGGGGGTAGTAAGGTTAGTCCATTCCTGTTGTCATCCCCAAGAATTTGCCAGCATTAAAGAACTGGCAGAGCGCTTTTCAGAATTGTCATTTGCAGTAGGGCTTCATCCCCTAGAAGCTGACAAATGGACATCTTCGTTGCAGCTGCAAATTCGAGATTTAGCCAGCTCTGATTCCCGGGTAGTGGCCATAGGGGAGACAGGTCTGGACTTTTATAAAGCTGACAATAAGGAAATGCAAAAAGCAGCATTTATTTCGCAACTAGAAATTGCCCAAATGCTAGACTTGCCAGTTATTATACACTGTCGAGATGCGGCGGCAACAATGGCAGAAATACTGAGGGATTTCTGGGCAAGAAAAGGCCCCGTGCGCGGAGTAATGCACTGTTGGGGAGGAACCCCAGAAGAAATGGAATGGTTTTTAGAATTGGGTTTATATATTAGTTTCAGCGGTATTGTCACTTTCAAAAATGCCAACCAGATTCAGGAATCCGCTCGCCGAGTCAGGAGCGATCGCCTCCTGATTGAGACAGATTGTCCATTTCTTGCGCCAGTTCCCAAAAGAGGAAAGCGTAACGAACCAGCTTATGTGCGATACGTGGCTGAAAAAATAGCAGCCCTAAGAGAAGTATCTTTGGAAACCATAGTTACACAAACTACAGAAAATGCCTGTCAGCTTTTCCGTTTTTGATCCCGATTTCTTAAATTTCTAATTATATAATAATTGACATACCAGTTTAAAAACAGTATAATATAGAATTTGCGATCGCGCCAACCCGTTTGAGGAGACGCATGACTAATCAGAGCTTCTTGGCACCCTCCTTCACCTTGCCAGACCTTGTAGAAATCCAGAGAGCCAGCTTTCGTTGGTTTCTAGAAGAGGGACTGATTGAAGAACTCAATAGTTTCTCACCAATATGCGACTACACAGGCAAGCTAGAATTGCATTTTATAGGAAAAGACTACAAACTCAAACGCCCAAAATACGACGTTGACGAAGCCAAACGGCGAGACAGCACCTACGCCGTCCAGATGTACGTGCCCACGAGATTGATAAACAAAGAAACAGGCGAAATCAAAGAGCAAGAAGTTTTCATCGGCGATTTGCCACTAATGACTGAGCGCGGCACATTCATCATCAACGGCGCAGAAAGAGTGATCGTCAACCAAATCGTACGGTCGCCAGGAGTATACTACAAATCCGAAACCGACAAAAACGGTCGCCGCACATACAACGCCTCCCTGATACCCAACCGAGGAGCATGGCTAAAATTTGAAACCGACAAAAACGACCTAGTTTGGGTGCGAATAGACAAAACCCGCAAACTATCTGCCCAAGTACTGCTAAAAGCATTAGGGCTTAGCGACAGCGAAATATTCGACGCCCTACGCCACCCAGAATACTTCCAAAAAACCATAGAAAAAGAAGGCCAATTCAGCGAAGAAGAAGCTCTAATGGAACTGTACCGCAAACTGCGGCCAGGAGAACCCCCCACCGTATCCGGCGGACAGCAGCTACTAGATTCCCGCTTTTTCGATCCCAAACGCTACGATCTGGGGCGCGTAGGTCGCTACAAACTAAACAAAAAACTGAGACTAAACGTACCGGAAACTACCCGTGTGCTGACGCCACAAGACATATTGGCAGCAGTAGACTATCTAATAAATTTAGAATTTGATATCGGCACAACCGACGATATCGACCACTTGGGTAATCGACGGGTGCGCAGCGTCGGCGAACTACTACAAAACCAAGTACGCGTAGGGCTAAACCGTCTTGAGCGGATTATTCGAGAGCGGATGACAGTTTCCGATGCCGAAACACTCACACCAGCTAGCTTAGTAAACCCAAAACCCCTAGTAGCAGCAATTAAAGAGTTTTTCGGGTCGTCGCAGCTCTCCCAATTTATGGATCAAACTAACCCCCTTGCAGAACTAACCCACAAACGACGACTGTCTGCATTGGGACCAGGAGGGCTGACACGAGAAAGAGCCGGCTTCGCTGTGCGAGATATCCACCCATCCCACTACGGGCGCATCTGTCCAATAGAAACTCCAGAAGGTCCGAATGCAGGGTTGATCGGGTCTTTGGCAACTCACGCCCGCGTAAATGAATATGGGTTTATCGAAACGCCTTTTTATCCAGTAGAAAATGGCAGGGTATTGCGCGATCGCCCCCCAGTATTTATGACAGCAGACGAAGAAGACGATCTGCGCGTCGCTCCCGGAGATATTTCCGTTGACGAACAAGGATACATCCAGGGCGAAACAGTCCCAGTACGCTACCGCCAAGAATTTACCACCACCACCCCAGACCAGGTGGACTACATAGCAATTTCCCCCGTACAGATTATCTCAGTCGCCACCTCCCTGATACCCTTCCTCGAACACGACGACGCCAACCGCGCCCTCATGGGGTCCAACATGCAGCGGCAAGCAGTTCCCCTGCTCAAGCCAGAACGCCCTCTAGTCGGCACAGGATTAGAAGCCCAAGCAGCACGAGACTCAGGGATGGTTATTGTCTCCCGCACCGACGGAGAAGTCGTTTATGTCTCTGCTGAACGCATCATCGTAAAATCCCGTGCAGCCAACACCCAAACCCAAGAAAACCACCCCGAAGAAAATTTCAACATCCGCGAATACGACGACTTAAAAGAGAAAAACTACTCGGCATTCAAAGCCAAATTCAGCAACTACATCGAATACCAACTCCAAAAATATCAGCGTTCCAACCAAGATACCTGCCTCAACCAGCGCCCCCTCGTATTTGAAGGCGATGAAGTCCTCGCCGGTCAAATCCTCGCAGATGGCTCGGCTACAGAAGGCGGCGAACTCGCCCTCGGACAAAATATCCTCGTCGCCTATATGCCCTGGGAAGGCTACAACTACGAAGACGCTATCCTGATAAGCGAACGTCTCGTTTACGATGACGTCTACACTTCTATTCACATAGAAAAATACGAAATTGAAGCCCGGCAAACAAAACTAGGACCAGAAGAAATTACACGGGAAATTCCTAATGTCGGTGAAGATGCCCTGCGTCAATTGGATGAAAACGGTATCATCCGCATCGGAGCATGGGTAGAGTCCGGAGATATCCTCGTGGGTAAAGTAACTCCTAAAGGAGAATCTGACCAACCCCCAGAAGAAAAATTGCTGCGGGCAATTTTCGGCGAAAAAGCTCGTGATGTGCGCGACAACTCTCTACGTGTTCCTAACGGCGAAAAAGGTCGCGTCGTCGATGTGCGCGTGTTTACCCGTGAACAAGGTGATGAACTGCCACCAGGCGCAAATATGGTTGTGCGCGTTTATGTGGCTCAAAAACGCAAAATTCAAGTAGGAGACAAAATGGCAGGTCGCCACGGAAATAAAGGGATTATTTCTCGTATCCTGCCAATTGAAGATATGCCTTACCTGCCCGACGGCACCCCAGTCGATATAGTCCTCAATCCTCTGGGAGTGCCTTCGCGAATGAACGTGGGCCAAATTTTTGAATGCTTGCTAGGATGGGCCGCACACTACCTCGATGTCCGTTTCAAAATCGTTCCGTTTGACGAAATGCACGGAGCTGAAAAATCACGGGAAACAGTACACGCTAAGTTGAGGCAGGCTCGTGAGAAAACTGGTTATGACTGGCTTTTTAATGAAGACGAGCCAGGGAAAATTACAGTGATCGATGGACGAACTGGTGAACCTTTTGATCGCCCAGTGACGGTGGGCAAGGCTTATATGCTTAAGCTAGTTCATTTAGTTGACGATAAAATTCACGCTCGTTCAACTGGACCTTATTCTCTGGTGACGCAACAACCTCTGGGAGGTAAGGCGCAACAAGGTGGTCAGCGTTTCGGAGAAATGGAAGTGTGGGCACTGGAGGCTTTTGGCGCAGCATATACTCTGCAAGAATTGCTGACAGTAAAGTCGGATGATATGCAGGGGCGCAATGAGGCTCTTAATGCGATCGTTAAAGGTAAAACTATCCCTCGTCCAGGAACCCCCGAATCCTTTAAAGTGTTGATGCGCGAATTACAGTCTCTTTGCTTGGATATCGCCGTTCACAAGGTAGAAACTAAAGAAGATGGCACCTCCCGTGACGTAGAAGTTGACCTCATGGCTGACGTGACTTCTCGTCGCACACCTTCGCGACCTACTTATGAAGCCGTGTCGAGGGAATCCCTTGAAGAAGGCGACGATTAATTTTTGCTAATACCTATGAAGGGCGGGCTTGGCCCGCCTCTGATTTCCCTCAATTTTGTAAGTAATTAATTCTATGGGGGATGTAAAAAATAAAGGCGATTCAGCTTTACTGACGCGAGCGCGCCTTTTACGCTCTAGCCGCCTTTTTTAAAGCCATAAGCATTATCTGCAACATCCAAAAAAAACAGTCACTTAGAAGCCAGACTCTTTTTTTTAAAAATCCTAGAAAAACTGGTAAGTAGAATACCTACGCAGCAACGGAGATAAAATACATGCCAAAACTTGAGCAAAGGTTCGATTATGTAAAAATAGGATTGGCAAGTCCTGAACGAATTCGCCAATGGGGAGAACGCACTCTTCCTAATGGCCAAGTAGTAGGCGAGGTCACGAAACCAGAAACTATTAATTACAGAACTTTAAAACCAGAAATGGATGGTTTGTTCTGTGAACGAATCTTCGGACCGGCTAAAGATTGGGAATGTCATTGTGGTAAATATAAACGAGTGCGGCACCGAGGAATTGTATGTGAAAGATGCGGAGTAGAAGTAACCGAATCTCGGGTGCGCCGACACCGGATGGGATATATAAAACTTGCAGCACCTGTCGCCCACGTTTGGTATCTCAAAGGTATTCCCAGCTACATGTCAATTCTTCTCGACATGCCCCTGCGAGATGTAGAGCAAATTGTATACTTCAATGCTTATGTCGTCCTCAACCCCGGTAATCACGAGAGCTTGCAATACAAGCAACTGCTCACCGAAGATCAGTGGATGGAAATTGAAGATCAGCTTTACAGCGAAGATTCTCAACTCAGCGGTATTGAAGTAGGTATCGGAGCCGAAGCTCTACAACGTCTGCTGCAAGATATTGACTTACAAGCCGAAGCCGACTCCCTGCGCGAAGAAATTGCTAACGCTAAAGGACAAAAACGAGCTAAATTAATTAAACGTCTGCGCGTAATCGATAACTTTATCGCCACCGGCGCTAAACCAGAATGGATGGTGCTGTCGGTAATTCCAGTCATCCCACCAGATTTGCGCCCAATGGTACAGCTCGACGGAGGTCGTTTTGCAACTTCTGATTTGAATGATTTGTATCGGCGGGTGATTAATCGCAATAATCGTCTGGCTCGATTGCAGGAAATTTTGGCTCCGGAAATTATTATCCGCAATGAAAAGCGAATGCTGCAAGAAGCTGTCGATGCTCTCATTGATAATGGGCGTCGGGGTCGAACAGTGGTAGGAGCTAATAACCGCCCGCTAAAATCCCTCTCAGATATTATCGAGGGTAAACAGGGAAGGTTCCGTCAAAATTTACTCGGTAAACGGGTGGATTATTCCGGACGTTCTGTTATTGTGGTGGGACCGAAATTAAAGATTCACCAGTGCGGTTTGCCACGAGAAATGGCGATCGAATTATTCCAACCGTTTGTTATTCACCGCCTCATCCGTCATGGTTTAGTTAATAATATTAAGGCGGCTAAAAAGTTAATTCAACGCAATGATCCTAGTGTTTGGGATGTTCTAGAAGAGGTAATTGAAGGACATCCCGTACTGCTAAATCGCGCGCCTACGCTCCACCGTTTGGGAATTCAAGCTTTTGAACCTATCTTGGTTGA
Organism: Oscillatoriaceae cyanobacterium M7585_C2015_266; assembly: GCA_015295835.1. Classification (GTDB taxonomy): domain Bacteria; phylum Cyanobacteriota; class Cyanobacteriia; order Cyanobacteriales; family Oscillatoriaceae; genus DVEG01. The sequence continues at coordinate 38,344 of DVEG01000029.1, forward strand.
AGGGCGAGCAATTCAGCTACATCCCTTGGTTTGTCCGGCTTTTAATGCTGACTTCGATGGCGATCAGATGGCTGTACATGTTCCTTTGTCTTTAGAAGCTCAGGCAGAAGCTCGGTTGTTAATGCTGGCATCAAATAATATTATGTCGCCAGCAACAGGTCGTCCGATTATAACGCCGTCGCAAGATATGGTTCTTGGCTGTTATTATTTAACTGCTGAAAATCCGCGTCCGCAAAAAGGTGAAGGTCGTTATTTTGCTAATCTCGATGATGCAATTATAGCTTATGAGCAAAAGCAGATAGACTTACACGCTTTTATTTGGGTGCGCTTTGACGGAGAGGTGGAGACGGATGAAAAAGATGAGGAGCCGATTTCTGTAGAAAGATTAGCAAATGGTCAAGTTACTAAACTGTATAAGTTCCGTAAAGTTCGTGAGGATGCTGAGGGCAATCTGATTTCCCAATATATCCGGACAACTCCTGGCAGAATTATTTTCAATAAGACTATTGCGGAGGCTTTGGCTTAGAGCAAATGTAAGGCAAGTTAATTGCTGCAAGGGATGAAAAAGTAGGTAATATTAAACGTCTTGTGGTAGTAAACATAACTGTAACTTCTTAATGTTTTTTGCCGGCCCTACATGCATCCCCTTGCCTAATTAATTTTTTTTTATTTTCTTAAAGTTGAATGTTTAGATAGGAGAAATTTATAAAGAATAACAAGGAGGGGCGGAAAAGAGATAGGTTACATCATTTTTTGGAGAAAAATAAAACAAAAACAAAACCGGGCTGTAAAGAAACATAGCGGGCGTAATAAGGAAAAAGTTTAGTGCTCAAGGAGTAACAAATGTCAGAGGAAAAGATGATATTTCGCAATCGAACCATCGATAAGGGGCAGCTGAAAAAGCTGATCTCCTGGGCATTCACGAAATACGGCACGGCGCGCACAGCTCAAATCGCCGACTCCCTGAAAGATTTGGGATTCCGCTACGCTACAAAAGCCGGAGTATCTATATCTGTAGAAGATTTGAAAGTGCCGCCTACAAAGCGAAACCTCCTCGACAAAGCCGAGCGAGAAATCCGCAAAACCGAAACCCGCTACAGCCGTGGCGAAATCACCGAAGTTGAACGCTTCCAAAAGGTAATCGACACTTGGAATAGCACCAGTGAAGAACTCAAAGACGAAGTAGTTCGTTATTTCCGCGCCACAGATCCCCTGAATTCTGTTTACATGATGGCTTTTTCTGGTGCTCGCGGCAACATTTCCCAAGTACGTCAACTTGTTGGCATGCGGGGATTAATGGCGGATCCGCAAGGAGAAATAATCGATTTGCCGATTAAAACTAACTTCCGGGAAGGGCTGACAGTAACTGAGTATATCATTTCCTCCTACGGAGCTCGCAAGGGTTTGGTAGACACCGCCCTCCGAACTGCTGACTCTGGCTACCTGACACGGCGGTTGGTAGATGTTTCCCAAGACGTAATCGTGAGGGAAAGCGACTGCGGCACAACCAGGGGCATTGTATTGCGGAGCATGACAGACGGCGAGCGCGTACTCATACCCCTGAAAGAAAGACTGATAGGCCGCGTATTAGCCGCCGATGTTCGCCATCCCAAAACAGGTCAAGTACTAGCCACCCGCAACACAGCAATATCAGCAGAAATCAGTGAAGAAATTGTAGCAGCAGGCATAGAAGAAGTATTAGTGCGCTCGCCCCTCACCTGCGCGCTACAACGTTCAGTCTGCCAGCGTTGCTACGGCTGGTCACTTGCCCACGCCCAACTGGTAGACTTAGGCGAAGCCATAGGCATCATTGCCGCCCAATCCATAGGCGAACCAGGAACCCAGCTCACCATGCGCACATTCCACACCGGCGGCGTATTCACAGGCGAAGTAGCCCGTCAGATAAAAGCCCCCTTCAGCGGCACAATTCGCTATTCCCAAAACCTACGCGTACGCCCCTTCCGTACCCGTCACGGAGAAGAAGCCTTTATAGTAGAAAATGCCAACGCCGAAATCATCTTAGAAACCCCAGAAAAGCGGGAAAAATTTCCAATACTCCAGGGTTCTACCCTACTTGTAGAAGATGGAGCCGAAGTCCAAGCCGAGGAAATACTCGCAGAAGTGCCGATAACCGGCAGCCGTGCCCGCAAAACCACAGAAAAGGCGACCAAAGACGTAGCATCCGACCTAGCAGGCGAAGTCAAATTTGCTGACCTAATCCCAGAAGAAAAAACAGACCGTCAGGGGAATACCACACGTATCGCCCAACGAGGCGGATTAATCTGGATATTATCAGGAGAAGTATATAACCTGCCCCCCGGCGCAGAACCGATCGTTAAAAACGGCGAGCGGGTAGAAACAAACAGCGTCCTAGCCGAAACCAAACTGATCAGCGAACACGGCGGAGTCGTTCGCCTGCCTTCCAGTCTGCAAGGGCATACCGGAGAACTCACCCAAATCGACCATCCCAGGGAAGTAGAAATCATCACAGCCTCCGTAATGCTCGACCAAGCCGTAGTCCGCATCGAAAGCTACCAAGGACGGGAACACTACGTCATACATACTAGCAACGGACAGCGCTTTTCCCTGAAAGCAACCCCCGGCACTAAAGTGCAAAACAACCAAGTAGTCGCCGAACTCATGGATGGGCGCTACCACACCCAAACCGGAGGCATCATCAAATACGCCGGAGTCGAAGTGCAAAAACGGGGCAAAGCCAAACAGGGCTATGAAGTAATAAAAGGCGGCACCCTACTGTGGATACCGGAAGAGTGCCACGAAGTAAACAAAGACCTCTCCCTACTGCTAGTAGAAGACGGCCAATATGTAGAAGCAGGAACCGAAATCGTCAAAGATATTTTCTGCCAGAATAGCGGCGTCGTAGAAGTCACCCAGAAAAATGAAATCTTGCGCGAAGTAGTCATTAAGCCGGGAGACCTCTACATGGTAGACGATCCCGACGAAGTCATAGCCAAAGATAAAACCTTCGCTAATCCTGGGCAAGAGATAATGCCTGGACTGGTTTTGGAAGACATGCGCTATATCGAATACGTGGAAACTCCAGAAGGTCCTGCATTGTTGCTGCGTCCGGTAACGGAATTTCACGTTCCCGACGAGCCTCCCGTGCCTTCCCAGGAATCGCGCAATGAATCAGGGTCAGCGATCGCCCTACGAGCCGTACAACGCCTGCCCTACAAAGACGGGGAACGGGTCAAATCAGTAGAAGGACTCGAACTGCTGCGCACACAATTAGTCCTCGAAATTGGTAAAGATGCCATCGAATTAGCTGCCGATATTGAACTCGTCCCCATCCAAGAAGAAGAAGCCCGACAGATGGGAATAGCAAACCTTTCTGATCAACAGGGAGGCGAATATGGACCATTAATGCGCCTACAGCTCGTAATCCTAGAGACCCTAGTAATTCGCCGTGACATGCAAGCAGACGCAATATCTGGCAGCACCCACACCCGCTTGCTAGTAGAAGACGGTGAAATAATTCAACCGGGCGCAGTCGTTGCTCGCACAGAAATTCAGTGCAAAGAAGCAGGGGAAGTGCGCGGCATACGCGAAGGAGCAGAAGCAATCCGCCGCATCTTAGTCGTGCGCGATGCTGATATCGCCACAATACTGGTGCGAGGAAAGAAGCCACTTGTCAAAAAAGGCGATATGCTCGTAGGCGGGCTGGATCGGGTAGCAGAAGGGCAAATCTCAGAAATATCTGGACAAGTAATAGCTGTTGAACGTCTTGACGGCAGCCAGATACAATCTTTAGCTCAAAAAGCTCTCCCTACATCAGCAACCGAATTACCCGCCCCAGTTGATACTACAGAAGAAGTCTACAAAATACAAATACGCATCGCCCGCCCTTATCGCGTCTCATCCGGAGCCGTGCTTCACGTCGAAGACGGTTCCCTGGTACAGCGGGGCGACAATTTAGTGCTGCTAGTGTTTGAGCGAGCAAAAACAGGCGACATCATACAAGGATTGCCCCGGATTGAAGAACTTCTGGAAGCCCGCAAGCCAAAGGAAGCTTGTGTGTTGGCAAAACGCCCAGGACGAGCGCAGGTGAATTACAGCGACGACGATACAGTCGAAGTGAAAATTATAGAAGCCGATGGAGTGATAACAGATTACCCAATAGGCCCCGGTCAAACAGTGATCGTTTCCGATGGTCAAGAGGTAGAGGCGGCGGAACCACTCACGGACGGGCCTGCTAATCCCCACGAAATTCTAGAGATATTCTTTGATTATTACATGGAACAGATGGGGAGATTCGAGGCGGCTCAGAAGGCTTTCGAGAAGGTGCAGACAATGGTCTTAAATGAAGTGCAGTCGGTGTATCAGTCTCAAGGAATTGATATTTCCGACAAGCATATAGAAGTGATTGTCCGCCAAATGACCTCGAAAGTGCGCATAGATGACGGCGGCGATACTACTATGTTGCCGGGCGAGTTGGTGGAATTACGCCAAGTCGAGCAAGTGAATGAAGCAATGAGTATTACTGGCGGTGCTCCGGCTCAGTATACGCCTGTGTTATTGGGGATTACAAAGGCGTCACTGAATACAGATAGCTTTATCTCGGCGGCGAGTTTCCAAGAAACAACGCGGGTGCTAACAGAGGCGGCGATCGAAGGTAAGTCCGACTGGCTACGGGGCCTCAAGGAAAATGTGATCATTGGCCGTCTTATACCCGCTGGCACTGGGTTTAATGCCTATGAGGATAGCAGCAATAGTGAGCAGGATATGAGCGCCTACGGAGATATGGCCGTCGACGAGGAAGAAGAAATACAGGATGTGCTGGTGGACGATCCACTCGCCCGTCGCATGGGCAGCTCGACGCTCCTTGGCTCTAATGACAGGCGGCGTCGTTCCAGTAAGACTTTCGATTTGAGCAACGCTGATTTTCCGTCGGCTGACAGTGATGATTTAGTCGATGAGGATGATGATGATGAGGATGATGATGAGGATGATGATGAGGATGAGGATTTTTGAAAAAATCTTGTTCTTGATAATTAGGTATTAGGCGCGGAGTTTTCGGCTTTACAATTGCTGATTCTGGCGTCTGAAATTATTTCTGCAAATGGCCCAACTCCGTCTAAACCCGGTTGGAAAAACCGGGTTTCCGTGCTATCCTATCACCAAGAACAAGAAAAAGTTAAAAATTATCACTAGCAACTGAATACCTATAAACCCGGTTTTTTAAAAACCACTCACATTTCTCACAAGCGCTTTGAAATGACCCCATCTGACTCATTAAATAATCACTCTACGCCTGTTTCACAACCGTGGGAAAAACAAGATCATTCCCACATTGACGAAATAGACGATGAAGTGCAAATGCCATACCCCGCACACTCTCTTGGGCTTGCTCACAGCCATCTGCACGTTCACAGCGAAGAATCTCTGCGACGCCTCGTGAATCGACTCTCTCGCATTGAAGGGCACATCCGAGGTATCAAAAGCATGGTGCAAGAAAGCAAAGCTTGCCCTGATATCCTCATTCAGATTGCTGCCGTTCGAGGTGCTCTTGATCGAGTCGCTCGCATGATTTTAGACGAGCATTTAACAGAGTGTGTGGTTCGAGCGGCTAAACAAGGTAATATCGAAGATGAAATTCAACAGCTCAAGTCTGCCCTCGATCGCTTTTTGCCCTAGCCTGATATTCCCGACATTATTTGGGAGATTATTGCCTTTTTAATTTCCCAACTGCTAAAGGCTTTTTTCAAGTTGCTCTTATTCTTTATAACCTTTATAACCTTATTGTGGGGATTTTTCACTGCTGTTTGTTGCTGGGATTTGGAGATTGGGGGATTGTTTTTATGCCTGTGTCTAGTTTCTAAACTTTATCTGACACTGGATGTTGCCCGTAAAATGGCAAAGCTTCTGCCCAAGTCGGTTGCAACCCTTTCTGCCAATCCAGATAAGCGAGTTGCAAAAGAGCTGAAACTGATGCCCCAAGCTCATTGCTTACCCGAATTAAATGGTAAGGATTTGGCCATTTTTGTAGGGTTTCCTGCCACGCTTCCGGTGTTAGTGCCGCATCTGGCAACAAGACAGTAATTTGGGTAGAAAGTTTGTAAATAGCGGCAAATATTTGCCCCCTCTGTGCTGGCATCTCTACTGCAATATCGGTGTCGTCAGAAATGGAGCTTGTGCGCTGTTTTTCAAATTGCGCTGCTGCTGCTAGAGTAGAAATGGCAAACACGGGAATTTTTAACTGCTGGGCAATTGCTCGCGCGGTAACAACGCCGATACGAGTGCCGGTAAAGCTGCCTGGGCCTTTGGCCACTGCTACAAATGCTAAATCTTCCCAATTCTGAGGTTTGATAAATTCAGCTAAAATTGCGTGTAAGTCAGTAGAAAGCGCTCGCCCTAAGTTCCAGGTTTGGCAGCGTTCGTCTCCTGCAAAGTTACTTATAGCTAACCCCAGTTCTGGGCTGGTGGCGTGTATAGCAAGTGCATATTTTTTGCCGTCCAAAAAAAATGGTTGAGGGTTCAAGGTCTTGTTTTTTTATTTATTTATAGGTTATATTTTTATTTAATAACTCTTTTTATTCCCTGATTGCAATTTAATAGATTCTCTTTGGCGAATCGGAATTTCAATCCAGAATTCTGCCCCTTTTCCTGGTTCAGAAAAGCATTTTAATGTACCCTTGTGCTTGCTAACCACTATTTGATAGCATATGGAAAGACCTAAACCTGTGCCTTTACCCACGGGTTTAGTAGTAAAGAAAGGGTCAAATAACCGTTCTTTTACTGCCTTGTTCATGCCTGGGCCATTATCTGCAATCCGAATCACTACTGATTCTGGCTTGGGTGGTGAAGAGGGCTCTCCTGTTTGGGTAATTGGCTCTTGTAACTCAGAACTCAAAGATGTACGGATGGTAATGATTCCGGGTTTATTTTGGGTTTCTAAAGCATCGATCGCATTGCTGATTATATTCAGAAAAACTTGATTCAATTGTCCAGCGTAGCATTCTACCTGCGGCAGTGAGCCATATTCTTTGATGATTTTGATGCCGGGATGCGAACTATTTGGTTTCAAGCGGTTCTGCAAAATTAATAAAGTATTGTCTATGCCTTCGTGCAAGTCTACCATTTTCATCTCAGCTTCGTCAAGTCGAGAGAAATTTCGCAGAGATACGACAATCTGACGAATGCGATCTGCTCCTACTTGCATAGAAGACATTATTTTCGGTAAGTCTTCGATAATAAAATCAAGGTCGATCGCCTGGATTTTATTTCTTATTCTCTCGCTGGGTTCGGGAACTTCTTCTTTGTAAACTTCTATCAAGTCTAACAAGTCGCGGGCGTAGTTGCGAGCATAACTTAGATTAGCGTAAATAAAATTAACTGGATTGTTGATTTCGTGTGCTACCCCGGCAACCAATTGCCCTAGGGAAGACATTTTTTCTGTCTGAATTAACTGAGCTTGAGTTTGTTGCAATTCAAGTAACGCTTGTTCTAGTTGTTTGGCTTTAGCTTGAGCTACGGCTGCTGCATTTACAGATTGTGAGTATAATTCTGCTTGGTCGATCGCGATCGCTAGCTGATCTCTTACAGCTTGTAACAATTCTACTTCACTTTCATTCCAGGCTCTATCTTTTTGATAGTGAACACAGCCGACTATTCCGATCGCACCTGTTCGCGTCTGAATTGGAAGTGCCAGTATTGAAGTTAATCCTACAGAGCGAGCAAATTTGTGCAATATCGGATCGGCAAGTATTTTTGCCTTATCTGCACAGATAATTTCTTCTTTCAATAATTTTTCGACAATTGCCGTGCTATTTTTTGCCTTATAGCGTCCTACCAAACTTTTTAAATTGGGTTCTTTTGCCTCAGTAACAACTTGTAAATATGGTCTTTTCTTTTCTGGATGATACCAAATAAACAAGCACCTGTCAACCTGTAAAAGACTACGAATTTCGCGAACTGCTGTTTCCAAAATTGTGTTCAATTCTAGAGAATTGCGAATTTGGTTAGCTAAATGAAAAAGCAGTGCTTCCCGACGTGAGAGTAGTTCTTCTCTGGCGAGGAGGCGATCGATCGCTACTGCCAAGGCATTGGCCACCCAAATTAATGTGCTGCGATCTGCTTCGCTGAAAGGTCTTTGACTCACCAGCACCATCACGCCCATTAACTTATCTTGAACAATCAAAGGATAACCAGCTAAGGCAGTAGCCTCTTGGGAAGAGCGAGGATTAAAAAATTCGGGATACATAATTTGTTCTTCGCCAAAAATCCCTCCGCCGGCATCTTTTGTAATATAGGGTTGACGGTTTTGAGCAATAAATCCGATTACAGAAAAACCTAAAGGAATGCGATCTTGAAATTCAGCTGTAGCGGGTTGTTCACCAGCATAAGCGGCTAACTCTAGCAGGTGAGTGGCTGGGTTGAACTTCCAAATTCCGGCAAAATTCAAATTCAAACATAGCTCCATTGCTTCAGCGCAGCGGTGGAGAATTTCTGGCAGAGAGCTGCTTTGTACAAGAGCAACGCCTACTTCAGCAGCTAAGGTAGAAAGCCGAGAGCGGGAGCGGAGGATTTCTTCAACTCGTTTGCGATCGCTTATATCATAAAATGCAGCCAATATTGCCGATTCGCCGTTAAAAGTCAGCTGCTCTAAAGATAAGGTAATCCAAAACGGTTTGCCGTCTGCCTTTTTGACACAGAGTTCACAGTTACGCACTCGCCCTTCTTTTTGCAAGCGCTCCATTACCTTTTCTAGCTCTGTAGGATTGTAGTAAAAATCGCTCAGCTTCGCTGCAGCAATTTCCTCAGCAGACAAACCAAAAGCTGTTTCTAGTGCTGGATTAGCGTATAAAATTGCACCGTCTTCTTGACGAGCAATGGAAATGGGAATAGGGGTAGCAGATGCGATCGCTCTAAATCTTTCTTCACTTTCCTTTAGTGCTTCTTCTGCTAGTAATCGTTCGGTAATATCCTCGATTGCCCCGGCGAAATATTTTGGCTCTCCTGAAGATTCTCTTACCAGAGAAAGTGTCAAATTCACCCACACCTGCGAGCCATTTTTACGCAGGTAGCGTTTTTGACGGGCTCCTGCCTGTACCTGCCCCATCACCATTGCTTGCATCCATTCTGTATCTGAAAGCCTGTCGTCGGGGGGGGCAATTTCTAAAAATCCCAGCGCTAAAAGTTCAGTTTCTGTGTAACCTAAAATTTCACAAAAGCGTTGGTTAACCCGTAGAAATCGTCCGTCTAGTGCTATTAAAGCAAAGCCCACGGCTGCCTGCTCGAAAGTAGCGCGAAACCGCTGTTCACTTTCTCTGAGTTCTTCTTCTGCGCGCTTGCGAGCGGTAATATCTTGGACGAGGGAAGCTACTCCGACAGCGTGGCCTCTTGCATCTACTAAGAGCGTATTATACCACTCACATATAATAATTCTACCATCTTTAGTAATATTTTCATTAGTGCTGCGTGTGCCGCCCCGATTGGCTAGTAAATCTTTCCACATCGTGTAAGCTGACTCTACAGCTGTTTCCGGCACAATCAAGTTGAAGGCGTGTCTTCCTAGGGCTTCGCTACGGGTATATCCAAAAATTCTTTCTGCAGCCGGATTCCATTCTGTGACTTCAAATGTCAGACTCCAGGAGATAACTCCTAAAGGTGTTTGTTGGAAGTGGAGAGCGAGTTGTTGCTGGGATTTTTTCAATGCTTCTTCGGCTTGCTTACGGGCGGTGATGTCTATGAGCAAGCCATTCCATAAAACATCTCCGTTTGCTTGCACTTCTGGAGTGGCGACGCTTTTAAACCATTTGATATCTCCTCCGGAGACAATCAGTCGCCCTTCCCATCTCCAGGGTTGTAAGGTAACGGAAGCTATTGCTAGAGATGATTCCCACTGTGCTTTATCATCGGGATGGAGCAAGTCGATGAAAGTGTTAGGATCGGCTTGGATTTCTTCTGGGGAGATTTCACACAAGTCTCTACAGACAGCGCTGACATAGGGGAAAGATAGGGAGCCATCTGCGCCAAGCAAACACTGGTAGACGACGCCGGCATGATTGGCGAGCTGTTGCAGGCGCGATTCATTTTTTTGCAGGAGGGCAAAAGCGCGGTGAAAGGATTCCTGTGCTAGTTTGCGCTCGCTAATATCAATGGCACTGCCTTGGTAGTAAAGTAAGACGCCATCGTCATCGCGCACAGCGCGGGCATTTTCCGAAATCCAGATAATGCTGCCGTCTGAGCGATAAATTTCTGACTCGAAATTAATTACAAAATCTTCCTGCTGCAGTCGCTGCCTGAAATTAGCTCTGGCAAGGGGATCAGCATAGAGCATTTGCGGTGCTTCAGCGAAGGCTGCTAGCAGTTCTTCTTTAGACTGGCAACCGAACAGGCGCACGTAGGCGGGATTGACATCAATATAACTTCCGTCCGGTGCCATTTCATACATTCCTTCTAAAGCGTTTTCAAATAAACTCCTGTATCGTAGTGCTGCTGACTGGCAGGCTTGCTTTTGTTGTTGGCGCTCGCTAATATCAATGCAAGTGCAAATCACGTTTGTTACGCATCCATCTGCATCGATTTGGGGATTGGCGCTGACGAGTAACCACTTAAGGGGGGTAGGGGTAGAGTTCTCTTCTACTGCTGTAAACCTGGTTTCTGGTTTCTTTTGGATGCCGACAACGACTTTATTGACGCTAGAGCAAGTGGCGAGCGCTCTTTTGACTGGTGTGGCATCTACTGCCAAGGGTGTGCCGTCTTCTTGAATTACTTCCCAATTGCTTCCGAAAGCGATTTTTCCCAACAATTCTGCCTCTGTGAATCCCAGTATTTCCTGTGCTGCTGGGTTGCTGCTGAGAATTTCCCCTTCTTTTCCGGTTACTAAAACTCCGACATCTATCTGCTCGACGATTCCTGCTTTTTTGGTTGTCTTTTTATATGTTTTATCTGCTTTTAGTTTGGCCAAAAGCCACCCTAGCACTAGGACAAAAGCAGTCGCTATGGCCATCCCGATGGCGGAGGTAAGAGTTTCATGGAAATACAGCAGGGGATATAAGGCGTATAGCATGGAGTCGGGCAAGAGTGAAGGAGTTATTATTTCGGAGTTTGCCTGTGTTGAAAAATTCCTCCAAGAGATAAATGTTTCCCGTTCCTGACTGCTCTTGAGAAGGCGATTCCAGAAGCAAACAAGGAGGCGCCTGTCAGCAGTAGCCAAGACTGCGCTCGCTGCGCGAGCTATATATATCAGACTGACATATATTTTACTGCTCATCGCCTACTTTATCTCATCAAAGCAGACTCCTGCCGCGTTTAAGCATTCCTACTGTCAATTTTTCTTTGGTTTGGTGCCGATATTTAAGATTTTTGAATCTACAAGCTTGAATTTCTTTACCAATTATGCAAAATTTTTAATTTTGAGTTTTCTCTTTACATTCCCACCTCCCACAGCCATGGAAACGCCTGTATTTCTTTTTCTGTTTTTATTAATTTTTTATTAAACGGATAAAAAATCTTATAAATAAAAAAAAAGTGATTGGATAAGTGAGAAAAGAGACACTTCTCCCTTATCCCGCTTGCCTTAACTATCAAACTGAAAGACGGAGCTGAGAACCTTTTGCCGTTTTAAAAACCTCAATTCGGGCTTGAAAAGCTTCTTTAAATTGAGGCATATGGGTAACAATGAGAATGCAGGCAAAATCAGAAGCGATAGCATTAATAGCGGCAATTAGGCGCTCGCAGCCATCCGCATCTTGGGTACCAAATCCCTCATCTACAATCAGCATTTGCAGAGCCGTTCCCGAACGGTTGGCCAGCAAACGGGCCAAAGCCAGACGGAGAGCGAAATTAATCCGAAACCCCTCTCCACCAGAATAAGTTTCATAAGGGCGAGTTCCCTTAGAGTCAGCTATAAAGATATCCAGAGTATCAATCAACTTAGAAGACGCCCGCTTGCTCTTGCCAGTACGCTGAGTTACAAACTGCACATGCAATTGATTGCAACTTAAACGGGCGAGAATCTGATTTGTTTCCGCCTCCAGTTGAGGCAGTACATTTTCAATTGTCAGAGCTTGGATGCCATTTTTGCCAAAAGCATTAGCCAATTCCTGGTAAACCCGCTGTTGTTTGAGAGCCAAAGAGCGAGCTTCTCGCGTCTGTTGTAATTGTACTTGCAAAGCCTGCTGATGCTGTTGCTGCTGTTGCAGACTACCAAGACGCGCTAGTTCTTGATCAAGCTGCGCTCGCCGCGACAAAATTTGCCTTTCCAAAGTTTTAATCTCCTCAGTCGCGTCGGGGTTAAGCAATAATTGCTGCTTAAGACTTTCCATCTGCGCACAGATGCGAGAGCGCTCCTGAGAGCATTCCATAAGCCGCTCTCCCAGTTTTCTAGAACGCTCCTGCAATTGTGGATATTGCTCACGAGCCGAGAGTAATTCCTGATAGCGCGCAAGCCAACTTTCTGCCTGACGAAGAGCGCTTCTTATTTGATCATGACGAGTGCGCTCATAGCCAATTTCTGCCAATTGTTGGTCTATGGCAGCAATTTTTCTAGAAAAATCCGAAACTTCCTGCTTCAGTTCCTGTTCGATTTCGGCAATTTGCCTTACTAGCAAAGGCTTGCGAGCCTCGATTGCCGAAAGCCTACGTTTGGCATCTTTAATTTGTGCATGCTTGATTTCTGCCCAGCGCCACTGCTCTACCAGCCCACGCGCCAGGGCGTGATCTTTTTCGTCGTAATTCGATTGCGTCAACAGTTGCTCAAGGTGTAACAATTCCGCATGAGAGTCACTCGCATAAGTGCCAAAAGCCAAATTTTGTTCGATTTGTTCTTTTTCTTTGATAATATGTTGCAACCGCTTCTGATTAGATGCAAGCGCATCTAGTTGTGCTTGCAAGCTTCCCTGGCGTTGGAGCAAAGGGTTGTAGTCTGCTAGGTCTTTGTTCAATTGCGCGTATTCTTCTCGCAATACTTGAATTTCCCGCTCGCAGGTGGCCAACTGTTCACGTATAATCCACAATTGCTCGAGGATTTCTTGTTGTTCGATTGTGTGTTTTTGTTTGACTAACTGCCAGTGGTGTTCGTCGAGGGGGCGAGCGCATAGTGGACAGATGGCGTTGGGCACCTGCAACATTTCTATTTTCTGCTGCATTTGCGCTAGTCTTGATTCATACTCCCGCTGCTGAGCTTGCAAGCGTTCCATGAAACTGCGCCGCTCTAATCCCTTTTGTCGTACTCTCTCCTGATAAACGCGTTTATTCTCCATTTTTTCCAGTTGCGAGCTGATTTCCGTTACTGCTTGCTGCAACTGTGGGTAGTTTTGCTGCTCTTCTTGCATCTGGTAGATGTGTTTATCAAGTTCTTCCAGACGGGCGCTTAGGCGAGCACGCTCTTTCTCAATTTCTGTCTGTAACTGCGCACGCCGATTCGCTATCGGTACGACTTTGGCTTGCAGCTGCTCTAGGTATTCAAGGCGAGCACGCGCTTGCTGCAATTGCAACAGCCCTGCCTCTACCTCTGAGGCTTGACTAAGACATTGCTGGATTTCTTCCTCTTGTTGCTGTAGAGCTTCTAACTGTGCTTTTTCTGAGGAAAGTTTGCTCTCTAGGGTAAATTTCTTCTGTCTAAATTCTTCTTGCAACTGGTTGCGGCGCTGCTGGCAGTCTTGATATGCTTGAAATTTGGATGCTTCTATTTCTTCCTGAGCAGATAATTGCTGAAATTGAGCGTAGTCAGCTGAAATTTCTCGCTCCTGCTGCATGAGCGCTTCTAATTCCTGCTGCCGCTGCTGGTTAGTCAAGATTTCTTGCTGTAAACGCTCGCACTCTTTTGTTAATTGTTCTTCTTGCTTGCTGTGCCAGCTGATTTGTTGCTGCCAGGATTGTCGCAATTGCTGTCTCTCCTGTAGTTTTTGCAATGAGGAGCGATCGCTTTCTTGTTCTGCTTGTAGTTTGGCAATGACTGCTTTTGTTGCCTCTATCTCAGCGGTGAGGTTTTCTTGTGTTCGTAGTTGAGCCTGTATTGATTCAATACTCTGCTCTAACAGCTCTACCTGCCCTTTATATTGACGGCTTTTATCTTTTGCCTTTTCTGATAGTTCCTCATAAATATTCAGTTTTAGCAGTTCTGCTAAAATCTCTTTGCGCTCGCTTGGGCGCTTGAGCATGAATTCATCTGCTCGCCCCTGCCGCAGATACGCAGAATTGATGAATGTTTCGTAATCTAATTTCAGGTACTGAATAATTTTTTCTTGCGTTGCCCGCACGCCACGCTCGGTAATACTGCGAAATCTTTCACCTGTGTAAATTTGAAATTCTAGGGATGATGTCTGCCCCCGCTGGCGTGAACGAATGGTGCGGTAAATTTGTCCATTGATTTCAAAGGTAAAATCGACGCGGGCTTCTTTTTCTCCTATGTGGATGATGTCGTCTTCAGTGGCTGCACGACTTTCACCCCATATCGCCCAGGCGAGCGCTTCTAACAAGGAAGATTTCCCCGCCCCGTTTGGTCCGCATATGCAGGCGGTATGTAGTCCACGAAATTCTAACGTTGCTTCGCGGTAACTGAGAAAATTTTTCAGACTTAGTTTATGGGGAATCATAATTTACTTTCAATTTTCCAGGCAGGTGTCGCTTCCTTCTGTTGATTTTCCTCTCTTCTGGAGAGGTTATGGGTGGTTTTTTCTTCCATACTCTCTCACTTTAGCTATTCCGAATAATATTATTTTTTGGCTGTCTGCGCAATTACTACAGACTTCTTTTTTAATTTTTACAATTATTTACATTTTTTCAGATAAAGGCAGCCACCTACAAATCGAGAGCAATTTACTGTTTTTAAAGAAAGGTAGTTCAGAGCCACGGAGGAAGGATGAGGATGAGTTGAGTCGTGAGTAAAACACCATTATAGCTTCCAGAGTAATTCCGAAACATGTTAGAGGAATTATTACTTTCGGGCTGAATTTACAGAATTTTTTAAATCTGGTTATATACAAACGTAACTAGAATCTAGTAATTTTAATTTTAGGTAGAGCTTCTGAAATCAGCATCAGGAGATAAGTAAAAGTACACGGTAGCGACAATGATATGTCAATTCTGATGGAGAAACCTTATAAGAGAAAAGTTTTATTTATACTAGGGGAGTTGAGCGAGCGCGACTTCGACTGGATGATTGCCACCGGCTATAAAAAAGAAGTCCCTGTCGGCACAGTACTAATCCAGGAAGGAATCCCCAACGAAGCACTCTATATTGTGCTTAAAGGTACCTTATCCGTATGCATGGCAGGTTTAGGAAATCGGGAAATCTCGCAGGTTGGTTGTGGAGAAGTGTTGGGAGAGATGTCGTTTGTAGACAATCGCCCCCCATCTGCTACCGTCAGGGCAAGCGAAGATTCCGTGGTGTTGGCTATTCCCAGACAACCGCTGATGGAAAAACTACAAAAAGACGTGTTGTTTGCCCTCCGGTTTTATCGGGCAATTAGTAAATTCCTCTCAACTCGTCTGCGCGGTGTCGTGAATTGGTTCAATGATGACAAAGATTTATATTTATCGTCAGAGGTTGGCGCCCAGCAAACAGAAGCCCCAACCTTTGATGAAATGGCGATTGCCGCCGCCAGATTTGAACAACTTCTCAAACGCTTGCAATAGTTGTCAATCCCTTCTCTATTTCCGGAGCAGCCTAGATACTAGTAGAATATCAACCGAATAGGAGCGCTGGTAGGCGCTGGTTTCAGAAAAATTCCTCCGGGGGAACTTTTGGCACTTGTTACTTCATCGTTCCCTATAATTGCCTCTATTTTAGAAGTAGAGAGGTTCTATCCATGCTAGCCGAAAAATTTTAGATAGACTTTGGAACACTTCAGTAATTTTTCGGTCTAATTTTTAAAGGCCAAGTAAATTTTCAATACAAGCACATCAATATCTTATTAGGGGAAAGCGCGATGTTTATAACTAGTCAATGGCAATCTAAAACCGCTTTATTAATGGCTTTGGTCGTCAGTACTGCTGCTGGTGTTCCAATAGCCTCAGCATCTACAAAAGAGCCGCTTTTCTCTAGTCAAACTACCCCACAGTTACTGCAACCACGCAATCAGGTTGTCATTCCTTCGGGAACAATTATACCTGTCCGATACAATAAGGCAGAAAAAATATTGGTGACGCCTGAAGAAACTGTTCCTCTTACGCTGCAAGTAGCTTCTAATATTACTTCTTCGAGGGGTACAATTTTAATTCCAGCGGGCAGTGAAGTGGTAGGTGAATTGAAGCCTGCGAGTGGAGGTTCTCAATTTTTTGCAAAGGAACTGATAATGCGCCGCCATACTCGAATACCGCTGAATGCTCGCTCTCAAGTAGTGACAAGAACAGAACGAATTGATAAAGGAGTTGATGTTAGAAAAGTGCTAAGAGGTGCGGCAGTTGGTGCGGCAGCAGCTGCAGTTATTTCGGCGATTACGGGGGATCGGGCGATCGCTACAGAAGAAGTTTTGGGCGGAGCTGGTGTGGGAGCTTTAGGCGGGCTGATTTTTGGGCGCAAGAGAGCTACTGTTATTTCCATCGATCCTAACAATGATTTAGATTTAACCTTGCGCTCTCAATTGGCGCTTCGTTAAAGGAAAAGTTAGCAGAATACAGGTTTTTACATCTTTCTTACTAACTGAAAAATTATTTCATTTAAGGGCCCGTTCAGGGTCTTTTTTTATTTTTTTTAGCTTTGACAGCTATAACCAGTTTAAACTATAATATTTTTACCTAAATATAGGATAAAAAAATATAAATTGCTGAAAAAAATTCCGGTATATTAATAAAATATGAGGAACACTAGAGTGAATCTGATGTCTAGAGAATCAGGAATATAAAAGACAACAGATAAAGCTCGGAATAATTTTCAAGTTCTGGAAAAAAAGAGGAAATATGAGTAGGAATCATTGGCAAGCCGGAACAGCCGTTTTAGTGGCTCTGGGAATGATATCGGGGGCAGCAGCTCCCATCGTGATACCTGCGCCTGCTTTTGCTCAAGTAAGTTTCTATGACGTGCCATCAAACCACTGGGCAAAAGGATTTATTGAAGCGCTAGCAGCCAGAGGTATTATTAAAGGTTTTCCCGATGGCAGTTTCCGCCCGAATGAGCCGGTAACGCGGGCGCAATTTGCTGCAATGGTGCGTCAGGCATTTAATATGCCGAAAATTCGTTCAGCGATCGCTTTCAGAGATGTGCCATCAAATTTTTGGGCATATAGAGCAATCGCAGATGCTTACGAAATGGGATTTATGAGCGGTTATCCCGGCAATATATTCAGCCCTAACGAAAATATTCCGCGCGTGCAAGTGCTAGTTTCCTTAGCAAATGGGCTGCAATATACTGCGACTCGCCCCACGTCTACCTTATCGCAGGTTTACAACGATGCCGCTGCGATTCCCAGCTATGCGTTGAATAGTATTCAGGCGGCGACTGAGAAAGGAATTGTAGTAAATTATCCTAACGTAAAATTTCTCAATCCCAATCAAATTGCGACGCGGGCGGATGTAGCGGCATTTATTTATCAAGCGTTAGTGAATGCCGGGCAAGTGGCGGCGATTTCTTCACCGTATATTGTCTCGCTGGCAGCGCCAGATAATCGCATTGTTTTGAAAGCGGGAACGTTAATTCCGGTAGAGTACGAAAAAGCTGAGAAAATTCTCCTGGCTCAAAACGAACCAAAACCGGTTCCTTTAACGCTAACGGTAGCGAGAGATATTGCGGTAGACAATACGGTAGTGATTCCGGCAGACAGCAAGATTGTAGGGGAGTTGCGAGTAGCTAATAATGGGGCGCAATTCTTTGCGAAAGAGTTGGTGTATGCTGATGGAAGGCGGATTCCGATTAATGCGGATTCGAGGGTAGTAACGAAAACTGAGCGGATTACTAAGGGAATTAATATTGGTAAAGTGCTGAAAAATGCGGTGTTGGGTGCGGCGGCAGCGGCAGCGATCGCAGCAGTTACAGGAGATAGGGCGATCGCTACTGAAGAAGTGTTGCTTGGTGCTGGGTTGGGTACGGTGCTGACGCTTATTGGCGTGTTTCAAGGGCGAGATCAAGTTGATTTGATTTCTGTCGATCCGAATACGGATTTGAATCTGACACTGCGATCGGATTTAGTGTTCACCCGCTAATTATAGTCGGTTGTCTTAATGGGGTAGGGGCGGTAATTTTCTTCACCGCCCTTATTTTTTTGCTTTTGTAACATGTGGCAGGGGGGTTTATTCTACTAATAGCCAAACGACAAAACTTGTTCCCGGCGCTTCACTTGTAGGCTGTAAGGCGCCGGCAGGCAACCAACGCTGTTGCCGTGGGCTGAAAACTTGTATTTCTGCTTGCATTTGTGTGAGTAACTCGCGGGCGATTGCCAGCCCCAAACCTGAACCGGGGATATTGGTATTAGCTTGTACGCCGCGATAGTGCCGCTGGAAGAGGTGTTGCAAATCTTGTTGGGGAATACCAGGACCGGTATCGCTGACTGCGATCGCTAGTTGTTCTCTTTCTGCTATTTGACGGCGATCGCCTGCTTTAATATATATTTCCCCGCCTGCTGGCGTGTATTTTAATGCATTATCTATTAGATTGCTCAATACTTCTCGCAGTGCTTTGGGATTAGCGAGTACGGGTGGCAAATCTTGTGGAATTTCTGCAATGCATTTGAGTAGGCGCTCTGCTGCAATCATTTTACTGGAAAGCAGCAAAGGTTCTAATACCTCTGCTACCGAACATGCTTCTACTGTAAAAGCGGGCAGTAGCGGTAGTGTTTGAGATTCTCCTGCATAATCATCCCACTCGTTGGCAACGCTTGCGGGGGAATGAAGTGATAGACAACTCTGGGTAGTTGCCAAGTCTTCTATTTCAGCATCGATCGCCTGATCCATTTGTTGCAGTAATTCCTGCAGGCGATCGCTTTCTCGCACTATGCTGCTTGCTATTTCACGGTTGTTGTCACTTGGCAGTAGTCGCCGTAGTAGCAGTTTGCCAAATGTGCGCAGTGCGGTGAGGGGGTTGCGCAGTTGGTGCAGCAGGTTGTCGAGAATATCCCGCTGCTGTTGATAAAATTGCTTTTGCTTGTGCAGGGTTGTATTTAGCCACTGAGCTCGCTGATCTAGTATTCTTGCGATCGCGATAGTATGGGCAATTCGTTCGATTTGACTTACTTCGCGTTCATTCCATGGTTTATCTTCCCGCCCCGTCACCAGCAATCCTACTACAACTCCTTCGTGCATCAGCGGCATAACGAGCTGCTGCTGTCGCACCAGTGATTTTTCCTGCTCATTTCCTCGCCCTTGCCATCGCCTTTTCGGATACGTTTTATTTTTCGATGGCTTTTCCCTTTCCTGCCGCTGTAGGGTTCCTGTTTCTCCCAGCTCTAACCCGGGCAAAGCCAGGGTTCCATCTTGCCGATTTGGCAACAAGTCCACTGTTGGATTTGTTTCCCACATCACTGCCGTTTCTGGGTATGCCAGTATCGGCACTAATTTTGCCTCTGCCTGTTCGACAATTTCTTCTGTCAGATACACCACGCACAGAGAGGCTTTCAGTGCCTGAGTTAACAGCGCCACTTGCGCTTGGCATAGTGCCATAAATTCTGAACTGGCTGGCATCAACATGCAGTAGGAAATTTAATTTGCTTAAAGGCGGCACTGAACTTCTTTGGGGATTTTGTCTTAGTTTATAATACTACTTTTTGGCTGAGTTTAGCGTTTGTTTTTTTATTTCTGCTTGATTTGGTAAGGTTGCCGGCGTTTCTATTATATAAGGCATTTCCTCTGGGTTTGCTCTCTCTTGCGATAGATATTTATACTTTCCCCCCTTCCAAGGGTTCTTTTTTTGGCCACTCATCCCGCTGCCTTATATAGCCAAGTGATCGCTTTAATTATCATCACATACTTTTTATATTATATTTACCGTCTATACTATTTCAAGTATACAATCAAAATTCAGTCTCGCAGTCTTCTCGCCCTTTTACTTCAAAGCAGCACACAGATATTTTGTTACATTTTATTATTTTTTATATAGTTTTATTACAATTATTAGGAGAGTGCGCAAATTGCCCCTAGAGCAATCACTCGCAGCCAGACAGGGAGAGGGATTCCTGATTTTGTGTATAAATGTTAAAAGAAGTTGAATTTTTGTACGAAACTAGATATACTGACGACGGATTTTGTAACTATAACTACACCCGTCGGCTGAAAGAGGAGGTAAAGAGGTTGGCCAGGAGACGCAAGCGTAAAAGCCGTCGTCGCCTAGAGGGGCGTCGAATTTTGGAGCATGTGCCTCAATATAGTATCGAAAGCGGCGAAGATAAACCAGTGACAGCGGCGCGTAAATTTATTCACGCCGAAGGTATCTCGCCGCCTGCATTATTGCTAGTCAAGCGGAATGAACACACCACTGATCGGTACTTCTGGGCGGAGAAAGGTCTGTTTGGGGCACAATACGTAGAAGAAAATCACTTTCTGTTTCCCAGCTTGAAAATGCTAGAGAACAAAATCAACAAAGCACCCGTAACAACTAATAACCGCTAAATCACTAATCTATCAAAGAATCCGCTGCGGGTACTGCCACTGTACGAGGTAGGTGGTATGGGGAAGTTGTAATGCTTGAATCTTTTTGTCAAAGTAAGTAAAATCATAATACTTAAGCTTAAGAAACCCGGTTTCTTAAAGAAACTGGGTTTCTGGAAAAACTCGTTCCGTGAGGGCGAGAAACGTCTGCTTTACCCGCTCTAGTCAGCGTGGGGCTATATCACTTTGATCTGTACTTAGTTCTGTACTTAGTGCAGGTGAGATGTCCTAAATTTATTTCATACCTTGAAATAGCGCTCTTGTCAATAATGTGAGAGCGCTATTCAAGTTTGCTTTTTGTACGTAGATAGAACAGTAGTTTGGTATTTTATTGTGACAATTAGAGAGGATTTATTATTCTAAAAAAAAGATAAATTTTAATTTTTTAAAATCCCAGCAAAAAATCAATAATTAATAAAATTACTGGGAATTTTTGCTGTCTTATAGAAAAGACAGAAGCAGGCAAAAAGAAATCGGAGGGTGCAACATGTTAAAGCAAGACGAACTAATATCAGCAGTGGGCATGGATTACAGCCTGTTAAAGGAATTATTAGCAGCAGGAAAATGGAAAGAAGCCGATCTCGAAACAACAGCCGTAATTCTAAAAGCAGCCGGAAGAGAGCGCGAAGGCTGGATAACGCAGGAGTCGCTTGCAAACTTTCCTTGTCAAGATTTGCGGACAATAGACAATTTATGGGTAAAATATAGTCAAGGACGTTTTGGTTTCAGCATCCAAAAAAGCATCTATTTTGAAGTAAAAAAAGATTTCGAGAGATTTGCCGAGCGCGTAGGATGGCGAGTGCTAAATAACTGGTTGAAATACTCCGAACTTAATTTCTCCCTGAACGCCCCCGTAGGGCACTTACCATCGGGAGGGGTTGGCTACAAACGCTGGACGAGGTTAATAGAAGTAGGCTACGCAGCTCTGGCAAGCAGAGTTGATGAATGTCTTTAATCACTAAATTGCTGTTCACAACCGCTATATATTATGAGCATATTATGAGCGCTCGCCATCAGTAACCTTTACTATTTGTAACAACTTTGGCTATAATAGATAAGATTTATTGCGTGAAAGAAGGGGGAGCAATGAAAAAAAAATATCCTGCGATCGCAACAATAGCATTACTGCTGAGCATAACAATCTCAGTATCTGCTTCTGCCAAAGCACGCTAGGAATTAGAGCAAACCGTATTCGCCAAACTAGAAGCCGCTAAAGAAGCTTTAAAACAGGAAGGGGGCTTAAAGCTAGTATTTCCACCCACTGTAGGAAAATTAACCCAAGGAGCCTCAGCACCCTACACCATGCAGCTCAATGCCGGAACTGAGTATACAATTGTAGCGCTTTGCGATGAAGATTGTTCGTATATCAACTTAAAGATCACAGATATGTATGGCAATGAAATAGCCGCTGACATGAAAGATGACAACTATCCCCTGATTACCCTGACACCTACTTGGACGGGAAAGTTTCAGGCGAATGCGATCATACAAAACTGCTCTGCAGATTTTTGTTATTTCGGTTTAGGAGTTTTCAGCAAATAGAGTGCTGGATTAAAAAGTTTTCGGGGCTAGCATTAAATGCACCCCTTCTTTTTATCTAATAGAAAACGGAGGGAGTGTAAGGGTAAAAGTAGAGAAGAGAGTTTTTTAACTTAACTATATTTTTTTGAAAGGGATATCCATGAAAAAACTATTAAGCCTAAGTTCGATTTTTCTTCTGCTCACAGGATACGGAATCGCTCATGGGCGTATAGCCGCAAGCTTACACCCGCCCGCCAATGTAAAACAATTATCTGATGATGCAACAAAAGCTTCCTCTGCCGCCCAACCAAAAATAGAATTATTGCAAGCTGGAGCTGAGCCGAGACGGGTGTTGCGCTTTCAACCAGCAGTAAACGCGAGGCAAACTACTACCATGAAAATGAAAATGAATATAGAAATGGCTATTGACAACCAGCCTTTGCCTCAAATGACGCTGCCTACTACCGTAACAACTATCGAAACAACAGTCACTCGCGTGGATGCCAACGGGGATATTCACTATCAATTTCATTATCCAAATATTGATGTAATTAACGATGAAAGCGCCCCACCAGAATCATTGCAGATAATGCGATATTCTATTAAAAACATGCTCGCAGGTTTGCGCGGAGAGGGCATAATAGATAGCCGAGGCTATAATAAAGGGGCAAAAATAATCCCTCCTGAAGGCAGTAAAATGCCAAAAGAATTATTAGAGGGAATATCAAATTATATAGGACAAATATCTTTTCCATTGCCAGATGAACCGATTGGAATAGGTGCTCAGTGGAGCGTTTCTGACGAGCTAAATGTGAATGGCATAAATGTAAACCAAATAGCCAAATATGAACTGATGAATTTAGAAAATAATGCCGCGACACTCAAGGTTAACATTCAACAACAAGCCTCTCCCCAACAACAAAAATTAAATGCAGGGTTGCCTGACGGAGTAGAAACAACTTTAAAATCTTACAGTGGGCAGGGTGAGGGAGAAGCAAAGATACGTCTGGATGAATTGATGCCGATTTTCTCCACCGTAGCCATGCGTTCTGCTTTGGAAGTGACTACAAAATATTCTGGTAGTTTGCAAGTAGTGCCGATGAGTGTGAATTATTTAATGGAAGTGAATTTAGAATCGAAGTAATATTTTAAAAGCCGGTTTTCTTCGCAGCTGAAAAAAACCGGGTTTATTAATATGAGCGCAGCTAATTATTGTAGCAACGCTTCTAATTTTTGCTGTTCCCAAAGGGTTTTGTAAAGACCTTCTTGCTGAATTAATTCGGCGTGGGTGCCCATTTGGACAATACGCCCTTTATCCATAACAAAAATACGATCAGCTGTAGCAGCGGCTGACAGGTGGTGGGTGATAAATATTATGGTTTTGCGTTTGGTGCTGGTAGAGAGATTTTTCAAGATTTCTGTTGCTGTTTGATTGTCTACGCTAGAGAGGGCGTCATCTAATACCAGCACTGGTGCATCAATGAGCAAGGCGCGAGCGAGGGCAGAACGTTGCCGTTGTCCCCCAGAAAGGGTGATACCCCGCTCTCCTACTAGAGTTTCGTACTGCTGCGGGAAATTGAGAATTTCTGAGTGAATTTGCGCTTGTTTGGCGACGTATTCTACCTCAGAGCGCTCGCAGAAAGGCTTACCGTAGCGGAGGTTATTTTCGATGGTGGTGCTGAAGAGGAAACTGTCTTGGGGAACACAGGCAATCGCTGCTCTTAACTCATGCAATTTCAACTCCGTAATATCGTATCCATCCAAAAACAACTGCCCCGGTTTAATATCCAGCAGTCTTGGTATAGCGCTTGCGAGAGTGGACTTTCCCGAACCAATTGGCCCTACAATGGCCACTGTTTCTCCGGGCAAAATTTCAAAGCTAATCCCATCGAGGGCAGGTTTGTCTGCACCGGGATAAGTATAAGTGAGCGAGCGCGCCGTCAGGCAACCCGCTACTGGCGCAGAAAACTGCACAGCACCGATACTATCCCGAATTTTTGGCTTTACGGAAAGAATCGACTCAATGCGAGCAATACTCACTTCTCCCCGCTGATAAGCCGTAATCGTAAAACCCAACAGCGCTGTTGGAAATACCAACCTTTCTACATAAAGAATCAGGGCGATAAAATTACCCACTGTTAGTTCGCCTGTCTGAATCGCTCTCGCACCGAAAGTCAGCAAAACCAGCAAACTAACGCTTGCCAATCCTGCCAGAATCGGAAATAAAAGCGTGCGGGTTCTGGCTAAATTTAAATTCGCAGCTAGCAATTGCTCATTTGCTTCTCGGAAAGCGCGGCGTTCGTTTTCTTCTTGGGCATAAATTTTAATCAGCGCAATGCCGCTCATGTCTTCCTGAATCAGCTCGCTGATTTCTGAGAGTTCTTGCTGCACACGCATCTGTTGATTGCGCAGGCTATCGGCAAAAAGCTGCACTAAAATTAGCATCAGCGGATAAACTGAAATCGCCAGCAAACTAAGCCGCAGGTGAATCGTCATCATTACCGGCAGCGTCAGCCCATAGGCAAATATTGTATTTGTTAAACTCAGTACAGCAAATCCGAGCAGCCGACGGATATTATCCACGTCGCTAGTGGCGCGGTTGATTAAATCACCTGTGGTTTTTTCAGAAAAATAAGATGGTTCTAGAGTTAGTATATGCTGGAAAATTTTCTGTTTGAGATCGAATTCCACTTGACGCCCGACGCCAAACAGTAACATACGTGACGCTACCCGGATTGCCCACATGATGGTTGTCAGCACTAAAACCAGCAGTACATAGGGTAATATGGGTTGTAGGGAATCAACGGAGTGCGACTCTACTGTAAATTTGAGTTTGTCGATCGCATTGCGAATCAATAGGGGAATATAAATCCCCAATCCATTGACTATTAGCAAGGCAAGGATGCCCAAACTAGCTTTTTGCCAATAGGGGCGTAGGTAAGCAGCTAATTTTTGCAGTCGAGAGTGAGCCATCTGTGAGAATTGAGGGGTAGAGTTAAAAAGCGGCACATAGCCTTATGGTAAACTGATTCAGAAACAGTGGCTAGATGTTATTATTAATTTTGTGATTTTTAGAGTTAATTGCGATCGCTTATGTTTGTTTCTGATGGTTTTGGGCAAATCGTAAACGGATAGTAAAGTAGCGGCAAGCTTTTTTCTAAAACGCGACTTGTTGCATAAAGCCCTCTAGAACTTGGCACATAATCTACAATTCCTTGTCTCCCAGTTACGTTCACTGTTTGACCGATTTTTCCCCCCAGCCATTCAGCCGATGCCGGCATACTAGAAATCAGTAAAATCAGCAGGGCAGTGATTAGATTTTTTTTGATTTTTTTTCGCGATTCTTGGGCTTTTTTACCCTGCGGATCATCTTCTATTTTTCTATTTGCCTCTAAAAAACCTACGAGCAAAATTACAAGACATAATCCTAGTGGTTGGAGAGGAAATGTTAATACATTCCAAATCGATACTATGATTATGCAACCTGTATATTCTGGTAATCTTACTAAGAAAAAAACAACAACTGTAGCCAGAAATGCAATTATCAAATAGGTGCCGTAGTTTTTTTCAAAAAATTCTTTTAAAATCTGCCAAAGCAGAGCACCTATTAATAATAAAATCAAAAGATTGGTTATAGATAGCATAAACTGGATAATTTTTCTTAAGATATGTCGCTGAAGACAAGCTTGTAAAATCTCTTTGGAGTACCGAGCGCAAGCTTGTTTCAGCGGTATAATACACAGACTTTTCAATTTTTCCGGATAAATTTTTTATATTTTTTACCGCTTGTAATTTAAATTATATATTGTATATTTAAATATAAACATTAAATAAAAAAAACGAGCTTGATTAGCAGCAGGAGCTGAACTATCTTGGAGGTGACGGTGGACAACGGCTCAGGGGCAAATTGACAAAAGTTAAAAGGATAATAAACAGGATATAAAAGACCTTCGAGAACGCGAGTGGTAGCTGAAAGACCTTGAATACTGGGAATGTAATTAGCAAATCCCGAACTTGTGGATATACGAATATCTTGACCTGTTATTCCAGCCAACCAACGAGCTGCTATGGGCGTACTGGAAAGTACTAATATTACTAAGATCGCCATGAGACGCTCGGTCATTTTCTGGCGGGCTTTTTTATCTTCCTCTTGCTTTTTCATTCCTAGTAACCAAGTTAACAGTATAAGAACTATACACAGCCCCAAGGGTCTCAGTGGGAAAGTGATAACTTGCCATATAGATACAATTAAACTGCAATTTACAAAAGGCGGTAAGTTGACTATAAAAACTAATAAAATGGTAAAAATTAACGCTGCTCTTAGATAATTTACGTAATTGTTTGTCAAAAAAATTTCTCTGATTATGGGAATAAGAAATGCACCAAGCAAAAGTAAAATAACTAAGTTAGTTAGATTTAACATGATAATTTAAGCAATTTCTAGTAATAGCGGCGTTTTAGATAACTCTATCATAAAAGTTTGATTCTTATCTAGTAATTTTAAATAATTTTTTGCCTTAAATATAAGAGTAGATAATATAAAAGGTAAAATAATGTCGCGCTCGCATAGGGAGAAAAGATGGACATATTAACTGCGAGCGCAAGTGTATCAAAACGAACTGAGTGCGCCAATAGTATGTCTTGAGGAGTGAGGAGTATTTAGATTGTGTTAAGAAAAAACCAGTCAAAAAAACCGGGTTTTAAAGATAGCCTGTAAAAGCAGTTTTAACCCTCCCCCTTCTGGCTTTTAAGTACGGCTTTTTAATTGATTCTGAATTGCCTGAATCACGGTTTGAATAGTTTTAACGCGGGCGTAGTATTTATTATTGCCTGGAACAATAGTCCAAGGTGCCGTCGGGGTACTGGTGCGCTGAATCATTTGATTAACGGCAACATGGTAAAAAGGCCACTTTTCACGGTTGCGCCAGTCTTCCGAAGTGAGTTTATGCTGTTTAAACGGATTATTCTGACGTTCGGTAAACCGTTTCAGTTGTTCTTCTGGGCTAATATGCAGCCAGATTTTTACTAACACGCAGCCGGCGCTTGTGAGTTGCTCTTCAAACTCGTTGATTTCTTGATAG
Source organism: Oscillatoriaceae cyanobacterium M7585_C2015_266 (assembly GCA_015295835.1). Taxonomy (GTDB): domain Bacteria; phylum Cyanobacteriota; class Cyanobacteriia; order Cyanobacteriales; family Oscillatoriaceae; genus DVEG01. Next base: position 65,487 of record DVEG01000029.1, read on the forward strand.
GCACGACGCCATTCGGCGTCAGTAGCAAATCCCTCAATCCGCTCGATCAAAACCCGCCCATACCAAGAGCGATCAAAAATACCGATGCTGCCGGCTGGCGGTAAGCGCCGCCAAAACCGCCAAAGGTAGTGGTAGGCTTTTTCCTCATCCGTGGGAGCGGCAAAAGCGTTGACTATATAGCTACGAGGATCGAGAACGTCTGTTAAGCGCTTGATGGCTCCACCTTTGCCGGCGGCATCCCACCCTTCAAATAGCACGATCACAGGTATTTGGTGTTGGTGAATACTCAGTTGCAGCTTCAGCAGTTGCGCTTGTTCTTTTCGCAACTGTTTTTTGTATTCTTCTTTAGAGAGGCTCTGGCTGAGATCTACTTGAGATAAATAATCCGGTTCGCCGGGTTCTAGGCGCTCTTGGGGGGGCAAGCGCAAGGGGACAACGCAAGCTTGCAGGCGAGCGAGAGCATGGGTGAGGGTTGCCGCCATTGTTGTAAGCACTTTGACGCGCGCCCAGCGCCGACAGTCCCCTTCTACAAGGGTCCAAGGCGCATGACCAGTGCTGGTGTGAATGACCATTTCTTCGGCAAAGGCTTTATATTGATCGTAATGTTTAGCTTGTTGCCAGTCTTCTGGGCGCACCCGCCATGCGGCAAGTTCGTCTTTGGCGGCTTTTTTCAGGCGGCGTTTCAATTCTTTTTTGCTCAGGTGAATCCAGAATTTGGCGAGCGCCGCCCCATCATCGGCTAGTTGGCGCTCAAAGGCATTGATCTGCCGCATAATGCTACTGGCGCGAGTTTCGCTCACTTGTTCTAAAAGTCGGTCTTCTAAAACATGCGTGTACCAACTGTGATAAAAAATACCTATGCTTCCCCGCGCCGGCAATTTCTGCCAATATCGCCACAAAAATGGATAGCGGCGTTCAGTTTCGCTGGGCGGCCAAATCGGGTGAACTTGGAACCCTCGTGGATCCATATATCCTATCATTTTTTTTACCAGTGAGCCTTTGCCCGCAGCAGCCCAGCCTTCTAGTACTACTATGGTGGGTAATTTTTTCTCCCAACAAGCTTGCTGCAGCGATCGCAACTTCTGCATTAGGGCTTCTATCTGGGTTTTGTAGCTTTCTTTATCCAGGGAAAGTGTCAAGTCTAGGGTGTCTAACATCTGTTTGTATTAGTCGCTTTCAAAAGTCAGAGTAAATGCTACCGCGCTCGCAAATAGTTATTGTCAAAAGCTTCCTCAAGTGTTATCTTATCTAAATGGTAGAGACAAGTTTCAGTAAAACTCCACTGGCGAAATAAAAAAGTTTAACGATGCCCAATTTCTTTAACAGCAACACCATACAATCGCTACGTCTTAGCTCGTAAACAACTGAATTAAAAAGGTATCGAAAGTGTCGCCAACAAAACCAACTATTCTAGTTACCGGCGGTGCCGGTTATATTGGCTCCCATGCAGTGCGAGCTCTGCAGCGTGCAGGCTATGGAGTGATTATTCTAGACAACTTGGTTTATGGGCATCGGGAAATCGCAGAAGATGTACTCCGCGCTCAACTAATTATCGGAGATACCCGCGATCGCCCCCTTTTGGACGAACTATTTCAAACCTACGATATCGCCGCTGTCATGCATTTTTCTGCCTTTGCTTATGTCGGAGAATCAGTAACTGATCCCGCTAAATATTACCGCAACAATGTCAGCGGCACACTCACACTCTTGGAAGCAATGGTAGCCGCTAATGTTAAAATTTTTGTCTTTTCTTCTACTTGCGCTACCTATGGCATTCCCCAGGTAATTCCTATTCCCGAAGAGCATCCCCAAAATCCTATTAATCCCTACGGTGCTAGTAAGTTAATGGTAGAGCGTATTCTAGCAGATTTTGATCTAGCTTACCAGTTTAAATCTGTGAGTTTTCGATATTTTAATGCTGCCGGCGCCGATCCCTCTGGAATGCTCGGAGAAGATCACAATCCAGAAACCCATTTAATTCCACTGGCATTAATGACAGCATTGGGCAAGCAAGAATATCTCTCGGTATTCGGAACAGATTACCCCACTGAAGACGGAACTTGTATTCGCGATTATATTCACGTCAATGATATAGCTTCGGCGCATATTTTAGGCTTGGAATACTTGCTACAAGGCGGCAAAACAGATGCATTTAATTTGGGAAATGGCTCTGGTTTTTCCGTAAAAGAAGTAATTGAAACTGTAAGAGAAGTAACAAAACGCCCCGTTAAGGTGATAGAATGCGCTCGCCGCCCAGGCGATCCCCCCATTCTCGTGGGCAGTAGCGAAAAAGCAAGAAAAATACTCGGCTGGAATCCTCAATATCCCGATTTGAAAGAAATTATTACTCATGCCTGGCAGTGGCACCAACGCCGTCACGGGTGATATTATCGTAGAATTAATAGCCAGGATTTGGTGATTTGCAGGGAGAAGTTGATAGGGTAGCAATTTGTGTTAAAATAAAAGAAAATAAAAGAAAGTATCCGAGGGCGATCGCTCCAATATCTTATTCAACTCTATCAGCAGTTTCAGATATTATAATCCCCAATCCATAAAATTAAAATATGCCGTTTCGCTTCCAGCCCCACCCGTACTGTAGCTTTCGACTATGGCATTCAAATCTGCGGCGGCGATCGCAAATACTCTATTAAAATTGTAGAATTTAAAATAAATATCCAGATTTAACTAAATTTTGTATCAAAATATACAAATTTCCCAACATGCAGGTAATTAACTCCGTAGAATCTCCCGCAGCTAAATCGCTCATCTATCCCCCCCACACCATCAAACGAGCCGAGCGGGCAATACGCTGTGCCCCCTTTTCCAAAAAGCTATATACAACAATGCTTACCCAAAGCGTTTCTATAGGAAGCATTACCGGAGAATCAGGAGTGCAACTTGGCTACACGCGCTCGCCCAAAAGCGAACTTGCCGCCGACAGCGCCCTTTCATGGCTAATTCAAGTCGGGCTCCTGCGGCGAGAAGTCGATGGCCAGGGTCTCACCGACAGTTTTCGTCTCACCCCCTTGGGGCGTCAACTCGTAGAAAAATGGCAAGCGCAAGAAGAAAATTGGCTAACCCCCACTTTCAAAGATCGCTTCTTAAACGCCCTTAGTCGTTGGTTACGTCTACCCCTCTAAAACCAACAAATAGCACTTCACCAACTCCCCATGTTTCTGTTTTTTAGTCTATAGCGCCTATAATCCAGTTATGCCCAAACTGTAATAACATCCACAAAAAGCTACTAGCTGTAAGCTCAAGCGCCGCTCGCTGATTATGAAAGCAATTATGGTAGTGGGAACGACTTCCCACGCTGGAAAATCAATACTGACTACCGCGCTGTGCCGACTGCTCGCACAAAGGGGATGGCGAGTAGCACCATTTAAAGGCCAAAACATGGCCCTAAATGCCTACGTAACCGCTGATGGCGGCGAGATTGGTTACGCTCAGGCAGTACAAGCTTGGGCTGCCGGCGTCACCCCATGGGTGGAAATGAACCCAATCTTATTAAAACCTCAAGGAGATATGACTTCCCAAGTGATATTAAAAGGTAAAGTCGTCGGCAAAGTCAGCGCTCAAGAATATTACGATAAATATTTTGATTTAGGATGGGCAGCGATCGTTGAATCCCTCAAGCACTTGTCAAGCGAATTTGACTTACTCATCTGTGAAGGAGCCGGCAGCCCTGCTGAAATTAATCTCAAGCACCGCGATCTCACGAATATGCGAGTAGCTAAATATTTAAAGGCTAATACCCTACTGGTTGTAGATATCGATCGCGGCGGCGCTTTTGCTCACGTTATCGGCACTCTGGAGCTTCTTGAGCCTGACGAACGAGAGCTGATAAAAGGCATCGTCATTAATAAATTTCGCGGGCAGCGCGAACTCCTACAACCAGGAATCGACTGGCTAGAAAAACGTACCGGTATCCCCGTTGTCGGCATCATACCCTGGATAGAAGAAATTTTCTCAGCAGAAGACTCCCTTTCTTTACTCGATCGCCCCCATCGCAAACTTCACAGCGAACTCACCATTGCTATAATCCGCCTGCCTCGCATTTCCAATTTCACCGACTTTGATCCCCTGGAAGCAGAAACTACAGTGACAGTGAAATATATTAACCCCAAACAAACCTTGGGACATCCAGACGCCGTGATTCTTCCAGGCACCAAAACTACAATCTCTGATTTGCTGGTTCTTAAGCAAACCGGCATGGCAGAAGCAATTAAAAATTATGTCGCTGCTGGGGGTACGGTTATGGGGATTTGTGGAGGATTTCAGATGCTCGGAGAATTCCTTGCTGATCCTGATGCGCTCGAAGGGGAAGAAGGGCGATTTGAAGGGTTAGGACTTTTACCTATCAGAACTCTGATTACTCCCCAAAAAATAACTCGTCAGCGCCAAGTCACTTCTACTTACCCCCAAGAAGGTTTGCCTATTGTCGGCTATGAAATTCATCAAGGGCGTACTCAGATTCTGGAAAATAAAACAACTCAACCTTTGTTTGATGATCCAACTTTGGGTATTGTCGATATCCAGCAATCTGTTTGGGGCACCTACCTACACGGTTTATTTGATAATGGTCCTTGGCGAAGGGCATGGTTAAATTATTTGCGTCAACAGCGGGGGCTTCCTTCTCTGCCAACGGGTATTCCTAACTACCGCGAGCAGCGCGAAACTATGTTGAATTCTCTCGCTGAGATTGTTTCAAAACATTTGGATTTAACACCAATTCTGTCTTAATAATTAGCCATGAGTGTTAAAATTCGATTCTTACCAGATGATGTTGTTGTTGTTGCTGAAGTGGGAGAACCGCTATTAGAGGTGGCTTCCCGTGCTGGCGTTGAGATTCCTACTGGCTGCCTAATGGGTTCCTGTCACGCCTGCGAAGTTGAAATTGATGGTGGCGCAATCATCTGTTCTTGCATTACGGCAGTGCCGCCCGGAAAAACGCAAATGACTGTTAATCTTAATTTTGATCCCATTTGGTAGCAAATTTTAGCAAATATAAAAACGCTGATTAGGAATATATTTTTTTATTTCTGAGTTTCAAAATAGGCTGCTAAGGCTTCAGAATCGCCTATTAATTTTCCGTCAATAAATACTTGCGGAACCGTTTTTGCTCCTGTAGCCGCCCGCAATGCTCGCGTTGTAACCTGTTTGCCCACATACACTTCTTCGTATTCTAGTCCATGTTCTTTTAGCATGGCTTTGGCACGGGCGCAAAAAGGGCATCCCTCTTTTGAAAATAAGAAAACTGCTTTCGGTTTGGCTGCATTGGGATTGATATAATTTAGCATTGTGTAGGCGTCTGATACTTTGAAGGGATCGCCCGGCTCTTCTGGCTCGATGAACATTTTTTCTATGACGCCATCTTTTACCAGCATGGAATAGCGCCACGAGCGCTTGCCAAACCCTAAATCGGATTTATCTACTAGCATTCCCATACCGGCAGTGAATTCCCCATTGCCATCGGGAATCATCCGGATATTTTTCGCATCTTGAGCCTTTGCCCACTCATTCATCACAAAGGCATCATTCACTGAAATGCAGATGATCTCGTCTACGCCGTTTTCTTTGAAAGTCTTTGCCAGCTCGTTATATTCCGGTAAGTGGCTTGAGGAACAGGTGGGGGTGAAGGCTCCGGGCAATGCAAATACTATTACTGTTTTACCCTTAAATAGTTCGTCGGTGGTTACATTTACCCACTCATTATTCTGGCGGGTGCGGAAGGTGACGTTGGGCACTCTCTGTCCTTCTTTATTGGGTAGCATGTATTTGTCTCCTTGAGATTCTTGAGTCGATTATAGCAAACTCGTTATGAGTTTGATTTATTTGCGTGCGAAGATATCAAGTTACAAACTTGCAATGATTAGCGCTCGCTCTTAAAGGAAAAAGCGGCGAGGGCGTAGTCGCGAAATCGCTCTAAATCAGCTTGAATAGTAGATTCCACGATGTGACCAAGAAATAAATTGTCCATTAACTGTCCAAGAAAGCCGGGGATAGCATAAGCAACAGTCAGTTTGACAATACTAGTGCCGTGGCGATCGTAAAATCGCACTGCGCCACGATTGGGCAACCCATCTACGGATTCCCACTGAATAATCTGATTCGGTACTAATTTCAAAATCCGAGATAGCCAGCTAAATTCTAGATTACCAGTTGCTAACTTCCAACGAGATAAGTTAGGATTATCTTCAAGAATGTGAACCGAATCAATCCATTTCATCCAACGAGGCATTTGCTCTAAATCTGACCAAAGGCTCCAAGTTAATTCAATAGGAACCTCCACCTCGATTTGTACGCTGTGTTCTAACCAATTAGACATAGAATGAAATTGTAAAGTTTAAATGATGGGGTTACCAGAAACAATTTCCTATTAAATATCCTAAATAGAGACTGTCTGTTCTTGCGGAATAACAGATAATTTATGCGCGTTTTCCAGAATTGCTTTGGCTGCCTGACGCCCAGAAATTGTCGCCCCTTCCATACTATCTATGTAATCTTGCTGAGTATAACTGCCAGCGAGGAAAAAATTAACAACTGGTGTCTTTTGAGGAGGGCGATAACGATCCATTCCGGGGGCTTCGCGGTAGAGAGATTGTGCTAATTTTACCACACTATACCATGTCATATTCAAGTCGCGGGCTGAGGGAAATAAATCGCGAACTTGTTTGAGAACATGTTGAGCGATCGCTTCATTGCTTTCCTTAATAAAAGGGTCACCTGGAGTAAGCACTAACTGTAGCAGAGACCCCTGCCCCTCGCGGTAATAATCTGCTGGGCTTGTTAGCGCCAAATCAGCAAAACAAGAAAAATCGGCATCAGGCGAATAGAGCAAATTATCGATCCCCGCTGCCTGCTTTAACTGTTTGCGCTTTTGTGGATCATTTATTTCTGTCACCCAACCGTCAAACCGCAACTGTACTGTTGCTACGGGCACTGTATCTAATTTATAGATATTATCAAATTCTGGCCACTTGCGCCATTCTGGTGGTAAAATTCGTTGAATTCCCGGTACATCGCAGGCGAAAACATAGGCATCGGCAGATATAATTTCTTCTGTTTTTCCATTCGCTACTACAATACCTGTGACGCGAGTTTCTCCTTTTTCCTCATTAAAGAGAATCTGACGCACTCGCCGTCGCGTGTAGATTTTACCACCCCGGTTTTCGATATATTTAATGATCGGTTTGTGCAGGTACTCATTGGGAGAACCTTCTAACATCCGCAACACCGACGCTTCAGTTTTCGCAGCAAAAAACTGAAAAATTGTCAACATGCAGCGAGCGGAAATATTTTCGCAATCGATAAAACCGAGGGCGTAGGCGATTGGATTCCACATTCGTTTGATACTGCCTTCGGAGCCGCCGTGAGTGCGAAACCATTCAGCGAAACTAATTTTATCGAGTTCGCGGATAGTTTTCATTGCCCCGTCGAAGTCTACTAAGCCGCGAATTAGGGGGCTGGTACCGAGGGCGAGCGCATTTTGAATTTTATCCTGTAGGGAAAGCTGAGAAGTAGTGAAGAATGCTTTTAATCCGTTAAACGGCGCACCAGTGATGAACCGGAAATCCAGAGAACCCGTTGTGCCGCCCCGATTTATAAATGTATGAACATGTTCTTTGAGGCGTAGGTTGTCGAAAGCGCCTACTTTTCGCATCAACTCGAATAGGTTGTAGTAGCAGCCGAAAAAAACGTGCAATCCCATTTCGATGTGATTGCCGTCAGCATCCACCCAACTGCCTACTTTGCCCCCGACGAAGGGGCGAGACTCAAAGATTTCTACTTGGTGGTTAGCATCGACTAACTCGACTGCTGTAGTCATTCCTGCCAATCCCGCACCGGCAATCGCAACGCGCATTCTACCTATCCTGTTAACTTTCTTCACATATTTTAATATGATTGTGCAGGAACAGTCTATCAGAGATGTAGTTTTTTCTCTAAACGCGCTCGCCGTGTCTAGTCAAAAATGGGCAACAGCTAAAAATAAAACCCGCCATAGCGGGTTTTGGTTAATAAAGATATCAGCGTAGAATTATTGCATTAGGAATAGCGCTGATCATATGATGGATATTTTCCATAAGCGCTGCCGTCAAGTGATGAGTAAGAGGCGACGTATCAATAACCATTCCTGCGCACAATAGCATCAGGTAAACGATAGAATATTTAAAAAGCGATCGCGCCATTGTTCGTTCAGTAGGTGCTTGCAAAAGCTGCCAAGCCTTATTAACAAAAACTGCTCCCAGCAACACTGCAATTATACTATAAACCGTCCCCGTAGCGTGCAGAGGATAAACCAAAAATAGCGTCAAAGGCAGCATCAGCATAGTATAAAGCCAAATTTGACGGGCAGTAATTTCGTCACCAGCAATCACTGGCAACATTGGCACACCCACAGCCTTATAATCATCACGAATCATCATTGCCAGTGCCCAGAAATGGGGGGGAGTCCACATAAAAATAATAGCGAACATCACCCAAGCTGCCCAACTGAGATTTCCCGTAACAGCCGCCCAACCAACAAGAGGTGGAATAGCGCCTGCAGCGCCGCCAATAACGATATTTTGGGTGCTATGACGTTTTAGCCAGTGGGTATAAACGAGAACATAAAAAACAATCCCAGACATTGCCAACAATGCCGCCAACAGATTTGCAAAAACTGTAAGCAATATGAAAGAAAGAGCGGCTAGAACTAAAGCAAAAATCAGGGCATCACGAGGCTTTACCCTTCCCGAAGGAATAGGTCGCCAGCGTGTGCGTTCCATGATATAGTCTATATCGCTGTCATAAATGCAATTTATGGTATTGGCGGCACCAGAAGCAAAAGCGCCGCTGACAAGTGTTACAACTAACAGTAGAGGCTCGACTTTTCCAGCAGCAGCTACCCACATACTCGCTGCCGTGGTAATCAGCAAAAGTAGGATAATGCGGGGCTTGGTAAGCTGATAATAACTTTTGAGTACCTGTAAAAGGTTTTGATTATGGCGGGAAATATCGGTTGTTATTATTTCTTGCATGGATTCCTTTCCTTGCAGCTTTCAGCTATGGATTTTAGATTTTTGATTTTTGAATTTTCAAATCTAAAATTTCCGGCTGAGTGCTGATAACTAAACACAAAAATTACTCAAAATTTAGGCTTGAGAAAATTGAGCGCGCTCGCGCCAAGAAAGGGCAGAAAATACCACCAACACTCCCAGTAAGGCGGCACCTGTAGCTTGGTGTGCCACTGTCAGCGGCTCAACTTGTAGATGCAAGCGGAAAGTGGCAACTCCAAGAGCAATTTGCCACACGAGCAAGCTGCCCGCCCAGTTTGCCAACTGACGCAGAGTTGGGTGGAGGGCTGGGGTGCGCCAAGCCATCCAGACGACGAGCAATGTTGCTAAAGTAACAGGGAAGACTGCGAAAATATGGCTATTCATCACCCCACAGAGCTGAGCATAGTCAAAGCACTGGTGCAAAGCCCACTGAGAGCCAACCAGTGCGCCCAAAAGGCTTTGTAAGTAAACGAGAATAGCGGCAATCAAGCCAAACCAAAGCATCTTGCCGGCGGTGCCGGTGCCGCGATAGGGCATGAGAAATGTGCCGATGAGAAGGAGAGTGGTGAAAAAGAGTAGTGCGGTTCCTAGGTGGGCTGTGACGATATCAAAGCGGAGCAATTCGGTGACGGTAAGCCCTCCTAAGATCCCCTGGAAGATGATTAAAGCTAGGGTAAATATAGACGCCCAGGGCAGCCATTTGGGAAGCTGGCGCCGATTCCACCAGGATAAAACATTAAGTGCGATCGCTCCACAGCCGATTAGAGCTGCATCCAAACGATGAAACCACTCCAGAAAAACCTGTAAATTCATATACCTTGCTGGTACTAACTCACCATAGCAAAGTGGCCAGTCGGGGCAGGCAAGCCCTGCATTCATGACTCGCGTTGCACTGCCGACTGCCATTAGTAGCCAGGTAGCGAAGCTCAGCTTCCACACTAGGCGACGGATGTGCCTATTTACAGGGTTTTCTGTCAAAACTTCTCCATAGCCATTGTGTACGCTCGAGTTAGCCATGTTCTCTACCTCACTTCAGAAATCAAAGTTAATTTAATGTCTAGTGATTACTCGTTTGAAGAGCGATCGCGCTTAGGAACTACTACGTTATCACCTTCCCTCCTAAACTGCTGCCATGAAAAGATTTTCTTAAAATTGTTACAAACATTAATTTAATGATTAACCAGTAAAAATATATACAGAAATATTAGTAAAAAGCTACAATCTAAGAGTTTGTTCACGCAGCCAGAAAAGGTAAAATTATAAAAAAATTCCAAAGAATGTACGCTCACAGCCCAATACCCTAATAATTTGCTTTACCCTTATTAAGGGACGCACCCGCCCATCTGGTGCGGTAATAAATAAGCGCATGTTTGAGAAATTTTAACAGGAGGTCTTAAATCACCGTGAACATCCCGAGTTCCATCCTCACCATGCTGGCAGGCATCGTGCTGACTCTGATCAGCCTATGGTATGGCCAAAACCACAGTCTACTGCCGGAGGCAGCCTCAAAAGAAGCCTCCGACGTAGATTCGCTGTTCAACGTCATGGTGACTATTTCCACCGGTTTGTTCTTGTTGGTGCAAGCAGTATTGATAATCTCAGCAATTAGATTTCGCCGCCGTAAAGACGACAATACAGACGGAGCACCGATACACGGAAATGTCCCCCTGGAAATACTATGGACGGCAATTCCAGCCGTGATCATATTAGGAATTAGCGTCTACAGTTTTGAAATTTATAACCAAATGGGGGGGCTCGATCCGATGGCAGCGCATGAGCACGGCAATATGCAAATAGCGCACCAGATGAAAGGAGCAGCGATCGCAGCCCCTCTCCCCACTTCTTTTGAAGAAACCGCTCCCACACCGCCACCCCAAAAACAAATAGCTCTTGGCATCGGCGCCTCCCCCGAAAAACAAGGCAAACCAGCAGACTTATTAGTAAACGTTACCGGCTTGCAATACGCCTGGATTTTTAACTACCCTGAAAGTGGCGTCACAAGTGGCGAATTACACCTACCACTCGGAAAAGAAGTGCAACTGAACATAACCGCTCCTGACGTGCTCCACTCCCTTTGGCTGCCGGAATTTCGACTCAAACAAGACGCGATCCCCGGAAGAAATGCCGAACTGCGGTTCACTGCCAATAAAATCGGCGAGTACCCCATAGTCTGCGCAGAACTCTGCGGCAGCTACCATGGAGCAATGAGAACACGACTAATTGTTGAAACCCCGGAAGAATTTGAAAATTGGCTTGCTTCCCAGAAAGAAATGGCAAGTAAAGAATCTCTGGAAGAGGCGATCGCTATTAATCCAGCCAAAATGTCCGCTGGCGAATTTCTCGCTCCCTACGTCGAAAAAATGGGCATCGATGCAGCAGCGCTCGCTCAACTACACTCCCAACACCACCATACCACAGCCAGCAATTAGAAACTAGAAAAGAAAAGGAAAAAGTTTAAAACCCAGATTTAAGCATTTGTCAAAAAATAAATTATGACAACACAAATACAGCTACAAGAAGGAATCAAAATTTCCTCTGCCATTGCAGAAACCGCACAGCGGAAATGGCAAGACTACTTTAGCTTCAACACCGATCACAAAGTCATCGGCATTCAATATCTCGTCACCAGCTTTATTTTTTACCTAATCGGCGGGCTGCTGGGCACAGCCGTTCGTACGGAACTCGCCACCCCCGATCCCGATTTTGTCAGCCCCGAAGTCTACAATAGTTTGTTTACAGTACACGCCACAATCATGATTTTCCTGTGGATTATACCCGCAGGAGCAGGGTTGGCTAACTATTTAGTACCCTTAATGATCGGCGCTAAAGATATGGCGTTCCCCCGATTAAATGCCCTAGCTTTCTGGCTGATTCCCATAAGCGGCATTCTACTATTAAGCAGTTTCTTCGTCGGAGCACCACAGGCGGGCTGGACATCCTATCCGCCTTTGAGCTTAATTAGCGGTAAAGCCGGGGAAGAAATCTGGATTCTCAGTATTCTGCTTTTGGGAACTTCGTCGATTCTGGGGGCAGTGAATTTTTTCGTTACTATCATAAAAATGCGAACCCCAGGCATGGGCTTTAATCAAATGCCTTTGTTTTGCTGGGCAATGCTGGCCACTTCGGCGCTAATTCTTACGGCAACGCCGGTTTTGGCAGCAGCTTTAATAATGCTGTCGTTTGATTTGTTGACGGGAACGAACTTTTTTAACCCAGCCGGCGGCGGTGATCCAATTGTCTACCAGCATATGTTCTGGTTTTATTCCCACCCGGCAGTTTACATTATGATTCTGCCGTTTTTTGGGGTGCTATCAGAAGTAATTCCAGTTCATGCCCGTAAGCCAATTTTCGGATATAAGGCGCTCGCCTATTCCAGTTTAGCAATCGCATTCTTAGGCTTAATCGTCTGGGCGCACCACATGTTCACCAGCGGTACCCCCGGTTGGCTACGCATGTTCTTTATGATTGCCACAATGATAATCGCCGTACCCACAGGCATCAAAATATTCAGCTGGCTAGCTACCATGTGGGGCGGAAAAATCCAGCTCACCAGCGCCATGCAATTCGCTATGGGCTTCATCTCTATCTTTGTACTCGGCGGCATCACCGGCATCATGCTAGCCTCCGTTCCCTTCGACATTCATGTTCACGACACTTACTTCGTCGTTGCTCACCTGCACTACGTCTTATTCGGCGGCGCAGTATTCGGTATATATGCCGCTCTCTACCACTGGTTCCCCAAAATGACAGGGCGTATGCTTAACGAACCCTGGGGGAGCGTTCACTTTATTCTCTCTTATGTCGGCTTTAACCTAACTTTCTTGCCAATGCACATTTTGGGAATTCAAGGAATGCCCCGGCGAGTGGCTATGTATGATCCCAAATTTGCCGATTTGAATATGCTCTGCACTATCGGCAGCTACTTGTTGGCAGTTTCAACACTACCTTTTATCGTTAATGTCATCTGGAGCTGGATGTATGGCTCCAAAGCCGGCGACAATCCCTGGAAAGGTTTGACTCTGGAGTGGATGACAACTTCACCTCCACCAATCGAAAATTTTAAAACTACTCCAGTACTGGCCACTGGCCCTTATGACTACGGCAGCAACAAAAGTGATAACCAAAGTGACACCACTCCCCACTCCAAACCTTAGTCACAATAAAACAGGTTAAAATTCATGCAAATTCCCACAATCGCTCCGGCAAAAACTGAACTCGACTATCATCACAGTTTTGAAGCAGCAGCTAGTCATCACGAAGGACATCCCGATCACCGACTTTTCGGTATATTTGTGTTTCTGTTCGCTGAAGGGATGATCTTTTTCGGCTTATTTGCAGCTTACCTGATTTATAAAGCAACAGCTCCAGTTTGGCCACCCGAAGGAGTTGAGCGCGAACTCCTTTTGCCGGCAATTAATACGGCAATTCTAGTTTCTAGTAGTTTTGTAATTAACCAAGGTAATGCTGCAATAAAGAAAAATAATGTTAAGGGTTTGCGATTTTGGCTCGCCGCTACGGCAATTATGGGCGCAATTTTTTTGGCGGGTCAAGCTTATGAATATTCTCACCTTAACTACGGCTTGACGACAAATTTGTATGCTAGCTCGTTTTTCGTAATGACTGGATTCCACGGCTTGCACGTTTGCTTTGGCGTGCTTTTGATTGCTGCTGTACTGTGGCGATCGCTTAAACCAGGACATTACTCCAGCACTAGCCACTTCGGCGTCGAAGCCGCAGAAATCTACTGGCACTTTGTCGATATCATCTGGATTATCCTTTTCGTACTCCTTTACCTCCTCTAACACTTTTAGAGTACTAAAGTAATCACTCTTTACATATAGGAATACTTTAGTACTCACTATAAATGCGGCTGCTCAAAAAATTAAAATTCTTACAACAAACAAGAAAATCATCAGGTTGTGGACTTTAGCCCAAGTTCAATGGCCAATTTTACCTCCACAGGCAAAACTCCCCTCTTATACCCCATACCCCTAATCCCTGCTTAAACATTGACAAATAGATTTTTTTGTGTTATACGATAAAAAACTAGCACATCGGGATGTAGCGCAGCTTGGTAGCGCGCCTGCTTTGGGAGCAGGATGCCGCAGGTTCAAATCCTGTCATCCCGATTTGACATTTTCAGAAAAAGTGTTATCCTCGTTTGCAACTAAGCTACTAAGCAGCGTAGTATAGTTATATTTATCTGGGATGCGGAACCACTTCCGTGCTAGCTTAGTCTGGGGAAAATAGCTCGCCCTTGTCAAATAGCAGGCAAACCAGCCATAAAATTGCTATCGAGTTTGTGAGTATTTAAGCAAAAATAAACGCATCATTACATGAGAAAATACCAATATCCAAAGTAAAAGACTAAATCAAAAGTAAATGTCTGATTTTTCTTCTTAGTTGATAGTAGTGTTTCTAAAAAAGGAGCATTTATGAAATCATTGATGCGCTGGGTAGCCGTTTTAGGCTTAATGGGGGGAGTATGGGGTAGCCCTGCCATAACCGGGATGATGCGCAGTCTAGCTTTACCAGAAGCACAAGTAGTAGAAAAATTGCGCCCTGTTCCCATATTTACCGTAACAGACGATAAAGGAACGCCACTGATTATTACTGTTTCTGAAGGTGACAAAAAAACCGACGTAGCGAGCTTCTTTATCAGCCAGCAAGACGCCCAGAAATTCGTAGAGCAAGTGAAAATAAAAAATCCCGAACTAGCAGAAAAAATAAGAGTTCAGCCCGTATCTTTAGCGGAAGTTTACCAAAAGCAAGAAGCACAAAAATCTCAGAAAAATCCCCTGGAATTCGCTTATTTCCCTAAACAGCAGCAGGTAGATATAGCAATGGCACTGCTGCGACAACAGGGTCAAAACGTGCAGCAATTTAATGGCGTGCCCTTGTTTATAGCCACGGGAGGACCAGAAAAAGGCTACTTGACGATTCAGCAAGGTAACCAGCAAGTTATTCCGATTTTCTTTAATAAGGAAGACTTGCAGAATATGGTGAATCGCTTTCAGCAACAACAGCCAGAATTAGCAAGTCAAATTCAAATTAAAGTAGTAGATCTTGAGGGCGTAATCGAGACATTAAAAACTAAAAATGATCCACAGCTCAATCAAGTCGTACTGATTCCGCCTAGGGAGACAATAGAATATCTGCGATCGCTTTCACAAGGAGCTGGCAATCAAAATCCGCCCCAACAGACTGCTCCACAATCCAAATAAATGCACAATAAAACAGAGCAGGTGGTATCAGGGTTAGAGCTGTGGCAGTGGCGCACTCAAGCTAAAGCCGCAGCTATGAAAGCAGGTATCGAACCCAAAGAAGTAGACTGGCTACTTCAAGAAATCACTCCCCTCGAACCCCTAGCACTGCGGCTAGAATCCTTTAAAGAGCAATCCAAAATAGAATTGCACCTGCCCCTAAAAGACTTAAACAAACTGTGGCAGCAGCGCATCGAGAAACGGGTGCCCCTTCAGTACCTTATTGGGCGGGCACGCTGGCGTCACTTTTCTCTAGCAGTTTCACCTGCCGTCTTGATTCCCCGCCCCGAAACTGAGCTAATCGTCGATTTGGCAGTAGAGGCGTGCAAAAATAATCCCTCCCTCGCTGTTGGGGATTGGGCAGATTTGGGCACTGGTAGCGGTGCGATCGCTTTTGGTTTAGCAGATGCCTTGACAAAAACAACAATTCATGCTGTAGATATTTCCCCAGAAGCACTAGCGCTTGCCCGTCAAAATGCCTATAAACTAGGTTTTACTGATAGAATAAAATTTTATCTTGGTTCCTGGTTTGAACCCATAAAAGCCCTAAAAGAGCAACTGAGTGGCATTGTCTCTAACCCGCCTTATATCCCAGATGAAATAATACCGCATCTTATGCCAGAAGTTGCCAAACATGAGCCGCATCTGGCTCTCGCTGGCGGTGCCGACGGTTTAGATTGCATAAGAGAGGTGATTACTTTCGCCCCTATTTACTTGCGCCCAGGAGGTATATTAATCTTAGAAATGATGATAGGGCAAGCAGAAACCGTTGCTAAATTGCTAAACGCAACAGGTAAATACAGTCAGATTAAAATATGTCGTGATTTGGCAGGGATAGAACGATTTGCGATCGCTCACAAAAGTTTATAATAAATAAAAAAATAAATAAATAAAAATAATATAAAGTCGATGCCTCAAGTTTCTTTAGAAGCTTTAATTGCAGGAGTAAGAGCAGGGAAAGTAGTAAGTTTTCCCACAGATACAATACCAGCACTAGCATCATTGCCCGAATACGCAGAATTAATTTTTGCTACCAAAAAGCGGGCATTAGATAAACCATTAATTTTAATGGCTGCCAAAGCAGAAGATTTATGGCCTTATGTTAAAGGTAGTCCAGAAGAAATGCAAATCTGGCAAGAAGTGGCCAAACGCTGCTGGCCAGGAGCGTTGACGCTGGTGCTGCCGGCACAAAGTGATCGCTTTCTGGCGCAAATGAATCCTCTCGAGCCGACGACAATAGGCGTGAGAGTGCCTAACAGTGCGAGCGCACGAAAAATTTTGGCCGAAACAGGGCCACTAGCAACAACTAGCGCCAACTTATCAGGAGAGCCTCCCCTGCTTTCGGCAGCAGCAATAGAGGCGAAATTCCCAGAAGTACTGGTATTATCACCCGAAGCATTCGCATCAGAAGTAGCAACAGGGGTGGCTTCTACGGTAGCCAAGTGGAAGGGCAGCGGCTGGGAAATATTGCGACAAGGAGAGGTAAAAATATAGAAAGGGCGAGAAAAAAATGTGTTATCGTAATTGAGTTGGTTGCGGCTTTAAAGACTCAATACTGCTCAAACAGTGCAAGAAAAAATAAAAAAATGAGAAGCGAGCAAAACCATCTCCACCAAACTGATTATGGATTGGAGTAACTGGCTTTATCTAGCCACTGGGCTAGGAATTGGAATCGGGGGTTGTTTATTATTCGGCTCGCGTCGTGGTATTATCGAGACGCCGGCAAAAGAATCTAATGGCATTACTAATGCAGAAGTACAAGCGCTTCGGGAACAGTTGCAACAAACTCAGCTTGCCTATCAAATGGCATATCAGATGAGCCAGTTTAAAGGGGGCTTTTTGAGTCGCACAGCTCATGAATTGCGAGCGCCCCTCAATGGGCTAATCGGCGCGCTTGAGCTAATTCTAGGAAATTTGTGCGACAATCCCGCTGAAGAGCGAGAATTTTTGCTCAAAGCTCGGGCATCAGCTCTCAAGCTAGTCGAAATGCTCGACGTGATTTTAGATGTTGCCAGACTAGAAAACGGCAAAACCAAGATGCAGGTACAGCCGTTGCAACTGTTGAAAGTACTTGAAGAAGTATATCACTTGACTCACTTGCAAGCAGCCGATCGCAATATTCACTTGAAACTAATCCCGCCCGAACCGGATATTTACATTTTTGCCGATCCTCGGCGATTGCGGCAGGTGTTAGTAAATTTAGTAGACAGTGGCATTACCCCGTCGACTTCAGGCAGTATATTCATCTCTGCGGCTGCCGATGTGGCGCGCAAAGAAGCCGCTATTTGGATTGACGGTGCTCGCTCAGAATCTGCTTGGAGTGAGATGAGCGATTTACTACGCTCTCCTCTACCAGCCAATGAGCAGATAAATGTCAATCAAGAGCTTTCACCAGGAATGATTTTTTTACTTAATCAGAGGCTTTTGGAATTAATGCAGGGGCGTTTAGAAATTTTGCCCTTTCCCGGTGCCCTCCCTTCAGAAGAGGGAAAAACTGATTCAGGAGATATCAGGCGGATTCAATGCTCACTGCCGCTGGTGATTCCAGAGCCTGAATTTGATTGACGAGCAGAGGATTGTGTAGTACCATCGTAGTGCTTTGGTTATACTCGAAGCCAATCCGTTCGTAGAATTTTTGTTGATAGGTTGTCATTAGATAAACTTTTTCTACTTTACTCATCCGCGGGTGGCTCAAAACTGTCTGTACTAATTTCCGCCCCAGCCCTAATCCTTGATAGTCTGGGTGGATAACTACATCCCAAATACAGGCGCGATAAACTCCGTCTGAAGTGGCGCGGGCAAACCCGATCATCCTTTCTCCATCCCAGACACTGATTACTGGTTCGCTGTTGGCGATCGCAATTTCCAAATCTTCTATTTTCCTATCTTTTGCCCAGAAAGCCGTTGCTTTAAATATCTCTTGTAGTTGCTTCAGATCCAATTTTGATTTGCGCTCGCAAAATTGAATATGACTACAATCCATTTTCTTTGATTTCATTATTAATTTACTCTGCTCTTGATTCTTTTTTTCCTCAAGCAACTTCTCATCACTTCCCCTATTTTTTGTTGTAATACAATATTTCTCCTGCTTTACTCTAATTTTCTAATTAATTGCTGCTTTACATCTTCCCCTATTTTCCTTACGTATTTTATCAATACTCACAGAAATACACAATACCTTTTTCGGGTTTTTGATAATTTTTATGTTAAAATTTAATGACATTTCAGAAAAAAGTGGAGAGTGGAGTGTTGAATATTAATTGGTTACTCCTCACTCCTGACTCCTCACTTTTCAGTTAAGCTTGTAACCAGCGGGCGACATCTTTAGCGTGATAAGTCAAAATCAAGTCAGCACCTGCGCGTTTAAAGCCGAGCAGAGTTTCCAAAACCACGCTTTTTTCATCAATCCAACCGTTGAGAGCAGCCGCTTTTACCATAGAATATTCGCCAGAGACATTGTAAGCAGCAACAGGTAGGTTACAAGCTTCCTTAACACGCCAGATAATATCCATATAAGCAAGAGCTGGTTTCACCATCAGCATATCAGCCCCTTCAGCGATATCGAGAGCAATTTCTTTGAGAGCTTCGCGGCTGTTAGCGGGATCCATTTGATAAGTTCTGCGATCGCCAAACTTTGGTGCAGACTCAGCAGCATCTCTAAAAGGACCATAGTAAGCAGAAGCATACTTAGCCGCATAAGAAAGAATCGGCGTATCCGTATAACCAGCCTCATCCAATCCAGCTCGAATCGCTTGCACAAACCCATCCATCATACCAGAAGGCGCGATAATATCTGCTCCCGCCTTTGCCTGCGACACCGCCGTTTTCTTCAGCAGCTCCAAAGTTGGATCATTGAGGACGCGACCCGTCAAATCCCCTACTTCCAGATAACCACAATGTCCGTGACTGGTATACTCGCACAGACAGGTATCAACAATTACAATCAAATCCGGCACCGCTTCTTTTACTGCTCTTGTTGCTTTCTGGACAATACCGCAGTCATGCCAAGCTCCAGTTGCCTGTTCATCCTTACTTTCTGGAATACCAAATAGAATAATCGCCGGGATGCCGAGCTCATAAACTTCTTTCGCCTCTGCCACTATTTTATCTACCGAAAGCTGGTAGACTCCCGGCATAGATTTAACCTCAAGAGCAACCCCGTCACCGGGCACAGCAAACAAAGGATAGATCAGATCACTAACTTGCAAAACATTCTCGCGCACCATCCTGCGAAGCTGGGGATGAGAGCGCAGACGGCGAGGGCGATTAATTGGGAACATGACGTTTCTTAAAAGGCTCTAAATTCTCAAAAACCAGTCTAAAACTTATCGCCGTCCCAAGACAAACTTGTTATATTACATTATGTAACAATTACTACAAAGGGCACGTCTAGGCGTGCCCCTAAAAAAATCAGGTTAAATTAAACCGCCACTGAGGCAGATTCTGCTGCAGCAATCGGATAAACGCTTACTTTCTTCCGCCCCTTGCTCTTTCTTTCAAAAGCAACAATACCGTCGCTCAGAGCAAACAGAGTATCGTCACTGCCGCGACCTACATTCGAGCCTGGGTGAAACTTAGTACCGCGCTGACGAACTAAAATATTGCCAGCTTTAACGATCTGTCCACCGAAGCGCTTGACGCCCAGCCGCTGGGCATTTGAGTCGCGACCATTGCGAGTGCTACCGGTGCCTTTCTTATGAGCCATTTTTTCCTCTCTTTTTACATCCTAAAATCAGATCACATCACATACATAAAGCCTGAGTCGGGCGCAACAACAAGCAAGCCCTATTAACTATTCTGCTGTACTTTCTGAAGTAGGTTGTGGCGCAGCTTGTTCTTCAGCAGTTGGTTGGGCGTTGGCAGCAGAGGCGAGTACATTTCCGTTGACGCTGATAGAATTAATCATCAGCCGCGTGATTTCCTGCCGATGCCCCCGTTTTTTGCGAGTTTTCTTTTTGGGGCGCATTTTGTAAACTATAATTTTGCGCCCACGCAGGTGACGCATCACCGTTGCTTGGATAGTTGCCCCTTCTACAAAGGGCTGCCCGATGTGAAGCTCACCATTGTGCTGAACGAGCAATACTCTTTCTAGAGTAATTTCTTGATTTGGTTCTACGGGAAGCAACTCGACATCGTAGAAACGTCCCGGTTCTACTCGCAGTTGTTTGCCGCCGGTTTCAATAATTGCGTAAGTCATGGATTTATAAAAGTAAAGTGCCGTACAGGTAGCCGACTGATAGTTCTTGTTAGAAACAGCCAACTTTAGCCGTGCCTGATCACACGACCTGACTTATGGCCACACCTGCTCCGAGCATAAATAGACAGCCAATCTCTTATTACTAGCAGTATGTTGAAATTTTGTCAAGCTCAATCCCGGCGTTGATAGTGGGAGCAACCCTGACAAGGACCGAGAGGATTAACAGCACAGCGGATAAATGGCGAGCGAGCATTAAACCGACAAGTCTGAGCGCCAATAGGGAGTGAAAATTCTTCGGGATCGTACTGGTTTAGGGAAGGGGGGAGGCGTTGGATACTGGGGTAGGTGGCTGTTTCCATAGCCCTGATTAGACGCGCTCGCACCCTAGTTTCGGTTTGACGTCGAGTCAAAATAGAAATAATCGGCGGCATTAAACCCAATAGGAAAATGACAATGATTTCTAACACAATTTTTCACCTACAATTGAAGTTATGCAACTAGCTGATAAACATTTAGTTTTAATAGGGGGAGGTCACAGTCACGCGCTCGCTCTAAAATTATTAGGAGAAAAACCTCTATCTGGTGGGCGTCTTACATTGATCTCCGATACCCTCAGAGCACCTTATTCGGGGATGTTGCCTGGTTATATAGCAGGCTTTTACAAATTTGAGGAGTGTCACATAGATTTAATGTCTTTGGCCAAGTTTGCCGGAGCAGAATTAGTGCTAGATCGGGCGCTGGCACTGAATTTAGAAAAAAATCAAGTTGTACTTGCAAGCGGTAATAAAATAGATTTTGATTTACTCTCAATCAATATTGGTAGCACACCAGCAATATTATCAGTACCAGGAGCAGCAGAATATGCAATTCCAGTTAAACCGGTGCCGCAGTTTTTGGCTAGTTGGAATCAATTACTGGAAGTAGTCAGAGAGCGGGCGAAAATTCAAAACCAGACGCCGCTTAGTCTGGGTATTGTAGGCGGGGGTGCTAGTGGGGTAGAATTAGCCCTAGCTATGCAGGCGCGTTTATCTAGAATTATAGCGGAAGCCCTAATGCCGGTTGAATGTTTGCAAATTCATTTATTTCATCGCAGTGCGGAAATAGCTACTGGGCATAACAAAAGTACTCGCCGACGCTTACAGGAGTTACTCATCAGGCGAGGAATTGTGTTACATTTGCGAGAAGCAGTCAAGGAGGTGCGGCAGATAACAGGGGAAGAGAAAGCAGTATTAGTGCTGTGCGAATCAGGGGATTTGGTGAAATGCGAGCGCGTGTTTTGGGTAACTCAAGCCGCTGCGGCAAGTTGGCTAAGAGAAGCCGGGCTAGCAACTGACGAAGCTGGGTTTATTTTAGTAGCAGATACATTGCAATCTGTTTCTCATCCTCATATTTTTGCGGCGGGGGATGTAGCGACAATCAGAGCACACCCACGCCCGAAAGCCGGGGTCTTTGCCGTACGTCAGGGCAAACCGCTATTTGAAAATTTGCGGAGAACGTTAGAGGGTAAACCCTTAAAATCCTTTGTGCCCCAAAAGAAATATTTAGCTTTAATTGGAACAGGAGAGGGGGAGGCGATCGCATCTCGCGGCAACTTCTCGTGGGGAGCTTCGCCCCTGCTCTGGCATTTAAAAGATTGGATTGATCGACGATTTATGGCACAATTTGAATATCGTACAAACTAATAGAAGTAATGGTTTCAAAAAAAATATTTTCCTTAACAGCAGTTGTAATTTTTGCCATTTTCTTTTGTTGGATTAGCTCGCCTTTTGGCAGTATTACAAAGACAACTGCCGGTAGAAAAACAGACTCAGTTTACGAGCAGCGTTCTTACCATAGTTCCGACGGCATAGGAAAATTTTACATGGGCAGGGAAATAGCAAAAGTAATGGGGCATCAGGGAGCGGGATGGTTAGAAAGAGCGAGCAGAGCAAGCGAAGAGCAGCCGCAGAAATTAGTAAAAGCTCTTAATTTAAAGCCGACAGATATAGTTGCAGACATTGGAGCAGGTACAGGCTATATAAGCTTTTTGCTAAGTCGTATAGTGTCGCAGGAAAAAGTGCTAGCGGTAGATATACAGCCAGAGATGCTAGAGATATTAGAATATCTAAAAAAAGAGAAAAAAGTTACCAACGTCGAGACAATTTTAGGAGAGCCGCGGGCTCCCAAACTACCAGAATCGAGTGTAGATTTGGCAATAATGGTAGATGCCTATCACGAATTTGAATATCCCAGAGAAATGATGCAAGGGATTATCAAAGCACTCAAACCAGGGGGGCGAGTAGTTCTAGTAGAGTACCGAGGCGAAAATCCACTTATATTAATTAAACGCCTCCACAAAATGACAGAGAAGCAAATTAAGAAAGAAATGACAAGTTGAGCTTGTTTGGAAAGAAACAAAAAATATATTACCGCAGCAACATTTGATGATATTTGAGAAAAAAACCTAAAAAAGCCCTATATCCCCCTTCAATCCCCATTACCCCCAATCCTGGCTGCCAATCCCCTACCATGGGAAATGGCCATAGTCAGCAATTGAATTTTTCACAAATATTTGTAAACTGTTAACATTGCTTTACAATTTGAAAGTTTTTTAAGGAGTTACATGAAAGGACTGATTGCTACAGAGCGCGTTTGCCTGATTGGCCATATAGGGGCAATGGTATTTGGAGTGGCTGGGCTGTTGCTGGTTTTACCCCACCCCGACTTTGTCATCAATTTGTCGCCAATTGGTCAAATGTTTTTCCAGTTGGGCATGTCTGGGGGTGGAGTAATTCACATCCTTTTAGGAGCGACAGCAGTAGCAATCTATGCCTACCGCAACTTGGGAGTGCGACTGTGGCTGACGTTTATGGTGCCGGCGGTGTTGTTGTCACTGGGGAGCGAATTGCTGGGAACCAGCACCGGCTTTCCATTCGGGCACTACCGCTATCTGAGCGGATTGGGCTATAAAATAGCCGGGTTGGTGCCGTTTACGATTCCTCTGTCGTGGTTTTACATGGGGCTGGTTTGCTATCTGTTGGCACGCACGGCTTTGCAGAAGGTTGCGATCGGCAATTGGCTTCGCCAAATCGCAGCTATTGCTTTAGGTGCTATACTCCTTACCGCCTGGGATCTCGTTCTCGATCCAGCCATGAGCCAAACCACCTTTCCCTTCTGGCAATTCCAAGAAATCGGTGCTTTCTTTGGCATGCCTTACCGTAATCTTACAGGATGGCTAGGCACAGGCGCTTTATTCATGTCGGTTGCTACCTTGCTGTGGGGGAAAACGCCGATAGTCTTAACTCGCCCACAACTAAACCTACCCCTAACAATCTATATCGTTAACTTTGCCTTCGGAGCCTTAATTACCGTAGGCGCTCTCGATGCTCGCTTCTGGATTCCCACAGCCCTGAGCCTATTTTTAGGTGTAGTTCCTGCAATAATCATCTGGTGGGTTACCAAGCCTAGCCGGGAAAACGAAAAAGACATTCCCCCGGATGCAGGCTCTTTGATTCCCGTTGCTCCCTTGGAAGTAGCGGCAAAATAATTCGCGGTGCTAGCGGTGGTTAGGTTGTACACAAACAATCCATTCTCAGGATTGAAAAAAGCCAGCCACTCCACCCTAGCTGTATTCTAAAAAAATAATCTTACGGATAGTGACTGAAGAATTAACAGGCGCCCTTATTCTGGGCATACTCATAAATCAACTACCGGCAGTAGCGATTCTGCTATCGCGCTTGATTAAAGGTCCCAGTCGCAAGCCTCCCATAGAACCTCAATCGGCAACCCTGGATATGCTGGGCAGCGTCAGTATAGTCGTGCCCACGCTCAATGAAGCAAAAAGAATTGGCCCTTGTTTAGCAGGGCTGAGCCGTCAAAGTTATGAAGTGCGGGAAATTATTGTCGTAGATAGCCGCTCGCAAGACGGCACGCAAGAACTGGTAAAGGCGGCAGGGCAAAAAGATCCCCGATTTCGCTTAATAGAAGACGAGCCTTTGCCCGCTGGCTGGGTGGGGCGCCCTTGGGCGCTACATTCTGGCTTTCTTTATAGTTCCGAGAAAAGTGAGTGGATTTTGGGGATCGATGCCGATACCCAGCCGCACCCCGGTTTAGTGGCGGGCTTGCTGGCGCGCGCCTCTCGTGAACAATATGATCTTATTTCTCTCTCCCCCCAATTCATCCTCAAGTATGCTGGCGAATTGTGGCTACAGCCCGCCCTGTTGCTGACTCTGGTTTACAGATTTGGCCCTAGCGGCACCAAAGCCGAATGCCCTGAGCGAGTAATGGCTAATGGGCAGTGTTTTCTCTGTCGCCGCTCAGTTTTGGTACAAATGGGGGGATATACTAGCGCTGGCAATTCGTTTTGCGATGATGTCACTCTGGCGCGCTCGGTGGCGGCGGCTGGGTTTAAGGTGGGATTTCTTGACGGGGCGAAAGTTCTGAAAGTGCGGATGTATGAAGGAGCTTTAGAAACCTGGCGCGAATGGGGGCGCAGCCTCGATCTCAAGGATGCTTCTTCGCAAGCACAGGTTTGGGGGGATTTGTGGCTGCTGTTGGCGATTCAGGGGTTACCCCTGCCAATTGTCTTCTGTTTTCTGCTGTTTTCTTTGCCGCTTTCTTCCCTTTCTGTGTGTTTGTTGGGGTTAAATTTATTTTTGGTCGCAATTCGGTTTGCACTCAATTTCGCGCTCGCCCCTGCTTATGATCGTACGCAAGCCAAAAAACCTTGGATTTTCTGGCTTTCCCCTTTTGCCGATCCCCTGGCAGTGCTGCGAATTTTTCTCTCTGCTGTCAGCACTCCCAAGCAATGGCGAGGGCGCACTTACGGGCTACCTCCTACAATAAATCGCACTCTTAGATTTTAGATTTTAGATTTTAGATTGCCAGTAAATCCAAAATCCAAAATCTAAAATCTAGTAATCAGTCTATCTAAAATCTAGAAATCAGTCTATTCTTTCTAATTGCCAGAGAATTTGGTTGCCCTCGCGACGGACGCGGGAGACGATCCAGTTGCGCCAGACCCAATTATCCCCCCGGCTGGTAACGGCGCTGGCGTTTACATCCATGAGGTCAGCGAGCTCGGAACTTGCGATCAGATAGCGTTTTTGGGCAATTTCATCGGCGATCCGCAGGGTTTCTACTAAATCGCGCAGTTGAGCGACCCTGAGTTCGCGGGGCACGCTTTCGGATTCAGCGGCAAATGGGGCATTTGAGTCTGTCATGGTCAGCTCAGATGTCAAAAGTTGAGGTGATACAGAAGAGGATTGTATCTTTTTGTTATCCTGATCGTGAGTTACTTCTGAACTAATTTCACTGGTAAGCGGCAGTTGTTTTAGGGATGGGGTTTGGCCCACAGAGAAGGCACGGGCGATCGCGTCACAGCGATCATTGTACAAGTTCCCTGAGTGTCCCCGAACGTGCTGCCAGCGGATTTTCGGAGAATTTAGCCTGTCGAGGCTTTCCCATAAGTCTCGGTTGAGAACAGGTTTCCCGTTAGAGGTGAGCCAGCCTTTTTTCTTCCAGCCTTTAATCCATTGGGTGATGCCTTTAATCAGGTATTCGCTGTCAGTATAAATGGTAACAGGGTCGGATTGCCTGGATTCCGCAAAAAATTCCAAAGCGGCAAGCGCTGCTTGCATTTCCATACGGTTGTTCGTCGTCGCTGAGTCACTGCCGCCTAGTTCGTGAATTGAACCGTCTGCATAGCAAATGACTACTCCCCACCCCCCGGAACCTGGGTTGCCACTGCAAGCCCCATCGGTATAGACGCTGCTAATCGTTCTTGAGTTTGCCATTGGCGCTAAACTGCAAAGGAATTCTCACTTTCCTATGACTGTTAGTATCGGAAATAGCTGCGCTCGCACCCCCCACCAAGCCTACTGTCAGGGGCATTTCTATCATTATACCTCCTTTTTTATTCTTGATAATAATACGACGAATATTCCCTTGATGAATTAGTTCCCTGACATAGACTCTCGCCATTAATCGAAAATTCCTCTCTTCCCACTTTAGATGCATTTTCGTCTTCTGCTCTTTTACGATTTGTTTCAGCTTCGCCTGGTGGATTGAACATCTATTGTTTCTATTCGCTCATAGGTATTTACTGGGGATGTCATTTTTGCTCCTCCTCGTTAATTTTTCAGAGGTTGAATGTTACTTTTATAGAATTGCGCTTCTGCCCTTTTTTTGTAGTGTGTCTCACCCCTCCCCCTCCCTATCTTAAAACTTAGTCCGCCTCCCCCTCAATTTTCTCATACTCTTGCCAGTTAGATTCTATAAATTTTCTTAAAATTCCTATTATCTTCCCAACATTGTTGAGAAAATATTCATTTAAATCTATTGTTAATTTTTTTTCTTCCAAAATCAGAAATTTCCAAATGCTACCCGTAGTAATAACGCCATATATTTTACGAATTTCATTTCCTTTCCGTTGATTAAATAACTGCGCCGCTATCATTTCTGCCATGCACTGCCCTAAGCCAGATTCAATATTATCATTTTTTGCCTCTACAATAGTAATTACTGGAGCTTCAATCAAAAGTTGTTCCGGCGAAAGACTAATAATAAAGTCGCAATAACCAATTAAACCTCTTTCAGGATCTACATTAAATTCCTTTCCAGAAAATAAACTAATCCGATTGTCTAATTGCCTTCTGAGTTCAATTAAAATAGGAGAAACAATCATTTCAGAGCGAGATTTTCCGAGTTTATAGCTAAAGCCAATGGAACATTATATTTGAGAGTTTCCAATAATAATTCACTGATTAGCTTCTGGTATTTCTGCAAAAAATCCGAAAATTTCAAAAAGTTTTACTCCAAAGCTATTTTTGATAGTTTCTAAGCTAAACTGGCTGTAAGACATTAGGATGTAAAAAAGTTATTATGTTAATTGTAACAGAGAAAGATAGGCGACGCTCCTCATAAAAACAAGATTAAGATGTAATTAAAAGTGCTCATGTGAAGTATTGACAGGGCAGATAGCATAAAATATACCTAAAGTGCAGTGGAGATAATTATATCAAATTCAAGGAAATCATGGCTGCAGCTGTTTTAGTAGAAAAACTGCAAAAGCGCTATGGCTCAACAGAAGCCGTAAAAAACGTATCATTTCAGATAGAACCGGGAGAAATCTTCGGATTGCTCGGACCAAACGGAGCCGGGAAAACAACCACAATCCGCTGCCTGTGTACCCTGACAATGCCAAACGCAGGAAGATTAGAAGTGTGCGGCATTAACGTAGTAGCCAATCCCAAAGCAGCTAGAGAGCGCATTGGCTACGTAGCACAAGAAGTGGCCCTAGACAAAATGCTCACAGGGCGAGAACTCCTGCAATTACAAGCAGCACTATACCACATTCCTAGCAAAATAGCCAAAGAGCGCATCAATAGAGCGATCGCCCTATTAGGGTTAGAAGAATGGGCAGACAAGCAAACAGGGAAATATTCAGGCGGATTGCGGCGGCGTCTAGATTTAGCAGCAGGATTACTGCACCAACCAGAAGTTTTAGTATTAGACGAGCCGACAGTAGGGCTAGACATAGAAAGCCGGATGGTAATGTGGTCATTTCTGCGGCAATTACGCTCAAGCGGCACAACAGTACTGATAACCAGTCACTATCTCGAAGAAATAGACGCCCTGGCGGATAGGGTAGCAATAATCGACAAAGGCGTAGTAATTGACACGGGAACACCTTCAGAATTAAAAGATAAAGTCGGGGGCGAGCGCATTACCTTACGCATTCGCGAATTTTCCCCAATTGAAGAAGCCGAAAAAGTCAAAGACATACTGCGATCGCTTCCCTTCGTGCGCGAAATTATCATCAACAAAGCCCAAGGCAACTCCATCAACTTAGTCGTCACACCCCAAAACGACACCCTAATCACCGTTCAACAAGTCCTACGCGATGCTGGCTTACCCATTTTCAGCATTTCCCAATCTCGCCCCAGCTTAGACGACGTTTACCTTGCTGCCACAGGTCAAACTCTCATTGATGCCGAACTAGCCGCCGCCGACACACGCGATCCCAAAGCTGAACGCAAGAAAAACATGCGCTAATCTACAATCCGGGCGCCTTCCACAGCCGAATCCGCGTTAACCTAGAGGGTGAAATGCCATCAATACAGATACTACAGATAAAACAAGAAAAATCAAATGAGTCAGAGCACCACTCCTTTTAAACCCGATATCATTTGGGCGAATAGCCCCACTGAGGAAGCAAGCCTTCCCAGTTCTCCCCTAAGCGAATTCCTGCAAGAAACCCTTGCCCTCACTCGCCGACTATTCATCCAGTTACAGCGGCGACCCGCTACTTTGATTGCCGGTGTCATCCAGCCACTAATGTGGTTAATTCTCTTCGGGGCGCTATTTGAGAATGCACCAAAAGATATGTTCGGTGATAACATCAATTACGCGCAATTTCTCGGCGCTGGCATCATCGTCTTTACCGCCTTTGCCGGCGCACTCAATGCCGGTTTGCCGGTAATGTTCGATCGCGAATTTGGTTTCCTCAACCGCCTGCTTGTCGCCCCATTGGCCTCACGTTTTTCCATTGTTGCTGCTTCTGCCATCTTTATTATTACTCTCAGCTTTATTCAGACAGCCGCCATCGTAGCCGCCGGAGCTTTCTTGGGAGCAGGATTGCCAAAAGTAGCAGGATTAGGCGCGCTCGCGCTTGTTATCTTCCTATTAGTTTTAGCCGTCACCGGTTTAAGTCTTGGTTTAGCCTTCGCACTACCCGGGCACATCGAACTTTTGGCTGTTATTTTCGTCACCAACCTGCCTCTATTATTTGCCAGCACCGCCCTCGCGCCACTTTCCTTTATGCCAAAATGGCTGCAAATTGTCGCCACCCTCAATCCCCTCAGTTACGCCATCGAACCAATTCGTTACGTATATATCCACAGCGACTTTTCTCTTACCAGTACTGTCATGCTCACTCCTTGGGGTGAAATCACTTTTAGCGGCGCTCTGCTAGTGCTTTTCGGCTTCGCAGTTGTTGCTTTAATCAGCATCCAACCCCTCTTGCGCCGTACTTTAGCTTAATAAAATTTTCGGCTAATAGCTATAAACAAGCGACTGGTAGCTATTAGCCGGCAACTAAAATAGGCTGGGATAAAATTGTAAATTAATAGTAGCCTTTACATTACCACTATGAATATTAAAACCTCACCCTGGGTTATTCTAGCAGCATTCACCTTTGCAGGTGCGGAAACACTTGCCCTGCCTCAATCAACCTGGGCGCAAACCTGCAGCGCTCCCCAAAACTTGCAAGGGTGTAATTCTCCTTACGAGAGAGGCTCTTTTTCCAGTAGCAGTGGTGGAGATTTCAGCGTTTATGATATCATTCACAGAGCGCAAATGGGCACATTAACTAACCTGGATGATTTTACTGCTGAACAGCGGGAAAATCTTAATTCTGCTGCTGAAAAATTCCGGGCACAACAACTAAAGCGCATTCAAGAAGCACAACAGCAAACAGCCTCAGATAACCCGGCGCGCGCTCCTATTCCACAGCCGTAAGGAAAGGATTAATAAATTTTCTCTCGCTTCCGGGCAATATCCGGAAGCTAAAACTTTACTCTTTCCGAATAAAATGTGCCCAAATTTTACCATCAGGTCCTGCTACCTCCTCCAAATAATCATAAGGATAAACTAATTTTCGCCCTTCAGTGTCAATATAACCTGTCAAGGCATTTCCCCAAGGATCATTGACAATTAAACCTTGAGAATTGTAGCCAATTGCACAAACAATGTGTCCCGATGCTGTCATCTCCCCAGCAATAACCACAGGGCGCCAATTTGCTAATTCATTTTTCACCTGTGCCCATGTTCGCGTCGTACTAAAACTACTCTCTAACCCGTAAGCACGAATCAGTGAGGAAAGAACGCTGTGATCCGTTTGAGAACCTTCGCCATATCTATCAAAGCACCACTGCAACAATTCGTCTTCTAACTGCCCACCCCAACGAGGACGAATACCGTAGTAGTATAATACCATCGCGAGCGAAGTAACGTTGCAAGTTGACCAGTAAAAGCGAGGATTATCCCGCTGAGAAAAATACGGCACGTTTATTTCTACTTGATTTTGCAAGGGCTCAAAAATTTTATCCCCCCGCCGCATTTTCACATAACTGGGAAATAGATAACCTGTGTTGCCAACTCCTGGGAATTCTTGACTAAGGGTTACTTTCAGATGCCCACTTTCTAGGGCATAAGCAATAACTCCATAAACCATTCCCGCCCTTACAGTCACTTTCTGGGTATTACTTAATTTGGAAGCATCGATAGGCTGATCTTTAAATACTGTTGTCTGTGCGATCGCCACTGTTAAAGCATCAGGATCATAAGGTAAAGTTTTGCCATCTTTTATGATTTCGACATCTCGCCAATAGACATATCCGAGATTTCCAAAACCTGGAATTGCTTCGCTAAGCTTTACTTGAAAGTGACCTTTAAAACTGGCATAGCCGCTTATGTTGTAGCTTTTTCCACCACTCAATGTAATTTTTTGATTGTCTGCTAGCTTGGATGAATCGATTGGTTGCGCTTTGAAAAGTACTGTTTTATTTACTAACATTTGAGCAAATATGGGAAGATTTTCTACATCTTCTTCGCTGGCTAAATTTATTAGTTTATCTCCTTTTTTTAACTGCACGTCATCGGCGTAAAAGTAGCCAAAATCTCCCACAGGCGGAACTGAAGTAGTAAGAGTTACTTTTAAATGACCGTCTACCAATCCGTATTGACGTACAATGAAATTTTGTCCAGCTTTGATAAGAATTTTTTGCTGGGTATCTAGAGTGCTAGAATCAACAGGTGCTGATTTAAAAAAAGTATCTGAGGTAATTTTCAAATTGAGCGATCGCCCAACCGACATAGCATCTTCAGTGACAGTAATATTCGCTATTTGGCTAGCAATCACCTCACCATTCTTGTCTATTGCTTCAATTCGTAACCAACGAGCACCTGCTTCTTGAAATCCTTGATCTAATCTTACCTGCCAGCGGCTTAATGGCGGATTGAGAGTTACTGTCAGGGGATATTTATCTTCCGCTACTACTTTTATTTTAGCGACTTTTTGTGGAGCAAAAGTGCCGTTTAGTGTAATTGGCTGTTTCGCTAAAAATTCTAACGGTCCTAGAAAGTCTATTATTGGTGAAGAGGTAAGAACATTACTGCCACGGCTCAACTGTACAAAATTGGGATATAAATATCCGGTATTGCCAAAATTCGGTAAATTTTCTGTCAAGGTGACTTTTAGATGTCCGCTTTCAAATAAGTAACCGGCAACACTATAAATCATACCAATGGGCAAGGTTGTTTTTTCATTGGGTTGGAGGTTGACGGCAGCAACCGGACGTTTTTTAAAAACAGTTGTTCTTAAAACTGTAAGATTAATAGCGTTAGGATTAAAAGGCACTTTTTTTATGCCGTCTTTGAGAATTTCAACATCTGGTGCATAAAGAAAGCCGATTTTGCCAAAGTAAGGGATTGCCTTTAGGAAAGTTACTCGAAAATATTCTTCAATGCAGGCATAGCCGAGGATATAAAAAGTTTGTCCTGCAGAAACTGAGATTTGCTTGTAAGCACTAAGCTGTGATGAATCTTTTGGTTGTAGTTTAAGTAGCGTATTTCGGATGATCTTCAGAAGGGAACAACCGGGGGGCACCGCAGAGGGATTGTCTTTACCGAAAATACTCGGCGAAGTTTTGATAATTTGAACGTGTTTTTCGTAGAAATACCCAAATTCTCCCACTGGTGCGATCGCACTTTCGAGTTCCACTTGGATATGGTTATCAACAGTTTTGTAGCGACGAACTTCTAGAGTACGAGCAGCTGCTACCCTTGCTTTTTGGCGATCATTTAAACGACTAGAATCTATAGGTGAGGCTTTAAAAAAAGTATCTTGTAAAATCTTTAATCTAGCAGGATTACTGAATGACATTAGTTCAATCCTATTAAATTAAACTTAACTATAATTACTGTAGCAAACTCAGCCCCTATCGGGGAAAAGAAAACTGCCCGCAGATAGCACTCTTACTTCTCTTACGAAATTTTGCCTATTATACTATATCTGTATACACTGCCCCCGCAGGGATTTGCCCCTCTGGGTACTATCATCATTACTAAGCCGTAGTTGGTGCATTTGTTATTCGGGATTTCGACTCAAATGCACCAAGCTATCATAACTTGCTATTAGTGATAATTAAAGCACTTTCAAATTGTTTAAAATATCCTGGGCGTGAGTTTCAGGATTAAGCGTATCGCCCTCATAAACCTGCGCGATTCTGCCAATTCTATCTATAACGTAAGTAACGCGCTTGGCTTTGTCACCTTTCACCACATCATAAGCCCTCGTTATCGCACCATCGACATCAGCTAACAACGGAAAAGGCAATTGGTATTTTTCAGTAAATTTTTTATGAGACGTTTCGTCATCGCGGCTTACGCCCACCACAGCAATGCCTTTATTGAGATAGGCGCTCCATGAATCCCGGAAACTGCACGCTTCTTTCGTACAGCCTGGGGTATCGTCTTTGGGATAGAAATACAAAACGAGGATTTTTCCTGCAAAATCTGATAGTTTTACAGTATTGCCGTTTGTATCTTTTGCGGTAAAAGCAGGGGCTGCTGTTCCAACGGGTAAAGTCATGATAATTTATATTTAAATAGGCCTCTTGCTTGTTTTTATTATTATTATTATTATATTATATATCATGTCATTGTCAAACTGTCAATGGAAACAAGCGCTGACAGAATAGATATTATTATTTTATTATTTTTTATTATTTTATTTTTTCAAAAGCGTGTTTGGCACTTATCTGTGGTGCGATAATGGGAAGTGAAGTTTTTAACCTTGTGAAATACTACCACAGGTAAAGGCTGAGATTGTTTTACTTTTGTTGTTTATTTAGTAAGGAAAGCGATTTTTCGGTTGCTCGAAGAAATACTCTAGGCTAAATCTTGAATTAGAAACTACAAAATTATTGTCATTCCTATTGTCATTCCAGACATATTTATTTTTCACTCATAATCAAATTTTGGAACTAATTTCAGCCTGCCGATACCGAGGTCTTTTTCCGAAAGCCACGGCACCTCAAATAATGCCATCATGTCTTTTAATTTGGGATTGCCGCGAGAAGCGCCAGTCAACCCTTTGGCAATGACTAATCCGCAGTAACCTTTAGTTTTCTTGCAGCGCTGAACCCATTTTTTACGGGCGGCGACGTGAACGGGGTCATTTTCCATAAACTCGCCAAACAAGTGCAGCTGGCCATTTTCAGTTTTCAAAATGCCCAAGTCGTATTCGATGCCCTCAAAAGGATCTTCTCCTGGATTAAAGCCGATTCCCTTTAATCCGCCTGCTTCCTTTAATTCCCGAATTATTGCTTTAGCTTTGGATTGTGAGGTTTGAATTAGAACAATAGGCAAGCCGTCACCAGCAGCCGTAACCTGCCCTGATTGATAGCACTCGACGCCTGCACGCAGGTGTTCGATGGTTTCCCAGGGTACCATTCCTAAGCTGAGAAAAGCGTTTTTGGGGACGAGATCATCGCGCAGGAGTATGGGGGAATCTTCTTCGTAGTCTTCATCTTCGGCGTTGTTTGCAGAAGCTATTTCCAAAAGTTCGTTTGCTACCTCCGGTAGGGTAGAAACTTTGACATTAAGTGTCAGTGGTTTGGTTTCGCCGTCATTAGGTACGAAGATACGATAGCGACTGCTGAGGGCGGGCAAGGATTCGCCTCTGAGTTTTTTACGATGGGAGCGCCAAAATCGATGCAGGGCTTCCAGTGCCACCCACATAGTCAGTGCTTCTTCTTCGTAGAGAAATGATCGCAAACCTTCAAGGGGGTGGAGGTTGCCAAAACAGGGTTTAATTTCTGAGTAGGGTAATTGGGCGAGATCGAAATCTTCATCCAATTGCTCTTCCTCAAAGTAGGTGGCGGCTTCGTAGCTGAGGAACAGACAATCTTGAGCGAGGAAGACTTCTTCGAGTTGCTCTATGGATTGATTGGCGAGCGCCCGTTGCCGGAAGCGTTTGAGAGAGTCAAGGGAGCGATACAGCAGTATGCCGTAATCCATTCCCAGCATCCCTAAGATACAGGCGTAGACGGTGTCAATATCCCACTTATTGATTTCGATGGCGATAATTTGGTGGTCTCCTAGCAATTCCCACGGAGCATCCTGCCAAATGTCATTAGCCTTTTTTAGCAAGGCTTCTGCATACTGGGGCGGCACTTGTGGCGGTTTGGTTCTGACAACATCTTGAAAGCCCCGGAAAATTTCGTCAATTAGCGGCAAATTTGGTACATATTCTATAGATATATCCAGATTTTGCAGTACCCCGCGCAAGTAAAACTGAATTTCGCGATCTTTGACGACTATTTTTTGTGGACGTGCTGGTTGAGCGGGGCTGTGGGGATGTTCCATTGCTCGTAGTAAGGTGCGAACGATCGCCTCGGGGCCGCTTTCTGGGCTGACCATATCCATCGAGCGCACGAATCCTTGCGAACCATCCACCCAAAGAATGCACTCGCCAAAGCCCCCCCTTGCTTGCGGGGAACCTATTTCTGCTAATTCAGCCCTTGCGGCTGATTCTACTGCAATGGGACGGCGATCGCCTTCCCAGACGCTGGGAATTTGTGGTAATCTTTGTAGGCGACGGCGGGTAGAGTGATTGAGAGCTGTCATAAACTCTATAACTCAAAAAGGAAACAATCTTTTTACATAAGGTAACGGCACCGACAGGGCTTTACAAGCAATCTTTCTGTTGCTGACGCCCTTTTCTTTTTTTTACCCACTTCCCTATTGGGGAATTACATAGGCACTAACTCCTTTTTTTAGGTTGAGGATAAGCCACCGGATAGCCGTCCAACCCCTATTACAAGCATAGAGAGTTTTTTGCTTAGCGCGTCGCCCTGCTGTCAAGAATCTCTGCGATCTCTATACAATAGAGGCAATACCCTATGCATACTGCATTCCAGGGCACAAGGAGTCGTGCTTTTCCCATGACACAAGCAATTGAATCTCAAAAACGGGGCATCCAGATTACTGAAAAAGCCCTCAAGCAAATTTTGGCCCTGCGGGAGAGCCAAGGTGAGGAGCTCTGCCTGCGGGTGGGTGTGCGCCAAGGCGGCTGCTCTGGCATGTCTTATATGATGGATTTTGAGCAAGTTGCCAATATTCGCCCTGACGATGAAGTCTACGACTATGATGGTTTTAAGGTCGTCTGCGATCGCCGCAGCATCCTCTACCTCTATGGTTTAGTCCTCGACTATAGTAATGCCATGATCGGTGGCGGTTTCCAATTCATAAACCCCAATGCCACTCAAACTTGTGGCTGTGGTAAATCCTTTTCTGCCTAAACTTACTCCCCCATTCCTACTTTCTGGGGTGTTGCCTTTGACTCAAGCATAAAGGATGAAGGATGAAGCGAGATTTTTCTCACTTCTGACTTCACCTTGAAAGGTTTTATTAAAAATTAAATATCTTTATTCATAACTCGTGACTCGTGTCGCGTGCTGCTAATAGTGCTGAGCGTTTAGTGTTGTTGAGTGTGGAGTATTGAGTGCAGAAGGCACTCCGCAGCGCAGTAAAATAGTTCGGCGCGCTCCCAAGCCAAGGCTGTACGCGCAACGATAAGTTAGTGTGTTTGGAATATGACTCAAGTCGCTGAATCACTTTTCAAAGAAGCAATCGAACGCTATCAAGCAGGAGAAGGTGCTGATACGCTGATTCCAGTTTTTAAGGAAATATGCGAGCGCGCCCCTAAAAACAGCAATGCTTGGACTTGTTTAGCGTGGTTGTACCTGCTAGACAATAAACCAGCTCAGGCTTATAAAGCCGCCCAAAAAGCTGTCAAATTAAATCCCCACGATGCCCAAGCTCGCGTTAATCTAGCTCTCGCCATGCTCGACAGTTCCCAAAAAGGCGTGCGCCAGCAAATTGAAACTGCCGCGCAGTTACTGCTCGTTTCTGAAGAATTGCGGCAGGAGGTTAAAAAGAATATTGAAGATGGATTAAGTAGAAAAGCTGATTGGAAGAGCTTGCAACGAGTAAAAGCCTGGTTATTTGATGTTTGATTCCCATTTTTTCTTGTGACACTTTCGCAAAGGTTGTGTCGCCGCGCCGCACAACCATTCTACTGATTCGCCGCTCATAATGTTAAGAAATATTTTTGATTTTTTAATAATTAGCAATAATTATTTATAAAACTTAATTGAAAAAATAGAAAAACTAATGATAAGATTTTGTGAACCAAAGGATTACAGATTCTTTTATCACAGGAGTTAAGCAATTATGACTAATGAAGTTGTAAGCATCAAACCGGAAACCCGCAACCATAAAGGATTTTTTATCCAAGAAGCTTCATATAAGCTAATGGGGATTGATAAATCAGGCTGGGCGTTAATTTGCATCGATGATGCAGTCTGCCACTATGTTGATCCGGATAATTTGGAAATATCCGAAGACACCGATGGAGAAATTGCGTGAGTTTTAATACCTAGCACTTTTACAATCGCGGTCAATATGTTTCATAAAATGGCTGTCCTCGTGTAAGTAGAGGAACAGCCAAATTTTTTTGAAAAGCGAGCGACAGCCAGTTGAATATGTGAAAAAATACTTAAGTAAATATATTCAACTAATATTATTTAAAACTCGCCACCACTTCTTCTAAAGCTTGCTTTATTGTCGAATATTGGTACTCGAAACCGGATTCTAAAGTGCGTTTTGGCAAGACTTTTTGACCTGAGAGAACAACTTGAGCGGCATCTCCTAAAAGTATTTCTAATACAAAAGAGGGAACCGGCAGCCAAGAAGGGCGGTGCATCACTTGTCCGAGAGTTTGGCATAATTCAGCCATGCGAACTGGATTGGGGGCAGTGGCGTTGAAAATACCGGTCATTGCTGGATCTTTGAGAGCTTTCAAAATCAGGGCAACCATATCGTCGCGGTGAATCCAAGAAAACCATTGCCGCCCGCTGCCAAGTGGCCCACCGACAAAAAGTTTGAAAGGTAAAAGCATTTTAGCGAGCGCCCCGCCATTACCCAGAACAATGCCTGTGCGCAAAATCACCAAACGGGTTCCAGACTCTTTAACCTTTTGCGCTGCTGCTTCCCAGGCTTGACAAACTTCTGCCAAAAAATCATTTCCCGGCGGGGAGGTTTCGTCAAACACTGCCGTTTCCGAAGTACCGTAATAACCGATCGCCGAGGAATTGACCAAAACCTCTGGTTTCGGATTAGCAAGAGCGATCGCCTCAACAATTTTTTCCGTGCCGAGCTTGCGGCTATCGATAATTTCCCGCTTATGCTTTGGCGAAAAGCGTCCTTCAGCGAGCGCAGCCCCTGCCAGATTTACCACCCCATCACACCCAGCAAG
Organism: Oscillatoriaceae cyanobacterium M7585_C2015_266; assembly: GCA_015295835.1. GTDB lineage: Bacteria > Cyanobacteriota > Cyanobacteriia > Cyanobacteriales > Oscillatoriaceae > DVEG01. Next base: position 103,347 of record DVEG01000029.1, read on the forward strand.
AGATTGTTGCCAATCCCCCGACTGTTGAGGCGTATAGCCGACAATTTCCAGATTTTGGAAAACATTTGCTGGAAACACCTGCCGTGCCCGGAACGGATTGCGCGTCAAAACCAGCACGTGCTCGCCCTGCTGGTGCAACTTTTCTACCAATCGAGTACCAATAAATCCAGTAGCCCCTGTAACAGCAACTTTCATAATTCGATCATGCCGAGCTTAATACTTCTTAACCATAATAGGGGGTTTGGTGTCATCAGTGGCCTAATTTTGACAACCTCAAAAAAAATTACTAGCATCGAAATAGACTTTCCAGGCTGCGCTGCTGACGCCAAAAAAGCCAAGAGTGAGAAAGCAAGCTACAACAAACGATGATGATATAAAACATAGAAAGTCCAAGAACGCGAGCCAGGGAAAAAATTCCATCGAAGCTTTGAGGAAAAATTGCCATGACGACCGTTCTAAACAAACCCAACTTTATCGAGTCGTTGCTAGGTGAGGAAGCAGAAAACCTGCTCGCATACAAGGCGAAAATTCCCAAAGAAATGCTGCACTTGCCGGGGCCGGATTTTATAGACAGGATCTGGGCACAGAGCGATCGCCCCCCGCAAGTACTACGCAGCTTGCAACAATTGTATAGCACAGGCCGATTGGCCAACACAGGCTACCTTTCCATTTTGCCCGTAGATCAGGGAATCGAACACTCCGCCGCAGCATCCTTTGCACCCAACCCCATCTATTTCGATCCCGAAAATATTATTAAGCTAGCGCTCGCAGGCGGCTGCAACGCCGTAGTCTCCACCTTAGGCGTTTTAGGCAGCGTTTCCCGTAAATATGCCCACAAAATCCCCTTCATCGTCAAAATCAATCACAACGAACTGCTCACCTATCCCAACAAATACGACCAGATCATATTTGCCTCTGTCGAACAAGCCTGGAATCTGGGAGCAGTCGCTATAGGAGCAACAATTTACTTTGGTTCCGAAGAATCAACCCGCCAGATTCAAGAAGTAAGCAAAGCCTTTGCTCGCGCCCACGAACTAGGCATGGCAACTATCCTCTGGTGCTACCTGCGCAACAGCGCCTTCAAACAAATCAAAGACTATCACTTATCCGCCGATCTCAGTGGCCAAGCCAACCATCTAGGAGTAACCATAGAAGCAGATATCGTCAAGCAAAAACTGCCCGAATGCAATAACGGTTATGCTGGCGTCTCCCAAGCTACCGGCAAAAAATACGGTATGACAGACGAACGAGTATACTCAGAACTGACGAGCGATCATCCCATTGACTTGACACGCTATCAAGTACTCAATTGCTATGCAGGTCGCGTTAGTTTGATAAACTCTGGTGGCCCTGCTAGCCAAAATGACTTTGCCGAAGCAGTACGCACAGCAGTGATTAATAAACGCGCCGGCGGCTCAGGATTGATTTCTGGTCGCAAGACTTTTCAGCGTCCGTTTGAAGAAGGGGTAAAATTATTTCACGCTATCCAAGATGTCTATCTTTCCCCTGATGTCACGATCGCCTGAGTGAGAGAAAAAATGAATAATCCTTTTTTCTCTTAGCTTGCTCCCATAAGACTAATTTGAAACTTTTAGGTTAAATATGGCTTATAACTCTACCCAAACTACTAAAAAATGTTGACATACTTACAAGTATTTCTTATTATCCCTCCATGCCCGAACGCCAGGAAGAGAAACCCCGTTTTCTTTTAAAAAAACCTGGTTTCTGATACGCAAATCCTTTGGGAGGATTCTGGAAACCCGATTTTTTTTGGTAAAGGCGTCGAATCCGGGTTATCTCCCTCGACACACCAGATTTGTGAAAAATTTCATGATAATTAGGAAAGCTTTAGCTGCAAATAAATAATTGGAAAAATAATATAAATGTTAAAGAATTTTAAAGAAAAGAAGTGGGACAAGCAAGGAAAGACACTGAAAAGTTAAAAAAACACAAATGTCAAGAAGGATATGGAAATTGTCTGAGACATTAGAAAATGGCAGCAATGGAGCAAATAAAGCATGAAACTGGCAGCACGAATTGGTAAAGTGACACCTTCTTTGACATTGGCGATCGATGAGAAAGCCAAGGCGATGAAAGCAGAAGGCATTGATATTTGTAGTTTTAGCGCTGGAGAACCAGATTTCGATACGCCCGCGCATATAAAAGCAGCAGCAAAACAGGCGCTAGACGCAGGAAAGACCAAATATGGGCCAGCAGCCGGAGAGATGAAGCTACGAGAAGCGATCGCCCGCAAACTGCAAACTGAAAACAGTTTAGATTACAAAGCAGAAAATATCATTGTCACAAATGGCGGCAAACATTCCCTCTATAACTTAATGATGGTGCTGCTAGAGCCAGGCGATGAGGTAATCATACCTGCGCCCTATTGGCTAAGCTATCCAGAAATGGTAACCCTGGCTGGTGGGGTGTCAGTCATCGTTCCTACTGATGCCAAAAGCAACTATAAAATTACCCCCGAACAATTGCGCGCAGCCTGTACCCCTAAAACCCGTTTGTTCGTGATCAATTCGCCCTCAAATCCTACCGGTATGGTTTACACGCCAGAGGAATTGAAGGCACTGGCAGAAGTTGTCGTCGAGAAAGATATCTTGGTTGTCTCTGATGAAATATATGAGAAAATTATCTACGACGGCGCCAAACAAGTCAGTATCGGCTCTTTCGGAGCTGAGATATTCGCCCGGACGATTGTTAGTAATGGCTTTGCTAAAGCATACTCAATGACAGGCTGGCGAGTAGGCTATCTGGCAGGACCAAAAGAAATCATAAAAGCAACTATTACTCTGCAAAGTCACAGCACATCTAATGTCTGTACTTTTGCCCAATATGGAGCGCTCGCAGCTCTAGAGAGTTCCCAAGATTGCGTCGAAGAAATGCGTCAAGCCTTTGCTGAACGGCGTAAGGTAGTGCTAGACTGGCTTAACCGTATACCTGGGTTAACCTGCCCAATACCGGAGGGAGCATTTTACGTCTTTCCCAATATTAGCAAAACGGGAATGAAATCCCTGCAATTTTGCGACGCGTTGTTGGAAAAGGGAGTTGCAGCAGTTCCTGGAATTGCTTTTGGCTCCGATGACTGTATCCGCCTCTCCTATGCAACTGATATGGCTACAATTGAAAAAGGCATGGCTAGGTTGGAAATATTTGTGAAATCTCTAATATAAATATAAAGCGAGTCATCTAATAGCGCGAGCGGGATTAATATAGAAAGTAGTGCGGGCACTGCCAGATTTTTCTTTGGCAATATCCCCACTACTGCTTACTTATAATTTATTCTAAAAACTAAAATCTAAATCTCTGATGTATGTCTATACTATCCGAGTTGCAAGCCCGAGCCGCCGAATATCTCCAACAGCAGCAATACAGCGAAGCGATCGCTCTTTACGAGCAAAGCATTCAAGAAAATCCGAAAGTCATGTCCAACTATTGGCATCTCGGCTTAGCTTACTTGCTGCAAGGGCAAGAATCAGAAGCTCAGGTTACCTGGCTTTCAGCTATGGCACAGGCAAGTCCAGAACAAGTAAATGTATGGACTGAAGAACTCATTGAGGTTTTAGAAGCAGAAGCCCTCCGGCGCGAAGCAGTTTCTGATTTTCAAATTGCCTGGGTAATTCGTAAGTACATTTATGAATTTGCTCCAGAAAAATTTAACAATCTACTATCGATTGTATGGCTATCCTTACAAATAGAAGGATTTTCTCTACAACAAATCAAACAGGAAGTATCAAAATTTTATATTAGGCTTTTGGATAATAAAAGTAATGAATTTGATAGAGAAAAAACTTTACAAATTTTGAAAAGGTTTGTATATATAAATCCTTTCCACGAGATATTTGATCTTTTTGAAGAAGAAAAATATAGTGATTTTTTTGTCGATAATAAAAAATGCTGGATAGAAATAAAAAGAGAATTAAGTGATGCTTATAATAATCGGGGCAAGATTCTATACCAGCAAGGAAGGTTCAATGAAGCTGCTATACATTTTCAAAAAGCAATAGAATTGGCTGAAGAAAACGAAAATAGAGAATTGGCTGTAAAGATTTCAAACATGGGGATGGCAATTGCCAAGCAGGGAAAATATGAAGAGGCTGTTAAATATTTTCAGCTAGCAGCTGAACGAGAGCCAAGCTTAAAAGAAGTCAATTTTTATTATATAAAATGGGCAAAATATGAAGCAGAAAATGCAAAAAAAGGTTATCAATTTACTCAAGATTGGTTTAGCATGAATATTCCATTATGGGAAAGCTATTTGAGTAAGTTTGCTAATGCAGCAGATATCAATTTTTTAGAAATAGGTAGCTGGGAAGGTAGAGCTACATGTTGGCTTTTAGAAAAAATACTCACTCACCCAACTGCTAGAATTACATGTATAGATACATTTAAAGGCAGCCTCGAACACTTACAATACGATCAAACATATCTGCAAACAATAGAAGAGCGATTTGATTTTAATATTGCGAGAACGGGAGGGGAAAAAAAAGTACAAAAAATAGTGGGAAGATCCCAAGAAGTGATGTGATCGCTACCCTTAAATTCCTACGATGTAATTTATATTGATGGCTCTCACCTAGCAGCTGATGTTCTGGCAGATGCAGTGTTAGCTTGGGAACTTCTCAAAGTAGGCGGTACAGTTATTTTCGATGATTATGATTTTGTGTTTCCTGAAAAACCAACTCAAAATACTAAAAATGGCATAGATTCTTTTTTAAGCTGTTACAGCGAAAAAATTAAGATAATCCATAAAGGTCATCAAGTTATAATTGAAAAAAAGGCTGATTAAAATAGGCAATAAGCACGGGCAAAAATATGATGGGGTAAAGCAATAACTGGACTATGGTAAATGCATCTTATCTAATTGCTATTTTATGACTATAGTCGAAAAAAGGCATGGCTAGATTGAAAGCATTTGTGAAATCACAAATATAGAGCGATCGCCTCTAAGAACTCAACAGAGAAAAACCGTGCAGAAATCGGGGTGGTGGCAACCCCTAGACGTAAATATTGCCATAAAAAAATTAAAAACCACTCTACTGGCGAATATAGAAATCGCTAATTCCCTCAGGAGGTTGGTACTCAACCACAACCTCTTTGACAACAGCAGCACGAGGTCCTCTATGACACCATTGGACGATCGCCTCTACCGCCTCTTTCGTTCCTTCAAAAACAGCTTCTACTCTCCCATCAGGAAGATTGCGAACCCAACCGCCAACACCGAGCTGATTAGCTTTTTGCAAAGTTGTGTAACGGTAGGCAACGCCCTGAACTTTCCCTGAAACAATAACGTGAGCGCGGATTGACTCCGGCAGTGGTGGCTCATGCATTGATCACTCTGACAATACCTGCTAATTCTAGGATTTAATTTTAATCAAGAAAAAAATATCATAGAGTGAGAAATTATGCTTAGATATAGGGCCTAGTCGGTGGGAATTTATAGAAAAATCAATGGCCATAGAATAGGCTGTAGGTACCTACTCTAATTCAACGCTACCGTAATGTATGCTTTTTGGTAATATGAGCGTACTAAATCCTATGTCTGACTTACCCCCACTCAATACCGAGACAATTTGGGCAATTCTTAACGAAGAAATTGACGACGCCACAGTCAATCAACTCCTCTGGCATTACTTAGGATATCGCTACGATGCGCTCGCCAACCGCTGGGATAACACCAACGTTTCTCCCGAATGGCGCCAAGAATACCCCGAACCACCGGATTTCATTAACTGCCGCCCCCCTACAGTAAAGCTCACCCGTTCCATTCCCCCAGAAAATAAGCAACTGCTAAAAGAACAGTTGGGCTTCAAAGGCTACAAAATAGGCGAGTTTGGTCCAAGACAGACACGGCGGGCAACGGCGGCAAACTGGTTGCTAAGCTATATGAAAACAAACAATAAGTGTAATAAGTAAAATATTACATGCATCTTCAACAACTGGGGCGATTTGCCATAGTTTCAAAAATACGGAGCGCCTACCCATAAAAAATTTATTCACCCTTTCCCACCTACCCCCAAACCCCCAATCCCGGCGACTATCCAACCAACCCTCGAAAATAAACTTGACAAAATACTAAAATCTACAATCTCTGTGAGAGGGTGAGAAAATGCTGGAACCAGGCTCTGTATTACAAGAGCGTTACCAACTAAAACAGCAACTAAATAAAAACCCTATCCGCCAAACTTGGCTAGCTGAGGATAAAAAATTAGGCGAGCGCGTCGTAGTCAAGCTACTAACATTCGCAGCCCATCTGAAATGGGAAGATATTAAACTATTCGAGCGGGAGGCAGAAGTACTAAAGCGGCTTTCTCACCCCCAAATTCCCAAATATCGCGATTATTTTACCGTAGATGATCGCTTCATCTGGTTCGGCTCCGTATACGAATACATTCCCGGCACTTCTTTACAACAAATGCTGGATCAAAAACACCAATTCACCGAAGAACAAGTCCGCCAAATCGCCAGAGACGTACTAGAAATCTTAATATACCTGCATTCTCTTACCCCGCCAGTGCTGCACCGCGACATCAAACCCAGCAATTTAATCTTAGGAGCCGACGACAAAATTTATCTCGTAGATTTCGGAGCAGTACAGAATCAGGCAGTAGCAGCAGGCGCAACTTTTACCGTTGTAGGAACTTACGGCTACACCCCAATCGAACAGTATGGGGGGCAAGCACAAGAAGCATCTGACTTGTATGCACTTGGTGCAACACTAATTCACTTGCTTACGGGTACCCCGCCTGCAGATTTGCCATTGCGAGATTTACGCCTGCAATTTCGCGATCGCCTACGTTACCCAGTCAGCCTCACTTTTCTCAGTTGGATAGAACACTTAACACAACCCGCCCTAGAAAGGCGCTTCAGCTCGGCAGAGCGCGCCCTAAAAGCACTCGACGCCGGGCAACTCGTTTCCACAGAAACCCCTCCCCTAGGAGCACCAGCCGACACCCGTGTCATCCTCAATCAATCGCCGCAACAGCTGGAAATAGAAATTCCCGCTCGCTTTGAAATAGAATTACTCGAACCAAGTCAACAATTTATCAACCGTGTCGTAGAAGCATTTAAAGGAATTGTTACTAAAGCGATCGCCACAATCAAAAATTCAGAAATATTCACCCGAAGCTCTTTTTGGTGGCGAGTCGGCGCAGTAGGCTTTATCAGTGCCGTAGTCGGATTATGTTTACCTCTACTTCTTTATCTTATTGGCATAGTCATTCTTTTAACAATCGCAGTGGGAGTATGCTGCTTTTTTATCCTATTGGGCAACTGGCTGGCGCATCGGCGTAGTTATTTCGAACGCACCTACGTTTGTTTTGATAGGAATAGTTTTACTTTAGAATGGCAACAAATCGGACTATTAAATTATCGCCGGCAAAAAGGCATAACATCTGAAATTCAAGAAGTTTCAGTAGCTCCTTATTACGACCCTAATAGTCCGAAAAATTCTCCCCCTCAGTTAGCAGTAGTAGTGACAACAGGTATTTTTCAAGAAACAGTCGAAAAATATGCTTTTGGTCAAGAATTAAGCGAAGCAGAATTGGTTTGGCTAGTGCAGGAAATTCGTCAGTGGTTGGGAAATAAACCCCGTTGATAAAATTTTTGCTGAAAAACGGTTATAACAACTCTATCGCCAACATCAATCAAATTGAGAGGTGGAATTTGTCAGCACCATTAATCCAAAATCCAAAACGAGTGGTTTTTTGTGACTTCGACGGCACTATCACCACTGAAGAAACTTTTGTAGGAATGCTCAAGCATTTCACACCGGAACTTTCTGCCAAACTAATGCCAGAAATGTACGCCCTGCGATTGACACTCCGGGAAGGAGTACGACAGTTATTAGAGTCTATACCGTCAAAACGCTATCCTGAAATTCTCGACTATGCCCGCTCTCAAGTGATACGTGCCGGATTTGTAGAATTACTCGATTTTCTCGATGCTAAAGGAGTGCCGTTTGTGGTGGTTTCAGGAGGCTTGCGAGGCATGGTGGAAATTGTACTCGGCTCACTGAGGAAGCGAGTACAGGCTATCTATGCAGTAGATGTGGAAACTAAAGGCGAATATCTGCAAGCAAAGTCTGAGTATGAGGGTGATACAGAGTTAATGTCAAAGGTGAAGGTGATTGAAAAATACGCGCCAGATGAATCAGTGGCAATAGGGGATTCAGTTACGGATCTAAATATGGCTATGTATGCATCGGTAGTGTTCGCACGGGATCGCCTCGCCCAATATTTGGAGGCTCGCCAAAAGCCTTACACTCCCTGGAATGATTTTTTTGATATCCGTGATACTTTATCCCAGCGTTGGCAGTAATATTATTAAAGGATAATAAAATAAATGCGCTCGCCCTCTTTTGTACAACAGAAAAGATTCTAAACGAAGAAAAAATATGAATGATGATCCGCGCCCTGGTTTAGTCGCCGCTGCCCGATGTTTCTACAGGCAAGGGTGGATGGTTGGCACTGCTGGCAATCTCTCCGCTCGCCTCAGCGATGGCAGTTTTTGGATTACAGTCAGCGGTAAAGCTAAAGGAGAATTACAACCAACTGATTTTATTCGTATCGCCCCAGACGGCACTGTGTTAGAGCAGTATGAGCCAAGCGCTCGCCCTTCCGCTGAAACTAGCATCCATCAAGCAATTTACTCTTTGTTTCCAGAAGCAAAAGCTTGTTATCATGTCCACTCTATAGAGGCAAATTTAGTTTCTCGTTTTGTCAAGCAAGATTTTCTCCCCTTACCACCAATAGAAATGCTAAAAGGTTTGGGAGTTTGGGAAGAAAATCCTAATGTGGCTATGCCAGTATTTGATAACCATCTTCATGTTCCTCGGATTGCCGCTGAAATCTGCGATCGCTTTCAAAAACTTCCCCCCTCAATTCCTGCCTTACTCATCCGCGATCACGGTATCACCGTTTGGGCATCCTCAACAGCTGCCGCCCGCAATTATGTCGAATTAGTTGAGTATATTTTACGCTATATCTTAGAAGCACGTAAAGTAGGTATTGGGATACCTGCTGTTTATTAGCAAGCAATGCCGCTGTATTACTAAATCAACCTTGCTAATAGCCAAATCAATTAAGTTAGAATTCCAGTAAAATAACTATGTCCAATTACACCCGAATTCTTTCCATTGACGGCGGCGGTATCCGAGGCATTATACCAGGACAGATTTTAGTTGTATTAGAAGAAAAACTCAAGCAGCGTACAAACAAACCTAATGCCAAAATAGGAGAATTTTTTGACTTAATAGCAGGCACCAGTACGGGAGGAATTTTAACCTGTATTTACTTGTGCCCAGAATCAAAAGGATCGACAAAACTACGGTTCAGTGCCAAAGATGCAGTTGATTTTTATTTAAAATATGGAAAGGAAATTTTTTCTATTTCTTTTTGGAGAAAAATACAATCTTTCTGGGGTATACTCGATGAAAAATATCCATCCGAGCCAATTGAAAAAATTTTAAAAGAATATTTTCAAGATTTAAAAATGAGCGACTTATTAAAACCATGTTTAGTAACAGCTTATGATGTAGAAAAAAGAAAAGCTTGCTTTTTTACACAGCACGATGCCAAAAAATGTGGCGACTTTGCAGATTTTTTTATCCGAGATATTGCTCGCTCAACTTCTGCTGCACCTACTTTTTTTGAAGCAGTCAAAATTCATTCTCTTTCCGGTGAAAGCTATGCTCTAATTGATGGAGGTGTTTTTGCAAATAATCCTACCCTTTGCGCATATGCAGAAGCACGTACTAAATTACAGCGAAAGTCTACAGCTGAAGAGCTAGTAACAGGAAATCCAACAGCAAAAGATATGGTAATTTTGTCGCTAGGTACAGGAGATATACAACGACCATATAATTATAAAGAAGTTAAAAAATGGGGGAAAATTCAATGGGCAAGACCCCTTATTGACATGATTATGACAGGAGTAGCAGAAACTGTAGATTTCCAAATGAAGCAGGTTTTTAGAACAATTCCAAACCCGAATCAATATCTGAGAATTAACCCTTTTGTGCCTGCCAACAGCCCTATGAGTAGAATAGATAATGTCTCAGAGGAAAATCTCATTGCTCTCCAACAATTAGGAAATAATACAGCTTACGAATATAGTAAGTTATTGGATGAATTTATAGAATTTTTGCTGTAGAAAATGTTAAAATAAATATTAAAAAGGTTATATATATTTATATTTAAATTTAAAATTTAAAATTATTTTGATAGGTAATTTATACATAAAGATTTTGCAGCCTTTTTCTTTTCTTGCAGCAGGCGAGCAAACGCATCAGTTTCAAGCTTTGGCGAGAATTTTTATTTAAGGAATATTAACTTATTTTAAGCATCGTTACGAAGGATAGGCATAGCACAGATTTATCAGTAAAAATCTTGAGATAAGCTTAAGAAAAATAGCTGAGCTGAGGAGGTGCAGTAATCAGTACCAAAAAAAATAAATTTTGTCAAGAGTAATAGGATAGAATAGCTCTGGGATTGGCAAAAAGATTAAAAATCAAACAGCGAGAAAGTATGCTGAATTGGCAGTAGTAGTAGTAGAGTCTGACTGCAACTGGGGCAAGCAGAAACTCATTAACTACCATATAGAGGGGATAACAATTATGTCATCAAACAACAAAAAGACGCGGCAAATCCTCTCCTTTTTGGAAAAGGAGATATTAAATATTCATACGCCAGAATTTCAACAGGGATACCGAGATGCGTACACTCATGAATCATTAAAGTCAGAGCATCCCGACTATTTAGCAGGCTACATGCAGGGCACAAAAGATCGGGTACGGTATCGAGATTGTTGAGACAGAGCCGATGACGAGATTTGAACTCGTGACCGTTCGATTACGAATCGAATGCTCTACCGCTGAGCTACACCGGCACATCCATGTGAAGATAATAACGCGATCGCGCCTAAAAAATCAACTAGCGATCGCGCCTTTTAATTAGCCATTTATTTAACAACTTTTCCCCCAGCTTGAGACGTCAGAACTCCTTCTGCCTGATTCAAGCCAATCGCTCCGGAATAAACCAGACCCCGTTGCATATCCAGCGTCAGAATCACCCCATCCCGAATAATCTTCGTAGCATTCTTCACTCCCAGAATCACCGGCACTCCCAGACGCATTCCAATCACCGCTGCGTGAGAAGTCAAGCTATCCTCTTCCGTAATCACCCCAGCCGCCTTTCGCATTGCTTCCACAAAATCAGCATTAGTACGAGGAGCCACCAAAATCTCACCTGGATTAAAATTCCCCAAATCTGCCGCCGAATAAGCCACCCGTGCTCTACCACTCACCGCCCCCTGGCCCATGCTAGTACCTTTACCTAGCACCGCCGTCACCACCTCAACCTTAATCAAATCCGTCGAACCAGCCACACCTTGCAGAGTTCCCGCCGTCATCACCACCAAATCCCCATCGGAGAGCAAATTCTTCTCCTGCGCCACATTCAGTGCCGCCTGAAACGTCTGAGCCGTTGACGGCAAATCCAGCACCAACAGAGGCTTCACCCCCCAAACTAATTGCAACTGTCGCGCCACCTCGACGTGAGGCGTTACTGCCAGAATTGGCGTAGAAGGGCGGAATTTAGAAACATTGCGTGCCGTTGCCCCCGTTTTAGTAAGAGTCATAATTGCTGCTGCCCCCAATTGCTCTGCAATCTGCCCGACAGCTTGACTGATAGCATTAGGAATTGATCTACCGCTGTCGCCCCCCTTAGGCACATTACAAGTAATGCGCTCCTGCTCGATTCGTTGAGCGATTCTAGCCATAGTTTCCACGGCAGCGACTGGATACTGCCCCACTGCCGTTTCATTTGAGAGCATCACCGCATCGGTGCCATCGAGAATAGCATTAGCCACATCGGAAATTTCGGCGCGGGTAGCGCGGGGACTATTAACCATGCTGTCTAGCATTTGGGTAGCGGTAATTACTGGAATGCCTAAGCGGTTGGCAAGAGCAATCAAACGCTTCTGCAAAAGTGGCACTTCCTCTGCCGGCATTTCTACTCCCAAATCGCCCCGTGCCACCATCACTCCATTTGCGAGGGAGAGAATCGCTTCCATTTGTTCGATCGCCTCGTGCTTTTCAATTTTGACGATCACTGGCACCTGCTTGCCGGCATTAGAAATAATTTCTTTAATTTCCAAAACGTCTTCTGGCTTGCGCACGAAGCTCAAGGCTACCCAGTCCACTCCCTGATCCAAACCGAAGAGCAAATCCTGACGATCTTTTTCGGTTAAAGCTTTGATAGACAGGTAAACTCCTGGAAAATTAACCCCCTTGTGATTCGAGAGCTTCCCGCCAACCACAGTGCGACAGTAAAGTTCGCCAGCGGCGCGATCAACTTTTTCCACTCGCATTTCCACGCGCCCATCATCGAGGAGAATAGTTGCTCCTTCCGGCACTTCCTCCGCTAGAAGTTCGTAAGTAATTGAGGCCATTTTTTGGTTGCCGATGACTTTTCGGCTTGTAAGAATGAACGGCTCGCCTTTTTGCAAATAGATAGAACCGTTCTCAAACCGCCCCAAGCGAATTTTTGGCCCCTGTAGGTCTTGTAAGATGCCTACTGGCTGGTTGAGTTCAAAGGAGGTTTGCCGAATTAGGCGAATACTGCGCTGGTGGTCCTCGTGCGTGCCGTGAGAAAAGTTCAGTCGCAGGGTTGTGGCGCCTGCTTCAATAATCGCCCGCAATACTTCGGGGCTGCTGCTAGCAGGGCCAATGGTGGCGACAATTTTCGTCCGACGCTGGGGAGTTCGCAGTTGCATGAATTACAATTCCGAGAAATAGAGCTGAAGGTTTACCTTGTTTTTGGCTAGTATTTGATTATCGTCTGTGCAGTGTCTTGAGAGTGATCAGATTTTCTGCTGTTTGACGATGCGGTTCGCCTGGGTCGGTAGTTTAATCTTATAGGTAAGGATTGGTGAATTTGAATAGGGTTGGCGAGTGCAAATTATTTTTTTAGGAACGAGTTCTGGTGTACCAACGCGAGCGCGCAATGTTTCTGGCGTTGCTTTGCGCCTGCCTCAGCGGGCGGAATTTTGGCTCTTTGACTGTGGCGAAGGTACCCAACACCAAATCTTGCGTAGCGATTTGAAAATCAGCCAGCTTACTCGTATTTTCATCACCCACATGCACGGCGACCACATTTTCGGCTTAATGGGTTTGCTCGCTAGTGTAGGTCTTGCCGGCAATCCTCATCGCATCGATATTTATGGCCCGACCGGGCTTTCAGACTACCTGCAAGCCTGTCAGCGCTACTCTTATACCCATTTTTCTTACCCGATTAAGGTTCACAAGATTCAGCCCGGTGTCATTTACGAAGATGAGGAGTATCAGGTTAGTTGTTCCCGCCTCCACCATCGCATCACCGCTTTCGGCTACCGTATTACCGAAAAAGATCGTCCAGGGCAGTTTAATGTCGAAAAAGCTAGGGCCTTGGGAATTCCTTCAGGCCCGATATATGGCCAGTTAAAACGCGGCGAAATCGTTACTCTGCCAGATGGGCGCGTTTTTAATGGAGCAGAATTCTGTGGCCCTCCTCAAGTTGGCCGCAAAGTTGTCTACTGTACGGATACTATATACTGTGAAAACGCGGTTGAGCTGTCTCGGCAGGCTGACGTTCTCATTCACGAGGCTACTTTCTCTCATAAAGATGCCCATATGGCTATGGAACGCTTACACTCGACTTCGACAATGGCGGCACAAGTAGCTTTGAATGCCGGCGTTAAGCAACTGCTGATTACTCATTTTAGTCCTCGCTATGGCCCAGGCAATGAGATCGTCCTTGATGATTTGCTGCAAGAAGCCCGGGCGATTTTCCCGAATACGGATATGGCTTACGATTTTATGAGTTACGAGGTTCCCCGCCCTCAAGCACCTGAATTGACTACAATTGGGGATTAGCCCTCCCTCTTTGCTAATTGGGTTAGGATGCAATCTCTCTAGGACATTGGCAAATCGGCAAATCTAATGACAACTCTGCCAAGAAGTTTTGCTGGTTGTCTCTATTGTCGCTATCCACTTTCTTTTTTTCTTGTTCTTGTTCTTGTTCTTGTTCTTGGGCATTGGCTTTGAGTAAGCGATCGCAAATCCAATTCAGATGTTTCTTTGTGTTTACCGGCACTCGCGGCGCTGGAATCTCGTTATTTGGCCACCACCCCAGATCGTAGCAAGGACACGATGCGGCTGGCATTCCTTTCGTCCTTACCGGTATGGGCATGGGGCAGCGCGCACACACTATTATTTCCCATTCTGGAGTCAATAATTGGGCTATTGTCTCTTCTGTACCCTCTAAATAGCAGTCTCCTGAATTTGGGGAGGTAATTTTCCGCCAGACTTCTTCAAATTCTTTACTGTACAAATCGCCCCTAAATATCGGTTTCGGCAGGCAAGCTTCTTCGCTTTTGCAAATTATAACTTTTTTTCCAAGCTGAAACCAATATGCCAAATATTGTCTGACTTGATTTGCAGATGCCATAGGGGATGATCAAATTGGTCAAAAAAATGATTGCTGTAGCTTTGCAAGCCTGCATTCCCCAACCTTTTGTTGGCGTCAGCAGCGCTTTTTCTTTGCAGCGCAATAACCGGGGCTTCTCCAATTTAACATAATTTGACAAAAATTTACAATCTTCAATCTCTGCGCTGGGTTTGTTATCTTTCTGCAAGCGTTGCACATGGGCAGCACATAAGTGCCAGCACGAAAATATTGCTGATGTGAGTTTCTTAGTTTTATGTTAGCGTTTTTGATTTAAAAATTTAAATAATGTAATAAATATTAAGATTTGTGTTCAAAAGGGGAGAGGCTGTCCGAGAACGCTAAGGTTTAAAACATGACCACCAGTAACCAAGTAAACAGGATTGGCGAGCGTACCTGTGAAACGGACGAGATTACCAAGGCGCTCGCGGAAAATTCTACCAAGGGGATAAGCCGGCACCACACCCCAGCCAGTTTCCTCTGCCACCAAAATTACATCGGCAGTAGTCTGCTGCAAGCCTTGCAAAAAATCTTGCTGAACTCGCTCCCAAGTAGCATCGTCCAGATCTAAAAGATTAGCTACCCAATTGCCAAGAGAATCCACTAGCAGGCAACTGCCCGCCGATGCAGTAAGTATCGTAGTCGGTAATTTCTTCGGCACTTCTATAGTTATCCAATTAGCAGGGCGTCGCTGACGGTGTCGTTCAATTCGAGCTTGCCACTCCTGATCCTCCGGAGCAAGTTCAGCCGTAGCAACGTAAGTCACCGGTTTACCAGTAGAAGTGGCTAGGAGCTCTGCCCATTCACTTTTGCCAGACTTAACAGGGCCAAGAACCAGACTGAGTAATTTTGCAGGTAAATTCTTCATTGAAAGTGAAATAGGAATTTTAGACTCCAGGGTAGTGGGATGGAATATAAGCTGACTCCAAAAAAAGAGGTGAGAAAACCAATTTCTAATTACCGATTATCTATTATCAAAATATATATTAGGCAAAACAACTCAACTTCCCAGCTATTGCCGGAGAATGACTGTATGCCACGCCCGCGGGTTTCTGCAATTATCTGCACGCACAATCGGGATAAATATTTAGGCGCTGCTATTGATAGTTTGCTAGCGCAAGATTTTCAGGATTTTGAAATTATAGTAGTAGATAATGCATCTTGCGATCGCACTTATCAAATCGTCAGCGAAAGACTATCCCACCAGCATCTCAAATACATTTACGAGCCTACCCTCGGTTTATCTGTAGCTCGCAATACTGGCGCCCGCGCAGCCAGCGGTGAAATTCTTGCCTATCTCGATGACGATGCCGTTGCCAGTAGCGGCTGGCTGAGTAGTTTATATTCTGCCTATGAAAACAACCCTCGTCTAGCGATCGCCGGCGGCAAAGTTACCCTGATTTGGCCACCTGAACTCCAACCCCCCTCCTGGCTTTCTCCAGCACTTGCCGCCAACTTGGGCGCTTACGATTTAGGCGATGATATAGTTTACATTCACCAGCCCGGTTTGACCCCAAGAGGATTGAACTATTCCATCCGTCGCTCTTTTTTAGAAGCAATAGGCGGGTTTGATGTTCATCTAGGTCGCATCGGCAAAAAGTTATTATCAAATGAAGAACTACAGGTAACCGAAATTGCACTCCAGCAGGGGTGGCAGGTAGCCTATATTCCCACTGCTCTTGTGGCCCACCACGTAGCCCCTGAGCGCCTCAACAAGTCGTGGTTTTTACAGCGGGGTTGGTGGCAAGGGATTAGTGAGTGTTACCGGGAACAGCGCTGCGGTTATAATAGTTTGTCCCAGTTGGGACGAGGAGGAGAACGCTTAGTGAGGGGGCTTTACAAATGCCTGAAATACATCGCCAATCCAGCGCTTCGCTTCGATAATTTCGTCTATGCCTGCGCTCAAATTGGATATTTAAGTGCTGCCCTCGGCTTTCTGTTATCCTCTAAATCAGTTTACAGTCAAGAAAATTTAAAACTATAGAGTAAAATTTTAATAGATAATCAAACCCCTATATCTAGCCCAAACTCTTCCGCTGATGGCTAATTTGAAATCGGTTAAACCACCTTACCATGACCTGTCAATCCTCTAAAATACCAGTCTCGGTTCTTATTCCTGCAAAAGACGAAGAGAAAAATCTGCCAGCTTGTCTAAGTAGCGTTTATAGAGCAGATGAAATATTTTTAGTAGATTCCCAGAGCCGCGATCGCACCGTCGAAATCGCCGAAAGCTTCGGAGCAAAAGTAGTACAATTTTATTTTAACGGACGCTGGCCAAAAAAGAAGAATTGGTCCCTGGAAAACCTACCCTTTCGCAACGAATGGGTATTAATCGTTGACTGCGACGAGCGCATAACTCCTGAACTATGGGATGAAATTGCCGAAGCAATCAAAAATCCCAACTATGCCGGTTACTATCTAAACCGTCGTGTATTTTTCCTTGGCACTTGGATTCGCCACGGAGGCAAATATCCAGACTGGAATCTACGCTTATTTCAGCACAAAAAAGGACGATACGAAAACTTAGGCACAGAAGAAGTTCCCAACACAGGCGATAATGAAGTACACGAACACGTCATTTTACAAGGGCGTGTAGGATATCTCAAAAATGACATGATTCACGAAGACTTTCGGGATATTTACCACTGGATCGAACGGCACAACCGTTACTCCAACTGGGAAGCGAGAGTCTATTTTAATATTATAACTGGAAAAGACAATAGCGGCGCAATTAGCGGGAATTTATTCGGAGATGTAGTGCAGCGCAAACGGTTTTTAAAAAAATTGTGGGTTTGGCTGCCCTTTAAACCCACCATAAGATTTATTTTATTTTATTTTATTCAGCTCGGTTTTTTAGATGGAAGAGCTGGTTATATTTACGGACGACTTCTGAGTCAGTATGAGTATCAAATAGGCGTCAAACTATACGAATTGCGCAGATTTGGTGGTCAATTGAATGTCCCAACTTTTACAACCCAGGCAAAACCGATTTCTCATCAAGACGCGCATACATGACAGATTCTAATTTTTCTGCCTCTGCAAACGAAATCAATCATCCACCACCACAAGACAATCAATCGATAGATATTCAGAAACAAAAACCCGTGCTGGATGCTCAGCCTTGGGTGGATTTGCGCAAATACAATCAATCCTGGTTTGAGCGGGGGCGCCCCGGTTGGGTTATTATGTTGTGGTGGTTAGTGCAAGCAGTTGCATTTCCCCTTAGCCCCCACTTTTGTTACGGATTCCGGCGCTGGTTACTGCGACTTTTCGGCGCTCGTCTCGGCACCGACGTGCGTATCCGCCCCACCGCAAGAATAACCTATCCCTGGAAAGTGGAAATTGGAGATTATAGTTGGATTGGAGATGACGTAGTTTTGTACAGTTTTGATAAAATCCGCATCGGGCAGCACTGCGTGATTTCACAAAAATGCTACCTGTGTACGGGCAGTCATGATATTCGCGATCGCGCCTTTGGTCTAATAACAGCACCAATAGAAATTGGCAATGGCGTATGGATAGCAGCAGATTGTTTCATCGGTGCAGGAGTAAAAATCGGGGCAAATGCCGTCATCGGAGCGCGCAGCAGCGTATTCAGAGATATTCCAGCAGGGCAAGTAAGCTGGGGGAATCCTTGCAAACCTAGATATGCCAGAGTGATGAAAGAGTCAGAAACAGGCGAGAGCTAGGTGTTGTAGAAATCTACAAAACAAGCCCTCGCCCTACTACAAATTAACCTAAACTTACCGTCTTACAACTTGCTCCAAATTACCATCTTTCCAAATCCCCTCCAATCGCGTGCCAGTGGCATAAATAAACACCCCATTACCGTGTTGTAAATTATTGCGAAACTCCCCCTGATAGCGGTTGCCACTGGCGAAAGTACACACCCCAAAGCCGTGAAGCTGCCCGTTGCGAAATTCTCCTTGACAGCGACTGCCATCAGCATAGATAAAAACTCCTTTTCCCTGTTTCCTGCTATTGCGAAACTCGCCCTCATAGCGGTTGCCAGTGGAAAACGTGCACACTCCAAATCCGTTAAGCTGCCCGTTGCGAAATTCTCCTTCACAGCGCGTGCCATCTAAAAAAGTAAAAACCCCTTTTCCATTGATAACGCCATCTTGAAACTCTCCCTCATAGCGATTACCATTAGCAAACATGCAGACACCTTTACCATTAAGCAAGTCATCTCGAAATTCCCCCTCGCAATCGGTTCCGTCTGCGTAGCTAAAAACACCGCGCCCGTGTCTGACGCCATTGCGAAACTCTCCGGTGTAACGATTGCCGCTGGGAAACACACACGTTCCTTTACCGTTAAGAACACCCCCTTGCAATTCGCCTTGACAATAAGTATTAGTTGATATATTTGCATCGGCAGGCATAGAGAAGCCAAGCAAATTCATTAAAGTTGCACAGGCTGCAATTATTGGTATAATCGACCCTTGCGGAATAGTCTGAAATTTACAAGCAGTAGATTTATATATATCCGCTGGAAAAATCAATGACACCATTGCCTTAAAATTCTCCTGCTTGGGGTTGTTCAACAGATTGATTATATAAATTCTCAAAAACAGCTAAAGTTTCATTAAAACACAAGCGCAATGTTATTTTGGCCAATTTTTCCGCTTGCCCAAATCCCCGCTATTCCTGCATTCCCACCCCTGCAAGCGCGGGTTGAGACGCAGCCAGCTCCTCCTCTACTGCCACCAAAAGAAATGCTGCCGCCATTGGATATGGTGCCGCCATTAGATGAGGTGCCTCCTCAAGAAGTGGTAGAAGCAACGGAAATTCGCCCTTTACCGGGGGAACTCGATAGTATTCCGGTGTTTAATAGTAATAGTCCGGAGGTTGTACTTACAGAAGGAATTTTGCTTTCGACATTTCCGCCAAATGGAATGCGCTCGCCACAAGCGCATTTAAACTTCCCTTTGCAAGGAAGATTTGACTTGTTCACTCACCACATTGCAAGAGCGAGAACGCAGGCAGAAACGCGCACGCTTTATCAAGGGATAATCCTGTACAATCCCAATCCCCAACCCGTCATTTTTGAGATATTGCAGGGCGCGAGTTATCTAACTTCTCCCGACGCGTTATTTATCGATTTGCCAGATTTGGTAGACAACACTGCCGGCACCGTTTTTTCCGGTCCGGGCAGTCGCGCCATGAGCGATATTTTACGCGGACTTCGGCAACCAAATTGGCCGACACAAATAGTGATTCCGCCGGGGCAAACCACTATGTTGATGAATTTGCCGATTCCGGTTGGGAAAGTGGTTCCTTCTTCAAATGGGCGCTCAACGCTGCTGCGATTGTCGAGTAGTGCGCCGATTTATGTGGCTAATTTGGCAATGTTTGCGCCGCTCACTGCCGACGGTAGTGAAAGGGCTCCTACTATAGAAGAGTGGCAAAATCTGCTGATAAATGGAGATTTGGCTGGTCCTCGGGATAAAGCACCAACGCCTCTTGATCGCCCTGTTGGCGAAGTGGTTTACGGGCGAGTAGCAGGTGTCGCCTCTGGTTCGCGGTGGACGGCGAAAATTACTGATAATCCGAGTGTAGAATATTTGAGTATTCCTAAACAAGGACAGTCAATTTCTTATGCTTTGAGTACGGTTCACGAGATTACTTTCGGCACTAATCAGGTGCAAAGTGCGAAAATGCACGTCCGCTATCCTGATACTGCTTATTATGCTCATGGTAATTACGCTATTGAATATAATCTGACTTTGCCGCTATACAATCCAAGCGATCGCTCTAAGAAGGTAACTATTTCGCTGCAAACGCCTTTGAAATCAGACGAGCCAAAGAATGGAATTTTATTTCTCAAACCGCGTGATCGACAGATATTTTTTAGAGGCACAGTGAAGGTAAGCTATATCGATGAGCGGGGAGCTTCACAAACCCGCTATTTTCATTTGGTACAGCGACGTGGACAAAAGGGCGAACCTTTGTTAACACTGAATCTGCCTCCGGGCGGGAGCCAAGAAGTGCAGATAGACTTTCTCTATCCTCCTGATGCTACTCCCCCGCAGGTTCTTACAATTAGAACTTTGTAGGTTGTTTTTTTTTCCGGGAAAATAACAAAAGGGCATTGATTTATTTTATCCTCTACTTGCCAATGCCCTATTTTCTAATTTCTCACTCATTCATATTTCGGTAAGTTGCCACAGCCGAAGGCGAAATACGATTTAAGTAGCGGAAAATCCAATACTTGAAAATAGTATCGAGAATCACCGGAAAAGTAGCAATAAATAAATAGATAAACGAGCGGTTTTCTGGCAGCCCTAAATGTCTGGATATACCTTCTAGAATCACTTCCCAGCCGTGCGGCGAGTGAAACCCGACGAAAATATCTGTGAACAAAATAATAATAAATGCCTTGGCGCTGTCGCTCAAACCATAGATTATGTCATCTATAAAAGACTTCAAAATACCTATCTCTTGTTGACTTTTGGCAATAACCAAACCAAAGGCGACAACGGATAGCAAATCTGAGAATACATTTTTAATTGCATTAGAACTCCTCTTTTTAAATTCCTCTGCTATTTCCTCTGCCTTTTGTTTAACTTTTTCCTCCATTTCTTGTTGAGATAGTTGAGGAGCTGCCCCTATTAACATTTGGAATTCTAGTTTTTCTTGAAAATGTTTTAGTTCGGCAAAAGCTTCTTCTTCCATATCGATATTTAAAAATATTTCCGTTTTCCCCGCCTGATGGAAGTGATCGATAATTGGTCCAACTATGAAGTTTTTGGCAATTTGGTGCGTCAGTAGTGGAATCAGAATCAATAATAAAATGAATTTGATAGAAACAATGGTTTTTGTTTTAGAATAGCGGAAAGATTCCAAAACTTCTTCTTCAGCTTTTGGATCGAGTTCTCGCTTCAGTCGATCAAGGGTTCTCAAAATCGAACGCGGCAAGAAACTGGTTTTATCGGCAATGGATTCAGACATTTTTGCAGAGTTGACAGCCGAGGCATAGGAGTTTTTCCCGTATCCAGGCGTAGTTTTTGGCTCATTGGCAGTGTCGGTTATGCCAGGGCTTGCAGCGATTATAGATGGAGGGGAAAGTAGAGAAAGCGATCGCTCTTCATCACTGTATTTTGCTATCACTTTATCAATAAATTTCAGCTTTTCCAGAGTTGTAGAAGTTTGCCCTTGCACCTGAATCTCAGCCCAGTGATGGGAATATCCTATATAATCAGGAGGAATTTTTTTCGGTTTACTGATATTGATCACACTGCTAATTGAACGGCTGAGCCGAAAGGTTGATAACTTGACTTTTATGATATTAAGGTATTTTGTCAGCTCGCTCTGAAAATAAGCTAAGACATTTTCACTGTAATTAGCCGATTCGGCTGAGATTTTCTGGCCATTAAAATGCTCGTTTTCGATTGCTGCGATCGCTCTTGCTGCCTGATAGGCTTCATCCAGCGCTCGCTCTGGAGTTTCCAAAAGCCATTGGCCAGCACTCTGTAAGTATCCTTTGATGTTAAAATTAGGTATTCTCATCTTTTTTATTTGTTTTTCACATCATGAAATATTTAACTTAAAAATCCAAGTTTCTAAAAATTTCACAGTTTTTCTTAACGAGAGAAATCCGAAGCTTAGCCATTTAATAAAGTTTCTTCCCAATTTCTAGTAGTCGGAATGGGTTCAGCTTTAACGCTTGCTCTCTAGGTGATTGTACCACAGACTAAATCTTTTAAAGGAAAAAACATAGGAAAATCTTAAGTATAAATACTAGGTAGGAGTTTCACCCCGCCCCAAATTGCCCTTGTGGAGGGAAGTGCCTTCGCCAGGATAAAAAACAATGATAGACTCTCGAAAAGTGGAGGAAAGTTGTGTTAGATAGTTCAATTTGGATTACTGGTTCGTCGAAAAGCGGCAAGACAGCTTGTTTAGTAGATTACTTTTGCCTGTGGGTTGAGAAAATCAGGAAAAACAACAGTCTTCTCAACCGAAAAACCTCAAAAATTTTAGTCTTTGCCGCAAATGGAGATAACCGGCAGGAATTGGCAGAGCGGCTCGAACACGCTGGGGCAGGAGCTCCCGTACCGGTTCACTCGACAACACCGGTGGGTTTTTTCCAAGAAGAAGTAATGTTATTTTGGCCCTTGCTGATTCAGCGATTGGACTTGCGCGCCCAATTTCCCTTGCGCTTGCGCCCGGAAACAGAGCAGGAATTGGCAACTGAATTATGGCGTTCGGAATTGGATAAGGGAATTTTGCGTCAAGAGGGCATTAGCGAGTATCGCATAGTGCGCCGCACCCTAGATTTGCTGCAGTTGGCGGGGATGAGCGGTACGCCGGCAGAGGAAATTAAAAGTTTCTTGGAAAAAGGTATGGGCGGCGATGGGGGTTCTCCTCAATTGTGGGAATGTATGCAGCAGGTGCTGTTACGTTGGCGGGATTGGTGTCTGGAGCGGGGGCTGTTGACTTATGGAATTATTGCTGAACTCTACTGGCGTCACCTGCTGCCAGATGAGACATACCGCAAGCATTTGACTGCACGCTATCAAGTGGTGCTGGCTGATGATGTGGACGAGTGGCGCTCGCTCGTGATTTATTTGAAGTATTGCTAGATAGGAGGGTAGTCGGAGTTTTCACTTACAATCCCAATGGCGGCATTCGCTTGGGGCTGAATGCTGATCCTAATTATTTAGCCGGCTTAGCATCCCGCTGCCAACAAAAGATAACCCTCAAAAGGGAATCAACCTCCACTCTAGCAGATACCCTGGGAGAATCGCTGTTGGAAATCATCGTCGCTCCCCAGTCATTTTTACAGTTGCCGCCAGTAGTGCAGTCGATTCAAACTATCTCTCGCGGGGAACTGCTGCGGGAAATCGCTGACACGATTAGCAAAGCAGTGCGCTTAAACGAAGTGCAGCCAGAAGAAATCGTTATAATCGCTCCCGGTTTAGATGCGATCGCTCACTATACTCTCAACGAACTCCTCAAGCAAAAAGGTATCCCTCTCCAATCCCTAAACGCTCAGCGCCCTCTGTTCAACTCCCCACTCATCCGCGCTTTACTCAGCTTACTCTGCTTTATCTATCCCGGTTTAGGAAGATTGCTCAATAGCGATGCCGTCGCCGAAATGCTCACCCTTCTCTCAGTACAACCCAAAAACCAAAAACCGGGTGTTTGTTACGACGCCATTTCCTGCTTTTCTCTTATTCCCGCTATCGATCCGGTACGCGCTGGCTTATTGGTTGATTACTGCTATCATCCCGATATCTACCGCCCCCGCTTACTGCCGGTGACGGAATTTCCACGCTGGGATCGGCTCGGAGAACAAGCCTGTCGCGCCTACACAGAAATCGTGCAGTGGATAGATAATCAGTGCACTCAGCTTGAACAACGCCTCCTCCCCAGCTTTGTCTTGGCACTCGCTCGCGCTATTGAACACTTTCTGTGGAATGGCAGTAACCTCTCCTATGAGCTACTCTCCGCTTTGCGGGAATTGATAGAAACCGCTCAACATTACTCGGAAGTCTATTCTAGGATGCGCTTAAGTCAAGGAAGTTACAATTCCACTGACGAGGAAAGCTCCCGCTTCCAAGTAGTCGAAAAATTTATCAAATTGCTGCGCCGAGGCACCGTCACCGCTAATCTCTATCCCGTTCGCCCCATTGGGCTAGAAGCTCGTGCTGTGACTCTGGCCACTATCTTTCAGTACCGTTCTAGCCGCCGCTCTCACCGCTGGCACTTTTGGCTCGATGTCGGCTCTCCTCTCTGGCTTAGCGGCGGTTCGGCAAATTTATTCGCCGCTCCCCTGTTTCTTAAAGAGCGAGCAGGGCGCCTTTGGACTCCTGAAGATGCCCATTTAGCGGATGAGCAACGCTTGCAGCGAATTTTGCTGGATTTGCTCTCGCGGGTGAGCGCTCGCCTTTACCTCTGTCACAGTGATCTCGCTGTCAATGGTCAAGAACAAACTGGCCCTCTTTTATCCTTAGTGAATTTTGCCCAGCCACTAACCTAATTTTCTCTGATTCTATCGACTATTGCCAACCTACGTCGTATTTTTCTTTGGTATACTCTTATCAATCGCTGCCAGTCTTCTATTTGTAGCAATACCTCTGCTTTCCCTCCCGTCACTCCCGCTGAGTCGCGCAGAAACTTCCGCCGAAAAAAACTCATCGGTTCTGAGTATATTTTTGAGTTTGATACAGTAGGCTTTTCCACTCCACACCAGTGAACTATAGTCGCCTCTTCTCCTGACAATATCGGTCCTCTATCTTTTTCTATAGTAAAGCGCTTTCTTACATGCTCTTGCTCAAAATTAGGCACTAAAAATTGCATTTCTTCTTGCCCTAATCTAATTCTCCCTTCGTCGGCTGCCCTGAAAATCATAAAATTTAAAAATCCCATTTCCCCATACTTAAAAACTTCTGGATTCTCCTCAATAAATTCTAATATATTTCGATATTCAGAAATACTAAAAATATCACGCTTTCCAAAAAAAGCACCTGTGCAGTAATAATCAGAACGGTGAGCCTGCCAGTTGAAATCTGGAAAATGCTGCTCTATTTTTGAAATTTCAAAAAAATACTTTGAAATTGAAGCATCTGTATAACATTTATTCGGACGATCTATAATTATATCGGCTTCATGAAAATTAGCGTATTTTAAAATGTTCCCCCAAACAATCGTATCGGCATCCAACATCAAAAAATGTTTCCAGGGGCTTTCCCAAAAGGCTACCATTTTGGTAATGCCCCAGCCAAAGCTATGTTTCCTGAGAAATGGGTTAGTGATTTGACTACGATTAAGAATGCGAACCCCATAAGTATTTTGGGCATCTGATGCTGAAAAATTGCCATCAATTAGTAAACAAATTGGAATATCACCCAGAAAATATCTAATGCTGGCGCAGCAGCCCTTGGCAAATAAATAATCTGATTCACAACAGGTTACTATAATACCAAAATCTATCATTAATCATTCCTAGTAGAGTTTCTAAAATATTTTAGAACTATAGCATAATTTTTGCCAGTTGTCAGCAATTCATATGATGTATAAGTGGCTAAAGGGCGACGGGAAAAACGAAAAAATTGCTAAAATAAACACAAGCGATCGCTCAACATAGTCAAAAATTATGTTAGTGACACCAGGAAATAAGGAACTATAGCTTAGGCGGAGGTTTACGAGTATTTGGAGCCGATAATGTCAAAAAGGATAGCTGTACTGATAACTTGCTTTAACCGTAAACAAAAAACGTTAGATTGCCTGAAGGCGCTATTCAACCAAGTTCTTATACCAGAGGTGAGCTTGCAAGTTTATTTAGTCGATGATGGCAGTACCGACGGCACTGGGGAAGCAGTGCAGCAAAATTACCCCCAAGTGAAAGTTTTGCAAGGAGATGGAAACTTATTTTGGAATGGGGGAATGCGGATGGCTTTTGATGTTGCCTGCAAAGACAATCCAGACTTTTATCTTTGGCTCAACGACGATACCTTGCTCGAGCCAGATGCCTTGAGAACTTTATTAGATACCTATTACCAGTTAGCAGAAACAGGGGAACGAAAAGCAATCATCGCAGGTTCTACCCGCGATCCGGTTACAGGTGTCTATACTTATGGGGGAAAAGTACAAAGTCGCTGGTGGCATCCACTCAATTTAGACTCTGTGGAACCGACAGAAAAACCCCAGCGTTGTGATACCATGTGCGGCAACTGCGTTCTCATCCCGCGAGAAGTCGCGCAAGTGGTGGGAAATCTCGATCCAGCATTCGTGCATTATGGAGGAGACTGGGATTATGGCTTGCGAGCTAAACAAAAAGGATGTACAGTTTGGATAGCTCCGGGATATCAGGGGACGTGTCCGGCGAATCCTAAGCCGCAAAAACAAACAAATGTAACGCTAGGCGAGCGCTTACATAAAGTCCAGCAACCAAAGGGTCTAGCCCTCGAAGACGTCACCCTTCAACCCATGAAAGAATGGAAAGTGCTGACGCAACGACACGCCGGATTTCTTTGGCCAATTTATTGGTTGCTCCCCTACCGGCGATTATTGTGGCTGTATATAGCCGGGCTTCTCAAAAAGGGTTGACAAACAGTGCCTATAAATGGTAAAAAACCTTAGTATATTGTAGAATATAACATTAACAAGGAAAGCACGTTGGGCGAGGCGTAAATATCGGTGCAGGCACAATTACCGCTTACTACGATGGTGTTCGCAAACATCCTACCCACATTGGCAGGAGTACCAAGACTGGATCTAATAGCGTCCTCGTTGCTACAGTCACTCTGGGGGAAAGTGTCACTATTGTTGCAGGTTCCACTGTAACGGAGGAAATGCCTGACAATGCCCTCGTGATTGCCCGCTGTCGTCAAGTCGTCAAACCCAACTGGCAACCCAAAGCCTAGCCCGCCCCACAGCAGGGTTCAATGCCCAACAGACGCAACAGTAAATCGCTTATCGCATTGGCAACGGCAAATTCACTGTAAAAACTCTGGGAAAAGTCAAACTCTAGGAACTCAGTGACAAGGGCAAGAAAATGCCGCCCAAATCATGTTACCCCTCCAGCCGTTGGGGTCTAAGAGGGCAGTCAATTTATCCTTAACAGACTCTGTCGCCCTCTGCTTAGCCAATGTGAGCCCACGAAACTGGTGTGCCCCGCTCAATGGCTTGATTCACCCGTTTGCCAAGCAGCACATCGTAGTATTTGGGGGGCAGCCCATACCCTGGGCGAATTGAACGCATACACTCAGGGGTAATGATCTCACCGGCTGCCATGTCTTTGACAAAGTAGAGCGATCGCCGATACACCAAGGATTTTTTCTCCGCTTCCGTAGGGCCATACTGCACTCGACCGAGAGCTTGATAGGCACGTTGTGTTTCCTCAACCAACAACTTCATTTCGTGGGGTTCCAAACTAAAAGCCGCATCCACTCCCCCCTCAGCCCGACTCAAGGTAAAGTGCTTTTCAATTACCGTTGCCCCCAACGCCACCGCCGCTACTGCGACACCAATCCCCAGCGTGTGATCCGACAGCCCCACTTCACAGCCAAAAAGTTCCTTCAGGTGAGGAATCGTCCGCAAATTAGAATCCGTGGGCTCCGCAGGATAGGTACTGGTACACTTGAGCAGCACAATTTGATCATTCCCTGTGGCTCGAATCGTGCGCACCGCCTCATCCAGTTCCGCAAGCGTTGCCATCCCTGTGGACATAATGATCGGCTTACCCGTTTCTGC
>DVEG01000023.1 GCA_015295835.1 Oscillatoriaceae cyanobacterium M7585_C2015_266
AACTTTTTAGCCACTGGTGGCACTTTTCGCTGCTATCTCCGCTATTGCCAATTTGATACCATTGCTTGTCAACAAAGATATTTTAATTTAGAATAAAATTAGCATAATAATGTTCCGCGTGTCCATAATCATGGCATCCGTTATACTCTCTGGTTCTGCTGCTAAATGAACAACTTCCATTCCTTCTGATTTGAGGCGTTATTATAATGTGGGCCAAAATTTGGCAATGATAAAATAGGCTGTCCTTAGGTATCTTGCCATGCCTGAGCAAGTGTTAAACAGTGCATTACATGAGCTGTACCTATTTCAATGGTAGCATCGACGCGGATTAGCAGATTAGGATTTTTTTCTAGTAAGAACCAAGTTAAATCGTCTTGAGGAAAGTTGCGCTCGCGATGATATACAAAACCATAATCTACTAAATGTAAATTCTGATACTGAGCGAGCATTTCTCCGGCAAAATCTCGCTTAAATAATTTTCCTTGATAACCTCGATAAGTTACCTCAACGGGGATTGGGTTATAATACTCAACTAAACAAATATAGCGGCTGCTACTTTGATAAAGCGTATCACAAACTTTTTTTAAATATTAAGATAGAGTTACATAACTCAACAATAGGTTCATCTGTTTGATATTCGTCGTAGCGATAACTATTTCATCGGCTAGTTTGAACCGTTGCAGTTTTTCCAGTTGATATTCGAGCAAGGGTTTACCCAATACTTACTTCAGTACCTTTCCTGGTAAGCGGGTAGAAGTTATTCTCGCTTGAACAAACAATAATCACAATTTTCATATCAGAATATTTCTCAGAACAGCCACAACTCGGTCTTGATTTTCCTCACTTAAGCCATAGTACATAGGCAGACTAATCGCCTCTTGATAATATTTTTCAGCTTCGGAAAAATCCCCCCAGCCAAACCCTAATTTTTGATAATAAGGTTGAGTGTGAACCGGGATATAGTGCAAGTTAACACCTATTCCAGCCTGTCGTAAATCCTCAAAAACTTGGCGATGAGTTTTAGCAATTTTATCCAGTTTCAGCCGAATAATATATAGATGCCAACTAGACTCAGTATCAGGATGTTGCCAAGGTAGAACCAGGGGCAAATCCTGTAGTAATTCATTGTACCGTGCCGCTAAAAATCGACGGCGTGAAACAAATTCATCCAAACGCTGCATTTGACTCGCACCCAGGGCTGCCTGAATATCTGTCATTCGGTAGTTAAACCCTAACTCTAGCTGCTGGTAGTACCACAACCCATGAGACTCACCCTGCATTAAATCAGGATTGCGGGTAATGCCGTGAGTTCGCAGGCGAATTAGCTTTTCATACAAATCCGAACGATTTGTTACCACCATGCCCCCTTCTCCAGTGGTAATAATCTTCACTGGATGAAAGCTAAACACCGCCATATCCGAAAACTGACAATTTCCTACCGGACTGCCCTGATATTTAGCACCAATAGCATGAGAGGCATCTTCCAGAACTGCAAAACCGTACTTTTCAGACAAAGCAGCAATCTTATCCATTTGACAAGACTGACCTGCCAGATGAACAGGAACCACCACTTTGGGCAGTTTCCCCACTTTTTCAGCTTGAATCAGTTTCGACTCTAGTGCCTCAATACTTAGATTATAAGTACGGGAGTCAATATCCACAAAATCGACTTCTGCACCACAATACAAGCCACAATTTGCCGAAGCCACAAAAGTATTCGGCGAAGTCCACAAGATATCCCCCGCCCCCAGTCCCAGGGCTAAACAAGCCAGATGCAAAGCTGCGGTAGCACTAGAAACCGCCACCGCATATTTAACCCCACAATAGTCAGCCACCACCTGCTCAAATCGTTCTATGGCAGGTCCTTGAGTCAGCCAATCAGAGCGCAAAATCTCAACCACAGCATCGATATCCTGCTGATTGATATTTTGCCGTCCGTAGGGGATAAAATTATTCATTTTGAATTTTTGAAAAAGTCTGTCTGTTTTTGGATGATCACTAATTAAAAATCTTTAATACAACTTACTATTTTCTCAATGGATGCCAACCCAAGTTCGGGAAACAAAGGTAATCTTAATAAGCACTCTGAAATTCTATTCGTATTATCCATGCTACTGCCGACTCTACCATAACGCTGTCCTGCAGGAGAACTATGTAAAGGGACATAATGAAATACAGAGTTAATTCCTTGTTCTTGTAAGAAAGCGATTAGTTTGGTACGGGTTTGTAAATCCGGTAAAATAATGTAATACATATGACCATTATGCTGGCAATGGGGGGGAATAATAGGACGACGTAATTTGCCAGCTAGTTCTAATGGTTCGAGGAGTTGATGATAGTAGTTCCATAATTTTAAGCGAGTATTGATAATTGCCTGGGCTTCCTCAAGTTGAGCATAGAGGAAAGCGGCAATTAATTCTCCGGGTAAGTAACTAGAACCTTTTTCAATCCAAGTATATTTATCTACCTGACCCCGAAAGAATTTGCTGCGGTTGGTGCCTTTTTCTCGGATAATTTCGGCTTGTTCGCTCAGATGGGGATTATTGATAATTAAAGCTCCGCCTTCACCCGCAATAATATTTTTGGTTTCATGGAAACTAAAGCAAGCTAAATCCCCAAAACTGCCCAGAGGTTTACCTTTGTAATATGCCATAATTCCTTGGGCGGCATCTTCAATAAGCATAAGTTGATGTTTTTGAGCAATTTCTTGCAAGGTATCCATTTCACAGCCCACCCCCGCATAATGAACGGGAACAATGGCACGAGTGCGGTTGGTAATGGCTGCGGCAACCAAAGTTTCATCTAAATTTAGGGTGTCAGGGCGGATATCGATAAATACGGGCACTGCTCCCCTGAGTACAAAAGCGTTAGCTGTGGAAACGAAGGTATAACTGGGCATAATTACTTCGTCTCCTGGTTCCAAGTCAGCTAAAATTGCCGACATTTCTAGGGCAGCAGTACAGGAGTGAGTTAAGAGAGCTTTTTGGCAATTGGTTTGACTTTCCAGCCATTGATGACATTTTTTAGTAAAGTTTCCATCACCAGCGAGTTGCCCTGCGTGGTGAGCTTGGCTGATATACCAAAGCTCTTTACCAGTCATGTAGGGCTTATTAAAAGGAATTTTATACATTGGGTTATTTTTTATAAGCAACTACTAATAAAGATCCCCCTATTGGAAAGGATAAACCTAGTTGAATAAGCCAACGTTCTATATCAAGAACTTTCTCTAAAATTAGATTTAATATTCCACTAATTTTCAGTTCAATAGTTGGATCGTAATTTTTGGCTTTTGACTTTTGGTTTAATCGAGAAATTAGCATTAAGGGAAGAAGTATAGAAACAAAAGATGTTACTCTTACTACTTTGAATCCTGCTGCTTTTAACTTTATGATTAAATCTTGTTTAACGTAGCGGCGAAAGTGATGAGCATAAGTATCAGCTTGACTCCAAAGCCAAGGATGTTGAGGAACAGTCAATATTATACCTCCTCCCATTTTTGTGGCTTGATACATTTGCCTCAGAACATCTTGGTCTTGTTCTATATGTTCAAGAACATCAAAAGCACCAATTATATCAAATTCCTCAATAAAAGGTATCTTCCGGGCATCCATTTGAAATAAAGTTGTTTTAGATAGCCGTTGATTGGCAAATTCTAATCCCTTAGAAAAAATTTCACTACCTGAGCAAGTAAGATGAGGCAAGTTTTTTTCAATTCCTTGTAAAACAAAACCTGTGCCACAACCAATTTCTAAAAAAGTTTGAGCTTGAGGAAAGTAGTGTTTTATGGCATAAATTATCAGACGATTTCGGCTACGAAACCAGAAATTTTTGGCTTCTAGTTGAGCCAGCATTGGAAAAGCTGAGGCATCAAATCCTTCACTGGCAGCAGCGAGTTCCGGTGCAAAGCTTAGATGCCCCTCCAGATATGGAGGGGTATAGCCACAGGCAGGGCAATGCCAGTTTTGTTGATTAAAATGGTAGTGACATTGAGGACATATTTTCATCCTTTGCTACCAATAATAATACCTAAGACAATAAAACTTAATCCGACGGATTTAGGGATTGTAACAGGTTCTTTAAATAAGATAGCGCTAAGAAACATTACTAAAACAAAGCTTAGACTCATAAATGGATAAGCATAGCTAAGATCGAATTTAGTCATAGCAGCCATCCAGCTAAGAGCTGCAAGAAATGCACAGGCAAAGCCACTAACTACCCAAGGATTGAGTAAAAGTTTGGTTAGATATTGCAGTTTTTCTATATTGTCTTGGGGAAATGCTCCAGCCAGTTGCACTTGCCATTTAATGACAATTTGTCCGTAAACTGTGAGTAGAATGGTGAGCAGAATGTAAAGATGATTCAT
>DVEG01000024.1 GCA_015295835.1 Oscillatoriaceae cyanobacterium M7585_C2015_266
GGGGTGTTGTTTTTATTGGGATATTCTTTCCATAGCCAAACATCGCTAAATAAATCTTTATAATAGAGGTCGTGGCGGAGATAGGCTTGCATTAATTTTTCAAAGCGCTCGCCTAAATCCCGTTTAGATTGGGCAGTTTCTCTAAATTTTTTTTAGAATGTCATAAATAGTAGTCATAGAATAGACATTTATTTTTTTATTTATAGAGACAGGTATGTTACCATACTAGAGGAGGCTTGTCAAGTTGTAGTGGCTGATTTTTTTGGTATTACGGTGTAGTTCTGTTAAAGCAGGCGAGCGCATTTTTTTATGCTTGTAGATGTAAGAGGGCAGAAGCAATAAACTAGGATTGATCAAAAGAGTAAGAGAAGCTAAGGTGAACCTTGGCATTTAAAAGTGAGGATAAAAAATGCTGACGCTTGTCATAGTAATAAATGGGGTTATAGCGTTGTTGTGTCTTTATGTTGCTTGGCAATTGCGGCGGCTCCGGCGGGCAATTGCCAAAGCGGCAAATACTTTAATAGCAATAGAGCGTGGTACTTATAGAGTGTTGTATAAAGCTCCTACTTTAATTAGTAAGGGGCAAATAGGTACCCGCAAGCTACGACAGCAATACCAAAAATTACAAGCTCAGCTTTGGCAACTAGAGCAGTTATTAGCGCTTTGGCGAAAGGGAAGGCTTATATGGCTGTGGGGGTTTAATAGAGTAAGGCGGTTAAGAAACTGAGAAAAAATTTGTTTGCGGGTGGGAATTTTAGTATAGACAGAGAATAATATAAGAGGAACCTATGGCCACCCAGT
The DNA here is from genome assembly GCA_015295835.1 of Oscillatoriaceae cyanobacterium M7585_C2015_266. Classification (GTDB taxonomy): domain Bacteria; phylum Cyanobacteriota; class Cyanobacteriia; order Cyanobacteriales; family Oscillatoriaceae; genus DVEG01. The sequence continues at coordinate 802 of DVEG01000024.1, forward strand.
GCCAACAAAAAAGCAGAGCTGTAAAAGAGCAAGTTTAGCTAAGCCAGATTATTGCAGAAAGGCTTTTAAAATGAATTTTAAGGTGACAATTTTAGTCCCAAATAGGGATTGAAGTCATCCAAAGGCAGCACGGCTGTTATATAGCGCATTAGCATTTGTTATATTGTAGTTTAAAACAGATAAAAGCGCTAAGATATGTCTAATAAAGGCTCGGAATTGTTTATTGGCGGACTAATAATAGGGGCCGCCATTGGGACACTGACAGGATTGCTGATGGCCCCGCGAACGGGTCGCGAAACGCGCAAGCTATTAAAGAAATCGGCAGATGCTTTGCCAGAATTGGCAGAAGATTTATCAAGTAGTGTACAGTTACAAGCAGATCGTCTTTCAGAATCAGCACTGCGGCGCTGGGAAGAGACTTTGGCCAGGCTCAAAGAAGCGATCGCTGCTGGGATTGAAGCTTATGGATGGGAACGCCAAAGTCTAAATCAAATAGAAGTCAATACCAAGCGCAATGCCGTTGGCGATAAATTGCCAAGCTCGGCAGCAGAAACCAGGTCTACAGAGTAGCCTGGCAATTTCTAACACTTATAGTAGAAAAAATCTGTGATTGATCCCCTTTTTTGGCTAGGATTGTCAATTCTGCTGGTAGCCGTCAGCCTGACTGCTGTTTTAGTAGCCGCCCTGCCAGCCTTGCACGAGATCGCTCGCGCAGCTAGGAGCGTAGAAAAATTAGCTGACACCCTAAGACGCGAATTGCCTCCCACTTTAGAGGCAATCCGTCTCACTGGCATGGAAATAAGTGATCTTACCGACGATATAAATGAAGGAGTCAACAGCGCTACTGAAATAGTTAAACAAGTTGATCGCAGTCTCGACAGCGCCAAGCAACAAGCCAAAAAGGTACAAGTGACTACCAAAAGTATCTTTACCGGCTTGAAAGCAGCTTGGAAAACTTTTACCCGTCCTAGTAGTAGCAATAGTAGCAGCAGTAGTAGTAATAGTAGTAATGATTCCCCTCGGCGAACAAACGGGCGAGTCTCAGCTTCGCAAAGAATGTCTCTAGAATCACGCGATTATCATAATTCTCCAGAAATCACCCACTCCACCGACAATCTTAACAACCACCACGTCACCAGCCCCACTCACTCGCAAAATTTGACGAGGTCCAATTTTGGTAAATAGGCAACTCTTTCTTCAGAGTTATTTTCAGGGAATTCATGCAGTTTCTAAAAAATACTATTGGTAAGGAATTTCCTAAGTTTATTTGGTATGGGAAATTGAAAGGTTTTGCCTGGCATATTTGTTATGAGAGATTGATGGCTATAGTAGCATTAGCTAACCTGGGGTTAGTTTTGTTTGATCTCAGCTATGTGCCAGCCCGCGAGTTTTACTTACGTAATTTTTGGAATTTGCAGAATTGGTATGAGCCTTTGAAGAAAGTAGATTTTTATCAGCTTTATGATCCTATTAAAGGGATTGAACCTCATAGAGATACTCAGAAGTATCTGAAAACAATAGAAAAATTGAAAGTAGAAGTAGAACAAAATGGTTTGCTATCAGCCCAGGCACAAGAGCTGTTAAAGAGATTGAGAAACCTGAGCGTGGAAATGATAGATGAAAACCCGTTTCAAATAGCCAATAAAAGCGGGAGTTTGGAAAAGATTAAAAATCGGATGCGCCGTCATATTTTTAATAATGAGGAAGCGTCAGCAAAAGAGTCATTTCGAGTCTTTTGGAGTGAGAAGCATTTAAGGCAGGCTGGGTGGGAGGAAGAGATAAGATTTTTTGAAAGAGATATTCAGCCATTAATAGCAAGTAATTATTATAGAGGGATAGGTGAAGATGGAGAATTTATAAATAGGTTTTGGGAAATAGATAGGTGGTTTATAGGGGTATTTTGGGGAGAGTTTTTAATGAGGACATGGCTGCTCTCACGCAGATATTGCATAAGATGGATTCCAGACGCTTGCATGTGGCGCTGGTATGATATTTTTTTGCTGCTGCCTTTTTGGCAATTCCTGCGGGTAATATCAGTGCTCATTCGCTTGCATAAAGCAAAATTTCCAGATCTGGAACCAATGCGAAATAAAATTAGTCAGTGGTTAGTGATATCATTAGCAGAAGAACTGACAGAAGTGGTAGTTATAAAGGCGATAGAACAGTTGCAAGAAGGGATTAAGAAAGGAGAAATAGTTAGGTCAATTTTGAAAAGAACAAATAAAGGTTATATTGATATAAATGGGATTAATGAATTACAGGCGATCGCATCTCGGATGTTACAAATAACTTTTTGTAAAGTCCTGCCGGCGATACAAGCTGATTTAGAAGCATTACTGCGTCACAATATAGCTACCGTTATCAGCAAGTTACCAGCATACCAGGGATTACAGCGGCTGCCAGGAGGGCAAAACTTGCCAAATCAATTGAGCGAACAATTAGCGATCGCCATGTCAAAATTAGTCACAGAGGTTCCTAAGAATGCTTACAACGCCACAGTTAATATGCCACCGGATCCAGTAAGCGAGCGTCTATCCGAGCGACTCGTAGAACACTTTAGCGCTGCCTTTCGAGAAGAAATACAACAACAGCATACTATACAAGAATTGGAATCCTTGATTTCTGATATGCTAGAAGAGTTTAAGCTCAATTATGTCAAGCGTATTTCTGCAGAAGAGCTAGATAGAATCCTGAAAATCAAACAACAGCAACAACTGACAGGTAATTAATAAATTTGCAGAATCCAATAAAAGGCCAAAAAGAGGCCAGGAAACAGATTGAGCCAAGGGGAGAGTTGAAATAGATTAAAAAAATAGCAAGTCAGAGATTAGATAGTAAAATAGAAGAGTAACCGACAAGGTAAAGTGCCTTTCCTAAGGCTATTGTAGGAGGTAGAAAAGCCCGCTTTCCCAGAAGCAGGCAGAATTATCTAAACTGTGGGAAACTATGGCCAGAGCGATCGCCTGGCCATGCTTTGGCAGTCCAAACTTCTTGGAAGAGATCAAAAGTACGGGAAGTGGGTGTTAACCCGCTTTTTTTGTTGAAACCATCCAATGACTCATCCCCTGATTCCACAAATAATAGAACTAGCCGCGCCTATAGCAGAGTCCCTAGGATTAGAAGTAGTAGGGGCTGTTTTTCATACCAACCAAAGTCCGCCGATATTGAGAATAGACATCCGTAACCAGCAGCAAGATACCAGTCTAGACGACTGCGAACGGATGAGTCGGGCAATAGAAGCGACATTAGATGCCGTCGATCTAATTCCCGATAGCTACGTTTTAGAGATTTCCAGTCCTGGGATCTCACGCCAACTGACCTCAGATAGAGAATTTATCTCATTTAAAGGGTTTACCGTCACCGTCGAAACTAAACAACCCTACGAGGGACATAAACAATGGACGGGGCAGCTAATTCGTCGGGACTCAGATGCCGTTTACCTAAATAAAAAAGGAAGGACGATCAGCATACCCCGTTCCTTAATTACTAAAGTACAGCTGGCCGAGCGGCGGTGAGCGCAGCCCTGGGCGAGCAAAAACTAATAAACCAAGCTAAATAAGCTTTCAGGAGGTTTTTTCATGTCAATTGTCAAGCTTCCCGGTCTTAAAGAAATGATCGAGAGCATCAGCAAAGAGCGGAATTTACCCAAACACGCAGTCCAATCTGCTCTCAGAGAAGCACTTCTAAAAGGATACGAGCGTTATCGGCGCACCCAACGTTTAGACCAACCTAACTTTGACGAAAACTATTTTGACAACTTTGAAGTAGACCTAGATCTAGAAGAAGAAGGCTACCGCATCCTTTCAACAAAAACAATCGTTGATCAAGTCACCAACCCGGACCACGAAATTTCCCTAAAAGAAGTACAGGAAGTAGCAGCAGAAGCCCAGTTGGGAGACACGGTGATTCTAGACGTGACTCCAGAACACGGCGACTTTGGGCGCATGTCTGCTATACAAACTAAACAGGTGTTTGCCCAAAAACTCCGCGATCAGCAGCGGAAGTTGATTCAAGAAGAATTTCAAGATTTAGAAGGAACAGTATTGCAAGCAAGAGTGCTGCGGTTTGAAAGGCAATCGGTGATCGTCGCCGTCAGCAGCGGATTGGGACGGCCAGAAGTGGAGGCCGAACTTCCTAAACGAGAACAGCTGCCTAACGATAATTATCGCGTCGGAGCTACCTTTAAGGTGTACCTGAAAAAAGTTAACGATGGGTTACAACGTGGACCGCAACTGCTGGTATCCAGAGCTGATGCCGGGTTGGTGGTTTATTTGTTTGCTAATGAAGTGCCAGAGATAGAAGATGAAATTGTACGCATAGTGGCAATAGCCAGAGAAGCTAATCCCCCTTCTCGGCACGTCGGTCCTCGGACTAAAATCGCTGTCGATACTTTGGAACGAGATGTCGATCCGGTGGGGGCTTGTATTGGAGCACGGGGAGCACGTATTCAAGTAGTGGTCAATGAATTACGGGGCGAAAAAATAGACGTCATCCGCTGGTCTCCTGATCCGGCTACTTATATAGCTAATGCCCTCAGTCCGGCACGGGTAGATGAAGTGAGGTTGGTAGCTCCAGATCTGCGGCAAGCCCACGTCCTAGTAGCAGAAGACCAACTGAGTTTGGCGATCGGCAAAGAAGGACAAAATGTGCGTCTAGCAGCACGCCTTACGGGTTGGAAGATAGATATTAAAGATACAGCCCGTTATGACTACGAAGCAGAAAGCCAAAAATTTGCAGCGCTCGCTGAGCAACTGGCAAGCGACGAGTTGGGAGAAAATGAAGAAGATTTGACCACCTCCCTACCCAAGCCCTAAAAGATAAAAATCCCCAAATCTCACGATTTGGGTTTCTGCTTGCAGCGCTTTGATACGGGCTATGGTTTGTTGTATGGCTTTAAGGTATCTTAGCATTTAGCAGGAATATGAAGTAAGCCTTGGGCATTATGCTCAAGGCTTTGTAGAATACCGCTTTTACTATCAGCTAGGATGGAATTGCGCTCGCAGCCCCGCAAACTATCCGTATTGTGTAGCGTAAATACACTAATTGAGATGCCGCACCTCCCAGAGGGTGTTTCAGACTCAAGAATAATGATAGTTAACCACTATAGTTTTCCTGGTGCAGTGCGCTCGTATTAGGAACTGGGTTTTTTAACGAGGTTGATTACCCTCGCCTCAATCCTTGTTTTACCATAAGCCTAGTAGAGCGTACCTCTTTTTCAGAAAAGGACTTTCCGTTCTGGTAAAGGCAACAATCAATTTTCATTTTATAGCCCCCGCCGGCTATTTGCTATCAGCTAGCCCATCTGTGGAACATTGGCATGAAAAAACCAAACCAACGCCGTTGTATAAGTTGTTATAAAGTAGCAGATAAAAAAGAATTCTGGCGAGTTATCAGATTGTACCCATCTCATCAGGTACAATTAGACAAAGGTATGGGTCGGTCCGCCTATCTTTGCCCTTCAGCGAGTTGCCTGACAGCAGCTCAAAGAAAAAATCGATTGGGCCGAGCGCTCAAAGCAACCGTCCCAATCGAAATATACGAAAAATTGTGGCAGCGCTTGTCCGCAGCAGCCGCAGCAACCCCAACCAAAAGTTGAGCAATAACCTCAGCCAGAAGTTAGAATTTCAAGTTAAATCCGCTAGAGAAAGAAGATTTAGTATGATGCTAAAAGCTAGTCAAATCTAGTCAAATTTCTAAGAAAATCCTCTAGCGGCAGCGTATCAAGTGCTTGGTAAAAAATAAATAATCAAATGAGGGGACACAGCATTTGGGCAGATTATCGCCCAGCGCACATATAAAGAGCGCAAACGGCAAAATTTATTATTTTATTATTAGTGGTAAGATGTAATAAAGCTCTATACCTCTAAAACTTGTCCAGTTTGTGGACGGGGACACCAAAACTTAAAAGGGGCTAGAGGTGGCATGGAGAGCTTGATGGGCTAGGTAAGTTATTTATGTGAGGAGATTAGGGAGAGTAGAGTGAGGGAAAGTGAGTAATGACAAGATTTGATGAGGTTAAATGTAGCAAATAAACATGAAGTAAATATGGATGTAGTCTTCGTCGAAACAGTGGGGCACCCTAGCAAAGGCGGTCGGTATCAAACGGGAGAAGTGGATGAACAACGGCAGAGTCAGAATTTACGAACTATCACGGGAATTAAATTTGGATAATAAAGATATATTGGCAGTTTGCGAACAACTTAATATTGCAGTCAAAAGCCACAGCAGCACGATTACAGAAGAAGATGCTAAGCGCATTCGCGCGCATTCTGAAAAATATGTAGCAAGCCACTCATCAACAAAAACATCTTCCCCAAGCAAACAAAAACCGCGTTCCGAAGAGAAAGCGGAAGCGGGCGAGCGACAAAACCGTCCCAAACAGCAGCAGCAAATTTTGGAGGTGCGGCAACAAAATCAAGAGCGCTCAGAGCAAAAACAGCAAAAGTCAGGGAACAGCCCTTCGCCACAAGTGTTAGTTCCCCCCCAATCTTCTCAAAGCACTCAAAGACAAGACTCCGCAAGGGCGACGATGCTTAATCGGCCTATCCGCATAAATCAGAATAATGCCACGGCAACGACCGAGCCGGCCAAAGGGTTGGCAGAAACGCCCCAGCCCACTGGAGGGGCGAAATCCACTGTAAATGAAGAAAAACCAACGGCGGCGGGACATTCCCAAAGTTGGCCAAAAGAGAAAAATGTAGCTAAAGCGGCAGAACCACCAAGGCTGATAGCACCTCCCGTGAGACCGTCAGCGGCGAATAGCGGGCAAGCAGGAGGAGGAGGAGGAGGAGGAGGAGTGGCAAAGCCAGTACTGAAACGTACTCCAGGAAAGGAAGAGGCAAAAGCTAAAAAATCAGAGCAAGAAAAAGCGATCGCTACTGTTGGGCAGACATCTGAATCGGGATCAACACCTGCCACACCAACGCCCCGCCCCGCCCCACGCGAGGCAGCAGCACCGTCGCCTACAAAGCCGAAACGGCCCTCTGAAATTCAGCGTCCCCATCGTAGTGAACCTATAGTTACCGCCGAAATAGAGGAGGCAGCAGAGACCGAAGAAGAAACAGAAGAAATCATTCCTTTGCTGGTGCGACCAACGCCACCACGTTCCCCGAAACGTAACAAAAAACGTGAGCTCGAAGAAGAAGACTTACAAGACTTTCCCGAAAAAGCAGGGAAAAGTGGCTTGAAAGCCAAACGGCGTTCCAAACCAATCGAAGAAGACGAAGACGATCTAGAAAGCGAATTAGAAGAACTGCCAGAAACTGTGCAGGTCAGTCTTTCTATTGCTCGTCCAGCTAAGCAAAAGAATCGTCCAGCCCAGGCCAGACCGACAGCGGCGGCAGCTACTGCAAAGGCCAAAAAGGCGGCAGCCTCTCCAGAGCGAGAAGGAGCTGCTAAGTCAAGCAAAAATCGCAACGCCCGCGAACAAGAGGTGAAAAAACAACGTCCCGAAAAAGTGACTTTGGCAGACAGCATGACGGTGCGAGAACTGGCAGAACTTCTGGTAGTTCCGGAAACCGAAATAGTCAAAATCCTCTTTTTCAAGGGAATGGCGGTTAACATTACCCAAACCCTGGACTTAGAAACAGCATCACTGGTGGCAAGAGAACTGGGTGTGGAAGTGGAAACAGCCCAGGCAGAATCAGAAGCTCGCAAAAGCACCGAAATTATCGACGAGGCAGATTTGGAAAATCTGCAACCGCGTCCGCCAGTGGTAACGATTATGGGCCATGTAGACCACGGCAAAACCACCTTACTCGACGCCATCCGCAAAACAAAAGTGGCTCAGGGAGAAGCGGGTGGCATTACTCAGCACATCGGTGCCTACCATGTCGATGTAGAACACAACGGCAAAATTCAGCAAGTTGTGTTTTTGGATACCCCAGGTCACGAAGCATTCACCGCTATGCGGGCACGAGGGGCACGGGTGACTGATATCGCTGTGCTAGTGGTGGCTGCAGATGATGGAGTGCGCCCACAGACGATTGAAGCAATCAGCCACGCTAAAGCAGCAGGGGTTCCAATTATCGTCGCTATCAATAAAATCGATAAAGAACAAGCTCAACCAGAGCGGGTAAAACAAGAATTGACAGAATACGGTCTGGTGCCAGAAGAATGGGGCGGCCAGACAATAATGGTGCCCGTAAGCGCTATAAAAGGAGAAAATCTAGATACCCTGCTGGAAATGATCCTATTGGTGGCAGAAGTCGAAGAACTCTCGGCTAACCCCAACCGACCAGCAAAGGGAACAGTGATCGAAGCGCATTTGGATAAGGCAAAAGGCCCTGTAGCAACCCTGCTGGTACAAAATGGTACGCTGCGAGTAGGCGATATATTGGTAGCAGGAGCGGCCTTCGGCAAGGTGCGGGCAATGGTCGATGACCGAGGTAGGCGCGTAGAAGTCGCAACACCGTCGTTTGCAGTGGAAGTGTTGGGCTTGAGTTCCGTACCAGCAGCAGGTGACGAGTTCGAGGTGTTTCTGGATGAAAAAGAAGCCAGGGCGATCGCTGATAAACGAGCAGAAGAACAACGTCAATCTCGCCTGCAGCAAGCAATGGCGGCTCGCCGCGTTACTCTCAACAGCCTCTCTGCTCGCGCTCAAGAAGGCCAGTTGAAAGAACTTAATCTTATCCTCAAGGCAGATGTCCAAGGGTCTGTGGAAGCAATTCTCGGAGCTTTGCGGCAACTGCCTCAAAATCAAGTTCAAATCCGCGTCCTTTTGGCAGCTCCAGGAGAAATCACTGAAACTGATGTCGATCTCGCAGCCGCTTCCGATGCAGTAATTATCGGTTTCAATACCACTTTTGCTACCGGCGCTCGCTCTGCCGCTGATGCAGCAGGCGTTGACGTGCGAGAATATAACATTATCTACAATCTCCTAGATGACATCCAAGGGGCAATGGAAGGTCTGCTGGAACCAGAATTGGTGGAAGAACACCTCGGTCAGGCAGAAGTACGTGCTGTTTTCCCAATTAGCAAGGGAGTTGTCGCCGGTTGCTATGTTCAGTCTGGCAAAATGCTCCGCAACTGCAAAGTGCGAGTGCGTCGTAATGGTCAGGTGATCCACGAAGGCAATCTTGATTCCCTCAAACGGATGAAAGAAGATGTCAAAGAAGTCAATTTTGGCTTTGAATGCGGTATCGGTCTGGATAATTTCCATAACTGGGCTGTCGGCGACATTATTGAAGCATTCCGGATGGTAACTAAACGACGCACGCTGTCGCCAAATTGAAAAGTGAAAGCAACCACGCTGACCTTAAGTACAGCGTAGGTTTATAACCTCACAATTGGAATCTGCTGCTACTCTAGAGGAAAAATTCACCCTGCTACTAAGCCCTGGCTCTAAGTGGCAGTACCCGCAGCAAATTCCTCAATGGTGGCAGGCTACCCGGTTCTACATCAAGAGCTTTTTGCCCTTTTCCCTATGCAATCTTTCTGGTTCGATCCCTATCTGTGGATTCACTTGGCGGGTCTGGCAGCTCTCCCTCTTTCCCTAGTCCTCTGTATGGTGGGATTGGCATTGGGCGAACCGCTTCTGCCAGTATGGCTGGAGTATCTGTTAGTGGCTGGAATGGGGAGCGCACCCGTAGTGGGAATGCAATTGTTTCGCCCCTTTTACATTTTTAGTATACTGGCTGTGGCCGTTAAGCCAGAGGAACTGACTACTAACCAGCGTCAGATTCTCAGCTTGTTTAAAAAGCTACAAAGCCGCTGGCTGGCGAGCGCATCAGCTTTAGTTCTATCTGTCGTTCTGTGGCCTATTTATCGTTGGGCACCCCTCGCTTCCCCCCTCGCTTCCTCTCTCCCGCAATGGCGCCTCCTCGGCTTGTTTGTAGCTGCATTGGCTTTTCTTTTCAGCAATCTCTTCTTACAAATTCCCCTGAGCGTACTGCGGCTAATGCTCAGCAGTTCGGCTCAATTCGCCGCTGCCGAACCAATGGCACCAGAACAAATTCGCCAACAGTTTTCTATCTTGGGATGGCAAGTTAAGAAAATTTTGCCACCTCTGGCTACTTCCGAACCAACTCTTTCAAAATCTGAAACATTACCTTCTCCTGTTTCCGAACCAAAATAGCCGATTTGAAAAAAAGCTTGCAGCTTTTCTAAAAAATGCGAGCGCAAATTACTCAGCCACCGCCCCGCTGGCAGGAGTAATACTGATGCTGAAATGTTAAATTTTCAATACTTCTGATTTATAAAAGAAATATTTAATAAAGAAAATATTTAATAAAATTAAGTAAATATATAAAAAAAGGGCCGCAACACCCCCTCTGCTAAAGTGCCTCCTATGGGGAAGCTAGTGGCCGCGAGCGCGTCTTTTAATCTTTTAATACTTTGTTTATGAAACAGGTATCTATGGCTAAACCAATTCCTACACCTGCAGAAACTGAAGCCACAGGAGCAGCCCTTGCTGCTACAGAGGTTAAAATTTGGGATAGCCTCAAAGGGGCGATCGCCTCTTCTTCTGGATTTCAAAGCTGGCAAACCGAACGCAATCTCGACAATCAACTTGAGGAACCTAACCTAGATCACCAAGTTCGCCACTACCTACGCGAAACCTTGGAAACTTTGGCTTACTGACTTAAAACATGGGCTAGAAAACCCTATAGCCATATCCAAACTAAAAGCGCCAGCCCTTGAATACAGGAAGTCTGGCGCTTTTAGCTTATTATCTGTATTCAAGTTTAGGGCCTTTATATAAGCTGGCCCCAATTTAAATTTCATATCTATAGTCTGGCATCTATTTCTAAAAATGCCTATTTTCTTAATCTTTTTTTTATTTTTGTTAATTTCTGTTGCAGCTAGAAAGAATGCTGAATGGCACTTATTTAGAAGGTTTATCCAAATAAAATAACAAAACCATAAGGGCAACTACCCCAATTTGCAAAGCTAAATTAGGCAGAGCCGTGCCAACTTCCCTACCTGCTGCTAATTGAGCGAGAAAAACCATTGCGCCAATCAATCCAGAGGCAGCACAAACCCCATAGATAAATTTCCGCAGCCCTCGGTAAGGTGCAGCTGCTTCTGCTTTTAGGCGCGCATATCTTTCAGGATTCATATGCGCAGAAGCTTTGGGGCGATTGGTAGACTTTTTAGAGATTGGTTCTGGCATAAATAAAAAAATTAAATGAATGGGAAAGCATTGCTGTTTTTTATTATATTATTGTCATTATAAGCGCCCCTTTTGGCAATCAGTCACAATGCCACATCATCTCGTGGTGCTCTGCTTACGGTAAGCGCGTATACTTTTAGTAAAGACAGCGTAGCACTTTCAAAACGCATATGACTGCCAATTAGAGAGAAAGTTGTAGGGGGCGGTTAAACTTTTCACCCCCCTCAATTTTTTAGGCTGGCATTACAACCCTTTTCCGCAGCGATTCAGCCCGCTTTTTAGCAGTTTGATTATTCGGCTCATACTTTAGCGCTTCTTCGTAAACTTCCAAAGCTTGAGAAGTTAGCTTTTTACGCTCGTAAACAAATCCTAAATTATTCAATGCCGTCACATAATCTGGTTTATATTTCAAAGCCTCCTTATATTGGCGAATAGCCAAATCGTATTGCTCTAAAGCCGCGTAGGCAAACCCTAAGGCATTGTAGACTAGAGCTATATTTTCTTCTCCCTCTAAGTCTGGCGCTTTTAGAGCATTTTGCAACTGCGTTACTGCCTGTGAAAATAACTTTTTATCTAAATAAATACTCCCCAGCTGATAATATTCTAGTGCAGTACCCTTTTCTTTGCTCAGCTTCTTTTGCAATTTAGAAAAGGTACTTTCGAGCTGGCGAGTTTTTATTATCTGCCTAAAAATAAACCAGGCAGTAGCAGAAAGCAAAGTTATTAACAGGGAAAGGTAGATAACCGCCAAGTTATTATCCATAATCTCAGAAACATTGACACTCTTACCTTTTTCAGCCTACACTAACAGTAAATTGACTGTGTATATTTTTTTCTTCCCAAGCCATTTCCGGGTTCGAGCTGGAGAAAAAGGCCAAATTTAGGCCAGGAGCCTGCACGTGAAGAATCCTGCTAGTTAGAGTGCGCTATTTTTGATGAGGTGTTGGGAAAGATTTCTCTCTCATTTTCCTGCAAATATTTTTGCACAATTTCCAAAACTTTTTTTGGCTCTGGAGGCTTACTTAAAAAATCAGATGCCCCCGTCAAATTGGCACGCACACGCTCGACAACTCCATCGTAGCTAGTTAGGATAATAATTGGCGTTTGTCTAAACACAGAAGTTTGTCGCAAAAAACTGCACAAAACATAGCCATTTAAATCTGGCATGATTAAATCTAAGAAAATTAAAGCTGGTTTTTGCTTGACAAGTATTGACATTTCTGCTAGCGGCTCTTGAATTTTAAGAACTCTATATCCTGCTGGCAGGAGAATTTTTTCTAAAATATGACCTATGAGCGCACTGTCATCAATACAAGCAATTAAAGGCGCTGAAGGATTAACTGCCGAAGCAACTAAGCGCATTTGTTCGATTGGAGAGGGTAAATCCGGTACATCTCGGACTTCTATCGTGCCCTGTTGTACGAAGTAATGCAAACTTCTAGTTACTCCAATAACCGATTGCTTTTTCTTGGCTGCGATATCCCAAAGAGTATTCTGACCATTAAAAAGTTTTGTTAGTCCGAAGAAAGTATTATAAGAAATTTGTTTTTGTAAATTCTCAGTGTCTTTTAAAATTGGCGCTTGATCTGGGCAAATATAATCCAATCCCATTGCTTGCCATTGTTCGTAAAGCTGTATCGAATGTTGAAAAGTGTGCTTTATTTCTTCTGAAGATAAAGGCAAATTTAAGGTTTTTTTATAGGAAGATTCTCGCAGAGAAGGGAGCCAGCGACTGGTTAAATCAGAATGCCTAACCATTGTAAAGAAAACTTCTTTGGCGATGGATTGAATGACGGCTTTTGCTTGATTCAGACTCAAGTGGGCTTGGGTGACTGCTTGGTTGAGCAATTGATATTCCCAGAGATTAGCAGTAGAAATTAGGTGTGGTTCTACTATAAAATCTGGACAGCATAGCATTAGAGCTCTTTCCCAGCGCCTGATTCGATGCTGCCCTCCCGTTGCATACAGAAGGCAACCGTGGAGGAAGTAGAAGTGCCATTGTCGCTCGCCTTTACTCACAATCAATTTGCCTGTTGCTCGTTGCTGCGATATTTCTTCTAGCTGCACGGCTATCTTTGCACATCCTGATGATTCTGAAATCATATAAACCCATGCTACACAGTCCAATTTTTTTTATTTTAAGGTTTTTTGCCTTTTGAAACTTCAGTAATTTTTCTGATTTTTTGCTTCAGTACTTTTACGCTATTATTGACATTATTTTTTTAAATTTTCAATATTTTTTATCATTCTTTCATAATTACTATTTTGTTTGAAAAATGTTTAACTTGGTATATACAACAGGTTTATTATTTTTCAGCGACTAGATACTGTTGCATAGTAAGCAGTGTGTTGGGCTAACTTTTTATTAATTTCTGGATTATACAACCGGAGATAATTCCAATAGTTTTCAAAAACTGCTTTAACGTATCCTTTAGTTTCACTAAAGGGAATCTGCTCAATAAAAATATCGGGATCGTTAAAGCCATATTTGGCAATCCAGTCGGCGACGCTGCCGGGACCTGCATTGTAACTGGCTACTGCTAGTAGAGAATTATTTTTGTATTCGTTGTGGGTGAAATCTAGATAAGCGGTGCCTATTTGAATGTTGTGTTCTGGATTATCTAGTCTATATTCCTTCAAACCTATACTTTTAGCAATTTCAGCACCGGTTTCGGGCATTACCTGCATTAATCCAATAGCACCAACGGGAGATTTGATTGCCGGCATAAATCGCGATTCTTGTCGGATTAATGCCGTCACCAGTATGGGATTAAGATTGTTTGCTTTAGACCAATTGAGAATTATTTCTAAGTAGGGAAAGGGATAGAGAGCGTGCCAGTAAGCGGCTTGTTGTTTGAGTATTTGATATTGCGATCGCTCTTCTGGCTCTTGACGCTGCGACAAGTGAGAAACCATGAAAATCCCCTCTAGGTAATCACCAATCGCCAACCGCATCAAGCCATCAGTAAATTGTTCGCTGACACTCGGCTGCATTGGGTTTTTAAACTCAACCAGCCACAGACTCCAGGCATCGTAATCTTGAGCCAATTGGTAGAGTTCTTTAAGAGTCTCAGAGCCTGCGGGGGGTGTAGCTCGCTTTTCCGGGCGCACGACTATTGGAGAGTGCTGTCTGATATTGGTAAAATCTCCTACATCCCAGCCAAGTAACACAGCAGCGCGCCATGCATAATAGCTTTCTGGGTAATTGGCAAGCAGGTGTTTATAAGCCTTCTCAGCTTCCTGTTGCTTGCCGAGGGTTTGCGCCCATTTTCCAACCCAAAAAGTTGCTTCCGGTGCTAATTCACTTTCGGGGTTTTCTTTTACTATTTGGGCAGCCCATTCCCAAGCAGATTTGAGTTCGCGAGCTGCTGCTTTTTCTTTAGCTATACTCCAGCGTAGTTTAGCAGCGGCTTCTGACTGGGTATACTTGGTTAAAAGCAGTTGACGAGTTTCTTCGGCGGCTTTGATATTGCGACGACTTTCCAGAAGCTTTGATTTTTCCAATAGGGCATCGGGGGCTTTTTCGGGAAATTTTTCAATCGCCTGATTCAAATAAGAAATTGCTTCTTTTTCTGTAACCAATTCTTGTAAACGCAGTAATCCAAGCCCGGTTTCTGGGGCTTCTGGGAATTGCTGAACTAATTTTTTATAGGCATCGCGAGCAGCTTCTATTTTATTGCCCAATTGCAGCCCTCTTGCGGCGCGGTAAAGGTTGCGGGGGGTTGGGGGAGCTTTAGCGTAGGCGGCACCGGCTTTGCCGTATAGTTGTTTTTCCCAGTAGGCGAAGGCGATTATTTCCCATTCTTCTGGCTGGAATTGCTTGCCAGATTTCTCTAGTCGTTCAAGAACTGATATAATATCTGGATGGTATAAGCCGTGCTTGGCTATGAGCAGGAGCAAATCCGTCTGTTTGGGATTTTGCTGTAATCGGCGACTAGCTATTTCGATGCTGCGGGGGTGAGCGGGAAATTCTGCGAGCGCTTTTTCCCAATACTCTGGCTGTTGCTGCCCCAATACATACAAAGCCTCTGCTGCCACGGGTTCTTTTTGGTGGTGCTTGAGAAGCTGCTCATAAGTTGCTCGAGCTTTAGCAGTATTCCCTGTTAATTGGTAAGCTTGCGCTCGTTTCAACAGAATATACCCCGCCAACAGAGAATAATCCTTTTCCAATCCTTCTAACCACTGTAGTGCTTTTTCCCCTTGCTCAGAGGCGAGCGCATCGCTGGCAAGCATATATCGAGCCCGGTTTTTTTCCCTTGATTTTCCCTCCCGCGCCAGGATTTCTAACTGCGACGCCCGTGCTGCTCTTGGCAACTGTGTTAGTGAGAATACCTCCGATTCGATATTTTTGGCATCTACTTGTCTAAGTTGTTTATCCGACTTGCCAAAGTCTATATTTTTTATATAGGGGGCAGCCACTCCAATTGCCAGAATACAGACTCCTGTACTGATTGCCAGAGAAACGTTTCCTTTCCGTCGTCGCTTGAACATTCCTTCCCTTGATTTTTCTACTAATATATAAATTATTGTCTGTTTTTTATCAAGCCCTTTAATCCCGCTTTTCAATTCACATGAGTTACTTATTTTAGTTCTAACGCTTCCCCTGACTTCTGATATTAGGGCTTATTTTAATGGATACTAGATATTATAGAGAATTAAAGGTAAGGTCACAGTAAGCAATGGAATTTCGAGGAAGTGAGCTACAATACTTACAATGGTCTGGGGATGCCCTGGCAATTGGCTTGTTTGAGGATGCGGTAGAACTGACCGGGGAATTGGCCCAACTCAATGAAAGGCTATCCGGTGCTTTGCAAGAACTGATTACGGAGACAGAATTTAAAGGTAAAGAAGGAAACAGTGCCGTGACAAGAGTAGGAGCGGACAGCCCTATTCGTAAGATCATAATCTTCGGTCTGGGTAAAAAGGAAGATCTAAAATTAGAAACTATACGCCGAGGCGCAGCTGCTGGCGCGCGTTTAGCTAAAAAGGAGAAATGTCAAACCCTGGGTTTGCAATTGCCTAAATTAAATATCGCCCCTGCAGAAATAGTACAAGCCTTAGTTGAAGGGATAGAATTAGCTCTCTACCAAGATAATCGCTATAAATCAGAACCGGAAGATAAAGGACCACAGGTGCAGCAAGTGGATTTGCTAGGGTTTCCTAATCAGGAAGAGGCGATCGCACGTGCTCGTCAGATTGTATCCGGCGTTATCCTAGCAAGGCAAATGGTAGCAGCGCCAGCGAATGAGATGACGCCAATGGCAATGGCAGATACGGCAGTAGCGATCGCTTCTGAACATGGTTTAGCCGTAGAAATTTTAGAACGCGAAGACTGCGAAAAATTAGGTATGGGCGCCTTTTTGGGAGTGGCCCAAGCTTCCGAGCTACCGCCTAAGTTCATCCACCTCACTTATAAGCCAGAAGGCACACCCCGGCGAAAAGTAGCGATCGTAGGCAAAGGCTTAACCTTCGATTCCGGGGGCTTGAATATTAAAGTCCAAGGCGGAATCGAAACAATGAAAATGGATATGGGCGGTGCAGCAGCAACCCTAGGCGCGGCAAAAGCGCTCGCTCAGCTCAAACCCGATGTAGAAGTCCATTTCATCTCTGCCGTTACCGAAAACATGATTAGCGGCAAAGCTCTTCACCCCGGAGATATCCTAAAAGCATCTAACGGCAAAACTATTGAGGTAAACAACACCGACGCAGAAGGGCGCCTAACTCTAGCAGATGCATTAATATTTGCAGAAAAATTGGCAGTAGATGCGATCGTAGATTTAGCCACCCTCACCGGGGCATGCGTAATTGCCCTTGGAGATGAAATAGCCGGTTTATGGAGTACCTCAGACGCCCTCGCCTCCGAACTACTCGCCGCCGCCGAAAAAGCAGGCGAAAAACTCTGGCGCATGCCCTTAGAAGAAAAATATTTTGAAGGGCTAAAATCACAAATCGCCGATATGAAAAACACTGGTCCCCGTTCTGGCGGCTCGATTACCGCTGCCCTCTTCCTCAAACAATTTGTCAAAGATACCCCTTGGGCACACTTGGATATTGCAGGTCCCGTTTGGACAGAGAAAGAAAACGGCTACAACAATGTCGGTGCTACCGGTTACGGCGTCCGCACTTTAGTAAACTGGGTGCTTGACAAAGCTTGAGAGCTAATACGCGACTGAAAAAACGCGACAAAATATATCATAAATCCTCTACTTGCAAAAATTAACAAGTAGAGGAAATCACTTTCGCAGCACCTGCGAATCACGCTAAATTCACTCAACAGACTAATCGCATCATTGCTGCTAGATATCATTATGACCGATACATCAGAACCATCCTCCAATCTCCCAATCCCAGCAGAAGAATTACTTAGAAAACTCCGCCGCAAAGAAGGCAACTGGGTTGAATGGGGGCAAGCCTGCCAAACCCTGCAAAAAGCAGGCTACAACCCTCAAACCATCTTTGAAGAAACCGGCTTCGAGCCTATCCAGCAAAATCAGGTGATTGTGGGTGCTCAGGTATACACCTCAATGGTGAATGCCGGCGTCTCAGAAGCGGCGCGAGCGCACTTCCAGCAGCGCGGGAGCGATATTTTATACGAACTGCGCATCCTCACCCAATCCGAACGTGCCGCTGCCGCTAACTTTATCTTCGAGAAAAAACTTGATGCCGACGCCGCCAGGGAATTGGCAAAAGCTATGAAAGATTTTTCCCGTCTTGCCTCACCACCAGAGGGATTTACTAACCATCCCGGTGACACTGTCGCCTATCAGTGCTGGAAATTTGCTAAACAAAAAGCTGATTTGCAAGAGCGATCGCGTTTAATTGCTAAAGGCTTGTCATTCGCCCACTCTCAAACTGCTCGCCAGCAAATCGAAAAGCTGCTCACCGATTTTTCCGTTACCCCTACCCGCCCCGCTCCCCGCTTGCCAGTTTACCGCCTAGAAGAAGCTGAGCAATTGCCTCGAATTTTACCTGTCGTGGGCAAATTGCCTCTAGAAATCTCAGATTGGCAAGCCTTGCCAACAATTGAAGAAATCCCGCCTTTTCAAATAGTCAAAGCATCTACCAATCAAGCTTGGCTGCCAATGCCCGGTTGGCAAGTCATCTATAACGCTTTAGAGCCGGTGGCAATTTTGTCCGATAGTAACCAATTACCCTACCCCCTGCCTGGCAAAATTGAAGAAGTGGTAATTGTTGTCGATCGCGCTCAGCAAGAATGGGATGCAAATAGCTACTTTTTAATCGAGCAATCTGGCTACTTGCAATTACATTGGTTTGAAGAAGCCCCCAATATCCCTCTGCTTGGTAGAGTCATCCTTATCATGCGCCCCAAAAAAATCTTTGACGAAGAATACATTAAAGAACCCTGGCAAATTGACGAGTAAATTCTACAATTTTACCAGTTCCAAGGAGGAAAAGCAGGAAGATTAATTTTTACCTCCTTGAGCTTATTCTTTCTGCTTTTTAATACAACGATACAATTGATAGGAAACTCCTATACGGTGATAATGAGCAGTGTCAATATTACAAGTAGTAACTTTATGAAATAGTTGTTTAGGATAATCAGTTCGCTTTATTTCCGGGGCAACTATCCACAAATTTAGAGGCGGTGCTGGTAAATTTTCTAACTTTGATAAATTTTGCCAAACTTGCTCGT
The DNA here is from genome assembly GCA_015295835.1 of Oscillatoriaceae cyanobacterium M7585_C2015_266. Lineage (GTDB taxonomy): Bacteria > Cyanobacteriota > Cyanobacteriia > Cyanobacteriales > Oscillatoriaceae > DVEG01. The sequence continues at coordinate 19,569 of DVEG01000024.1, forward strand.
AACCTTGCGAGCGCGATAAAAAAACCATATATGAGCCAGCCTTCCCCTCCTTTTCGCTCTTCTGAAGCTCTAAAGCTACACTCAAACCCAACCCTACATCTTGAAAGTTTTTATATCCTACCACAATTACCTTCGGCACCGCCGAATCCACATTGATATTTTGCGCTGCTAGTCTGGGAGAAAAGGGCTTTTTGTATCCCAAATCTGAAATTACTACCAGAGAACTAATAAAACCAGCTACTAAAAAAGTATAGAAAATTTCTTGAGGTTTTGGAGCCAATAAAAAATTTAAAAATTTATTTCCAGATTTATATTTTTTCACATTTCTTACTTGCAACCCAGCTGCTAATAAAACACATATAGCTGGATAATAGATAAAATGATACCGAGGAGCAACGGTGAGATCTTTTCCTAGTAAATAAATAATAACGACAAATTGCAGCAGTACCCAAAGAGTAAAACTAAGTAATACTCGCACTCCTAAATGAGTTACCGGCTGATTCCAGAGTAGTTGCAACCCCAGAAAGGCACGCCATCCTAGCCAGATAAAAAATAAAATCCCTATCGTAACTGAAAAAATAATAATCCAGGTGGGTTGTTTTTCTACTGGCAGCATGACTGAAAAAGTCATCCATGCAGCAATAGTTTGATAAAAAGGGGCAATATTTTCAGGATGTGGAATCCAATTAGTTTCAGCTCGCCCAAAATGAGCAAACAGCAGCGGCAGCCACGGGATAAAAAAAGCTAACGGCACAAGGCTAATAATTATATATTTGGAGTATTGACAAATAAAGATATATAAGATATTATATTGCCAAGGGGGTAGGTATTTAAAAAGCCGAGGGTGCAGTTTCCACCAGTGGCTATATCGAGAAAGAGAAAAGTTAAAATCGAAAATTAGAGTGGCGAGTTGAGCGATGAAAGCGAGGATAAAAAAATAGTGGATATATAAACCGAGGGTGTTAGCGGCAATCCAGCCAATCCAAATTAAAGGGCGCTGATTTGTGCATCTGTAAAAATCTTTCTGAATTTGTACGAGAGCGGAAAGAGCCAGAGCGCAAACAAGTATCGGCAGAGAGTAATGGCGTGCTTCTTGGGAAAGATAAACCCCAAAGGGAGAAACCGCCATGAAAAATGCAGCCCAAACTCCGACGACTTTAGAAAAGGCGAGACGAGCGAGTAAGTAAACTGCAGCGATTGCTAAAATTCCAAATAAAACAGAAAGCGATCGCATTTTCCAGGCTAGAGAAAAAGGCAAATTAATCCAGTGCAGCCACCAATTCATTAAACAAAAAAATACAGGTGGGTGCGTAGACTGAGTGAGAAGTACTTTAGCAATCTGACTGCAGTTAGCTTGGGGATTGAGAGCAAAAATTTGCTGCAATTGGTTAAGGGAAAAGACTACATCCAGAGGGATATCATCGTAGCTGCGCCCCTGACTAAACAAAGCAGTCAGCACTTCATCTAGCCACAGGGGCTTAAAATCCAGGAGCGCCAAGCGCAGAGAGGCACCTACCAGGAGCGCCAGAGCCAATACCATATAATGTTTAGAAAATCGCATGAAGTCATTCAAGCATATTAGCGAGAGACTGCTGCAATACCTGCCTGAGGAATTACAGCGATTTTCCCAGAAACTCGACTATTCTGCCACTAACCACTCTTTTTCTGCCTTCGTCAGCGCTCAGCTAAAACAGTGTATTCGTGTTTAAGCATCATTTCCAACTATATAAATCAGCTATTGTTAACAATAGAATTGCCTGATTTCAGACTTGAAACAGCTTCGATTTTCTGCTTTCTAAAGCGCTTGAAGCCGTACACAGCTAAGGCAACCAATACCAAATAAGGGCTGAAAGCAAACAACCAAATAGTCAAACTGAGCAAACCTAAAGTAAATTCGCTGACGGAATGAGTAGCTTGTCCCCAAGTTTCCTGTATACGCACGCCCAGAGGTGGCTGCGAGACTGGAGATGCAGATACAACAGCTTCTAGATTTAAATTAATAGTAGAAAAAGCGACTTGATTGCGCAAACTTTTGAGCTGAGCATCAATGCGTTCGATCGATTCCCGAATCGTATTTAGTTCTTTTGCCGCCTTAAGTACATCGCCAACGGAGCCGGAGCGCTCCATGATTTTGAGAACAGTTTCTTCTCCTTTGCGAAGGTTTCGCAACCGCGCATCTAAATCAACTAGCTGAGTGGAGACGTCTTCAGCAGTGAGAGAGCGGTATTGTACGGTTCCCAACTTAGCGAGATCTTCAAGGGCAGTTTGCAGACGCTGTTGGGGAACCCTCAGTTGTATCGATGCTGTGTGACGGATGCTGGGATCTTGCGGCTTATTATCTTGGAACCCCATAATATCACCCTGGTGTTTACGAGCAATCGCTGAGACTTCTTTCATAGTCTGATCGATCGATTTCACGAGCAGGTTGAGTTCAGCTCTTTTAATCAGTTGCGGGAGAACTTGCACCGATTCACCAGCCGCTTCCTCTGATGGTGGCATTTCGGGAATTGGCGCCCTGGCAACAGCCGTAGGAGCTGTTGATATATTGCCCGTGACGTTCATTTTTTGTTGCTCAGCCATAGGCGTTATATTAGATTCACCGGCACAACTCGCCAAAGTCACCGACGAGAGGATTGCCAACAGACTGAGAATCACTGTACTTTCCATGCGAGTAGAAAGGAAATATGAGGGGTATTTTACATTGAGGTGAGATTTCATCGCAGCTTGCTCCTAAAAAAGTTGTATTTAAATTAAACTCAGCAATTGAAACAGCGGCAGATATAGGCGATCGCGTTATAAACTCGAATTTATTACCGACAAAAAAATCTCCCATTTAGCACCGACAAAAAATCTCCCATTCAGCACCGATGTTCAATAATTTCTATTACTCCGATAACAATGTAACGCCAGCACAAGAAGACGATGCCGCATTGCAAGAAAAATTGCGCAACATCCGAAATAGCCTGCGCCCTGGGCAACAGCAAATGGCTGACTGGTTGGAAGGAGTACTTGCCGTGTCTGCCGTACCTGGTGCGGGCAAATCTACTGGTATGGCAGCCACCGTTGCAATTACCCTTGCTCGCCATAAGCTCCAGCGCCGTCAGCTTATTGTCGTCACCTTCACCAAAGCCGCCGTTGCTAATATCAAAGCCAAAATCCATAGCTATCTCAAACAGCTAGGCTTGCCAAAAGTCAGCTTTACCGTCAGTACTCTGCACGGCTTGGCGCTGAATATCGCTAGTTGCTATCCAGATTTGTCAGGCTTGCATTTGGATGAGGTAACACTGATAACGCCAACCAAGAGTAACCGATTGATTCGCACTTGTGTCGAGCAATGGATTGTCGCTAATCCCAATCACTATCAACGGTTGCTGGAAGGGCAGCAATTCTATGGAGAAGAAAGTGAGCGACTACGGCGTGATTCGATTTTGAAAACGGAAATATTGCCTGATTTGGCAACTAAGGTGATTCGAGAAGCGAAATCGTCGGGGCTGCTGGTGAAAGATTTGTGGGAATTGAGCGAAAGAGCTAAGGATGATTATCAAATATTAGCGATCCTAGCCGGATTGTATGAAAATTACGAAAAATTGTTGCGAGCGCAAAACTTTATCGATTACGATGATATGCTGCTTGCCGCCCTGCGAGTTTTAGACAATCCAGAAACTCGTCAGTTGTGGCAAAACCAGGTTTTTGCTGTTTTTGAAGATGAAGCTCAAGACTCTTCGCCTCTGCAAACCAGACTGTTAAAAATACTCGCTACCGATGCCGCTGATAGCCATCACCGCCCCCCCAATTTTGTGCGCGTAGGCGATCCTAATCAAGCGATTAATTCGACTTTCACTCCTGCCGATCCCGTATATTTTCGCCAGTTTTGCGAAAAATGTCAAGAGAGCGATCGCCTTGTTACAATGGAGTTTTCCAGTCGCAGTACCGCTATTATTATTAAAGCCGCTAACTAGGTTTTGGAATGGGTAAATAGCACCTGTAAGAAAAATTCAAAAAATTCAATTGATACCCCCTTTCGCTATCAAGAAATTAAACCTGTCGACGATGCTAACCCGCCTGCTGAGGGGCGTGGTTTAGAATTATACACTCCTGAGAATATTGTTCAAACTGTCGAGCTCCTGGGAAAGCGAGCGCTCGCTTTATTTAAAAAAAATCCAAATGCAACAGCCGCCGTCTTAGTGCGAGAAAACCGTCAAGGGCAATTTGTTGCTGACGCGCTAAGAAATCCCAGCAAGTATGGGATAAAAATAGAACTTGCAAAAGAACTTGCAAAAAATGGCATAGAAATATTTGAAGTCGGAGAGCGCGAGCGGCGAGCTCATGTTCCCGAAGAAATATTAGCACTTTTACAATTTCTCGCTCGCCCCCACTCCCCCGACTATTTAAAAGCTGCCCTCAAAGTACTTGTTGAGCGCCAACTAATATCGACACAAGATTTAGACACTCTCGCCTATTTTCCAGAACAATTTCTTTACCCAACCCCTCTTGATCCCCAACCGCAATCGTCTCCTGTTTTAGAAGCAAGGCGCATTTGTTGTGACTTGCTACGCGCTCGTATAGAATTACCCATTTATCACATTATACCTTATCTTGCTATGATGTTGAAATACAACGCATCTGAACTTGCAACCGCTGATAAATTATCAGAAAAAGTAATTAAACAGTGTGCAGGTGATACCTCTTTGAAAAATATACTGAGCATTCTCAATGAAATAGTCGATTCCGAACGATTCGAGGCTGTAGAAACCGAAAATCCAGAAACTCTTTATACTAGCCCTGGGAAATTAACTATTATCACTATGCACAAAGCAAAAGGGCTGGATTGGGATTGGGTATTCCTACCGTTTTTACACGAAAATCTGATACCGGGAGAATTGCGGGTGTGGCAAAAAATGCAATTTATCGGCAATTTTACTCTGGCGGAAGTAGCCAGAGAGCAAATCCGTACCTATTTGCACGGTGAAGATTTCCCAAATATCCAGGAAGCTTGGGAAAAAGCTAAGCTACTCAAAATAGCAGAAGAATATCGATTATTGTATGTAGCAATGACGCGAGCAAAGAGTTTGCTGTGGATGTCTGCTGCTAAAAAAGCGCCGAAGAATTGGAATAATATTAAAAATCTTAACGAATTGCAGGAGCAGGTAAAACCATGCCCGGTTTTTTCCGAATTGAGGAGGCGCTTTCCGGGGAATTTCGTTGATTCAAAATATGCGATCGCTTATGATTTAAATTAGCTTCTCAGGCGCTGCCTTTCATTTTCAAATCTTTATTTTTTAGCAACCGTCACAATTTTTCGCAATAATTTTTGCCTTTCCTCGTTTACTTTACTTAACAATTATCTGCACTGTCAAGTTTTTGTAACGAGTGGGTTTATTTACAGAGCAGCGAAAATTTAAAGTCGTTCCCAGGCGCGCCTGGAAACGACAGAAACCAGAATCGAGCCTACATTAAAGAAACTTTTCACACTACCAGAGACGAGTCACTTTCTGCTCGCCAGCTAGTAATAGTCTGCTTCTGGTTGAGGCTCTGGGGTTTCAAAATTAGAGGGATCGTAGAGGTATCGAGTTACTTCTTCCTCCAATCTATGGATAAGATAAGGTTCGATAGCGTTTGAGTGACGGAGTGCGGCGAGATATCCATCTAAATACATCCGCATATCATCAAACCGATAACCTCGATTCCAGATTTCGACGAAGGCGTCGGTGAGTTTTTGGTAGTGGCGAATAGTTTGTGCGTCTTGAAGCATAATAGTGTTTTTAGTTACTTTAAAAATTTACTGAGAGTGTTTGTGCTTACTGGCTCGACTTGTCAGTTTAGTCTCTCCTATCGATAGCAATAGCTTTAATCGCGTGTGGCGAAAGCTAACGCTAGCGTTTGACGCGCAGTTTTAAAATAATTGACGCGCTCAACCGTAAGATTGTTCGAGATGCGGTTAGCATTTCTGTAAATGTAGGTGCCTGCGGGCGCCAGTGGTAGTCTGGCTGTAAAACCTGTAGTTTAGCAAATCCTTCGCACTTGTGCCTGCTAAAATACCCATTTATCAAGCTAGGAAGCTTAGATAACCGATAACGTGGGTGCGAGCCGGTGACAGATTTGCTGTTAATCCAAAATGGCTTGTAAATCCACTGTAGAGCAGAAGGCGATTTTCCTTTAACCCCGAAAGACAAAAGGCAGAGGGCTGGGGTATTGGTGCTTTCCACCTTCAGCCTTCCGCCTTCTTCCTCTATCGACATTTCCAGTGAGCAGAGGCTTTCACCCTGAACCGATTTTTTCGGTTTTTTGAGGTGAATTCCAGCTTTTGGTGGTAAAAAGGGTACCTGATGGTAAGCTGTAGGGGTGTGCTTCATGCTTCCCTCCTGTAAGTGAGAAAATTTTCCCTCAGTTGAGGGGATACTCTCTTCTCAACAGTGAGAAGTTTAGACATGCGCAGGCTAGTTGCCAGGGGGAGAGACTGGCGAGCCAGGCTAGGGAGATATTTATTAAAAGGGGGTTCTAGCATGAAGGCCCTCCAGCAAAACCACTCTACTATTATTTATTGTAACGATATCTGATAGTAGCCTCAGAAGGATGTTTTTTAGTATCGCGTAGGCAAAAAGGCTTGCAACTGCGCTAATCTGTAAATTGGTACTGCTGAGGGTGGCGGCATCCTGCAATGTAGATTTAACAGAATCTTTAACACTTTTTGCAGGTGTGCCCGCTATTCCTTTAAACTTCAAGTAACATCAGTTACAAAATCATGACAAATGCTTTGTTACTCTTAAAAGCACCGACGTGAAGGTGTACTTCTGTGGGAGCAATTTGTATTCAAATCGTTGAGGGCAATCCTCATTTGCGATCGCTATTAGGCTGGCACTTACAGCAAGTCGGATATGGGGTATATCAATCAGCCGATATTCGTCATGCCAGGGAAATTTTCTACAATCGCCAACCTACACTGGTAATTCTCGACTCTGACTTGCCCGATGGCGATGGAATAGAGTATTGCCGCTGGATTAGCCAGCAGCAAGTATCAATGATTTTAATGTTGTCTGCCCGCAGCACAGAAGCTGATGTCGTGCAAGGCTTGAGAGCAGGGGCAGATGATTACTTGAAAAAACCCTTCGGAATGCAAGAATTTCTCGCTAGAGTCGAAGCCCTGCTGCGACGCCACCGCCATATCACCCCCCCGGCTTGCTTAAATTACGGCGATTTACAAATTGATCTCGTGCAGCGCCGCGTTCGCTTCCAAGGAGTTCCTATCGACTTGACGCCGCAAGAGTTCAGCTTGCTATACGTTCTCGCTCAGGCAAATGGCACACCCCTGTCACGTACAGAATTGTTACGTAGGGCATGGCCAGATGCGATCGATAACCCGCGCACTATCGACACACACGTTCTCTCCCTACGCAAAAAAATCGAAACCGATCCCCGACAACCCAGTCTGATTCAAACGGTTCGGAATGTGGGCTACAGATTTAATCCAGAAATACTCAATTGCAAGGCTACACCCCCAGGGGCAGCGGCAAATAACCAAAGCAAGCCACCCCGTACTCTATCTCAGGCTGGGGCAAATGATGCCCACCGCAATTAGGGAATGGGTAATGCTAGTCATTAACTCCATTCCTCGGCTTCTCTAGTTTCTGCCTGCACGATACTTTCATGTAATTGTTGCCAATCCAGTTGGCAAGCAGGTACGTCTTGCACGAGCTGACCATTTTGTAAGTGCAAGACACGAGTAGAAAATTCTCGGATAAGTTCTAATTGGTGATTAACCATAAGAATGGCGGTAGGAATGTCTGCTAGGCTTATCAGTAATTGCACTAGCTGCAAGGCACGTTTGGTATCAACAGCAGCGGTGGGTTCGTCTAAAAGTAAGATTCTGGGTTCTAAAATTAAGGCGCGCGCGATCGCTACCAGTTGTCGCTCTCCGGCAGAAAGCTGTAATTCTTTTCGCGAAAGCCACTTTTCCGGAATTTGCAACTTTTCTAGCCACTTTCGCAGGCGTAGCTCAATTTCCTCTTGCTTTAAGCCTCGTAGTTTTAATGGATAAGCGATCGCTTCCTTTACCGACATCCCTAACAATCGCGTTTCTTGCTGCACTAACATCACCTGTCGCCGCAATTCGATAACCGGGATTTGTCGATAATTCCGCTCTTCTAGATATAGCGCTCCCCGTGTCGGCTCATTCAGACGATTGAGCAGCCGTAACAGAGAGGTTTTCCCTGCTCCCGATGGCCCTATTATAGCTATGCGCTCGCCCCTATTCACTATAAATGAAATATCCCTCAGTACGGGCACCATTCCCGCACCCCCCACTGTGACGCTCAGACTCACCTCCTCAACCCGCAATTCAGTCATCTTTCCTTAAGCAGAATTTTTCGCTCAAATCTTATAAGCCTAATCCCGATTTTATTCCTTATCTTTATATAAATTTTAAATAAAAGTTAACTTTTGATTAAACCTATAATACTTGACAAAAGTAAAAATTTGTGATACGCTAAGAAGTTTAAGAGGTATAAGTAAAAATTAACTCAAGTAAAATTTACTAATGAGAAATCTATCAAAATAATTAAACAGTCTCTATAAGTAGCGCAAGATACGGTAAAGAAGCATAGAATATAGGAAATTAAAATAACAGGATAAAGTATTTATTACTGTAAACAAAGATGAAGCGGTTACATTTAAAAATTTTAAAAATTATTTTAGTAGGAGGTAATTATACTGACGCAGAAGAAATTAAAAAAATATTAGCCCCTACATGGATATTTAAATGGGTGCCAAGCGAAAAGTTAAAAGAAGCACTCACACAGTTAAAGAAAAAATCTTTCAATATCACTTTTTTTTACCTGTCACTCCCAGACGCTTCGAGTTGGAATATCCTTAAACAATTGAAAGCAGCCGCACCCGATATACCAATAGTCGTAATCGGGGAATCTGATGATACAGCCATCGCCATACAGTGTATCCGCAAAGGCGCTCAAGAGTATTGCGTAAAAAGAGAAATAAACCAAACCTCCCTTACCCGCGTAATATACTGCGCTATAGAGCGAAGGCGCCAGCAAATCAGCAAAGTAGAAGAAAACGAATTAGAGATACTGCAGAGAAGTAAACAGCAACTTCAAGCTATTTTAGATTATGCTCCAGCCGTCATTTACATAAAAGATTTAAAGGGGCGATACTTATTGGGAAACCGCTATTGCGAAACTTTATTTAACACAGATAAAAAAGCTTTTCAAGGAAAAACAGATTTTGATTTATTTCCCCAAGAAATAGCAGAAAAATTATGTAAAAATGACCAAGAAGTATTAGCTAAAAATTCAGCGATTCAGGTAGAAGAGATTATAACGCAAGCAGACGGATTACATACCTATATTAGCAGCAAATTTCCTCTGCGAGATGCTGCAACAGGAAAACCTTATGCAGTAGCAGGGATTTCTATAGACATTACAGCTCTCAAAAAAGCAGAAGCAGAGAGCGAGCAGTTTTTTAACACTTCCCTCGATATGCTTTGTATTGTAGGGTTCGACGGTTATTTCAAGCGCATAAACCCGGTTTGGGAAAAAACACTAGGTTACAGCAAAGAAGAAATTTTATCAAAGCAATTTATAGAATTAATACATCCAGAAGATAGAGAAAATACATTGAAAGAAATACAAAAACTGAGCGCAGGATCAGGAACAGTAGATTTTGAAAATCGCTATCGGTGCAAAGACGGCTCTTATAGATGGTTAACGTGGAAAAGTGTGCCGTTTGTACAAGAAGGGTTAATTTATGCAATTGCTAGCGATATTAGCGATCGCAAAGCAGCTGAAATAGAAAAAATACAATTAATAGAATCCCTGCAAAAAAGCGAAGCACGACATCGAGCGTTATTAGACGCAATACCAGACATGATGTTTCGCTGTAGTGCCGACGGCACATATATAGACTTCAAACCTGCTAAAGGCATAAAACCATTAATACCCCCTAGTTTATTTATCGGGAAAAAAATAACAGAAGTGCTGCCGCCCGAGTTAGCAGAAAAAGTAATGGAGGCTCATACAAAAGCACTTTCTACAGAAAAAACTCAAATTTTAGAGTATCAACTAGAAAAAGACGGGGAAACACGCTATTACGAAGCTCGCATAGTAGCAGTAAAAAGATATAATGAAAGTATAGCCATCATACGGGATATAACCAAACGCAAGCAAGCTGAAATAGCGCTTCTCGCAGCAAACGAAAGATTACAGCTAGCCATAGAAAGCACTAAATTGGGGCTTTGGGATTGGGATATCCGCACCGGAGAAACATATTTCAGCCCACAATGGAAAGCAATGCTAGGTTATGAAGAAAACGAGATAAAAAATAATTATTTATCTTGGGAGCGACTGATACACCCTGAAGACTTGCCGCATGTAATAGAAACTATCAGGGCTTGTATAGAAAGTCGTTTTCCCTTGTATGAAATAGAATTTCGCATGAAAAATAAATCCGGTGGATGGCAATGGATTTTAGCTCATGGTAAAATATTCCTACGCGACGAATCAGGAACGCCACTGCGAATGATAGGAACCCACAAAGATATAACCGCTCGGAAGATGGCTGAAGAATTTTTAAAGCAGCAATTGAAGCGAGAGCGGTTGTTAAATACCATGCAAGAGCGGATTCGTTCGTCGCTAAATTTACAGGAAGTTTTGACAACAGCGGTAGAAGAAGTGCGGCAATTTTTACAAGTGGAGCGTGCGCTGATTTATCGCTTTAACCAGGATTGGAGTGGGAAAATTATTGTAGAGTCAGTAGAGAAGGGTTGGCAGTCGCTTGCGGGAATTAATATTCCAGAGAAATGCTTTGCAGAAAAATGCGTATCTCTGTATGAAAAAGGAAGTATTTATGCGAGCGCAGACATTAACGAAAGTGAGCTCAACCACTGTTATTTTAGTTTTTTTGATCAGTTTCAGGTGCGAGCAAAATTGATATTGCCGATTTGGCTAGGAGAAAACTTGTGGGGGATGTTGGTTGTGCATCAATGTAGCGGTTCAAGACATTGGCAAGAATACGAGATAGCCTCACTGCAAAATTTCGGAGTACAATTAGCGCTCGCCATCCAACAATGCACACTTTTTGAACAAGCTCAAACTGAAATTGCCGAACGCCGACTAGCAGAAGAAGCCCTACGCCTTTCAGAAGCTCGTGAGCGAGAAAAAGCCGCCCAACTCAAAGCTACCCTACAGAAACTGAGTTCCGCCCAAGCCCAGCTTGTGCAAAACGAAAAAATGGCTAGCTTAGGGCAACTGGTAGCGGGAATTGCCCACGAAATTAACAATCCCATCAGTTTTATTTACGGCAACATCAATTATGCCCATCAATATGCCAGTGAATTAATAAGACTCGTGCAACTTTATCAGAAATACTATCCCGAACCCGTACAATCGATTCAAAAAGAAATTGAAGAAATTGAGCTTGATTTTATAAAAGAAGACTTCTTCAATTTGCTACAATCGATGCGAGAAGGAGCCAAACGCATCCGCGAAATCGTCCAGGCTCTGCGCAGTTTTTCGCGACTAGATGAATCAGTCCTAAAGGCAGTCAATATTCACGAAGGTATAGACAGCACTCTATTGATTTTACAGAACCGATTGAAAGATACAAGGAAGAGACCGGAAATTAAAGTCATTAAAGAATACGGCGATTTACCGCTTGTAGAGTGCTATGCAGGAGATTTGAATCAGGTATTTATGAATTTAATCCTTAATGCAATTGATGCCTTAGAAGAAAAAAGTGTGCAGCGTGGAGTGTGCAACGGGAAAGTAAAAGAAACAGAAGAGTTAGTTGCTTTAAATTTAACTCAGAATAACGAGGCAATGCTCCTACAAGAAACAAAATATCCCACTATTCGTATTCGTACGAAATTGCTACAGGGAGATAGAGTAAGTATATCCATAGCTGACAATGGCCCAGGCATACCTTCAGAAATACAGTCACGTATATTCGATCCTTTTTTTACCACTAAACCAGTAGGATCAGGTACAGGTTTGGGTTTATCAATCAGCTACCAGATAGTTAAAAAACACGGCGGAAATTTGAATTTTTTTTCAACCCCAGGGAAAGGGGCAGAGTTCATTATCGAACTGCCTGTGCAGCAGAAAGCTAGTCTGGTAAAAGTGTAATTATTAATTTTTTAATTGGTAATTGCTGAACCGACAAATACAGTCGAGATAACCCAGCTATCCGTCAACAACAGGAGTAGAGTAAATGCTAGCAAAATCAGATACATCCAGGGTTGTGCCAGAGGGCGCACGTCACTTGTATCGATACCGGTTTTCGCTTGCACTAAATTGACTAAGCGAGCAAATCCAGCTACACGCATCGGCAGTAAATATCCTTCCCCTGACTTGCTTAAGAAATAGTAAACTAAACCTCCTTGCCCTGTAGTGCGAGGTTTGAGGGCTTGCACCTCTGCCCAAGGCAAAAACCATCCCTTGCGAAATAAACGGGGAACCCATTTGGGATAGGTGACGTGAATTCCTTGCTCATCCAAGACTACACGCTCACTCAGAGCAGCATAGAGTGCCAGAAAGCCGAAACCCAAACCTAACCAGAGAAATAAAGGCGGTATTGGAGTGCCAGTCACCTGCGATAAGAAAGGTAAGGGAAGAGTGAGGGCGATGTAGAGACTTAAAAGAGTTAGACGAATTAGGGGAGAAATACGGAAAATCGCCGCCGAATCTAATGCGCTCGCCGCAACGTTTGACACAGAAAAGTTTTCTTGCATAGCGATAGTTGAGGGCGCGATTGACTCACGCCCAATTTAATCTTTTATTTTATTATAGTAGCTTTTGGGAAGCTACAATTAACTATCCCAAAGCACTTTAAAATTTGATTAATCAACGGCAGTAAGAGCCGGTGTCATTAAAGATTTTATCTTACCTCTGTTGTTAGATGTGGTTTGGATTCCTGATTTGTGAATAGTGATTTCTTCTTTTGGTTCGTCTTCGCGCTTGCCAAAAGATTGAATTTCATCGCTGATACGTAAGCGGTGGCAAGGTATTTTATCTGATAGAATAGCAGTAGCCATCATACCGGTATGGATTTCTAATAGAGCTTCAGGGAAAGCTTCAAATACCAGACGCTGCCCTGGGAAAACAACTCTTTCAAAGTACCAGTTGGGAATATTTGTAATCCGAACTACTTGGATCTTGCTAGAGGCATTAACGTAGCAGCAAAGGATTTCACCGGAACGATCAGCGGGTAAGGGATCGAGGATTTGAGCCATGACAACTGAGGAGCTAGACGCCAAAATGATTTACAAACAAACCTTAACACCCTGCGATCCCCATATGCTGTAAACCCGGCTACCAATTGCCCGCTCGCCTGCTAAATTTTCATCAAAAATCAGGAAACAAAATGTTAAATTTTTATTATCATTGTTATCACTTCCCTCAATAACTGCACATGAGCCTCCTAGCATAGAGCTGCTGGCAGAGAAAAAATTCCCAACTCCTACTCAGCACTTTTCCCTCCTTAGCGGTAATATTGTTAAGTTATATAAAGAACTCTTAAAAAAAACCTTAACCCCTCTACCGCTATGGAAAATCGCATCCTCTATGTTCGCCTCCCATGTAACCCTATCTTTCCCATAGGAGTAGTTTACCTAGCTGATCATGTCCACAAACTGTTTCCCAACATAGAACAGCGAATTTTCGACTTGGGAACAGTGCCGCCCTTAGATTTTGCCAGAGCGCTGGATGCCTGTATAGATCAATTCCAGCCAGAACTGCTAGTATTTTCCTGGCGGGATATTCAAATTTACGCGCCAGTGGGAGGGCGGGGCGGCAATCCCCTACAAAACGCTTTCGAGTTCTACTACGCCAAGAATCCACTAATAAAATTGCGAGGAGCCTTGGGAGGGCTACGAGTAGCAACAGCCTACTACACGGAATTGTGGCGTAATTTGGGGCTGATTAAACGAGGACTAAAACGTGCCCGCAAATACAACCCTAACGCCCGAGCTGTAGTAGGAGGCGGTGCCGTGAGCGTGTTTTACGAGCAACTTGGGCATTCTTTGCCCTCTGGAACGATTGTGTCAGTCGGCGAAGGCGAAAAACTACTAGAAAAATTACTGCGCGGCGAAGATATCAGCAGTGAGCGCTGCTTTGTAGTGGGCGAAACAAAACCGCGCCCTCGCATGATCCACGAAAGCCCCACTCCCATTGAAAAAACAGCCTGTAACTACGACTACATCGAAACTATTTGGCCAGAATTCCAATATTATCTGCAAGACCAAGATTTTTACATAGGAGTACAAACCAAACGCGGCTGCCCCCACAACTGCTGTTACTGTATCTACACCGTAATTGAAGGTAAGCAGGTGCGAATTAATCCAGCTGATGAAGTAGTCGCTGAAATGCGCCTACTGTATAATCGCGGCGTCCGCAACTTTTGGTTTACTGATGCCCAGTTTATACCGGCACGCCGATTTATTAACGATGCTATCGAGTTGCTACAGAAAATTATCGATGCCGGCATGAAAGATATCCATTGGGCAGCTTACATCCGAGCTGATAACCTGACGCCCCAACTGTGCGACTTAATGGTAAAAACCGGAATGAATTACTTTGAAATCGGTATCACTAGCGGTTCGCAAGCATTGGTACGCAAAATGCGTATGGGTTACAACCTGCGCACGGTGCTGCAAAACTGTCGCGATTTGAAGGCGGCTGGTTTTAATGATTTAGTTTCGGTAAATTACTCTTTTAATGTTATTGACGAAACTTTTGATACTATTCGGCAAACAATTGCTTATCACCGCGAGTTAGAACGGATTTTTGGGGAAGATAAAGTCGAACCGGCTATTTTCTTTATCGGATTACAGCCACACACCCATTTGGAAGAATATGCTTTTAAGCATAATATTATTAAGCCTGGTTACAATCCGATGAGCTTAATGCCTTGGACGGCTCGTAAATTGCTCTGGAATCCTGAACCTCTCGGCTCATTTTTTGGAGAAGTTTGCTTAGAGGCTTGGCGGCGAAATCCTAATGATTTCGGACGTGAAGTGATGCGAATTTTGGAAGAACGTCTCGGCTGTGCAGAGTTAGAAGAGGCTCTCTCGGCTCCAATTGAGGAAAAAGAAAATAAACAAAAGCAATTGGTTGCTGTTTGAGGTATAATGGGGAATTAGGGAATTAAGGGAAACATCCCCTAGAGAGTAGAAGGCTGGTTTTGTCTGGCGAGTTTGTACATAAATAAAGCCAGTGCCGATAAAAATAGCAATCCTGTTAAACTCGCCAGGGGATTGCGATCAATTCCCGTAAGCCACTGCGGTACCTTTGGAGAATACTGCACGAGGTGACCGATATTTATAATATAATAGCCCCAAACTAAACCAGCGTGCAATCCTATCGGTAAACCGAGTAATCCTAAACGCCCTCGCTTTGCCCAAACTAAAGTTAAACCTAGTAAGAATAAAGCCGGAAAAGTAATAAAAGTGCGGAGTATTTCTGAAGGGGGTTTGAGAAAATGCGCTATGGCAAAAATAGCTGCATTTACCCAGAGAGAGGTGTGACGGCTATAATCTCGCTGTAATTCATCAAGCAACCAGCCCCGGAATACTAATTCTTCGGCAAAGCTAATACCGAGAGCGCTCAACAGCCCTTCTAGGGCAATTTTTGGTAAAAAATGCGGTGAGGGTTGCCACTCAATCCATCCTAGTATTCGTTGTAGAAAGAATAAGCTGAATACGAGCAGCCAACCAATCAAAAGCCCTATGAGTAAGTCTTTACTGTTTTGAAGGGTTGCTTCTAAACCATAAGTTTTTAAAAGCTGAGGCTGTTGGTAGACATTTTTACCCCAAAATTGCAATAGTAGTAGGAAGTCGAGAAATAACAACCCCATTGTCAAAATAGTGGCTAAATTGCGATCGCTAATCACTAAAGAAATAGGCAAAGCGAGCGGTAACCACAGCCCTGCTAAGATAAATAAAAAAATCACCAACCGTAGCGGTGCTGGATAACTAGCAACATACCTTACAGTTAACATACCGCCCTATCCCCATTACCCCCAATCCCGGCTTACCACCTTATATCCATCTTATACCGAAAGTAAAAATCGCTATAGAATTAAGATTCGGGCGTCATTGAAAGTCAAGCGGTTAAAATGGACTTGCTGGAGCTGAAGTTTCTCTTAGAATTATTGGGGTTTCCCGATTATCGGGCACCCATAGCCAAAATTAAGCTTAATCCTAAAACAAATGCAGCAGAGCGAGATAACCTGTGTCGCTCGTTGCGCGAGCGCGAGTTAGTAGACTTTAATTTTGAAGTGACACTATTTTCTATTGCCCCACCAGGAAAATCACTACTAAAGCTAGACACTACTGGGCTGCCAATCTCAAAGCCAGAACTCGCAGTGCTGGAAGCATGCAGCGATTCTGCAATTACACCAAACCAAACAGAGCTGCCTGCGCAAGAAAGACAAAAGATTATTAAAGGGCTAGTAGAACGAGGTTTGATAAAAGCCGAGAAAACGCAAATTACAGAAGTTTGGCTGACACAGCGGGGGCAAGAATATCTGCTGTGGGAATACAACCCTAGTGGGAGCACACCAATACTGAATTTGGATATGTTGAGAAATTACCTGCGTTTCATGCGCAGGAGTATGCGTGAGCGCCTCTGTGCTAAACAACAGGAGGAGGCAAGCCGGGAAATCTCTCTGCCAACGCTTGTTAAAACTGAAGCAGCAGAGTATCGTCAGGAAAAACAGGAAGAAGAAAGGATAGTTAAGGAAACAACGGCAGCGCCGCTGACAGACGCCGATATTTTGAAAGTCATCCGGGATTTAGATCGCGAACTGGGTACGGATAACTATTTGCCGATTTATCACCTGCGGCAGAAATTACAACCGCCTCTGACGCGGGAGGAATTGGATAAGGCGCTCTACCGCTTGCAACGGCATGACAAAATTGAATTAAGTTCTCTGCAAGAAGCGCTCGCCTACACTCCCGAACAAATAGAAGCGGGTATACCTCAAGATGTAGGTGGACCGCTATTTTTCATTATCACGCTCTAATACCCCCCTCGCTTGTCACTTCCTCTCTATGGCATCCATCGACCAAATTATTCAACGAGAGCCTAACCCCTTTGACGCCGAAACATTTTGGTCAGGTAACTTCTGGCAGGAACAGCAAGACCCCGCCCTGACTGTAGAGTCAATTCACGCCGAAGCGCTTGCCGAAATTGAAGCAATTCTGGATTTAGTGGCAAAAGATAATCGCACCCGCACTGTAATTATTGAAGGCGAAACCGGTTCGGGAAAGACTTATTTATTAGGCCGCCTTAAACGTATTCTCAACTCGAAAGCTTTTTTTGTCTATATAGAACCCTTTACCGCTAGCGATTACATTTGGCGGCACATCCTGCGCTATACAGTCGATAGCTTGCTGGAAGTGCCAGAAGGAAAACAAGAATCACAGTTACTTATCTGGCTGAAAGGGCTGTCGGAATTCAAACAGCGCAGCCTTTTGGATTTGATTAGGGGCGATCGGCAGTTGTTTATCCGCAACCTGCGAGAAACCTACCCCTTCGGCATCTACAACGCCGCCGAATTTTTCGGAGTTTTGTATGAGCTCACTAATCCTAAACTCCATTCCCTTGCCTGCGAGTGGCTGCGCGGCGACGACTTAGATGAAGAAAGTCTTAAACTCCTGCGCGTCAATCACGCGATCGAAACTGAAGACGCAGCCCAGAAAATCCTCGCCAATTTTGGCCGAATTTCTGCCGAAACTCAACCAATAGTCTTATGTTTCGATCAGTTGGATAATATCGCCCGTCTGCCTGACGGCTCTATAGACTTGCAAACTCTCTTCAGCGTCAATTCAGTAATTCACAACCAAAAGCTGAAGAATTTTCTAATTATAATCAGCATTATTACCGATACCTGGCGGAAAAATAGCAATCGCATTCAACCAACAGATAAAGATCGGATTGACTACCATATTCAACTCAAGCAAATTAGTCTCGATCAAGCAGAATCTTTGTGGATGAGCCGTCTACATATTCTCCACAGACAAGCAACACCACCACCGCCCTCGCCTATTTATCCTTTAACCAGGCAAATGCTGGAGGAAAAATTTCCCGGCGGCAAAACTCGCCCTAGAAATGTACTGATTTTGGGGCGGCAGTTATTTCAGGATATAAAAGTTGGGTTATTACGAGCAGATGCCTCAGAAGCGATCGAAGTAAGAGCAGAGCTAGTGCCGCCAGCACAGCTTTTGCCTACTCCAGAGCAGCAACCCCAAGAAAAACCCCAACAGGAAAAGAAAACACCCCAGCTTGTGGAAAGTGGTTTTGATGCTATTGCCGCTTTTAAAATAGTATGGCTGCGAAAATTTAATCAAACCCAACAGAGAATTTCAAAAATTCGGCAATTTTCCTCACCAGAACTTATCCAAATGCTGGCAGAAGCTCTAACAGCCCTGCAAGTTGTAGAGGATATTCAGCCGCGACTGCTCGACAGCCGCATCTATGCGAGTTATTCTCTAAGCTATCAATTGCCGGGAGAAACTGAAAGAATAGGGGTGGTGTGGAGCGAAGATCAAAATCTGACAAAATTTTGCAATCTTATTAAAGCTTGTCAAGAGGCGATCGAACAAAATCTATGCCAAAGGCTTAATTTAATTCGATTTGAAAGAGTCGGCAACCAAAATAACCTTGGTTACAAATTATACACTCAATTATTTTCTAACAATCAGCATAAACACCTGATACCAAGTCTCACAGCTGTTCAGTATCTCGCTACATACCACAGTTTAGTTAACGATGCCTATTCTGGAGATTTAGTCGTTGGAGAAGCTACTCCCGACATCAAGGAGCTAGAAGCGCTAATCCGCGAGTCAAAGATTTTACACGAGTGTTCACTATTGCAAGATTTGGGAATAGTTACTAAACGCATGTTTAGCGAAGAAAATAGAGCAGAATGGCAACCAGTGGAAGATTTTTTATTTAATCGGGTGATTAATCAACAGTGCCTAGCCCGCCAACGGTTGATTCAAGAAACCCTCAGCCAGTTTGCTCAAGTAAATGAGGTACAAGTAAATCAATTAATCGAGCATTTATGTCGGAAAAATGAGAAAATAAAAATTCTCTGTCCCGATGGAAAGCTGGAAGATCAGTTGGTTTACGTTCAGCAGAGTTAGTCACAATCAACAGTAGGGTGACTGTGCATCCTACTGCGCTATTAAACTAAGAGTAAGCTGTAAATGAGGTATAAGTGTGGCTTCTATTTACGAAATTATACGACAAGAAATGAACCCATTTGACTCGACAACTTTTAGACCTGGTAATTTTTGGCAGGAATATCAAGATCCAGCTTTCACGGTTGAGTCAATTCATCAAGAAGTTATTGCTGAGGTTGAGGAATTGCTGGAAAAAGTGGCGCAAGATCATCGCACCCGCACGCTACTACTCGCCGGTGATTCCGGTTCCGGTAAAAGTTATCTTTTGGGTAGACTGAAAAACTTGCTTAATCAAAAGGCTTTTTTTGCTTATATAGGGCCTTGGCCAGATAGCGATTTCATTTGGCGGCATGTCTTACGTAATACAGTCGATAGTTTGATGTATGCTCCAGACGGGCAAAAAGAATCTCAGTTACTTTTGTGGCTGAAGAGTTTGTCGGCACTGCGAGACGAGAGTATCTGGAAGCAAATTTTCAGCGAACGAAATTTGTTTATCCGGAATTTAAAAAGTTCTTATCCAAATGGAATATATAATGCAAATGAATTTTTCGGAGTTTTGTATGCATTGACAAATTCGGAATTATACCCTTTGGCTTGCGAGTGGTTAAAGGGAGATGATCTGGATGAAGAAACGCTGAAGTTATTGAAAGTAAAACGGGCGATCAACAGCGAAGACATGGCTTTGAGAATTATTTCTAATTTTGGTAAAATTTCGTCAGCGACTCAGCCAATAGTTCTGTGTTTTGACAATTTAGATAATATTGATCGGGCTGAAGATGGATTAATTAATCTGCAAGCTTTATTTAATTTTAATTCTCTTTTACATAACCAAAAACTTAAAAATTTTTTAGTTATAATTAGTATAGTAACGAATACATGGAAGCAAAACTCACGGCGAATTATCCAGGCAGATTTGGCGCGTTTAGATAAAGAGATTCGCCTGCAATCAATAAATTTAGATCAAGCAGAGGCTCTGTGGAAGTGTAGAATGTATCCTATTCACCAAAAAACAGATCCGAAACCGCGATCGCCCATTTTCCCTTTGACACGAAAACATTTAGAAGATAAATTTCCTGGAGGTAAAACTCGTCCGCGTTATGTTTTAATGCTGGGGCGGCAACTTTTTCAAGAAGCTAAAACACAAATAGAATCTCCAGATAGCAAACTGAGTTTAGCACTTTCGCAAGAACCCCTAGCGGCTTTTCAATTGCTCTGGCTGAAAGAATTTAGCAAAATTCAGGAAAAAATTTATAAAGTGCGGCAATTTTCCGCACCAGAACTAATTCAAATGTTGCGAGAAGCCCTAACAGCATTGCAAATGCACAGCATTCAACCAAAACTTTTGCCAAGCAAAACCTATGCAAGTTATTCTTTCAGCTATCAACTGCCATTTCAAAAAGGGCGCATCGGTATTGTCTGGATGGAAGAACCAAATTTAACGAGTTTCTGTCACCTAATGCGGGCATGTGAAAAAGCAGTTAAGCGCGGTTTGTGTCAAAATTTGTATTTGATTCGAGGGGAAAGTGTGGGAGGTTTCGGCAATCAGGGTTACAAAATCTATAATCAAGTGTTTGTGGGTACCCGCCACCGTCACCTGAAACCAGATATTAGTTCCCTGCACTATTTGGCAACTTATCATAGTTTGGTAAATGCAGCTTGTGCAGGGGAGTTGGTAATAGGCGAGCGCACACGGAGTTTGAATGATTTAGAAGCTCTCACCCGCAAGTCAAAAGTTTTACGAGATTGTCGATTATTGCAAATGCTGGGTGTATTTACGGGTTCCACTCAGCTCGGCGATACTGATAATAATATCCCCGAACTCAGTCAACCTTTCCACGATGTAAAGGAATTTTTGCTGAATTTGGTAAAAACCCAGCAAATAATTGGGCGTCAAGTTCTCTGTCAAAATGCTCGCTCGCAGTTTCCATTAGTAAATCAATTTCAGCTCGCTCACCTGATTGACGAGCTGTGTCGAGAAAAGCAAATTTTCATTCTCGATCCCAATGCAGCAGTAGAAGCACAACTAATCTGTTTAGCAAATAAATAAGCATTGGTGGGCGTTGCCTGTTGTTAAATTTTGTTAAGATTTGAGCTAGGGAAGGATTTGTGCTATACTACAAAAATGATGAGTTAAAATTGGGAGTGAGAGTAAGGTGAACAGATGGAAGCAAAAGAACTGAAATTCCTCTTGAAATTATTAGACTTTCCTAATTATCGGGCACCGCTATCAAAGATAAAACCCACAACGGGAATGAGAGCGCCAGAACGCAATAGTATCTGCAAAAAATTACGCGCTCGCAACTTAGTAGATTGTACAGAAGAAGTAACTAAACTAAAAATTACTTCTACCGGCAAGGCTTTACTCAAGCTGGCTCCGGGCGAAGTGCCAGCAGGGGAAGCAGAAATAAAAGTACTAAAAGCATGTGCCAAGTCGGCAATTACACCAGATAAAACAGGAATTGCTGCCAGTGAAGTACAGACGGTTATCCAAGGTTTGGAAGTAAGGGGGCTAATTAAAGCCCTAGACAAAAAAATAACAGAAGTTTCCCTCACAAACCGCGCTAAAGAATTTTTACGCGACGAATTTGAGTCGGAGAGTACAGCGGCAAATATCAATTTAAAAATGCTGACGGATTATCTCCGGTTCATGCGCAAATTTCAATCGACAAAATCCACAGAAGCATTAAACGAACACGCCCCAGCAACAACAAATAAACCAACTGACGAAGAGATTTTGCAGATAATTCGGGATTTAGATTACGAAATGGGAAAAGAAAATTTCTTGCCCATTTTTTACCTACGGCAGAAGTTACAGCCGCCCTTGTCGCGAGAAGAATTAGATAATGCCCTGTATCGCTTGCAACGGGAAAATAAAATTGAGCTGAGTTCCCTAGTCGACTCAACTCCATACAGTCAAGAACAAATTGAAGCAGGAATTCCCCAAAATATAGGGGGACCGCTATTTTTTATTATTTTAAACTAAACTTTAAAAAAATGCCTTCTATAGACGAAATTATTAAACGCGAAGTAAACCCCTTCGCTCCGACAACGTTTAAACCTGGGAATTTTTGGCATGAAAAACAAGACGCAGCACTCACAGTAGATTCCATTCACCAAGAAGAGCTCGCTAATATCGAAAAACTGCTTACTCAAGTAGCCCAAGATCACATAAGTAGAACAATACTGCTGATTGGCGATTCCGGCTCCGGCAAAAGTCATTTATTAGGGCGGCTCAAACGCACTCTCAATAGTAAAGCCTTTTTTGCCTATATTGGCCCTTGGCCAGATAACAGCTACATCAGGCGTCACATCCTCCGCTATACCGTAGACAGTCTCACACAAACCCCGGAAAACCAACAAGAATCTCAGCTTATACTTTGGCTGAAAAGCTTGTCGGCTTTCACCAAAAGTTCTGTACAGAATTTTTGGGAACTCTTGTCTAGCGAGCGCCAAAAATTTATCAACCACCTCAAAAAAACCTACCAAAAAACAGGCATCTACAATGCCGACAATTTTTTTGGAGTGCTGCACGCTCTCACCAATCCGGAATTATCTATTTTAGCCAACGAATGGTTGCGTGGCGACGACTTGAGCGAAGAATCCCTGAAAAAATTAAAACTCAAGCACTCAATTGAAAGCGAAGAAGCCGCCTGGGAAACTTTTTCAAACTTAGGGCGGATTTCTACGGAAACTCAGCCGATTGTTTTATGCTTCGATCAGCTCGAAGCCCCCATGAAAAACGAGCCGCAATCCATTTTTAACATCAACACGGCGATTCACAATCAACACCTGAAAAATTTTTTAGTCATTATCAGTCTGACAACAGATATTTACAAACAAGTTATCAATCGCATTCAGATGTCTGACAAGGCAAGAATTGAGCAAGTAATTAGTCTTAAGCCCATCAATTTAGAACAAGCCGAGGCATTGTGGGCATTGCGGCTGCAACCACTTCACCAGCAAGCAGATTCTCCGCCTGATTCTCCTATTTTCCCATTGAATCGAATAGCTTTAGAAATAAAATTTCCTGGCGGTAAAACCTATCCGAGAAATACACTAGAACTTGGGCGGATAGAATATCAAAAGTATAAAGACAATTTGATTTCAACTGAATCAAAACCAATTCAACTGCCACAACCCACACCTACACCAGTAGCAACGCCGTCTGTTGCAAAAAAAATACTACAGCCAGAGCAACCACCGCAAGACGCTGCATTTAAATTAGTCTGGGATAATGAATTGAAAAAAGCTCAGGAAAAATATAAAACACTGACGCAGTTATCTGCGCCGGAATTGATAAAAATGTTACAAGATGCTCTCATCGCCTTAGAAGTTAAGGAAATTAAACCTAAACTGCTCGACGGAAAGTTTAGTATTTATTCTTTCAGTTACCAAAAGCCCGGTGAACAGGAAAAAATAGGGGTAATTTGGACAGAAGACGCGAACATGAAGAGCTTTTGCTCAGCGATGGAAGCGTGTGAAAATGCTATTAATAAAGAAGCATGTCACACTATGATTTTGATTCGGGCAGAAGAAGTTGGAAATCCTAAGCTCAAAGGCTATAAAATATACCAAAAAATTTTCAATAATAACCAAAACCGTCACGTTAAACCTACTTTGACATCGGTTTATTACTTGGCAGCTTATCACAGTCTGGTAAATTCAGCTCTGGCTAATGAATTGGTTATTTCAGGAAAAGCGATCGCACGTGAGCAACTGGAAAAAATAGTACGCCAGACTGATATTTTTAGCAAGTTTCCGCTTTTGCAAGAGTTGAGTATTGTTACCAAACCCAGCACGAAAGCATCTCCCGTTATTGATAATGTCGATGATGTCAAAAACTTTTTGCTGAACTTTATCAAAACTCAAAAATACTTGAGCAAAGATACCTTGATTGAAAATGCCCTCCGACATTTTCCTGGAATCAATAAAACTCAAATTAAGCAGCCAATTCAGGAACTCATTCAAAGAGGTGAAATAAAAATTATCAATCCTAATGATCCGCCCAAAGAACATTTAATATGTTACGTACCCCAAAAATGACTGAAATGACAGATTTAACTAGCAATTCAGCTTATTTAATAGATGATCTGGATAAACCGGATGGAGGGTTGCTCACCAAAATCATGCTCAATCCTAAAATAACCTCAAAAACACAGTTATCATGAAACCAACTTTCAATGCTACCCAAGTCAGAATCGCTTTTGAATGCCCGCGCCTGTTTTATTTAATAAAACGCTTTGGCGGAAAAAGCTTATTTTTAAACGAAAACACTCAGAACATTGGGATTGGCGAGAAGTTTCATAAGCTGGCTAGTAAATTAAACAAAATTCTCAAAGAAGATAAACGATTTTGCGAATTGTTCGCTCCGACAGCAAAGCAGCTAGATACAGCAGCGATCGCAAATCAAATACAAAGTTTTTTTTACGAATTAGAATTTTTCCCCTACCTGGAAAAAAATGCCAGCCAAGCATTTGCTCTTTACCAAATCTGGCAAGGTTTAAAACATCTCATCCAACACTGGGCAGAATTGCTAGTCAAAAATCGCCGTTTTTGCACTGCAGAGTCAGTCATCACTAAAACCTTGCAGGCAGAAGAAATTACCATCACTCACAATTTCAAATTACCAAATGGCAGTCAGTCAAAAATAACCGGCAAACTTGACACTTTAGTCTTTGACTGCGAGCAAAAACGCCTGTGCGTCGTCGAATACAAAACTTACAAGCCAGCCGATTTGTCAGCTCAATTAGCTCAGGTTGCTATCTATAGCTACATGCTGGCAAAAAAAGAAAATGTTCCGGTTGATTCAGCAGTCTACTGTATTTTTCCTGAATTTCAAGAATATCGCTATAGCTGGGAAGAATTAGAAAATACCGTACACGAGCTGATTCCCTACAAATTGCAACAGATGCAAGAATGGCTGGCATGGGAAAAATCCCAACCCAACCCGCCGCCGCCTACACCTCAGCCTCACTTGTGCGAAATTTGCCCGCAGCGGGAAAAATGTCAGACTTTTTTTCAGGAAGCTGACAAACCGTCTAATCCGACAAGTAGCAGGCAGGATAAGCCTGATAACCAGCAGATTGTAGATACAGATGCCCTTGGCAAGCAGTTGGTGGAAATATTGCAATCTTTTAAGATAGGTGTAGATTATGTAGGCGCAGCTGTAGCCCCGGCTTTTATTCGGATAAAACTTAAACCTCACCTAGGCGTAAAAATAGCTTCTCTACTGAAATTATCAAATGATTTGCAAGTGCAAATGGGAATATCATCTCCGCCTTTGATTGCTCCCCAAGCAGGTTATGTTAGCATAGATTTGCCAAGAAGCGCTCGCCAAATTCCTGTTTTTACAGATTATATCCAGCAGCAGGAATTGCCTTTAGACGCTCCGGTAAAAATTGCCCTCGGCGTTGACTTAAATAATTGCTTGATTGAGGCAAATTTATCCGATCCTAATACCTGTCACTTTTTGGTAGGCGGCACCACCGGCAGCGGGAAAAGTGAATTTCTACGCAGTCTCCTCCTCAGCCTTATATACCGCTATTCTCCTCAGCACCTTCAAATAGCCCTCGTCGATCCCAAGCGCATAACTTTCCCTGAATTTGAAAAAATGGGCTGGCTCTACTCGCCTATTGTTAAAGAAAGCGAGCGCGCTATTGAATTAATGTCTGAATTGTGCGAAGAAATGAAATCTCGCTACCAAAAATTTGAATCCCTCCGCTGCTTTGATATCACCCAATACAATAGCAAAGCTACCCATCCCCTTCCCCGAATCGTTTGCATATTTGACGAATATGCTGATTTCATGGCTGAAAAAAAAAGCCGCGAAGCACTCGAACAGAGCATCAAGCAACTCGGCGCCAAATCTCGCGCTGCCGGCATTCACTTAATTATCGCCACTCAACGCCCAGAAGCTAAAATCGTCACTCCCCTCATCCGCTCCAATTTACCAGGGCGCATCGCCCTGCGTACCGCCAGTGAAGCAGACTCGAAAATTATCCTAGGAAACGATCAATCTTCAGCAGCTTACTTGCTCGGGAAAGGCGATTTATTATTCCAAGTCGGTTCGCAATTGCAGCGGTTGCAATCTCTATTGGCGAGGAATATTTCTATTCCCTAGTTAGTTGTCTAGTTAGTTACGCTCGCTCCAGGCTCCCGGCGCAGTAGATTTTACATCTATATTCTAGCTAGGCATTTTTCGGCTTTTGCCCCGCCGAGACGAGTGATTTCCATCACCTCTTGTCTTTAGCAAACGTCACGCGCCAGCTTGAAATTTCATCACCCGAAAACACTAGAAACATCACCCGAAATCGCTCAAAACATCACCGAATCTACATTCCAGCGTCACTCACTAATCTTGGGAAAACCCAGATACTACAGGTATCGAACACAGACACCCTCTCTATTCCAAAGATTTGTGAGGCGTTATGATGGTACTGATTCGCCAGGTTGTTGAAGAAGTTTTGAAAACTGGTTATCTAACTTTAGAGACTGAGGAACAATTGCGGCAACTATTAGCTGAACAGTACGATTTGGATGATTTGAATGCATTTATGCTCCTGCAACATGCAGTAATGTCTGGGCGCATAAAGCAGCAGTCAAGAGAATTACGCCGTAACCGACAGCTCAATAGTGGAATGACTAGCGAACTGCCGCGTGAAGATTAATTTTATTTAGAGAAGCACAGAAATATATAATTGGCTGGATATTTACAGGGTGCCAAGCCTTCAGAAATTGAAACTTGAGTATTATTCTGATAGAATTTGTACAACTACTTCAGCAACGATGGCGTTATACGCAGTAGCTGAATAGTTAACCTTGGGGCATAGGGTGTCTGTCTATGGAGACGATAGGATTTGCCTAGCCAAAAGAAGCAGGAAATCTCTCTCGTGAGGTTAACAAGAAGCAAGCGCTGTAATAGTCATAGTAAGCGGGGGAAAGTTTTACAATTCTAATCAGAAATTTCTATCTATATTTTCTCCCTACTCATTTGCAGAGTAGGGAGCAAGTTTCCCACCCTGACAGGGTTTAGAATTCGCCAGTTAAGGCGGAAATGCAACGCTCGCACAGGAGTGGATATTCTGCTGATTTCCCTACATAAGGAGAGTAATTCCAACAGCGCTCGCATTTTTCTCCTTCAGCCCTTACCACTCCGATTCCCAGAGTTTCCGATTGCGAACTATATTGCAATCCTTCCAAGGCTTGCGGCGATTCTAGCAATTCCACCTGAGAAGTAATGAATAGGTAACGCAATTCGTCTACGTTATTCGATGCCGGGGAAAGGTTAGAATCGGATTGGGGATTGAGTGCTTGCAGTTTTTCTCGGAGTTCTAAATCAGCAACATACAACATTACTTTAGCTTCTAAAGAAGAGCCGATAGTTTTTTCTGCACGGGCACGTTCGAGAACTTTGTTAACTTCTCCTCGGATATTGCGCAGTTGTTCCCAGAATTTAGCTAGTTCTGGATTTTTCCAGTTTTCTTCTATTTTCACCCAGCCTGATTCAAACACAGATTTGTAGGGTGTGGGGTAGGGGAGAAATTGCCATATATCTTCTGCTAAATGGCAGAGTACTGGAGCAATTCCTCGCGCCAAATTTTCCAGAGCGATCGCCATTACTGTTTGCACACTGCGTCGCCGCCTGGAATTTGGAGAGCTAATATAAAGCCTATCTTTTGCTATATCTAGATAGAAATTCGACAAATCTACCACGCAAAAATTCTGTACCGTTTGGAAAAACCGGAAAAATTGATAACTTTCAAACGCAGCAGTTACTTCCCCAAAAACTTCCGTCATCCTGTGCAGCAGGTAGCGATCTAGTTGTGGCATTTTTTCATAAGGCACCGCCTTTTTTGCCGGCTCGAAATCATACAAATTTCCCAACAAAAAGCGAGCCGTATTACGAATTTTCCCACGCACATCGCTCAACTGCTTGAGAATATTTTTGCCGATGGAAACATCTGAAGAATAATCCACCGACGACACCCACAAGCGCAGCACATCTGCTCCGTAGGGTGGTTCTTCTTTTTGATTTTTGCCCCCCTCGATAACAATTTTGGGATCCACCACATTTCCCAAAGATTTGCTCATCTTCCGCCCTTGCTCATCTAATGTAAAGCCGTGAGTCAGAACTTTTTTATAGGGAGCAATTCCATTATTAGCAACACTGGTTAATAAACTGGATTGAAACCAACCGCGATGCTGATCCGATCCTTCCAGATACATATCGGCGGGATAGCGCAATTCCGGGCGCCGCGCTACTACTGCCGCCCAAGAGGAGCCGGAGTCAAACCAAACATCCATAGTATCGGTGCCTTTGCGGTAGGTTTTGCCGTTATTGCGGTAGGAGGGCGGCAATAATTCTTCTACCGGAAGTTCCCACCAAGCGTCGGAGCCTTTTTCGGCGATAATTTTTTGAACGTAAGCAATAGTTTCTTCGTTGATTAGAGGTTCTCCAGTTGATTCTTCATAGAAAACTGGGATAGGTACGCCCCAACTCCGCTGACGGGAAATACACCAGTCAGAGCGTTCGGAAACCATTGCGGTGATACGGTTTTCGCCTTGAGGGGGAATCCACTCTACGGAGGCGATCGCTTCTAAAGCTTGTTTACGGAAACCTTCTACCGACGCAAACCACTGCTCAGTTGCTCGAAAGATAGTAGGTTTCTTCGTACGCCAGTCATAAGGATACTTATGCCTATATGGTTCTTCCTTAAGTAAACAACCCGCCTTAGCGAGGGCTTCTACTACTGCCTTGTTACCTTCATCAAGTACATTCAACCCGGCAAACTGCCCCGCTTCTTCAGTAAATTTGCCATCTTCGTCTACAGGTGCAAAGATAGGCAAACCGTAGCGCAAACCTACTTCATAGTCTTCTTGACCATGTCCAGGGGCGGTATGAACCAAACCCGTACCCGACTCGGTTGTGACGTAATCACCGCCGATGACAATTTTACCGCAGCGCTCATATAGTGGGTGTTTATAAATAGAATTTTCCAGTGCCGCGCCTTTCGCCGTGGCTTTGATTGTCATACTGGTGTTAAAAGTCGCCGCCAGCTTATCTGCCAAATCGGCAGCCACAATCAGATATTTTTGATTACCAAGTTCCGCCCCTACTTCCACCACAGCATAAGTTAGTTCTGGGTTAACGCTCACCGCCAAGTTTGCCGGAATTGTCCAGGGCGTCGTCGTCCAGATAGCAACGCCGAGATTAGGTAAATATTGCTGCCATTCACTGGGTACGGTTGACGACAGTTCAACCATTGGAAAGGCGGCGTAGAGGCTGCGGGAAACGTGAAGTGGTTTTCCTTCTAAATCTTCGGGATATTCTAATTCGGCTTCCGCGAGGGCGGTTTTAGAACTGGGGCTCCAATGTACTGGCTTACGTCCTCGATATATATAGCCTTTGAGAAACATTTTGCCGAAGACGCCAATCTGTGCTGCTTCGTAATCGGGAGTGAGAGTTAAATATGGGTTATCCCAGTCGCCCCATACGCCGTAGCGCTGGAAGTCTTTTTTCTGTTGTTCAACTGTTTTGAGGGCAAAGTCGCGAGCTTTCTGGCGCAGTTTTATCGGCGTGAGCTGCTGGCGTTCTTCTGGCTTCATCTCTTGCAAGACTTTCAGCTCAATGGGCAAGCCGTGACAATCCCATCCAGGAACAAAGCGGACTTGGCGCCCTTTCATCAGGTGGTATTTGTTAATAATATCTTTGAGAATTTTATTTAAAGCGTGGCCCATGTGTAGTGTGCCATTGGCGTAAGGTGGGCCATCGTGCAGGATAAACAGCTCGCCGGGGTTTTCTCGTGACAGGCGCTCGTAAATTTTTTGTTCTGCCCAAAATTTCTGTAGTTCGGGTTCGCGCTTGACGGCGTTGGCACGCATGTCAAATTGAGTTTGGGGCAGGTTTACTGTATCTTTATAACTCTTTGCTTCTGTCACGGTTGGATGCGGATAAGAGAGAGTTGTTGGATTTCTATTATAAGATCTGTCAGAGACAAGTAGGGCTATACTGCAATTTCTAGTTGTTCGTTAGGTTCTCATATTTTAATACAGAACCTGAAGGTTGTATATGAACGATTCTATTAGCAGCGATTTGTTGCTTGCTGAGCTATCTGCACTTACTCCCATCAGCTCGCCTCCGTTGAACCCGGCTAACAACCCTTTCTATAATCCTAACTTTTTCGATCTAAATTTCGATCCTGTCATCCCTGACGCTGTTGAGCTGACTCCCAGACTATTGACGGGTTTTGTAGGGGGTTTGCGCGCCTTGGCTGGCAACGATGTGGTGAAGGGTTCGGTAGATTCTGAACTTATCAATGGTAATGCCGGCACTGACTCTATTTTTGGCAGCGGGGGAAACGATGTCCTGCTGGGTGGCCGAGATATGGACATCTTATTTGGTGGGGCAGGCAACGATACCCTCAACGGCAATAAGGATAATGATTACGCTTATGGAGAGGAAGGAAATGATTTTGTTCGCGGGGGGCAAGGGAATGACAATCTCGTCGGTGGGGCGGGTAATGATACGCTTATCGGCGATTTTGGCATTGATAAACTTTGGGGAAGTGAAGGGGCTGATTTGTTTGTACTCAGACGAAAAACGGCAGCACCTGCGCAGGAAATTGGTTCGGCTCAGCCGCCTTCTGGGAATATATTTGACGGAGTTGTAGATGAGATCCCAGCTGATTTTATTCTTGATTACAATGCTGCCCAAGGAGATGCCCTCGCTCTTACTGGCGGATTAACGGTTAATGATATTATTTTAACTGAGAGATTTTTGACAATCGGTGACGCCAGAGATTATGATAGTAGTGGACCTTTTCTGCCTTGGATGATAAGAACGTTAGAATTTAGAATTGAAAATATAACGGCGACAATAATCTCTGAGGCTAGTACTGGAAAAATTCTCGGTTTGGTTAAAGAGGTTTCTCCTGAGGATTTGCAGTTTATTACTGTAGCGGATAGTGCGCTTACTTGAAATTGGGCAAGCGCTCGCTATTGAAATATTAGTACTCGTACTAACCATCAAACCTTACCCCTTAATTTTATTACTAACCCGGTTGCAAAGAATCTTCACCCTCAGAAAATGACGGCATTTGTATAGGCGCTTCGGCAGATTTTTTAGCAGTTTCTACCAGTGCCGGAGCATCGACGCGTTGGCAAGTAATTAATTCAGCAAAACCCTGTTTCTCCGACGACGTTTGTGACTCCTCCTTGGCTGTAGCAGTTTCAATAGCTTCTGGCGAAACTTCCGCAGGCGGCACAATTTTAACTTCGGCAGCAACTTCTTCCACAGGTATTTCTGTAGTTTCTTTTATTTCAACAGCTGCTTCTCCGGCAGCTTCTACTATTTCTGCTACCATTTCCGATGCCGGCAGATTTGAGTGCATTAATTCCGGAGCTTTTTCTATAGTATCGCTAGTTTCGGCAAGTGTTTCGACTTCGGCAGTTTCGACAGAGATTTCAGTTGTTTCAACAGCGGTTGCCTTTTCTTCCTGCCCTGACTCGCTTGCCTGTGCAGGCTCAGAAAGAGTAGTGTCGATTTCCAGCGTTGCCTCAACTTCTAGGGGCAATTCTTCCTCTTCTACAATCTTGCTTTTGTCTATTATCTGTGACTCGGATTTCTTAACAGGGGCTTCAGGTTTTGCTTTTTTAACCTTACCGAAAAGCTCTCCTATCCCTCTAGAGAGGGCAGTCACTAAACCTGTGACGGGTGCTAGAAGATTGCTACTACCTTTTTTAGCTATTGTCGATTTGACGACAATGTTGTCTTTCGATTCTGCTTTTGTCGCGACAGCTTTTTCTTCTATTTTTAGCTCTTGAGGTTCTGGTTCAAATCCTTCCTCTATATCAAAATTATCATCTTCGGCAGTTGCTCCTGAGAGTGCTGCAGCACTAGGTAATTGCTCTGTAGCCGGCAAGTCTTCTGTTGTTGGCGGGGTGACTTCTGGTGATTCTATTGCCGAAATGGGAACTTCTGGGGCATCGGTGGTAGTGCTTCCTGAGAGTGCGGCTGCAGCCGGTAAGTCTTCTGTTGTTGGCAGCGTGACTTCTGGGGATTCTACTGTTGAGGAGATGATTTCTGGGGCATTACGCGCATTTTCCCCAGTCGCTATTTCAGACGTTATTTCTTCAAGCCCTCGCTCTTCTACAGACTCCGTGATTTCTTGCTTTTCCGGCGTTGTCGCAACTACTGCAGGGCGCTGAAAGAATTTTAGCCAGCTAGCGCGTAGCGGCGAGACTGCTGCTTGCAAAGTTTCCTGTGATACAGGGGTTTGCAATTCACTAGGTGTGACTTGCCGCCGTAGTTGCAGCGTTTGCCAACCAAACCATACTATCAGCGCTACACTTGCAATTTGTCCTAATAAAACGGCACCGGTTATCCGCCCTGCACAAAACCATAATACCAAGGCGTAAAACAATCCTACTCCACTCCATATAAAGTCCCCTTTCCGGTGGACTTCTGGAAAAAAGAATGCAGACATATAATATATAAAGCTGCCCACCAAGACTGTTATGGCCAAAATGTACGCTAGCATGGTGCCGGAACTCCCGCTGTAACACAATCAGACAAACTGCCGATTTGTCTTATTAAGCTTATTCTAGCGGTCGGGCGGTATTTTTTATTTATGTCCTTTCGAGGTAACTCTCTTATCGATTGAGAAACTCTCTTACAAACTGGATTGTTGACGTTTGCCTTTAATGTTTGCTAGTATCTAGGAGGTATAAAAAGTCTTTCTCGGTGCTTCTACTTCGCTACAATTAAGGAGCTACTAGAAAAATAGGAGAAAATTTGTGTTAGTAGTTGTTTTGGCTGCCCTCCTCGTCGGGGCTGCTGGTATCGCCTATTCAAAGCTAGTATATGCCGAAAACTCAAGCGCTCGCTCAATGGCGGGCCAAAGGGCTAAGCATTTCTGCCCCCTAGTTGACAGTCGATTTCAGCTCCGGGCTTGGGAGCGCACGATTACAGGCAACAGCATTTACTATATTCTTGATACAGAAGGCAAACATATCCTCAAGTTTTTTTGCGGAATATTTGATTTAGAGCGATCGCTCACAGCAAGCTGCGCCTCCATTATCATACCATAACTCGTACTTGTGCTCTCCCCATTGTTTCTGACTAGCAGAGTCACTAAAAATCTATAATCTACAAATAGTAGAAGCTACTCTGTATTATGTCTAACAAATAGAAAGCTTGTGTCGAGGGCGTCTGAATTTATCTAAACTTAGTAATACAGTTAATAGCAAATTACAGTTCCTTTTTACTAGACGCATTCTTAAATATGTTATATCCTAAATTCCAGGTCTATGGTTTAAATAGACCTTAAGTATTTTATTATATGAATTATAAGTTTCCCTTATTAAAATCTTCTAACGAAAAGTTTACATTAAAAAGTTTTATGGCTCGAATCTACGGGAATATACGTAGTTATTTAAAGAAAGAAATAACAGTCTAGCAGAAAATCATTAAAATTACTGAAAAACAGGCAATATATATAAAAAATTTTGAAATATGCTTTACAGATAAAATTAGTTGAGATAAGATGGTAAATATTAACATAGGGATATAGGTGCTTTCTATAGCCCGCCAAAAGAATTGACTTAAAAACAGGCAAAGCTCCCCAGGTAACGAGCTCTTCAAAAAGGGAGATGTAAGGATAAAAAAAATAGAGCGAACAGGGAACCTAAGAAATAAAACAAGAGTCATGTCAGGGGGGACGACAAAATCTGGCTTCTAGCTGTGGAAATGTCCAACATCAAATTCAGAGATTGTCGTCCAGAAGAGAAAATTAAAAAAGAGTCTGCCAAAAATTGCATTATAACCCATTATAAGGGTAATATCAGGGCGCATTTAAAGTCGAGGAATCTCTAGAGTTCAGTTAGCGATTTCCTCGAAATTTAACGTTTCATTCATTTTTGTGTAGTTTAAGCAAAGGATATCTATTCCTATGGCACTACTTCTAGACGCCAACATAAAATCCTCAAGCGGTGGAATCAAAAAAGCTTCCGAGCAAATAAAAATCACCAGTGAAGTTCTGAATCCCTCGGATTTAGCAAAAGTCAAATACTGTCGGAAGAAACACGCCAAAAAACTAATTGAGTTCTATGGCGTAGACAGGGTAGACGCACTCAGCGACACCCAGATAATCCAGTACATCAAATTTGAAGGAAAGTTTACCGCTGTTGGGTTACTCGATATCAATTACTATCGCGTTCTCAACCCCGACTTAGAAGCAGCGGGTTTAAGCGACGAAGAACTGATTGCCCACTTTGAGAAATACGGCATTCGCGAAGAAAGAAACTTCAACCCCACCATCAACCTGAAACAATATAAAGAACTCAACGCCGACTTAGCTAATTTTAGTTCTGAGGAACTATTTAACCACCTAATCACCTTTGGATTTAAAGAACGCCGTAAAATCTCCCTATCACTAGACCTTTCCTATTATCAGCGCGTTAACCCAGATCTCGCTGAAATGGATGGAAAGGCACTCTACATACACCTAACCACCTTCGGGCTAAAAGAATTACGCAAATTCTCCCCGCTGATCGATCTCAGATACTATCAAGCGCAAAACCCAGATCTCGCAGGCATGACTGGCGAGCAGTTGATGGCTCACCTAGTCACTTTCGGGTTGAAAGAATTCCGCAAATTCTCCCCCTTCTGCGATCTGAAATTCTATCAACGAGCTAATGCTGACCTCGCTGGTATGAATGGCGAGGAGTTGTTCAAACACCTAATTACTTTTGGGCTGAAAGAGCAGCGGCAGTTTTCTGCGTTTATCGACTTGAAATTCTATAAACAATCCAACCCTGACTTGGCTGGAATGGAAGGGGCTGAGCTGTTGGAACATTTGATAGAATTTGGGTTGAAGGAAGCACGCAGCTTCTCACCGCTGATCAACCTCAAAGCCTATAAAGAAATGTATGGCGACGCGATCGCCAAATTCTTCGGCATTAACATTGGGGAAATCAGCCTCGATCTAGTCTTCCAATTCATGATCAGCGCTGGGCTACAACAAGGAATCAGCCCATCTCCCCTCGTAGACATCAGCTTCTTTATCGGCAAAGACTCTGACGAACTAAGCGGCGGTACAGGTAACGACATTATCGGCGGCACAGGCAACGACTTAACCGGCGGCACAGGCAACGACTTAACCGGCGGCACAGGCAACGACTTAACCGGCGGCACAGGCAA